>CAYXAL010000001.1:0-99990 GCA_964463015.1 uncultured Ginsengibacter sp.
CTTTAGCCTGTGGAATAAAGAAATAAAATCAATTGGCTTTAGCCGAAAGGATTGAAAAAAAAAGCGTAGAGTTGAAATGGCCTGAAAGGGTCAAATAAAGAAATCATTCTAAAATGTGATTCGTCAAATTATATTCCTTTTGCTTTCAATCACCTAATAATCTCTCCATAACATACAAATGCTCAAAAATTACTGGTTTTTGAACGAAAAGTACAAGTGCCGGCCTCTGCAAGCACGTACCTTACTAACTCAATTTCAGTCTGGTGGAAAAATATATCACACATGCAATTCTGAGGAATAACGTAGAATCTCCGCCATGAATACTCACTGTAGGGTTTCCCAACCAAACCCTATCCCGGCCAAACCTTCAACTGAAATTCCTTTAACGCAGAACATATTAATAAATAACAACTCATGAAACTCCCTAAAATCAACCTTCTGTTTTTTATTTTTCTTTTTTTCAGCATCGCTACCACAGCACAAATAAAAAATGAAAACTCAAAATTGCCACCGCCAATTATTGATGTGCACTTTCATACCTTCAAAATTACCCCAGGGGCAAAGATGGATTACCTGGATGTGTATGCACCCAAATCTCAGGCTGAATACGAAAGGCAACTAATTGCAGCCTTGCACAAATACAACATATATGCAATCGCCAGTGGCGATGATTCGGTCCTGCAATCTCTGAAACAAAAAGAACCCAAAAGAATCCTCCCCAGCAAATTAATATGGTCGCCAAAGGATGTGGATATGAACCAATTGCGCCAGCAAATAAAAGATAAAAAATGGGATGCGATGGGCGAATTACTTTCCCAGTACGCCACATTGCCAGCAAACGACCCTTCTTTAGATCTGCTATATTCCCTGGCTGAGGAGATGGATATTCCGGTGGGTATTCACATGGGGCCCGGGCCCGCAGGTTCGGCCTATATACCGATGTTCAAGGGATTCAGAGTATCCCTCACGCATCCA
This sequence comes from uncultured Ginsengibacter sp., assembly GCA_964463015.1. Classification (GTDB taxonomy): domain Bacteria; phylum Bacteroidota; class Bacteroidia; order Chitinophagales; family Chitinophagaceae; genus Ginsengibacter. The sequence goes on from CAYXAL010000001.1 coordinate 976, forward strand.
TTTTATTTAGAAGATGTATTGATAAAACATCCCAAACTACGCTTGTATGTGATGCACGCTGGCTACCCGATGATAGACGAAATGCTGGAAATGCTTTACGATTTTCCTCAACTGCATGTGGGCATTGCCGCCATAGATTGGATTTTTCCCAAAAGAGATGAATTTTATTATTACCTGAAAAGACTGATAGACGCCGGTTACGAAAAACGGATTCTGTTCGGCTCCGATGAGATGAACTGGCCACAGGGAATAGGCCTGGCCGTTAAAGCCGTACAGGATGCACCCTTCCTTACCGAAGCACAGAAGCGCGATATCTTTTATAACAATGCGGTAAGATTTTTTAAGCTCAATAAAAAGGATGTGGGGGGCAAATAGCATTCTGCTGCGGTCAGCACCAAAGGTCAGACCGCGACTGTCGTTAATGTTCTTACGAGCAATCTCTTATCAACCCCTTATTATAAAAGAAAGAATTGATTAAAGTAAAAAAAATAAAATGAAAAGGCATTATCCTAGGTACCATACAAACTTTTAATCACCGAGGGAATGCTGACGTTGCCAAATATAAAGGATGCCAATTCAAATTAATAAACCTATAAGGTTTCTAAAACCTTATAGGTTTAAAATCATAAACAAATCGCAATGTCCAACATTATCATTACCGGATGCAGCAGTGGGATTGGTTTTGCCACGGCTATTATGCTTGCCCGACAAAATCATGTGGTTTTCGCCACTATGCGGCATCTGTCACAACAACCGGAACTGCAGGATTTTGCTGATAATAAAAATCTGCCCATTATTATTTTACCCTTAGATGTTACTCGTGATGATTCGGTTAAAAGTGCCATTGCCCAGGTGCTGTATCACACCGACAAAATAGATGTGCTCATCAACAATGCGGGTATAGGCAGGATAGGACCGGTAGAGGAACGTCCCATTGAAAGTTTCATCAGCGAAATGGACACCAACTACGTGGGAGCAGTGCGATGTACCAAGGCGGTGCTGCCCCACATGCACCGCCAAAGGAGTGGATGTGTCATCAACATATCCTCCGTGGGTGGCCGTGTTTTCAATTATTTTAATGCTCCATATTCTGCATCCAAAGCGGCATTGGAAGCATTCAGCGAATGTCTGGCGATGGAGGTTTTGCCATTTGGTATTCGCGTAGCGGTGGTAGAGCCGGGTGTGATTGATACTCCGCTACAGGACAAAGCCAAAAGCGAACTTAGGGAAACCCGCTATCCAAATTTAGAGCGGTGTGTTGCCTTCTTTTCTGCCGCCCGTGACCATCACGTCCCTCCGGAAGTAGTAGCCGGAGTCATCAGTGAAATTGTGAATGGCAGCAGCCGTAAGTTCCGCAATCCTGCCGGACCCGATAGTGCGCCAGCACTCAGTTGGAGAGCCGCTATCAGTGATGAAGATTGGATTGCCGCTGCCGGTATGGACGAAGACAGTTGGGTAAAGATGATGGAAGATATGCATTTGGATGTGAGAAAATATATGATTAACCGGTGAAAAAAATCAAGATAGTTTAATGACAAGAGGTAACAACCAAATTAAATGACACACAAAAGCATACGGATGAAAAGGATTATTATTACCTCACTTTTTATTATTTCTTTATTGCACATTCAGGCACAGAACAGGCGTGTGGATAGCCTGAAGACTCTTCTTGCAAAAGAGAAAACAGACACCGGAAAAGTGAATTTGCTTAATGAACTGGGTGGCAGGTTCGGCTTCGGAAGATTAAGAAATGATTCATCATTTTGGTATTCACAGCAGGCGTTGGAATTGTCGCAAAAAACAAATTATCCAAAAGGAGAAATAAAAGCCAGGTTTAACATGACAAATTATTTGTTTCAAACCGGTAATTATCCCGAAGGGCTCAAACTGTCTTTATATAATTTGAAGATGGCAGGAAAATTCCATGACATGGAAACCTTCTTTTTACAAACAAGAGTCATTGGATGGATATATGGAAGGATGGGAGATAAAAAGAAACAATTAGAATATGAAAAGCAATTGGCATCATTAGCGCCATTGGTACCTGTTAATGGCTGGGCAGACAGGAAAACTTTAATCTGGATTGCAAACAACGTAATGGCTATGGCTTATTCAGATTTGAACATGCAGGATTCCACGTTATATTACCTGCTATTGGTGTACGAAGGCGCTAAAAAGATTAAAAAGCCATCATTGCTCTCATTAGCTACTTCCGGACTTGGCAATTATTATCTGAAGATTGACAATGATAGTTTGGCTTTATTCTATTTTAAAAAATGTATTCCTTATGCCATAAATGGTGGGCGTTTTGACGGAGTCGTACATGCTGAAACAGCTATAGCTAAAGTGTTTCTCAAAAGGGGTGAATCAGATTCAGCATTATCTTATGGCAGACATGCGCTGAACAATGTACAAACTATTGATGCACCCGAGGCCCAGCAGGAAGTTTATTCATTGCTTTCCACAATATACAGTAACCGTCATCAATACGACAGCGACTATAAATATGAGCATAGCTTCGGTATATTAAAAGACAGTTTATACAACCAGGCAAAAATTACACAGGCACAAAACTTTGCTTTTAATGAAACCCTTCAGCAGCAACAGTTGGAACAGGCAAAAAAAGATGCACAGCAACAATATGCCACTAAAATAAAGTTTTACATTCTTGCTGCCATCATTTTGGTTTTTCTGATCGTTGCATTTTTATTATTAAGAAATGTTCGTAATAAACGAAAAGCAAACATTCTTCTCAGCAAACAAAAAGAAGAAATACAAACTGCTTTATCCGAATTAAAATCCACCCAATCCCAGCTCATCCAATCCGAAAAAATGGCGTCGCTTGGAGAACTGACAGCAGGCATTGCTCATGAAATACAAAACCCGTTGAATTTCGTGAATAATTTTTCGGAGATAAACAAAGAATTAGCCGGAGAATTAAAGTCAGAATTGGCAACCGGTAATATGCAATCAGCAAATGAAATCGCCGATGATATAATAGATAACTCTGAAAAAATAAACCACCACGGCAAACGCGCCGATGCTATAGTAAAAGGCATGCTGGAACATTCACGAACCAGTACAGGTGAGAAAGAGCCAACTGACATCAATAAATTGGCAGATGAATATTTAAGATTGGCATATCACGGTATGAGAGCAAAGGGTAAATCTTTCAACTGCACATTGGAAACTCACTTTGATGAAACATTAGAAAAAATAAATGTTGTTCCGCAGGATATTGGAAGAGTATTGCTGAATCTTTTCAACAATGCATATTATGCCTGTGCTGAGCGTAGCCGAAGTACCTGCGCTGAGCGAAGCCGGGCTTCGGCAGACTCAGCCGACGGCTACGTCCCCACCGTCACCGTAGTCACCCGAAAATACTCCCTCTCCTCCGGAGAGGGCCGGGGTGAGGCCATCATCACCGTCAGAGACAACGGCAACGGCATTCCAGAAAAAATCAAAGACAAAATATTCCAACCCTTTTTCACGACCAAACCTACGGGCAGCGGAACAGGATTGGGATTGAGTTTGAGCTATGATATTATTACCAAAGAACATAATGGAACAATTAAAGTGGAAAGTGAAGAAGGAGAGGGAACAGAGTTCATAATTAGGTTACCTGTAAACTGATATACAGATTTACAGGTGACTGGCAACATGTTTTAATTGTTTTTCATTGGAAGCAATCACCTTAGAATCTGCAGCCTCTATTTTGGAAGTGTTTTTATATCAAAGTTCACATTTAACTCTGATTGTTGGTATAATACCTTGTTGGATGTTTCTCTGGTCTTTAATGGGCATCGGGAAAGTTCAAATGCTCGAAAATTCCAATATTTTGTACGAAAAATACAAATGTACTTCGCATTCTGCCATGTATATTTGCTTCTGTCCAGAACTCTTTTGTAAGACTATTTACTGATCCACAATTAACTGCATTAGGGCTTAATGAAGGTTCAACAAATTGATGATTCATCAAAGGAATCAAAACTTTGGATCATGAAAATCAAGAAGACGGGTAAGCTTTCGGAAATGAATTTTAATTTCAAAACCCAAAAGTATCATTTTGCATTTTCCGTTAGCTGGCATTTGCACAATAATACCAACCATCCTGCTTCATTAATAATTTCAAAAAGCATCATTTTGATGATTCCGGGAATTATTAGCTTCATGATTAAGCAAATGGTTGCTTTTATGGAAGGAGATTTATTGAAACTACAAAATAACTGTATATAATAGTAAATTGAAACTTCATTAATATTTTCAAAAACTTACAAATGATAAAAATTATAAAAGCACTTTTCTTATGTGCCTTCGTGTTATTAACTTTCAGTATGGCCTCTTGCAATCAACAAAGTAATTCCGGTAACTCGCATACATCAGTGGATTCTGGGATTAATAAAGATCTGAATTTGCTTTTTGCCAGGTATTGGGAAGAAAATGCAAAACTTTTTCCACTGCAGGCCACTGCAAATGGAGATAATCGTTATAATGATCAGTTGCCCAATGATCAGACAAAAGCCTTCAGAGACTCACTGAAGAATTTTTACCAGACATACCTGGATGAAATTAGAAAGTATGACAGGGATAAGCTAAGTGCTGAAAATAAGATCAGCTACGACATTTTTGTCTATGAAATGAACAGCCAATTGAATGGACTGAAATTGAATACGTGGATGATGCCTTTTAATCAATTTGTGGGATTACCATTAATGTTTGGCCAATTAGGTTCAGGATCAGGTATGCAGCCATTCAAAACAGTAAAGGATTATGACAACTGGCTGGGTAGAGTTAAAGGATTTACAGTATGGGCTGATTCTGCTATCGGCAACTTCCGGCAGGGAATGGCGGCTGGCGTGATATTACCAAAAGCTTTGGTAGTTAAAATGATTCCTCAAATGGAAAGTATGGTAGTATCCGACCCTGCCAAAAGTTTGTTTTATAAACCTGTTACAAAATTTCCGGAAGGTATTTCTGAATCAGACAGAGCGAGGATAGCAGCCGATTACAAGCAAGCCATTATTTCTGAAATAGTACCCACATTCAGAAAGTTGAGAGATTTTTTACAGAATAGTTATTTACCTAAGGCACGGCTTACCTCCGGTATTTCCTCCATTCCTGGAGGTAAGGCGATGTACGATTATTATGTAAAGTATTGGACAACCACCGACGAAACACCGGAGCAGATATATCAGACGGGTCTCTCAGAAGTAGCCCGTATTACATCTATCATGGACAGTATAAAAAATGCAGTTGGATTCAAGGGTGATTTGAAAGCATTTTTCCATTATTTAAAAACAGATAAAAAGTTCATGCCATTTAAGACTCCACAACAGGTACTTGATGCCTTTGAATCAATTCATAAAAAGATGGAGCCAAATTTGAAAATAATGTTTAGGCATGTTCCTAAAACTCCTTTTGAGATTAGACAGACGGAATCTTTTCGGGCGGCTTCAGCCAGTGCAGAATACAATCCGGGGACACCCGACGGAAGTCGACCGGGTATATTTTATGTTCCTATTTTAGATGCTACCAGGTTCAACATTACCTCAGGAATGGAATCCCTGTTTCTGCATGAGGCCATTCCGGGGCATCATTACCAGATTTCATTACAACAGGAAGATACTTTGTTGCCTAAGTTTCGACGTTTTAGCTGGTATGGAGCTTATGGAGAGGGTTATGCACTCTATTGCGAATCTCTCGGAAAAGAACTGGGACTTTATACTGATCCCTATCAGTATATAGGGGCTCTGGGAGATGAAATGCATAGGGCAATACGACTGGTAGTAGATGTGGCAATCCATACAAAAAATATGAGTCGTGAGGAAGCCATAAAATATATGATGGACCATGAGCAAATATCTGAAGAAGGAGCTACAGCAGAGATAGAACGATATATGGCTATCCCGGGACAGGCGCTTTCATATAAAGTTGGTCAGTTAAAAATCAGAGAGCTGCGAAACAAATATGAAAAAGAGTTGGGTAATCAATTTAGCATATCAGATTTTCATAACGAATTGTTGAAAGACGGTTGTATGCCTCTGAAAATTTTGGAAGAGAAAATGGACGTATGGGCTGATACCCGGTTAAAAAAAGATGAACAGATAAGTAAAGGCTAATAAGCTTTTGTCAGAGCCAAAAACCTTTGATAGATATATTCTCTTTCATACATTCTGATAGAAGAGTATGGGTGAAAGCGCTCATTTGTAAATAATATTAAAGTAGCTTTAAAATAAATTAATAGTGTGAAATGTTGACAAAAGGTATCCGGATATTAATTTTCCCAATAGCGTTTCAGTAATATTTCTTAAGTAAAGGACTATTAATATGAATATGAATGACTTATTATAATAGGGAGATAGAGTTTGAATTTCTAAAAATTATTTTTTAAGAACTTGAAACCTGAATTTCGATATCTCATTGGTCTTTGCATACTTCTCATCCTGCCACAGGCAGGATGGGCACAATCACAATCTTTTACTACTGCTGCAAACGTAAAAAACCTTTATGGAGGTATTACCAGCCTGGCAGAAGACAGCGAGGGCTACATCTGGTTTGGCTGTAATACTAATATTGGTGGTGGTGGACTTCATCGATTTGACGGGAAAGGAATAAACTCCTTTATGCACGATCCTCATGACAGTAATTCATTGGCAGAGAATAGTGTCACCTCACTGGTTATTGATTCAAAAGGGATGATTTGGATTGGCACGTGGGGAGAGGGGCTCGACCGTTTTGATCCGGTTGCAGAAACGTTTACCCATTACCGTTATCATGCAAAAGAAAAGGGCAGCCTTTCCTGCGATTTTGTCAAATCCCTTGTAAAGGATAAAGAGGGAAACCTTTGGATAGGCACGAGTGATGGCCTGAATAAGTTAAACCCCGGCACAGGAAAGTTTGTCCGGTTCTTTCATGAAAAGAATAATCCATCCACCCTGAGTAATGATCTGGTGCAGACTTTATATATGGATCATGAGGGTAGAATATGGATTGGTACTGATTATGGCCTGAATCTGTTTATTCCCCGTTCAGGGAAATTCACCAATTTTTTCCCTTGCAAAAATGCTGGTCAAAATATCTGCAGCAATAGTATTTCTGTAATTTTTGAAGACAGCAGGAGAAATCTTTGGATTGGAACTTATGAAGCAGGACTTCTGACGCTTGACAGGAAGACAGGCGAGTTTACACACTATTATTATGATTCCTCAAATTCTGATAAGCCGGCACCTCCGCCACTGAATAACAGATATGCTGATCCGGTTACCATTATCAGTGAAGATGCGGCTGGTTCATTATGGATTGGTGCCTATGCAGCAGGAATAAACTGCTACAATCCTGCCTCAAAAAAAACAATACACTACAGCCGGGATGTAAAAAATGACCGGGTGTACCCATACAATGGTTTTCGCAGGGATTCGATGACTACTCAGCCTTCGTGTACATTGCTGTCAAAGAACGGGCTTTTCTGGATGGGTACTACACTTGGCGGGCTGTATGTAATCAATCCTTTGCATAAAACTGTTCCTTATTTTCCTGTGAAGCAACAAAGCGCCAATTCCTTTTCTAAAGACGCCTCAGGCGTATTGTGGATAGCCACAGACAACGGTCTTTTAGAGAAATTCCCTGACGGTAGAGAAACGGTATTTACCCATGATCCGAAAAACCCACAAAGCATAAGTGTTGACGGAATTTATGATATCCTGTCTGATGGAGCCGGTAATCTGTGGCTTGGTACAAATGGAGGCGGACTTGACAAGTTTAATACCACCACCCACAATTGTTTGCACTATACACATAATGATAATGACCCGCAAAGCCTGAGTAATGGCAATGTACTGTGTCTGTTTAAAGACAGCCGGAATATTTTATGGGTGGCCACAGCCGGAGGGCTGGACAAATTGGAAGAATCCCGAAAATCATTTATTCATTACCGTAATATTCCTGACGACAGTACCAGCATAAGCAATAATCTGGTGATCAGTATGGTGGAAGAAACAAATCATTTGTGGGCTGCTACAATCCGAGGGCTCAACAGGCTTGATGAGCAAACAGGCAGATGGACACATTACCTTCCCAACTCAACAATAAAAAGTGTTTTTATAGATCACAGGAATATCATTTGGGCAGGAGCTGGTGATGGTCTCTTTTTCTATGACAGACTTCAGGATAGTTTTGCACTTTATAGAAATCCGGGTACTCGTAAAACGGTGAACAGTGTATTGAATATAACAGAAGACAATGACCACCAACTCTGGATAACTACATCGGATGCTTTATATCGCATCAACGACGGGCGAAACCGGTTATTTAAATTCGGTACTGATGAAGGAATACATCCAAATCAATTCCTGGCAGAATTCAGTTACAAATCGAAAGACGGACAATTATTTATTGGTGACCAGGGTGGATATTATGCATTTTTTCCCGGACAACTGCAAGGGAATGTAGTGCTTCCTGCTATTTACTTTACTGATTTCCGATTGAAGAACCGGGAAATAAAACCCGGCAGCGGGAAACTCCTTCTTCTTCCCCTTTCTCAAACAAAAGAAATATCATTAAAGTATGATCAGAATTCTTTTTCATTTGGTTTTCAGGCATTGCATTTTATGAATCCGGATTCTGTCAATTACTCCTATATCATGCAGGGGTACGATAACCTCTGGCATGATCTGGGAAATACTTCGCAGGTTTCCTTTTTCAGCCTGCCCCCCGGTCATTATTTGCTGAAAATCAGGGCGGTCACAAATAACGCGGTGTGGAACGAAAAGACTTTGAAGATCGTTATTCATCCTCCCTGGTGGACTACCTGGTGGGCAATTGCATTATTCAGTACGCTCCTGATCGCTGTTGTATGGGGAATTATTTATCTGAGATCCCGAAGGCTGCGAAGACTAAATAAAATTTTGGAAGAAAAAGTAAATATCCGCACTGATCAATTAAACCAGTCTCTGAAAGATCTGAAGGCAACCCAAAAGCAATTGGTAATGTCGGAGAAGATGGCTTCACTCGGAGAGGTCACTGCAGGCATTGCCCATGAAATTCAGAACCCGTTGAATTTTGTAAATAACTTTTCTGAATTGAATGGAGAACTTATTGAAGAGTTGAAAGAAGAACGTGCAAAGCCAAAAGAAGAAAGAGATGAAGAACTGGAAAACGAACTATTAAATGATTTTGGAGCAAATTCAGAGAAAATAAGCCACCATGGTAAGCGTGCACAAGCTATTGTGACCAGCATGCTGGAACATTCCAGAATTAGCAGCGGCAAGAAAGAGCCAACGGATATCAATGCCTTGATAGAAGAACAACTGCGGTTAAGTTATCAGGCAATGAAAACAAGAAATGAAGTTTCCCATACCAGTCTTCCTGAAATTGAAATAAAGACTGATTTTGATAAAGCACTTTCTGCAGATTATACCGGTGCCGGTAAAATCAATATTGTACCACAGGCTATTGGAAGAGTAATGCTGAATTTATTTAATAATGCATTTTATGCCTGTGCTGAGCGTAGCCGAAGTACCTGTGCTGAGCGTAGCCGGGCTTCGGCAGGCTCAGCCGACGGCTACGTCCCCACCGTCACCGTTTCTACAATGTACTCCCCTCTCCCGGGGAGAGGGGTTGGGGGTGAGGCCATCATCACCGTCAAAGACAACGGCACTGGTATTCCCGAAAAAATAAAAGACAAAATCTTTCAGCCTTTTTTTACTACCAAACCCACAGGACAAGGAACCGGCCTGGGATTGAGTCTGAGCTATGAAATAGTGAATGCACATGGAGGTGAAATAAAAGTGGAGAGCAGAGAAGGTGAGGGTACTGAGTTCATTATTCATTTGAATGCCTGAACAATACCTTCCACACATGGACGGCAACCAACTAAAACTTAAACCGATAATAAGGGTCTCATATTTATCCCCAGAAGACTACATAAATTTCAGGTACTTCAGGAATTCGTAAGTTTGGGTTACCCTTCTTATACGGCAAGTAAATAGTTTGTTTACCTACCAGGGAATAACTACCAATTTCATGAGAATTGGAAATACGTTTAAGTTACCACTGTTAAAAGCTCGACAGACAGCCATTTTATGGTTGCTTTTATCTTTATTGTCAATCCCTGCGCGATCGCAACAATTTATCAACCCCAGATTCTCTCAATTCACCATCAACAATGGCTTGTCTCAAAATCTGGTTTATTCAATCACTCAGGACAAAACCGGCTTTATGTGGTTTGGTACAAAAGACGGACTCAATCGTTTTGACGGGTATGAATTTAAGACCTTTCATCACGACCCGTTTGATTCCAATTCCATTGCCGGCAGTAGTATTTCTGCATTGTTATCTGATTCCAGAGGCAGGCTTTGGGTGGGTACTATGAATGGCAATCTCGATCTCTATGACAACAGGAAAAATTGTTTTAAACACTTTCTGAAAGGCAATACCAATCAGGGGAATATTGTTTCCATTACAGAAGATTTGTCCGGGAATATCTGGGTGGGTACCTATGGCAATGGCGTTTTTCAATTGATATTTGAGAATGATAATTTATCCGGTATTCCCAAACGTGTCTTTCATTATCTGCACAATCCTGATGACAGTGCCAGTATTAATGACAATTTTATTCTCGATGTTTTTGCAGACAAGAAGGGTGGGTTATGGATATCCACCATCAATGGATTCTTTCAATATGGGAAAATTGGTACAGAGAAAATTCATTTTGCCACACCTGAATTTCCCATTTACACTCCTGGAAAACAGCTCATTCCCGGTGGCGCAAAATTTAGTTTGGATGAGTCTGTTGTCCGGCCGTGGGGATCTTTGAAATCTATAAGCGGCAGGTATGCAGAGGATGAAAAACATCGTATCTGGTTTGGTACGGGCAGCGGTATTTTTCTGGTTGATCGGGAAAAAGGGAGGTTGGTTTATTTCGATGCTTTAATGCCGGGTCTTGCCGGTGGAAATATCCGCTCTATCACCAGGGTATCCTTTATGAAGGAGGGGAAACTTGTGAATGCCCTGTTGGTTGGATTTTTGTCCGGAGCAGGAATTTTTGATACAGAAAATTATACCCTGCAATTGATTCTTCATGATCCGGCAGACAGCAAAAGCCTTTTATCCGGAAGTATGCTTTCCGTTTATCAGGATCGGTCGGGCTGCCTCTGGCTGGGTAGTAGCGGGATGGGATTGAGTAAGTTTGATACCCGTGCCACTTTATTCCCGATGCCGGAATACCATACGGCTGATGGGAAAATAAGAACTGAAAGTTTGAGTGCACGAAGTTTTCTGGATACCAGGAAGTATTTATTTATCGGTACGCAATCGCTTCTTATGATGGCAGATAAGTCAACACATCTGATGAAGCCGGTTTTTATTGATGGCAATCGCAATGGCTCCTACATGTTTTATCATATAGCGGCTGGCGACTCAGAAAGTTGTTGGATTGCTTCCAACTATGGATTAACCTATTTCGACTACGAGAAAAACATTGTCAAAAATTACAGTACAGGGATTCAGCAAGACAATCGGATTTATAAATTATTCAAGGATAAAATTGGGAATATCTGGTGTCTGACTCCCTATTCTCTGAGTGCTTTTAATATCAATCAAAAGGCATTCACGCATTATTTTTTTGACAACCGCACTGTGAATCCTTTTTCTGAATCTACTTATGGCGATATTTATCAAACTCCTGAAGGAAACTTTTGGTTAGGTACCGGCAACGGATTGTTGTATTTTGATTCCACCTCCAAAAAATTTACAAGATACACTACCAAATCCTCAGACCCCACCAGTCTTAGCTTTGACGCAGTCAGTTGTGTATTGCCCGATCCTAAGTATCCGCAAAAATACCTTTGGATTTCAACCACCGGTGGTGGCCTGAACAAAATGGATCTTCACACAAAAAAATTTACCCATTATACTGAAAAAAACGGGTTGCCCAATAATGTGGTTTACGGGATTCTGGCAGACGAAAAAGGGAATTTATGGATGAGTACCAATAAAGGAATTTCAAGATTCGATCCTTCTTCTCAAACATTTACCAATTATGATGCAAAATCCGGGTTGCAAAGCAATGAGTTCAATTCCGGAGCCTTTTATAAAAGCAGGGATGGTAAACTTTACTTCGGTGGCATCTCGGGATTCAATGCTTTTATACCCGCCAATATCGGTAGTAACGATTATATACCACCATTGGCTTTTACTGGCTTTAACCTGTTTAATAAACCGGTGACAGTGAATAATAAAAATTCTCCGCTAACTAACGCTATCGGTGAAACGAAAAAAATTGTATTACCCTACAGTGATAATCTTATTAGCTTTCAGGTAGCTGCATTAGATTTTTCCAATCCCGAAAAGCAGCTTTATGCCTATAAATTGGAACCATCCGACAAAAGTTGGATACAGATGGGAAACAACCGGCTGATTACATTCAGCAATCTGGCCCCGGGCAATTATATCCTCCGTGTGAAAGCAGGTAGTATGGATGGGGCCTGGAATGAAAAAGGGATCTCCTTGAGTCTGATCATCCTTCCGCCGTGGTGGCGGACATGGTGGGCATACCTGATTTATTCCCTATTGGCTATCGCTGTACTTTACTTCTTTCGCAGATATGAATTGAAGAGGTTGAAGCTACGCAACAGGCTTCAGGTAGAACATGTGGAATCTCAAAAGCTCAAAGAACTTGATCATTTAAAATCCCGCTTTTTTGCAAATATTTCTCACGAGTTCAGAACGCCGCTCACCCTGATTATGGGCCCGGTAGAAGATCTTTTAAAAACCGGCAATGCCGATCAGTTTAAGAAAATATTGCCGGAGGTACATCGCAATTCAAGAAGATTATTGGAGCTGATCAATCAATTACTTGATTTGTCAAAGCTTGATGCCAGGAGATACCGCATCAATACATCGAGAGAAGACATTCTTCCTTATGCAGAACAAATCGTTCATAATTTTTATTCATTGGCAGAGAGAAAGAATATTGATCTGCAACTTAATGTGAGTGCGGAATTAAGGGAGAAAATCGAACAGGGCGATACGAAGTTTTATTTTGACGAGGACATGATTGAAAAGATATTAAACAATTTGTTGTCGAATGCCTTTAAATTCACCGGAGAACAGGGCACAATCACTGTGAGTTTGAAAACTGCAGTAAGAAGAAGTGATTTTCTTGAATTGTCAGTCAGTGATACAGGCATTGGAATTCCAAAGGAAAAATTATCTCATGTTTTCCACAGGTTTTATCAGGCCGATGATTCTGATGAAAGACATTATGAAGGCAGCGGTGTGGGATTGTCCTTGTTAAAGGAATTGGTCGATCTGCTGCATGGGGAAGTTACGGTGGAGAGTGAACCGGGTAAAGGAACTACCTTTTATTGTTATCTCCCTTTCAATAATCAGATTTTTACAGAAAAAACATCGGATATTGTTCGAGTCACTCAACCTGTTTCTCCTTCAGTAACTTATGAAGCGCCTGAAACGGAAACTCATATTGGTAGAGATAAATCCGGGGATATTGTTCTGATTGTGGAAGATCATCCGGATGTCAGAAGGTACATCCGGGGGAAATTGGAAAATTGCTATTCAATCCTTGAAGCCTCCAACGGCACTGAAGGTCTGCAAATGGCACAAGGTCTGATTCCGGATTTGGTGATCAGTGACGTAATGATGCCCGGAATGGATGGTTTTGAATTGTGTGAAAAATTAAAGACCGATAATCTGACCAGTCATATTCCTGTTATTTTGCTTACAGCAAAAGCTGAAGAAAGTGATAAGATGACCGGGCTGGAACATGGCGCTGACGCTTATCTGGTCAAGCCTTTTAATTCGCATGAACTGAATATCCGTGTGAGGAAGCTGATAGAGCTACGCAAAAAACTAAGAGCAAAATTCAGTGATAAGTTGGTTGTAAAACCGAGTGAGATTACTGTTACCTCAATGGATCAGATATTTATGGAAAAGCTGATGTCTTCTGTAGAAAGCCATATCAATGATGTTGGATTTTCAGTCACCCGATTAGCAAGTGAAATGAATATGAGTGTGTCTCAACTCAGCCGGAAACTAAAAGCTATCATCGATCAATCACCACAAAAGTTTATCCGCTCCATCCGTATGCAGCGAGCATTGATATTACTTCGGGAAAATGCCGCTACGGTGTCTGAAGTTTCCTGGGAAGTGGGATTTGAAGAACCCTCTTATTTTAGCAGGGTATTTAAAACATATTTTGGTTGTTTGCCTTCAGAGAAAGAAAAATTTCCGGAACAGAGGGAATGAAACATTCGGTGAGGCTATCACATACAGATGATTCAGGTAAATACTGACACAGGCCAAAAATTGAAATTGATTTTCTTTTCAGAATAATTGAAATCACTGCGGTTGGAAAATGGGATGTATGCCGACTGGGATATTGGAGACAAAAATGGATACATGGGCCATGGTACAAAGTTGATTTCTTTGAATCCAATCACTGAAAATTATTCTTTATAGCGAGAGAGGAGAAGTTTATCAGGGCAGGTTGGGTTAAATGCCAACCTTATTAATCGGGAGAAGTATCTCTTATACCTTGATTCCGTCAGATTGTTTGCTGAGGATAAAAAAATCTGTTTTTCATCATTACCTTTTGCTACCTTCATGCAAATAATTGATCTCCAACATAGAGAATGCGTGTTACTGAAACGCTATGAATACCTTTTGAAATACACCCGCGCCCTCCGCTGAAAACACTCAGACAGATTATCTGAATAATGGTTTCCAATTATTCTGAATTGAAAAATGTTGGTAAAGGACAATTGAAATAAACCATGGATTTATGTATTTCATGTAAGAAGGTGATTGGGCTATTGTTTTTTGCGATTATCCTTCTTACTTCTTGTCATCGCTCCGGCGAGGTACCTGCTCCAGAAGTGTTTAAAGAATATCCTCAACCTGAAACTGTGCCGCTGGACCTGTCTGAATCTTCACCACTTCACTGGGATACGCTGGCAAAGGGGGCGATCAGGCCTGCTGTATTTCCACTGGATTTTTCTAAAATAAAAGGTATTCCTTATGACACTTCAGTTTTCAAGCCGCTGCCTGAAAAGCCATTTACCTCACCTTTTAATTTTTCAACATTACCGTCAAGGGCCTTTGATCTTGATAAAATTGAGGCACGTTCATTGGAGATGAAAGCGCAGGTGCTTCGCAAACCACCCTCACCGGTTCCGGTAGAGCCACATGTCCGGATCGCAGCCGCTACGATGGACATCAGAGAATGGCAACAAATTACACGATTAAACCTGGTCATCCGGGGAATGCAATTGAACAGCGCCGGTATTTTATGGCTGGCTACTTCAAATGGTATTTATAGTATTGACGGGACTGACCTGACGAATGTGTTGCCGGGATTTGTTGCAGATGGGATATTCTTAGACAGGGAAGGGAATCTGTGGACATTTGATGTGACAAATCAAACGAAAACTGTTGTCGTAAAAATCGACTTTAAGAATAAAAAGGTAGAACGGTCTTTACCAGGATTTAATATTGGTAGTTTAGCCTTTATGATAATGGATAAGACAGGTAATATCTGGATTTCAGGTGCATCCACCTCTCCGCCTTTGATGATAAACACAAAGGATATGAAATATCGGATGCTGGGTGCTGACGCAGGTTTCAAAAGCAGCCGCTATTATTATCCGTATCTGGACAAGGAAAACCGGGTTTGGTATGGCTCCAGGAATGGGATTGAAATCATTGACAATTCAGAGAAAAAAGTATATCAGGTCAACAGATCAAACGGATTAATAGGAGATACTGTCTCTGCAATTACTGCCGACAAAAAAGGGCGGATATGGTTGGCAACAGCTTTTGGCACAGACGTCATTTCTGCAAATGAAGGAATCATTACTCATTATGTAGTAAATAGAGGCGGAGGAATATTTTCTTTCAGGTTACTATTTGATAATACAGGATTGTTGTGGAGTTGTAATCAGGATGGTCCGGGTATTCTTAACCCGGATAACCTCACCTTTAGAAATACCGGCCAGGTCAAAGGGATATCCAACGGCCTTGTAACAGATATGGTTGAGTACAAAACAGGGCAAATTGTCTTTGCAGGCGTCACGGGTAATGGTTCCCATTCCCTTTATTCAATTGATCAATTCGGAAAGACTGTCCATCCTTTCGGAAATACATCCATCCTGTCCACCACAGAAGATTCAAGAGGAAATTTATGGGTAGGTACCGATTCCGGATTATTTGTGGTGGATACATTCAGGAGCAGATACTTTAAACTAAATATTAAAGACGGACTTGCGAACCCAAGTATTCAATCCGTCACTGAACAGCAGGGGAAAGTAGTGATTACTACCAATGACGGATATAATATTTTTGACCCTGAAAAAAATGAATTACTAAGGGTTAACAAAAAAGATGGTCTGATTACCGATTCAGTTTATTCACTTATGGCGGATAATGACGGCAACGAGTGGATTGTAGGGAACTCTGCCGGTATTATCAAATACGACGCAACCAATCATGTATTCATGCAGGTTGACACCAAAGGAGGTCTCAACGGAAATACAATTGTTCAATCATTGAACATTGGTAACAATAAGGTTGTTATCGTGCCTGTGGATGGGGGGCCCGCCATAATAGATACAAAGAAAAATACGATTCAAACTATAAAGAAGAATGAATTAATAAATAGTTTTACTTACAAGGGTTTAATGCTTGACAGTAAAAAGCGACTTTGGATTTATGGAAGTAGCGGAAACACTCAATATGGATTGTTTATGGTGGATATCCCTAACAATACCCTCACTCACTTTGCTACAAATGAAGGTCTTCCCAATAACCTTATTTATTCTGCGTTGGAATTCAAAGGTAGGGTACTGGTAGGGACTTATCAAAAAGTGGCAATTATTACACCTCCTGAATCATCAGCAAATAAAAAATGGGAAACATCTATACTTGCCAACTCTGAAAACCTGAAAAAAAATACAAACAGCTATGCCAGTGATGCCATCTCAAAAAGAGGAAATTATATTTGGGGTGACGACGGACTTTCTATTATCTATGGTATTCGCGCAGACACTTCATCCGCACTTGATGTTGTAAAGGGAATTTCTGTGATGGGTACTGAACTTTCTTTTACAAACCATGATACTTTCCATAGGGGAGATTCTTTGCAGGAGAAGGAATTGAAATCTCTTTCGGCAGCCGGATATACAACCGGTGGCGATATACGCTGGGACAGCCTGAGTGGCCCCTTTTATCTGCCTGTTAATCTCTCTTTGCCTTACGATCAGAATGTAATTCAGTTTCATTTTGGTGAAATAAGTGAAGGCCGTTTGGATAGTATTTATTATTTGTATATTCTGGAAGGGATAGATAAAAAATGGACAAAAACAATTAAACCTGAAACAGAGACCTATCTGAATTTACCTCCCGGAGATTATACTTTCAAAGTAGCCAGTCGTTGGAAAAACGGGAAATGGAATAAACCGGCTGTTTATACTTTTACCATCCGCCCGCCCTGGTACATGACCTGGTGGGCCTATACGCTGTTCGCCTTGCTTGCTGCGCTGTTGTTGTGGTTGGTGGTGCGAATTCAAAAAGCCCGGGTCATTGCTCGTGAGAGGCAACGTTCGGAAGTGAGAGAAGCTAAACTGAATGCAGATGCTGAGAATGAACGTCGCAGAAATATAGAACTTATCAGCGAAATGGGAAGAGATATTACGGGTTCCCTGTCGTTCAAAAGCATTATCAATACAGTCTATGGCCATGTAAATAAACTTATGGATGCGTCTGTTTTTGGGGTGGGTATCTATAATAAGGAAAGGAATCTGTTGGAATTTCCTGCTACCAAAGAAAATGGAACCACCCTTTCTCCTTACAGCTATGATGTGGAAGATCCTAACCGGCCGGCGTGCTGGTGCTTCAGGAATAAGAAGAGATTTATTGTCAATGATTTTGAGAAAGAACATAAAGAATATATTTCGGACATTGAGGATACCGTGGCGGGCAATCATGCCAGTTCTATTATTTATCTGCCTCTTATTCATAAAGGAAATTGTATGGGTGTCATCACTGCGCAGAGTTTTAATACGAATGCCTATAATGATTACCACATTAATATTCTTGAAAGCCTGGCTACCTATGCCGCTGTGGCGCTTGATAATGCGGAGACCTATCGTAGTTTGCAAACGATGCAGACACAGTTGGTGCAGTCAGAGAAGATGGCCTCTCTCGGTGAGCTTACCGCAGGTATCGCACATGAAATACAAAACCCGCTGAATTTTGTCAATAATTTTTCCGAAGTAAACATTGATCTGATAGATGAAATGAATGAAGAGATTCGTAAAGGGAATCTTGAAGAAGTAAAGGATATTGCATCCAATATCCGGGGCAATGAAGAGAAGATTATTTTTCATGGAAAAAGAGCCGACGGAATTGTGAAGAGTATGCTGCAACATTCGAGAAGCAGCAGTGATACCAGGGTATTGACAGACGTCAACAATCTATGCGATGAATACCTGAGACTGGCATTTCATGGGATGCGCGCAAAAGATAAATCGTTCAATTCCGGAATGGAAACTAAATTTGACGAAAATGCAGGTAAGGTTAATATTGTACCACAGGATATAGGTCGTGTATTGCTGAATCTGTTGACAAATGCATTTTATGAAGTGAATGAAAAACGTAAAGCAGAAATTGAAGGATATTTACCCATGGTCAGGATAGAAACAATCCGCTCAGAAAAGAATATTCAAATCAATGTGTCGGACAATGGCAGAGGCATTACTGAAGAAATACGAAAGAAAATATTTCAGCCGTTCTTCACTACCAAACCTACCGGAAAAGGTACAGGTTTGGGATTAAGCCTGAGCTATGATATTGTCAAAGCGCATGGAGGTGAACTCAGTGTAAGCTCTGTACCCGGCGAGTCCACACAATTCAAAATAATTCTTCCAATAAGTTAAATAGATCAATATGAAAATATTAGTAGTTGACGATGAACATGATGTTCGTTTTCTTTTTGAGCAAAAATTCAGGCGTGAAATCAGAAATGGCGAAATGAACTTTTCATTTGCTTACTCGGGGCAGGAAGCATTGGATTATCTTCACGGTCATAAGCAGGAAGCAGTTTTGATTCTTTCAGATATCAATATGCCCGGAATGAGCGGGCTGGATTTGTTGAAGGTAATCAAGCAGGAAAATCCGGCTCCACCTCCGATTGTGATGATGATTACAGCCTACGGCGATCAGCAAAACAGAGATAGTGCCATGCAATTGGGTGCAGATGATTTTCTGACCAAGCCACTTGATTTTAATACCTTGAGAGAAAAACTTAAAAGCGCAGATTGATATGTCAAAGATTATGGTAGTTGATGATGAGTCTGATCTGGAAATGCTGATCAAGCAAAAATTCAGGCAAAAAATCCGTGAGAAAAAGTATGAATTTTTATTTGCGGAAAACGGGAGGTCGGCTTTGGAAAAACTTGCTGAAAATCAGGATGTGGATATTATTTTGAGCGATATCAATATGCCCGAAATGGATGGGCTGACTTTACTTTCCAAAATAAATGAACAAAACAATCTGTTGCGTACAGTCATTATCTCTGCGTATGGAGATATGCAAAATATCCGGGCAGCTATGAACCTCGGAGCTTTTGATTTTGTCACAAAGCCTATTGATTTTGAAGACCTGGAAGTGACAGTGGAAAGAACGCTTAAAGATGTTCAGCAAATGAAGGATACATTAGAAGCGGTTCGGGAAAATAATATTCTGAAAATGTATGTCGATCAGAATGTGCTGAATTTCATGAGCAGCAAAGAATTTGAAAAATCACTTTCATCCAATGAAACGATTGAAGGCACTGTGGCATTTCTTGACATTTGTGGATTTACTTCCATTAGCGAGAGTGAAAAACCGGACGATGTGGTGAAATTGCTCAATAACTATTTTGAAATCATTGTCAAACAAATCATTGGTCAAAATGGCCATATCGATAAATTTATCGGAGATGCAGTAATGGCGGTATTCAGAGGAGATTATCATCTTGACCGGGCCGTAGATGCCTGCCTCTCTGTAGTAGCAGAAATAGAAAAGTGTCCGTCATTTTCTGAAAATATTAAGTTCACTCCTCACGTTTCTATTGGGATCAACAGTGGCGAAATGATTTCAGGAAATATCGGATCATCGAGTCTCCGCAGGTTGGATTATACCGTCATAGGCGATGTGGTGAATGTGGCACAACGGTTGCAGGGTGTAGCCGGGCCGGGGGAGATATTGATCAATAAATTATCTTACGAAAAAATAAAAGAATTCTTTCAATGCGAATACAAAGGATCGTTTTCGTTGAAACACAAAAGCAATCCGGAAGAAATATATCGTGTCATAAAATAAAATATCCTTGATAAGCGAATCTGTGTTTTCAGACCTTTCTGAAAAAGTCTATTCTATGTTAAATGGCCTCGACAAGCGCCTGAGCTACCACTCAATAGAACACACCAAAATTGTTTTGGAGAAGTCTGAAGAATTATTTTTCAGGGAAAACCTGAGCGGTACATCCCATCTTAATTTGCTGAAAACAGCATCGCTGTTGCACGACACCGGCTTCCTTAAAGTTTATTCCGGTCATGAGGAAGAGAGTTGTAAAATCGCTTCAACACTATTGGAAAGCTACGGTGTTTCAGATCATGTTATTTCCTCAGTTCATGAGATGATTTTGGCTACCAGGATTCCACAGTTGCCACATAGCCTTCTTGCAGAGATCTTGTGCGATGCAGACCTTTATTATTTGGGGACGGACGGATTTGACCCCATATCGAAATTGTTATTTGAAGAATGGGTAAATTTTGGAATGGTAAATTCGGAAAATCAATTTGATGAAATTCAGATTAAGTTTATTGAAGCTCATCGTTTTCAAACCAAAAGCGCTCACCGGTTGCTTGCTACCAAAGAGCAGGAAAACTTATGCCACATAAAGGAGAGGGTGAAGGCCAGGGAGGAAGGGTGAGTTGCCGATAAGTATGGAGGTATGGTTGTTTAGTGGTCAAGTCACCGGGAATTTGATTCAGAATTTTCCAAATTATTTCCTGTCCATATCAGGACAAGGCCCTAATGTAACTCTCATTCTTTCTTTTGAGCCAACTTAAATAATGTGGTAGCTTCCTGATCCAACTTACGGATACGCTGACAAATGGTCTTTAAAATTCCTTTGAGTACTTCTGTGTTTTCACCCAGGATTTCATAAAAGGGCTCCTGCTTCAGTTGGAGTAGCAACCCGTCTTCATTACAACTGATGGAAGCAGACCTTGTCTCTGAGTCGAGCAAAGACAATTCACCAAAAACATCCTTCTCTTTGAGAATAGCAAGAGTATGTTCTACGTCATGTACCCTTACACTGCCACTGTGAATGATATACATACTATCACCGTCATCTCCTTTTGAGAAGATCAATTCACCTTTCTCCATGGGCACTTCTTCAATAATACTGGCTGTATCAATCAAATCATTTTCTGAAATATCCTGAAATATTTTGGTGGATTTTAACGCAAGTACTTTTTCAATCAGCAACATACACGACTGTTTTTTTATATTTCTTGAATTTATGAATTACAAAGTTCAGCCAGAATCGGAGAAAGCCTTTCCTGATTTTTTTCTAATATTTGTTTGATATCAGCCATTTGTTTTTCTTCTGCAAATTGGATAGCCATAGCACGGGTCCAGTCATTGAAACGGATATTTCTTCCTGAAATAATTTCTGTCAAGACTTCAGAAATGGATTCCCGTTGCCTGCCGGATACGGCATGTTCTGATCTGTCCAGGGCCTTATTCAGCAGGTGAAAGAGATCCTTCGGGATACTCATTTCCAGCATTTCAAGAGCATTCGAAGATTGATGGTGCTGCCTCAGATAGGTATGGATGGCTCTGCTCACACTTTCATCAGCAAATACCATTGGCATAAGTTTCAACGAATCCTGAATTCTGGAGTTTACTTCCTGAGTCAGGGCGGAAATACAACGGTTACTTTCAGATACTTTGTGAAATGCAGATCGTAACCGGAGTATTTCCACAGCTTCTGTAAGTCTTGATTTAATTATCGCAGTCAGATATTCCCTCTCTGACTCGGTAGATTCATATTGCCTGTTTCTGAGCTTTGTGACGATCACTGAAAAATATTTTTCATTTCCCTTTATCAGGTTGAGAAGATATTGTGTGGATTTTTCTGTTTGAATATTTCCTGCAGCACGTATGTACGCTGATTTGTGATTTTCATCCGGATGTTTTTTGAAGTAATCAATGGCGTCGTCATTAAAAGATGCGAGCGCTATCAGTGATTCTTTACGGGTGTCTGCATCTTCAGCCATCGAGACAATGCCTGGAATAAACTGTATGGCCTTGCATTTTCCGCTTGCTAAGGTTGCAGCTTTTACGACTGCCGGATCATTGTCATGAAGCAGAGACTGGAGCATCACGGCAAATTCAGAATTTTCTGTATTGCCTATGATGGTTGCAGCTCCGATACGGTCTGAAGTTTTTGCAGAATTAGAAAGTTGTGTAAGTTTTTCAATCCCGGTTTTCCGGGTTACCTCAGATTTACTGAGGAGCAGCCCTTCAATGGATGCATTTCTGCACTGGTCATTTTTGCTGTCAACAAATTGTAACAAAACCGGATTATTGTCGTCAAGTCTTGCAATAGCCTGAATCAGTTCGGATACTTGTGTCGGGTCTTTTTCAGATTGAAGCAGACCAAGCAGATTTGGAATGGATTGCAGCCTGTTCGATTCGACAATTCTTTGCATCACATATCTTTTCAAAACGGGTTTGTTACTATTAAGCGCTGAATTGTATAAGACGTCAATATCTTTATGTCCGGCCTTTTCAAGAAGGTCTAATGCAAAGATGGCTTCGGAAGGGTTTTCTCCTAATGCTTTGTGTGTCAGTAAATCCACAGTTTTTTTCTCGTCAAGAAAGAGTGTGTTTCCTGATAAGTATCCGCGTTGCAAAGCAGAGTGAAGGTTTTGGACATATCTGTTTTTCACAATAAACACACTGATAATCCAGATTGTCAACATTCCAAGCAATACGTATAAAAGTGTGATGCCTGTAGTAACCGGACCCTCACGCAGGAACAGATATAGAAATCCTCCTGTGAGTGTGAGCGATGCGGCCAGCATATAACCTTTGGCTATTACGTGTCCTTTGAGCCTGAGGTTCAATTTAAGCGGCTGGAAGAGTACAAGAAATACAGGCTCCTGGATTGTCGCTTTCAGTATTTCTGTAAGGAGCGCCATGATGCCATACAGATACAAAAGAATCTGCATTCCGGGTAGATAATAATGTGCCGCAAATACAATCGCAAGAAATGCCAACAGTACGATGGGTGATAGCAGGAGCGACCCTACCAACCCTGCGTAATTAATAAACCGGCTGCTGAGCAATACTTTGATGAAGACTGCGAGGACGCGCCCTCCGGCAAAAAACAAACCGAGAAAATAGGCAAGTTCTATATCCGTATGATACCGGGTCTTCACCTCAGCCAGGAATACAAAATCTATCAGAATGAGCGAGGCAAATGAAATCAGAGACAGCAATGCAATGGCTCTGATGAGAGCACTTCCGGGCTCTTTTTTATGGGTCTGTTTTTGTTTTGTATGTGTTTCCTTTTCATGAGATGGATGATGCGAAATGCTTTTAATTCTTTGAGTTTCGAATATTTTCCCGGAAAACCAAAACGCAGCAATAAAAAGCAGTACAGTAATCCAAACCATATTGGGCAACCCGATATAAGGCGCCAAAATGGAGACCGATAAATAACCTAAAATTTTTGCAGGAATGTCACCGGCGCCAATAATCGTAAACAAGCGGCGGCTTTCCCTTACATTAAATACGGTAGCTACCAGACCCCAGAAGACGAGCCCTGTCAATAAGTAAACCACGTTGTACCATACCAGCAAAATATAGGGCATCCACGTGTACTTCACGTCATCAAATATGCCGAGGAGTGCAGTAACAAAAATCGAAAACAGGATGATGGAATACAATAATTGCTTATTCGAAAGTAAGTGCTCAGCAAGGTGATACAGTTTGTTAAACAGAAATAAAAACAATCCGGTGATAAAAAATGCAGCCGGGAGTTCTCTGATTGGCAGTTTTGAAAGGAAGATGGCATTGGCGGTTACAAACAGGAAGGAACTGCCTGCAATTAGGAAAAACTGAACTGCAAATAGCTTTTTGACTATTACGGCTTCAGAGGGAAGTATGTTTAGCAGCTTTAAGATTCTGTTATTCACTTAGGAATATTTTCATTGCCCGTAGGGAAACAAGGTACATTTTAATTTTTTTTCATTTCGTTTTTTTTTGAACTCATGCTTTTTACATTTGTGTAAATGTCACCCATAGGAATATTTGATTCGGGATATGGAGGCCTTACTGTATTGAGGGAAATAAAAAAATTTCTTCCTCAGTACGATTATCTCTACCTGGGAGACAATGCCCGTACACCATACGGAAACCGGAGTTTTGAAACGGTTTACACCTACACTCGGGAATGTGTGAAGTGGATGATGGACAACGGATGCCCTTTGATTATTCTGGCATGCAATACTGCTTCGGCAAAGGCATTGCGCACGATTCAACAAAGGGATCTTTTGCAATGGGATCCTGCCCGGCGTGTGCTGGGTGTTATCCGGCCGACTGCAGAGGTGATTGGAGATTATTCAAAATCAAAAAAAATTGGTATTCTGGCCACACGGGGTACTGTACAGTCAGAGTCATATCTTTTGGAAATCAATAAATATTTTCCGGAAGTTCAGGTGTTTCAGCAGGCCTGCCCGCTTTGGGTGCCGGTCATTGAGAATAATGAAATTAACTCTGAAGGAGCTTCTTATTTTATCAGAAAGGATGTAGATGCCTTATTGGCAAAGGACAAGGAAATTGATACCCTGCTTCTCGGATGTACACATTATCCCCTGGTTAAAGAAATTATTGAAAAACATATTTCCCCCGAAATCAGGATTGTAAGTCAGGGAGAAATTACTGCCGTCAGCCTGAAGGAATATCTCAGGCGGCATCCGGAAATAGAATCCAAATGTTCAAAAAATGGCAACATTCAGTTTTTTACTACTGATGATCCGGCAGATTTTGATCAACATTCTCTCTTGTTTTTTGGTGAAGCCGTTCATTCTACCCATATTTCCATAGGATAAGTTTCCGATGGAATACAGGGCTCCTTGACACGATCAGACCAACGGTACCCCTGATTTCAGAATGTCTTTCAAAACGAGGCTCGGGAAGTATTTTCTAAATCCGGTTTTTTTTGAATCCTGATCTGTTTTGAGTTTGCCGGTTGGTCAGAATGGCTGCATTGGCTGTATTATTTCACGGTTTAACAGTTTGAGAAATGGGATTCACTATATTTTTTGGCCTTTTTTACAATCTTTTCATACATTTGCAGCCCTTTCACAAACAGCGGGGATGGTGCCCGGCTGACTGAAAACTGAATTATTAACTAAAAAAATCTTTTAATAATGCCCGGTAAGAAAAGAACGTATCAGCCGCATAAGCGCCGTCGCAAGAGTGTTCACGGTTTCAGGGAGCGTATGTCCACAGCCAATGGTCGAAAAGTATTGGCCAGCCGCAGAAAGAAAGGACGTCATAAACTGACGGTTTCTGATGAGCATGGAAACAAGAAATAGCTGATCAATAAAATAATCATACTGAAAGCCTCTTCAACAGAGGCTTTTTTTATAGTTTAGAGTATTCATAAAATATACAAAATAGCACGCCAGTTTACTTTGGGAAAGCATGAGCGGTTGAAAAGCCGGAAAAAGATTCAAATGTTATTTGAATCGGGTAGCTCATTTTTTGAATTCCCGCTTAAAGTATTTTATCAATTCGGCGAATCAGACGAGCATGTATTGCAAACAGCATTTTCAGTAAGTACCAAACGGTTTGGTAAGGCCGTGCACAGAAACAGAATAAAAAGGCTGATGCGGGAAACCTGGAGGTTGAATAATGAATCTTTGAAAAATGTATTAATATCCAAAGGAAGGCTTATGAATGTATTCCTTATTTATACAGGAAATGAATTGCCGGAATATCAATGGTTATCTGAAAAGATGATTAAGATTATTGAAGGACTGGAGAAAAAAGCAATTCGCCCGGAAGCTAATCGTCTTCCCGGTTCAAAAACAAATCTGTAAAGAGTGTTTCATTGGGTTCAATGGCATACTTTGTAAAATCCCTCACTCCTTCACTCCTCAGCACTTCTTCGTCAATAAAGGCATAACCTGTACATTCGTGTGATGGCCTCTGCAAAATATAAAAGGCCGCTTCGGCTACAATTTCCGGCGACCTGCTTTTCCGGATCAGAGCCTCTCCTCCCAACAGATTTCTAACAGCCGCAGTGGCGATAGTCGTTTTTGGCCAGAGTGAGTTGGAAGCAATATGAGCGTGTTTTAATTCCCCGGCCAATCCGGATGCGATCATAGTCATGGAGTATTTGCTGATGGTATAGGCCACATGCGCAGATACCCATTTCTCATCAAGGTTTACAGGAGGAGAGAGGGTAAGGATGTGTGGATTTTTACCTTTTTGCAGATAGGGTATGCAGGCTTTGGATACCAGAAATGTACCTCGTACATTAATGTCGTGCATCAGATCAAAGCTCTTGGATGTAGTATTCTCTACGTTGGTAAGTGAGATGGCGCTGGCATTGTTAATAAGAATATCAATACCGCCGAAGTGTGTGGCCCCCTTATCCATTGCTTCCGCAATCTGCTCTTCAAATCGGATGTCGCAATGTACAGCCAGCGCTTTACCACCGGCATTCTCAATTTCATTGGCGGCACTGTAAATGGTGCCTTCCAGACGCGGATGAGGTTCTGTGGTTTTGGCTGCAATGACTATGTTGGCGCCTTCCTGAGCTAGTCTCAGTGCTATGGCTTTACCGATTCCTCTGGATGCGCCGGTGATAAAAGCAGTCTTATTTTTGAATCGCATGATTGTATAATTTGGCTTAAAAGTACAGCCAAATTCACAAATTAGTCAAGGCCTGATTACTCAGACAATCTGAATGATTTGTCTGGTTTATCTGACCTTCAATTCCCATTTCCTGCCCTTTCAATCCATGAGTTCGCAGTATTGGCCGGCAGTTTTCAAAACTTGTGAAATTTTTTCCTGTTCAAATTCTCCCTTTATCCTGAGAATTTTATCACAGTCTTCAAGATCAAAATTTATCTGACAATCGGGCAAGTGAATTCTGAGAAGTTGGATTAGTTCATCAGCGCGGTAAACATCATTCACATCCGTTCTGAAAATTTCAATTTTCATAAGGGCATTTTTTTGTTAATCAAAGTAATCCCGGACATTTTCGATCTGGCGCATGTGCCGGCGGATATGATAGTTTGTAAAGACGAGCCATTCGAGTTTGGTTAGTGCACCTATGGATGGAAATTCCACCCCTTCGGGGATGACAGTCAAATCTACCTTTTCAGCAACATCGGCTGTGGCATCCAGCGTTTGCCGGAGGTCATCGAGAGTTTCTTTTTGATTCACCACTTCACCCGGCCATAAATTTTCTGCACTCCTTCTTTTGTGTTCCAGGTCGAGCATGGTGTTCTTTAATTGTAATCCGTATTCTTCCGGATTCCTTGTTGCTGGAGTTCCGGGTTTTTCAAGTATTCTCAGAACTTTATGTGCCGATTTTAATAAATGTTCAGAAACCTGCCCAGCAGACCAAACATCTCTTCCGGGTTTTTGATTAAATGTTTTTTCATTGAAAGTGCTTATCAGTTCTACCAGATTTTTTTCAGTGGCTTTGAATTCCTTGATGGCTGCATTGATTGTTGTGTGCATGATTGGTATCGGATAAAGTTTTATGACTCAAAGAGAGCACATTAAAGGTATAACTGAAAAGATTTTTTGATAGTGGGTAAATACGGCAATATGAAAGGCTGATTGCGACAGGAATCTTCTGTATTTTTGATATTCATTTTTTTGGAATGATCGTTACCCTGTTAATACCCCAGTCTGTTAATATAGCCAGCATTGACAATCCCCGGCGGGCTTTTTTGACTGCCAACCGGTACATGGCAGGAAAAGGAAATCCACCGGTTTTTCAGTTGCAATTATGCTCCGAAAAGAAGAAGACTTTTACCGACGACGGGCTTTTTGAAGTACATGGCACACTGATGCCGTCAGAGATTAAGCGAACGGATTTGGTTGTCATTCCTGCATTTGATGGAGATCCGGATATTTTTATCGAGAAGAATAGAAATCTGCTTCCCTGGATTTTGAAAATGCACGGACAGGGTGCGGAGATCGCCAGCTTATGTGTTGGAGCTTATTTTCTGGCTGCTACCGGATTGCTGGATGGAAAAGATTGCTCTACCCATTGGCGGATAGCGAATCAGTTTTCTCTTAAGTATCCTAAGGTTCATCTGAGCCCTGAGCGTGTGATCACAGATCAGAAAGGCATCTATACCAGTGGCGGTGCATTCTCTGCAGCCAACCTGATACTTTACCTGATTGAAAAGTATGCAGGCAGGGAAACGGCCATTTTTTGTTCCAAGGTATTTCAGATCGATTTGGACAGGTGGAGTCAATCACCGTTTATCATTTTTGAAGGACAAAAAGAACATTCAGATGAGCATGTAAAGAAAGCGCAGCAATTCATTGAAAGTAATTATCATGAAAAAATTAATGTAGTCTCTCTGGCAGATATGTTGTGCTTAAGCCGGCGAAGCCTTGAAAGGCGGTTTAAGAAAGCAACTTCCAATACTTTGATTGAATATATTCAGAGAGTGAAAATAGAAGCAGCCAAAAAACATTTTGAAAGCAGCGGTATGAATATCAATGAAGTGATGTATGAAGTGGGGTATTCAGATTCTAAAGCGTTTCGGAATGTTTTCAGGTCTATCACGGGGTTGACTCCCTTTGATTACAGGAACAAATACAGATTGGAGAGCGTCTATTCGTGATTGGCAATCTGAAAAAAAATATTTTGCTCTCAGATGTCGGGTCGTTCTTCAGTATTTTATGGAGAATTAATAAATCCAACGGCTTTCTCAATGAATGGTAGGTACAAGAAATTAATTCACGCAGAACATACATGGATAGAAACACCGCATTTCAAAAAATGTAATCCAGTAACAACATGATGAAGGCAAACGTCAGGATAATTGAAATGATGTTCATAAACAGGCCTGCGCGTACCATATCCCTGATCCTGATATAGCCACTGCTGAACACAATCGCATTGGGAGGAGTAGCTACCGGCAACATAAATGCGCATGAGCTCGCTAATGTTGCTCCAACCAACATAGGCAATGGCTCCATTTTTAGTGGAATACTCATTGAAAATAAAAGCGGGAGCACGATACTTGCAGTAGCCGTATTGGATGTGATTTCTGTAAGGAAATTGATTGAGGCAATGATGATTAGCAGCACCATAAATGGCCATAGATTCAGATTGGTAAAATACCCGGCCACCCATGCTGTGAGATCAGTCTTTGAAAACCCTTTTGCAATGGCAAGCCCTGCTCCAAAAATAAGCAGGACATCCCATGGGAGTTTTTTACCGGTATCCCAATTCAGCAATTTTTCTCTCCCTTTTCTTGAAGGAATGACGAACAAGGATAGAGCGCCGGCCAATGCAATAATGGTGTCATCTATTTGTGGAATGAATGATTCCCAGATGAAGGTTCGGGTAATCCAGAAAAAAGCTATGATACAAAAAATCAGAAGCACTCTTTTTTCAGCCACCGAAATTTTGCCCAGAGGCTCCGGGTTAAATTTAAATTCGATATTATCCTTTTCTTTCAGGTTTCTGCCCAGATACATCCACCCAATCCACAATAATATTATGCTGAAGGGTGTGGCAAAGAGCATCCAGGAGAGAAAAGAAATTTCAATATCCATTGATTCTTTAATGATGCCGGCCAGAATAATATTGGGTGGTGTGCCAATGAGTGTTCCCATTCCGCCGATGGAGGCTGCATAGGCGATTCCCAGCATAAGATTTTTTCCGAAAAGGTTGTTGTGCTTAAACTGTGAGGCTACAGATGCGCCGATGGGCAACATCATGATGGCAGTAGCCGTATTGGAAATCCACATCGAGAGGAATGCCGTGGCGATCATAAATCCCAGCAATACTTTTCGTTCACTGACGCCGGTCTTATTGATAATCCGGTAGGCAATTCTTTTATGAAGGTTCCATTTCTCAATGGCAAGCCCGATCAAAAATCCTCCCATAAACAGAAAAATAAAGGGATTCCCATAAGAGGTTGAGGTCTGCTCCAGAGACAATGCACCGGTCAGTGGAAAGATTACCACCGGCAGCAGGGAAGTAGCCGGAAGTTCTACTGCTTCGGTGATCCACCAGTAAGCAACCCAGGTCGTGCAAGCCAGTACTGACTTACCTGCATCAGACAGCCCCTGTATTGGCCAGAGGTAGATTAGCAAAAAAAGCAAGGGGCCAAAGACGAAGTTGAATCGGCGGATGTAGGTTGTATTCATAAACAAATGAAGGAGTGGAGATTTATAGATGGGTTGATGGTGGAAAATCCTGAATTGAATTTTATTCTGCTAAATAATCAATTTTCTAACAGATATGGTTTTATTGCTTTTGCCCAAATAAAATATCCTTTACTATTCATATGGAGTTTATCTTGTAGGAAAATTTCCTGAAGAGGTTTGTTGTCATTGTCCAGCATTTTGGAAAATACATCCACGTAGGATGCCCTTTTTTTGTTAGCCAGCCACTTTTCAATCGCACGGTTTCCATCTTCCATTTTATCCATCAGATGAATCCGGCTGGGACTTGGTTTCATGGAGATATAAGCGATCCACACTTTTTTGTCTCTTTCCCGGATCATATTGAAAAGCTTCTTAAATCTTTCTACAACCATTTGTGCAGTGGCATTATCAGACAAATCGTTTTCGCCACAGTAGATCAGTATTTGTCTTGGTTTGTAAGGCACGACTATGTCGTTAAAATAATAAATCAGATGCGTGATTGATGATCCGCCAAATCCGCGGTTGATAAAAGGATATCCCGGAAGGTGATAAGAAACATCTTTCCAATGAGTAAAAGAAGAACTGCCGATCATCAGGATTTTTCCTTTGGGAGGCATTAAAGCAGAATCCAGTTTCTTGAAGTATTGAATTTCATTTTTGAAAGGCGGGTCACTGGGAGTTTGTGCAAAAGAGAGGGTGAATAGAAACAGTGATACGGGTAGGAGTATCCAGAGTGCAAGTTGGTTTTGGTTTCTTTTTTTCATTAATGCTCAGGTTTATTGTCTAAGTAATTGGGTGAGATATTTATGACGGTCAGATAAAAGTCCTTTTGCCAGCCATGTGTTCGCGAAATTCTCTTGGAGTTGATTTCTTTTTGTTTTTGAAAGCTTTGTTGAAATTTGAGATATTATTGAATCCGCAATTGTAAGCTATTTCAGAGATAGATTGTGTAGTATCTATCAGCATTCGCGAAGCGTGACCGAGTCGTATTTCTATAAGATTGTCTATGAAACTCATCCCGGTTCTCTGTTTGAAAAAACGGCTGAAAGAGACTTCAGTCATATTGGTCAACTTGGCAACGTCTGCGAGCGAGATGGGTTTGTCAAAATTCTCAACCATGTAGTTCATGGCTATTTCTATTCTTCTGCTGTTGAATGATTGTCTGGTATCAGAAAAGGCTGAGTCAGACAGGATTCTCATGTTGCGCGATGTAGAGAGATCATGAAGAATAGACATGAGTTCCAGCACGGAGTCGAAGCCATTTTTCTTTGTCAGCATTTCGAGACGGCTGCTTACAGAAAGTGCTACTTCTTTGGAAAAGAGAATACCTCTTTTGGAATTTTCAAACATCACCTTGATAAAATGCAGTTGATTCCTTCTCAGGAACTTTTCATCAAACAGATCTTTGTGAAATTGTAAGGTGATTTCATGTATCACCTTGCACTTGCATTTGTGGGTATTCCATACATGAGGTAGGTTGGAGCCAACCAAAACCAATTCTACGTCATCAATTTCACCTATATGATCGCCAACCGTTCGTTGCGCACCTTTTGCGTTCCGGATGAAATTCAATTCATATTCTTCGTGAAAGTGTAACGGAAAATCAAAGGTGGATTTGTCTCTTGAAAAAATTGTAAAACAATCGTTGACCGTTAAGGGAGTTATTTCCTTTAATATCTGATTAAGCATCTATCAAAGATATAAAAGAATAATAGAATAGATAAAAAAACATTCTTAATTAATGAAATGAAAGTTGTATAAAGATTGTGTAATAAATTGATAATGAATATGATAAAAGAATATATTACAAAAAATGAATTAATTATGGCATATTAAGCATTAATAATGGTTAATATAGTATTAGTTATTTGCTTTTTGTTTTCTCTATTTTTGAAAAAATAATTGCTATGAGGTTTAAACTGTTGTTACTATTGCTTGGATCATTTTATTTGATAGTAGATGGATATGCTCAACAAAAATCAATTAAGGGAACAGTAAAAGATGATAACGGACAGGTTGTTATCGGAGCTACCGTTGCTGTAAGGAATGCTACTATCTCTGTAGCTACCAATCAGAGTGGACAATTTACCTTGAATGTTCCTTCGTTGCCGGTTGTCCTTTTAGTCTCTCATGTGGGGATGGAATCGCAGGAAGTTCCGGTAAGGCAGAATAAAGAAATCCATATCGTTCTTAAAACTGTGGCAAATACTTTGGATAATGTGGTTATTGTAGGATATGGAACGGTGAAGAAGGCGGATCTGACGGGCGCCGTTCAATCTGTTTCAAACCGGGAACTGAATAAAGGAATTCCCGGAAATGTACTGGAAGCAATGCAGGGTAAATTGGCAGGCGTGAATGTCACTCAAAATGATGGCGCTCCGGGGGCAGGAATCAGTATCCGTATCCGGGGTTCCAATTCTTTCTTAGGGGGTACAGAGCCGCTATATGTGGTAGATGGAGTAGCAATTAACTCATCCAATTCAGAGTCGACACCTCAGTCGCTTGGGGAAGATGAAAAGCAGACACTGAATGCACTCTCCTTTCTGAATCCGAATGATATAGAATCCATTACAGTATTGAAGGACGCCTCTGCAGCAGCAATTTACGGATCCCGTGGTGCCAATGGTGTGGTGATTATTACGACCCGACAGGGACGCCTGGGAAAAGATAAGGTAGAACTTAATCTGAGTACAGGTTTTTCTGAAGTGTCCAAGAGACTACATCCGCTCAATGCATACGACTATGCTACTTTTCAAAATCTGGCTAATTATAACGCCAATGCATATACGGGAATGAATTATCAGATACCCTACCCGGGTAAATACAGGCCGGACCCGGATAATCCCGGTGATAGCGTTTATGTAAAAGGGCCACAGGATTATATCGGAGGAGGTATTGATTGGCAGGATCAGGTTTTCAGAAAAGGAATCTTCCAGAATTACTCGATCAGTTTGTCTGGGGGTAATGACCTGGGCAATCATTATCTCTCATTCAATTATCTCGATCAGAATGGTGCAATTGTAAATTCTGATTACAAGCGATACAACCTCAATGTAAGTCTAAACAGAAATTTGGGAAAGGTTTTCAAAATAGGTACACGAAATACAATTTCAATTACCAATCTGAACGGTATCAAAACGGGCACTGACAAATCTGATGATGCCAATGCAGGTGTCATTCGTTCATTGCTGACATTCCCGACTACACGCACGAATGTGCAGCCATACGGGACATCCACAGGTGATGAAAGTTTTATCACCAATCCTGTGTTGTATGTCAAGGATGTACTGAATCAGGTCAAAGGATTGAATATTTTTTCTTCCAATTTTATTGAGGCAGCGATCACTTCCCATTTGAAAGTGAGACAAAACATTGGATTTAATTATTCTTCAGGATTGAGAAATCAATACTATCCACGTACAGTTTATGAAGGGTATAGCGATAAGGGCAGAGCATTAAAAGCCGATAATTCCTGGCAAAGTCTTGTTTCTGAAACTGTGTTGACTTACGAGAAGAAATCCGGTAAGAATTCAATTAATATTGTAGGGGGTGGAACTTACGAACACACGAATTCAGAATGGAAGAGGATAGAGGTCAAAACATTTCCCAATGACCTTTTGAAGAATGAAAATATGGAAGCAGGCGAGCAGAGAATGCCCATCAAAGAAAGCAGATCTGCATTCACCTTAATTTCATTTCTGGGAAGAGTTAATTATTCCTACGATGACAGATATTTAGCAACTGTTTCTTTCAGAGAATATGGTTCCAGCAAATTCGGAGAGGACAACAAATGGGCAGGTTTTGCTTCTGCGGCCCTGGCATGGAAAATCAGTAATGAAGCGTTCATGCGGAATCAACATGCAGTCAGTGATCTGAAATTAAGATTCAGTTTTGGCCAGACAGGAAACCAGGGTATCGGAGCCTATTCTTCTTTATCCAAACTGACCGTTTATAATTATCCTTTTGGTGGAAGTGTACAAACCGGATTGGCAGACGATGTTTGGGCCGGCCCCGCTAATCCGAAATTAAGATGGGAGACTACCACTTCATATAATGCAGGCATTGATGCTGCATTTCTGGACAATCGGATTACATTAACGGCAGATGTTTATAAGAAAAGAACCAATGACCTTCTGCAGTTTGTTACTACTCCTTCTTCCACAGGTTTTTCAAGACAATTGCGCAATTCAGGATCTGTAGAAAACAAAGGGTTGGAAATTGTACTTGGGGGTATTCCGGTCGTTAAAAAAGACTTTTCCTGGACCTCTAATTTTAATATTGCATTCAACAGAAACAAGATATTAAGCCTCGGTGCGGATGTTACAGAACAGTATGCTGCAAATATCTCCACCGGAGATGCTCCGTTCATCCAGATCCCCGGGTATGCTATCGGTACTTTGTATGGATATGTGGAGGATGGGTATTATGATAACGAGGCAGAGGTAAGGAGTGATCCGGCATATACCAACCAGTCGAATGACATTATTCTCAGGACAATCGGAGAAATAAAATATAAGAATTTAGATAGCGACCCCACCTCAATTTCTATCAGTGATAAAACAATTATCGGTGATGTGAATCCTGATTACACATTTGGGTTTGTAAATAATTTCCGGTACAAAAAATTAGATCTGAGCATTTTTGTCAATGGGGTTCAGGGCAATGATGTAATCAACATGAATACCAGGTTCAATGCCAATATCGGAACATTTAAAAACATTACTGAAAAAATGTATGCAGGCGCCTGGAAATACGGCGCAGATAATGCCGGAGCTACTTATCCGAAAATAATGCGTCAATACTGGCGAACGATATTGTTTTCACGGAGGTTTGTGGAAGATGGAAGTTTTGTCAGAATAAAGAATGTTACTGTCGGATATACCATGTCTTCACCGTTTAAGGGAATTAGTTCATTGAGAATTGCTGCCGGTGTGAATAATTTATACACATTTACCCGGTATTCCGGGTACGATCCGGAAGTAAACAGTTATGGTGATAATCCGGCACTTTTTGGCGTGGATCTGGGTGGGTATCCTAATGTGAGAACGTATAATTTTTCTGTTCGTTGCAATTTCTAATCTGAAGAAAAAACACAATTCAAAAAAATGATTATGAAGAAAATTAAATTATTTCTGTTATTGTCTTTGACAATAATAATGCTGTTGACTTTGTATTCGTGTAAGAAAGCTCTGACAGAAAAACCTTTTTCGTTCATTTCTCCGAATAATTTTTACCAGAACGAAAGTGATGCATCCACTGCCTTAACCGGGGTGTATTCAGAACTCTACAGCTGGAATCTATATCTTCAGCCATTCTGGAATATTGCAATTCTTGACGATGATCATGTGTCGGGGGCTGATTGGTTTTTAGGAACTACAGGCGCGGGAAACCCTCAGGCGTATTGGGGAGTTGACGGCCCATGGGATGGTTGCTACTTAATAATTTCACGTGCCAATACGGTGCTGGAGAATGTATCAAAGATTGAAAGTAATATTGACACAGACGTAAAAACAAGAATTTTGGGAGAAGCATATTTCCTGAGAGGATGGGCCTATTTTCAATTGGTACAATTGTACGGTGGTGTGCCCCTTCGCTTGCAATCTCTTTCAGCAAATCCGGATCAGAATGTACCCAGGGCTGATATCAAGGATAATTATGCAGCCATTATTGAAGATTTTAAGAAAGCAGAAACTATGTTATTTCCTAAGGGGCACCCCAAAGCAGGAGAACCTGGTCATGTGACGCGGGGTGTGGCAAAGGCCTTTCTTGCAAAAACCTATCTGACAATGGCTTCAGGTTCATTACCGGGAGCACAGGTAACGGTGCGGGGCGGGATGGACAATGGATATTATACTTATACAAAAAGTGTAATAGCGGGATTGGAAGGGCTTAACAGCAAAAGCTATTTTGAGATGGCCAGAGACAAAGCAAAAGAGTTGATAGATGATGGTGAATTTTCATTGTTCAATAATTGGATGGACATCTGGGCTATTCCATCCAGAAATCAGGAAGAAAATATGTGGCAGTTGCAATCGCTCGCAGGTTCCAATTTTGTAAACAATCTCCACAATTATTTTAATGCCCGATCAACATTTGGAACCGGTGCTACCTGGATTTCAAACAACCACTATAAAGATTATGAAGAAGACGATGAGCGCGTCTTACATGGCGTTACCCACAATTATCAGGCATTAAATGGTGTTTATGTCTATTATCCAAGTTGGGAATCTGCAAAATATCAACATCTGAATGGAATTAATTATAACAATAACGGAACTACCAATGATAAGGCATATACCATCAAGTATTCGTTTGTCGCAGATGCTTCACTGGCCAATAGTGATGCCTTCTACCCGTTAATGCGTTATGCAGAGGTTTATCTGATATATGCCGAAGCGGCTAATGAAGCCAATGGGGGCCCTACACCTGAAGCCTACTATTATCTGGATAAGATCAGATCCAGAGTTCATGCAACAGAGGCGCCGGTTGGGATGGATCAACAGACATTCAGAAGTTTTGTTCTTGCTGAGAGGGCCAGGGAGTTTGCATTGGAAGGTGTAAGGCGGTTTGATCTGATGCGTTGGGGAATATATCTGCCTGTGATGAATTCGATCACGCTTGGACAAAACAATATTTCGAAACTGCGTACCCAAAGAAACCTTTTACTGCCAATCCCTTTAAAGGAATTGAATTCTAATAAGGCAATTACTGATAACAATCCGGGATGGTAATCATTTATCAAAGTCTGAATTATTAAAATAAGTTTTATGAAAAGATATTCTTTTATTGGCGTTGTCCTGAATCTTTCCTGTCTAGGTCTGATAATATGGCTGATGGCAGGCTGTAAAAAGGAAAGTACGCAAACAGGACTCCCACCTTTAATCAAAAGTGTTTCCTATCTGACAGACCGGAATCATTCACTTGGTTCGGTTAATTATGGCGAATGGATCTTAATAAAAGGAGCGAATCTCAGCACGACCAACAAGGTAGATTTTAATACTATCGCCGCAGCCGATTCGCTGGTGTATGCAGATGATACATCCATTACGGTAAAGATTCCGTCCACATTACCCGATCCTGCCAATAATCCGATTACTGTTACCACAAGTTATGGTAGCGTTACATATAATTTTAAGATTTTGCAACCGGTGCCATTATTTACTTCGTTTTCCCTGCCTGCCGGCAATGCGGGAGAAGTGATTTCTCTCTTTGGTGATTACCTCAATGGAGTCGAGACTGTAAAGTTTGGAAATATAGAAGCAACGGTCGTTTCCGAGTCAAAAACAGAATTGAAAGTTGAAGTGCCCGCAGGATTTACATTCGGAAAGATTACCATTACTACTCCCAGCGGATCAGCAACCTCAGATAAAGTCTTTGGATTTCAGTATGTTTTGTTTGATGACGCATTAGCCTCAGGATGGTGGAGTGGCCCTTGGGGTGGTTCTGCGGCAAGTTCTACTGAACAGGTTAGACGAGGAACCCATTCAATAAAGTATTCAGCCACCGGAGCCTGGGGAGCAGCTAAATGGGGAAAGAACGCACCTGATCTGGATTTGGAAGGATATACCGGCTTTAAAGTTTCATTGTTTGGTGCACCGGGGTCCGACGCCAGAAAAGTGAAGATTATCATAAACGGGGTGAGTGGAAAGGGGTATGAAGTAAAGGTTAAGGAAGGTGAATGGTTGGATGTGCAGATCCCTTTTTATAATCTGGGGAATCCTACTTATATAAATTCAGTTACCATTCAGGGATTCAGCGGTACTAAATTTGATTTCTTTGCGGATGATATCGGATTCTATTAAAGATAGAATTATTGAGTAATGGGTAATGATAGAATTGATTCTTCTGATCTGAGTTCCACTGTATGTTTTTTGAAGATTTGTGATTATGAAAAAATGTATTGGTAATTTTTTTTTCTTTTCGTTGTGTTTAGTTTTGTCAGGTATGACATCGTGCGTTAAAGCACAATCCTGCAGTGATGACAAGGCCACTTCTGAAACACGGGCCTTATATGAAAATCTATATTCGCTTTCTAAAAATTTCACGCTCTTTGGCCATCAGGATGATATGGCCTATGGGGTAAACTGGAAATATCAGGAAGGGAGGAGTGACATTAAATCGGTCATTGGTGAATACCCTGCAGTATTTGGTTGGGATATCGGGCATCTGGAGTTGGGTAAAAAGGAAAATCTGGATGGTGTTCCTTTCGATAAAATGAAAGGTTTTATCAGAGAGGCCTACCGGCGCGGCACAGTTGTTACAATCAGTTGGCATCTGAACAACCCACTTACTGGCGGTTCAGCATGGGACACCACTCATTTGACAGTGAAGTCTGTGCTTGAGGGTGGTTCCAGGCACATCATGTTCAAGGGATGGCTTGACCGGGTAGCTGATTTTTTGAAGGATTTAAAAGGAGAGCATGGGGAGTATATTCCTGTTTTGTTTCGCCCTTTTCATGAATGCACAGGCAACTGGTTTTGGTGGTGCCAGAATGCATGTACTCCGCAGGAGTTTAAAGTACTCTGGAAATTTACTGTAGAATATCTCCGTAAGGTAAAAGGTCTCCATCATTTACTAATAGTTCTTAATACAGCGCATATTGAATCAAGGCAGCAGTTTGATCTAAGGTATCCTGGAGATGAAGTGGTTGACGTAGTCAGTATGGATACCTACCAACAGGGAAAGACGACCAACACTGAGTTTATTCAATCAGCGAGAAAACAATTGCAATTGCTTCAGGTCATCTCAGAAGAAAAGAAGAAAATACTCGCTTTGGCTGAAACCGGTTTTGAATCTGTTCCGGATAAGAAGTGGTGGTCTGAAGTGCTCTTGCCTGTACTAAGAGGAATTCCGGTAGCATGGGTTTTGGTCTGGCGTAATCATGGGTACCAGGAGTCCACCGGAAAAATGCATTATTACGCTCCATATCCCGGTCAAGTATCCGCGGATGATTTTAAATTTTTCTCTTCCACCCCTTCCATATTCTTCGAAAATAAAATCCGCGAAAGAAACATCTACCGCCTTTCAAAATAATCTATGAATCTGCATTTGATTGATATTGTCATTCTTATTGCTTACCTGGCAGTAATGCTCTCGATGGGTTTTTGGGTTAAGAAGAAAGCTGAATCATCCAAGGAGAATTATTTATTAGGCGGAAAAAGTCTTCCATGGTATTATCTGGGGCTTTCAAATGCTTCAGGCATGTTTGATATTTCAGGGACAATGTGGATGGTTACGCTTGCATTTGTCTATGGATTAAAGAGCATTTGGTTGCCCTGGTTATGGCCTGTTTTTAACCAGGTATTTTTGATGATGTATCTGGCCGTATGGTTAAGAAGATCCAATGTTACCACGGGCGCAGAGTGGATGAAGACACGATTTGGAACACGTAGCGACAGCAATTGGTCACAATGGGTAATCGTTGTTTTTGCTTTATTAAGTTGCCTCGGATTTATGGCGTATGGATTTATCGGGCTTGGAAAGTTTGTAGAGATTTTTATACCCTGGAGTTATGTAAGTCCATATATTCCCTTTGATGTTTCACCGGCATTTGTTCCACATTTCTACGGGATCATATTTACAATGGTTGCAGTGGTGTATGCCATCATGGGCGGAATGCGAAGTATTGTTCTGGCGGATGTGATACAATACCTCATCATGACAGTAGCTGCGATTGTTGTAGCTATTATAGCAATGGACAAACTATCCGGAAATTCTTTAACTGTACCGGAGGGCTGGGCTAATCCTTTCTTTGGAAGAGAAATGGGATTAGACTGGAGTAATATATTGAAAGAGGTAAATGAAAAAATTATGAGCGATGGATTTGAACCCTTCAGTATATTTTTCTCTCTCATGCTTGTTAAAGGAATCCTTGCAAGTATGGCCGGACCAACACCTAATTACGATATGCAAAAATTACTCTCTTCAAAATCACCTAAGGAGGCGGCAAAGATGAGTGGGTTTGTTTCTTTAATTCTTCTGCCCACAAGGTATTTAATGATAATGGGCTTTGCAGTATTGGGGTTGATCTTCTACGATCAACTGCAACTTAAAACAGTATCGGGTACGATAGATTTTGAAAGAATTCTTCCGGCAGCTATCAATGCTTTTGTTCCTGCCGGATTGATGGGTTTACTGTTGGCTGGTATGCTGGCGGCTTTCATAGGCACATTTGCAGGTACCCTGAATGCGGCACAGGCTTATATCGTAAATGACATTTATCTGAAGTATTTTAAAAGACAGGCTACCGACAGACAAACCACCCGGGTTGCTTATCTCACCGGAGTTGTCGTTGTGATGGTCAGTATTGTCATGGGGTTTTTTGCCGGAAATGTAAACAGTATTTTGCAATGGATAGTGGGAGCTTTATATGGCGGGTATATCGCAGCGAATGTATTGAAATGGCATTGGTGGCGCTTTAACGGTACCGGATTTTTTGCCGGGATGTTGGCTGGTATTGTCGCTGCGCTTGTTTTTCCGAAGTTGTTTCCGGGTACCGTAGATTTATATTACTGGCCCTTGTTATTTGTGATCTCCCTGATTGCTTCTGTGATTGGTACTTATGCCGGCAAACCCGTGAAAGAAGAAGTTCTGAAATCCTTTTATGCGACCGTCCGGCCATGGGGATTTTGGAAACCGGTACATCAAATGGTCATAAAAGACAATCCGGAATTTGTTGCCAATACAAGGTTTGGTTGGGATATGTTTAATGTATTCATTGGCATAATAGGCCAGTGCTGCCTTACCTTGTTACCAATGTATCTGGTATTGTCTATGAAGCTGCCTTTGGTAATCACTGCATTGATATTGGGTGTTATAATCATTATTCTGAAATATACGTGGTGGAATAAACTGGAAGACTAAAAATTAAGACTATGGGATCAGAGTTATCAACTTTTAAGGAGACAGAAATGCGTTTTTATGAATTGTTGCAGTTGAAGAATAAAAAATCAATTGAGAGTAATGGGGTAGTGAGTCGTTATGAAAATCCGGTACTTACTAGTTGCCATATACCACTTTTCTGGAGGTACGATATGAATCCTGTGAGCAACCCTTTCATGATGGAACGATTTAGTATCAATTCTGTTTTGAATTCAGGTGCCATTAAATGGAAGAATAAATATTTGTTGGCTGTAAGAGTTGAATCTGTCAACCGCAAATCATTTTTTGCTATCGCTGAAAGCGAAAATGGAATTGATGAGTTCAGATTCTGGGACTATCCTATTCAGATCCCAGCGGCCAATGAGGATGAAGTGAATATTTATGATATGAGATTGGTGCAGCACGAGGATGGATGGATTTATGGCTTGTTCTGTGCAGAGAGTAAAGATAAGAAAGCATTACCGGGTGATGAGACATCCGCCATTGCTCAGGCAGGTATCGCACGCACCAGAGATTTTGTCA
The DNA here is from genome assembly GCA_964463015.1 of uncultured Ginsengibacter sp. Taxonomy (GTDB): domain Bacteria; phylum Bacteroidota; class Bacteroidia; order Chitinophagales; family Chitinophagaceae; genus Ginsengibacter. The sequence goes on from CAYXAL010000001.1 coordinate 42,872, forward strand.
GTTGGGAAAGATTAGCCAATCTCAAAACATCTTCGCCACAACAGCGAAATGTTGTATTACATCCTGAATTTGTAAATGGACAATATGGTTTCTACACCCGGCCACAGGATGGGTTCATTGAAGCCGGAAAGGGTGGGGGTATTGCTTTTGGCTTGAGTAAAAACATAGAACATGCTGAAGTAGAAGAAGAGGTTCTTATGGATCCAAAGGTTTACCATACTATATCAGAAGCAAAGAATGGTCTTGGCCCCGCACCGATCAGAACAGATAAAGGTTGGCTGCACCTTGCCCATGGAGTCCGAAATACCGCGGCAGGACTGCGCTATGTTTTGTATCTTTTTATGACCGACCTGCAGGATCTGTCCAGAATTGTTTATAAGCCCGGCGGATATTTTATGGCTCCGGAAGGTGGAGAAAGGTTGGGAGATGTTTCAAATGTATTGTTTTCAAACGGATGGATCCTTGATAACGACGGTACGGTGTATATTTATTACGCTTCATCAGATACCAGAATGCATGTGGCTACATCTACAATAGACAGGTTGGTTGATTATGTTATTAATACACCGGAGGATAGACTAAATTCTTTTAATACAGTGAGTGAATTAAATGGACTGATAAATAGAAATAAAGAATTTATGATGAACCCTGTTAATGGTGAAATAGTAAAATGAATAACCCTGTTAATAGGATTTCAGAGATACCTGATTCGGAAAAATGGAATAGGTTGAAGATTGAATTTGATCGGGAGTTGGAATTCATCCTCCGGTATTGGAGCAAGCATATTATCAACGCTGAGGGGAGGTTTGTGGGTTCAGTAAATAATGACAATATCCCGGGAAAGAATGCTCCTTTAGGGATTGTAATGATGAGCAGGATACTATGGACATTTTCTGCAGCATCTATTTTTGGAAAGTACGAATCTGAGAAGATTGCGAATAAGGCATACTGTTATATGAATGAAAATTTCAGAGACAGGGAATTTGGAGGAGTGTTTTGGTCGTTGAATGAAGATGGTACTCCGCTTCAAACCAGGAAGCAAGTCTATGGAATAGCATTTTGTATATATGGATTGTCTGAATATTATAAGCTTACAAAGCGTGAAGAAGTATTAAACTGGTCGATTGAATTATTCCGATTGGTGGAAGAATATAGTTTTGATGCTATCCACAATGGATATGTTGAAGCTTTTATGCAGGATTGGAAAGAGATAGACGATTTGAGATTGAGCTCTAAGGATCAGAATGAGCGAAAATCAATGAACACCCATCTACACCTTGTGGAAGCTTATGCAAATCTGTATTCGGTTTGGCCTGAAGCAACTTTGAAAGAAAGGATCATTAATCTGCTGAATATTTTTTCTGATATAATAATTGATTTATCGACAGGGCATCTCCATCTTTTCATGGATGACCAGTGGCATATTAAATCCACCACATGGTCTTTTGGTCATGATATTGAAGCTTCTTGGTTATTGCTGGAGTGTGCTAAAATTATTGGCTCTGACCGGTTGATCGGATTTTTTAAAAATAAGGCGATTTCACTTGCAAATGCTGCTGCTGAGGGATTGGATGCTGATGGAGGATTGTTTAATGAAATAAATTGCAGCAACCATCATCTTAACCGTGAGAAACATTGGTGGCCACAGTCAGAGGCGCTGGTTGGGTTTTTTAATGCCTGGGAAATCAGCAACGACGTTTCCTGGCTTAAGCGATTTCTGAATTCATGGGATTACATTCAGCAGGAGTTGAAGGATCAGGTGAATGGTGAATGGTTTTGGGGAAGAGATATATCCGGAAGGATACTTAATGAAGAAAAGGCCGGATTTTGGAAATGCCCCTACCACAATATCCGTGCATGTATGGAAGTGATTAAGAGAATAAAAGGGTATGAGATTGATGGAATAAACGTATAGCCATTGCTGCATAATCCATTTGTTATGCCTTCAATTCGATTAGGGAATAGTGACGCCACATTCTCTATTCCTTTTCATAAAGTGAAGAGAGCTCTTGTTTGAGGTCTTTTATTTCCTGGTTATTGATTGATTCGTCTTTAAAAATATTTGATAGAGTCATGGGCTCTCCATAAAATACAGTATTGCTTTTTTCGTCAACCTCAATAGCTGAACCATTCAGACTGATACCCGCAAACAGCCCTTTGCTTTTTGAGTAGGAATACACTTCTGCCTCAAAATTGAAATCGGTATTTGCCGAAGCACTTCTGCCAACCGGTCCGGCAGTAGCAGATACATCACCCCCCAAAGTGAAGGTGCCATTTCCGATTTCCTCGAGCGTGGATTGGTGTCTGAAGATTAATACGAGATCCACAGACTGAATGCCTGCCTGAAATCCAATTCCGCCGCCTGTGATTGTAATGAAAACCGGATCACTCCATGTGCCGTCTTTCTTTTTTATGAGGGCTATACCTTTGCCCCGTTTGCCTGATAAAACAAAGCCTGCGTTGATCATCCTGGGTACGATTATGATTCCTTCGCTCATTTGAAGCAATTCGTGGGGAATGTTTTCTTTCATAGATCCCAAATCCTTTAATACTTGTATGCCTGACCGGATTTTTTCAATTTGCTTTTCCTGTGCATACGTGGAAGGAGATCCGAAGGTGATTAGAATGGATAGCAAAAGAGTAAGTACTTTCATTATGGGTAAGGTTATTGTCGGGTTAAGGCAAAAGGATAGGAAATTGCCTGGAAAAATATGATTATATGAATGTTTTGTTTAATAACATCAAAGTAAATATGTTGATTTTCTCTGAATATTAGCATACAAGTATATGAGATAAAGTGTTTATTTAACAATACTTCCGGCCTTTTTTCGTTTTATGGGTTAATGAAACATATTAAATAAATATGTTTTCATTGCAAAACTTCCTACTGCTTATGAAGAATCTCATTATCTATACTTTAGGAGCAGGCCTTATTTTTGGTGGGGTCTATACATTTTATACCACTACATCCGTACTCTTTGATTGGTTTGAGTCAAGTAATAAGACAAGGCCCTTTGTGCGTATGTCTCAGGTATGTTGCTTCATCAGTAGCTTTTTCTATCTGATCTGCGGAGTATTGTTTTTCCTGAAAAAGAAGATCGCGACGCAATTGCTGTTTATAGCTACCATCATTATGTTTATTGGTTATATTGGTATGTTGTTTCATATTAATTCAGGTAAGGCAATTGAATTACAAACCATCGCTGAAATGCTCATTCGTACCACAGGCACCATGCTTTATGCAGCCGCATCCTGGTATATCTTTACCAGGACGAGATTTGTTTTTCCTCCCGGCCACGACGCCAAAAGTTTCAGAAAACTAATGCGCGAGCATTCAAAAAGGGAAATGAGACATAATGCCGATACATTTTAACAGATACCGCCAGGTGGAAAAAATTCTTCTTGTTATGAATAGGAATAGCCTGAGGTTTGGCATTCTTTAGAAAGGAGAGGAGGACTTTGCTCTCCATAAGTTCCTATTTATTTCCCGTGTGTGATTCATTCAGAGATTTTATCGGATTGCATCCTTCAACTGTTAATGCAATCCGGATACTCCTATATTTTTTTTACATTTACGCAATCGGAAAATTTTTATTCTTTGAACTACACTGTAATTGTTTTTGACCGGTATCTTTTCATTAATCCTTTCTGCTTCATTACTTTTGCACCCGCAAAAAATACCTTTTTGTCTTTTTTTAAATTTTTATTCATTCATTCATAAAATAAAAACAAATGAAAGCCATCACTCTCCGGATTTATTCTGTGCTCCTGTTCGCAATCGCCTTGCTGATCATTCAATCGGGATGTAAGCAGGGAGGATCCGGCAATGACAATGATTTATCTAAGATCGATACTGTACTCACAGGTACTGTCACCGCCGAACTGACGGATGCACCCAATGTGCCCAAGCCATTGACTTATACTTCTCCCAAGAGAGTCATGGTGAAGTTAGATGTAATAGAAAAGGTGATGAATATTTCTGACAGCACTCAATATACTTTCTGGACTTTTGGAGGTCATGTTCCCGGGAAATTTATCCGTGTAAGACAGGGGGATATGGTAGATTTTACCTTGTACAACAGTCCCGATAGCAAGCTGACACATAATATAGATTTGCATGCATGCACAGGACCCGGCGGTGGAGCAGAAGCTTCCAGTACAGCTCCGGGACAAACGACACACTTTCAATTCAGGGCCTTACAACCCGGATTATTTGTTTACCATTGTGCTACAGCACCTGTTCCATTGCATATTGCCAATGGGATGTATGGAATGATTCTGGTAGAACCTCAGAGTGGAATGCCTAAAGTGGACAAAGAATATTATGTAATGCAAGGTGATTTTTACACCAAGGGAAAGTTTGACGCTCCGGGATTACAGGATTTTGATGAAGATAAGGCATTGTCAGAAAACCCGGATTATGTGCTTTTTAATGGTAGAGTTCGCAGCCTGGTTGGTAAAGGAGCGCTGACTGCCAAGACAGGCGAGACAGTAAGGCTTTATATTGGAAACGGAGGACCCAACATGGTTTCTTCATTCCATGTCATCGGTGAAATATTTGATAAGGTTCACGTGGAAGGTGGAAGTGAAATCAATAAAGGAGTTCAAACAACCCTGATCCCATCCGGAGGCGCTACCATTGTAGATATGAAAATGGATGTGCCGGGTACTTATTTGCTGACTGACCATTCCATATTCAGGGCATTTAATAAAGGCGCTATTGGCCAGATTAAAGTAACCGGAAAAGAAGACCCCTCTATATTCCATGAAATAAAGAAATAATCAGATCAAGGGCAGAGATTATCTGCCCTTTTTTTTATCAATATGAAAACACCCATCCTTCTCATATTTTTTTCAATGATTTGTGCGTCAACATTCGCACAGAGCAAAGAAAGAAATGTGCCTGATCAGATGGTACGGATTCCCGGGGGCAATTTTACTCCTTTTTTCAGGCTCCCAAATACAAAGCCGATGCATCTGAGGCCATTTCTGATGGATGTGACGGCAGTTACGAATCTTGAATTTCTTGAGTTTGTCAAAGCCAATCCGCAGTGGAGACGTAGCAAGGTCAACCGGCTATTTGCAGACAGCAATTACCTGAAATATTGGGAGAGTGATTTGTCTATTGGCGAAAAGAACAAACAAATTTATAATAGTCCGGTAGTTTATGTGTCATGGTTTGCAGCACGAGCTTATGCGCAGTGGAAGGGAAAACGGTTACCGACTGTATCGGAATGGGAGATGGCCGGTGAAGCGCAGCCTGTAAATAAGCCACACCAGAAATTGACCGACTTGATTCTTGATTGGTATCGAAAGCCAAATCCGAAGGTCTTGCCACCTGTACGATCTGCTTACAAAAACACTTATGGGTTGTACGATATGCATGGTTTGGTTTGGGAATGGACCTTCGACTTCAACAGCTTTATCAAAAGCGGCGACAGCCGGGCAAACACTCAGGATGAGCTTCAGTTATTCTGTGCGAGTAGTTCATTGTATGTGAAGGACAAGAGCGACTATGCTTCGTTTCTGCGTTACAGTTACAGAGGAAGCCTGAAGGGGAATTTTTGTATTGCAAATCTTGGTTTCCGTTGTGCAAAGGATATAAATTAGATTTTATGAAAAGAATTCTTATTGTGGTAATTCTGATTTGGGCAGTTGCTTCCTGCAGCGATCACGCATCTCAATCCGCTTTTACCGGGAGCGTGGAGTCTAATACAGCCCCGGTGGGCACTATCCCTCAGGAGAGCATCTTTAACCTGAAAGATACTTTTACTACCCAGGATAATAAGACTATGCCTTTGAAACAATTCATGGGCAAGCCGACAGTACTTGCCATGATTTTTACACATTGCACTTATGCGTGTCCAAGGCTGACGGCTGACATTCAAACCATAGAAAAAAAATTGGGGGACAAGGCAGGTGATGTAAATTTTGCTCTTGTAAGTTTTGATTCAGAAAGAGATTTCCCGGAAAGATTGCGCGCGTTTAAAAAAGAAATGAATCTGGATGATAATTTTACATTGCTGCATGGTAGTGATGATGCAGTAAGAACACTATCTGTGTTGTTGAATGTACAATTTCAGAAAAACTCCAACGGAGACTTCTCGCACAGCAATGTTATCTCTGTACTTGACAAAAATGGAAATCTATCCTTTCAGAAAGAAGGGATAAATGCCGATCAGTCAGAAACTATTCAGCAGATCAGCGGGCTATTGAAATAGGGCGGATTAATTGGAAAGAATCCCTTTTTCCAATAATTTTTCTGCGACCTGCACTGCATTGGTCGCTGCGCCTTTACGTAGGTTGTCGCTTACAATCCAGCAATTGAGTGTCTTCTCTCTGCTTTCATCTCTTCGTAGCCTCCCGACAAAAGTTTCATCTTTGTCATGAGCCGTTAACGGCATTGGATATACGAAATTTTCCGGGTCGTCCTGGAGTTGCACACCAGGTGATTCAGAGAGTAGCTTTCTTACATCCTTCAGATCAAAATCTCTTTCAAATTCTATATTCACACTTTCACTGTGCCCGCCCATGACCGGAATACGTACACAGGTAGCTGTTAATTGAATGCTGTTGTCGTTAATGATTTTTTTTGTTTCATTGACCATTTTCATTTCTTCCTTTGTATAGCCATTTTCCATGAAGACATCAATGTGTGGAATCGCATTCTTATCTATTTTGTATTTGTAGGCCATTTCACCCTCGATCTGATTGCGCTCATTTTCTAATTGTCTTACGGCCTTCACTCCGGTACCGGTCACACTCTGGTAGGTACTGACAACCACCCGTTTGATTCCATACCTATGGTGAAGGGGGTTAAGTACCAGTACCATTTGAATGGTGGAGCAATTTGGATTGGCAATGATATGATCTTCTTTAGTCAGCGTATCTCCGTTTACTTCCGGAACAACCAATTTTTTTTGAGGATCCATTCTCCAGGCAGAGGAGTTGTCGATGACATATATGCCTGCTTCTGCAAATTTGGGGGCAAGTGCAAGGGATGTGTTACCACCGGCAGAAAACAAGGCGACCTGTGGTTTCATCTTAATAGCATCTTCGGCGCCTACTACCTTATACTTTTTCCCTTTGAAGGTGACTTCCTTGCCAATCGATTTTTCTGATGCGACAGGAATGAGTTCTGTTACAGGAAAATTTCTTTCTTCGAGTACCTGAAGCATTTTGCTTCCTACAAGGCCGGTAGCGCCAACCACTGCTATTTTCATTGTCATTGATTTTTTAGACCTGCAAAGAAAATACAAAGTAGAATCATCAGCAAAAGAGAATTCAAAAAATGACAGTACTGTGTAAATTCAGGATTTTTTTCAAACCGGATCGACGCATTGTGGCAATTGCCATACAGTATTTTGCAGGTTATAATTTTACCCAATACTTGAGATAATCCGCAAGCTCTGAATTTACGATTTCAAAACCCGGAGGCATCTCTCTGCCAAGGCTGTGGTAGGTCACAAGCCTGGTACCCGAAGGCATTTTCTGAAGTTTTTTGTATAAGACGAGATTATAGTAATCGTAAAGTTTTTCGTCGTATGAGATTTCGAGATCTATCTTCTGGGTACCGGGAATGTTTTCATAAAAAGAATTGTAGAAATAGAAATGGTCATAGGAAGTAAAATCCTCATCGGTCATATTTTTGTTCAGAAAGGTTACATTGGTCAGAGCCAACTGCCTTTTTAGTTTGTTCGAAATATTGACTAAGTATTTTCTTTGTTCTATACCTGTGAAGTAGGCTCTCGGAAAGTGATGTGCACCTATGAGGCAAAATTTTCCTGAGCCGCTGCCGATATCCAATATTCTGACTCCTGAATGAGTGGCAAGATAGGTAGCGGCTTTCAACGCTACGTTGATGGGTGTCCAATGTCTTGCAGATACTTCCTTAATATTTCCGGAGTATAAAGCATCAAATGACTGATCTGAGGAATAGAACTGAAACATATTATTTTCTCCGGAGGTATTTTTCATAAATAGAATCGCATGGGTTCAGCCTTGTCGTCTATTGCAATACTTTCAGCCGAACAGCTTCTATTCTGGTCTTCGCTACACTGACAATATCAAATTGGTAATCATCAATGATGATTCGTTCCTTCTGCCCGGGTATAGTGCCACTCCGGGTGATGATATATCCGCTGAGCGTTTCGGTTTCTTCCCTTCGCTTAAAAGGCAGGTTATATTTTTCTGTAATAAAATCAAGGCTCAGGCGCCCACTGAACAAAAACTCCTTCGGCCCGATTTGTTTATCTACCAGATCTTCGTTCACGTCAAATTCATCGTTGATGTCTCCGAAAATCTCTTCGAGCAGATCTTCCATCGTAACTACTCCTGCGGTACCTCCGAATTCATCAATAACCCATGCAATGCTTTTACGTTCGTGTGAAAATTTATTGATCAGGTCGGTAGCATTCATGCTTTCGGGAATCACAGGTATCGGAAGCAGAATGTCTTTGATGTCTGTGGGCTTTTTGAATAAATCCAATTGATGCACATATCCTTCAATGTTGTCTATACCATTGTTGTAGATAATCAGTTTGCTGAGTTTGGTTTCATTGAATTTTTGAATAAGTTCAGCCACAGAGGTCCGGATATCTACAGCAATAATCTCTTTACGCGGAATGAGGCAGGCCCTTATCTTTCGCTCGGATAGTGAAATAATATTTTCAAAGATCTCATTGTTCTTCTCCAGTTTGTTATCTTTTTCATTATTCTTCAGCTGTTGAATGAATACATCGATATCCGGCCTGGAAAAGATTTCTACCTTCTTATTAAGTTTTACATTCAGAATGAATTTTAAGATCCATTCTGATGCACTTACCAGATTGGTAGCTATCAGGGTAATCGGTGCCAATAAGAGCCGAATGATAAATGTGAAAAAACCACTTCCCAGTACGGAATTAGGTAAAGAATGAAATATGGCTCTGAAAAGAAAATCTCCGACAAGTAGAGACATTGTACCGGCTATAGCTGCGGTTAATATTTGAAAATAGATATTCTCAATTCCCCAATAATTGTAAACAGTACCCAAAAGCAACCAACCTGCAAAGACAAATATTACCAGTAACAGATTGGTAAGTAATAGAGTAGCTGAAATAAATCTGAAAGGATTTTGAAAGTATTCAGACCACACACGTCCGCTGTACTTGTTTTGTTTTTTCTTTAATTCAATCGCCAGTCTGCTGGCAGAATAATAGGCAGCAACTATACCGCTCGTAAAGCAAAGAATAGCCAGGGCGGCAACTAAGATTACAATAAGGGTATTGATATCCATTTAACAAATGTATCATATTTGTTTAAGGATTACTACGACTCAAGAAAAGTATTGATAATGCCTTCTGCTTCCCTGCAGGCTATATCAAAGTTGTTGTTTACGATAATGTGTTCAAAATTTTTGCGGAATGTCATTTCATAACTGCTCTTATCCAGCCGGGCCTGGAGGCTTTCGGGAGTTTCGGAGCCTCTGTGTTGTAATCTTTCTTTGAGCACTTCAATAGATGGAGCCTGAATGAAAATGGCGATGGTATTCACCGGATATTGTTTCTGAACATGAATAGCGCCATGTACATCAAGATCCAGCACCGGCACCTTTCCCAACGCCCAAAGCCGGCTCATCTCTGATTTCAGAGTTCCATAATATTTACCCTCATAAACCATTTCCCACTCGAGAAATTCCTTATTATGAATCTTATGTTTGAAGGTGGTTTCGTCTGTAAAGTAGTAGTCAACACCATTTTTTTCATTGGCCCGTGGTCTGCGGGTAGTGGCGGATACCGAAAATGCCAGTTGAGGGAATTTTTTCAATAAATACTTTACGATAGAAGTCTTTCCGGATCCGGAGGGAGCTGTGATTATAATGATCTTGTGATAGTCTTTATTCGCTTTTTCCATACCTCAGTTATTGTATTCTTTTTATTTCTGCACCAAGATTTCTCAATCGTGCATCAATGTCCTGATAGCCGCGATCTATTTGTTCGATATTCTGAATGGTACTTTTCCCTTCGGCGCTAAGTGCAGCAATTAATAGGGCTACTCCGGCCCGTATATCCGGGCTTGTCATAGAGATTCCGCGCAAGGGCACTTTGCGTTCCAGGCCGACTACTACGGCGCGATGCGGGTCACACAAAACGATTCTGGCGCCCATTTCAATTACTTTATCGACAAAGAACAGCCTGCTTTCAAACATTTTCTGATGGATCAATACGCTGCCTTTGGCCTGTGTAGCCACAACAAGCAATACACTCAGAAGATCAGGAGTCAGGCCGGGCCACGGGTGATCACTGAGCACGAGCATTGAACTGTCGATATAACTTTCAATTTCATAAAGTTCCTGGAAGGGTATGAATATATCGTCCCCTCTAATTTCCATTTGAATACCTAATTGCGAAAATCTTTCGGGAATTACTCCCAAATGTTCAATACCGGCATTTTGAATGAGAATTTCACTTTTGGTCATAGCTGCAAGTCCGATAAAGGATCCGACTTCTATCATATCCGGAAGAATGGTATGTGTTGCTCCATGGAGTGAATCCACACCATCAATCCTGAGCAGGTTGCTTCCGATTCCTGAAATTTTTGCCCCCATTTTTTCCAACAATCTGCAGAGTTGTTGTACATAAGGTTCGCATGCAGCGTTGTAAATGGTAGTGGTACCCTTGGCCAATACAGCTGCCATGATCAGATTGGCAGTGCCGGTGACGCTTGGCTCATCAAGTACCATTGAGGCACCTTTCAGTCCGTTTGTATGCAGATGGAAAAAACTCGCATCACTATTAAAGTCAAACTGAACACCCAGGTTTCGAAACCCTGTAAGATGTGTATCAAGCCGGCGCCTCCCGATTTTGTCACCTCCCGGTTTAGGTATGTAGGCTTTTCGGAAGCGGCCGAGAAGTGGCCCAGCCAACATCACGCTTCCACGCAATCTTCCGGTCTTCTCCCGAAATTGAGGGGAGGATAAATATTCAAGGTTTACCTGTTGTGCCTTGAACGACCATGAATGGGGGTTAAGGTTTTTTACCTCCACTCCCAAATCCTTCAATAGTTCTATCTGAAGATTCACATCAATGATGTCGGGTACATTGTGAACGATCACTTCGTCTGAAGTCAGCAGTACAGACGATACAATCTGCAATGCTTCATTCTTGGCGCCCTGTGGAGTGATGTTACCTTTTAATTTCTTGCCCCCTATGACCTCAAAGCTTCCCATGCTTCATGATTTATATTAAAAACCCCGGTGCAAACCAGGGCTTCTTTTATCTCTTTTTAATCTTAATCAATATTTTTTCTTACCGTATTTTCTATTTCTGTTATTCCGGTTGTTTCTGGAATAATTTTTACGATTCTTTCCTATGTTACTCACAAAATCTTCTCTGTTTGGAGAGTTTCTGTGTTTGATAAACGGACGGGTATCAAATTCGAGCTCGCCATTTGTCAATGCCGACAGTTCTGATTGAATACTGTCGTCATGGACTAATTCCTTATGCCAATTACTGTAAGTAAGTTTCATGTAATAGGCAATCGTATTGGCAAGTCCCTGTTTTTTCTCAGGGTCATTTTCTTCCATGGCTTTGTCAATCAGAGATTCCAGGTTTTTGCCCAGGTGATTGTACTTGGGGTATTTTTTAGGATAAGGAAGTGGCTCAGGTTTTTCGTTGTAAGTTTCCTTATCGGGCACAGGGTACGGGCCATCCACATCCAACTTGAAGTCGCTGATGAGATACAGATGATCCCACAGTTTGTGCTTGTAATCTTCCACCTGTTTCAGAGAAGGATTCAAAAATCCCATCAATTCTATAATGGTATAAGCGTTACGAGTGCGTTTTTCACGGTCTTCAATGGTGAGCGTATAATCCACCATCTTCTGTATATGGCGTCCGTATTCACGGATAGTCAGATGATTCCTCGTAGTGTTGTACTCCATGAGGTCAAAATTTATCATTCGGCAAAATTAAGTTTTCTGAATTAATTCCCTTTTTTGTTATGTAAGATATTTATCGTATTTACCCGGTGCAATCCTTTTATCTTGAGCTCGGGCATCGATAAGAGGTAAGGTTCAGGGACAATCCTACTTCTGCAAATACATATTTATCTTTTTGCTTGCTAAAACCACGTTGTCTGCCCTCTACGCCGATGGGTGTACCCAATTCGTACGACCTGTCCTGAAGTAATCCAGCAATATTTTTGCCACCCGATGTACTTGGAAATTTATCTATACCGACATAAGTCGTACTCACATCATCTAAATAGTCGGTAGTAGTAAATCGGTATCCTGCTTCAAAGGAAACATTCATTTTTTCAGATAAGGCGTATTTCAACCCAAAGCTGATCGGAAAGCAAAGCGCCATTGTGCCATAAGTCTTTCGGTTGTTATAGAAAGTTTGTCCTTCGGTATGCAATGGCCGCAGATAGTACTTTTTGCCTTCAAGCATGGCATAGGGGTCGTAACTGAAAACTCCGATTCCGAGGGAGGCATAAGGGGTGAAAGCACGATAGGGGTCTGTCGGAATGAATTTGAAGAAATTGAAATCTCCCTGCAAGGCGATCTCAAAGATGTTGGTATTAAAACTCAGGTTTCTTTTTTGTTGAAAGTCGTTGCTGCTGTACCTGTCGCTATAACCTAATTGAGCAAAGTGTCCGCTGAGCCTTACGGCAATATAATTACTGAATTGTTTTCTGAAAAATGCGCCGAGGGCAATCTTCGGCCTGTTGATATTATATCCGTTGTTAAGATCACCAAAGTAATGCGCTACTCCTGCGGTAATGCCAAATTCACCATCCTGTACATATTCATACTGTTCCCGCTGCGCATGACTGGAAAATGAGCATAGAAATGCAAAGACCGAAACAATAATCAATTTTTTCATGGGGCAATAAAAATTCAGGGTAGAATTATGATCTGTCGCTGATTTTTTAATAAAAATGTTAGAGGGGTTAAAAATACCATTTAATTTCTTTTATCCAACCCCCAGGATAGCTTATTTCTTAATGTTTGCAAAAAATTATTCTCATTAAGCCTTACCAGATTTATGTGAAAGGCTTCCTTTCGTATGGCGAGCAGTGTTTCTAATGGAGCAATTTCCCTTCGGCTGTCCAGTGTACACTGAAATCCGTCTGTGCGCCCTTCTACCTCAAAAGAAATCACAGACTGATCCGGAACAACGATGGGGCGGATGTTTAAATTGTGTGGCGACACAGGGGTAATTACAAAACTCTTTGAATCCGGAAAAAGAATGGGGCCATTACAACTAAGCGAATATCCTGTGGATCCGGTAGGTGTAGCCACGATAAGTCCGTCTGCCCAGTAAGTATTTAAAAATTCACCATTCAGATAAGTATGGATCTTAATCATTGGTGAACCGTCTTTCTTATGAATTGCAAATTCATTCAATCCGAATGCGATCCCTTCAAATAGAGGAAGGTTCGCATCTAAGTGTACTAAAGTACGTTTGTCAATAACAAAGGTGTGTTGCAACAACGATTTAATGATCTCATGAATTTCATCTTGTCCGATGATGGCAAGGAAACCCAATCTGCCGTAGTTGATACCGATAACCGGAATCTCTCTGTTGGCCACAAAGGTAATGGCATCCAATAAGGTGCCGTCCCCACCGAGGCTGATCATGTAGTCAATATTTTCCAGATCGTCCGGCTTGTTAAAAGTGCTGAATTGATGCTTAATGGACAAATTGCAATAAATCTGATTGAAAAAGTCCTGGTAAATAACCGGCTCAATACTATTGTCATTAAACTCTTTTAAAAGCAATTTCATTCCTTCCAACTGATCCGATCCGATTCCCCGGCTGTAAACTGCTATCCGCATGGAGAGATTTTTAGTCTGCAAAAATACACCATAGAAAATTAGCAGTGAAAAGCATGGAAGAGTGCTGTAAAAACCGGTAGCCCGGATTGTGGATGCACCTACACCATTCCAAACTGCATACCTTTGCAAAAAGTTTCATATTTATTAATGGTATATCTAACGCGAATCGAGCACTTCAATGCAGCTCATAAACTCTATAATCCGGAATGGTCTAAGGAAAGAAATGAAGCCGTATTCAGAGGTTGTGCCAACGAAAACTGGCATGGGCATAATTATGAATTGTGGGTTACGATTAAGGGTGAACCCAACCCTGAAACCGGATATTCGATCGATGCAAGGATTCTGAGCCGGCTGATCCGGGAGAAAGTCATTGATAAAGTAGATCATCACAATATTAATCTGGAAGTAGATTTCATGCAGGGTAAAATGACAACAGCAGAAAACCTTGCAATCGGCATCTGGAATGAATTAAGGCAGCATCTGCCTCCGGGTGTCGTACTTCATTGTGTAAGGCTGTATGAAACTCCCCGTATTTTTGTAGAATATTTTGGAGAATAAATGAAGGTTGGTATGGAGAATAATAAAGTGGCTGCATTCAGAAAAGAGCATTTTTGTGCAGCTCACAGATTACACAATGATCAGTGGGATGAGCAGACCAATAAAGCAGTTTTTGGTAAGTGCAACAATCCGAACTACCACGGTCACAATTACGAGTTAATTGTAAAAGTCATTGGCGTGCCGGATAAAGATACCGGGTTTGTAGCCGATCTGAAGAAACTGAGTGAACTTATTAAAGAAAAAGTAATCAGAAGGTTTGATCATAAAAATCTCAACCTGGATGTGGACGATTTTAAAGACAGAAACCCTACAGTAGAGAATATTGCAGTAGTAATCTACAACTTGTTGAAAAATGATATAGATTCCGACAAGGAGCTTGTGATCAGACTCTATGAAACACAAAAGAATTTTGCGGAATATCCCGTCAGATAAAATGTATCAGAATCAATTATGGCCTACAAAAAGATAGAAGAATACGATAAAGAAACTACCGACTCGCTGATTGAAAAATATCAGGCTATTTTGAAAGAAATAGGAGAAGACCCAACGCGTGAAGGATTGCTGCAGACTCCGAAACGGATTGCCAAATGGATGCAATTTGCCACAAAGGGCTATGGGATGGATGCTGTAAAGATTTTGAGCTCAGCAAAATTTCATGAACCCGTAAGTGAAATGGTGATTGTAAAAAATATCGAACTGTATAGTCTTTGTGAGCACCATGTCCTTCCTTTTTTTGGCAAAGCCCATATTGCCTATATACCCAATGGATGGGTAACCGGACTCAGTAAACTGGCCCGTGTAGTGGATGTATTCGCCCGCAGACTGCAGGTGCAGGAGAGAATGACCCATCAGATACTTTCGGCTATTCAGGAGGCACTCAACCCTCTGGGAGTAGCGGTGGTGATAGAAGCCGAACACCTTTGTATGATGATGCGTGGCATCCAGAAGCAAAATTCCGTTACAACCACTTCTGCTTTCACCGGAGAGTTTGAGAAGCAAAGCACCAGAAACGAATTTATTAACCTTATTCAGTCTGACTTAATAAAAAGAAGATAAACATGGCACACGCTTTTGTATTTCCCGGGCAGGGAGCCCAGTTTACCGGAATGGGGAAAACATTATATGATTCAAATCCTGAAGCAAAGGCGTTATTTGAACAGGCAAATGAAATTATGGGATTCCGGATTTCCGACATCATGTTTTCCGGTACCGCCGAAGAACTCACACAAACGAAGGTAACACAGCCTGCGGTTTTCCTGCATTCTGTTATCGCCTTTAAGACACTCGTTACCGAAAAGCCGGCAATGGTGGCCGGCCATTCTCTCGGAGAATTTTCTTCTTTAGTGGCAAATGAAGCCCTGAGTTTCGAAGATGCCTTGCAATTAGTAATGATTCGTGCCAAAGCTATGCAGAAAGCCTGCGAGCAAAGCCCTTCTACGATGGCCGCCATATTGGGGCTGGACGATAATATCGTCGAAGAGATCTGTTCTAAATTGGAAGAAATTGTAGTTCCGGCAAACTACAACTGTCCCGGACAAATTGTAATATCCGGTACCCAAAAAGGAATTGAAGAAGCCTGTGCCTTATTGAAGGAAGCGGGAGCGAAAAGAGCTTTGCCCTTACAGGTTGGTGGTGCATTCCACTCTCCACTGATGGAGCCGGCTCGGGAAGAATTAGAAAAAGCAATTCAGCGCATGCACTTTAATACACCTCTCTGTCCTGTTTATCAAAATTTTGTTGCCCAGGCAGTATCTGACCCAATTCAGATAAAATCAAATCTTGTGAGTCAGTTGACGGGCCCTGTTAAATGGACACAGTCTGTTCAGGCAATGATTTCCGAAGGCGCTAATCATTTTACAGAATGTGGGCCTGGTAAGGTTTTACAAGGGTTGATTGGAAAGATAAACCGGGAAGTGCAGGTGGATGGGATGAGTTGAGGAATACTGGAAAGATTAAGACCCAACCTGTTTTGGAACTATTTCTGTAGCTTTTCCGGAAAGTATTTAGCTTACGGGCAGCAGAAAATTAGAGTCAGTTGGATTATTATTCCATTGCATTAGCCTTGGAGATCGAGAGCAATGAAATCAAATAAATTTATGAAATGTAAAAAGAATCCTTAAATTTAGGTTGCTAACGATAAAACCTGCAAATCAAGAGACGACCCTTTCGCAATTTTATAGACAAGTCGGATACCTTGGTTTCTTGAAGGATGTTTAGAAATCTGTGGAAAAATCTGTCTGACCTAAAGCCCCTGTTTATGAATTTCAATAAATTTCCAATAATTATATTGCAACGAGGTTTAAAGAGTAAATATATACTGATTGTGGTATATATGCTTACTGCGGCAAACATATTTGGTCAGTTAAAAACAATCCAACATCAATATGAGGCACCGGAATTAGAAATTCTTACTTATCATAACCATGATAAGGATCCTGGATTTCGCTACCATTTAAACCCTACTTACGACCATTTAGTAAATATAATAGGATTAAGAGCTGATGCATATATCACAGGTTTAATTGCTATCGGAAAATTTAAACTTGGTCTGATGCTTAGTATGCCGGTATACGCCATTTGGGAAACAGATGCATTCTTCCCCGATGAAAATAATAGTAATGCAAGAGATAAATGGTTAAATGGGTGGGGAGCAGGAATATCTGTATCACACAAAATCAGATAAAACATTTATTAACCATAAAAAAAGAATTCATGAATAAGAAATTACTTTACAGTTTGTTTATTTCAAGCGGTATATTGTTGTATTGTGGCAATATAAATGCACAGGTAAAAACAAAAATTTATTATAAGGGGATACCAAACGAAAGGGTAATAAATGCATTGAATAACGAAGCTGACACAACAAATGGGTCACCGGAAAATTCCAAAAAATTATTATCAGGCCAAGATGTTGGGGAGGATGACAGGGAGTACAAAGAAAAGGCTGTAGGTCAGCCTATTCTGTTCTTACCGACTGACAATGAAAAACAAAAAGAGGAAAAAAAAGATTCATTATTAAAGCAAAAACGATCTTCATTAATTGAAATAACTCCTTATTTCAAAACGTATAGTTATCCTGGACTTTCCTACTCTGACAATGGTTTTATTGGCCCTGTCTCGATTACCATCGGCGGAACGGGATGGGGAGCAGCGCTTTCTTATAAACACCCTATTAAGGAGAACCTATACTTAGTAGTGGGATTAGGTTATTTCAGGTATTCATTTAATAAAATTAAATCACAGAGCAGATTTGGGGAAAGCGATTCACGGCATATTGATGCACCAACCCCTTTATTCATTTATTTGAGTACAGATAAGTATTGGTATCATACACTCTCTCAAAGCGTAGGTATTGAAAAAAGAATACCATTGAGAAATCAATTTTTCGCATCAGCCGGTGTTACTATTGACAATTACTTTTCTTTTAAACAGCATTATCATATTGTAGATAATTACTCTCCCAAAGGGTACGTACGCAATGAGAAAAGAAATGTTGCGGCATCCGCTGGTTTAAAATTAGCATTGAGCAAAGAAATAGGAAAAAGCGCTTTCGGGACGTCAGTGTTGCTCCCGATAGTAAGTTTTCTCGCAGGAGATAATGTTTTTCCCAAGTCATCTTTTGGTTATGAGTCAACATCCGATTACCATTCTAAATGGTTCCGAGAAGTCGGAGTCGGAATTATATTTAGCTATTTACTAACCTCAAAAAAATAATCATTATGAAAACAAAAATATTTTACTTTTTTATGGTAGTTGCCATATTCCTATTTGGTGATATCATCGTTCATGCACAAGTAAAAACAAAAATTTATTATAAGGGGATACCAAACGAAAGGGTAATAAATGCATTGAATAACGAAGCGGAAGTAACAATTGCACCACCAGAGAATTTCAAAAAATTATTAGCTGGTGAAAGTGTTGAGGATAACAGGGAGTATTCAAATACTTTTGCCATTCCAGTGAAGCTGAATGTTGATGTATTAACAAAGGCAAATAAAATAACAGACAATAAGTTCATAACCTATTACCTATCATTATCTGCCCATAACGCTTTAAACTTGTCATTACAGTTTAGTGACTTTTTATTATCGGACAATTCAGTGCTCAGCATTTTTACTTCGCATGAACTTACTGACAGCATTACTGCTAAAGAAAATAATCCCGGCAATATTTGGGCAACCAGAGTTTACCAAGGTGAAAAAATATACATTACCTTAAAGACACCACTAAACGAAGCCGCTAAATCCAGGTTAACAATAGGTCAAATAGGATTAGGCTATAAGAAGGCAGGCGGTGAGTTTTTTGGCAATCCTGGTGCATCGGCCACCTGCAATGTAAATGTGGCGTGTGCAACGGGAAATGGTTGGCAAAATGAGCGAAGTGCTGTAGCTATTGTTCTGGTAGCAGATGGAACAGGAACGTGTACTGGAACATTGACAATGAACACTTGCGGAACAAACATTCCTTATGTTCTAACTGCTAACCACTGCCTTAAGGGAAATATGGCAAATTGGGTATTTCAATATCAATATTGGAGTACTGATTGCACCACCAATACAGGATGGACAGAGGATATACAATTCAACGGCTGTACTTTAAGGGCAAATAATTGTGAACTTGATTTTGCCCTTGTAGAAATGAGTCAAACGCCACCAACAAACTCCGGAATTACGTATGCAGGGTGGTCCCGTTCCACAACGCCCCCAACATCTGGCGCCACGCTGCATCATCCCAGGGGTGATTTAATGAAGATTAGCCTGTTTAATACGTCTGCCACTTCTGTTTCATGGTCGGAACCCAATAGCGCTTGTCCATCAACAGCCTCTAACCATTGGCGGGTCAGCTTCAACCAAGGAATTGTACAACATGGCTCATCAGGCGCGGCGCTCTTTAATCAGGATCATCGAATAGTGGGTCAACTTCATGGGAATCAAAATAATATTTGTGGAAACCCCGGAACAAGTACCTGTTGGTGCACTACCCTAATACCTTCTATTGGAGAGTATGGAAGATTTGACATTTCCTGGACAGGTGGCGGTACAAATTCTACAAGGTTAAGCAACTGGCTTGACCCTGGCAATACAGGATCCATGACGACCAATACAACCGATGTCGCAAACTTAGGTCCTTCACAACCTGTCGTTGACGTATCTACCCTGAATATATCGGGGCCACAGATAATTTGTAATTCATCCGATTATTTTATTACAAATCTACCTGCGGGGGCAACTGTTACCTGGTCAATTCCGGCTGGCTCTGGCAATGTATTGCAATTATCTGCAAATACTCCGGCCGCGAATCAACTACGTATTACGAATCAAAAATGGTACAATGTCAATACAACGTTGACGGCTATTATTTCCAATCTTCCATGTGGTATAGCAAACCAAACAAGGACTCTTGCAATTGCAAACGATAATTCTACTTCTGCATCAGAGCCGTATCCCTATTACCAGGAGTCCTGTACTTTTTATGGAGTTTCGCATCCAAATCAAAGTGGCACCATTTATAGTAATTCATCCCCGGTTTTTGTTCATCAGGGGTGCATGGTACACGTTACTATTGGCAATATGACAGGAATTACAGTGAGTTTAGGATCTGGCGGTACCCCGTTGTATTGGGGAACAAGTGGAAGTACTTTAAATTTTCAGCTACCTCTTGGCTCAGGCGGTATTCCTTTTACCTTTAAAATAGATGGAGATGGGGCTTGCTTTCAAAGGACGCTACTATTTTTTTCTTATACCGGAAACGCACGTTATGCATTCGGTGTTACGCCAAATCCAGCCAATGATCAATTAATAGTAACAGCCAAAGAAGATGAAAAATATGTTAAGGAAAATGGTCTGAGTTCCGGAGAAGAAAAGTTACAGTTTATCATGAATATTTATGACGTCAACACTAATACTTTGCAAATAACAGAACGTAGTGCAATTGGAAGTATGCAGCATAAGTTGAACGTCTCAAAACTGAAAAGAGGCTATTACGTTGTACAGATAATTAGTGGTAAAGAAACGCAGACGATCAAGTTCTTTAAGGAATAGATAAATTGAAAATTGATATTTTCGCGAATGCCCTATTTAGGATCTGTTGATTATGGCAGGCACGACACCATTTTATCATAAATAGATAATTCGTAAAATTGACTTCAATTGTAAGCTCCCCTATTTTTAGTGCCATCAGTAATTAGTGTTTTCAAATGCAATGTTCTTTTTTCTTTTACTCGCTTTATCCCCTACCGGTAATTTTTTATAGTTAACTTTCAGAAAAAAAATGATATGAAAGCGGCTGTATATTTTATTTTTCTACTGCTTATGACGAATATTTGTTTTTCGCAGATTCATTATCCCGATGCACGAAAGGTTGATCAGAAGGATGATTATTTTGGCACCATCGTATCCGATCCCTACCGGTGGCTTGAAGATGACAATAGTGCGGAAACAAAGGAATGGGTTAAGCAGGAAAATATTGTCACAGAAAATTACCTTTCAAAGATTCCATTCAGAAACCAGGTGAGAGACTCACTGGAAAAATATTGGAATTATCCCCGTTATGGTGCGCCATTTAAACAAGGTGACTACTATTATTTTTATAAGAATGACGGGCTGCAAAATCAAAGCATACTTTACCGTCAGAAAGGATTAACTGGCAAACCGGAAGTTCTTCTGAACCCCAATACAATGAGTTCGGATGGTACCGCTGCGATTGGAACGCCTTCGTTCAGCGAAAACAATGCAGTTGCTGCCTATCTGGAGGCACAATCCGGAAGCGACTGGCAGGTAGCTCATGTGATGAAGGTAGCTGATAAAGAAATATTGCCTGATGAAATTCAGTATATCAAATTCAGCGGGCTGGCGTGGAAGGGAAATGAAGGATTTTATTACAGCAGGTATCCGGTACCCGATGAGAAGGAAAAAATGACATCCCAAAACAGATTTCATAAAGTATATTTTCACAAGATCGGCACTCCCCAAAGTGAGGATGAACTGGTCTATGAAGACAATGATCATCCATTGAGAATTGTAAATGCTTCTGTCACGGATGATGGCAGATTTCTGATACTTACCTTAACAGAAGGCACCAGTGGAAATGAAATTTGGATCAGGGATTTAAGCACGCATCAAAAAGATTTCAGTTTGCTTATCAAAGGTTTTTCAGGCCAGAGTGAGGTAATTGACAATGATGGAGATAAACTGATCGTAAATACAAATATTGATGCACCCAATTACCGGCTGATCGTGATAGACCCCAAGCATCCCGAAAAGCCAAACTGGAAAACAATAGTCCCGGAAAAGAAAGAATTGTTGCAAAGCGTGGGTACAGCCGGCGGGAAATTGTTTTTAACCTATCTGAAAGATGCCTCTTCAAGAGTCTATCAGGCTTCATACAATGGTAAAGTGGACCATGAGATCAAACTCCCCGGGATCGGAACAGCCGGTGGATTTAACGGCCATAGGAAGGATAAACTTTTGTTTTACAGCTTTTCCTCATTCAACTACCCGCCTACGATTATTAAGTATGAAATTGCTTCAGGGAAAAGTACCTTATTCAGAAAGAGTGAAGTAAAACTCAGAACCAATAACTTGGAAACAAAGCAATTGTTTTTTACGAGTAAGGATGGGACAAGGGTGCCCATGTTTGTCACCTACAAGAAGGGATTGAAATTGAATGGAGACAATCCGGTGTTGCTGTATGGTTATGGTGGATTTAATATTGCAGTTACTCCGGTATTTTCTGTTTCCAATGCTTTTTTTGTACAGCAGGGTGGAGTGTATGTGGTCGTTAGCCTCAGAGGAGGTAATGAATATGGAGAAGCCTGGCATAAGGCCGGAATGCTACAGAATAAGCAGCATGTGTTTGACGACATGATTTCGGCGGCTGAATATTTGATTAAAGAAAAATATACAAATACAGATAGACTTGCAGTAAGGGGTGGCAGCAATGGCGGTTTGTTGGTAGGAGCTGTGATGACACAGAGGCCTGATTTATTCAAAGTTGCCATACCTCAGGTGGGTGTAATGGATATGCTTCGCTACCATAAGTTTACTATTGGTTGGGCATGGGCTACTGAATATGGAAGAAGCGACAATGAAAAAGATTTCAAAAACCTGTACAGTTATTCGCCGCTTCATAATTTAAAGAAAGGTGTGTCTTACCCCGCTACATTAGTAACTACAGCCGATCATGATGATCGTGTGGTACCGGCTCATAGTTTTAAGTTTGCCGCTACCCTTCAAGCAGACAATGCCGGGCCAAACCCCACGCTTATTCGCGTTGAAACAAAAGCAGGGCATGGTGCCGGTAAACCTGTCAGCAAACAGATAGAGGAAGATACCGATATCTGGAGCTTTGTTATGTATAATTTAGGAATGAAAATGTGACTGAGAGAATACAGGAAATAAAAAAAGTGAACCCCGCAAAGTTGTGGGGTTCGGTATTCTTGTGGGTCTTTTGTTTGGTTCTTCTTAGCGGACATTAATTTTTGTCTGGTTTTATTGGTTGGTTCTTCGTTGCGGACGTAAAGTAGCTTCAACTTCGTCTTTAAATTTCTTGTACTGGTCTTCTGTGAAAATATTCTTCAGGGCTGCATCACGGTCGTCTGCTGCCTTTTGAAACACGGAGCGGTCAGGCCTTTCTCCTTTATCTCTTGCATCCTGCATTATTTTTTGGGTCGACTTATAATAGTCTGTAAATGCAGTTTGTGTTTTTTGCTGCTGGTCTGCATTGAGGTTCAACGGGGTTAATTTTTCCATAGTCATCTTAACTCTGTCTTCAATAGACATTCTCTGCATCTGAGCAGAGGCAGCGAAGGATAATGCGAATACAAGCATTAGCATCATTGAGATTTTTGTTTTCATATAATTAAAAGGTTTTTACTTTTTTGAAGATGAATTACCCCGACTGGGTTTCCCGATCATTTTTAGGGTGATACGACTTAAGGCACTGTCGAATTGCGGTAGTTGTTCCGGGGTGCACAATTGTCTGATTTGGAGAAAGTAGTTCCGCATATTCATATCAATGGCTTTTTGATAATACCCTATTGAATCTGCGAGTGAGAGGGCTACACTGTCGCTTACCGGTTGGAAAATGGTCTTGTAGTAGGCGTCTTTGACATTCCGCATCTGGGAAAACTGGTTTCTCAACTCCGGCTTTTGCTGGCTTCTCAGGTTCATGTAATCTGCAATCTGTTTTTCTGTAAAGCCCACTTTTTCACGAAGCACTGGTGCCATACCACTGTCAGATCCGGATTTATCCCGGTGCTGCCATTGTTTTTGCGGACTGATAAACAGATACAGCATGAGCACGTTTGCTACAAGCAAAACAAGGATGATGGCCAGCAGAATCTTATTGATCGATTTTGGTTTCATTAAGGATTAATTTTTTCAACATCGGAGAATGACGGAGTGCTAATTTGAGAATATTCATCTACTGAGGCAATTTCACTTGGTTGTGATGGATTGGGTTTAATTGTAGTATTAAAAATGGCGTAAGCATTGATCAGGATGATGATCAACACGGCCGCAACAGCTACTGCCGGCCTGGAAATGAACCTGATGATTCCCTCAGCAAAACTTTTTGAATCATTTAGTCTCTCCAGCAGACGGCCGTAGAAGAAATATCCCGGAGATGCCCTGTGGACTCCCTCCAGGCTGTTCATGATAGAATCTATTTTTTCGTCCCGCTTCATACTTGAATATTTACAATCAAAAAATTAGACGTTTAAATAATACGAATCCGTTGTTATTATTCTTCCAAAATATCGTTCAGATATTTTCTCAGATTTTTTTTTGCCCTTTGGAGTAATGCATCCACTGCATTTGCACTGGAATTCATAATTTCTGCCACTTCATTGTAGCTCAGCAACTCAATCTTATTCAGCACAAATGCTGTTTTCTGATTTTCCGGCAATTTTTGTACGGCTCTAAATAATAGGGCTGCATTCTCCTTGTTTTCTGCCATTACCCCCGGGTGTACAAATTCCGGAGGGTCATATTTTAGTTCATCTTTCTCATCATACAGGCTATGAATGAAGCTGAATCTCTTCTTTCTCTTTCTCTTTCTTATGGCATCCAGCGATTTCCGGATGGTAATCTGATAAATCCAGGTAGATAGTTTAGACTCACCCTTAAACCCATCCACTGCTTCATAGACTTTCACAAATACCTCCTGCGCTACATCCTCGGCATCTCCTTCATTCTGCAACATACCCAGTGCAGTATTGTACACCATGTCCTGCCACTGCGTTACCAATGTCTTAAATGCTGCTCTATCCCCGGACTTAAGTAGCTCTATCAGTTCATTCTCTTCCAAGAGCAACAAATTTTATAGTGACTAAAACATATGCGGTGGAGGGGGAGCGCCGCCACCGAAGTATTGACGATCCATTCTTTGATTATCCATCGGTTTCCCTTTTCCAAAGTTCTTCAGTTTATATGTAAAGGTCAGCATAAAATATTGTTGCAACACCTGATTTCTGGTATCCTGAATATAGGATTCGGTCACATTTCTTGTGATACTTTGATTTTGCTTCAATAAATCAAATACAGAAAGTTTCAATTCACCGCGTTGCCCTTTCAGGAATTTCTGACCCACTGCCATATTCCACAACCAATAGCTCTGGTTAAAGCCATCAGAAAGTCCACTGTAGGATTCATTGGAAATACTATTCTGGAAGAATGTACCCTTTTTGGTCAGTAGATTCATAGATAATCCTGCACTTTGCGTCACATAGTTACTGTTCTGATCAGGGCGTATGGTATTTTTTACGTTGTTAAAGTTTGCATTATAGGAAATATTGAAATCGACATACTCACTGATATTGCTTGCCAGTACCACGCCTGCATTATAATTGTAATTGTTTGAAACATTCAGCACGTTGTTCAGCAATCCCGGCTGGCGGGCATAGCCGAATCCTCCATTCAAATTCAGGTTTGTCTTTATAAACTTTAATGGCATGCTGTAATTAAAGAAAGACCGGATGCTGGCATACCCATTCAGGTTTACAGGCTTGGAGAGCTGAGATCCTTTATGAAGGATTATTCCATCAGCCAATACAGAATCCTGAAATGCCGTATAGGTGGCATTGGTAATGTAGTCGTTAATGCCATTATAGAAAAAACTTGCAAAGAAACTTTTCTCGCTGAGTCGATTTGCATAAGAATACCGCAGCATTCCCATATTCTGATATTGTTGTTTAAGGTCGGGGTTACCTACCGAATAAAACAGTTGGTTGCTGGTGTTGATTACATTCTGCAATTGGTTTACCGAAGGGGATTTGACAGAACCGCGGTAAAACATCCGGACACTTCCATATTTGCCGAGCTTGAATCTTCCGAATGCGTTCGCGAGAAAATTGCTGAAGGTATATCGCACATCTGTGGTAAGAGGGAATACCTGGCTGCTTTGCAGATCACTGTATTGATAGCCTACTCCTGCAGAAATCATATTGTTTCTGTCGCCGTGCCTGATAGTCAATCCTGCGTTTTGCGTGTTATAGATGTTGTCAAATTTATTACTCAGCGTGGTATCCAGAATTGAATATTTGGATGCATCATGATCATAATCAAATGTTTCCTGATCTGCCTTGCTTTTCTGGAATGCCGGATTGTAGTTTAACTGTAATTGTGTCTTGGGCGCCAAAGGTTCTGTATAAACGAGATTGAAACTATATCGGTTGCTGTTGGTGTTATTATCCGTATATCTGTTTACCGTATCTGAGATTAATGCAAATTTGTAATAACTGTTGATCGCATCGTTGTAATTGTATCCTTTGTTTCTGTTTAAGGTAGTATTAAATCCAAGCGAAATGCTTCGGCCTTTTTTAGGGAAGGCATGGCTATATAACAATTCTGTATTAATGTTGTATCCGTTCAGATGAGAATTCAGATTGTTTCCTGTCTGACTGATGGGTTTCAAATGGTCAGAGGCTGAATTGATTCCCAGAATATTATTGACTGAATTGTTTGTCTGAAATCCTCCATTGCCCGAGATCAGCAAAGTATTGGAAGAATCCATCTTATAATTTACTCTGAGATTAAACCGGTGATTAAAATTTTCACTGTGTGAAAGTGTAGTTTCGTCATAGTACGTTGAAGAGTCCAATAACAGATTCTGCCGGTTGATCGTTTGGTTATTATTCAATGTGCTGTTATTGAAAAAGTAACTTCCTGTTGCATCTATTTTCTTACTCCAGGCATCGCTGTAGTTGATGCCAAAAGAATTGGTATTGGAAATTCCATTCTGTTGTCCCACAAAAAAATTATTTCCACCAAACCCGCCGCCACCACGCATACCTCCACGGCCACCGGATGATGCCCCAACAAGATCTTCTGAAGAAAAATTCTGCTGGTTGATATTGTTGGTAAGGCCTATGAGTGTGATTCGTCTTGCATTGTTGAAGAAACTGATATTGCCACCTCCCTGATACCGGTTGTCTGTACCATAACCGGCGTAAATTCTTCCAAAATTGCCATGACGCATATTGGCTTTAGTGACGATGTTTATTGATTTTGTTGTATTGCCGTCATCAAATCCGGTCAATTGAGCCTGATCGCTCAGTTTATCAAAAACCTGAATTTTATCTACTACTTCAGAAGGTAGATTCCTCAAAGTAGCTGTAGCGTCGTCACCGAAAAAGTCTCGGCCATCCACCGTTACTTTTTTCACAGTCTCACCCTGGGCTGTTACGGTACCGCTTTTGTCCACAGTAATTCCGGGCATTTTTTTAATCAGATCTTCTGTATTGGCATCCGGATTTACTTTATATTGGCTTGCAGAAAATTCTGCTGTATCGCCTTTCATTCTTACGGGTGGCGGAGCACCACTTATGACTACCGCTGAAAGTGTTTCTGCTGATTT
This sequence comes from uncultured Ginsengibacter sp., assembly GCA_964463015.1. GTDB lineage: Bacteria > Bacteroidota > Bacteroidia > Chitinophagales > Chitinophagaceae > Ginsengibacter. The sequence goes on from CAYXAL010000001.1 coordinate 70,107, forward strand.
GCTCAAATGAATAGTACCAAAATTGTAATTGGATTTTCCGAGTTGAAATTTCCGGACATCAGTTCCGTACCCGATTGAAGTTATTTTCAAATAATAAGTGCCTGATGAAATGTCGCTTATTGTGAATGAACCATCACTGCTGCTCACTCTTTCTGCCGCTACAGTGGCACTGTCTGATTTCAGGATTGTGATCGTAGCCTTTGAAAGAGGAGTCTGATCTGTCGCATCCTTAAGTGTACCGGTTATTTTTTGCGAATAACCGAACGACGTGATAAAAAGAGAAGCAATGAGGGTTATTAAATATCGTTTCATTTTCATTTTGAATATGTGAGAGTTTGACGCTGATAGTGGTTTATCCCTTCGCACTTATCCCTTTTCAAATGTGAAAAGATTGATAAAGCCATTCTTATCGAAACCTGAATGTGAAGTGTTTTTTATCACGGCCTGTCTATGGAAAATGATGTATTTTAGGTTTGAATCCCAAATTCTTTTTTATTTAAAAAAAATCTTTTCATAATTTTCAAGCTGTTGTCAGATTAAATTGAAATATTGAAATAATGAAAATTGCATTTCATGGCGCTGCCAGAACCGTTACCGGTTCAAAACATTTGCTCACTCTTGCTAACGGAAAAAAGTACTTGCTTGACTGCGGAATGTATCAGGGGCTTGGGAAGCAAACAGATGTCCTCAACAGGGATTTTGGATTTGATCCTGCTGCGATTGATCAGATGATACTTTCTCACGCGCATGTGGATCACTGCGGTCTTTTGCCAAAACTTGTGAAAGAAGGTTACAAGGGAAGTATATTATGTACGCCGGCGACAAAAGATTTGTCAACCATCTTAATGGAAGATAGCGCAGGGATTCAGGAAAACGATTTAATGTTTGTAAATAAGACCCGTGCCGCCCAGGGTAAATCTTATCTGCAACCCTTGTACACTACTGAAGATGCAAAAGCTGCCGCAGAAAGATTTAAAACCATAGAATACAATCAGTGGTTTGAAATAGATGAGAATGTAAAACTCATGTATCTTGATGCCGGTCATATCATCGGGAGCGCGACAGTTCACTTGCAAATCAATGAAAACGGAAAGACCACTCATCTGACTTTTTCGGGCGATGTGGGCAGATACAGGGATGTGATCCTGAGATCGCCCGCACCCTTTCCTCAGGCAGATTATATCATTATGGAAAGTACGTATGGAAATAAACTGCATGACAGAGTCACAGGTACGAGCGATGCCCTCTTGCAATGGATTACAGAAACCTGTATTGAAAAAAAAGGAAAGTTGATTTTACCGGCGTTTAGTGTAGGGAGAACCCAGGAGATTTTGTTTGCGCTCAATCAACTGGAATTAGAAAACAGGTTGCCTGCTCTTGATTATTATGTGGATAGCCCGCTTAGTTATGAGGCTACTCAGGTCATGAAGGATTATCCACAGTACTTCAACAACAGGATTCAAAAGATAATGCAATCGGATAATGATCCTTTCCAGTTTAAGGGGCTGAGGTTTGTGAAGAGTGTGGAGGAAAGTAAATCGCTCAACTATCGCAATGATCCCATAGTAATTATTTCTGCCAGTGGAATGGCAGAAGCCGGACGGGTAAAGCATCACATCAGTAATAATATCGAAAACAGCCGGAATGCAATTGTATTGACCGGATATTGTGAACCCAATTCTCTTGGCGGAAGACTCAAGCAACATCCAAAGGAAGTAGGCATATTTGGGGTTGTGCACCAGGTAAATGCTACCATTGGAGAAATTAAAAGCATGAGTGCACACGGAGATTATGAAGATCTCAGTCAATGGCTTTCGTGCCAGGATGTCAGGCAGGTAAAGAAATTATTCCTCGTGCATGGTGAATATGATGTACAGATGGAGTTTAGGAACAGACTGATCGGTAAAGGTTTTGCTGATGTGGAAATTCCGGCTTTACATTCTGAAGTAGGGCTAGGATAATGGGAGGTACAAATCTCTGAGAAATGAAAATTGAAGAATAATTATCATGAGGCGATACCTGCCGACATTCATAATTTAGCGGGTATAATTAACTCTTTAACCTTCCATGCTTAGTTACTGGGAAAAGAAGACATTTTTTTACCGCCGCAATCTGATTATTTGCGGAGCTGGTTTTACCGGCCTTTCTGCCGGAATATATTTTAAGAGAAATCATCCGGACAAAAATGTTTTGGTACTCGAGAAGGATGCCGTGAATGGGGGCGCCAGTACCAGAAATGCAGGATTTGCCTGTTTTGGCAGCCCTTCTGAGTTATTGGCCGACTTAAAAAAATCGGATGAAGAAAAGGTGTTTGCTCTTGTAGGAGAGAGAATTCGTGGCTTGAAAAATTTGAGAGAATTGCTGGGTGATGATGCCATTGGCTATGAACCCTTACATGGCTTTGAACTTTTCAGATATCACGATCCGCTTTATGAAAATTGCATGCATCATCTGGATTACCTCAATGAGCAGGTGAAGCATATCACAGGAGCAAATGTTTACAGGATAGCTGACGAAAAAATCACAGTCTCCGGATTTGAGGGAATTGAGCATATTATTGAAAACACCGGGGAAGGCCAGGTGGATACGGGGAAGATGTATGCTGCGCTCTTGCAACTTGCTAAGGAGACCGGTGTAGAAGTATTCAACGGAATCCGTATTCAGCAATTTGAAGAAAAGGGGGATAAGGTAGAGTTGAATACAAGTTATGGTTCTGTCACTTGTGATCGGTTTTTAATTGCCAATAATGGATTTGCATCCCAAATTTTACAGGAAAGCAATACCGTACCGGCACGTGCCCAGGTACTAATCACCACACCAATAAAAGGATTGAAAGTGAAGGGCTCGTTTCACATCGATGAAGGATTTTATTATTTCAGAAATGTGGACAATCGTATTTTATTCGGAGGCGGAAGGAATCTGGATTTTGAAAAAGAAACTACATCCGAACTGGGACTAAACGACAAGATTCAAAATGCATTGGAGCGTATGTTGAGCGAGGTAATAATTCCAGGTATCGATTATAAGATAGAACAACGCTGGTCGGGCATAATGGGTTTTGGGGATGTGAAGCAGGTGATTGTAAAACCCTTGTCTGAAAGAACGTTTTGTGCTATCCGTCTCAGTGGGATGGGACTCGCATTGAGTACACTACTTGGGAAAAGGGTAGTGGAGATGATGTAGTAGCAGGAAGTTGCATGAGTCATACTCCAGTCTTCAAAATCTTTATTGTCATTTACGCTGCCTTCTTTCGATGATTGCATCCAGTTCCCAATATTTTTCTTTCATGATTCCCAGCGCAAATGCGGCAGCCGAGGCAGAAAATACTGAGGCATCTAATGCTTTTTTTATTCCCGTGGAAAACGTCATTGACAAGGCAAAAATCAACAACAATATCCCGCTAAGGTTGGCAAATAGTTTTGTTTTGTAACCTGCAATCAGGCCCAAAGCCAGCACAATTTCTGCAACGGTAGCCAACAAACCCAATGCCGGAACAATGACTGCCGGCGCCCAGGGGTTGATCTGTGCAGTGTATTGCAAAAAAGAATCCCAGGAACCCCATACAGAATTAGATTGCCCCCACAGGCCAAGCCTGTCCGCTACAGCCGATAAAAATGCTGTAGCAATCGCGAGCCTGAGAAATAGCTTAATTAATTAATAACTCATTATTTTTTTTTGATTAGATATACCGAATGTAAAGGTCGAGAAAATCTCTGCCATTTCCTCCCTTCGTCTCCACTCAGGGATTCAATACCATGTCATATTGGGGGAAGCGAAATATCTCAAATCAGAGCAAGGCAATTTTGATTTCCTGTTTTGATTCTTTTGCAGGCAGATAAATTCTTCTTCCTCTTTGTGTAATCGCAATGCCATTTATTCTGTCGTGGTGAGCGAAGACGAACCATGACGTTTGGAATCATTATTTTTTTTTCGTCTCCACTCAGGGAGACAATGCCATATCATATTGAGCGAAGCGAAATATCTCCTTATCATTCAAGTCAGTTATTATCTCTAAAGTGAATTGTTATGTTTATCATTTATATAGCTTATAATCTTAATTATTAGTAAATTAGCTTATATTCGTGCAACATTTTAGATTATGGTTGCCATTATTACCGGAGATATCGTGAATTCCGGAGGGACCAAACCCCCGGTTTATCTCAAAATTCTGAAGGAGTTTTTGACAGGCCAGGGTAAGTCACCCAAGGTATGGGAAATTTACCGGGGTGATTCCTTTCAGTTCAGATGTAAGCCTCAGGATGCTTTTTACAATTACCTGTTGCTCAAAAGTATGGTAAAGCAGGTGCAGGGATTGGATGTACGTATCAGTATCGGAATTGGAAATGTAGAACATGAAGCAGCCAGAATATCCCAATCCAATGGCACTGCATTTATTCGCTCGGGACGCACATTTGACGGCATGAAAGAAAAGCAATTTCTCTTCTTTACCACCGGTGATGAAACCCTGAACAGAACATTGAATTTATATGCCGGGTTTATTTCACTTGTCGCAGACAACTGGACCGCAGCAGCAGCAAAGACAGTACAGATAATGCTGGAGCATCCGAAATGGAGTCAACAGGAGGTGGCTGATAAACTGCGCATTAATCAATCCGGGGTAAGTCAAAACAGAAGGCGATCCCAATTGGATCTGTTGCTGGATTTTAATGGGTATTTTCAAACATTGGTAACTTCACTGAAGCAATGATATTATTCATCAAATTTTTGTTAGCTCATTTGTTGGGAGATTTTGTGCTGCAACCGGATAGCTGGGTGAGAGAGAAGGAGAGAGAAAAGTACAGGAGCGTAAAATTATATATTCATGGGCTTCTGCATTTTTTGCTCATCATGCTCATTACGTTTGATCTTTCAATGACTCCCGTAGCGTTTTCCATTGCGGTGTCGCACATTATCATTGATGCAGCCAAATTAGAGGTACAGAAGGATAAAAATAAACGGCTCTTTTTCTTTATCGATCAGGCGCTGCATCTTTTGGTAATTATTGCAGCTACGTTGATTATTGAAAAACCATCCATTGAATTCAATACCTGGAGTCTGAATCAGTTTCTTGTCCTGGCGACAGCCATTGTGTTTCTTTTGCATCCGGCATCAATTTTTATCCGGCTGATTCTATCGAAATGGACACCGGCTACGGAGATCAAATCCGAAAAAATAGAAACTTCCTCATTGCTTCACGCCGGCATGGTGATTGGGTATCTTGAACGTATGTTGGTTTTCATTTTTATTCTTAACAACCAATGGGCAGCGATTGGTTTTTTGGTGACTGCCAAATCGGTTTTCCGGTTCAGCGATCTCAAGGTTGGGCAGGATCGTAAGCTCACTGAATATGTTTTGATCGGGACACTTTTGAGTTTTGGTTTTGCCATTGTGATCGGCATTGTGACTGAGCGATTAATGCAGATTTGATTTTTCAGGAAGAGCCAGACTTGCGACTGGAAATTGGATGTGATAAATTCTTTTTAAATATGCCTATTGACAAGATTCTATTTAGGTGATTTGTAAATTAAATCATTTGCACGTTCATCAAAGCCTTTAAGTAGGTAGTAATTCCTTAATGTGCCTTTTGTAAGTAATTGAAGTTCTTCTATGAAACCTTATGCTTGTTATGGATTTCTATAATTACTTTGGTAGAAATCAGACATTCATTGAGCATGTCTCTAATTGAATCTGTGAAACGTATAAGTGCAGACTTTGAATTTGGATAAATTATTTTGACAAATTCTGTGCTAATCAAGCCATTTCTCAATTATTAGAAAACTCATCCATCGTTCAATGGTGATTGCAAAACTCAGATAGTTTTTAACTTCTCACCCCGGAAATAAATGATGTGTCTAAAACAAAAAAAAACCGCCTTCCGGCGGTTCAATAATTTTCTGAGTATCACGTTGGATTACTTTACAGAAGCAATCAGCGACTTAAAACTTTCAGGTTCGTTCATTGCAATGTCTGCAAGCACTTTGCGGTTAAGGTCTATTCCTTTTCCGCGCAATTTGAAAATGAACTCACTGTAAGTAAGCCCTTCTTCGCGTACGGCAGCATTGATACGTGCAATCCAGAGAGCGCGGTATTCACGCTTTTTCAATTTGCGCCCTACGTATGCGTAGGTCATCCCTTTTTCCTGAACGTTTTTGGCTACTGTGTAAACATTTTTTCTTTTTCCGTAGAAACCTTTGGCCGCTTTTAAAATTCTTTTTCTTCTGGCACGGCTGGCTACTGAATTAACTGAACGTGGCATGGTGTAATATTTTTTACCCCTTCGGGTGAGTTTATAAATTGTTTTAGATTATTTCATTCTGAGCAGGCGCATTACAAAAGGCCTGTTGGCATCTGCTACTACTCCCTTTTTCCGGAGAGAGCGTTTGCGCTTGGTACTCTTTTTTGTGAGGATGTGTCTTTTGAATGACTTCTGATAAACAATTTCACCGCTACCGGTTACTTTAAAGCGCTTCTTGGCGCTGGAGTTGGTCTTAACCTTTGGCATTATTATAATAATTTACTTTTACACCCTTGCCGGCGCCCCGCACAGGCGGAGACTTATGGAGCCATGTGGGCAATATGTTTTTAAAGCCTTTCCTTCTGAGCCAAAACATAAAAAACTCAAAAAGGGCTGCAAATGTAGGGAAATTTCAGAATTGTCCAAGCCTTGCCTGGTCCGGAGACCGTGATTATAGGAATTTTTTAAACTTTTTGATGGATTCTCATTCCACTTTACCTATACGATGGGCAAATGCAAAGTTTCATTAACATCCCTGATAAATGGATGCTGGATATGCTGACAGGTGAATTTTTCCCTTCTTAGCAAATAACTGCCCTCAAAACCTTTGACATTTGCACAAAATAATTAATTCATGAGTAATCAATATATAGACACCAGGCAGGGGCACTGGCTGCTTTCAAAAATGGGTAAGAAGGTTTTACGTCCCGGCGGTAAGGAGCTGACACTAAAACTGCTCAACGCCATGGACTTTTCACCCAAGGATGAGGTAATAGAATTTGCTCCGGGGATCGGCTATACCGCCTTTAAGGTGCTGGAGAAACATCCGAAGACCTATATCGGCGTTGAACTCAACGAAGAAGCTGCATCGGGGTTACGGAAAAAGATTAATGGACCGGGAAGGCAAATCGTGATTGGCAATGCAGCCGAAACACATCTCGCCGAAGCCAGTGCGGATAAGGTATATGGCGAAGCAATGCTGACCATGCATGTGGACAAACGCAAGTCAGATATCATCCGGGAAGCACATCGCTTACTAAGGCCCGGTGGGTATTATGGTATTCACGAATTGGGCTTGATGCCGGATAACATCAGTGAAGAGGAGAAAGCAGAGATACAACGTGAATTGAGCCTGTGTATCAAAGTCAATGCACGTCCGCTCACCCAATCTGAGTGGATCCATTTATTGCAAAATGAAGGTTTTGAGATTGTGCATGTATTTACAAACCAGATGCTGCTTCTGGAAACCCGCAGAATTATTGACGATGAAGGATTTCTGAGAAGTCTGAAGATCGGATTTAATATTTTACGCAATACATCTGCCCGAAAAAGAATCAATGAAATGCGATGTGTGTTTAATAAGTACAAAAAGGAAATGAATGCGATCGCTATAGTTGCCAGAAAAAAATAGCTGTCTGAATTTCATAGTTCTGTTTCTCCTCAGAAAAGGTAATGTTCGACTATTTCATTACTGTTATTAATTCTGCAAACTGAAACTTCATTCGACAGGCTGCCTGTCTTCAGCCATTTACCATGTTCACAGAGTGGGGGTTATCAGTCAATTTGATTGACCTGAATTGCACCGCATTCCGGATAAAATACCCTCTTCAGGGTATTGTAGCAGTTTTTCAGTTACATCATTTTTACGGGCAAAAATAAGTCATGAAAAAAACCGCTTTAATCCTGGCTTGTGTACTCCTGACAGGAGTGCTTCATGCCCAGAAAAATGCTGATTGGCAAAAGGAATTTCCCTCAAAAATTAACTGGTACAGGATTACCGATGCAGGTACGATGATGGTGGCAACCAAAGATGCATTGTACGGCATAGATCAGGATGGAAAAGAAATCTGGAAAGCCGATGATATTGAAAATATCAGGGAGGAAAATGTGGATCCCATAGATGGTACTCCTTATGTAACCCTGGTCAAAGCAAGTCTTATGAAAGGATACAATAAAGTAGTAGATGTAGTAAGTGGAAAAACCCTAATCAACACTCAGGATATGGGATTGAATACGGTGATCAAGAGGCTGTATCTGCCTAAGAGCAATCGTATGCTATTTTACGGAACGAATAAATCGGGCAAGTTTACCACTGTACTGGCAGATCTTACCAACGGAACCAAGGTGTGGGATCAGGATAAATTATTTGAGAAGAAATCGGAGCAATTGGTTTCAGAAGCCGGTGAAGTGGAAGATGGAATACTGATCGCAACAGATAAGCGTATTTACAAACTCAGCAATCAGACCGGAGAGGTCGTTTACAACATAGATATGAAGAGTGACCTTCCGGTGGTAGCTGCCGGAAAATCTTCAGGATTTGGAGGAGTCTTTGGAGGTAAAAATGCTTCAGAAAATCAAACAACCACATCCGCCGATTTTTTCCAGACGGATGATAAAAGTAAATTCTATTTCTGGAATCAGGATATCCTTACCCAGTTTGAGGTTGCCACAGGAAAAGAAGTCTGGAAGCGTTTTGAATTGCCCTCGCCCATCTCTTACATTTTGCACGATAGCCGGGGAATGCTGGTGGTAACTGCAGAAAAGCGGCAGGAAGATATTGCAAAGGCAAACAAAGGCGGTGGCGGGCTCATTGGAAAAATTTCCCGTGCATCTGCTTCCAAGAAAAACAGGGCCACTCTTTTACTGCTTGACCCTTCCACAGGAAATGCAAAATGGAATGACAACGATATTGAAATAAAGGGAGACGTGCTTGCCTATAAACTGGCAGGCAATAAACTGATCCTGGCCACAGAATTAGACAGAGGCGATAATTTCATAAGCATTGTTGATCTCGATGCAGGAAAGTCAATCACAAAAAAACCTATCAGTATAAAAGGGGAGGTTAGAGATCTGCAATTGGTGCCTCAGGGTATTTATTTCAGAACATCAGAACAGATCAATATAGTGGATATGGAGTCTGGCGAAAAAAGCTGGAAAAAAGGATTTAAAGTAAAAAACTGTCTTGGATATAATGAAGATTTGAAAACCGGTTATGTATATGGCAATGGGAAGATTTATAAAATGGATTTCGAAAAAGGAGAATTAAATGAATGGTTGCAGGCCCTGGATTTTAAAAGGGATGAAGAACCCAATACACTCAATATTTTTGAAGGAAATTTATTTGTTGCCAGCGAACAAAACGCAGCTTTGTATGATAAGAATGGCAAACAACTATACCACACCTACATTGAGCCACCGGGCAAAACATTGGGTGGAAAGTTATTGTCCGGATTGGGTGGTGCGGCAAGCCTGGCCGTAGGAGCAGCCGGTGCAGCACAATCCGCACAGTTAAGTTTTGCCAAAGGTTATTATGGAAGTACAGATCCCGCATTGGATTCAAGAATCAAAAGTTCAAATGGCCTGGCATCCGCAGGAATGAATTCTGCTGTGGCAGGTTTCAAAAGCATTTCAAAACGTTTCAGTGCAACTGCACAGGCCAATAGTTTTGTAGCTATGTTGACAAAATTTGGAAGCAATCAGGGGAAAGACGCCGGAATTACAATTGTCAGCAAGACCGATGGCAAGAGAATTTCCGATATGCTGTTAGGGGATAAGAAAGATCCGGATTATAAAATGGACGAATTGGGAAGAGTAATTTATTACAAAAGTGGTGGCGATACGATAGAGGGATTTAAATTCTAACTGGTGGTTTTTTTCAGTTGGCCGTTCCCCTTGTGGACGGCCATTTTGTTTGTATCAATTAGGATTAAACCAATTTATTTTTTTTGAAAAAAGTCTGGGGCCAACTCATTATTGTCTTAAATCTGAAATATATTGCTGTTCATATTTTACAGACCAATCCGATTAACTGTGTATTCACGCATTTTGCTTACTCTACTTTTTTGGCAAAGCAGTATTCTATTGTGCCCGGCACAAAATAGAAATTATACGGACAGCATCATTCATGTTCTGAATAGTCAGTCCATGACTTCTTTGAAGGAACGTCAGAAGTTGGTAGAGATGCTGATCACGGAATTGGTAGAGTTCGATTCTGTACAGGCCGAGAAATATTTTTCAATCTGGAAGGATGATTATTATCCGATGGGAACTCCTCAAAAAATTTTCTATCATAAGAATCGTGGCATTCTATTCCTGAATTATGCAAATTATCAGGCTTCACTTTCAGAGATTACCAAAGGAATTGCCTTGTCTGAAAAGGCGAATGACAATTTGAGTCTGGCCGATCTTTACAACAACCGTGCAAATGTGTATTCGGAGATGGAAGATGACGCGGGCGCATTGGCAGATTATGACAAAGCCATCGCTCTCTACAAAAAAATTGGATTGCCGGGTGATGAAGCGCTTGTACTATCCAACAAGGCCAATCTGTATGGCACGAAGGGTAGATTTAAAGAAGCAATACCCTATGCGTTGGAAGCACTAAACATCAGAGAAAAATTGAAGGACGACGCAGGGGCAGCAAATACTTCATTCAATCTGGGGATCATGTTTAAGAATGTGGGACGCTATGAGGAGGCGCTGAATTACCTTCAGACTGCTGAAAGGTTTTATCTGAAAAAGAACAATGAAAAATCCCTTGCTACAGTTTATCTGGTAAAAGGATCCGTTTACAGGTCAAAGGAAATGTATGAGGAAAGCAAATCTTATTTCCAAAAAGCCATACCTGTTTTGGAAAAATATAAATTTAAAGGTGGACTTGTAAATGCGTATGAGAACCTCGGTACAATCGCTGCTTTGGCTGATCATGATGAGAATAAGGCGCTTTCCTATTATGAAAAGGCTGAAGATATTGTGAAGGGGTTAAACAATGTGCAGGGGCAAATAAGCACTGGGATTAATGTGGCGCAATCATTTTTGAATCTTGGAAGAATTGAGGAGTTCAATGCAAAAGTTGATCGTATTGAAAAGTTGGCAAGAGAACATAAATATCAACAGGAACTGCAGGAAATCCTGAAGCTCAGAATGCTTTATGCGTTTGAAAAATCATCTGAGTCCGGTGGCAAAGATTATCTGGATGAGTTTGAAAAAATACGGGATTCTGTAAGCAACCGGGATATTCAGTCACAGATCAGTGATTTGAAGGTAAAGTATGAAACCGAAAGGAAGGAAGCTCAGATAAAATTACTTCATAAGCAGAATGAATTGCAGAAGCAGGTGCTTGTTTCAAAACAATTGGCATTGCTTGCCAATGAATTGGAACTTGATAAAAAGAATCTGCAACTGGGCAACCAAAAATTACTGATTGCAAATCAGGAATTGGATATAAAGAATAAAAATGTCACCCTGGCAAATAATACGCTCGAATTAAAAAACAATCAGCAAAAGATCGACCTTTTGAGCCTGAGTGATAATAACAAGTCACTAAAAATCCAGCAGAAGAATAAACAAATTGTATATGGTCTGATTGCCTTTGTATTATTGGCAGCTCTTGGATTTCTGTATTTTAATAAATTAAAAATGGAGCAAAGGGCAAAGTTGCAGGAAGCGCGCATTGATGAACAAGACAAAGCTGCACGAGCAATCATTAGCGCTGAAGAAAATGAAAGATCACGCATGAGCCAAAACCTTCATGACGGGCTTGGGCAGTTGCTGAGTGCAACGAAGATGAATCTCCAGGCGGCGATAGAAAACCTTCCGGAAGGAGAAAAATCCAGAAAAATTTATTCAAATTCACTGGAGCTGATTGATGAATCTATTGCGGAGATGCGAAGTGTTTCCCATGAAATGGTAACAAACCATGTTATCCGAAACGGGCTTGCCAATGCATTGAAAGAATTGGTAGAAAAAATTGACAGCAATAAATTGAAGGTCACTCTGGAAGTGGATGGCCTCATGCAGGATGTCAATAGAGAAATTCAAATGATAGTGTATCGGATATTCCAGGAGAGTGTGCACAACGTGGTGAAACATGCAGCAGCCAGCCGGATAGACATTCGCCTGAATGTGTTACAAAAAAGTCTGTGGGCAAGTGTGTCAGACAATGGGCGTGGATTTGACCTGGCGACTGTGAAAACCAGGAAAGGTATCGGACTGGATAATATCGAGACCCGAATTAAATTTCTGAAGGGCACATACAAAATCATTAGTGCACCCGGAGAAGGTACTACACTTGAATTTGAAATACCCACCTGAAATATCTGATAACAACCAAAAAATATGTCAATCGATTCTGTGAAAATTGCTATTCTTGACGACCATCAGATTGTGATCGATGGGTTGAAGTTGTTGCTGGAAAATGAGCCACAACTCCAGGTGGCTTTGGAGAGTAACAATGGTTTTTCATTGTTGAAAGACCTTGAGACAACAGACGTAGATATCGCGCTGATCGATTTGATAATGCCGGTAATCGGCGGCTATGAGACTGCGGTGATGATTCAAAGAAAATTTCCACACGTAAAAATCATTATTCTTTCCATGAATAATGATGCAAAGACTATTTATGATTTGGTGGAACAGGCTGACATTAAAGGCTTCTTGCCGAAGTCGGTCAATAAAGCTGAACTGCTGGCAGCTATTTATAAAGTCCATAGCGGCGGATTGTATTTCTCTGATGAATTGATTGAAGAGCTACAGTCGTGCCGGAACAGGGAAATCCAGTCGGATGAACTGTTGCTCTCGGACCGGGAAATTGAGATTATCCGGCTGGTGTGCAAAGGGCTGACCAATAAAGAAATTGCCGCAGAATTGTTTATAAGTGAGTTTACTGTTTCTACCCATCGCAAGAATATTTTCCGAAAGACAAATACGCACAATGTGGCTTCATTGATAGCACTTGCCACCAGGCTGCATTTGCTGAACTGATGATTCTCCGGTAAGGCCAACAGTTTCCAATTTGTTTGGCAGAGTATTGAAAAGATTTTCCCATAAGAGTAACTGTTTTCCCCGCGTAAGTAGCGAACTTTGCACGCAATTTTAAGGTTGCCTGATTTAATGATTTTTAAAAGTGGTAAGGTTATGAAAAAGGACAGAATAAAGGTGGTGGTTGTGGGTGGCGGATTTGCAGGGTTAAATTTTGTTAAAAAACTTTCGGGAAACAAGCGGTTTCAGATTACTCTGGTGGATCAAAATAATTATCACTTCTTTCCACCATTGTTGTATCAGGTAGCCAGTGCTTTTATTGAGCCATCCAATATCAGTTATCCGTTCAGAAGATTGTTTCAGGAAAAAGAAAACCTGAGATTTCATATGGGAGCTTTGGTTAGAGTAGATTGTAAGGAAAAATTGCTGGAAACCTCTACCGGCATTCTTGAGTATGATTATCTTGTATTGGCTACGGGCACGCATACCAATTATTTCGGAATGGAAAATGTAGAGCGCTATGCCTGGCCCATGAAGACAATTAATGATGCGCTAAACCTGCGGAATCATATATTACTATCTATGGAGAAGGCCGTACGTGCGACTTCCAAAGCCGAAAAAGAAAAGGCGCTCAATATCGTCGTAGCAGGAGGTGGCCCTACCGGGGTAGAAATCTCAGGAATGCTTGCAGAGTTAGGCCATTACATTGCTGCCAAAGAATATCCTGAAATCAAAAACCTGCAAGGGCATATTCATCTGGTGGATGCCGGTCCGGTTTTGTTGGGTACCATGAGCAAAAAGGCGCAGCGGGTAGCGCATGAGGCATTATCAAAACTTGGTGTAAAGATTATGAACAATGTGGCTGTGAAAGATTATAAAGAGGGAGTTGTTTATTTTTCAAATGGTGAACAAATTGCCTCTGATGTATTGATCTGGACTTCGGGCGTTGTGGCCAACGAAATTCCCGGATTGCACAAAGGAGCCACCGGCAGAGGAAACAGGATATTGGTCAATGAGTATAACAGATTGAAGGATTGCGATGATATCTATGCGATTGGAGATATTTGCCTACAGACCACAGACAACAATTTTCCACAGGGACATCCGCAATTGGCACAGGTGGCTATTCAACAGGGGAGTTTGTTGGCAAAAAATCTGATCAGAAAAGAGTTGGGGAAAAAGATGAACCCCTTCAGATATAATGACAAAGGCAGCATGGCGATCATCAGTAAATACAAAGCTGTCGCAGACCTTCCTAAATTTTCAATTACCGGTTTTTTTGCCTGGATGATCTGGTTGTTTATTCATATTATCCCTTTAGTGGGATATCGCAATAAAGCCAAACTTGCATTCAACTGGTTCTGGTCATTTATTACCAACAATCCTACACTGAGGTTGATCATACGTCCGGGTAAGTTGTTGGATGATGTAGAAGAAACTGAACCTTTGAAAGAAAGACAGCTAAGTAAAGTAGAATGGTGAAGCCGAAAACGATTTAAAGGCTTACAGACAAAAGGTTTGGATAAGATGATTGTGTCAATCATCATTCCACCAAATTATCCAATGGCAGATTCATAATCTCAGATTCGGTGGCCTTCATCAAATCGTTTAATTGAGATACGGAGGTGGCGCTTGCAATCGCTGAGGTGACCGTGGGGTTTTTCAAAATCCATGCAAGAGCAATTGACGCCATTGGAAATCCGGATTGCAGAGATAATTCCTCTAATTTTTGAATGATGGTAAGTCCTTTTGTGTTTAGATATTTTGCAACGGATTTTCCACGGGCACAATTGGTAAGGTCTGAATCGGTTTTGTATTTGCCGCTCAGGAATCCACTGGCCAATGAAGAATAGGTAACCACCCCGATATGATGTTTTTTTATGTAAGGCTGCAATTCTTCTTCATAACTTCTGTTGTACAGGTTGTATCTGGGCTGACCGGCGATGTATTTGGGCAGTCCTTTATGCAGCGATACATTCAATGCCTCGCGAAGTCGTACGCCGCTGAAATTGCTGGCGCCGATATAGCGCACTTTCCCTTCTTTGATGAGTTTGTGGTAGGCATTGAGCGTTTCTTCAAGTGGTGTCTCGGTGTCGTCTTTATGCGAAAAGTACAGATCAATATAGTCGGTATGTAACCTGCTTAACGACATTTCGGCCTGATGAATAATCTGATGTTCAGACAGACCTTTCCCATGTTCTGTTAAAGAACCAACTTTTGTGAAAATGAAAATGTTTTTTCTTTTGCCCGATTTCTGAAGCCACCTGCCGATAATTGTTTCAGATTCTCCGCCAAGGTTTCCGGGTACCCAGGTAGAATATGAATTGGCGGTATCAATGCTGTTAAACCCATGATCGACGAAGTCGTCAAGCAGCTCAAATGCTGTCTTCTCATTCACAGTCCATCCAAACACATTGCCTCCGAATACAAGTGGTGATAAATACAGGTTGCTGTCGCCTAATTGCCTCATTTCCATATTTCGAGTGATTCCAAATTCTGTTCCAGCAAAAACCTTGCACAATAGTTGTGTCTTATAAATAAAACCTTGAAAAAT
The DNA here is from genome assembly GCA_964463015.1 of uncultured Ginsengibacter sp. Taxonomy (GTDB): domain Bacteria; phylum Bacteroidota; class Bacteroidia; order Chitinophagales; family Chitinophagaceae; genus Ginsengibacter. The sequence goes on from CAYXAL010000001.1 coordinate 85,655, forward strand.
GCTTAAAGAAAATTTGCAGGCAGCAGTTGATTCTGAATTGCTGAAAAAATATAAGAATATCCGAAAACATACTACAGATATTTGCAAACCCTTGAAAACAGAGGATTTTGTGGTACAGCCTATGGCAGATGCAAGCCCTCCAAAATGGCATTTGGGGCACACTACCTGGTTTTTTGAAGCGGTGGTATTGAAAAATCACCTGAAGGGATATGAGGAATTTGATCCACAGTATAGTTTTATTTTCAACAGTTACTATCAATCTCTGGGTACGAGGATATCGCGTGTAAACCGTGGAAACCTCAGCAGGCCTACTGTGGAAGAAATACTCAAATACAGAGAATATGTGGATGAAGCGATGGGTGCATTGCTGAATACTCACCTCCCGGAGAATGTACAGAGCATTATTGTTACAGGAATCAATCATGAACAGCAACATCAGGAACTGTTGTTGACAGATATTAAATTTATTTTAGGAAACAACCCGCTCTTCCCTCCTTACGATATCCATTTCAGAGAACGTGCTTTCAATAACGGTAAAGGATACACGAGCATAGAGGACGGTCTTTATGAAATTGGCTTTAAGAGTAAGGGGTTTTGTTATGACAATGAATTGAAATCACATCCTGTATATCTTGGAAAGTATAGTATCAGCAATGCACTGATTACAAATGGCGAGTATCTGGAATTTATAAATGACGGTGGTTATAAGGATTTTATTCTCTGGCATTCTGATGGATGGGACTGGGTGAATGAAAATAAAATTGAAGCGCCCTTGTATTGGCACCTTATCAATAATCAATGGTATGCGTATGATCTGGATGGATTAAAGCCGCTTGACGAAAGTGCAATATTGAAACACGTCAGTTATTATGAAGCATTTGCTTTTGCACAATGGAAGAGTCAAAGACTGCCTTCGGAATTTGAATGGGAAGCCGCTGCGCCTCATGTCAATTGGGGGAGCCGATGGGAATGGACGGAGAGCAGCTATCTGCCTTACCCGGGGTTTAAAAAACTACCCGGTGCGTTGGGTGAATACAATGGGAAATTTATGGTAAGCCAGAAAGTGCTGCGTGGTGCATCTTCGGCTACACCGCTTGGTCACAGTCGCAAAACTTACCGAAACTTTTTTTACCCGCAACAGCGCTGGCAATTCACAGGCATCCGGCTGGCAAAATGAAGATATGGATAATCAGCAATTTCTCATGGATGTATTGACAGGGTTACGGTCTGATCCGAAATATCTGTTCTCTAAATATATTTATGACAAAGAAGGAGATTTTTTGTTTGAGCAGATAATGAACAGCCCTGAGTATTATCCTTCACGTTGTGAAATGGAAATATTCAAGGAGCAAACCTCTTTCATCGCAAACGCATTGGTACATGGGAAAGAAAAAATTTATGTCATCGAACTTGGACCGGGCGATATTGCAAAGTCAATCCACCTTATCCGTGAGTTGTGTCTTTGTGATGTATTGGGAACTTATATACCTATTGATATTTCCAGGCATATTATTGAACTGCTCAAAGCAACGTTTATCCAGGAGTTTCCTTCGCTGAAATTTCAGGGTTTTACAGGTGAATATTTTGAGAAGTTGCCAGAGGCAATTAAAGCATCAGATAATAAAAGGGTAATCCTGTTCCTCGGAGGGAATGCAACCAATTTTCCGCCTGAGGTCACCACGGGTATGTTTAATAGATTGAATGCAATGATGCAACGGGGCGATGTGCTGATGACCGGATTTGATTTAAAAAAAGATCCGCGTATTATTCTCGCTGCGTACAATGACAGAGAAGGGTGGACAGCCCGGTTTAATCTGAATTTATTGAAGAGAATCAACAGGGAGCTGGGTGGAAATTTTGTGTTGGAAAATTTTTCCCATTATCCGAATTATGATCCTCAAACGGGTGCCTGTAAGAGTTATTTGGTTTCCGAAAAACTTCAGGAGGTAAATATTTCAGGTAGCAACATCGTCTTCAGGAAAGGAGAGCCTGTGTTTATAGAGATTTCTCAGAAGTATGATGAAGAAACAATATCCAAAATTGCCAGGGAGGTAGGTTTTGTTCAGAAAAGTATATTCAAAGACCGTAATAAATATTTTGCGGATGTTATCTGGCAAAAGCCCTGAGGTTATTTTTTAAAGAATAGATCTTTTCTTTTTGCCACGTCGGTAGAGAGATAGGTGTTCAGAAAAAGCTTTTGATCCTGAAAAGTACTTACAAACTTTCTGACCTGATCTCTGGCCGGTTGCGTGCCATACACCAGAACAGCTTCTGAGGCATCCACTTTGTCAAAAAGCAACAAGGCATCAGACACTTTGTTTTCTATTCCCTCCAGCATCAACTTTAATTCTGCATCGGGGCGGACAGGCTGAAAAAAGTTATTTCTGTAAGAGATAAATTGATTGAGCTGGTCACGGCTCTGATTGAGCAATGTGACTGCCCGGTTGAACCATGTCATCTGATCTTCTTCCCTGTGGTCTTCTACATAACCTTTAAGAATCTTGTAATGCAACTCTGCAGCACGGTTTCTTTTGCCCGATTTTTCAATTCTGAATATAGCAGCCAGGTAATAGGTGAGGCTGTCAGAATTTCTGTATTTCTGAATGGAGTCTTTATAATTGAAGTAAATACTCCCTGAAATTTTTTGACCTGCTTCAAACTCACGATAGGTGAATGGCCTGTCAATGAGTTGCCACATCGGATCAAAAGAGATGTGTGTGTGAATGAATTCGGTGCCGGGCTTTTTGAAGTACGCAAAAACATTGGATGAGCCTGCGTCCCACGTAGGGTCAAAGAGGTACCAGTCGTCGGTAAATTTTACAGCAGACCAACTGTGCCCTCTTTGATCAGTCGTTTGATTTATCCGTGTATATCCTTCTATGACTACCGATTCAAAGCCCATTTTTTGAATTACATCGGTAAAGATGGATGAGAAATTTTCACAAACACCTTTTCTTTTTTCAAAGGCTACATCAATAACAGCCCGGGTATTGAGTCCCCGGTTGATTTGCAAAAAATCGTCTTCACTGTACCGGATATTTTGAGTAATCCACCGGTAGGCCGCCAGAACTTTTTCATCTTCTGAATGAAATTGTGAATTGATATCCTTTGCCAGATCGGTAGTATTACGGATAGGTTTACCCGACTGGCTGTAGCTACAGTTGCATATAAATATCAGGGACAGGATGATCAGGCATTTCATGTTATCCCAAATTTCGGAAAAATCTCAGGAAGCGTATTGAGATACAGTGCGCGATTATTTTGAGACTATTAATTGTGATCTTTCCTTTTTACAATCAGATACCAGTCATTTTCCAGAGGCAGGTAACCGGTTTCATAACAAAAGAAATACACATTGCCTTTTTTATTGGTGTATTGATGTGTCATGTATTTGAACTGAAAACCTTTTTCAATCAATTTATCTTTCGACACTTTCACCATCTCTTCTCCGCCGGGGAAAATCTCCAACAAGATTCTTCGGTTTTTCAGCAAAGCATTATTGATATTTCTTACCTGATTGTTGCTCTTGCTTTTCAATTGGTTGTTGTAATTGTTACGGCAGTAATCGTCACAAAATTTCTTGTCTGAACGACCACGCAACGGTTTGCTGCAGAATGTGCAAATGTTTGTCTGGCTATTTGTCATTCAATAATATTTTGACGTATTCAAGATAAGAAATTTCTATTTGCCGTGCGCATAAAAAGATGTGAGAGAAATTCTTTTATTCATGTATAGAGGATTGAATGCCTTAATATGAAGTGTGTTTCTGCTTTGCGGAAAAAGTTAATCTGTCTCTAAATTATTTTCGCAGATTAAGGCTAAGGCAAAACAGGGGTAACCAGCATGAACATATTTCATAAGTAATAATTCAAGTGCGGTTTTTTCCGGCAACCTTAGTGAATGAAGACCCGATGCTTGATTCTATTCTTTAATGTAGCTGAAACTGTCCTATACAATTTAATTCAGTCCAGGTTACAATGTCGTATTGTTTAAGCGCGCTGAGCCAATACCTTTCCTGCCCCGGAATAACCTTGACAAGAATATTTTTTGTATTACCCTTTGTGTCCGTCAGTTTTAGATATTTTTTACTGAATAGCCAATCCTTCTGATTGTTTAAAGTCATATCAAAAAAGAGTGAGGTCACATATATAATACCAGTTTGATAATGCACGTAAGCACTTGCGGAAAAACCTCTTGTTTGAATATATGATTTTGTATTTAAGGAATCTATGATAGCGGCTAGGCTACCTTGTGGATAGGACGATGTATAAAAGAATCCGGACATTTCATCGATTCTTAACCCAAGATGGTTGAAAATTGTAAACACTTCTTCAATGGATGCAGTATTTTTAACTCCAACTATAACATCTCCTTTTACAAAATCCGGACAGTTGTTATTATTACTATCATTTCGTGTTTTTGTACAGGAAACTAAAAGGCTCATTAAAGTCAAAAATGTTGCAATCTTTTTCATTGCCGGGTCTCTTTGACGGCAGCTTAAATGTTGTGCCTGTTACAATTTTACGAATTTAATTTTTTATATTGGAATAATCACGGAGTATGCCGTCAATCACTCCCATTCTATTTAATGTCAAATGAAGCGGAATAGTTCCGAAACAAGGCTCTGATCTTGAAGGTAGTAGTCTCATGCGTGCATAAATGGAAAAATAAATATTTTCTGGAGTTTTAGAAAACTTGTAATTCCGTCAAAATTTAATGTTCATCTCGCCAAAAGGCAGAATGAATAGTCAGTATGATACCGAAGCTAATTATCATTGTTCACCGGTGGCCTTTCTGCTTACCGTTTACGTCCGGCGTATTTATGCAGGAAGTTTCCGAACGAAATGTTCAACCTAAAGACTCTGTCAGGCTGCTTGCATAAATACGTTTGTTAGCAAACGTTTTGTGTCGGTATTCTAATTATTCTATTTATCTCTTCCTTTTTGTCAGCCATTTCATTTTCAATGTCAAAGTCGTCCTGGAGACCTAACCAAAACTTAGCAGAAGTTCCGAAATAAGCACTAAGTCTGACTGCTGTATCCGCAGAAATCCGCCTGTTCCCTTTAAGGATTTGAGATATCCTCGTTTGGGGAACTTCAATGTCTTTTGAAAGCCTGTATGCTGAAACGCCAATAGGTTTCAGGAATTCCTCTAACAAAATTTCACCGGGTGATGTATTTCTTAGTTTGTCCATATTTTCGCCTTTTAATGATAGTCCGTGATAGAAATTTCAAAAGCATTTGCTTGCTGCCACTTAAAAATAATCCGCTATTGCTTATTTATTCTGATACTTTGATAATCTTTTGAATCTCCTTTAAGTTTTTCCAGCCGGTTAGCTGGCGGCACCTTTAAATCATTTAAATCAATTGAGTTGTTTAGCATTCTCAATTTACGTCTTGCTGTATCCTGAATTTCTCTTGGCAATTTTTTAGATTCTTCCCCATTCCAAATTTTCTCTGTCTCTTTATCGCCGAATGAAACGACCATACCTTTCACGTTACTAACGACGAAGGTGGGTTTTGTTTACATAATTTAAAAATTTCAAATCAGGTTCTCTTGTGCCAGATGGGTCCTAAAATCTTTGCTAACTGAATAAATTACGACCTGATCCACTCATAACCAATCCAAAATAGAATTCTTTCCAAAGAGGGGAATCCAATCACAGAAAGCATCTTACCGATCGTAACCGTTTACAAACGAATAAATCCGTAAGTAAACGAATAAAAACCGACTACCCCTTTTGCACGACCCCATCTTTGTGTTGTTGTTGCAATTCAACCATCGCACCAACTGAAATACAAATTTTTTAAACCGCCCGGAAGGGCACAAATTTTAAAGTCATGAATGCATTAAGAAACAAAGTTCAACTGATCGGAAACATTGGTAAAGCACCTGAAATCCGTACTACGGAAGGAGGTAAGAAAATGGCCAAATTCTCTCTCGCTACCAACGAAACCTACCGCAATGGCAGTGGCGAAAAAGTAACCGAGACGCAATGGCATAATATCATTGCCTGGGGGAAAATTGCGGAGATTGCCGAGCAAATGCTTGACAAAGGAAAAGAGGTAGCTATTGAAGGTAAACTCATGAATAATGTATATGTCGATAAGAGTGGCAACAAAAAGTACTTCACGCAGGTGCAGGCAAGCCAGTTGCTACTCATTGGCAAAAGCGAAAGCTAACTGGGGGTTTTTCAATAAAGAAAAAGTGCCGGACTTCTTTTGAGAACGATCCGGCACTTTTATTTTGAGCAAAAGATCTAATATACTATCCGAACAAACCGCCTTTCCTGAAGTTGACTACTCCTTCTCCGATCTTAAATCCATTGTTATAAATTTCTATCTTGTAATTCCCGGTTTGGAAACTGCTGTTTTGTGACCATTCCACAGTGACCGTTTGTTTCTGGCCTTGTATATAATTGACGGTGACTTTTTTTGTAAAGGAATGTTCAACGCCATCACGAGTGGTAAACTTGCCAGACCCCAATGCATCTACCGATACAGGCTTGCCGTCAGGTGAAGTAATGGATATGAAAATTTCCTTTTGCCCGCTTTGGGTAATTCTGTTTTCATCCAGATCAAATGTGATTCTTAATTTATCTACCCGTTTGGCTTTTGAGGTTTCCTTTTCTTTGCCACTGTGTTTTTCCTGAATGCCTACGATCTTAAAATTGCTGGCGTGCAATGTGGAGCCAATATCTATCGTCTCATTTTTCTGTTGTATTTCCTGTTTTGCAGATGACAGGTCTTGTTGAGCAGAGTCGCGTTGCGAACTGATAAGCGCATTTTGTTCAGTTAGTTGTGTGTTCTGTGTTTTTAAAGCCTCTATCTCCGATGCATAAGTATCTATGTTCCCTTTGAGTTGTGCGATCAGGCGTTTTGCTTCATTAAGCTGAGCCTGCGTTGCGTTCTTATCTTTCAGGATGGATTGGATCTGATCTTTTAACCCCTGAATGTCTTTGTCTTTTGTTTGTATCAGGCTGTCGGCTCTTGCATTGGATGTTTTGAGTGCATCAAGTCGTAGTGCAGCGTCGTCTAACTCTTTTTGCAATTCATTTTTTGCGGAGTCACTCGTAACTACCTGATGTGTGAGCGTGTCTTTTTCCTGTTGTTTCTTATTGTTGTCGTAAATAATGTAACCCCAGGTTGCAAGGAGTGCAATGACCAGTATCCCGGTAAGAATGTTTCGTGAGTTGTCTTTTTTCACCGGCATTTCCGGATTCTTCTCACTTTCTGGAAAATTTTCATAACTCATAAGATGTGATTTTTATTTATTGGTAATTGATTTATTAAATCTCGTAAAAATTACCTAATCCTGGACGGACAAATGTACACACATTGTTTATAATTAGACATGCGCCGAAACCCTCAATCCCTTTATCTTTGAAGCCCATGTCAGCCGAAGCGATTATTTCTTCATGGAAGTCTAATAAGTTTAAGCCATTGTATTGGCTGGAAGGAAATGAAGACTTTTTTATTGATGAGATCGTGCAGTATGCAGAACATCAGATATTGACAGAAGACCAGGCTTCATTTAATCTTACAGTTTTTTATGGAAGAGATGCCAATTGGGCAGAAGTATTGAATGCCTGCAGGCGGTATCCCGTTTTTGCAGAGCGTCAGGTGGTGTTGCTCAAAGAAGCACAACAGATGAAAGATGTAGATAAACTTGAACCTTATATTGAAAAGCCAAATTCAAGTACCATTTTTGTCGCTGCCTATAAAGGAAAAACCCTGGATGGCAGGACGAAGTTTTCAAAACTGATTAAAAAGCATGGGGAAGTTTTCACCAGCAAGAAGATTTATGACAATCAATTGCCGGCCTGGACGAATGGTTACATTCAATCAAAAGGTTTACAGATAAAGCCGAGAGCCCTTTCTTTGCTGGTGGATCATGTGGGAAATGACCTGTCAAGAATTACCAATGAGGTAAAGAAACTTACCATCAACCTGGGGGAAGGAAAAGTTATTTCTGAAGACGATATTGAAAAGTATATCGGGATTAGCAAAGACTATAACATTTTTGAACTGCAGGACGCCCTCTGTTTCAAAGATTTCGGAAAGGCCATCAGCATCATTCAATATATGGATGCCAACCCCAAGGCTTTGCCGGTTCAGTTGGTATTGCCCACCCTTTACGGGTTTTTTACCAGGCTGATGGTAGTGAGTCAATTGCCCGACCAGAGCGAAAGGTCGTTAAGGTCATTTTTCTATAACAATCCGTCTGCGATCAGGCAGGCGATTGCCGCCATGGAAAATTATACTTTCAGAGACTTTGAAAAAGCCATTCTGCTGTTGCATCATTACAATCTCAAGACCATTGGGATCGGAAGTCACAATACTTCACCCGCCTCTCTGATGAAAGAATTAGTTTTTAAGATTATGGAATAGCAGGGGTGAAGCCATTATTTAAAATAATTGGTCACTTCTTTTCTTTGAATTACTCAAAACATATTTTAATTTAGCCGCTCCTTTTGAGAATTCTCTATTATCCCTTGAAATTTTAAGTTGGTTTTTTAAAAATTGATGTATGCAAAAAGATAATGCTTATTACCCTTCCGTATATAACTTAGGCAAATACACCACCTACCTGCGGTATTTTATAGAATTTATCCGATTTGGCGACTTTAAATCATTAAAGGCTTCATGGAATTACCTATTGAGAGGGATTCCTCCTGCACAATCCTGGCAGGCTACCTCCAGATTGGGAAAATTTAATCTTCGTAAGGGCACCAATGATTTTCTGTTTATCAATTATGCATACGAACGAAAAGTGAGGGACTATCTGGAAAAGGAAAGTAAAAATATTACCTGCTTTATAGACATTGGCGCTTGTATCGGTGAGTTTTGTGTGTGGCTGGCAGGCAAAGGGGTGAAGTGTATTGCTTTTGAGCCTGTAAATTTTGAAGCTGCAAAGAGTAACTTTCTATTAAATAATGTAGAGGACAAGGTCACCCTCTACAACTATGGGCTGGGGAGCGAGGATAAGAAAGTTTATTTTGATGTCAAGAAAGTGGTTACCAGTTCAAGCAGAATAGACAGAAGCAGAATGGATGAACCGGGGAATATTCAGATTACCACCCTTGACAAAATTCTGCCGCCGGGTACATTTAATGATAAGGATAATGTGGTAATTAAATTGGATGTGGAAGGTATGGAATTGGATGTGTTGGAAGGTGCAAAGCACATTCTGCAAACGACAAAAAAGCTTGCTGTGATTTTTGAACACACGGTGTCGGGCAATGATGAGATCAGAGACAAACTTTTGTCTTTCGGAGATTTTGAATTTGTGAAGATAGATGATGTAAATACCCTTGCCAGAAAAAAATAGTCAGGGTTGCATCAGGGTGCCGGGCAACTTACTCCGGATTCTGCTCAGGGTTTCCATTTTCATTCCCAGGTAATTGGCAATATATTTAAGAGGTACTCTGTTTAGGAGACTTCCTCTGGACTGCAGGAATCTTCGGTACCGCTCTTCTGCAGTGGGCAGCCTGCAAATAAATGCTCGCTCCTCAGCATCCCGGTAGCTTTGTTCCAGTATTTTTCTTCCGATCAGATTGGTCTCCGGAAATTTTTCATAAAGTTCTTCCACTGCCTGAGTTGGAAGTGCAATAAGTTCGGTTGGCTCCAGCGCCTGCAAAAATTCTTCAGAAGGAATATTCAGGCCAAAATTTCTGATAGATCCCACAAGTTCATTTTCTTCATTTATCCAGGTAGTGATTTCTTTGTTTCCGGATTTTATATAACCTCTTATCACTCCTTTAAAAATAAAAAACAGGTTTTCATTGCTGCTCCCGGGTTCTACGATGCATTTTAATTTTTCGACTTGAAGAAATGATATGCTTCTTTCCAAAAATTCTGCTACCGGAGTACCTACAGTGCCATAATTCCCAAAATATTCTATGATGTGATCAAAGCCTGAGATATCCTTCTTTTGCCTTTTCATTGCCAGCCTTCCGTATTACATTATGATGTCGGCTTCAAGATAAGCAATTCTCAACGATCAAATCATTAAATTGTATCAATTGACGACTCTTTATGATTATGTTAGGCGACTGTTTTACATTTGCGGCAATGAAAGAATCACATATTAAGATAGCTATTCAGCTCGATGATGAGAAAGTGCCGCAAAGCATCCAATGGAATGCAACAGACAGCAGCGCCCATGAAGTACAGAAAGCCAAAGCCATGATGCTTGCTTTTTGGGATGGAACTGAGAAAACAGCTCTTCGTATAGATCTGTGGACAAAAGATATGATGATGGATGAGATGGCTGATTTTTTTTACCAGACGATGGTCACTATGGGCGACTCCTTTCAAAGAGCTACCGGAAAAACTGAGTTGGTGCAGGATTTGAAAAAGTTTGCCAATCAGTTTCATGAAAAATTTGCAGCAATGCTGGAAGAAGACAAGTTAAAGTAACGGTAAATATAGATCGGGACGAAGTAGCGTCTTGGAGTTTCAAATATTCAATTATGAAACTTGAATATTCCAGTTTCAGAACTTTCAAAAACACAAAATATCTATGTCACTTGAACAAAAAGTAGCCGACGGAATCAAGAAAGCCATGCTGGCAAAAGATGAAAAGACATTGCGCAGCCTGCGTGCCATTAAGTCGGCCATTCTGAATGAAAAGACTTCACCAGGATTTAGCGGAACCATTTCTGAAGGTGAAGAAATCAAGATGTTGCAAAAGTTGGTAAAACAAAGACGCGACTCCCTTGATATTTATGAAAAACAAAATCGCTCTGATCTCGCTACCCGTGAAAAGGAAGAAATTGAAATCATTGAATCTTTTCTTCCAAAGCAATTATCGGAAGAAGAAGTGCGGGAGGCCATCAGCAAGTTGATAGACCAAACGGGCGCTTCGTCCATGGCGGATATGGGGAAAGTAATGGGAGCAGCCAATCAGCAATTGGCCGGTAAGGCTGATGGCAGATTGATTGCTGCCGTCGTGAAGGAAATACTTGGTTCAAAAAAGTAAAACTCAATTTCAAAAGATTGACTTTAGATATTCTCTTCTTGTTTGCTATGGTAGTCGCCGTCATCAAAGGGTTTACTAAAGGCTTTGTGGTGGGTCTATTTTCATTTGTGGCCTATTATGTAGGTCTGGCAGCGGCTCTTAAACTCTCTGTGGTAGTGGCAAACTATCTGTCAAAGGGAGATTCGGGATATTCATTATGGCTGCCGGTATTTTCATTTTTGCTGGTGTTCGTTGGGGTGGTTATTGCGGTGAATTTGATAGGCAAATTGATAAAATCAGTTGTTACCTTTTCAACATTGGGATGGTTGGATAAGTTGGGAGGAATCCTGTTTTTTGTAATTATCTATCTATTTATATTCAGTATTCTGGTGTTTTATGCAGTGAAGGTATCGTTGTTTAGTCAGGAGACTCTGGCCTCCTCCCGGGTGTATTCGCTGATAGAACCGGTAGCACCCGGAATGGTTGATTTCCTTGGTAAGGCATTGCCTTTTTTCAGAAATATGTTTAATGATCTTCAATCCTTCTTTGGCAGTTTCGCAGGATAAATTTGCTAGCTAAAAGCACCCTGTTGAATATTAATTCTTATTTAATTGATGAGAAACAATTATTTTAGCATTGGATGGTCGGCATCTATAACAGAAAATGATAAGATGGAATATCAGGTAAAGCAAGATGGGAAGTACAAGTTCCTGGAAGAAGGTGAAGGTGAACCACTCATATTATTACATGGATTGTTTGGAGCACTCAGCAATTTTGAACATCTCGTAGAATATTTCAGGGGTACCTATAAAGTGATTGTTCCCATGCTGCCTTTGTTTGACCTCGACCTGTTGCATACCACCGTAGGAGGTTTGTCGAAATTTGTGAAAAAATTCATTGATCACAGAGGTTACGATCATATTCATTTGTTGGGAAATTCATTGGGTGGACATGTAGCTTTGGTTTATATTCTGAAAAATCCGGAAAAGATTCAATCTTTGATTCTGACCGGGAGTTCTGGACTTTTTGAAAGTGGCATGGGCGACAGCTATCCTAAAAGAGGCGATAAAGAATATATCCGAAAGAAAACTGAACTAACCTTTTACGACCCGAAGATAGCTACGGAAGAACTGGTAAATGAATGTTTTGAAATCACCAACAACAGGCTGAAGGTGATTAAAATTATTGCACTTGCAAAGAGTGCTATCCGGAATAATCTTGGGGAAGAACTGAATCATATAAAACAGCCTACCTGTCTGATTTGGGGCAACAATGATACCATTACTCCTCCTTTTGTAGCCAGAGAATTCAATAAACTCATTCCTAACAGCGAATTACATTTCATTGATAAATGCGGGCACGCACCTATGATGGAGGTTCCGGGAGAATTTAATGAGATCTTAAGTGGCTTTTTATCCAGATTGAAATCAAAGGCTGCAACAGTTTAGTTGTTTTTGTTGTCTATTTGTTGAACATTTGACAGATTTTCTGACGAACAAGTAAAATGACCTTATGACAAGTTTGCAATTAGCCGATAAAGACCTTCCGGTTTTAAAACTCAGTGATTCTACAGAGTACGCCTTGGAGATCATGCAAAAATTTACCTGCAATCATTTGCCAGTGGTAGAAGATTCAATATTCAAAGGGCTTGTCAGCAAAGTATTATTGATGCATCAGGGCAAGAGTTATAAAGTTATGGATTTGGCCAATGAGATGATACCCGCTTCGGTAAATGGGTCGGCTCATTTTCTGAAAACCGTTGCCATTGCAAATCTTTATCGATCCGATGTAGTGCCTGTAGTAACCGAATCTTCAGAATACCTGGGAAGTGTTACCCATATTGATTTGATAAATGCCTTGGGCAGATTTTGTGGTGCGGGTGAATATGGGGCAGTCATTGTACTGGAAATTGAGAAGTCAAGATTGAATGTTTCGGAATTAAATTCCGTCATTGAGTCCAATGGAGCTACAATTTTGCATTATAATATTTCTCCGATTGCAGCTACTTCCATCATGGAGGTGACATTAGGCCTGGACAAAAAGGAGATTGCTACCATCCTGGCAAGCCTGATAAGGTATAATTATAAGATTCTCTACTCTACCGGAGAGGATGTTTTGGAGAGTGAGCTTTCTGATAATTACCTAAACCTGATGAATTATCTTGACATTTGATTGAAACGTTCAAACTCATTAATGTCCGCAGGCAAAGCATTCCTTATAATCTCTCTGTCAATCACTGGCTGTTTCGGCTTGTTTCATTCCTTTCAGGCATTGGGCCAATCAACAGATACATTAGGTCAAAGAGTGTTTATTCAGGGAATCAAAATCTTTGGCAATAAGAAAACGAAGGCGGATATTATTCTGAGAGAAATGACAGTGCACTCCGGCGATACTCTGCCGGTTGCTGAACTAAACAAGTTGCTCCGGATTTCCCGGGAGAATATCTACAATACCAGGTTATTCATATCTGCAGACGTGAATCCGGTGGCAGTAAATGATCATGAAGTGGTTGTCAACGTTGTCGTGAAAGAGCGATGGTACACTTTACCATTACCTTATTTAGAACTTGCAGACAGGTCATTTAATGTCTGGTGGCATACCTACCACGCAAGCCTCAGGCGATTGAGTTATGGGATGTATTTTATTCAGGAAAACCTTTCCGGAAGAAATGATTTGCTTGAAATAAAAGCGACAGCCGGATTTAATAAGCAACTGAATGTTGAATACACCTCGCCTTTTATTGACAAAAATCTTACCGGCCGGTTAAGGCCATCCGCAGGAATTCTGGTCTCCAATGAAATCCCTTATGCCACCAGTGAAGGCAACAAACTGCAATACTTTCAATCTACAAAACCTGTACGAAGAGAATGGTTTGTATCTCTTGGATATCTTGCCAGAAAGAAGATTAAGAAACGGGAGTGGTTCACCTTATCCCTGACGGGAATCAATCTGTCTGACAGTATCTCTTATTACAATCCGGACTTTTTGGGAAATGGTATTACGCACATTGTATATCCCGAAATAAAATATAAGATCAGATACGATGATGTGGACAATGTGATTTACCCTCTCAAAGGACATTCGTACGAAGGAATCATTTCGAAACGGGGCATTCAGTGGAGTGGCGGGCTGAACAGGATACAACTTATATCAAATGCGTACTGGTATTTCCCTGTCGGAAACGAATGGTTCACAGCATTTCGATTGGGTGGTGGTATTCAGCTACCCTTTGCCCAACCCTATTTCAACACCCGTGCAATGGGGTATGGGGATGCCTATCTGCGTGGATATGAGTATTATGTCATCGATGGAGTCGCGTATTTTATGGCAAAGGCGGAATTGAAGAAAAAGATTTTTCATTTTAGTATTCCGAC
>CAYXAL010000001.1:100090-226957 GCA_964463015.1 uncultured Ginsengibacter sp.
ATTTTATGGCAAAGGCGGAATTGAAGAAAAAGATTTTTCATTTTAGTATTCCGACTCCCTTCACTCGCTCAGAAAATTACAGTTCGATTCCTATTACATTTTATGCGAAAGTATTTTCGGATATAGGTAGTGTTTATTCCAGAAAAAGATCAATGTTGTCTGATAACTTCCTTTGGGGAAATGGGATTGGGGTGGACATTGTGACGCTTTATGATATTTCAGTCAGCATTAATTTTTCGATGAACAATCTGGGGGAATCAGGCATCTATTATCATGCAGCACGGTAGGCAGGATTTCTTTTATTTCAGCAATTCGCTTTGCATAAAATCAAAAATAGACCTGGATTGATCTATTTGGAAGGAATGGCCATTCAGGCTTCTTACAGGCTGTATCCATTGAATCGCATTGGTCAGGAATATTTCATCCGATTCAAAGAGCAATTCCTGCGTGCATTTTTCTTCGTGAATTGGAATATTTATTCTTGATAAATTCTTTTTAAGCCATGACCGGATGGTGCCTTCCACACATCCTTCCGTGAGGGGAGGTGTAAATAATTTCCCTTCGCGGAAATAAAAGATATTTGCCATTGCACTTTCACAAATCCTGTGATGGCAATTAAGAATTAATGAGGCATCTGCATCATTGTCGGTAGCAAATTGTTTGGCCAGGATGTTCAGTAAATAGTTATTGCTTTTGAGATTTGAAAGTTCTCCGGTGGCTTTGGTAGATCTGTCGTATATGTTGACTGCAATACCTCTTTCTTTGAAAATAGGAAGATCAACCGGGAATGTCTGTATCAGATAATCAGAATAGTTATTTTTCCTTTCGGAGATGTCCAGGGCGCGCGACACCATTAGCCTGACACGTGCATTGCTTCGGCCATGGTTTTTCAGAACAATCAAATGAATATTTTCAAGAATGGTTTCAAAAAAATGTTCAGTGAACTGATATCCCAATACCTGCATTCCATGAAACAGTCGGGAAAAATGAAGATCACGGTTGATTATGTATCCATTAAAATACCGCATCGTTTCAAAGAGACCATCGCCGAATGCGTAAGCGGGATTACCCACAGAGATGATTGGCCGGGAATTTCTGAACAGGAATCCATTGAAGATGAAAAAATGCTCATTCATAAAGACGAATGAGCAAAATTATAGATGTTTAGATACAATTTCAGATATCTTCTTTCAAAAGCTTGTTTTTTACTGCAAACATGATGAGGCCTGCCGTACTTTTTGTGCCGGTCTTTGCTTTTAATCTGTCGCGGATAGCCTCAATAGTTCTTGGAGATAAATCTACCGCCTCAGCAATTTCCCTCGTGCTTTTTTCTTCGCACATAAGCCTGAGAACAGTAATTTCCTTTTCAGAAAGAGGGGTTTCTTCCTGGGGGAGTTTGATGGTGGGGACGTTCTTTTGCCGTAGGTTATTCAGCAATGCCTTGTTGGTAAGCGAGTTAAAATAAAACTCTTGTTTGTAACAGGTCTTAATTGCTTCGTAGATAATTTCTGCATCAGAAGTTTTCACCAGGTAACTGTTTGCTCCGAGTTCCATCAGTTTGGTTACCACTGTTTGATCGTCAAGCAGGGTAAGCATAATGATTTTGATATGAGGATAAAGTTTTTTGACTTCAGGAAGTGTTGCGATACCATCCATCACAGGCATTTGAATATCTAATAGAATAACATCGGGCATCAGGGAGCCGCCCTTAAGGATGTTCATCAGATGCAAGCCATTGTCGGCCTCTCCAATCACCTGAATATCTTTTTTTATGGAAAGAGCTGTTTTGACACCGGCTCTGTACAATACGTGATCGTCCACAATCATCACTTTAATCACATCTCCAGTACTTTCATTCATAGGATAATAAGTATTTAGTTTTAGTCGTCAGACACAAAAATCGATACAATCGGGGGGAAATCATACAGGGGTTTTACCTAATTATGAGATTGGTAATATTACGAAATAAAGAATTAAGGGAGATACAATATTTACTAACAGATTTTCCTGTTCCTAAATAGGGATTGTATCATCCGTGAGGAAGGGATAGCTATTTTTTCTTTTGACTCTTGGGGGCAAAAATGGCAAACATTCTTTTCCCTTCTAATTTTGGCATACTTTCTAATGTACCGGCTTCCATAAGTCTTTCCGCAAACTTCAGAAGAAGTAATTCTCCTCTTTCTTTAAACATAATTGCACGGCCTTTAAATTGCACATAGGCTTTCACTTTGTTGCCGTCTTTCAGAAAGTTTAATGCATGTTTACTCTTGAAATCGAAGTCGTGATCGTCTGTGTTGGGGGTGAATCGTATTTCCTTCACCTCTGAGACTTTACTCTTGGCTTTCATATCTTTTTCACGCTTCTTCTTCTCGTACAGAAATTTATTATAATCAATGACCTTGCAAACCGGAGGATCTGCATTTGGAGAAATTTCCACCAGGTCAAAACCTTGTTCATCAGCTATTTTTTGGGCTTCGGCAGTGGAATAGATGCCGGCTTCAACATTGTCGCCCACAAGTCGAACTTGCGGGACTCTGATCATGTGATTGGTACGGTGTTCTTGTTGTTGTTCTTTTTTAAATCGGGGATTAAAACTGCCTCGTGGGCGTGATGTAAATGCCATTAATTGATTTTGGGTTAAAAATATTTTTTTGGTTTAATAATGCAATCTTTATGCCTTTCACAAATTAAAATGGAAAATTATTTAATATATCTGAATTACAAAAAATCAGGACTAAAAATTTAAATTTTTTCTTTTATGATTTTCCGGGACTGATCAATGAAATCTTTTAATTGAACTGAACCCTCATCGCCTTTGCCATGCTTACGGATAGAAATTGTCTTTTCGTTCAACTCCTTCTCTCCGATAATGATCATAAAAGGGATCTTCATCAACTCCGCATCTCTGATTTTACGTCCGATCTTTTCACTCCTTTCGTCAATCTCGGCGCGAATATCTGATTTTTTTAATTCCTCTAGAATGCCCACGGCATATTCCATAAACTTATCACTGATCGGCAGGATTTTTACCTGAACAGGGGCCAGCCAAAGAGGGAATCTGCCGGCATAATGTTCCAACAAGAATCCGATAAACCTTTCATGGGTACCAAGTGGCGCGCGATGTATGATCAAAGGAGTCTCCGGTTCATTATTCTGGTTGGTAAATGTAAGGTGGAATCGTCGTCCCTGCGCAAAGTCAACCTGATTGGTAGCAAGTGTAAACTCTCTTCCAATGGCGCTCCAGATCTGCACATCTATCTTAGGGCCATAGAAAGCGCCTTCTCCTTTTACTTCTATAAAGGGAATGTTTGCTTCAATCATAACCTTCCGCACCATGTCTTCGGTTTCCAGCCATAATTCGGGCTCATTGATATATTTTTCTCCAAGTTTAGCCGGGTCATGCAGTGATAACCTCATGATGTACCTTTCAATACCAAATATTTTGAAGTACTTTAGGTAAAGATCATTAACCGCTCTGAATTCCTGGGCAAACTGTTCACGAGAACAATAAATATGTGCATCATTCATGTGAAGACAACGAACACGCATTAAACCAAACAATTCTCCACTTTGTTCATAACGGTAGCAGGTACCGTACTCGGCAAGTCGCAAGGGTAAGTCCTTGTATGAATGTTGTTCGGCTGCAAAAACTTTGTGGTGATGCGGGCAGTTCATTGCCCTGAGATAATATTTCATTCCATCCAGTTCCATCGGTGGATACATACTGTCCTTGTAATAAGGCAGGTGTCCGCTTGTGAGGTACAAACTCTCTTTTCCGATATGAGGAGTTACCACACGTTTATAACCAGCCTCCAGTTCCGACTCTTTCGCGAGTTTTTCTAACTCTTCAATAATGATGGTTCCGTTGGGTAACCAGAGAGGAAGTCCCGGACCCACTTCTTCATCAATGGTATAGATTCCTAATTCTTTTCCCAATTTGCGATGGTCTCTTTTCTTTGCTTCTTCGAGCATCTGAAGGTGCTCATCAAGTTCTTTCTGGTTGGGAAATGTAACGCCGTAAATACGCGTAAGCATTTTATTTTTTTCATCGCCTTTCCAATAGGCGCCTGCAATACCTGTCAATTTGATTCCTTTGATCACTCCGGTAGAAGGTATGTGAGGGCCGCGGCATAAGTCTGTAAAATTACCCTGAGAGTAAAAAGTTATGTGGCCGTCTTCAAGGTTTTGTAGCAGATCCAGTTTGTATTCATCGCCTTTCTGTTCGAAATAGCTGACTGCTTCTTTTTTCGAAATTTCTTTTCTTATGTATGGATTGTTTTGCCGGGCAAGTTCTTTCATCTTGCCTTCCAGTTTTTCAAGATCACTCTCGGTAATGGATTGTCCACCCAGATCCATATCGTAATAAAAACCCTTTTCTATCGGTGGGCCAACCCAGAATTTTACACCGGGGAATAAAGATTCCACAGCCTCAGCCATCAAATGGGCACTGCTGTGCCAGAATGTGGATTTGCCTTCGGCATCCTCCCACTTTAAGAACTGTACAGTTGCATCCTGATGAAGAGGCCTGGATAAATCCCAGACTTCACCATTTACCAAAGCTGCAAGAATGTTTCTTGCCAATCCTTCGCTGATGGATTTTGCAATCTCCATTGAGGAAATCCCATCTTCAAATTGCTTTACAGCACCATCAGGAAATGTAATATTGATCATACTTTTCACGAGATATACCTGTCGTTTATTTGAAAAAACAGGAGGGCAAATTTAACTAACTATTAGATTAAGAAACGATTTCTTTACAAGTCGTTAGATTTAATAACAATTAATTTTGATAACCTGATTAAACAGGAGAAGTGCATGAAAAGAGCGGTTACACTTATTTTCTTATTGGTCTGTTTCCTCACTTCCGGTGCACAGACTTTGGCTGATAGCTATACAGGAAGAAGAGCTTCACACAATACGGATATCCGGAAAGTAAATTTTAATGGTCAGTGGAGAGGGAGTTTTAATGAGACCACTCCGAATATGTATGGATATGTCAGTAAAATCAGAACGACCTATGTGTTGGAACTGGAAGTGAATGGAAGTTTAGTAAAAGGATACAGCTATACGTATTTCAATGATCCCGGTGAGAAACGGTATTACACAATTTGCAGAATCACCGGATCTCTGGATCGCAAACTGAATAAGCTGGTAATTACTGAAGTAGAAAGAGTGAAATATAATACTCCACCTGAAATGCGTAACTGTTTTCAGATCCACAGTCTCAGATATTTCAAGGGTGATGATAACTCAGAATATCTGAAAGGGGATTGGGTGCCTGCTCCCAATCAATCGTGCGGAGGAAAAGGAGAAACAATTCTTTCAAGACAGGTAGTCAGCCGTGTTCCGTTTGGAGTGACGCTTCATCCCAAGAAAGAAAGTCCAGTCAAAAAGCCAACCTCTCCGGATGTAGCACATGCAAGACCCGATAAGAAACAAAGTGTTCCTGTAAAGCCGTATCATAAAGTACCAGAAATCAGTAAGCCTGAAACAACCATATCATCCGGCGTGCCGGTAGAATCAGACAAGTCCCGGGTACCTCAGAATGAATTGAGTCTTGATAAGAAACACCCACATCCTGTTTATAAAGGCTATGAATCAAGAAAGAATGTGGTAATGAAGTCTATCCAGATTGAGAATCCGGTTTTCCAGATAGACTTATACGATAATGGAGAAATCGACGGAGACAGTATTTCAGTTTTTTATAACGGGAAACTGATTCTCTCTCACAAACGATTATCAGACCAACCCATTTCAGTGACACTATCACTGGACAAAAGCCGAAAGGAAAACGTGCTGACGATGTATGCTGAAAACCTGGGTACCATTCCGCCAAATACAGCCGTAATGATTGTTAGAGACGGTGGGAAAAGGTATGAAGTGCGCATGGAAAGCGATATGGGAAAGAGTGGTACTGTCGTCTTCACACATGACGATAAAGACGATTAAGAAATTCATCCTGTCATACATTGTGCGTTATAAAATATTCCATATCCGGGAGATGAAATTTTGAGAATCCCGTGCTTTGGGAATCCGCTTAACTTTTCTAAAAATTAATTTTTTTTGTGAATAGCGACGCCTATATTTGCACTCCCTGAAAATGGAGCATAACTCATCCAGATAGTGATCGGGAGGTTCAGAACATCTGCCCTACAAGCAGAATGCCTGATTATTAAGTTATGCGAGTTCTTCAAAATATTGGGAGCATAGCTCAGTTGGTTCAGAGCATCTGCCTTACAAGCAGAGGGTCCGCGGTTCGAGCCCGTGTGCTCCCACAAAATTGAGGTTGCCTTTGGCAGCCTCTTTTCGTTTCTGGAAGGATGTATTGTTTCAATGGTTTAGGTAGAAGATTTCTGAGGGTGATCGGTAGGTTTTTACCACTACTTTTTCTTACAGATTCTGCATATCCACATTCTTTACACAATTTTCTGCAATGACCTGTGCGCCTTGATTTTTAGGTTATTTTTATTTCAAAAATTACTCTAAAATGCGATCCTGTTTCTACACTCTTCTGCTCCTGATATCCGGACAATTTTTATTCTTCAACACATCTGCCCAAAGCAATCTGAAGTTTAAGTACAAACGCTCGGTTTTATATGCCGGGATCGAAGTGGGATCCAAAGGGGTAAAAATGAGCCTGGTAGAGATGGCGAAGAATACGAACAATCATCTGGAATACAATATTCTAAAAGACTCTTCTGTCAATACTGATTTTATTTCATTTACGCCTGAGACGAGACATCAAACGATCAATGGACTTACAGGCCTTTATCAGACAGCATTGAAAACTTACAAAATTTCACCCGATAAAATATTCACCGTGGTAAGTAGTGGTGTCAAAGTAACTGCTGAACGTTTGGAAAAAACTGACTGGATAAACCAACTGATCGATTCATTCAGAATCAAGATCAGCGAATCCGGCAGAAAAGTGGAAGTCATTTCTCCTGAAGAAGAAGCACGTCTGTCCCATTTGGGAATTGTTCCAGACTCAAGAAGGTTTACAACGTTTCTGATTGATATCGGAAGCGGCAATACAAAGGGTGGGTATTTTCCCGGTCCCGGAACCGATCATATCAAACTATTCTCCCTGAATTGGGGTACTAAGAGTGTCGCCAATGCAGCCTCTGAAAGGTTGCAGAATGATAACTCCCTGGATAATTATTTCAAACAGTTACAGCGCGTCATGGCAGGAGATGCAGACAAGGAAGTGATTTATGCGGTTAATGTCAGTGGTGCTTATAATATGAGTGACAACATCGCTTTTAGTGGTGGGGCAGCATGGGCTGTAGCTACCTTACTTTTGCCTGATATGTTGGAATCTCCGGTAGTTCCTGTGACCTATCAGCAGGTGGAAGATTTCTATCAAAAATTGTACAGCAATTATGATGAAGTCACAGCAGAAAAATTAAGCGCAGGATTGAAGGGTATTGCAGAGGATAAACTCGCTGTCATGAAAGCTGCCTCTGTGGTCAATAAAGTATTTGATCAAAGAGCTATGTTAGCAGGGACGGGTTTGTTACTTAAGATCATGAGACAATTTGAAGGAATCTATGAAAAGAAGCAATTCTATTTGGTAAAAAATGGACAGGTAGGATGGATTTCTGCTTATGTAAATGAGAGCATCCATCAATAATTCCACTTAAATTTGAGCGGATAAAAGCAACTGCCCGGATGCGCAATTCGAAATACTTTTTGCTGGCTCTCTTCTCGCTTGTAGTCCTCAGTATTGCTATTGCTGCACTGATCGTGTGGGGATATTTTTCTTATATGTCTCCTTCAAAAGATTTACAGCAATCACGGGTAATGCAAAAATCAGACACTCCCCGGGTTTCTCAGCCTATGGATAGCTATCGTGTCATAAAAAATGAGACACCTGATGTCAGGGATTCAACCGATCAGTTGGAAAAGAAATTAGCTGAACTGAATCAATTGCAGGCAGAGATTCAAACGCTGATTGATAGCAAGAAAAGTAAAGAAGCAGATTCAGCGTCAATTCAGTTAAAACAATTGCAACAAAATATTCAGACTCTTGAGAGTAAAAACCGGAAAATAGCAGAAGAAAACAAAAAACTTATAAAAGCGGTGACTGTTTTATCAAGAAAACAGATACCTGTTCAATCAAAAAGCAATACGCAAAAGGCGACGCAGGATGTTTCGTCAGGACAGGTATCCAGGGAGGTTACCGTTTCCGGCCTCACTATGTATGCACTCACTGACGAGAATGCCATTACTACTCTGGCCTCGGCTACCTTTTCCTTTCAAGGCACATTCGCAGTTCATTCAGGCAATATTAAATCAGGGTATCTGATGGTTGTGATTACGAACCCGGACGGCAAGGTTCTGTTGAATGCTCCCTGGGAAAGTGGTTTTTTTGATACGCCAGACGGTAAAAAAATGTATAGCACACGCCTACACTTTACCAATTCAGACAAGCAACTTACTTTCACACTTAAATCAGAAAATTTAAGGAAAGGAACCTATACACTTGAGCTTTATTTCAATGGCGAGTTGATGGCAAGTCTTAGCAAAACATTGGGTTGATTTTCGGGTTACTATTGAGACAATGAAATTCGTATCTGTACTCCCGCACGGGTATCAACCGTTGGTGCGGAGGATGAAATGTAAGGATTTACCCGTCTCTGATCGAAGTACAATTTTACATTTACACGGTTGCTGATGTAGTAATCAATTGTTGGACTAATAGTAATTTCCTTACTTCCATTGGTGGCAAAGCTGCTGTTTTGGTCAAGCCTGCTGTTGCTGCTGACATTATCCCTTACACGAAAATCAAGCTGGAATCTGATTTCATTTTCCAGTTTCCTGGTATCCTTCTTGGTAAACGGGAGTTTGAAAGGCATCTTTAATCCCCGCTTGCGGAAGCTACCGCTGAAAGTATATTCTGTGGAGCGCACTTCACTCAATTGAAAATCCACAAGGCTCAGGCTGAGTTGTCTGGATTTATTAAAATCAAACTTGAAGTTGAGTTGATTTGTAAAGCCAAGATCAATTCCAAACAATGGGGCAAATTGCTCCTGAATGGTGATATTTGGCACCAGGAAGAATGGAATATAGTTGCCGGATACGGAATCGATAAATGAAGGATAATTGAACCTGTCAATATCCTGGTATCTGAGTGCTGATGTAAAACTGTTCATACCCACCGAACTGGTATAAGCATGATTGATGGCAAAGTTGCTGAATATTTTGTCCAATCCCGGAATACGGCTCAGTCCGGTATAGCTTACACGCCAGTTTGGTTTAGGAATAATTCCTCTGAACGGATTGGATTTAATTCCCGGGTTTCCCTGGTTGATCAACGATATCTTTGATGGATCTTGTCCGGTATAGGCTGCAAGGAATGCTGGCACTAACACATCGACAGCATACCGGCCATATCCCATCGCATAACCGTCAGGCCCTATCGGATTGCCAGCCTGCTGGTTGTATTTATTTTGAAGACCAAGCCTTTGAGAGATTACCGACCTGTACTCCTGGAATTTCAGGAAGGTATTGGAAATCCGGTTGGGGTCATATTTTTCAAAGAGTGTATTAAATGCTATATAGGTCACATTGAAACTCCCATTGATATACGGGCTCAGATGAGCAAAATGTAAGCCTGTTCCGGTTGTATCTTTAAAGGTCTCTGAATAATTTTTTGAAAAAGTCTTTTCAATATTCATGTTAATTACCAGGTCGCGGATGGGTTCCAACTGTGCAGAAGCGCTGATGCGCTGGTCAAAGGTTTGTGTAAAAAGATCGTTGAAGTTGGAGTCCAGCGAGATAAGCCCTTTGGCCGCAGCACGGTTCAGCCAATTTGTATCCGGCTGTCTGCCTAAAATGAAATCAAATCCAGGAGCCATGCTATTCCAATCCTGTCCCAATATCCTCGTACTGTCGGTATATCCGGGCAACCGCGTGTTTGCAGTTTGTGATAAAGTGGCATTTACCGATTTGATGCTTGTAAGGATCTTTCCAAAAAACCTTGCGACACCGCTGTTCATTCCGCTTGCACCTGACTTTGATTTTGAAGTGTCTGGTGTAGCTGATTTATTTCGCGGCTGATCCAGGTTTTTCAGCCATTTGCTTTTGTTGTAGAGTTTATTAAAATCAAGTTGAAGCGTGGCTTCTTCCTGCTGGCCATTTTCCAGAAAGTTACCGAGGTTTACGGCAAGGCGGCTTGCACCGATCCACCGGTAGTTTGCGGTATATCGTAATTGCAGTGAAGTCCAGTCTGTCAATGGAAGTTTGCTTAACGGAACCTCATAACTGAAATTAATCGATTGATTGAAGGAAACATTTCTTCCTCCTTTCCAGAAATTCCTTCTCACTGTATCTTTTTTGGCTCTCGTGTCAAGCCTTCCATAAGGCTCGTCTATACGTGCATTATTCAAAGCAGAATAATCAAGGCTGAGCGAACGGGTAAAGTTCCATCTCAGAATATAGTTTCTGTCAAACGTGAAATATTTATCATAGGTTTCCTGTGTCGGATATTTATCCACCCCGATGCTTCTCGGCCTCAGTACTCCAAACTGACGGAAGATATCTGCTTTGAAAGACAATTGGGAAGGCACCGGATTAAAGTTGAAGTCTTTGATAAGGTCGAACCAATGTGTTTTTGATTTTTTAAACAGCTTCTTGAATGGCTCAATATATCTTGGTTGTGTGGCAAAGTTGTAACCGATACCTCCTCTTTGTTTGGTTACATTATTGTATTCAATCAACGGGCTACGGGCTGTAGTTTTCGTATAGGCATAGCTGACATCAATATTTTCAATATCCCAGGGTTTGGGTTTTTTGTTGTTGGTCCTTGTTTTGTGAACGTTTGTGAAGCTCACCGTTTTGGTACTTGCAAAATCTACTGCATTCTTCCGGATACTATCGCGTTCCTGTGCCGATTGTGCATGACGCAATTTGTCTCTGAGTTTTAAATCCATATCAAACGGATCGTATTCAGGAGTGCTGATGGTCTGGTTTATGCTGGCATAAAAAGGAATGGAAAGTCCGGCTTCTCTGGGCAACAGTTTGCCCAATTCAAGGTTAGCTGCAGCATCAAATTGTACAAAATTGTCTTTGAATCTTTCATTGATTTTTTGCTCCAGATTGCCAAATCCGCTGCTGTGTGTATTGGCAGAAATGCTGATAGTGCCCAGGTCTGCAAGGGCTGCATCGATTCTGGCCAGAGAGGCCCATCCTCCCTTATCATCTATGGAAGAAAGCCTTAATTCATTAAACCACAATTCACCGGTAGCAGAGGTGGCATTGGTGTTTTCCACACCCATAAGGATCCCTTTTACCTCACCAAGGTTTGGATTTCCCATTATAGAATAGGTGTGACCGTTAGATTGCAGCTCTGAAAATACTTTATTGACCGGCGTATTCGAAAGATTTCGGTCTGTCTTCAATGAAGTGAGAGCAGTAAGATCAAGATCGAGGTTATTGCTCTTGATCCAGAGTGTGTCGTTGTACGCATCACTGTTTGGATCAAGGCCGGTATTCAGTGGAGTTAGTTTTAGCGGTATTCGTACTTCATAATAGTTGCTTACAAAGTCGCTTCCAAGTCGGATCACTGCGGTCAGATCACGGTCGTTGAGGAAAGTTTCTCCATTACGTTCGGCATGAATGTACAATTCAAGTTTTTTAAACTGCCTCAGATCACGGTTGCCAAAAGTTTGAAAAACGGCCTTACCATCTGATTTAGAAAGGTTGTTAAACTGTAACGATAGTGATTGTTCGTTTTGTAAGAGGTTGACACCATTGTTACTCAGCGTCTGTACACGCTCAATATCACGTGGAGTACGATATGGGAGCGGCTGGCGTTTATCATTCTCTTCAATATTTACGGCGCCGACATTGAAGTCATTGGTATTTTCCGGAGTATAATTTCCGGTAGTGTCCATTTTATACTGGAATTTTCTCCAACTGTTTCTTACCAGATCCAATTTCCCAAATCGGACGGTGACACTGTCTTCAAACCCTGTAAGGAACATACGGATAAATCGAATGGATTTGAAGTCGGGGATATTTCCGACTTTCTTGTTGTACTTATCGATCGGTATTCTGAACTGATACCAGGTTTCATTGCGTACAGTGCCATCCACAAGTTTTACACCAACGACCTTCTTGTCGACAATGTTGTTTACTCCAATAGACATCTCAGGGGCAGAAGGTGGTTTCAGGGTCACTACATACTGAAAATATTCTTCTGTTTCATTTAGTGTATTGTCTTTATTGGCGTCCTCCTGATCGGGATACATGGTGGCTGCTGAAGAAAATTGCGCATTGTTATCAGCGATCGGTGAATTGCCCTGCGGGTTATTGTATTTCTTATATCTGGCCAGGATTCCGGCATTTTCTGCATCCAGATTGTTGCCTCTGTAGTATTGATAATTATCCGCAGAAGGATCTGCAAGGGCGTCTCGGTAAATTTTAGAGTTCACTCCAAAATTAGCCGCCAGTACGTTTAGATAATCGTTCTTTCTGTAGCTTGCTTCGGCGCTGTCTGTCAATCCATCAAATCCAACATCCTGGTAAGGACGGTCTCTTGGGTCATTGCTGAATGCGTTGGTTACCTGTGTAGGATTTCTTGGTACGACTCCCCAAACAGATGTATCCACCTGAGCCGGTAAGTTTGGAGTGGGTAGTCCGTTTTCGTAAAACCTTCTTGAATCTTTCAACACATCTTCGGAAATATTTCCAAGGTTTATATAGAATTTCCCCCCGCTGCTGTTGGGATCCAATACAAACGGATCCTGTACCCACATTTCAATATATTCAATATTGGCGGTTTCAAAATCTGTCTGATCAATAGAACGCATTAAGCCGCCCCACTTTGTTTTTGGATTCAGGAATTTTCCATTGGCGTTGATATTGGCAGGAGAAGATTCGAAATTGTAAGGCCCTCTGTCTGTTGGGTAGTAAGAGAGGTCAAAGGTGATCAGTTGATTTTGTCCAAAGTCGGTTGTTCTTTGAGGAAATATTTCTGTTTGTGAAATTGCCCTTACTCTCGGATCAGACAACGCTTCCTTGTTTCCGCGAAGCGGGTTATTAATATTTTTCGGGTCTTGTAATGTAGGTTCAATCTGATACCATGAAATAGCTGCACGATTCTTACCGTAGTCCAATGAATTACTTTCACTGGCTTCAGGAAATAAAACATTGCCAAATTCATCGGTAGCGCCTTCCGGTGTGGACGCCAAAATCCAGCTGATGGGTGGAAAGCGCAGGTCAATATCACTGCGGCTTCCTTCAAAATTGTCTATATAGATCACGCCATTCTTGCCTCTTCCAATCTGTGGTGCATGGCCGGGTTTGAAGAATGCCCCTTCTGCATACGCATTGATGGAAGATGGAGCTGTGGAATAAAAGAAAGGTAACTTATTCAGTATTTTTGTTAACCGGGGTAAATCTCTCCGGTAACTCACATCCAATCCATACATGGTATTACGGATAGGATCTTCGCCATAATCTACTTTGGTAAAGAATGGCCGCTCACTCAGCCTCACGATTGTACCGCCAATGGATAATTGCTCTTTTGCCGTATTTTTCAACAGATAATCCAATCGCAGACCGAGATAACTTTTTTGCTGCATTCCAAATGTGGCATTGTTTTCAAAGTTGACCTGCACCGGCAATCCGGCGTTGATGATGGCCTGGTTAATGATTTTTATGGTACCCAGATCGTAGTTAATCGTATAGTCAATATTTTCCTGAAGTTGCTGTCCTCCTGCGGTTACTGTTACTGATCCCGGAGGAATATTGTAACCGATACTGATATCCGAAGAAGCTGAAGACTTTGCCGATCCTTTCAGAAGAAATCTGTCAAGGTTAGGGTATCGGTTGGTTGCCGTAGCCTTAATACTGTCGTAAAGCGGGTAATACAAACTGTCGGCCCCTATTGCAGGATTGCTGAATACCTTGGGGCTTAGATCGCGGCCAAATGGTTCAAGCAAAGGGAAGATGATTCGACTGTATTGACTCAATACGGTATAGCCTTCCACAAAGTCAAACATTCCATCCGGCTGAGGGTCGTTTTGATTGTTGAGTCTGTCCAGATTTACCAGGGAGATGATCGGTGTGCCCTGATTTAAATCGCCGAAGGGTAAATATCTTTTCGCTCCATAACCAGGCTGTTCATAAAGTACATTCAACTGAAAATCCTGGCGTTCCAATGTGCCAAATCCTACACTGTACACATTTTTCATCATCAGTCCCCAGATAGGAAGTGTCGGACGCTGTGAGGTAGCCTTTAATAATTTCAGGAACAGTACTTTTTGATTGCTGCTTAGTGAATCGGGTGGCACATCAGTAGAAAATTCACCTACCTGATAAATCTTCCCATTGTAAGAATATTGGTATGCCACAGCAAGAACCTCATCCGATTGTAGCGGTTGACTCAATGATAAAAATCCGACTCTTGGGTTGTAAATGTATTGGGTGCTGTCTAATTTTCTGGCGTAGGTTTTTTCAAAATCCTGTACCGGACTAAGTCCCATACCGATTAGCTGGCCGGTAATCAATGTGGCGTTGCGGCTATTCGGATTGCTCAGGATAGAACTGTATTCATCATTGGTATTGTTGTCGGGCAAATTGCCGGTAATGGCAAACGGATGGTAAGGATTATTTTCTGCCAGATCCATAAGCCCCACGATCTCACGAGTGTCCCGTGTGGCGCTGTTCTTATTGGTCACCCATACTTCCATTTTTAATATCTGCACAGGAGTCGTTACCGCAGGCAGATTGCTCATGACTTTATTGTAGTTGTTTCTGAAATATTGTGCCAACAGGAAGTGCCTGTTTTCTTCATATTCATCTGCCTTAAACTCAAAATCCTGAGCTGCTGCTCCTCCCTGAAGGTTGACTGATTCGCGCTGTGATTTTTGATTGGCTAATACACCGGTGATGTATAGTTTTCCAAATTGTAATTGCGTCTTTATTCCAAACAGAGACTGCGCACCGGGTATCAGTGTACTGCGATTGGGGAGCGATACATTTCCGGCTTCAAATCTTTTAATGATTTCGTCGTCTTTTCCCGTATAGTCTAATTTCAGTTGGTTGGTGAAGTCAAGATTGGCAAGTGTGTTGTAACTGATCGGAAATTTGAGTTTGTCTCCGATGTTGGCATTTACATTGAGTTGGGCGCTCATGTTAAAATCAAATCCACCATTCTTTCGCGCTCGCTCAGGCAGGGTAGGGTTTTTAATATTCTGGCCTTGATATCCTGCTGTGATATCCACATTTCCCTGGGGTTGAATCTCTATTTTACCATTCCCGAAAAGCCGGTTAAAGAGATTGTCGTACAGGGTCAGTTTGGGTTTGATTCTTCCCCGGTTTAACAGGCTGAGTGTATTGCTTCTTTCGCGGAAATATTGAGTCTCTTGTCTCCTGGCTTCCATTTGCCTGAATTCTTCCTCTGTGTAATAGGTAGGTGTGCGATAATATTTTGTACCTATTTTTTCATAAACAATGTAAGTTTTTGTCTTTGGATCGTAGGCAATAGAGTCTGTAATGTTTGGCGGCAGTTTCAGGTCGAATACGGAGGGCGGATGGGCCAGAAAATCACCTCTGCGATCATGAATCGGGAAGGGAAGTGTATCTTTAACTCTGTTTTGAGTACCTGCATTATTCTGTCCGCTGGCAGCTGGCGATAAGGCTACAGCCAGAAAAATAAGAAAACAATAGCTTAATAATCTCTTTTGAAGATTAAAAGGTTCTTTAGGGAACATCCACAATTCTGATTAGGGGTAGAGATGGGTCAAATGGCTTTCAGGGCTTTTTTTATAAGGTCTTCTAATTGTGTAATTGTGTTGTCAGATTGAGTTACTTTTTTGATGGCCTGGTCAGCTAATGGTCGGCTGATGCCAAGAGCTACCAATGCATTTAACGCATCTAAGCTCAAAGTATTGCCATTGAACTCATGAATAGCCGGTTGAGTTGCTGATTTACCAATCTTATCTTTTAATTCTAACACTAGCCTTTCTGCTGTCTTTTTCCCGATTCCCTTTACACTTTCCAATATTCTTGGGTTGTTCAGTACAATGGCATTCATGATTTCATCCGGTTTCATACTACTTAGCATCATACGGGCTGTGGCAGCGCCTACTCCGGATACACTGATTAAAGCTAAGAACATTTCTTTTTCCGCCAAATCAAAAAATCCATATAGCGTATGTGCATCTTCTTTAATCTGCAGATGCGTGAAGAGCTTTCCTTCCACCAATGCCTGAATTTTAGTATAGGTATTCAGGCTTATGTTCACCTCATACCCGACACCTTGCACGTCGATGTAAACAACTGCAGGGCTTTTATAGGCAAATTTTCCGGTTAAGTACGCGATCATAAGTTGATAGAGTTGCCAAAAATAAGGATTTCAGAATGAAAGTGAGTTTGGAAGACGTAAATCGTTATTGGAGGTATTTTATAATCCCGGGCAAGATCACGATCGGTTTAAATAATCATCATTTGATTCATTTCTCAACTAAATTGTATTTTTAGCGTCTCAATTTCAAGAAATTCAGTTTTTAATGAGCAACAATAATGTTACCGCCGCCATCACAGCCGTAAGTGGATATGTGCCTGAGTACAGGCTTACCAATGCCATCCTGGAAACGATGGTCGACACCAATGATGAGTGGATAAAAACCCGTACAGGAGTGGAAGAAAGACGCATTCTGAAAGGAGAAAATCAGGGTGTCAGTGCGATGGCTATTCCCGCCGTTGAACTTCTCCTAAAGAAAAGAGGGATCGGGCCTGAAGAAATTGATTGTCTGATTTGTTGTACGGTCACTCCGGATATGGTTTTTCCGGCTACTGCCAATATTATTTGTGATAAGGTAGGGGCAAAAAATGCTTTTGGATTTGACCTGTCCGCAGCCTGCTCAGGATTTCTTTTTGGCGTTACTACCGGCACTTCCTTTATTGAGAGTGGCCGTTATAAAAAAGTGATTGTGGTGGGCGCAGATAAAATGAGTGCAATTGTAGATTATTCAGATCGTAAGACATGTATCCTGTTTGGAGATGGCGCCGGCGCAATTTTACTTGAACCCAATAATGATGGTTTTGGGATACAGGATAGCTTGTTGCGATCTGACGGATCAGGAGCACAATATCTGAAAATGGTGGCCGGAGGCTCTGCTCATCCGGCGTCTGTTGAATCTGTTATGGCCAAAGAACATTACATCTATCAGGAAGGGCAGACTGTTTTTAAGTTTGCTGTCAAAGGAATGGCAGATGTCAGTTACGAATTGCTGCAAAAGAATAATCTCACCGGTGATGATATTGCCTGGCTGGTGCCACATCAGGCTAATAAACGGATTATTGATGCTACTGCAGAGCGGATGGGGCTCAGCAAAGAAAAAGTAATGCTTAATATACAACGGTATGGCAATACCACTTCTGCAACCATCCCACTTTGTCTGTGGGAATGGGAATCCCAACTAAGGAAAGGGGACTTGATCGTACTTGCTGCATTTGGAGGCGGATTCACATGGGGGGCTACCCTTGTGAAATGGGCCTATGATACTAAAAAATAGTTTGAGGATAAAATATCTCTTTAAAAAAACAAAATCAACCCGCAGGGATTTCCCGCAGGTTGAAATCAAAATTTCCGCAAAGGCTCTATTGATTTGAAAATACCTTTTTCAGAATATCGGTTACTCTTGCTACGGGATCTTTGCGAATCTTCTGTTCTTCCAGGCCAATCTCATAAAAAATTCCCTGCAAGGATTTTTCGGTAACATACGCTGTCAGATCGGTATTGACAGGCTTGCTGCTAAATCTGTTGTATGCAGAAAATACATCTTTCCAGTATTTGGTAGCGTCGGTCTTTTCCAACGATTTTTCTACCACGGGTTTGAAAGCATTGGTAAGCGCTGTAGTGGTATGGTCTTTCAGATATTCGGTAGCAGCAAAGTCGCCGCCTTTCAATATGCCAATGGCATCCTGAATGGACATGCTCTTAATGGCATTCCAGAAAATCGGACCTGCAAATTGAGCCGCATCTTCCGCAGCCCGGTTCATACTGAGGATGGCGTTGTCCACCGTTTTTCCCAGGCCGATATTCCTTAGTGTATTTTCAACTTTTTTTGCTTCAGGCGGCATAAGAATTTTTATGGCAGCATTCGCAAAAAATCCGTTGACAGCAGAGAGCTTTTTTGAAGCAGAATCAGTGCCTACCCGAAGCGCATCTTTCAGACCGGATGCAATCTCTGATGATGAAAGTGAACCATTATTTCCAATGGAACCCGGAATCTGGCTGGTAAGTTCGCAAGACGAAAGGGTAAGGAAAATAATAAGAATCGATAATACATTTATTTTCATAGTAACGGGTTTTGCACAAAAATAATGAATCTGATTGTTCTGAAATTTTTAAGTAGGCAGGGAGCGGGTTGATTACAATAAATTATCGAGATTTTTATCCTTCCGGAGGCGGGGATTTTTGTCCTTGTAACCCGGGAGGATTTGGAATTGAATTCCGGAATTATTCAACTTGTCATTTTCCGGCATCTTCCCGGCCTGAAAATCTTTTCACTTTTTCCTTCTTCCAATCTTCCCTATTTTTAATCCTTCTATTTACATGCAGAATCTGATATGCGTACCGTAAGAAACATTTTCAGATGGGGGATGAGTGCGGCTACCGCATTGATAATGGTCATCTATTTGCTCATTTGTCTGATACCGTATGTGAACACCGGAAAATATTGGGTGATTTCCATCTTAGGATTAGGATTTATTCTGATTTTTTTTGCACTCATCATACTGTTGATTTATTGGTTGATATTGCGATCCTGGTTGTCTGTCGTTTGCCTGATTGTATTGCTTGCCGGATATCAGCAGATTTCTGTTGCCTTTGCATTTCATTTCCCTTCATCATTCAGCATGGAGAAACCTTCCGGTGAATTGCGTGTGATGCAATGGAATGTACATAACTGGAATCAGATTTTTTTTGAAAATGAAAACCCGGTATCAAAAAAAACACAGCCGAAAATGATGGCACTGATCAAAGAATACAATCCGGACATTTTATGTACGGAGGAGTTTTTTGAAAGTACAGATCCAAAAAGGTTTAAGTCGAATATTCTTATTCTTAAAGAGATGGGCTATCCATATCATTTCTTTATCAACAATGATATTAAAGATGGATTTTATTATGCTGGTATAGCTATTTTCTCGAAATACCCGATTCAATCGTCCGGAAAAATAACGGTTGCCTCTAAGCTGACGGCAGACCCCCTTGCATTTGCCGATGTAAGTACCCGGGGTAAAACGATTCGGGTAATGGCCGTTCATCTTCAGTCTGTTCGTTTTGAAAAAAATGATTATTCCAATATTCAGAATATGAAAAATCCAAAAGATCCAAGCCTGAATGGAAGCAAGACGATAGTTTCAAAATTAAAACTGGGATTTCAGAAGCGGTATGAACAGTCGGTGATCGTAAACCAGGAAATACTTCAAAGCCCATATCCGGTGATACTTTGCGGAGATTTTAATGATGTTCCCAGCTCTGGAGTGTATTTTAATATCCGCAAAAATCTGCAGGATGCATTTCTTAAAAAAGGTTCATTTGTCGGGCGGTCATACCGGTTCATCTCACCTACTCTGCGAATTGACTATATCTTACCTTCCCGGAGTATGGATGTGCGGCAATTTAAAATAATTCATGTGAATTATTCTGATCACTATCCATTGGTAGCCGATTTGAAATTGTAGTGTTTGCATCTGACACAACTTATTGGCTATATTGCACGTTTAGGTCAAAAATCAGACAGGTATGAAAAAAAATAACTGGCGCATACTTGCAGTTTTGTTTAATTGTATTTTGATATTGATTTTTCTGGCGATATGCCTTGTCCCCTTTTTTAGCTCCGGTATCAGTTGGCTCCTGTCAACCTTCGGTTTAATCTTTCCGTTTTTACTCGGACTGATTTTTATCATGTTAATTCTATGGGTTTTCAGAGCGAAAAGAAAGATCGCGATAGTGATGATCGTTTTGAATCTGATTGTGCTGGCATTAGGGTACACGCAGATCAGGGCTTCTGTGGGGTTACATTTTTTTGCAGAAAAGGATGTGAATGGCCGGCTGGGGGATATACGGGTGATGAGTTGGAATGTGAGTAGCTGGGATATTAATAATTGGGATATTAAAAATCATCAGACCTATCAACCCATGATGTTCGATTTGATCCAACAACTCAATCCGGATGTATTGTTGCTTCAGGAATTTTTTAATTGCAGTGAACCGAAGATTGTTGTTTCCTACCTTAAATTGCTGAGTGAAAGAGGCTATCCTTATTATTACTTTTCTCCACAGTCGGTAACAATCAATGGAGCCTTTCAATCGGGGCTGGCAATTTTTTCCAGATACCCGATTTCGGATACGGCATTCTTCTATCCTGAAAGCGCAGGCCATTCCGAAGGGTTTCAATATGCAGATATAACCATCCGGGATAAAAAATACAGATTCTTCAATGCGCACCTGGAATCGGCAGGGCTTAACAGGGATGACGTGCAGGCGATTGGAAAAGTAAAGGGATCAAGAACTATTTTCTATAAGTTAAAGAACAGCCATCAGGTGCGCGAACGGCAATCGCATGTACTGAAACAGAAAATGAATGTAAGCCCGCATCCTGTAATATTTGGAGGAGATGTGGATGATGTGCCGAATACTTCTGTTTACTTTTTCCTGAGAAATGGTCTTCAGGATGCATTCATAGAAAAAGGCTCGGGACTTGGCCGAACCTTCCGGTTAATTGCTCCCAATCTCAGAATTGATTATCTG
Organism: uncultured Ginsengibacter sp.; assembly: GCA_964463015.1. Classification (GTDB taxonomy): domain Bacteria; phylum Bacteroidota; class Bacteroidia; order Chitinophagales; family Chitinophagaceae; genus Ginsengibacter. The sequence goes on from CAYXAL010000001.1 coordinate 120,864, forward strand.
TTTTTTTCAAAACAATTTACAATCAATCAATTTTTCACATTGAAGAATGACTACAGTGTACATTATCCCATCGTGGCAGATTTTTCTGAGTGAGCGGATTTTTCTTTTTTGCGAAGCAGGGTTGTTTGAATAGTTTCTACTGCTTTCAGAATCGCTTCCTGAAAAGTTTCTGCCGAACGTTTTACAATCAGGTCATTTCCGGGTACTATCAGCCTGATATCGCAGGCTTTATTGTCTATATGTTTGCCATCCTGAATCCAAAGTGTCACCTCAGCACTGATGATTTTATCGTCAAATCGCTCTACTTTAGATACTTTCTCTGTGACAAATTCTTTAAGGTGTTTCTTTGCTCTGAACTTCAGGCATTTCAGATTTATTTTCATTTCCGGTAAAATTTGGTTCGTTTTAAAGTTACAATGTTTACTGCGATTTGAACGGATGATTCCTGTCATAAACCGGGATGATTTCGGGGAAAATCAATTGAAAATTAACAGACCACATGCTGCGGTAGCTTCCGGATACAATGGAAAAACAATACATTTACAACACTAAAATCCTTCGTACCCATGAAAAAGGTATTATTGAGTGTGGCCGTCATTTTTTTTCTGTGCGGCAAATCTTATGCACAATACAAAAGCTTTAAGATTTCTGTAAAGGGTGATACCATCAACCGGGTCGATCTGAAAGGGTTGAAACAAGGCCCCTGGGTGGTACATGTAGATCCTCTGCGAGGAGAACCCGGATATGAAGAAGAAGGGTATTTTGAAAATAATAAAAAGGAAGGTGAGTGGAGGAAATATACGTTGCAGGGTGATTTTATTGCATTGGAAAATTATAGGTGGGGAGATAAGGATGGGAAGTCGCAGTACTTCACTTCATCCGGAAGTCTGATTCGCGAAGAAAACTGGCGTGCGTACAATCCCAACGCACCTTATGATACCATTGCAGTTTATGGCCCGGACAATGGTCAGATCATCGGATATAAAATCGTCAAGGCAGAACCTTATAGTGTGAAAGATGGGGAATGGATTTATTACGATGCACAAACCGGAAGAGTAGCAAAAATAGAAAAATTTGACCGCGGCCATCTGATACCTCAGGCTAACAAGGAAATTGTCAGTGATGAACCAATGAAAAAAATTAAGCCGAAAGAAGTGATTGAGTTTGAAAAGAAAAACAGTCGAAAAAAGAAAGTGAAGGTAATAGATGGCAGGACGAGTAACTAATGGCAAAAAAAAATGCGATTCTTAATTTAAATGAGCCGCATTTTTTTTATTCAATTCCTTTATTGTATAGTTATTTTTTGTTGCCTTCCTGTAGGTCATCCTTTTTGGTCTCTTCTCCTTTCAGGTAAGAAGGCAAATTCAAACCTGCCATATTGAACAAATCATTCAATGGTGGTACAGACTTCATTAACCCCGAAACAAAATTGGCTGTAGTACCATTTCCGTTCTCATGATTGCCACTGTCCCAAACGGTGACTTTATCGATTTTGATATTTTTAATTGCTTCTACTTGTGTTTTTACCAGATCAGGTAATTTTTCAAGTAACAACAATTGGAAGGCATTGGTAGAATCACCGCCGGCAGCCTTCACCACCTTATCGTAACCTTCAGCCTGCTTGGTGAGTATTTCAAGCAAACCTTTTGCTTCTGCTTCCATTTTAGCAAAGATGGCATCTGCTTCCCCTTTTGCTCTCAATCTTATTTTTTCTGCTTCGGCTTCGGCATCAATAATAGCTTTTTGTTTTGCAATTTCCGTGGGAACGAGGACGTTTGCGTTTTGTGTAGAACGGTCTCTTTCCGCCCTCGCCATTTCTGCTTTTTGCTCTGCCTGATATGATTCTTCCAGGGCCTTGGCTGTTTGTACTTTTTCAGCGGTTATAGCGATTTTCAACGCTTCCGCTTCTTTCTCCCGGCGAAATGCATCGGAATTGGCAATCGTAATTTTAGCTTCATTTTCTCCTTTTACCGCAAGTGAATTGGCTTCTGATGTTGCAATTCTTGCGTCTCTGCTTGCTTCGGCTTTACCAATTTCTTCGTCTTTACCGGCCTGGGCAATGCTTACTTCTTTGTCTTTTTGAATTATGGCAATTTTTACATCACGATCTCGATAGGTGTCAGCGATTTGGGTATCTTTTTCTCTGTCTGCGCTGGCTTTCCCGGTTTCACCAATTTTTTCCTGTTCTGCCACACTGATTTTTGCTTCATTCACTGCTTTTGCAGCAGCCTCTTTTCCTAAAGCATCGATGTAGCCACTTTCATCATTGATATCTGTAACGTTAACGTTGATCAGTTTTAGACCGATCTTCTTTAATTCAGAATCAACATTTTTTGAAATGTTGTCCAGAAATTTGTCTCTGTCGGAATTGATTTCTTCAATCGTCATCGTTGCAATCACAAGACGCAACTGTCCAAAAAGAATATCTTTTGAAAGTTCCTGAATTTCTGCCGGAGATAATCCCAGCAATCTTTCGGCAGCATTGCCCATTGTATCGGGTTCTGTACTGATGGCAATGGTAAACCGGCAGGGTACGTCCACCCGGATATTCTGCCTGGACAGAGCCTGGGTGAGATTGGCTTCAATAGAAATTGGTTTCAGATCCAGATAGGCAAAGTCTTGAATCACCGGCCAGATAAATGCACCACCTCCATGAATACATTTGGCAGATGATCCTCCGGTCTTACCGTAGATCACCAATATTTTGTCTGAGGGGCAACGTTTGTAACGTGATATCAGGGCCATGATGGTAACAAACAATACCACCACCAAAACGAGTACTAAGAAAAAGGGTGTTTGAAATAAATTTTGCATGAGTTATTCTGTGATTTGTTTTACGATTAAAATGTTATTGTCTATCCGGACTACCTTTATTGAAACGCCTGTAGGGATCGCTTCTCCCTGGGTCATGGCAGGCAATTCATGCGTGGCACCTTTCACACTAATTTGAACCTTTCCTTTGCCGGTCATGTTTTCGGGAATAAATAAATAAACATCTCCATGCAGGCCTATCAGTTTATTGATATCAAATGTATTGTCTTCAGACAATCTTAATATTTGCCGAATGATAAAAAAGAATGCAAGAATGAATACGATACCGATACATGTAGCGACAAGTATGAGAAAAAAATTGTTTGGAATACTTCTGTAAAAGGCGACGCCCGACCATCCGAATCCAAGCAGGAAATTAATCAGATTGCGAAGAGTGAACATCTGAAACGGGGCATCTACGCTGTCCAGATTGCCACTGAAGTCTGCGTTAATACCGTCAGCATTATGATCGGCACCTGCAAAGGTGAGGATCGTCTGAATGACAAAAATGATACTGGCAATAATGGCTACCCACCAGAAAGCCTGGTAAATGCCCGGCATTCCTTCAAAGAGTTGGTTCATGATTTAGTCAGATTTACAGGTGTACTTATTTAAGCAGGTATTTTTTGTATGACAACTTGATTTTGGTAATTCTACCTTCCAAAGATAACAATGCTAAATTAATTCTCCGGCGACAAATCACCGGTAAGGTTGGGACAGAACAGGCATGCAATAGTTGAATTCTTAACGGCGGGAAAAATTTCTTTACGTTGGTTGTTTCGAAAAAGCAAGGCCGCCCTGGCGTTGGCGGCCTAATGTTTTTCGGTTTTTCAATAACACGTTACCCGGTTTTCCTTCGGGAGATTTTAGGATTTGTTGGTTTTACTGAACAGGATTTTAGAACAGGATTGTGAATTAATGCATCCATAATCACCTCTTATTAGGCGAAAATGATGCCAAATTTATATTTTGATTTAAAAAACGCATCAACAATGTGTTATATATAGATATAAATATTATATGTACGAGTTTTGTGTTAGGTTAACACAAAAACCCTGCTTGATCCTATTCGGAGATTCCTTACGGAAATCTGATTTTCTCTTTAGAGCAATGATTTACAAAACATCTTATAAAAAGTCGGGCGGCAAGATTGACCTTATATTTGTGCAATGGAAAAAAAGTTGTTTTTGCTGGATGCGATGGCGCTCATTTACAGGGCTTATTATTCAATGATTCGTAATCCGATCATCACTACAAAAGGCAAGACAACCAATGCACAATATGGATTTACCAATACACTTCTGGATCTGATCAATAAAGAAAATCCTACCCATCTTGCGGTAGCTTTTGATACATCCGCACCAACAGAAAGGCATATAGAATTTGAAGGGTATAAGGCGCAAAGGCAAGAGGTTCCTGAAGATATTTTGAGCGCTATTCCGGATATTAAGGAAATCATCAAAGGGTTTAATTTGCCAGTCATTGAAATGGACGGTTTCGAAGCAGACGACATCATTGGATCTTTAGCTCAAAAGGCAGAAAAGCAGGGATACAAAGTATTTATGGTGACACCGGATAAAGATTTTGGTCAGTTGGTTACCGATCATATTCTGATCTACAAACCCGGCTATCAGGGTGGCAGCGTAGAAATTATGGGTAAGAAGGAAGTTTGTGATAAATGGAATATTAAAAATGTAAATCAGGTCATTGACATCCTCGGATTGATGGGTGATGCCAGCGACAACATTCCCGGAATACCGGGGGTAGGTGAGAAGACGGCTGCCAAATTGCTTGCGGAATATGAAACGCTCGAAAATGTACTTGCCAATGCCGATCACATCAAAGGTGCTTTGGGCAACAAAGTCAGGGAGGGAAAAGACCTTGCAATCATGAGCAAAAAGTTAGCTACCATCATTACCAATGTCCCCTGCGAATTTCATGAAGAGGAGTTCAAGGTAAAACCCGTCAATAAAGAAAAATTAAAGGAAATCTTTACAGAGTTGGAATTTAAAACGCTGGGAAAACGAGTGTTGGGTGAAGGTTACAGCGTTTTTGAAGCAGCGCCTTCCCTGGTACAAGCCTCTCTCTTTGGAAATGAAAAGACGAAGGAACAGGCAGCTCCGGCTGACGAAGAGAGGCTGGAAGAAGGATTGATCGCTGAAAATAATATTTCAAACACTCCTCACAATTATTCTCTGGTACAGGACGATAAAGCGGTTGAGCAATTGGTATCTGCTTTATCCGTTCACAAAGAAATATCCTTTGATACCGAAACCACCGGTATTGACGGGAATGAAGCTGACCTCGTTGGCATGAGCTTTAGTCTCAAGCCTCATGAGGGATATTATGTACCACTACCTGCTGACCGCAAAGAGACGCTGAAGATTCTTGAAAAATTCAGGCCTGTCTTTGAGGATGATTCCAAAAAATGGGTAGGACAAAATCTCAAATACGATCTTTTGGTGATGAAGTGGTATGATGTAGATCTGAAAGGCGAATTGTTTGATACCATGCTGGCTCATTATGTAATAGAGAGTGAGGGCAGGCGCAATATGGATTTGCTGAGCGCTCAGTATCTTGGTTATGTGCCGGTTTCAATTACTGAGTTGATTGGTAAGAAAGGGAAAGATCAGGGCACCATGCGTGATGTGGAAGTAGAAAAAGTAAAGGAGTATGCGGCAGAAGATGCAGACATTACACTGCAGCTGAAAAATGTTTTTGCCCCGATTCTGAAAGAAAAAGAAGTTGAAAAAGTATTTTTTGAAGTCGAGATGCCACTGGTGAAAGTATTGCGTGATATGGAGTTTGAAGGAGTAAATATCGATGTGGGTTTTCTGAAAACCTACTCAAAACAATTGGAAGCTGAAGCGCTGGTTGCAGAAGAGAATGTCTATAAACAAACCGGAGTACGGTTTAATCTTGCCTCACCAAAACAATTGGGGGAAGTGCTTTTTGATAAAATGAAGCTGGTAGAAAATGTAAAGAAAACCAAGGGTGGACAATACGCCACCGGAGAAGATGTGTTGCTTAAGTTGGCAAAAGATTATCCGGTGATTCAGGAAATTCTGGATTTCAGGGAACTTACAAAACTACGTTCCACGTATGTAGATGCGCTGCCTCTTCTGATCAACAGCAAAACTTCGCGTGTGCATACCAGTTATGGACAGGCGATTGCCGTGACCGGAAGATTGAGCAGTAACAATCCCAACCTTCAGAATATTCCCATTCGTACCGCGAGAGGACGAGAAATCAGAAAAGCATTTATTCCCCGCGATAAAGATCATGTCATTGTTTCGGCAGACTATTCACAAATAGAATTGCGCATTGTAGCGGCTATCAGTGGCGACCCTGAAATGATTGCCGCATTTAAGTCGGGAAAAGATATACATACAGCGACAGCGGCCAAGGTGTTTAACGTACCGGAAAATGAAGTGACCAAGGAAATGAGGTACCGGGCCAAGAGCGTCAACTTCGGGATTATTTATGGTCAGAGCGCTTTCGGGCTTGCTGAAAATATCAATGTAAGCCGTACCGAGGCAAAGGAAATCATTGATGCCTATAAGAAAGAGTTTTCGCACATTCAGCAATACATGAATGATATGATTTCTTTTTGCCAGAAAAATGGTTATGTACAAACCTTGCTGGGTAGAAAGCGTTGGTTGAAAGACATTAACTCACGCAATTGGACAGTAAGAGGATTTGCAGAAAGAAATGCCATCAACTCGCCAATTCAGGGTTCTGCTGCCGATATGATCAAATTGGCCATGATCAAAATTTCGGATGAACTGAAGGCAAGGAAATTAAATAGCAAGATGATCCTTCAGGTGCATGACGAATTGGTCTTTGATGCTGTCAGAGAAGAATTGCCTGTACTAAAACCATTGATTCTTGAGGCCATGTCCAATGCAATGCCACTGCCTAATGACGTACCTGTTGTCGCAGAAATCGGAGTCGGAGATAACTGGTTGGAAGCGCATTAAATACTATTTGCCGGATGCGGGCATTGACAATCTGCGCTGTGCAATAGAGAAGTATTTTTTGTCAATTTCAAATCCTGTAAATTTTCTTTTTAATTCCAGAGTAGCCACCCCTGTGCTGCCGCTTCCCATAAAAGGATCGAGTATGTGCTGCCCTTCCCATGAAAGCAAATTCACAAGGTGATGCATTAAATGCACAGGCTTTAGTGTGGGATGGTTATTAAAGTCTTCTGCATATTGACGCACTTTGGGCACCAGGAAAAATTTGTCATAGCCATCGTCAAAGGCTTCTGTGCGGATCAGATTAGCCGCTACTCTTCCTTTTGGATGAGGATTGTGACCCACCTTGCCTTCTCCTTGCTGATAAGGGATTCTGGATGATTCGAGATTCAGTGCACCGGTGCCGTATTGAATGATATTTTGAGCTACCGAGTTTTTTTTGTCGATGGGCTTTTGGATCAGAATGATGGGTTCGTACGCAGGTTTGATGCCCAGGCCACTGCCTTTGTATTGAATCGCAAGTGGAGATGCCGGTTCTTTCTTGTGCTTTGTTTCTTTATCAATGGTGTAAGAAGGTGCACCTTCCTTTTTGTATCCCTGTACATATTTATAAGCGCCTGTTTTTTTACTCTCTACTCCCAATTCCTTATCGATATCCAATGCCACGTCTCGGCTCTTTGGCATTCCATTCAGGTAAACCCAAAACATCACATCACGTATGAGGAAACCACAATCTTCCAGGTCCACCATCATTCGGTGCATCAACCTTACAGATGAAAATACAGCACCAAAAGCACCGGGTTTCATACACCTGAATGCATCTGTCCATATTTTTTTGTCGGGAAGGTTTTTGTCCCATTCGTTATTCTGAAAGGAAATACCATAGGGAGGATCGGTGATCAATGCATCAACACTATTGTCTTTTAATCCATCAAGACCGTAACAACTTTTATTGTAAATATTGCAGGCTTTCATATTTGATTCCTTCGTAATCCGGGCAAATTAATTCAAACCCTTTATTCAGAATAGATAAATCCGTTTTCAGAAGTTGCGATAATATTATTGTTTTTGATTTTTCCCAAAATTATTTCAGATTTCAAATGGTTCAGATAATATTCTGTATAAATCCCAAAGCGGTTTTTTAAGAATCGAAGGGAATTAAATCTACCTTCTTTCAAAGAGTAGGGCAGGTTGACATGGATGCCGGCCACATTGTTCACTCCTTTAAATTGTGATTTGTAATTTCTGAATTCCCATGCTCTGGGTGTGTCCACAAAGATGTGTATGTTAAAAATCTGCCCTGAATATTTTATCTGAAAATCCACACCCAACCTGTCGAGATCGGTACTTCGGTTTACATTTTCATCGCCAAATACAGAAGCTGAAAGGTAGTAGGCATGATATTCTGTGAGAAAACCAAATTGAGTGCGGTACAGTCTGGCCCGCAGCCCTTCAATGAATTGATTGTAATCGGCAAATGCAAATCTTGTTTTAATGTCGTCTTTATACTTTGCAAAATAGAAATCAAAGAAATCTGAAAAAGAAAGCCATCGGTTTTGATTGAAAAAAAAATCATTGAGAAGGTGCGACGGATTCAGCTCGCCTTTCAGATCCATTTCGAGATTTTTGATTTTGAATAGATCAGGATACAACACCAGGCTTTCAAGGAATGTTTCATATTGATGGAGAGTTTCTGAATTGACTGGCACGAGAAAGGATTGTCAGGTTTTGGTATGAAGGTATCTGTGACGAATATAAGTCAATTGAAAATTTATATTGAAAAAGAAAGCCTCCAGAATCTGGTTAGATTGATTTTAATTTCCTGATGTCTTTTCCAGCATAGCAGGGTATGGCCCATATTTATGCTCCTTCTCAGAATATTGATCGGCATAAGGCCCGAATGGGTAATCAAATGGTTTGGAGGCTATCGCCGGCCAGTCGTTGTGAAGATCTTTATAAGGGCGGGGTTGAGAGTTCACAAAGGCTGCCACATCCCACGCTTCTTCTATGGAGAGCTGGCTGTTGTGATAAGTCGCTCCAAATGGCATATTATTCTTCACATATCCGGCGAATGTGGATATGCGGTACATGCCTGCTCCGATATTATAACTATTCTTTCCCCAGAGGGGAGGATAAAGGTATTCGGTAGAGTCATCATTGAATTTTCCTTCTCCATTTTTCCTGTGGCATATTTCACATTTAGCCATGAATACAATCCTTCCTCTTTCAGGGTCAGCGGGCCTTTGTAAATAGGGTAATCGCTGAATGCCTGTACCGGATACCTGTTCTTTTGGAGTGACATTCTTTCCTATCCATTTCAAATAGGCGACAATGGCCATCATTTCATGACTTGTTGTATCCAGGGGTTTGCCATTCAGGCTTCGTTCCATACAACCATTTACTCTGCCTGCTATAGACACATATTGGCCACTCCTGCTTCGGTATTCGGGATAGGAAGAAGCTACCCTTGAAAAGTTATTTCCCCAAAACTCTGTTCCGGCATTGATGTGACAGTTATCACAGTTCATTCCGTTTGATATTTGTTGAATCTTTCCTCTGGGTCCCAGATACACGGAAGTATGAACAATGAGTTTTCTTCCATAGCGAATCAATTCACCCATCTCATCATTTGGAATTTGTGATGTATCCGGTGGTGTCCAAAACTTTTCGACTGCTTTGGAGTTAAGAGTATCCGAAGAGTTTTTTTTTATGGTAGCCGGTTTCTTGTCAGGATATAGCCATAGTGCATATACCGCTGCAATAATAATTACTCCGATGATCAGTAAGTAAGTCTTTTGTTTCATCTGCCTTACCCCGCAAAACAATAAGTACAGCCGTGCTCTTGCGCCCTTCCTACAGCCCAAACACCGGAAGGCACTAACTGGAACCCGGGAATCAAATTGTCTAACCATTCTTTCCTGATGGCTTCTGCGTTTCCTTTTGTCTGCATGGCTGCAATAGCTGCTTTGCCGCTTAATGAGGCATTGCAAACACAGAACATTACTCCTTCAGCCATCAGATCTTTAATACCGAGAGGGACGGGCCCCATACCAGGAATCATAAAGTCAGTGGGTTTTGTATTCCAAAACGGGTTACGGGTGGAGGTAGCTGTCGCTGCATCTGATGCATTGAACCCCGGCCCGAGATCTGCTACGTTGAAAAATTCTTTGAAGTGGTATTTTTCCCAAATATTGTCTTGAAGGGCATAGCATACAGATTCATGCCGCAATACCATCACCACTGAGCAGTCTTTTTCAGGAGTGCCGGTTGCTGCATTGGTAATCAAAAATAATTTAGGAAAAACAAAAGGGAAAATGCCCTTCTCAGCACTCACCAGGTCATACATGATTTTGTGCCTTCCCTTTATTTTTTTAAACCAGGATTCAGGATCTCCCGGGCTTGGAAATGAAAATGATTTTTCTGCTGCATGCAATGGAGATGTGAGCATTGAAATACCCATTGCCGCAGCACCGGCAGACAAAGTGCCCAGGAATCCCCGGCGTTGCATCTTAAATTGATCTTGCTTGTTCATAAAAACTAAAGTTTATTGATAAATAAAAAAGCCCTGCAATCATTTAACCCTCCGGAGACATCATCGCTGATAATGGAGCGGATAGAAGATCCGGCCAATTGAGTTAATGAATTGAGTGACACAGGCTTCACAATTAGAATGATCTGAAAGCAATTTATTCAGACACCCGGAGGCAGGAAACGCGCAATCAACATAAGCGGTACTTTTTAAGGCAGACAACTCGTCAAAGCAAACGAATAACCCTGGTAGGTCAAAAGTTGTATTTCATTGACCAACGAATGTACTTCGTATCCAATAAATATAATTTTGTAGAATAAAGATTTTAGATTCAGACCCGCATCCTATAAAATAATAAATTGCCTGTATGACTGCTGGTGATGGCTTTAATCGGTTCCTGTTTTTGGGTAAATATCGCTGGCTGAGGCATGTGTTGTTCTGGATGATTTATCTGATTGTATTTTCAGTATGGTCTGACATAGACCTGGTTCACAATTTCGAAGATGGAATAGCAACCGTACTTACATTTACACCGGCCAATATGATCTATGCTTATGGAATCATCTATTGGATGGTGCCAAAGTTTTTGATAAAGGGAAAGTATTTTCAATTCTGCCTGATATTTTGTTTTTGGATGATTGCAGGTTTGATTATGAATTTTCTAAGCAGGTATTATATCCTGATGCCCTTAAGAGCAGGTAAGGCCGCTATTCCTTCAAATAGTGCTTATAAAGAAGTTTTTGCTTTTGGAAGTTTTGTCGTCATGAACACAGTAGCCATGTTTGGCGGATTTATTTATTTTTTTAAATACTGGTATATTGAAATGCAGCAAAAGCAACAGGCCGAAAAAGAAAAATTAAATACTGAGCTTCAATTACTTAAGGCTCAATTACATCCTCACTTCCTGTTCAATACCCTGAATAATCTTTATTCGCTGGTGTATTCCAAATCCGACAGGGCGCCGGCGATGCTGATGAGATTATCCGGTTTGTTAAGTTACATTTTGTACGAATGCAAGGCAGATGAGGTCTTGCTTTCAAAAGAAATCAGCATCATCAAGGACTATTTAGCACTCGAAAAGGAAAGATATGGTGAACGCCTTGACATTTCTTTGAATTTTTCCGGTGATATAGATGGCAAAATGATCGTGCCGATGTTGTTTCAGCCATTTATTGAAAATGCATTCAAGCACGGAACGTCAGAGCAATTAGGAAAGGCCTGGGTCAGTATCGATTTGTCAGTTAAGTGGAATCAGTTGTATTTTAAGATCATCAACAGCTTTGACAAAAACCATCTGACGGATACCAGGAACGGTATAGGAATCGGTAATGTAAAGAAACGGTTGGATCTGTTATATCACGGTGAATATGAAATAAAAAATGGCATAGAAGATGATGTGTATGTAGTTTCATTGGTGATCAACCTGAATGCTTCAGAACACAATGAAGGAGTTGCAAAAAAACATTCAAAAACAAAGTATGAGAAATGAGCATCCGTTGCCTGATAATAGATGATGAACCGCTTGCAGTAAGACTGATCAGTTCCTATGTTCACCAGATTCCGGGACTGGAAATTGCTGCGATCTGCAACAATGCAATTGATGCATTGGGTATTATGCGAGATCAGAAAATTGATTTGTTGTTGCTTGATATTAAAATGCCCAGACTCATGGGTACAGACTTTTTGCGGAGTATTCCCAATCCTCCAAAAGTTATTTTTGTCACGGCTTATCGCGATTATGCCTTCGAGGGATATGAATTGGATATTGTGGATTATCTTTTAAAACCCGTGTCGTTTGCACGTTTTCTGAAAGCGGTGCAGAAAGCCATGAAAGTGATTGGCGTAGATAATGGCGCGGTCATTGAAAATGGTTTTGAGAACGATAATAAAGAATCCTTTTTGTATTTTAAAATTGACAAACAAATGCAAAAGGTGATTCTTCATGATATACTGTTTGTAGAAAGTAGTAAGGAATATGTAAAACTTCACTTTGACAATGGGAAAACACTTTTAGTAAAACAAGGCCTTACTTCCCTGCAGAAGCTGCTTTCGCCTCACCGTTTTCTTCGGGTACACAGGTCTTATATTGTGACCATTGAAAAAATTATTTCCTACACGCCGAATTTTATTACCATTGGGGATCAGAAAATCCCGATCGGGAGGTTATACAAAAATGAAGTAATCGAAGCTCTGAAACATTGAATTACCGTAAAACAATTTCATTGAAAGGTAAATTGTTCTTGCTCTAAAGCACCTCTTTTATTGCAGGCTACGCGAAAAATAAAATGGTATACCAGACTAACAGAGTTGATGACACTAAAAATACATAGGTTGCAAGCGTCAGAAAAAACAGCTATGCAGTTTTTAATTTTCTTCCTGATATAAGGTAATCTAAGGAATACTTGCCAGGCCCTGTAATCAAAACCAAAAGGTAGGAAACGAAATACAATATCGGAAGTTCCTTGTAACCCAATGGGTCTTCCCCGTGAATGACAACGATGATTACAGCCATAGTGGATAGAATCGGAATTGTGGCAAGTCTTGTTGCAAATCCAACCATTACCAGTAATGCACAGATAAATTCTGCAAACATTGCCAACGCGATGGAAACTGTGGGAGTCATTCCAAATACAGAGGTAAATTGAATGGGATCGTCAGAAAGTAATTTTTGCAACTTTGGAAATCCGTGAGTCATCAATAAGAAACCAACAGCGATTCTTAATATTAACAAACCCGTATCCGTGATATTTTTCGGTAATTGAGCGCTGAATAATTTTTTCATTTCACTTATATTTTGGCTGTTGGAATGATTCTTTTAAAACGGCAAAAATAGGGCTTGCCACTGTAGATCGTCGGGTCATAGGGTTTTATATAGGTAATTAATTGTTATTGTTTCAAGGCCGGCAAAAAGTCTCTGGAAAGGTTAAAATTTTACTTGCCGGATGGTCGCATATCCGGTAAATTATCAGTAAGGGAGCCATTTGAAATATTCGGACTGAATTAACTTTATATCTGAATTTGAAATCGCACGTTTGGGGTTTTTTGAGACTGATAAGGTGATTGGAATCTGTTTAATGATGTTATTGAGCCTCAGGCAAGCGGTATCCGGTTGGCAGAGTCAATTATCCTGATTATACAGTCAATAAGAATGATTTCTCATACTTTTGTGGTGCGATTCTTTAAGTTTAGTGTGAATGAATCTTGACGCGTTGCTGGATCAGTTTAAAAGTGATAACCGGATTTTAACCATTTCGGACAGGCTTTCTATTTCTGATGCTGTCCTTTCTCCGGCGCCTTCGCCGCTTCATCTGAGCGGCCTCCTTGGTAGCAGCAGGGAATTTGTTTTTCATACATTTACTGCTTTGCCTGAAGTTTCTAAGTGGAATCATCTTGTAGTTTTAAGAGACGCTGAGGAAGCCGCATATTTTCAGAATACCCTTGAGCAAATCAGCGGTGCATTGGATGTATTTTATTTTCCTTCATCTTTCAAGCATCAAAAGAATTTCAGACTGCTCAATCCGAGTCACGTCATGCTTAGGACAGAAGCCCTGTCGCGTGTAAGTTCCGGAGGAAATAAGAAAGTTCTGATCACTTATCCGAAGGCTCTCTTTGAAAAAGTAGTGCTTCCAAAAACACTTGCCAAGAATATCATTTCATTTAAAAAAGGAACAACGATAGATCTGAACGGACTCCTGGAAAGATTTGTTGAGTATGGATTTGTAAGAACTGATTTTGTCTATGAACCGGGGGAGATTGCACTAAGAGGTGGTATTCTCGATATCTATTCCTTTGGAAATGAAAAACCCTACCGGATTGAATTGTTTGGCGAAGAGGTGGACAGCATCCGGTTGTTTGACCCGCAGACTCAATTGAGTGAAAGAAACCTGAATGAGGTAAATATCATTCCCAATATTGAGACAAATTTTGACTCTGGGGAGAAAGTGTCTTTACTATCGTTCATGCCTGAAAATACAATCTGTTGGACAGAAGATTGGGAATTCATCAAAGAGAGGATTGAAAAACAAGAGGCTGACCTCCGGCTATTTCTGAAGGAGGGTACACAATCGCATCCGGAAGAAGAAACAGAAACACCTCACGAAAGAGAAGTCACTCCGGATGATTTTATGACTGCTTTGGATCTGCAAGGCGAGTTGCGCCAACATTATCTAGTAGAAATCGGGCTGAAGAATTTTTTTTCAGATCAGAATGCAATTCATTTCACTACAACACGGCAACCTGCCTTCAATCGTCAGTTTACTCTATTGATCAATGATCTGAAGAAGTATGAAAAATTGAATTATGGGCTGTACATCTTTGCTGAAAACCCCCGGCAATTAGAGCGACTTCATTCTATTTTTTCAGATCAGGGAAGCGCTATTGAATTTGTACCTGTGATTGCGTCCATCCATGAAGGATTCATAGATCACGATATTAAATGCGTTTGCTATTCAGATCATGAGATTTTTCAGCGATACCACAAATACCGTGTTAAACAGGCCTTCAGTAAGAACAAAGCCTTAACCATGAAAATGCTGCGTGAACTTCAGCCCGGAGATTACGTAACACACATCGATCATGGCGTGGGGGTGTACAGTGGCCTTCAGAAGATTGAGTCGAATGGCGTAGTGCAGGAAGCGGTTCGTATTGTATATAAAGATCACGATTTACTGTACGTAAATATTTCATCACTTCACAAGATCAGTAAATACAGTGGCAAGGAAGGCTCTGTCCCGAAATTGAATAAGTTGGGAAGTGATGTGTGGAATAAACTAAAGGATAAGACCCGGAAGCAGGTAAAAGATATTGCCAAGGATTTGATAAAGCTGTATGCGCAGCGAAAAAGTCAGAAAGGTTTTTCGCATAACCCGGATGGTTATATGCAGCATGAATTGGAGGCATCATTTATTTATGAAGACACACCCGATCAGAGCAAGGCTGTGGCCGATGTAAAGAAAGATATGGAAGCCGAATCGCCAATGGACAGGCTTATCTGTGGCGATGTGGGATTTGGCAAGACAGAAGTAGCCGTGCGGGCAGCTTTCAAAACCTGCCTGAATGGCAAGCAGGCTGCTGTATTGGTGCCCACTACCATCCTTGCTTATCAGCATTTCAAGACTTTCAGCGAACGACTTGCAGATTTCCCTGTCAACATAGATTATCTGAATCGATTTAAATCAGCCAAACAAAAGAAGGAGACACTCACTAAACTCAAAGAGGGAAAGATAGACATCATCATCGGTACACATGCGTTGTTGGGAAAGGGAGTTCAATTCAAAGACCTGGGACTGCTCGTGATTGATGAAGAACAAAAATTTGGAGTAGCTGCCAAAGAAAAATTGAAGGAGTTAAAAACCACGGTAGATACACTCACCCTGACTGCGACGCCCATTCCACGCACCTTACAATTCAGCCTGATGGGAGCCAGAGACCTGAGTATCATCAATACTCCACCTCCCAACCGCCAGCCCATTCAGACAGAGGTTCATACATTCAATGCAGATTTTATCCGCGACGCAATTTATTTTGAGGTGGAAAGGGGTGGGCAAGTATTCTTTATCCATAACCGAGTGAAAGGGTTGCCTGAAGTGAAGAATATGATCAAGGAGTTGTGTCCCGATTTACAAATTGCCAGCGCACATGGTCAGATGGAAGGAAGCGATCTGGAGAATACCGTCCTTGATTTTATCGATCAGAAATACGATGTGCTTGTATGTACCAATATCGTGGAAAGCGGTGTGGATATTCCCAATGTAAATACCATCATCATTAATAATGCGCATCAGTTCGGATTGAGTGATCTCCACCAGTTGCGTGGGCGGGTAGGGCGGAGTAACCGCAAGGCGTTTTGTTATTTGCTATCGCCGCCATTGAGTTCACTACCCGATGACAGTCGCAAACGGCTAACCACACTGGAGCAGTACAGTGAATTGGGAAGCGGATTTCAGATTGCTATGAGAGATCTGGATATCCGTGGTGCAGGAAATATGCTTGGAGGGGAACAGAGTGGATTCATAGCAGAGATTGGGTTTGAGATGTATCATAAAATTCTGGATGAAGCCATCCGGGAATTGAAGAGGAACGAATTCCGCGAAACATTCAAAGAAGAAATTCAGAAGCAGGAAGACTATGTTTCAGATTGCACCATTGATACCGATCTTGAGATTTTGTTGCCCGATGCATATATAGAAAGCGTCACTGAAAGACTAAGCCTTTATTCAAGACTTGATAATTGTAATACAGAAGAGGAATTGAATGCATTGCACAAAGAAATGCAGGACAGATTCGGGCAGGTACCTCCTGAGGCAGAAGGTCTGTTTACTACTGTGCGATGCAGAAAATTAGCTGTGGAGCTGGGTTTTGAAAAATTGGTATTGAAAAATGACTTGCTGAGATGTTTCTTTATTTCCAATCCCGATTCCCCCTATTTTACGAGCACAACTTTTGAAAGAATCTTAAACTTTATCCAGACATCCACCAATAAAGCGAAGCTTCAACAAAGTGGGAAACTTGGGATGCTCGTGGTGAAGGATATTCATAGTATTTCCGGAACGTATAGGTTTTTGTTGCAGATGAATAAGCATGTAATGTCTGTTCCTGTTTAAGGAGTTTACGCATGATCAATGTTGCCAGACGATTCATTTCTGATACATAAAGTCTTTATGATTGTGCAAGCTTATTCGCCAGATTATTTTGTCAATAAGTGCGTCATGAATATTATGAACAGGAATTTGATTTGTTTGACGTCGAATCCGTTACTTTACCATTTTTAGAATCTTTTTTACCGAAAATTATTATGAAGAAAATTCTTTTCCTGATTCTTTTATTCCCACTCATATCATTGGGCCAGAAAAAACCACTTGACCATTCTGTATATGACGAATGGCAAAAGGTGAATGATAAACTCTTGTCGAATGACGGCAAATGGGTAGTTTATACAATAACCCCCCAGGAAGGAGATGGGAACCTGTACATTCAATCAGCTAAGAACCCATCGGAAAAGTTGATCGTGCCGCGTGGTGATAAACCTGTAATTACTTATGACAGTCGATATGTGATTCTGAAGATAAACCCGAGGTTTGCTGATGTAAGGCAGGCTAAAATAAAAAAGAAAAAGCCGGAAGAAATGCCCAAGGATTCTATGGCTATTGTCGATTTGACTGGATTTCAAATCAGGAAAGTCCCCTCTGTTCAATCGTTCAAAACCCCGGAAAAGGGCGCCGGTTGGATGGCCTTCCAGAAAGAACCCGTGAATTCTTCAAAGCATACTCCAGCTACCTCAAAAGCCATGGATAGCCTGAAGAAAAAAATTGATTCTCTCACCAATCTTGTAAGAGAATTGGAAACCATCAAATCAAATAAAAAGGATGATGAATCTTTTGCGCAACTTCCACCGGAGACACCCGAAGAGAGCAAAGGGGGTGAAGTAGTCCTTGTTAATTTATCCGACAATAAAGAAGTGAAATTTCATAATGTCAAACTATATGAGTTTGATCAGAGCGGCTCTCAACTGGCATTGTATCTTTTGAAATCCCCTGAGGATAGTAATTCGCTGGCTTCGGTTGTATTATATAATCTGAAGAGTAACCATGCGGATACGATTCTAAGAGGTGGAAATGATTTTAAGAATCTTACTTTTTCAGAAGATGGTAAAGAATTCGCTTTCCTTGCCGAACGTGGAAAGAATAAGAAGGCGTTGCAAAAGTTTTATGAATTGTATTTATTCAGAAGCGGACAGGATACGGCTTACAAAATAATTGATACACTTTCACAGGGAATGCCTGCGAAAAATACAGTGAGCGAAAATGGAAATCTCAGATTCAGCAAAGATGGTAGCCGGTTGTTTTTTGGAACTGCTCCGATCAAGCCACCCAAGGATACAACGCTTATAGAAATGGATCAGGTTAAACTTGATATATGGAATTATAAAGATGATTATTTGCAATCGCAACAATTGGTCAGGCTGAAAGGAGATCAAAGGAAAAACTATCAGGCAATGTATGATCTGCAGAAAAAAAGGATGATTCAATTGGGATCCGAAGGACTGCCGACAGTAATTCCAACCGATGAAGGAAATGGGAACTATTTTATTGCTATTACAGATACCGGAAGGAGAATTGCATCGCAATGGGAAGGATTTACACTTCAGGATATTTATTCAATTGATGTAAATACCGGACAAAAGAAACTGGTAAAGAAGAATCTTCAAGGTAGGGTATATCCGTCTTCCACAGGAAAGTATATTTTGATGTACGATGATATTTCCAGGAATTATTTTGTGTGGGATGGAATGTTGCTGAAAAACATTACAGCATCCATAAAGGTACCCTTATATAATGAAGAAAATGATGTGCCTGCCGCGCCGAATGCTTATGGTGTAGTCGGATGGCTCAAGGGAGATGAGGCTGTATATATTTATGACAGGTATGATATTTGGAAAGTTGACCCCACAGCAAAAGTAATTCCGGTAAGGATTACCCCGGATGGAAGAATAAAGAAAACCAGTTACCGGTATATACAGATGGATAGAGAGGAGAGATTTTTGACAATTGATCAACCTGCATACTTCCGTATATTCAATGAGGTGAATAAAGATATGGGATTGTCTGTGGGAAAGTTGGCTGACAAACTGAATTTGTCGCCTATTTCCTACGGTGCTTATCAATTTGGCAATCCAACAAAACAAAAAGATGGAAGTGAGCTTTTGTACACCAAAGAGAATTATGTGATGTCGCCCGACTTATATTATTATGATGCAGCATCCGGAGAGAAAAAGCTGACATCCATCAATCCTCAACAGTCACAGTACGTATGGAGTACAGCAGAATTATATCATTGGGTAACCTTCACCGGCAAGAAATCGACTGGAATTTTATATAAACCTGAAGACTTTGACTCTACAAAAAAATATCCGGTCATTTTTTATTTTTACGAAACATTGAGTGACGGGTTGAATACCTATATACCGCCTGCACCTACACCCAGCAGGCTGAATATTTCGTTTTTTGTAAGCCGCGGTTATCTGGTCTTTGCTCCCGACATCCATTACACGATCGGTCACCCGGGCAAATCGGCGTACGATTATATTGTCAGCGCAGCTAAGTCCTTGCAAAAAAAGAAATGGGTAGATTCAAAAAATATGGGAATACAAGGTCAGAGTTGGGGAGGTTATCAGGTAGCTTATTTGATCACTGCAACCAATATTTTTAAAGCAGCCTGGGCAGGAGCTCCGGTGGTCAATATGTTTAGCGCTTACGGTGGCATTCGCTGGCAGAGTGGTATGAACAGGCAGTTTCAATATGAAAAAACACAGAGCCGTATCGGCGCTACTATATGGGACAGGCCGGATCTTTATACTGAAAATTCTCCTTTATTTCATTTGAAGAATGTAAAGACCCCGGTAGTTATTATGGCCAATGATGCAGACGGTGCGGTACCCTGGTATCAGGGAATTGAAATGTTTACGGCATTGCGGAGATTGGGTAAGCCGGTTTGGTTTCTGAATTATAATGGTGAAGCGCATAATCTGGTGGAAAGAAAAAACAGAAAAGACATTTCGATCCGCGAGCAGCAGTTTTTTGACTGGTTATTGAAAGGAGCCAAAGCACCCAAATGGATTTCTGAAGGAGTCCCCGCTGTGGAAAAAGGAATTGACTTGGGATTGGGTTATTAAAGGAGGAAATGAGCAAACAGGCACTGCCTGTCCGATCCGGAAGAAGCTATCAGCAAAATTTTATTTTGGAAAATAGAGGAATGTGAGCAGGTGGATTCTTGTAGTAGGTGACGGGGAATCCGTTTATTTTACCATCCGGTTTACCTTTTTTATGATTCAAGATTTTTCACCGCTTTTAAAATGGATGCAAATTCGAATGTGAATCCTGTGCTCAGAAGTTTTTGGGGTGAGGCCGCAATACTTCCCAGCAATGCTTCTTCGGCCATCTGGCCTAAAGCTGTTTTTA
Source organism: uncultured Ginsengibacter sp. (assembly GCA_964463015.1). Classification (GTDB taxonomy): domain Bacteria; phylum Bacteroidota; class Bacteroidia; order Chitinophagales; family Chitinophagaceae; genus Ginsengibacter. Next base: position 141,137 of record CAYXAL010000001.1, read on the forward strand.
AAAGAATTCCGGGTATTCTGATTTTCAGAAAATGATTGCCGTATTTCTCCTTTGCAATAGTAATCATCAATCGTTGGTTGGTAACTACTTCAGGAGAACAGGCATTGTAGGCTTCTGTCAGGGATTCATTTTCTATCGCATGAATATAAGCCCTGCAGATATCGTGAATATGAATCCAACTGATTTGTTGAGTACCGTTTCCCAAAATGGCAGCAATCCTGAATTTCAGAGGCAGACTGAATTTCTGAAATGCTCCGGCATTGGGAGCCAGTACAGCGCCTGTACGAAAATAAACTACCCTTTTACCAAAGTCCCGGGCTTTTGCGATGGTGGATTCCCAATCCACACAGATCTTTGATAAAAAATCCGTGCCCTGCGAGTCTGTTTCCGAAAAAACTTGCGATGAATTATTATGGCCATAATAATTTACTCCCGATGCACAAATTATAGATCTGATATGATTTTTTGTTTCGGATAGTGCTTTTAATAGTGCCTTGTTGCTGTTTATGCGGCTGTTATAAAGAATTGATTTTCTTCGGCTGGTCCATCGCTTGTCGGCTATTCCTGCACCAGCCAAATGGATGATGTGGTCTGCACGTTTGAATACTTCGGACTCATACGAATGAGTGGAGGGATCCCAATATGAATATTCGACATCTTTAATAGGAGATTTTCCTTTGAGTTTGCGTGTAAGAACAGTGATGTGATAGTTTTTTCTCAACAGCATAGGTATCAGGTTGGAACCAATATTTCCTGTACCTCCTGTAATCAATATGTGCTGCATGCTGGTAGGGTTAACATAGTTTGAATTCTATTTGTAATTTTTTATCCCGATAATATAGTTTAATTTATCATAGACTTTTGATGTAGTCTGGTAATAAGAAATGACAACAGGCCGGCAGTTTTCCGATTTTCTAAATAGAATTTTAAACGCAGGTGATTCAAAATTTCTATCCTTTTTGGCCATAAATTATCCACTATTTCCAAATTTAAAAACCAATTCTTCTTTTTACTTATTGAGCGTTTCCGTATTTGGGAATATTCAGGAAAAATGCATTGAAAATCTGATAAACAAGGGATTATTTATAAAATAATTTCCAAAACGTTAGGAATTATCATTTGGAAAAGTAATTTTGTGGTATAACTTTGCATCCCAAATTTTTGGTTATTCAAATCCCCTGTAAAACCAAAATCTAAGACCCCTACCAACCCTATATCCCCTGTTCTGTGAGGAGCTATTTATTATTTATAATCAAATGATAATCAGAATGGTTCTAAGTAGAACAATCAGTTTGGTAAGTATAGCAATACTTCTTTTTTCATGTACAGCCTCACATAAGGTGGTGTATTTTAATGATATTAAGGATGGTACTTATTATAGCTCAGGCGAGCAGAAGGAAGTACCGATTGCACCGCATGACATTTTAAGTATAAATATCAGCAGTCTGAACAAGGAGGCTTCGGATATTTTTAATCAAACCAATGAGGCTCCTGTTGGAACCACAGCCGTTGGGTATTCCAATTCAGTAAAGGGCGGTTATCTTGTGGACCCACAGGGAAATATCCAGCTTCCTGTCCTGGGTTTGATTAAAGCAGCCGGATTGACAAAGGAAGAGCTGAAAAATAGTATTACAAAACAAATTCTTGACAAGAAATTACTGAAAGATCCGTTGGTAGATGTCAGATTTCTCAATTATGAAGTGACCGTACTCGGAGAAGTAGGAAAACCCACCGTCATTACAGTTCCCAATGAGAAAATCTCAATGCTGAAAGCCATCGGTATGGCCGGAGACCTGACGATTTATGGGATCCGTAAAAATGTGTTGTTAATCAGAGATGTGAATGGAGAAAAGATTACAAGACATGTAGATCTTACTTCATCCGATTTTCTGAGTTCGCCGTACTATTATCTTCAGCCAAATGATATTGTATATGTGCAACCCAATAAGGCCAAAGTAAATCAATCTACCATGTGGCCGCAAATGGTACCCATATTGTTAACCGCACTATCGGTAAGTGTAATAGTGCTTGACCGTTTACTCAGGTAAATATTTTGTAACGACCTCAAAAGAACAACCTCATGAAAACTTCAACCAGACAAATAGTACCAGAGGAGGAAAATCTCATAAAAAAATTATTTGCAAAGTATTTGCCATACTGGCCTCTACTCTTGTTTGCAATCATTGCAGGTGTATTGGCGGCCTACACGTATATTAAGTTTACCACACCGAAATATAAAGCCACAGCGACCCTGATTATCAAAGATGAAAAGAAGGGGAATGAAGAATCAAAGTTGATGGAGTCATTGAATCAGATCTCTTCAAAAAAGATTGTAGAAAATGAAATAGAAGTCATTCAGTCACGTAAGTTGATGAAAGATGTAGCTACTAAGTTGAATCTGTTTACTCCAATCACAGAAAAAGGATCAATGACGGATGGGTATTCTTTGGCAGTTCCGCCGGTTTTTGTACTGGCTGATAATCCGGACGCGTTGGTAACAAGTACTAAAAAAATTCCCATAAAATATTCTCCTGAAAAAAGCCAGGTGGCACTCGATAACATTTATTGGTTTCCGATGAACCGTGCCGTGGAGACACCCTATGGTAAATTAAGGTTTGAATTAAACAGAGCCTTTAAGCCGGTAGGTAAAACTCCGGAATATTTTCTGTCAGTTATTTCTCCCAATGATCTGGTGCCTGCCATGCTAAGCAATTTGAAAGCAGAGCCGGCAAGCAAGTCTTCTTCAATTGTAAATCTCAGTTATATTGATACGAATCCACGAAGGGCAGAAGAAGTCTTGAACCAACTGATCAATTCCTACAGGCAATCAGAAGTTGATGAAAAAGATGCCCTGGCAAAAAATACCCTGGAATTTGTAAACGAGCGGTTGCAACTCGTAACACATGAGCTGGATTCTATTCAACAAAAAGTACAGCAATACAAGTCGAGTGCAGGCGCTGTAGATATCAGCACACAGGGACAATTGTATTTACAGAATGTGAGTCAAAACGATCAGAAACTTAGTGAGATCAACACTCAAATCTCTGTATTGAATCAGGTTGAAAATTTTGTAAAAAGTGGTACCAATCAGGGAAGCATCGTTCCATCTACACTTGGCATCAGCGATCCTTTGCTCTCCCAGCTTCTTGAAAAATTGAATACACTGGAATTGGAGTATGAAAAGGGAAAAGCAACGATCGGTGAAAATAACCCCAAGTTGCTGGCCGTAAAAGATCAGATCAATAAAATCAAACCGGATATTCTGAGAAACATTGGCAGCCAGCAGAAAAGCCTTTACGCCATGCGGGGAAATGTAAGTTCTACAAATAGTTCGTACAATTCAATCCTGCGGGGTGTACCTGAAAAGGAAAAAGAACTTATTGATATCAGCCGGGCAGAACAGAATAAGCGGGATATATATTATTATCTGCTTCAGAAGAAGGAAGAAAGTGAAATTGCTTATGCATCTACCGTATCCAACAATAAAGTAGTGGACTATGCAAAGGCTGAAAATCACCCGGTAAGTCCCAAGAAGCTGATTGTATTATTTGTAAGCGTGATGGCACTGCTTGCAATTGCTTTATTGTTTATCAATATTCGTGAATCTATGACCGGAAAAATCGTCTATAGAAGCGAAATTGAGTCGAGTACAAAAGTTCCGGTCATTGCTGAGGTAGCCTATCAAAAACTTGATGACCCGATTGTAATTCAATATGGCCAGCGTTCTTTTATTGCTGAGCAATTCAGAAAGTTGAGATTGTCGCTTTCGTTTTTGGGTGTAGGTACCAAACACAAGAAAATATTAGTCACCAGCAGTATTTCAGGTGAGGGTAAGAGTTTCATAGCGGCCAACCTTGCTGTAAGCCTCACGCTGATGGGAAAAAAGGTGGTTCTGGTAGATATGGATCTAAATAACCCCAGGCAGCAGGAGATATTCAAGACGGCCCAAACGAAGGGAGTAACAGAATATCTGCAAGGTAAGGCTGAGGTTAAAGACATATTGGGAAAAATATCAAGGTACGAAAACCTGTATCTGATTAATTCAGGTGAATTACCCGATGATCCTGCAGAGTTGCTTTCATCAGACAGAACCAAAGAATTAATCAACAATCTGGAAAAGTCTTTTGACATAATCGTGATAGATACCTCACCGATGGCATTGGTCACCGATGGGTACATGGTTACTGATTTGTGTGATATTACCTTATTCGTGGTAAGGCATACTTATACTCCAAAAATGCTGATCAAGCGGTTGGATGAAAATATTGATATCAATCCTATTCATAATCCTGTAATTGTATTTAACGGAGTAAAACAAAGAGGAGTACTTGCAAACGTATATGGCTACGGTTACGGGTATGATTATGTGTATGGGAAAAATAATATATACGGAAAGAAGAAGGGGAAAATAAAAATCTCCTCTTGAAATAATTTCTTCTATACCGGTATTCTTTGAAAAATTCATCAACTCACTGCATTTGGAATGTAAGTGAGAGAGGCGAAGCCATAGCCTTTTGAAAATACCAATCAAAGAGATACACTCTTTAAAGTAGATTATAATTGACCTGCGATGAATGCATTGTTGTTAAATAATCCGAAAGGAAACTTAGCTGTGTGGTACTCTGCCCAGAGTCATTTGCAGTTCATACAGAATTGTGGAGAAGAGATCACTGTGATTATTCCTGAAAAAGCTTTGGAGGATATTGAGAACACCTGGATTCCGCTTTTTAAACCAGACAAGGTGGTTACCTACAAGGGGTACATTGACCTTTGGAGTAAGCTGCGCAAACTTGCAGATCGTAATCATTTTTGCCTTTCCTGGAAAGAGACCATACTGGTCTGGATGATGCTGTTGTTTACGAAACGGGTTATTTACTACTGGTTTCAGGGAATATTACCTGAAGAAGACTTCCTGAGGTCAAAAAATTCTATTCGTAGGGCAATATTCAGGTTTTTGGAATGGATTTCGCTAAGAGTATCAGATAAACAGATACTAGTGAGCACATATATGAAAGAATATCTTGAAAAGACACGGAAATTCCGGTTTAGGGATTTTGTAATAGTGCCGTGTACAAGCAATCTGGAATATGTACATGATCAGAGAGTCAAACACTCATTTATATACATTGGCGGACTTTCGGTATGGCAGCGTATTGACAGAATTCTTACCATGTTTGCCACCATTATTAAAAAGGTTCCGGAGAGCCGATTGTATCTGATTACCTATGAAACGGACAAGGCTTTGAAGTTGGTGGACAAGTATATCCCGGAAAAATATCATCAGAATGTTGTTTGTAAAACAATTACCGACAGAGAGAAAATTTCAAAGTTGTTGTCATCAATGGAATACGGTTTTCTGATCAGAGACGATGACCCGATCAACAATGTCTCTTCTCCCATCAAATTGGCTGAATATCTTTCTTGTGGTGTGAATGTAATTATCAGCAAATCGGTGCTTAGTTATACAGGAACAATTGAGGAAGAAGGTTGCGGAATTATCATTGATGCAGATTCAGATATTGAAAAAATATTTAAGCACACACCTGAGGAAAGAGCAGCCATCGATGTGTATAATAAAATATTTAACAGGGAAGTGATTCTGGATAAGTACAAGAATTTTATTACCAACAACTAAGACAAGAGAAAAATAGATATGAAAAAAGTGCTTATTGTTTTTGGAACAAGACCCGAAGCTATCAAAATGGCACCGGTAGTGAAAGCCTGTGAACAACATGCTTATGAAATGGAGACGAAAGTTTGCATTACCGGCCAGCATAAAGAAATGCTTCAGCAGGTATTGAAGGTGTTTGACATTACCCCGGATTATGATCTTTCAGTAATGCACAAAGGGCAAGACTTGTACGATATTACTTCGCGTGTATTGGTGGGAATGCGGGATGTGTTGAAAGAGTGTAACCCGGATTTGGTTTTGGTGCATGGAGATACAACAACTTCGGTTGCTGCGGCCCTGGCTGCATTTTATCAGCAAATTCCGGTAGGTCATGTAGAAGCAGGCCTCAGAACGTATGATAAATACAGTCCGTGGCCCGAAGAAATTAACCGGCAATTAACCTCCAGACTGGCAACCTTTCATTTTGCACCAACTGCGCTAAGCAAAAAAAATCTTCTGAATGAAGGCATCAAAGAAGAAAGTGTACTGATAACCGGAAATACGGTGATCGATGCCTTGAAAATCGTGCTTGACAGAATTGACCATGACGGAGATGTGAATGTAAGTGTGCGTCAATCACTGAAATTGGAGGGTATTTCTGAAGAATTGATCAACCGGTGGGGACATGATCGGCGTCTGGTATTAATCACCGGCCACCGAAGAGAAAATTTTGGTGAGGGCTTTTTGAGTATCTGCAGTGCAATCAAAGAACTCGCAATTAAATATCCGGAGGTGGATTTTGTATATCCTGTGCATCTGAACCCGCATGTCATCAAACCTGTATATGACCTGCTTGGGAAACATGAATCCGATAAGGGAGAAAGCGATATGCCAAATGTTTATCTGATTAAACCATTGGACTATTTGCCATTCGTTTATCTGATGGGGAAAAGTTATTTCATTCTTACAGACTCCGGTGGTGTCCAGGAAGAAGCTCCGGGTTTGGGTAAGCCGGTTCTGGTAATGAGAAATACAACTGAAAGGCCGGAAGCTGTAGAGGCAGGTACTGTAAGGCTGACAGGAACAGACAGGGATAAGATTGTGTCAGAATCCTGCGCATTGCTTGAAAATCCAAAGATTTATAAGATGATGTCAGATGCGCATAATCCCTATGGTGATGGATTGGCATCCGGAAGAATTATAAAAAGTATCAGAGCTTATTTTCTGCAATCAGAACCTGAAATCGTGGTTCAGGGGAAATGAGACCAATAGCCTTTACTAAATGTTGTATGAAAAATAATATAATCCTAAACAGTTTCTTTATGAAAAACGGAATCAAACCCTTTATTAATCAAATTTTTTACCCATGAGTTGGTTTTTGATTTACGTAAAAGAAACAAAAGAGAGAAAAGTAGCTTCTTCGCTTACCTCAAGGAAGATTGAAAATTATTTTCCCTCAAATAAGAGGGTTAGTGATAGCTTCCTTCGACAGAAAATCCAGGAAGAAGCATTATTCCCAAACTATATTTTTGCAAAGGCATCTCCTGAGAATATTGATAAGATCATGCAGGTTCGCCATGTGATTAATCTTGTGCATTGGAAAGATAAACCGGTGGTCATTCCCGATGAATACATTCTTGGGATTAAGAGGTTTAGTAAAAAGTATCAGGATATTACTGTAGAAAGGATGGAGATCAACCCGGCTTCCGGAGAAAGAGTTTCCAGGATTATCGGAGAGTCAGTCATTGAGTTAAAGCTACCTGCCATCGGATATAAGTTAAAGGTTCAGAATGACGAGTATGAAGTCGATGAGAATCTGACTATTTTATTGAGAAAAAACGACACAGGAGTACCACGAAACCTCAGGGTGGGTAAGTCCTAAGGTATTTAAAATGAATCTAGGCCTTCTTCTTGCGTTTGCATCGGTACTGGTTTTCGTCATTTTTTATTTCTATAAAAACGGAAGCACACCTTATTATCTGCTTTATGTAGTTTATCTTCTTCCTGTAATGGATTTGAAGGTAGTTCCCTTTGATTATGGTGGATTGACAGTATTTGATTTTATTACCCTGATCACTTTATTGCTGTCTTACAATGTATTCTTTCGGAAATTAAATTTCCTTGATGGCAAAGTGATTTTGTTTGTGCTCTTTCTGGCTGTATTGTTGATTAGCAGCCTTGCATCTGAATTTGCAAAAAGGGCGTTATTTAGCCTGATTACAGTAGTTACGCCATTTGTCTTTTCAAGATTTCTTATTCTGGAAGTACTGCGGAATAGTGAATTCGTGAAAGAGTTTTTTAAGGGTGTGAAATTTACTTGCTATGTAGCGATTGGGTTTATCCTGATTCAGGTATTGCTTGGCCCTGATAAATTTACATTTTATGATATGCTGAATCAGAATGTGATGGCAGAGGGTACGATCCGGTATCCGGGTTTTTTCATGGATTCTCAAATCAATGGAATTTTCCTGGCTATGATTTCATTTTTCTGGCTTGCGAATTTTGAAAAGTTTGGAAGGATTACCTATAGGCAATTGGCCTTTTTCTCCTTGGTATTGGTAGGAGTGATGCTTTCAGGCAGCCGCTCGGCATTTCTGGGCTTCGCCTCGGGAATTGTTTTCCTTGTGATTTTTCAAAGAGGAGTATTAAGATTTCACGTTTTTCGCTACTTGTTGCTGGGAGGTATTTTTCTGTTTTTTGCAGCAGGCGCTACCAATACGTTTGACCGGTTTAAGAGCATTGACAATGACTACAGTTTTAGGATGAATATTTGGGAGGGCGCCTTTGATATTTTTAAAGCACATCCATTGCTGGGTATAGGAATGAACAATTATAAAGACTATGCCCGCTTGCATGCACAGGATCAGTCGATCACCCTGGATAATGATGAAATTCTTTATCTCGATCACCCGGAGAATGGTTACCTCAAGTTTCTGGTAGAGTGGGGTGCCATCGCTTTTGGATTGTTGATGATTATAATTCTTACTCCTTTGATAAAAATGTTTGATTATTATATTAAAGGATATAATGTGAAGATGGCAACACTCATGACTGCGCCTGTGATTGCTTGGCTGGCATCCAACATGTCGGTGCATACGTTGAGTGATAGCAGAATGGTAATTCTTTTGGCATCGGCTCTTGCTTTAATTATTTTGTTTACAGAAAAAAATATTGTTACAGATGAGGCTTAATAAGCTCTCAACTCCACTCAGATCATTGGGGAAATCGCGGACTGTACAGAATAGTATCTGGGGGATTTTAGCGAGTGGCGGGCAGACGGTACTGTTGAGTTTGTTTTTTGTGATTCTGGCGAGGAAATATGATCGATCCGTTTTTGCAATTTTTCTGATAGCGACTACCATCTATCAGTTTCTGTCGGCATTTTCTACCCTGGGACTGAATCAATGGTTCACAAGAGCGATTGTTCACGCAGAGAATAAAGTAGAGATTATCAACAAGTTTTTTAAAGTACAGTTCATTTCCGGAATTTTATTTTACCTGTGCAACATTGCCGTTGCATACAGTCTGTATGATGATAAATTGTTACAGCACTTAGCTGTGCTGTTGGGAATCAATATTCTTTTTGATAATATTATTTACGGGATAAAGGCACTAAACGTGGCTGAATTTCAGCAGAAGAAAACGTTTGTCATCATGCTTGGTGATTCTGTATTAAAGTTTCTTGCTTCCTGTATATTGCTTGTTTATCCGCTTCCGGTTATTTATCTCGCAGTGATATTAATTGGGATCAGACTCCTGACGCTGAACATTTTTCTTGGATTTGGGTCTTCCAAACTGATTTCTTTTTCAAAGTTGATTGCCCACAAAATTTCATGGAAGGAGTTGAAATCGATAGTACTTGCCAATTGGGCTTTTGTAATTATTGGTAGTGTCTCTATGATTTATTGGCGAATAGGCAACCTGATTATTTCAAAGACACTTCCTTTAGACGATGTCGCCAACTATGAAGTTTCTTACAGAGTATTTTCACTGGCCTTGATACTTCCGATAATTGTTTCTACCACTGTTTTCCCGTCATTTGTAGAGCTGTACAAAGCAGGTGAAATGAAGAAACTGAAAGAATATTTTCATAAGATCTTTATTATTTATCTCACATATAGCCTTCTTGTTTTTACTTTTTTTTACAGCTTTTCTGATTTCCTTATTCCTTTTGCTTTTGGAGAAAAGTTTCTGGATAATGCACCCTATACCAAGGAGATGTTTCTTGCGGTGTTGGTGTTTCCCACTGTTTTGTTACAGGCCAATATGCTGGTAGCTCTTCACAAAGAAAAAATTGATATGTGGTTGAATGTATTGAGCCTGGTAGTCAATGTGGCTTTTTGCCTGGTGGGTTTGTATTTCGTAAAGTCCTTGACAGTAGTGAATCTTGCCATCTTTGCATCTTTCCTGGTTTTTCATATTGTACAGGATGTGTACCTGATAAAAAATAGGATTACAAATCTAAAGACGGTTATTGGCGTGTATTTGTTTCTTGCCGGTGTGGTGATAGCGTATGCGCTGTTGTCAAAGTATGTGAATCCTGTGATACTATTTATCCTTTTTTGGGCTATTCTCGGTACGGTAGTCATCAGTACCACGATTAAGTTTAGCGGGTTGAAACAGTTATTGAAAAACCCGCAATCATTCAGTTTTAATAAGATAGGATGATGAATGTTTTCCAGTGTCGGATTTATCTTTTTAAAATTTTAAACTTTGACAGTATCAGCGGAATAGTGTTGGGGGAGTAATTTTTTGTCAACTGAAAAGTAAATAACAGAAAGAAATTGGTAGCTAAAAAAATATTATTAAGTGCTTATGCATGCTCTCCTATACGTGGCTCAGAACCTGGCAATGGGTGGGCGTGGGCTGTAGGCCTGGCAAGAAGGGGATTTCATGTTTGGTGTTTTACCAATGTAGAAGACCGGGAGGAAATTATAAAGGCACATTCTGAAACAGGGCTAATGGATTTGCATTTTGTTTTTATAGATCTTCCTGGTAGCCTGGATAGGCGATTGTTAAATACCGATTCCAAGACCATTTATCTGCACTATAAAATGTGGCAGCGCCGGGCGGCTGTTGTCGCAAGAAAGCTACATGCTTCCGTTCATTTTGACATAGCGCATCACGTCACATTCGGAAGTTTGCAGCAAGGTAATTTCTTATGGAAACTGAATGGAGTAAAAAAAATATTTGGACCAGTGGGCGGAGGGCAGAAGGCCTTACCTATATTTAAAGAATATTTTGGTGGAGCCTGGAAAATTGAAAAGCTAAGAGATGTGGTTACGACGCTGAGTACGGCTCTGAGCAAAAATTTTAAGAACAGTATTCTGAAATCGGATTATGTACTCGTGTCCAATGCAGATACATTTGAGATGGCGAAGAAAGTGTTGAACGGATCTTCAGAGAGAATCCAATTTGTACCCGACGCATCTATCCCAACCTCTATGGAACACATAGGTGAATTGCAAAGAAATGCTACCGGGGTATTAAAACTACTATGGGTGGGACGGTTGCTGCCGAGAAAAGGACTAAATCTGGTATTGGAGGCCTTATCTAAAGTACCTGATAATGTGGCATACGAACTATCCATCATTGGAGGAGGCGAATGGTTTCATTTGATTGATGATTGGATTAAAAATTATGGATTTGAAAGAAGCAAGATAAAAATCAGTGGTCAGATACCATTTGAGGATGTACTTAATTATTACCGCAACTCAGATGTGTTTATCTTTTGTTCCCTGCGCGATTCATTTGGTGCACAATTGCATGAAGCGATGGCTTTTGGACTTCCTATCATTACACTGAATACACATGGTGCTGCACTTTTCGTTCCGGATGATGCCGGGATAAAGGTTACTCCGGTTACCAAAGAACAAACTATTTCTGACATCGCAAAGGCAGTAGTGAAGATGCATGATGACGAAGAATTCAGAAGAAAATGTGGCCATCATTCTTATCTGAATGCGCAAAAAAATACATGGCAGGTGCGCATTGATACCGTTGTTGAAAAGTATTATTGAATGAACAGAAAACGAATTCTTTTTGGGGTTCCTCCACACGCACATGTCGTGCTGGCTATGGATGAGGTGAAGGCGATGGAGAATCTGGGCTATGAATGTTTTACCGTGACATACGGAAGGAATGACAAGGATGAATCAAAGATTAAGAAGGTGATTGGTACGATAAGGAATGCTTTCAGATTATTATCGCGCATAAAGGAAACCAACCCCGACATCATTTACCTGAATTCCAGGTTTGAGCCGGTGGGAAGCATCCGGGACTATATCACTCTGAGGATTTTCAAATTTCTGAACGGGAAAAAGGCTCAGATCGTTATTAAGTCTCACGGCTCAGATTGCAGTATTCTTCAGAATAATTCGTTTCTTTATAAGAAGGTAGTTGTCCCATTCTTAACCCGCAATGTAGATCAGTGGATCTTTTTATCTCAGGAAGAGAAGAATATCATTCAGAAACACAATCGTGAAATGGCTGTTCGCGTATATGTATTGCCCAATATCATTGTGCCGGAAAGATGCATTGCTTCTTCAGAGTTGAAGGCCAAATATCATATCCCGGATGAAAAGTTTATCTGTCTTTTTGTAGGACGGGTTGTAGAAGTAAAAGGTGTATTTGATATTGCGGAAAGTATCTCACATTTACGGACACCCGAAAATTTCCATTTCCTTTTTGTAGGCAGTGGCGACGATAAGACAAGGTTGGAGCAAATGGTAAGAAATCAATTTCCAAATACATCGGTTCAGTTTACCGGTTATGTTCCTGAGGCGGAATGTGACCGGTTTTATGGAATCGCCGATGTGCTGGTTTATCCTACTTATGACACAGAAGGGTTTTGTATGGCCCTCTTTAAGTCGGTAGCTTGTGGGGTACCCGTCATAACTACTCCGATCCGGGCTGCCAAAGATTATCTCTCCGAACCGGAAAATGTATTATGGGTAAAGGAGAAATCGCCCGTAGAAATTGCAAATGCTTTAGATCGCATATATTCAGACAATGAGTTGCGTAAGACAATGAGTGAGAATAACAGACAATTGGGAGTGAAATTTTCTCCACCAGAAGTGGCAAAACAATTTGAAACTATTTTATTGGGAAAGACAATAAAACCGGCATCCCTGGTATGATAATTAGAAGCATCAAAAAACTGCGTGACCTGTATCTTGTAAAAGTTAAATACAGGAAGTACCGAATAGGAAAGGGTTTCCATGCAGGTGCGCGTGTGCGTATCTGGGGAAAATCGAAAATAGAGATTGGTAAAAATTTTTATATCGGAAGAGACAGCTTTATTGAATCCGATGTTGTTATCGGCGATAATGTGATCTGGGCAAACCGGGTAGCCCTGGTAGGCAGGTACGATCATCATTATCAATTACCGGGAACACCCATCAGACTTGCTCCGCAAATCAGAGATGCGGATTATACCTGGAAGGGCCTTGGTGATGTAACGACGATCGAAGATGATGTATGGGTAGGATATGGATCAACCATACTCTCAGGCGTCACCATTAAAGAGGGAAGCATCGTTGCAGCAGGCTCGCTGGTGACAAAGGATGTAGAGCCTTATAGTATTTATGGTGGAGTACCGGCCAGAAAATTGGGTGATCGTTTTGAATCGAAGGAGAGTTTATTAAAGCATTTACAGTTAGTCAACTCATCTTATAAAGACTATTTCAGGAATTATCAATAACACAACTTTTCTTACATAATTTACCAGACAGAGGTTTCTTCGTTAACCTGCCTGCTGGTATTTCATATTTATTTACAGTTTTAAAATCAGCTTATTATTGTCATGCAACGAGCGATAACCCTGGTACACAAGGGCGCAATGCCTATCGCTGTACCGGCAATCAAAAGTTTTGCGGCTCATTTTTCTAAGAGCCATTCTTTAACGATTCATACAGATCATTCGATAGAACAGGAAGATATTGATATAATGAAACGTGCCGCAGAAGGAATCAGGACAAATATTGTCACCTGGGAAGAAAGAGAGCATAAGATAAAGGACAAAGTGAAAGATTACCCTTTTATACGAAAACTACTCCGCTCACGGTTCCATTATATAAAGTTGGAGATACCAATGATGGAAGAAATTCCGTATTTCTTCTTTGATTCTGACATTATATGGATGAAGCATGTAAACAATCTAAAGCCATCCAATGCGCCCAATGCATTTTCGACAGAGTCATGGAGTTCTTATAATGGGATTGTTAACCCAAGGCATTGGATAGTCAACAAAACCCCACGACGGGTGAATTCAGGGTTTTATTATATCAGTGAACCATTTCCTTATGAAAAGTTGGAAAACCTTCTGGTGAAGGGATATTATATTCCCGGACCTGTACAGGCAGGAGATCAGGAAATTTTTGCCTACCTCTATCCTGACCTGGAATATTTTCATCCGGAAGATCTCAAGCGTAGCCGGATAGGTGGCACCTACAACCTATCTGAACTTACCTGTGCGGCACTTCATTTCCCGGGAGGGATGTGGAGATATCATCTCGATCAGATTGATAGTTTGGTTCACAAAGATTCAGGAGAAGGAAGCACGATTCGATATATTCCATCGCAACCGTTTACACTTGCAGAGTATTATCGAATGAAAGCCACCATTACATTGGGTGAATCCAGGTTATTGGCAAAGCCATTCAATATTATGAGAAAGTTACTTAGAGAATATCGGTAATTGAATTTTTGTGATACGGGATTTGAATAAATTTTTTACAAAAGCCACGAAATTTAAGAGTTGAACTCACAAAAATTATTGGATTTTAGAATCAGCACAGGCAGCTATTCTGAGTTTGTGACTGAAATCATTAATCACGCTGCCTCCCACCATTCCATTTACGTATGTGTGGCTAATGTACACATGTTTGTGGAGGCCCATAAAGATTCTTCCTTTAAACAGATCATAGACGAAGCAGACATGGTGACACCCGATGGTAAACCATTAACATGGGCACTAAACCTTTTAAACAAAATCAGCCAGGAAAGAGTGGCCGGAATGGATTTATTTCCTTCATTGCTTCAGGCATCAGAAGAATCAGGTCTGTCTGTATATTTTTACGGCGGTTCTGAAACTATGTTGAATACGCTTGAGAATAAAGTAAGGGAAAGATTTCCTTCTTTGACTATTTCCGGAAAATACAGTCCTCCTTTCCGGCAACTTACCAAAGATGAGGACGCAGCGATAATAAACCGTATCAATGATGTTGCTCCGCACTTAGTCTTTGTAGCACTAGGATGCCCGAAGCAGGAAAGATGGATGTATGCCATGAAAGGAAAGATCAATGCGACGATGATTGGAGTAGGAGGCGCATTGCCTGTTTTTGCGGGCTTGCAAAAGCGTGCTCCGGTTTGGATGCAAAAGAGTGGTCTCGAGTGGCTTCACAGACTTGGTCAGGAACCGCGAAGGCTTTTTAAACGGTATGCAGTGACCAACAGCACATTTCTCTACTTAATTATTAGGGAATTTTTTAGACAGAAACTTTCACCGGGTAAGAAACCTTTACAAAAAGAGGATCCGGTAGCGAATATCAGGAAGGATTAAAATTGACCGTGAGAATTCAGTTCACCTCCCGGCCGGGATTTCTGCGAATTAAATGGTTTCATCAGAAGTATGAAGATGGTAAACTGAAACCGTATAACCTCCAAAAAACAAGCGCTCTGGCCTATGCTTTTCAATTCCATTGATTTTGTCATTTTCTTTGTTCTCATAACAACGGCCTACTTTGTACTGCCTCATAAATTCAGATGGGCATTGTTGCTCGCGGCCAGTTGTTATTTCTATATGGCATTTGTGCCGATCTATATTCTTATTCTGTTTTTTACCATAATAATTGACTATTTCGCAGGAATATTTTTGGAAAATACAGATGGAAGAAAGCGAAAACTTTATCTGATAATCAGCCTGATTGCCAACATCGGAGTATTGGCTGTTTTCAAATACTATAATTTTCTCAATGATAACCTGACTACTTTGTTGCATGGGATGGATTTCAAAAATCCGATTCCTTATTTATCTATTCTATTGCCGATCGGATTGTCGTTTCACACCTTTCAGGCCATGAGTTATACGATTGAAGTGTATAGAGGTCATCAAAAAGCTGAAAGGAATTTTGGGATTTATTCTCTCTATGTAATGTTTTATCCGCAATTGGTGGCAGGGCCGATTGAAAGGCCACAAAATCTGCTTCCGCAATTTTATACCAGACATGTTTTTGATTACGACAGGGTAGTGGATGGATTGCGATTGATGTTGTGGGGTTTTTTCAAAAAAATAGTAATTGCAGACAGATTGGCCATCTATGTAGATTCTGTGTATAACAATCCGGAACACCACACCGGCCTTACTCTGATAATTGCCACGGTATTTTTTGCATTTCAGATCTATTGTGATTTCTCAGGGTATTCAGATATAGCTATTGGCGCGGCCCGGGTAATGGGTTTTAAACTAATGACCAATTTTAACCGGCCTTATTTTTCAAAGAATATTTCTGAATTCTGGAAGCGCTGGCATATATCGCTGTCCACCTGGTTTAAAGACTATCTGTATATTTCTTTGGGTGGAAATCGAGTTTCAATTCCGAGATGGTACTTTAATTTGTTTTTTGTTTTTGTAGTGAGTGGTTTATGGCATGGTGCCAACTGGACATTTATGATCTGGGGAGCATTAAACGGGTTTTATCTCGTTTTTGCCATTATAAAACGACCGCTGGATAATAAGATAGGTAAGCTCACAGGGCTGCACAAACACAAGACTTTGAACAACGCCTTTCAAATATCAGTCACCTTTGTGCTGGCTTGCTTTGCCTGGACATTTTTCAGAGCAAACAATGTGACAGATGCATTTCTTATCGTTAGAAAGATGTTCACATTTGAAGGGCCGGCTTATATAGGGAATCCCTCTACAATGATTTTTTCAATATTTGGTATTCTTTTTCTGATCGCAGCAGAAATCAAACAGGAATACTTTAATGATAAATTTTCATTCATGTATCACAGCAATCGGACTGTACGGTATATTTCGTATGCAACGCTAATCCTGGTGATCATGCTGATTGGTGTTTTTGACGGAGGACAGTTTATTTATTTTCAATTTTGATTTTTAGCAGATAATAGATTTAAACGTGAATCAATCAGATCAACAAAACCAGTACCTGCATCTGGTAAAAAGTGTAGCCATTCTATTGGCTCTACTCTTTGTGCTGGACTTTGGTATCGGTCATGTACTCAGATATTTTTATTTCAAACAGGAAAGCGGACTTCAATACAGAACGACTTACTCATTGAATGATACCAAAGCAGATTTGTTGGTGTTCGGATCGTCCAGAGCCAATCATCATTATTATCCTAAGGCATTTGAAGAGGGATTAAATACGTCATACTATAATGTGGGAAGGGACGGCAGTTATATCTTTTATCATTATGCGATTTTGCAAGGTGTGCTAAAAAGATACAGACCCAGGATTGTGATTCTGGATTTTATGAGAAAGGAGTTCATGAAAGAACATGGAAGTTATGACTGGCTATCCTCTTTATTGCCTTACTATAAGAGTCATCCGGAAATAAGATCTGTAATACAATTGAGAGGCCCATTTGAAAAAATTAAATTGATGTCTCAGATTTATCCTTACAATTCTTCACTGTTGACCATTGCAATTGGAAATACAGAAATGAATAAAGTAAGAAATCAAGACGAAAATGGCTATGTCCCTCTTTATGGCGAATGGAATGAACCTCTGACTACAGATAGTAAAACGACCTATGAATTGGATACAGTGAAAGTGAAATATTATGAGATGTTTATAAAGGATTGCCTCCGGTCTGGCGTTAAGCTGATTGTGGTTTGTTCACCGGATTATGTCAAAGAATTGCATGATGATGCCTCAGTAAAGGCCGGAATGGAAATAGCCGCAAGGTATCGGGTACCCTTTTTAAATTTTCTGGATGATTCTGAATTTTCGGATCGCCGGCTTTTTGCAGATAAGGATCACCTGAACAATAACGGAGCAATAAAATTTTCCGGAATTTTGGTGAAAGATTTGAAAGAGATTGTTGGACAACCTGCTGTAAAGCCTGTATTGTCAAACGATTGAAGGCGATGGGATCGTTTGGAAAATGAAATTCGAAATTGCAGGGTACGCTTTGATATTTATTTATACAACTGGCATCATTTCAAATCCTCAGACACTGATCCGGTAGATTCATAAGAGGAGACAGGAGAGGATATGCGTAATATCAAGTAATTTTATCTTGTTTTGCAAGACAACAAACCCAAAGAATCAATTCCCGGTTAAATAAAAAATGAAGTTCTTAGAATATGAATAAGCAGTTTGAAAGGTATTTGAAAGGTACCTTGTTAATACTTGACTTACTGGTACTGAATATCGTCTATTATTTTGCACAGATTATTTTCAACAAAAGTTATGACCATGAATCGATAAAAGTATATAACCTCTACTTTTATGTTTCCAATGGCATGTGGTTATTCATCACCTTTGCTCTGGGCCTTTACAAAGAAAAGGCCATATTGCGATATGATTTATTTTTCAAACGTACCATCCAGGTAATTGTCGTTTGGGTTTTAGGATTAATGATTTATTTATTTTTCTCAAGGCAGATATTGCTTTCCCGGCTCTTCATTCTATATGCTACTGCATTTTTCGGGCTTGGTATTCTTATCAACCGGTTTCTCTATCTTGGATTTTTTCAGTACTACCGTTCAAGCGATGTATTTATCAAGAAGGTACTGGTACTTGGCTTTAATGAAAGAGCGCGCAAACTCACCCGATACCTTGAATCGGGCGAGCAGAATATTAAACTGGTAGGCTATACCGAAAATGAGGAAAATATCCGGCAGCTTTCTAACTATCCGATCGTCGGGGACATAGCCTCCACTATGGATATTGCCAGGAAGATGAATGTCTATGAAATTTATTCAACCCTTACACCGGAAGACAACAGCGAGATACTGCGGTTTATGCAGATTGCAGAAAAGGAGTGTATTCGTTTCAAGATTGTACCCAATCTGAGCAATCTTTTTGCCTACGGTACACATATTGAATTTTATGGAGACATGCCGGTCTTATCAAGCAGAAATTCAGCGCTTGACGATACCGGAAATATCATTAAGAAACGATTGCTGGATGTGGTGGTGAGTGGGTTAGTGATTGTGTTTGTACTATCATGGCTCATTCCGTTGTTGGGAATCCTTATTGTCCTTGAATCCGGACTTCCGGTATTCTTTAGCCAGATGCGCACAGGGATGACCAACCGTCCATTTAAATGCATCAAGTTCAGAAGTATGAAGAAGAATAAGGATGCTGACAAGAAGCAGGCTACTGAAAATGATGCAAGAGTTACCAGGATTGGTAAGTTTATGCGGAGGACAAGCCTTGATGAATTTCCGCAATTTATTAATGTGTTTAAAGGAGATATGAGCCTGGTAGGGCCACGTCCGCACATGCTGAAACATACTGACGACTATTCTAAAGTGGTGGATGAATATATGGTTCGGCAATTTGTGAAACCGGGTATTACCGGCTGGGCACAAATACATGGTTACAGAGGGGAAATAAAAAATGAAGAAGACATAAGAAACAGGGTAGAAAAGGATATCTGGTATGTGGAGCATTGGACACTGTGGCTGGATATTCAGATTTTATTCCTGACCGTTTACAATATTGTCAGAGGCGACAAAAACGCTTACTAAGAAAAACCACAGCATCACTTCCTGAAATGCTCAGGAAGTACTAATCGGATTATAACGAATAGTTGCTTAAGAACCGGCGCGAGCCGGTTCTTTTATTTTGTTGAGTTAACTTACATTCCTAATCCACTTTAAAAATAAAATTGAATGAATCTGCAGCCTGTTCTGGAAGATGAATTAATCCTGGCCCGTCCGTTGAAAGAAAATGATTTTGAAGAGTTATTCAGCGTCGCTTCAGATCCGGCCATCTGGGAGCAGCATCCAAATAAGGATCGGTATAAAAGAGAAGTATTTGAAAAGTTTTTTGAAGGAGCTATCAGATCGGGTGGAGCATATTTGGTGTACGATAAGAAAAGTAAGGTGGCGATTGGCGGAACACGGTTTTATGATTTTGATCCGGCTCAAAGCCAACTTCTGATCGGATATACCTTTTTTGCAAAATCCTGTTGGGGCAAAGGATACAACCACAGATTGAAACGATTGATGCTGAATTATGCCTTCAATTTTGTTGACAAAATCATTTTTCATATAGGTGCTTTAAACATCAGATCCCAGAAATCAATTGAAAAATTGGGAGCAGTAAAAACCGGCGAACTGGAAGTAAAATACTATGGTGAAATTCCGAAATTGAATTTTGAATATCAGATATTGAAAAAGGATTACCTCAGGTAATCTCAATTTGAAAAATGGTTGCCTGCTAAAATTCCTTTTCTGAAATCTGTTCGTTTTCATTTTTGCCATAATACCACAGGAGGATCATTACTACTCCAAAGGCAACATAAAAAAGCCCGCTCCAGAGGTTCGTTGTTTCAGATCTTTCTGCTGTAGCCTGCATCAGAAGAGAGGCCAACACAAGTGCTATCCCTATCAGAGAAAAAAATAGACCGATAATAAACCGAAGGTCAAGAATATCTTTTTTCATTTGTGAAGTCTTTTAATTTTTCAATACAATCCAATTCTTTGGATTGAGGAGTTATAAGAAAATAAGATTCAAAATTGTAACCAGGATAAGAATAATTATTCCAATAGAGACCGGCCTCCTATACCAGGCTACATCACCGGCTTTTGGTTTTGGTGTCAGGCTATAAACCAATCCTGCCAATTTCTCTTTGGGGTGTGGTTTTGTAAACAGACTGATAATAATCGTCAGAATAAAACAGGTTACAAATGCCACAATGGCTACCATAAAACTCTGAGCCATTCCTGAAGAGAATTCATGCAGATTGGCAATAGCACCGCCGTTGCCTTCGGCGACTGTCAGGTTGTACGTAAGGGTAGCTGCAATCGTACCGCCCACTAATCCATAAAAAGCACCGTGCCCTGTAGATCTTTTCCAGAACATACCCAGAGCAAAGGTGGCAAACAAAGGTGCATTCACAAACCCAAATACCAGTTGCAGAAAGTCCATGATATTATTAAATCCTCTTGCCAGATAAGCAGTACCAACGGATGCAACGATACCAAAAAGCGTAGCCCACCTGCCTACGTGCAGATAATGTTTATCGCTCTTATTGGGTTTAATATATGCTTCATATATATCGTAAGTCCATACCGTATTGAAGGCGGTCACATTACCTGCCATTCCTGACATGAAGGATGCAAAGAGCGCCGTGAGCCCCACACCAAGTATTCCACTCGGATAAAATTCATTGAGCAACGAAGGCAATACCATATTATAGTTGGGACCGGTGCCTTCATGATTCAGGGGTATTTGATATCCTGAATGCATAGCCACCATAGCTGCGGCAATCAATCCTGGGGTAATGACAATGAGCGGCATAAACATTTTTGGAAAAGCGGCAATCAACGGAGTTTTTTGTGCTGACCGCATGTTGCGGGTTACCATCGCTCTTTGCACCACAAGAAAATCGGTACACCAATATCCGAATGATAGCACAAAGCCCAGTCCCATCGCCACCTGCCACCAATTCACACCCATTGGATTCTGAGAGGCATCACCCATGTATTTCCAGGTATGGCTCATTGCATCGGGCAGCCTGTTAACTACACCTTCCCATCCGCCCACATGATTTAAACCAAGATAAACCAATGGGGCTATCCCTAAAACAATCAGAAAAAATTGTAGCACCTCATTGTAAACGGCACTCGTCAATCCTCCAAGAAAAGTATAGGCCAATACGATGCCCGATGCCAGCAGAATGGATACATTAAAATCCCACCCCAGTATCGCATCGAATAAAATTGCCAATGCATACAATGAAATCCCTGAAGAAAAAATAGTCATGATGGCAAATGTGAACGCATTGAAACCACGGGTTTTTTCGTCAAAACGTTTGGCAAGGTATTCCGGCACTGAACGCACTTTGCTGCCATAATAAAAGGGCATCATGAAAATTCCCAGAAAGACCATTGCCGGTATGGCACCTAACCAATAGAAGTGGCTGGTCATGATACCATACTTAGCTCCTGAAGCAGCCATCCCCAATACCTCCTGAGCGCCAAGGTTTGCTGATATGAATGCCAGGCTTGTAATCCACAGCGGAATGGACCGGCCACTCATTAAAAAGTCACTGCTCGTTTTAACCCGTTTTTTTATAATAATGCCTATCCCGAGTACAAACACAAAATACAATCCGATTATCAGATAGTCAATCAGTCTTAGATGCATATATTAATAAGATAAATGGTTAAGCAAAAAATAGAATGTGATTACCAAAATAAAAATAATTTGATCAAATAATTAAAATATAAATTTCATTTACCATTATTTGTTTCCTCCATTGGCCATTGCCGCAAGCAAATACACCAGGGACGCTGTGCCATCCATAGTTGGTTCATTGGTACTGTAATCCCCATAATCATCATGATACACGACAAGGTCACTTTGAAAGTCTGCATACTCATCGGCATCTCTGAGTTGGATACCGATCAGGTTTTTAAATATACTACTGTAAACCGGACCATCAACCAGGCCTCCGTAAATCGGATAATTTTTCAGATGAGTGAATGCTGAATGTGGATCTACCGGAGTATCCCCATGTGCGGGTAGCCCGTAAACCATGCTTGTGCCCCATGGATTGCAACCAAAGAGCCAGTCCACATTCGCTTGCATTAACTCTGCAAAATCTTTTTTACCGGTCATCTTCTCATACCAGTAACATTGAATGGCAAAGGATGTCGTCAGATTATTACTGCACCAGATAAACGGTACTCCTCTCAGAAATGCATTCTCTTTTGCGCGACTCTTCACTGCTTCAATGCCTGCCCGGTAGTATTGCATGATCTGTTCCTTTCGTTTTTTATCTGTTTCAGACGCTAATTCGTAATGACCTAAATTGATAAATGGATAGTACTGGTAATGATTGGCGGTATCTCTTATCATCCATGGAGTTATTTTTTCCAGGGTTGAATAATGAAAGGCTGAATCTGAATATGATTTTCCCGAAGTGATATATTTTGTAATCGATGCAAAAGCGAGTTCCATATCGTCTGTCCAGTTATCCTCAGCATAGATGTAAGGAGAAAGAACTGACACTGTCTGAGTAACTCCATGTTTTATTTGTGAATAGGCGAGTGCAGACAACGATTTAGATTTGAGAAGATCGGAGAGAGTATCGTTGTTATGAAACAGGTAACTGCCAAGAGCAAATGCCGAGGCCAGTTTGGCCGCAGTAGAACTTGTGCCGGTAGTGTTGTTCATGAACTTACCTCTTTGCTGCGGTTTGCCATCGATAAAATATACCGGACGTTCAAAGCCCTTCCCGTAAAAATTGTCTTCCTTTGGTATCCGCATTCCTTTATGGTCTCTATCGTCGGCTACCTGATTAAACATTAGGTTATTGGAAGGATGCAGTTTTAGCAGGAAGTCAAGGCCCCATTTCGCTTCATCCAAGACATCCGCGATGCCATTTTTACCATCTAATCCGTTTGCATTCTTCTCGTCTGTAAATGCCTTTGGAAAATCACGATAGGCAGCCAGCAGATGCCATGTAGCGTTTGCGGTTGTTGTGGCATATTGCAGATAGTCGGATGCATCGTGCCATCCGCCAATTGCATTTATGTGTGTACTGTCTGCCATGGGGCCGTACAAAGTGTATCCGTCGTGTGTATGACAACTGTCATTCAGAAATGGATTGAAGCCACATCTTTGCTGACGCATATAGAAGAGACAGAAATCTGCTGCCCCTCTGTAAACATCCTTGTCAATCCGGAATGCCGGAGATTTTGTGTTGCCAGCAACGACATAATAAACACCAGGCGTCTTGAAGCGTGAAAAGTTGAGTCTGTACGTATTCTCAAAAGGGCCGTACTTTCCAAAAGACTTTCCGGCTTTGGATTTATATACCACCTTATTACTCATAGAATCAATTAGCTGAAAAGTAGAAATGGATGTGTTCTCTTTCGAACAGAATACGGCTACTTTAACGGATTGTGGAGTATAACCCAATTGATTGATCCGGATCCATTGCTGTGACCAGGCATCGTTATTCATTGTAAGTATAAGAATACATATTAAAATGAAACTTCTGAATGAATGCGGCATAAGAATGTGAGGTTTTGATTTTGATTTTATTCAGGGTTGAAGTGAATGAATATATTCCCGGGTCAGGGGATAGATTTTCTTGAAGATCAGATAATGTTTACGATACAGAGATGTGTTTTTTCTTACAGGAAAAATTACTTTTTTCTTTTCACGGATATCAGGCCTGGCCTTGATTTTAGAAGCCTTCATTGCCCAGATGGCAGCGCCGGTGGCGCTTGCATCTTCCTTTTCACTGATAATTATCTTTCGTTCGGTTATGTCGGCCATCATTTGCACCCATGCGGGAGAGTGAATAAATCCGCCACTGGCATAGATGGTATCAATGTTACCATTTGATTTCTCCAGACTCTCCAATATCATTTTCAATGTAAATGAAATTCCTTCCTGCGCCGCCCGCATCAGATGATATTTTGTATGATAGGATTTTACTCCAAACCAGATGGCCGCTGCATGTTCATCCCATATGGGTGCACGCTCCCCGTTCAAATAAGGAAGACAAATCACTCCTTCACTACCTGCAGGGATGTTGGCTGTTTGCTGAGCAAACAAGTTATAATCTTTTTCAGTTGGTTCCGGTTGATTCATAAATTCTTTCATCATCCACTTGATCACATTGCCTCCGTTGTTAAGCGGGCCGCCACTCACAAAAGTTTTTTCATCCAGAAGGTAGTTAAATAACATCGTTCGGCTATCAGCCACAGGAAATGAAGTGGTGATCCGTACTGCACCGCTTGTGCCAATGGTAAGCGCTGCTTTTCTTTTGTTGTTGATTTGACTACCGGCATTGGCCATACATCCATCGCTGGCGCCGATACAGATTCCGGTATTACCCGGCAATCCGGTGGCTTGAAGGAATTCCATGGATGGATTTTGTCTGAAGAAGGTTGTGTTTACCGGTTTTGAAAGTTGTGATTCCGTAATTCCGCAAAATTTTAATGAGGGCCTGAACCAACGTAATTTATGAATGTCAAACAAACCGGTAGCTGAGGCTATTGAATAATCTATTTCATAAGTTCCGAAAAGACTCAGCCATAAATATTCTTTGATACCGATAAATTTTTCGGCTTTGCCAAAAAGTTTTTTTTCATTTTTTCTCAGCCATGCTATTTTACACAAGGGCGACATGCTGTGTATCGGCGTGCCAGAATTTTTGTAAATCTTATTCCCTAATGTTGTATTTCTTAATTGGCTGGCGACAGGATAGCTGCGCGTGTCTTCCCAGATGATCAGAGGGGATATGGGGAGGTTTTTTTTATCCATCAGCAACAGGCTATGCATGGCGCTGCTTAGTCCCAATGCCTTTGGAGGATCCGGAAGTTTACGTGTGATATCAGATATGCATTGTATAAATGCTTTTTGAATAATTAATGGATCCTGTTCGGCGTAACCTTCCTGTGGGTGCTGCACATCATAAAAGTGCTGGGTTTCTCCCAAGACCTTACCATGCGCAGTTCTTGCAATGGCTTTGCAACTTCCCGTTCCGATATCGACACCCAAAAATAATTCTTCAATCATAATTGAGATCTGTGATTTGAGTCACAGGTCTTAAAATTAATCATTCACCTGCACTTCAAGGTGAAGATTATTTTTTAAACTTTCGAAATGAATGATCAACTTACTTCAACTGTAGCCTCTTTGATGGTGCGGATGAGTTGCGAGTACTCCAATAGAAATCCATCATGGCCATAATGAGATTGTATGACCTTAATTTGTGCAAATGGAATGTGTGCTGCAAGAAATTGTTGCTCTTGAATCGGAAACAATAAATCGCTTTGGATACCAACGACGGTAGCTCGGGCTTTGATGGATTGCAACGCCTGTTCAATATTTCCACGGCCTCGCCCCACATTGTGCGAGTCCATACTTTTGCTTAGAAAGTAATAGCTGAATGCATTAAACCGCCTGGCTAATTTTTCTCCCTGGTATCTCTGGTAGGATTCACTTTTGTATTCGGCGATCTTATGAAGTATATCCTCCTTTTGGGAGTTGGCATAGGTTTCATAATGGCGATAGGATAGCAGTGCAATACTTCTGGCTGTTTTCATTCCGTTGATCCCGGCATCTTCATTATCTTCTTTCCATGTCGGATCGGTTTCTATACAAAATCGCTGTGAAGCATTGAAAGCCCTTCCCCATGCGCTGTGTTCAGCATTGGTAGCAATGGGGAAAATAAACTCGAAGAGTTCTGGTTCTTCTATAGCCCATTCCAATAGTTGTTGTCCACCCATAGAGCCTCCGATTCCAATCCTTATTTTTCTGATCCCGAGATGTTTTCGCAACGCCTGATAACTTCTGACCATGTCGCGTGTTGTAAAAAAGGGAAAATTGTGATAATAGGGTTTCCCGTTTTCCGGATTGATACTTAACGGACCTGTACTGCCATAGCAGCTTCCGGGCATATTTACACAAATAATAAAATCGTTGGAAGGATCAAACAATTTGTTTTTTCCGATCAACATAGACCACCATTCTGAAGGGTCACTGTTGGCTGTAAGTGCATGGAATACCCACACCACATTGTCTTTGGAAGCATTCAACGTCCCAAGCGTTGTATAGGCCAGGTGGTATTTGGGCAGTACCTCTCCGGATTCCAAAATAAATTTGTTGTCAGCATAAAAGATTTGAACAGACACTAAGAATAAATTTAAAAAAATACAACACCCTGTATGGATGTTGCATTTTTTGATGCTAAAATAAATCAGACCGCCAGATCTGCTGTTTTCTTCGAGAACACTTTATCAAAAGCCTGTTGAAAATCTGCTTTGATGTCAGCAATGTGTTCTATACCGACCGCCACCCGAAGCAATGCCGGTGTAACGCCCGCATTCAATTGTGCCTCATCGCTGAGTTGCTGGTGCGTGGTAGCTGAAGGTTGAATGATCAATGTTTTTGTGTCGCCGACATTGGCGAGGTGACTGGTCAATTCCAGACTGTCCACAAAACGTGTAGCATTCTGTTTTCCTCCCTTTATTTCAAAAGAGAGTACTGCGCCGGCTCCGCGTTTCAGATATTTCTGCGCATTCTTATAATGCGGACTGCTCGGAAGACCGGGATAGTTTACTTTCTCTACATACTCGTGCGACTCCAACCATTCGGCCAATGCCTGTGTGTTTTGTACATGCCGTTCTACTCTAAGCGACAATGTTTCAAGCCCCTGGATTAAAAGGAATGAATTGAATGGCGAAATAGCCGGTCCGAAGTCACGCAATCCTTCCACCCGTGCACGAATGATAAACTGAATATTTCCCAAAGGGCTGTTTACACCAAAGACATCACTGAAAACCAGGCCGTGATATCCTTCGCTTGGTTCAGAAAACTGAGGATACTTTCCATTTCCCCAGTTATAATTTCCTCCATCTACGATGATGCCACCGAT
This sequence comes from uncultured Ginsengibacter sp., assembly GCA_964463015.1. Taxonomy (GTDB): domain Bacteria; phylum Bacteroidota; class Bacteroidia; order Chitinophagales; family Chitinophagaceae; genus Ginsengibacter. The sequence continues at coordinate 168,351 of CAYXAL010000001.1, forward strand.
GCTGTTTCCATGCCCGCCGATCCATTTGGTGGCAGCCTGTACTACTATATTCGCGCCATGCTCGATGGGCCTGAAAAGGTATCCGCCTGCAGCAAAAGTGTTGTCAACAATAAGTGGCAGATCATGCTTCTTTGACAACGCTGCCAGCGCATCAAAATCGGGTACATAGAAATCCGGGTTGCCGATTGTTTCTGTATAAATTGCTTTCGTCTTTTCGTCGATCAGTTTTTCAAATTCTTCTACTGTATCATCTTTTGCAAATCTTGCTTCTATGCCCAGCTTTTTAAAAGACACTTTAAATTGATTGTAGGTGCCACCATAGAGATATGGGCTGGTTACAAAATTTTCTCCCGCGTTGATGATGTTGGTGATAGCCAAAAACTGGGCGGCCTGCCCTGAAGCAGTCGCAAGGCCTGCGACACCTCCCTCGAGTGCAGCCACTCTTTTTTCAAATACATCCGTCGTTGGGTTCATGATGCGGGTGTATATGTTTCCAAATTCTTTGAGTGCAAAAAGATTGGCACCATGTTCAGAATTTTTGAAAGTAAAAGAGGTAGTCTGATAAATCGGCACTGCACGTGCGCCTGTAGTTGGGTCGGAATCCTGCCCTGCATGTTGTTGCAGAGTTTCAAAATGCTTGTAATTCATTTTTTGAATTTTTTATTTAAGAGAGGGAATTGATTTTTTTGATTGGGAAACCAAACTGCCTGCAGTTCCGGTTTCAGGGAAATAGATATTAAATGCCTTTCGGCATACAACAGCAAAAATTGGCGAAGGAATGATTGATATCCGGCTTCATTATCCTACAAATATAGTAGGGAAAAGGAATTCTCAAAAAAAAATTATTCAAAATGGGTGTTAATCGTTTGCCTGGTAAATTGAACTATTGAATTGGTAGTTTGTAGGGTAGCGGTGTCGTTCGATACTCAGGGAAGAAATGGCCTTATGTCATTCATTGACACGGGCGTATTTTTATTGTCGAGATCGATCACTAAGACATACCCGGATGCGCCGCCTGAAGAGAGCAGAGCGTTGACCAATTTTTGCTGATCGCTGTAGATTAATTTTCCATCCCAGAATTCTTTGGTACATAGGCAGCCTTCTGTAGGTGTCATGGGATAATATGGTTTGCCCTTGTACAGTTCGGGATCGATGGTGGTGCCATGGGCAATGATTTCATTTCTTCCGGCTTTCCCTGCATAGAAAGATTCGTACAATGGCTGATAATTTCTAATACTCTCCGGCAATAGTTTTTCATAATCGCTCAGAGTCCAGATGCTGTCAAATTGGTTCTTATCAAAGAATTTTGTTTTGGAAATCTCAAAAGGCATCCCCATTTGCACATTGGCGGTAGGGCCGATAAACTGACTGGTGGAAACTCCAAATCCAAACATCCGATAAATACCCTGTGGTGTGTTTCCTTTGGTAAGAAAGTAAGGAAGGTTGGCGATTCCACGGGCCAACTGGGGCACATGGAAGTATGCTCCATCTGTTTTCAGAAAAGTGCCGTCTTTTTTTCTTACGATCACCATTCCCGGGAAGTTTCGGTTTTTTCGCTGAATGCTGATCATAAGTGTACTTCCGGGCATAAATGATTTGCTGAATATTTCTTTCAGAACTTCTGGTGGAATTTTCTGAAAAAGTTTTTCTTCGTTCAATTCATAAATGAGCCGGTTTAGAATTGGATTTTCCAGGGCTGAGTCACCAAAGTTCTTCTGCATTTCCTGCATGATGACTGTAGAATCCCCGTTTTCTGATTTTGCGAGATACACAGCACACATCGCAAAGATTTTGGGGTCGGAGGTATTGCGCAGCAGGCTCTCTGCCTCCCGCATAAAGCTTCCGGGGTATAAAGTGTAAGCGGCTTCGAGTGTGTATCTCTGGAAGGTGGTACTCTGAAAGGGTAAGGCAGTCATCGCCTCATGCATTTTTTCCCACGTCATGGTATTGTGAAAATTAACAACCTCCATAGCATTGAATGCAGCTTCCCATTGCTCTTCAGTCTCCGGGGAGAGGGGTACACTCAGATTTTTTTCTATGATGTTTTGAATAATCCGCTCATGAGTTTTTTGTCTCTCACCCTGTTCGGTCGCCCTCATATAAAAGTTTTGATTGTATTGGGCTGTAGTATTTAAAAAACACAAGAGAATAAGCGTCACCAAGAAGACACTTTTCCGTAAAATATACATCTCGTCCACGATTTTTCCGAAGGTAATGAATCGGGGGAATGATATGAGACAGGAATTATTTTTTATGAAAGTGTTGGAAGATTAAGACCAGTGCATTAGACCGTTACCTGAATTCAATGGCCTTTACCGGCTTTATTTTTTTGATTAATAATGAAGGAATAATCAGCATGGCAAAACAGATAACCAGTGTAGCGGCATCCACAGCCAATACTTGCCACCACACTATGTCTGCATGGGCAACACGCATAAAATAAGCATCTTCATCAAGTTTGATAAATCCGGTGGCGTCCTGAATCCAGCAGATAGCAAGACCGAGAATGGTGCCGGCAATAATTCCCGTAATGGCAATGAATGTGGTATTGTAAATAAACACTTTTTGGATGAGCCAGTTGCGGCTTCCCAAAGCTTTAAGCACTCCCACCATGCGTGTTCTTTCCAGAACCAGAATGATAAGGCAGGTAATCAGATTGACTGTAGCTACTACTACCATAATCACCAGAAGAATACTCTTGATCCGTCCTTGCAGATACAGCCAGTCAAAAATGTCCGGGTAGATCTCACGGATGGTTTTGCTGTACCACCGGCCCGGAAGGATGTCTGCATCAAATAAATAGTTGTTGACAGAGTCCATCCTGCGATAGTCATCTAAGAATATTTCATAACCGCCGATCTGATTGGGTTGCCAATCGTTGAGTCTTCTGATCAGGCTAAGGTCTCCGAGACAGAAATTATGGTCATATTGGTCAATGCCGGTTCTGAACAATCCTGCAATTCTGAGTTTTCGTGCCCGCTGGCTGCCATCGGGTTGTATAAACAGAATGATCACACTGTCTCCGGTTTTGGCTTGCAACTGATTGGCGGTGTATTCACTGATATTAATATCCTTGCTGTATGAACTGTCGTTAAATGAAATCCACTTCCCCTGCACCAGAAAACTTTGAATCCGGTTAAAATCAAAATCTTTGTCCACACCTTTCATCAGCACACTTTCGATATCGTCTTTGAACCGGATAATCGCAGATTTGGTCGCATACGATTCTACAGATTGTACTCCCTGAATATGTTTGATTGCCTGTACTAAGGTGTCATCTTTTTCTATCGGAGTTTCCTCAGTGATGTTGGCAGTACTCAATACATTTTGTTGTACACGGATATGTCCCCAAAAACTGAACACCTTATTGCTGATGACATTCTGAAATCCGTTTACAAAACTCAATGCCACAATCATTACCGCTACACTAATGGCCGTAGCGGAGACAGCCAACCCGATAATGAATCTTGAAAAAGTCTTCTGACGGTTGAACGCTATGCGCCTTGCAATAAAATAAGATAGATTCAAACCGTTTATCTTTGATGCGTTGTAAAACTAATTTTTTTTAAAACAACCTTATGAAAAGATTCAGGGTGTTTGTTGTTGTTGCGTGTGCCTTTTATCTGACTCCTGCAACCGCTATTCCTCCCGACAGCATATTTATGTCAAATATTAAGACCGTTCGATTGTTTAAGCAGGGCAATCAACTTGAAATGCCGGTTATTAATGTGAATGGAAATGACCGGATCGAATTATTCTTTGATGACCTGGATGGTGATGTGAAAAATTATTATTACACCTACGAATTGTGCAATTACGACTGGTCGCCTGCAGATGTAATGTCCATGGATTACATCAAGGGGTTTACTCAAAACAGAATCAGTGATTATAAATTTTCTTCTGTTTCACTCACAAGATATACGCATTACAGAGCCTTTCTGCCACAGAGCAACAGCTATCCATTCAAAGCCGGTAATTATATCCTGCGTGTGTATTTGGACAGCGATACTTCAAAAGTGGCATTCACAAAACGCCTGCTGGTGGTTGATTCAAGAGTAACCATAGCCGGACGTGTAACACAACCCTTTGCTCCGGCGCTGTTTAATACGCATCAGAAGGTGCAGTTTAATGTAGATCTGAAAGGGATTAACGATTACAATGCTGCCAGACAGGTGCATGTGGTAGTACTGCAGAATTTCAGATGGCGCGATGCCGTGATGAACTTGACTCCTGCATTTATTCGTGGAAATAATCTGGAATTCAACAGTGAAAATTCCGGAATATTTCCGGGAGGAAAGGAATGGAGGTGGCTGGATATTCGTGATTTTCATTTGCAAAGCGACCGGGTGCTCAAAGCAGATTATAACAAAACAAATACTTCCATCTATCTAAAACCGGATATCTCCTGGGAAGATCAGCGGTATGTATATTTCAAAGACCTTGACGGACTGAGTATGATAGAGGCTGTGCGTGGTATCAATCCGTATTACGAAGGAGATTATGCCACAGTCCATTTTGCCCTGGCACCTCCTGACAGGAACGCCTATGTGAGTAAAGAAATTTATCTCTTTGGCCAGCTCACCAATTATTCGCTGACTGATAGCCTGAAGTTGCGGTATAATCCGGAAACCGGTTTGTATGAAACCCACCTGTTACTCAAGCAAGGCTACTATGATTATACCTATTATGTGAAAGACCGGCTAGCCCCGGGTAAAGTCACCTCTACTGAAGGTAATTATTATGAAACGGAAAATATCTATATGATCCTGGTCTATTACAAACCTTTTGGAGCCAGGGCCGACCAACTGGTGGGTGTGGCACTTGTAAATTCAAGAAGCGATGAGCCGGGTATGAGTTTTTAGTGAAGAAATTATGTAAAAAATATTTTACATTATGTAAACTATACTTTACATTTGCGTAAATTTATTTTTATGCAAAATCAATTGCTTCTTCCTCACAGATTTAAGCTACCGGGGTGGATCCTCTTAATTGTTTCCATTGTAGCCGGTATTGTATTACAGCTCAGTGATTTTAATTTTTTTCAACTTCCGGCCAGAATGTTTGTTTTCGTGAGCGGCGACCTGATGCAGGACAATCAGTATTTAACCATCGCCCGTGTGAATCTGATGAATACCATTGTGGGTTCTCTTCTGGTAATTGGTGCACTGATGGTTGCCTTTTCCAGGGAATTGGAAGAGGATGAATATATAGCTGCTTTGCGGTTATCGGCATTTCAATGGGCTGTGCTGGTCAATTATCTGATATTGCTGGTCAGCTTTATTTTTATATATGGGCTCCCGTTTCTTACCGTGATGACTTACAATATGTTTACCGTGATATTATTGTTTATTGGCAGGTTTCATTTTCAATTATTCAGATCAGGAAAAGCGACGGATCATGAAGAATAAAGTAAAGGTTTGCCGGGCTGAGTTGGATATGACTCAGGAAGACCTGGCTGTAAAAGTTGGGGTAAGCCGCCAGACTATCCATGCCATTGAAAAAGGAAAGTATGTACCATCCACGGTACTGGCTTTAAAGATTGCCTATCTTTTTGAAAAAAAAGTGGAAGATATTTTTTCCCTTGAAGAAAAGGATTGAGAATGAATGTAATTGAGAATATGGAGAATTGTGTAGTACTGGACTCTTTCAGAAAAAAACACTTTTTTGACAATTTTATTATTTGGGAAGGTTGAAAATAAAATACCTTTCGCCCTAAATTATATTTATGAAAAAATTTCATTTACTATTATTATCTGCTTTGACCATCTCTACTGGTGCTTTGGCACAGAAACAAGCGGTCATAAAAGGTACCGTAACTACCAAGAACCCAATTGAAAAGATCTATCTGCGGTATATGGCTGATGGAGATGCGGTGATGGATAGTACTTCAGTGACAAAAGGAAGGTTTGAATTTAAGACACCCATTGCAGAACCCAAATTGGTAATGCTGAGAGTGAAGTACCCTCCAAAAGATGCCTCTTCAAAACCGGGCTATGAAGTAAGACAACTGTTTGTGGAGCCGGGTACCTTACAAATTAAATTGACCGATTCTCTGAAGAATGCAAAGACCACGGGTGGTAAGGCTCAGGCCGATTTTGAATCATTGGGTCTTTTGGAAAAGCCATTTAACGAGAAATCCAAAGAACTTTCTCAACAATATATGAATTTCAGGAAAGAGAAAGATGAGGCCGGTATGCAAAAGATAGAAGCACAGTTTGATGCGATGGATAGTGCGATGAAGGTGGACGTGTATCAAAAGTTTTTGAAGCAGCACCCTAAGTCACCGGTTGCATTATACGCATTGGAGCAATATGCAGGATATGATATAGACCCTGCGAAGGTGGCTCCGGTATTTGATCATTTGAGTACTTCATTAAAAAGCAGCAAAGACGGAAAAGCATTTTCTGATCGCATTGAAATAGCAAAGAAAACAGCAGTGGGCGCTCAGGCAATGAACTTTACACAGAACGATACATTGGAAAAACCGGTTTCGCTTTCTGACTTCAGAGGAAAATATGTGTTGGTAGATTTTTGGGCAAGTTGGTGTGGACCTTGCAGAGCCGAAAACCCGAATGTAGTGGCTGCCTTTAATAAGTACAAGGATAAAAACTTTACAGTGCTGGGAGTATCACTCGATCAGCCCGGACAGAAAAAGAAATGGCTGGATGCTATTCATGCAGATAATCTTACCTGGACACACGTGAGTGACCTGAAGTTTTGGGACAATGAAGTAGCAAAACAATATGGTATACGTGCCATTCCTCAAAATTTGCTGGTAGATCCCAGTGGAAAAATCATTGCGAAGAACATTCGTGGGGAGGAACTGAATAATAAATTGAGTGAAATTTTTGAATAAACAATAATTGATTTACAATTCAGCCCGGCCAATATCGCCGGGCTTTTTTATTTAATGAGTCTATGAAAGTACCTATTTGGTTTTTGACCGATACGAAGGATTTGTGCCAGCGGGAAATCATGGTATGCCTGCTAAAATGTATATTTGAGTAAGAGATTTTTTCATCTATGAAAAAAGTTCTGACGATACTCTGCTTTGTCATCCTTGGGCATCAACCGGAATGCCTGGCTCAGTTTAATCAGCAGATAGACAGCTTGTGCATTGTATGTAACCGCAGTATCACAGATTCAGAAAAAGTGGTTGCATTGGGCAAACTTGCTGACTATTACTATTCATTTAAATTGAATTCAAAAGGTGATAGCATTTTGCACGAGCAATTGTTAATAGCAGAAGTATCCAACAACAGCAGCCTGGTTTTGAAAGCATAGTTTGGTGATGCAATAATCAATGTCAGCCAGTTTACCAATGAAGAGAACTTCAACAAAACCATGCAGTTTTTGCAAAAGGGAATTGAATATGCCAGAGCGACCAATAAGCAGGACTATCTGGCCTTAGGGTATCTTCGCATGGCTTATATCTTACGAAAAAAGGGAGAGTTTGATCAGGCATTAACCAATTGCATTTCAGCAATATCGTTACTTCAGAACGTTACGTCCGATTCTATTAAGGCAGTCATCTATATTGAATTGGAAGATACTTATATGGCACGTGGGTAAGCCGTCACAGCCTGTACCAATTATAACAGTGCGTACGATATCGCTATACGGATAAAATCGGTGTCGTTGCAATCGCGTATTCATCACAGCCTTTCGGAAATGTATAAGAAGTTGGAGAATACAGAGCTGGCAAGAAACGAATTGAGCAAGAGCCTGGCGCTTAATAAAAAGGCCGGCAATCAGAAGGGAATCATGATGGACTATTTTGACCTTGCCCGGTTGACTGATGAGAAATATTTTATTCAGCGAAGCCTTGAACTGGCAGATTCAATCAATGATTTCAAACAACTATTGCACAGCAAAAGACTGATGCTGGTTTATTATTATGTGGTGGAAAAAAATTCCTAAAAAGCATTCAATTATCTCAAAGATGAACCCGATCTCAAGCAGAGTTTTCTGAATGAGGGGATGGAAAAATATCTGATCACTGAAGGGAATATTTATTTTTATACCAGCCAAATTGATTCAGCATTAGTCTATTACAAGAAGGCAGAAACAGCGCTACATCCAGGATCTGACATGAATCTGATGCGTACCAATTTTGAACAGATTGGGGAATGTCAGCGAATGAAACAAAATTATCCTGCCGCCATTTCCGCTTATCAGAATGCCTTAAATATCAGCCTGAAGATGGATGACCCCAACATGATCGCCTATTACTCCGGAAAGCTGAGTGAGCTTTATGAGAAAAAAAGCGATTACAAAAATGCATTACTTTTTTCACGCCGGTTTCTTCAGTATAAGGATAAACTCAGGGAATTGTCCCGGCAAAATGATATTGCACTGATGGGCGTGGACAGGGAGAATAAGAAGCATCAGCAAGATCTGATTCAACAAAGACAAAAGGAATTCAACAATAGAAATATCCAATATGTCGGGATTACCATTGCCATTATTATTCTCTTTTTTATCATGTTGTTTGTCGGGTCTTATCCGGTATCGCCGCTCACTGTCAAGCTGATGGGCTACTTTTTCTTTATATCCCTTTTTGAATTCATTTCATTAATGATTGATAATTTGTTCATTTTTCCGGTGGCACACAATCAACCATTAAAATCATGGCTGATTAAAATCGGGATTATTGTAGTTCTGGTGCCTTTTCAGCAATTTCTTGAACACCGGGTGACGCGGTTGCTTGCCTCGAGAAAACTTATTGAAGCAAGGACGAAATTCTCCTTCAGAAAATGGTGGTCCGACCTGAACAAAAGAGCACTGGGCAAAGGAAATCTCAACAGCGATCAGGCAGTTATGTGATCGTTATTCGTAACCCTGTACACGGCAGCCCACATTTGGAGGAGGACATATTTTTACAGGAGAAAAATAAACCGGAGTCTTTTGAGTTGTGTATTCGCCACTTCCGGACTGGATTACCGACGTCGGTTTATTAATCACCTGCATAATGATAAATGGGTGTCTTGAAAATTCAGGCGGTACACCATTTTTCGGATGTGCTGCATTGAGAAAAAAAACACTGTCCACTTCCGGGTCATTCAAAATGTCTTTCAGGAGTTTAAGATTAAATTTTGACCAGGCAACTGCAAGCTCTTTTTTCTTGATGATTCTGTATTTATGTTTTCTGAATAATTCAAGGTAATGAAATGCCTTTTCCGGTGGAATGTAGAAAGGATTGCCTGCATACTTTTTTACAAATGGAATATTTTCATATTCAGGTCCTGGAATTGGGTAGAGTGAAGAAATTTCCTTGCCGGAGGAACAGGATGCAAGGATAATTGCAGTACAAACAAGGCCTGTCAAAACATTTTTCATGTCTGAATTGGTTTATTAATAATGAAAAATGGTGTCCTCCTTTCCGGTCGGTTTTCTTGTAGAATCTGAAGGTATTGACAGAAATGAAAGCAGGAGCTGATGTGTTGCAAAGCTTTCTATAATAAAATTAGAATAAAAAAATCAAACTAAACTTTATCAAGTTTCAAACATATAAGAAAAAGGATGGTTGCTACCTTTGCACCATGAAACGAGTGGTCGTTGGTTTATCGGGAGGTGTGGATTCCAGTGTGGCTGCCTGGTTGCTCAAAGAGCAGGGGTATGAGGTCATCGGTATGTTTATGCGCAACTGGCATAACAACGATGTCACACTCTCTGATGAGTGCCCGTGGATTGATGATTCGAATGATGCACTTTCCGTGGCAGAACTTCTGGGGATACCTTATTACGTGATAGATTTAAGTAAGGAGTACAAAGAGCGGATAGTCGATTATATGTTTTCGGAGTATCAGAAAGGGAGAACACCCAATCCCGATGTACTCTGCAATCGCGAAATAAAGTTTGATGTTTTTCTGAAAGCCGCCATGAAATTGAATGCTGATTTTGTGGCTACCGGGCATTATTGCCGTAAAACGACCGATGAAAAGGGAAGGCATCATCTATTGGCTGGTAAGGATTCAAATAAAGATCAGTCTTATTTTTTGTGCCAGTTAAACCAGGAGCAACTTGCAAAGGCAATCTTTCCGGTGGGCGATTTGTTGAAATCAGAAGTACGGGATATTGCACGTAATGCCGGATTGTCCAATTCTGAAAAAAAGGATTCACAAGGATTGTGTTTTATCGGTAAAGTGGATTTACCCACTTTTCTGCAACAACAGTTAGAACCCAAACAGGGAGATGTCATAGAAATAGATGCCAACCTTGACAAGTTGCAATCCTATCACCGGATTCCCCCTACGATTGAGCATATTGAACAATTGGCTACCCCTTTTAGTTTTGCAATTGAGGAAGGAATAAAAGTAGGAGAACATCAGGGTGCGCACTTCTTTACAATCGGACAGAGAAAAGGAGTACACATCGGTGGCCGCCCCAATCCATCCTTTGTATTGCAGACAGATACAAAAAATAATATTGTCTTTTCCGGTCAGTTGGATGCGCATCCGGGATTAAACCGTCGTGCGTTAAAAATAAATCCGGATGAAATCCATTATGTAAATCCTGATTTCACATTGCAGGTAGGAGAGACTCAGGAAATGGATGTTCGCATCCGCTACAGGCAACCACTGCAAAAAGCAACATTAATTCGAAAAAATGATGGGCTTTACATTCTTTTCAAGGAATTGCAAAGAGGAATTACGAGCGGGCAGTTTGCGGCATGGTATCATGGGGAAGAATTGGTTGGCTCAGGCGTGATTGCATGAGTCAATAAAAGATTTGAGGGAAAGATGAGGGCTTTTATCTTATCAATACAATCAATATTGAGTTAGATGCTTCTGATTGGCTCTGCTGCAGCGATCTGCTCGTGATACAGTCTTTCCCCCTTCTGAAGGAAGAAGTTCATTTCATCTTTGGGTACCAGGGCACCTCCGGTAGCCCATGCGATGTGCGTGATGTTGGTGGGATTAAGATGATGATTTTGGATATATTCCGTTTGACTGATTCTGAGTGGCCCCGCCAATCCTGCCGTGGCGGAAGGTTCTACAAAAATATGTTCACTCTTGGCAAGCATGTAAAGCATCCGGAATAATTCATCATCTTCCAGAGTATAGACTCCGCTGATCAATAATTTGCTGATGGCTGTCGCAAAGGCGGAAGGCCTGCCCACAGCAAGTCCGTCAGCTTCCGTACGGTTGTCAATTCCAAAATCGTGTACACTTACCTTTTCCATTTTGCCGGTGAGCAGTCCGATAAGTACAGAGGGAGAATGGGTAGGTTCAGCAAAAAAGCAATGCGCATCATCACCGAACACTTCTCTTAGCCCGAATGCAACGCCTCCAGGCGACCCGCCCACACCGCATGGTGAATAGACAAACAATGGATGTGCATGGTCGATAGTAATCCCCTGTGCATCCAATTGTTTTTTTAATCTCATGGCTGCTACACTGTAACCCAGAAAGAGGTATTTTGAATTTTCATCATCTACAAAATATCCCTTTGGGTCGGCAATGGTTTTGCGCCTGCCCTCATTGATGGCCTCTCCGAAATCTCCTTCAAATTCCAATACCTGTGCTCCCCTGGATCTCAATAATTTTTTTTTCCATTCTTTGGCATCTGCCGACATGTATACAGATACTTTGAAACCCAATTTGGCACTGATGATCCCGATACTCAGGCCAAGATTTCCTGTAGAGCCGACTCCGATAGAATAATTTCCAAAGAACCTTCTGAACTCCGGGTTGTCAAGTATTTCGTAATTGTCATTTTCATGGAGCAAGCCGTTTTCAAGTGCCAATTGTTCGGCATAATGCAATACTTCAAAAATGCCACCCCTGGCTTTGATGGATCCTGCCACGGGCAATTCATTATCACATTTTAAAAACAGCCTTCCACTTTTGATGGGAGGATCATAAAATTGATCTGACAAATTTTTCATTTGCGGAATTTCCCTGAGTGCAGATTCAATAATACCGTTTGTTTTCTTTAGTTCGGGAAATGCTTTTGCCAGATAAGGGGCAAATCTTTGCCAGAGCGATTCTGCATCCTGCATGTCGTGCAGATTGACAGGCAAGGAGTGAATTTCAGACATACGCTTCCTTGAAGGATTCAGCCAGGTTACCGGCTTCAGTCGCATTATATCTTCCAGCAAGGGGTATTGGTGTGTCCATTTTTTGAGATCGGTGAAAGGCATAGCGAGGTGTTTTTATTGCAAATCAGATTTGTGCAATGGGTTTACTTTCAGGTGCAAAGTTATTTGCATTCATTGCATACTTATGTAATGTGCGTTGTCGAATTGAGGAAAGAATTGAAAAGAAGGTTACAAAAAATATTCAAAAAGTTGAGGTGACTACTTTTGCTATGAGATGGTTGTTTTTTGAGAAGGCGCTAAAGGAATGTTCATGGCAGAATCTCAATTGCTTTGAATCTGCTTCATTTACAAATTAGTGAATTGTTTTTTCTGAGCCTTACCAGAAAGATTTAAGGCAATACTGTAAACTAAAAAAACACAAAACAGCAAGGAATTATTTTTTATATTATAACCTGCCTGGCAAGAGAAAACAACCTGCTAATTCTTCAATTTGAAATTAAACAAAATAGTCCCGGACTCATTATCACCGGATGGATTGGCATTAAATTTCAAACCAAATGCATTTTGTTTTGCAATACTTCTCAGATTCGCATTGGATGTAGTGGTACCTCTTGCTATCTCGGCAGAGATGACTTTACCGGCGGAATTGACTACGATATCTACATATACTTTTGCATTCTCATTAAAATCATCTGTCATTGCCGGAAAGTGTATAGCTTTTCTACCACCTAAACCTCTTACTACACTTACACCTGTTCTGCCACCCGGGCTATTGCCATAGGAATCCGGATTGCCATTGGGACTTCCCATATCTCCATTTCCTCCTTTATAACCTTGATTACGAAATCCATTGTCTTTTTCTGCACCATTGCCACCGGTGCCTGTTCCGCCTTTGTAAAGATTCTTTGGCTTGGGAGGAGCGGGTGTAGGATTGACTACCGGTGATGGGTTTATTTTCTTTGTGTTTTTGATGGTACTTTCTTTGTTAACCTGAGGAGCCTCTTTTTTCGGGCGTTCCGTTTTTACCACAGGTGCTGCATCTGCTTCTTCCTTTTCGTCTGCATCAATTTGTTGTGAGGGTGATTCTTCTGCTTTTTTGCCACTGGTTTGTGCATCGATACTTTGATTGTCCGGAGCAAGGTCGCCTTTTACCAGGGGTTGAATATCTCCAAGCCCTTCCTGTTCGTTTCCAAGATTGATCTCAATCAGGTCCAGGGTGTCGGATGTCTTAGGCCGGGTTAATTTCCAGCTATAGAAGAAAGCAAAAATCAAGAAGGCTGCACAAATGATCAAGGTATATAGCAATGCCTTTCTGTTTTTTTCAACTTCAAATTCGTGAGTCTCAAAAGAATTCACCGGCTTACTTTTTTGATAAAGTTAGGTAAAGACAATATTCCCGTGATCTCAATTATGTTAAATCTGAATGGCTTGTTACCGGATACTTTCAGCGGCTTTAAGAATTTTTCTGCAGGCTATCTTAATTTCCTGAGATGTGATAGTGAGCGGTGGCACGATTCGAAGGCATTGCGGAGCGAATAAAAACCAATCCGTAAATACTCCTGTGTCGATCAATTGATCTATCACTTTCTTATTTTGCTCAAACGTGCCGAAATCAATGGCTATCATTAATCCTTTACTTCTGATGGCTTTCATATTCGGGCAGTGTTTGAGATATTTCAAAAAGAGTTTTTCTTTTTTTTCAACCTGCTCTGTCAGTTTCTTTTCAAGCAGGAATTCAAGAGCTGCACTACCAGCCGCGCAACAAACCGGGTGCCCGCCAAACGTATTGATATGACCCAAAACAGGGTTGGCAGTGAATGCATCCATGATCTTTTTGTCGGAAATGAAAGCACCTAAAGGCATTCCGCCCCCCAATGCTTTACCCAGCAACAAAATGTCGGGTACAATACCAAATTGCTCAAAGGCAAACAGACTTCCGTTTCTTCCGAATCCGCATTGGATTTCATCCAGCACAAGTAAAGTGCCGGTGTCATTACACTTTTTTCTCAGTGCCTGCAACCATTCCTTCTCCGGTGCGATTACGCCTGCTTCTGCCTGAATGGTCTCAGCAATAACACAGGCGGTTTCATTATTGATTTCATTCAGTGATTCAAATGAATTGTAATCGAGATGGTGGATACCGGGAAGCAACGGACGGAATGCATTTCTCCAGTATTCATCTCCGAGAATACTCAATGAACCCTGAGTGCTGCCGTGATAGCTGTTTTTGAAAGCACAGATTTGAGTACGCCCTGTAAAGCGCTTTGCCAGTTTCATAGCGCCCTCTGTCGCTTCTGTACCGGAAGCTGTAAAGAAAACAGAATTGAGTTTATCAGGAAGGTGGTTTACTAACAGATGCGCATACACTGTCTGTGGGCTTAGTACCAATTCTCCGTTGACCATCACATGCAGATAATCATCTGCCTGTTTTTTGATAGCCTTGATTACTTTCTTGTTGCTATGGCCAACATTGCATACACTGATTCCTCCTATCAGATCTATATATTCTTTTCCGCCCGGCCCGAACAATTTGTTTCCACTGGCTTTTGTTATTTCAAATTGCAGCGGCTCAGGCGAAGTCTGTCCGATATGTCGCAAAAAGATTTCTCTGTTATTCATTACTCGTATCAGCAAATTTGTTTGTTCAATAATGAAACCAGTTCAGCAGTTTTTTCATACAGCGCTCTCATCTGGCCGGGATGAGAATGTTTGGCATAAAGGCCCAATTCAATTTCCTGCATCAGGGATTCGAGAAGTTTGGTAGTACCTATGCTAACATTGCATTCATCCAATCTTTGACATATACGTTCTTTTGTCAATTCATACATAGGAATTTTAAGGCGGCCGGAGAGGTATTTCTGAATGGAAGTTTTGAGTTCATGATAAAAACCATCTGCATCACCTCCAGTTAATTTTTCATGCACTTCTGCCAGTGGATTACCCGGAATTACAAATTCCTCTGCCTGCTCATTCTTGAGGTCATCTAATTTTATCAGGGTTTCCAACTCGTTTTCTTTCTTTCGCTTTCTGATAAAGAAGAATAAGATCAAAATCAGAATGCCTGCCAGCAAGGCAATTCCGCTGATCCATTCTGCTTTTGAAATGTTCATCAGCCATCCGAATCTTGCAAATGTTTTTCCTGCGAATTTTTGAATTCCTTTACCTGCCGTCACCTGAAAGTAAATAGGTTCAGTCTTCGCTGTCTGATATTGACCGGACTTTGGATCAAACCAACTGAAGTATATGGGAGGAATACTGTATTTCCCGGGTTCGGAAATAGAGAAAGGTATGTTGAAAGTTTTTTTACCACTGAATGGCACCGTTTGTTTGTTGATGGTATCTTTCACCTTCGGATCGTAAGGATCAATTTTGTTGGACCAGTTTACAGATGGAGCATTGATCAATGACATATTTCCCGATCCGGAAATAGTGATGGCAAGATTTCCTGCATCGTCTGTGCTGAAATTATCTTTTGAAAGATTGGATTGAATACCAAAGTTTCCGACAGCACCTTTGAACCAACCGGGAATATTTTCTTTTGGCAGAGGTTTTACCTCAATGGTAACATCGTTGCTCTGCAGGTTGATTTGCTTGTCGATCATATCCGATGGCCCTAAACCATTGCCTCCGAAGTCCTGCATCATTTGCATAAGGAGGTCACCACCCTGAAATGCATGTCGATTGTATTTTAAGAAAGAGACCGTATTGGAAGCATGAAGCGGCGAAAGTCGGAAAGTGCCGGCCTGCATAGGATACAACTGTACTTTGCGGAGTACATAACAATTGTAGGTTTTACCATTGATTTTTTCTTCGGTAGCATTTTCATCTACATCCAGATCACTCACCGAAAACCCATTGAATGCAGGTGCATCTGTGATGTTTGTTTCTGATCTGAGGCGTGTGTACAATTTGAAGCTTACGATGATTGGCTCGCCTACATAACATTTAGTTTTACTTGCGTCCAATTTTAAGAAGAGATTCTTCTTAATTTTTTCATTGGGGTCTTCTCCCGGTTTCAACACATAATCATCTACCGGATGAACTTCAGGGGTGATATCTGGCATACCTAGGGATGAAAATGGAGAAGCGGGTGGAGCTGCTTTTCCTGCTACAGTACTTTTGTTTTCAACCCGGATAGTAATCGGGTTGGATTTTATTTGTTTGCCATCCACAATAGCAACTGCCGGAGGCAATATGAACGTTCCGGATTTTTGAGGTTTCAGGATAAATGAAATGGACACATACCTGCTGATATTTCCATTGATGCTGGACATTCCACTTTCCTGGTTGGGGCCGTTTTGTACAATGAAATTCTTAAATGGGGGAGGGTCAATATAATTGACAGAGTGCGCATTTTCTACCTTAAACTGAACCTGTATCTGATCGTCAAGTCCGATTCGATTGCTGCTACATATCGACGTAAACTTAGCCTGGGCAGAAGTATTGTTCAGTAGAAAGAAAATGAACAATATGCTAAGCCCTCCTTTTCTGATTTTGTTGTGTAGAAGTAGAACCATGTTTTGTCACCCCTGGTATATCACAAATGTACCCGCTATATGGTAAACAAAAGGTTAACTAATTCTGCAATAGATTTTTATTGTTTTGGAATTGGAAAGTATCACATTTAGATATCTCCAGGTTGCGGACGGATGACCAACTCTTCTACACAGGCCCGGGATGATACCATGGCAGTTGAATAAATCAAGTCTGCAATGTCTTCGACTTTTATAAATCGCTCCTCAGGCAGCCCGGAGGCGCTCCATGAATCGGTATAAACTGCTCCCGGATAAACAGTAGTCACCCGGATATTGTAGGGTTTAAGTTCTTCTCTGAGGTTTCGGCTGAATCCTGCAAGGGCATATTTACTGATGCTGTATGAACCACCATTCGGATAGGCATTCAGAGAGGCTATGCTACACATGTTAAAGATGTGACCTTGTTTATTTTGAATCATTTCCGGCAATAATGCTCTTGTTAGATGGTAGGCGCTGTAGAGGTTGTTTTGAATCATAGACTCCAAGGTGCCCTCCGGTTCATTGTAAATACTTCCCGGCAAAAAGGTGCCGGCATTGTTAATGAGAATGTCTGTCCGGTCACAGTGATTTTTGATAAAGGATGCAAAAACATTAACATCCTCTCTTAGACTGAGGTCTGCTTTCTTAAAGAAAACCTTGTAGTCTTTGGATTTATTTTTGATTTCCAAAGCGGTTTGTTTCAGGTCAGCCTCCGTTCTCGCACCTATAAAAATGTTATTTTCCACATCTGCAAACCTCAGAGCGAGGGCTTTTCCGATACCTTTGCCGCCACCGGTGATTACAATATTCATAAGGATTCTTTCGTTTTTTTAAAGATGCTCAAAAATAGCAAAACAGACACGTTATTGAAGTATGAACATGTTTTTTTCGACTTGGATCATACGCTTTGGGATTTTGAGAGCAATGCCAAAGACAGCCTGGAAGAAATATATGCAGCCTTCAACCTGAAATCCAGGGCTATTGAATCATTTGAACAGTTTTACCAGACCTATTCCGGCCACAACGCCATTTTGTGGAGCCGGTTTGAGAAAGGATATATTACCAGTGAAGAACTGAAGTGGAGGCGAATGTGGCGCACACTGCTCGACTTTAAGATAGCCGATGAAAAATTATCCAAAGAAATGGGAGAGCAGTATCTTCAGATATTGCCCACGCGCAAAAAAGTATTTGACTATACATTTGAAATACTTCAGTACCTGAAAGATAAAGGCTATCATCTGCACCTGCTGACCAATGGTTTTGAAAAAACCCAGCGGGGAAAGCTGGCCTCCAGCAGGCTTTCTGATTATTTTGAACATATCATCACCTCAGAGATTTCCAATTCCATGAAGCCCAGGAAAGAAATCTTTGATTATGCAATGAAGGAAACCGGCAGCACCACCGAAACCTCTGTCATGATAGGCGACAATCCCGATGCAGATATTGCCGGCGCCATGAATGTGGGCATGGACTGCATCTTCATCAACCGCACAGGCAAAGAAATCCGGTGCGAAAGTACCTATACCATAGGCCATTTGAAAGAGTTGGAAGAGATATTGTGAAACAAGATCATACAGTATTATCCAACTTTCAATTGAGATTGAAGGATAAACCTCTTAAAGGCCGTTTGATACTTTAGTTAATTAACAGGTTTAGAGAGGAGATAAAATATATTTCTCTTAGAATTTTTGGAGAAAATGCCTGAAGTCGTAAATAATATATAAAAACAATCTATGTTTGAATGAACAGTTTTAATCAATTTCAGTCATTATTCTGTTGTTTCGTGTTTAGTCGTGTCGGAAAAGCTCTCAGATTCTTTTAGAAAAAATTATAAAATCCCTCTCTCTTTTTTTTTGTCTGTTACAACTAAAGCACCTACCTTTGCACTCCCAAAATAAAAATTGGAAAATAAAGCTCTTTAATTATGGCTCAGAGAATCAGAATCAAACTTCAGTCTTACGACCACAATCTGGTGGACAAATCAGCCGAAAAGATTGTAAAGACTGTACGCAGTACAGGTGCAGTAGTAACCGGCCCGGTGCCCTTGCCTACTCATAAGAAGATATTTACCGTATTGCGTTCACCTCACGTGAATAAGAAGGCCCGTGAGCAGTTTCAGCTTTGTACGCACAAAAGATTGCTTGATATCTATACAAGCAGCTCCCGTACAGTAGATGCACTGTCCAAATTAGACCTCCCCTCAGGTGTAGATGTTCAGATTAAAGCCTGATAAAGGAGTTGGGAAAGTTCAGCAATGAATTTTCTCCTTTGAGTTCTTAAATAAGTATGTAACACCCATCTCTTCAGCAATTTCAGAAGAGCGCTGGGTATAATAAAAATGAAATGAAAAGTATTATTGGAAGAAAACTTGGCATGACCAGTGTCTTCGATGCCAACGGAAGCCAGACTGCCGTGACAATAATTGAAGCAGGCCCCTGCGTGGTTACTCAGAAAAAGACCATGGAAACAGACGGCTATAATGCTCTTCAGATTGCTTTTGGCGATAAAAAGGAGAAGCACACACTCCATTCTGAAAAAAATCACTTTGCCAAAGCAAATACTGCTGCTAAAAAATACGTAAAAGAAATACGCGATTGCGAATTGGATAAGAATGTTGGTGACATCATCAGCGTTGACATCTTCAGTGAAGGTGAAAAAATCTCTGTGGTTGGAACTACCAAGGGCAAGGGATTCCAGGGTGTTGTAAAACGTCATGGATTTGCCGGTGTGGGTGAAAGTTCACATGGCCAGCACGACCGTCAGAGAGCCCCCGGTTCTGTGGGAGGTTCTTCTTATCCGAGCCGTGTATTCAAAGGTATGCGTATGGCCGGCCACATGGGCAACGACCGTGTGAAAATGAAAGGCCTGAAAATCGTAAAGATATTCCCCGAAAAAAATTATTTACTAATAAGCGGTTCGGTTCCCGGACATAATGGTTCCATCGTTTTAATTGAGAAATAATCATGCAACTAGACATCATTAATATTGAAGGAAAAAAGACCGGCAGAACCATAGAGTTGCCGGATGAAATATTCGCAGCTGAGCCCAATAACCACGTGATCTGGCTGGCTGTGAAACAATACCTGGCTGCTCAGCGCCAGGGTACACACAAAGTGAAAACCCGTGCTGAAGTACATGGTAGCTCCAAAAAGCTTCATAAGCAAAAAGGTACTGGTGGCAGCCGCAAAGGAAATATCCGTAACCCGCTTTATAAAGGGGGTGGTACGGTATTCGGCCCTAAACCTCATAAGTATGAGTTGAAGTTGAACAGAAAAGTGAAAGATCTTGCCCGGATCGGCGCTCTTAGCAGTAAGGCTACCTCGGGTAAGATATGGATTCTGGAAGATGCATGCCTGGAAATGGAAACACCGGGTACAAAAAAATTCCTCAACATTCTGAATAATCTGGATACAAAAACGAGAAGCCTCTTGTTTGTAATGCCCGAATACAATGAAAAGGTTTGCAAGAGCATCAGAAACGTTCCTTCGGTATCAGGATCTGTACTAAGTGATGTGCATACCTACGATATTCTGAATGCAGAAGGATTGGTATTCACTGAGTCGGCAGCTAAGATTTTTTCAGAAGAAGCTGTGGAGGAAAATGAACCAGCAAACGCGTAATTGATAACGGTAAATAAAATTATTAGAAATGAAATTATCAGAAGTATTAATCAAACCGGTCTTATCTGAAAAGGTAAATGGCCAGTCTGAAAAACAGAACCGTTATACGTTTATCGTAAACAGAAAGGCCAATAAATTAGAAATAAAAAAGGCTGTGGAAGAATTTTATGGCATCACGGTAAAGGATGTAAATACCCATGTGATCCCGTCAAAATTAAAACAGAGATACACCACCTCAGGTCTCCTGGTTGGTCGTAAACCTGCAAAGAAAAAAGCTGTGGTGACCCTGGCTGAAGGCGACACCATTGATTTGTACAGCAATATTTAATTAACAGAGTAAGAGAAACGACAAAAAAATACAGAATATGGCATTAAGAAAATATAAACCCACTACCGCAGGTACTCGCTGGAGGATTGGGAATGCGTATGCTGAAGTGACTACCAACGAACCGGAAAAATCTCTTTTGGAAAAAGTTCCCGTTACCGCTGGTCGCAACAGGCAAGGGCGCAGAAGCATGAGATATAAAGGGGGTGGCCATAAAAAGATGTATCGGGTAGTCGATTTCAAAAGAGCCAAGAAAGAAATTACTGCCACAGTTAAAACAATCGAATACGACCCATACAGAAGCGCATTTATTGCTCTGATAATATATGCCGATGGGCAAAAGAGTTATATCCTGGCTCCACAAGGATTGCAGGTAGGTGCTCAGATCGTGAGCGGCGACAGTGTAGCTCCTGAATTGGGAAATGCATTGATGCTTAAAAATATTCCTTTGGGTACTGTGATTCACAATATTGAAATGCAACCCGGTCAAGGTGGCAAGTTGGTACGCAGCGCCGGCGCTTCTGCGCAATTAGCCAATAAGGAAGAAAAATATGCTGTGTTGAAAATGCCCAGCGGAGAGCTAAGAAAAGTATTGATCAATTGCTATGCAACCATTGGAGTAGTCAGCAATAGCGATCACAGCCTTCAAAGCAAAGGAAAAGCAGGAAGGAATCGTTGGCTCGGAAAGAGACCTCGTGTTAGAGGTGTGGCAATGAACCCGGTGGATCACCCAATGGGTGGTGGTGAAGGAAAGGCATCCGGTGGTCATCCGCGCAGCCGTACAGGTAAGTATGCAAAAGGTGAAATTACCCGTACACGGGGCAAAGGGTCTGACAAATTGATAATCCAAAGGAAGAATGGTAAAAAGTTGTCAACTCAATAAAAATTATAAATAGTTAAACGATAAAGATAAATCATGGCTCGTTCAATCAAAAAAGGACCTTATGTGCAGGCAACGCTTGAAAACAAAGTGCTTGCTATGAATGAAGGTAAATTGAAAAAAAGTGTCATTAAAACCTGGTCGCGCAGATCAACGATTACACCCGATTTTGTGGGGCACACATTTACAGTACATAACGGAAATAAATTTATCCCTGTGTATGTTACTGAATTTATGGTAGGGCACAAGTTGGGAGAATTTGCTCCAACGCGCAATTTTAAAGGACATTCCAGCAAGAAAATTGCTTAAAGAATGACACCCGGTTATGATTAATAATTAATAAGAAAAAAGACTCAGAAAAAATGGAAGCAGTAGCTAAATTAAATAATTATCCTACTTCACCGCGCAAGATGCGCCTGCTGGCTGATCTGATCAGAGGTATGGAAGTGGAAAAGGCGCTGGGCATTTTGCAATTCAATCCCAAGCATCCGGCAACTCCTTTGTACAAGTTGTTGAAGAGTGCTATTAATAACTGGGAGCAAAAGAATTCCAATGAGAAAGTAGAAGATGCTGGTCTGATTGTGAAGACCATCATGGTGGATGGCGGCAGAATTATCAGAAGAATGCGCCCTGCTCCTCAAGGCCGTGGTTATCGCATTCGTAAAAGGAGCAATCATGTGACCATCATTGTGGATAGTAAAGACAATGCAGGTAAGAATAAAAATTTAGCGGCAAGTGTTACAAAGACTGAAGCAGTGGCAGAGGAAGTAGTGAAAGCTGAGTCCGCTACAAAGAAAGCTGCGCCTAAGGCGACAAAGAAGGCACCGGCTAAAGCGAAGAAAGCTGCTGAACCAAAAACAAAAGAAAAAAAATCAACTAAATAAATACCGAATAATGGGTCAGAAAACAAATCCGATAGGAGCCAGATTAGGTATCATCAGAGGATGGGACAGCAATTGGTATGCGAATCCCAAAGAGTATGGCAAGAAGCTGATAGAAGATGATAAAATCAGAAATTATCTGAATGCACGTATCAACAAAGGGGGTATTGCGAAAATTGTGATTGAGCGCACACTCAATAAATTGATTGTGACTATCCATACATCCAAGCCGGGCATCATTATCGGTAAAGGCGGTGGAGAAGTGGATCGTATTAAAGAAGAATTGAAGAAATTGACCGGAAAAGACGATGTACAGATCAATATTCTTGAGATCAGAAGGCCCGAATTGAATGCAGCTATTGTAGCAGATACCATTGCCCGTCAGATTGAAAACAGAATCAATTATAAGCGTGCAATCAAGATGTCTATCGCATCAGCATTGAGAATGGGTGCGGAAGGAATCAAAGTGAGAGTAGGTGGCCGTTTGGGTGGTGCTGAAATTGCACGGAGCGAAGAAATAAAACAAGGACGTACACCATTGCATACATTCCGTATGGATATTGATTATGCAAGCACTTTTGGACAGACAGTGTATGGAAAAATAGGTGTGAAAGTTTGGATATGCAGGGGAGAAGTATTGGCAAAGCGCGATCTGAATCCAAACATTATTGCCGGAAGCGGTAAGCCGGATGAAGGTGAAAGAAGAGGCGGTTTCGCAGAAAGAAGAGGTGACAGAAGGGGTGGCGGCCACGGTGGCAGAAGATAACATTTTTAGAAAATCAGAGTATAAAAGACAATAGTCATGTTACAACCAAAGAGGTCTAAGCACAGAAAAATGCAAAAAGGCCGCATGAAAGGAGATACTAAGAGAGGAGCTACCATTGCCTTTGGATCCTACGGTCTGAAAGCGCTGGATTCCGTTTGGCTCACTAACCGCCAGATAGAATCTGCCCGCCAGGCAATGACCAGAGCTATGAAGCGTGAAGGTAATGTGTGGATTCGCATATTCCCTGATAAGCCGATAACCAAGAAGCCTGCTGAGGTACGTATGGGTAAAGGTAAAGGTAACCCTGAATACTGGGCGGCTGTGGTTCAGCCGGGCCGTATCATCTTTGAAGCTGATGGTGTATCTATGGAAACAGCCAAAGAAGCATTTGCCCTGGCTGCTCAGAAGCTGCCCATTTTGACAAAGTTTGTGGTAAGAAGAGATATTGTAACCAAGTAGTTCTGTAACAACAATTAAAAATTAGAAGCATGTCAAATAGAAATGACTTTGTAAAGAGCCTCAAAACGATGAGTGAGCAGGATCTGAAAAACAGGATCACTGAGGATGAATTACGAATCAAGAAGTTGAAGTTTGCACATTCAGTTTCTCCGTTGGAGAATCCGATGAGCATCCGTGATCTGAGAAAAGATCTGGCAAGGGCCAAAACAGAAATGCAAAGCAGAAAGCAGGGTATTCAAACTGAAAATAAATAACAATGCCGCAAAGAAATTTAAGAAAGATCAGAACTGGTGTGGTTTCCAGCAATAAGATGGATAAAACCATTACTGTAAAAGTGGAAAGAAAGGTAAAACATCCGCTGTACGGGAAGTTTGTTAAGAAATCCAAAGGATTCCATGCACACGACGAAAAGAATGAGTGCAGTATCGGAGATGTGGTTCGCATCATGGAGACCAAGCCGCTTAGCAAAACCAAGCGTTGGAGATTACTTGAAATTGTTGAGAAAGTAAAATAACACCGGATCGCAAGAAATTAATTGTTTCCAGGCCGGAAGGCTTAAATATGTAAGAAAATGATACAACAAGAAAGCAGACTAAATGTAGCGGATAACAGCGGAGCCAAAGAGGTGCTGTGTATCCGGGTATTGGGTAATTCCGGACAGGATTATGCACATGTCGGAGACAAGATCGTTGTGACAGTAAAGGATGCGATCCCACAGGGAGGCATTAAGAAGGGTACGGTCAGCAAAGCCGTTATTGTACGTACGAAAAATAAGTTGCGCCGCAAAGACGGTTCTTACATCCGTTTTGATGACAATGCGGTGGTATTGTTAAATAACACTGATGATCCGAGAGGAACCCGCATTTTCGGGCCGGTAGCAAGAGAGCTGAGGGATAAAGGATATATGAAAATTGTATCTCTGGCTCCCGAAGTTTTATAAGATAAATGTATCTTTGCAGCCCTTTTAAAAAAAGGGAAAAATATAAGTAAAAAAACGACAAATAATTTGTCATTATGAAGAATAGATTTAAACCAAAGTTCAGCATAAAAAAAGGCGACTCCGTCGTGGTAATCACAGGAGAATATAAGGACCTTAAGAAGCCGAGAACTGTCCTGAAAGTAATCCCTGAAAAATCCAGGGTACTTGTAGAAGGTGTGAACATTGTGACCAAGCACAGTAAACCGACCGCTCAAAATACCAAGGGAGGTATCACAAAGATTGAGGCTCCGATCGCTATTTCTAATGTAATGCTTTGGGATGCCAAATCTCATGGCCCCAGCAAAATCAGCAGATCCAGAGTAGATGGCAAATTAGTAAGAACCGCTAAAAAATCAGGGGAGGTAATCAAATAATGAGCGACAATAAATATATACCGCGCCTCGCATCCAAGTATAAGGATGAAGTGGTGCCCGCATTGATGAAAAAATTTTCTTACTCAAGTGTTATGCAGGCTCCAAAGTTGGAAAAAGTTTGTATCAACCGTGGAGTAAATGGTGCAGTGGCTGATAAGAAGTTAGTAGATGTAGCGGTAGAAGAATTGACAAATATAACCGGTCAGAAAGCTGTGCCAACTATGTCTAAAAAAGACATCTCCAACTTCAAGTTGCGTAAGAATATGCCGATTGGCGCCAGAGTGACTTTGAGAGGAGTAAAGATGTATGAATTTTTGGACAGGCTGATTTCTGTGGCCTTGCCAAGAGTAAGGGACTTTAAGGGGATCAATGAAAAAGCATTTGACGGTCGTGGAAATTACACGCTGGGCGTAACTGAACAAATCATTTTCCCTGAAATTGATATTGATAAAGTAAATAAGATTACCGGAATGGATATCACATTCGTAACCTCTGCCAATTCAAATGAAGAGGCTTATGAATTGTTGAAAGAACTGGGGATGCCTTTTAAAAATATTAATAAAGGAGCCTGAGAAGCTCAAACCTAATAAGAAGTTATGGCAAAAGAGTCAGTAAAAGCAAGACAAAGAAAAAGAGAAAAACTGGTAGGCCAGTATGCTGAAAAGCGTAAAGCATTGAAAGAAGCCGGTGATTACCGTGCACTCGATTTGCTTCCCCGCAACAGTTCTACAGTGCGCCTGAAGAACCGTTGTCAGCTTACCGGAAGACCACGTGGCTACATGAGACATTTCGGAATTTGCAGAAATGCGTTCAGAGATATGGCCCTGGACGGAAAAATTCCGGGAGTAAAAAAGTCAAGCTGGTAATATTTAATAAAGAAGTTTAAACAACCGAATACAATGGTAACAGATCCTATTGCAGATTATTTAACCCGCATCAGAAATGCTCAGATGGCCAATCACCGTATTGTAGAAGTTCCTGCCAGCAATCTGAAGAAGCGCATTACTGAAATATTGTATGATAAAGGGTATATTCTGAAATACAAATTTGAAGATGATCAAAAACAAGGCGTCATTAAGATAGCACTGAAATACGACCCTCAGACCAAGCAGCCCGCTATCCAGAGCCTGGAGAGAATAAGCAGACCTGGATTGAGAACCTATTCCAAACCTGCAGATTTCAGAAGAGTGAAGAATGGACTTGGAATATCTATCATCTCTACATCCAAAGGTGTGATGACCGATAAGGAAGCCAAAGCACAAAATGTGGGCGGAGAAGTATTGTGTAACATTTATTAATTGAATTTTTGCCGCCGGCAATTCAAAATAGAATTTATAAAAGATTAAAATAACAGAGCAATGTCAAGAATAGGAAGAGCTCCGGTACATATCACAAAAGGAGTAGAAGTAAAAGTAGCTCCGGATAATGTGATTACTGTAAAAGGACCGAAAGGTGAACTGCATCAGCAGATTGACAGAGACATCCAGATTGAAATCAAGGATGGCCTGTTGGAGTTAAAAAGACCCACAGATCAGATCCGTCATAAAGCCCTGCATGGCCTGTCCCGTGCATTGGTTCAGAATATGGTTCACGGAGTCACTGAAGGCTATACCAAGACGTTGGAATTGGTCGGTGTTGGTTTCAAAGCATCTAACCAGGGCAATCTTCTTGATCTGTCATTGGGTTATTCACACAATATTCTGATCGATATTCCTAAAGAATTGAAAGTAGCGACTGCTCAGGAAAAAGGAAAAAATCCGAAAGTGACATTAACAGGAGCCGATAAGCAATTGTTGGGTCAGGTAGCGGCTAAGATTCGCAGCCTGCGTAAGCCGGAACCATACAAGGGTAAAGGTGTGAAATTTGAAGATGAAGTATTACGCAGAAAGGCTGGAAAATCGGCCGGTAAATAAAATCAATTAGGAAAATGAATTCCGGCAAAATCCGGAGTTAAAACAGATATACGATGAATTCAAAAATCAATGCCAGGAAAAAGATACAATACCGCATTCGTAAGAAAGTAAGCGGTACGGCGAGAAAACCCAGGCTGAATGTCTTCAGAAGTAATAAAGACATTTATGCTCAGTTGATCGATGACGAAACAAGTCAGACGCTGGCATCTGCATCCAGTCGCGACAAAGATATCGCTGCTCAGAAGGTAACCAAAGTGGAAAGCAGTAAGTTGGTGGGAGAAGCGATTGCCAGAAAAGTAAAAGCTTTGGGCCTGGAAGAGGTAGTATTTGACAGGGGCGGTTACCTCTATCATGGCCGTGTAAAAGCATTAGCAGAGGGTGCACGTGAAGGTGGATTGAAGTTTTAATAAAAAATAATTTAGAGAATAATTTGCGGCAATCATCGCCGGAAATAAAGAAACAAAATCAAATGGTGAAATCTAATCAAAGAGTAAAAGGCGCTGAACTCGAACTTAAAGAAAAGGTCGTGGCTATCAACCGTGTGGTGAAAACTACCAAAGGTGGTCGTGCATTCAGCTTTTCAGCTTTAGTGGTGGTAGGTGATGAAAATGGTGTGGTAGGACAGGGAATGGGAAAAGCTAAAGAAGTTCAGGAAGCGATTACCAAAGGTATCGAAGATGCAAAGAAGAATCTCATCAAGGTGCCTGTGACCAGAGGTACTATCCCACATGAACAGTGGTGTAAGGATGGCGCAGCAAAAATTATGATTAAGCCGGCTGCTCATGGTACAGGCGTAATCGCCGGAGGTAGCATGCGCGCTGTTTTAGAAAGTGCAGGCATTACAGATGTACTTGCCAAATCTCTGGGATCAGCCAATCCGCAGAATGTGGTGAAAGCTACTGTAAAAGCATTGAGCCTTCTTCGTGAGCCGGTAGAAGTAGCCAAAACAAGAAATATCTCTCTCAAAAAAGTTTTTAACGGTTAATCGGACTTATTATGAAAAAGATCAAAATTACACAGGTAAAAAGCGGTATTGACCGTCCCGAAAGGCAAAAGTTAACATTGAAAGCGCTTGGCCTGAACAAGCTTCATGCGACAAAAGAAGTAGAAGCCACTCCGCAGATCATGGGAATGATTAAGAAGGTAGATCACCTAGTTAAAGTAGAAGAACTGGCCTGACCGGTTCTTTCTGGTTATATATATTTTTTTAAATGCGAGCTCCTGAAAAGGGGCGTTAAGTAAAATTCAAAACAAATGCAGTTACATCAACTCAGACCGGCTCAGGGAGCCACCCACAAAGAAAAAAGATTAGGTCGTGGTGAGGCCTCAGGAAAAGGCGGCACCTCTACAAAAGGAAATAAGGGGGCACAGAGCCGTACCGGTTATAAGATAAAAATGGCCCACGAAGGTGGCCAGATGCCTATTCAAAGAAGAATCCCCAAGCGTGGATTTAAGAACAATAATAGAATTGAATACAGGATTTTTAATCTCGGGCAGATAGATCAATTGCTTGAGAAATACAGCTTTAAGGAATTTACCCCTGAAAATTTATACATCAACAGCCTTATCAGCCAGTTTGATTATGTGAAAATATTGGGGAGTGGTGAAATTAAAGCATCTATTGCATTTAAGGTGAATGCCATCAGCCAGAAAGCGAAAGCCGCTATTGAAGCAGCTGGTGGAAGCGTAGAAATAATCAAATAATTTCATTGATATTTGTAAGCCTTACAAATTAAATCTGGTCATTCTGTGAAGAAATTTATCAAAACACTCAAAAACATCTGGACGATAGAGGAGCTCCGTAAAAAGATCATCTACACATTGTTGTTGATTTTGGTTTACAGAGTTGGTTCATTTATCGTTCTGCCGGGGATTGACCCAAATAAACTTTCTAATCTTCAATCAAGTACAAGCGGAGGATTGCTGGGCATACTTGATGCCTTTGTGGGTGGTGCGTTTTCCAAAGCATCCATTTTTGCATTGGGGATCATGCCTTATATCTCTGCGAGCATATTTATGCAATTGGTCACAGTACTTGTTCCTCAGATCAGCAAGATTCAAAAGGAAGGGGAAAGTGGGCAACGGAAGATCAATCAATGGACCCGTTATCTTACTGTAATAGTTACTGCTTTTCAGGCAGCAGCCTACATCGGATTCCTGAAGTCCACCAATCATGAAGCCCTGTTACCGGCGTATCAAGGATTTTTCTGGTTTTCAACGGTGGTGATTCTTACCGTAGGAACGTTGTTTGTAATGTGGCTGGGTGAAAAGATTACAGATAAAGGTTTGGGAAATGGTACATCACTTATTATCATGGTGGGTATCCTTGCCCGGTTACCGCAATCCTTTACACAGGAATTTGCAGCAAAACAAACCAAAGGTGGATTGGGATTGCTACAGTTCACTATTGAAATTGCCGCATTCATTGCCGTAATTCTCGGATTGATTGTACTTGTTCAGGGTGTGAGAAAAGTACCTGTGAATTATGCAAAGCAAATCGTTGGAAACAGACAATTTGGAGGCGCCAGACAGTTCTTGCCGTTGAAGGTGAATGCATCCGGTGTAATGCCTATCATCTTTGCTCAGGCAATTATGTTTCTGCCAACTATTTTTGTAGGCTTCCAGACTGGTGATAGAAATTGGGCAAAATATTTTACAGACCCCACCAATGGTGTTTATATGTTGATTTATGGATTAATGACCATTGCATTTACATTTGTTTATACGGCTTTGATATTTAATCCCAAACAGATGAGTGATGACCTGAAGAGAAGCAACGGATTTATTCCGGGAGTAAAACCGGGGCAGCCCACCACCGACTATATCGGAACAATCATGGATCGTATTACGCTTCCTGGTTCAGTGCTACTTGGCATTGTAGGTATTTTACCGGGTCTTGTGCAACTGATGGGTGTGACGCAGGGTTTTGCTACTTTCTATGGAGGTACTTCATTGCTGATTATGGTAGCGGTAGTATTGGATACGCTTCAACAGATAGAAACACAATTGCTGATGCGGCAATACGATGGCCTCATGTCCACAGGACGTATTCAGGGCAGACAGTCCACCGCAGCACCTGGTGTGACCGGAGGATTCTAATGGAGATAACACTTAAATAAAATTATTTCAAGCCCTGCCTCGACAGGGCTTTTTATATTTGATTTTAGAAAAAATAAAAATGATCGTTTACAAAACAAGAGAGCAGGCAGAGCTAATCCGGAAGAGTTGTAAAATCGTCAACGATGCCATTGCAGAAACGGCAAAAATGCTGAAACCTGGTATCACCACCATGCAATTAAATAATCGGGCAGAAGAGTATATTCTGGATCATGGTGCACAGCCTTCATTTAAGAATTATAACGGATATCCTTTTGCGTGTTGCATTTCAGTAAATGCAGCTGTGGTACACGGATTCCCAAACGACGTTCCTCTCAAAGAAGGTGACATAGTATCTGTGGATGTGGGCGCTTTTCTGAATAATTATCATGGCGACAGTGCATATACTTTTGTGTTGAAGAATACAACAGATGAAGTAATTGAACTTCTTAAAACCACCAAAGAATCTCTTTACAAGGGAATTGAAAAGGCAGTAGTGGGAAACCGGATAGGAGATATTGCATTCGCTGTTCAACAACATACCGAAAAACAAAAAGGCTATGGGGTGGTAAGGGAACTTGTGGGACACGGATTAGGCAATCATTTGCATGAAGATCCACAGGTGCCTAATTATGGAAAGAGAGGTACAGGTCCGGTCTTGAAGGAAGGTTTGGTCATTGCGATTGAGCCCATGATTAATCTTGGGGGAAAGGATGTATTTACCGATGAAGATGGCTGGACCATTGTCACCAAAGACGGAAAGCCTTCTGCTCATTTTGAGCACAATGTATATGTGCAGAAAGGAAAGGCAGATATACTTTCCTCATTCGCAACCATAGAAGCCGCTGAAAAAGCGAATGATTATCTCTGGTCACAGGATTGACCTTTCTGATTTTGCCTATTGTCCTGTTTCAACCTTATTGAAATTTTATCTTTATTCAGGTTACGGAATTGGGAATACGTGTTGGCTATTGAATCCTCAAGGAAACATTTTTAGTAACTTTATGCCTGCTTTTGCATTGCTGGTAGTATGTGCAATGTTATCCTACCTGCCATATTCAGGGCTTATCCCTCCCGGAGAATAAGTATGCAAAAGGCAAATCAGGGCGTGTATTAAAACATAAAATATATCATTATGGACACTTGGTTAACATCTTTGATCACAGAAACACCCCAGCAGGGTTTTGAATTGGCAATTACTTTGAGCAGGAGGGGAGTCAAATACACCCAGCCGGATACAGAGGTACTTCATAAATTGCGTCCTCAATATGCCAATGACCCCGATGCGCTGACCGCCGCCAGCCAGGTAATAGCTATTAATTTTCAGACAATTGCGGCGGCTAATAACTACTGGAGAGATAAAAAATAATTATTAATAAATTTTTTTGCATTAAAAGCGGTTTGTTTCAGGTAAAGAATATACCTTTATTTTGAAATTAATGGGTTTAGTCAGGTCTTCTTTTGGCTGATGGAAAGTTTTATTGGTTACCTCAGTTCATTGTTGCTTCTAATTTCATTAATGAAACAATTTTTTTTATTTAAAGTATTTTTTTACAATGAACATTTATGTTGGTAATCTGAGTTGGTCAATGACTGATGAAGATCTGAACAGTTTATTCACTCCTTATGGCACTGTTACAAGTGCAAAGATCCTCAGGGAAAAAAACACAGGCCGCAGCAAAGGATTTGGCTTTGTGGAAATGGAAGACGACGACGCAGCGAAATCTGCAATTGCTTCTTTAAACGAAAGTGAAGTGCAGGGTCGTAAGATCATCGTAAACGAAAGCCAGCCTCGTCCGGAAGGAAGTGGTTACAAAAAACCAGGCGGCGGAAGCCGTGGTGGTTATGGTGGCGGCGGCGGTCGTAGCGGTGGCTATGGTGGCAATCGCAGTGGCGGTGGTTACGGTGGTGGTAACCGCGGTGGATTTAAGAAGGATTATTAATATTCATTCAGAACAAATAAAAAATTAATACCTGCGAAAGCAGGTATTTTTTTTTTATAAACAGAGCAGTCACCAATTGCTGAAAACACCGATTTGTTTCATTTTATTATTTTTGAGAACCTGTTATCATTACCTTTTAATCAGAAATTTTCCCTTTATTATTCAATGCAAAAATTCAGGTACCTCACGGTTTTATCCTTGCTGCTTCTTACATCTGACATTTATGCTCAGGATGCGAATTATTGGAATAGCCAATACAATGCGGGTGGTACTTTCTTCCGGGTGCTGTGGTAAGCAATAATAATGACAGTGGCGTATTGTATATAAACCCTGCACTGTTAGCCAATTCAAAGGTAGCGTTAATCTCCGCCAATGCCACCATTTACCACATAGATAAAATTAAAATTATAGATGGTGCCGGTAATGGATTTAATCTGAATTTCTCCAATTCAGGAGCTAATTCTGCGTTTATGGCCGGTAATTTCAGATTGCCTCTGGCTAAAAAGTATATCACCATCGCCTATGGGATTATTCAATCGCCCTCTTATACTTTTGCTTCCTCCCAACGAAGGGATGAAAAGGCAAATGTGCTGAATGACAGTTATAGCCCGGGCCCGGAAACCTTTGTAGGCCAATATCGAAGGCATAATAACGGTAATGATTTTAAATTGGTAATTGCTGCGGGTAAGAAATTGACGAATCGTTTAAGCATAGGTGTTACAGTGGAAGGAGTCAGACAGAGCCGGGAATTTGATTTTAATTATTATGCAAGGGCTCTGGTAAATCCTGAAGCGGGTTCTGCTTTGTCAATGGTGGGAATAGATGCAAGTTATTATGTATCCTATTCAAATCTTTCCATCATACCAAAACTTGGCCTTGCCTGGGAAAAAAGCCGTGATCATTTTGGTTTGCTGATCACCTCTCCTACATTGCGTATTGGAGGAAAAGGATTGCTGCTGACCGACAATACCATTAATAATCTGGATATTACCGGGACAGGTCAATTTCCGATAAGCTTGTTTGGAAACACCCGGCAGGATAGACTTTCAGCAATTCTTAAAGCACCTTTGAGTATTGCACTTGGTTATACAAGAGATCTTCCAAATGGACAATTGTATTTGGCGGCAGAGTATTTCGGTAAATTGAATGAATACAATATCATCACACCCCGCCCTGAATTTTTTATCCGCCCGGATACCGGAAATTCAAATCTGATAACTCCCGATTTACTGAGAATGAAAGATGCCCGGAGGGATGTGTTGAATGTTGCAGTGGGTGCTAATTTTAAAATTTCCGGAACATATACTTTCTATGTTGCAGGACGAACAGATTTTGCATACACTAAGAAGGACTTGTTTGAGGATCCTGCTGCCGGCTATCTGCCCAATCTTTCAGCCTGGAATATTTATCATTTTCAGACAGGTGTCAATCTCAGAAGGGTCAAATATAATTTAAGGGCAGGAGTCTATACCAGTTTTGGACGTACAAAAAAGTATGAACAGGATATCAACCTGAGTAATCCTACAGAGAAGAATTTCTTGCTCGGAAACTCTCTTTATACAAAGGCTTCTTATCATTCCATAGGATTGATGGTTTCATACATTCATAATATAAAGTAGCTTATGCATACGCAGTTGCACTGCTTTTACAAATGAGTTCAATTTAAGGTGATCAGATTTTACCTCTGATCCTTGAACTGAAAGCATTTCTTAATAAGAGGGTAAGCCAGGTACCGGCTACGAAAGGAAATGTCAATACACCACCTACTTCATTCAACACATTTGATCTGATTAGTCCAATATGGATTATCAGGGTAAGTATTACAGCGATAAAAGCCCAAATCGCTTTATAATCATTCTTGTTAGAAAATACAATTGCGGTGAGTACCGCATTAAATCCAAAAAGCCCGAGCTCTATATTATGAACAGGCATCCCCGCTATTTGTGCTATAAATGCTCCGAGAATTGAAGCCGTGAATCCATAGAGAGCGCCTCTTGGTGAACTGATTGTCACTCCCGCCAAAAACAAAATGCCCGACCACGGTTGACTTTGAAAAATAACCTGGCCAAAGCCTCTGATTCCTTTGGAGATAAAATCTAAGGATGACTTAGGGATTGTTGCCTGAAATAAATCTGATGGAGCGGTATTTGTATATTGACGAATGAGAAATATCAGAATCCATGAAACAAATACGAAGGGGAACGTGTATGCAGGAAAATTTTTGAGAATGAAGAGATGTTGAAGCAAAGATGCAGTGATGCCTCCTGCAATAATGGTTAACCAGATAAACCATGAATCTTTAAAAAGGAACGTAAGTACCACTCCCACCAGGGCTGCGCTGAATCCATATAGTCCTTTCTGAATCAGATGGCTTTCAAAATTCAACAACTTTGCAATTGCTGTTCCTGAAATAGATGCCAATAATGCACCTATACCACATTGCCAGCTACCGGCGAATATTCCGATCAGAAAGAAGAGGCCGGTCCACCGGTTTTCCTGAAGCATAATCTGGCCGAATCCCGTCAGTATAGCATCTGTGAATGGTAGTTTGCAAAACTGTTTCTTCATGAATCCTAAAGTATTTCAAGCCTTCTAAGCTAACAATATCCGAAGGAATAATTACAATTCTAAAAATAGGAGATGGTAAAAATATTTTGGTGATCATGTACAAATATGAAGCGACAGGTTTCCATATTGGATAATTATTTCCTCACAGACTCTCTGAAAAAGAAAACAAGTGTAGTGATGAACAAAGCGGCTCCGGCAAAGATCAATCGCAATCCGGTTTCTTTTTGCTGTTCTATATTAAAGGCGCTGCAGAGCAACATATCATAAGTAAGTAGCGTAATGCCTGTTGCAATCAGCATGGCCGTTATCATACCAGGAAAAATTATTTTTATTTCGAAAATCATATTCTTCATTGCCGGCGCAAAGAAGAAACCTGCAATTATCATATTGAAATGCATCACCCGGTTAAATGATGGATCAATGACGGCAAGATCAATGGAATGTGGCAGCATCCAAAAAATGAGTGATGCCATTATGAAGATGAGGGCAGCAATTCCATTTGATACTTTCAAAGAAAAGTATTTGGAAAACCACCATCCTGTTATCAGGCCCAATGCAAGCATAGAAGGCAATTGCAGCAATTGATGCCGTACCATCGTTTCAGAAAACCATTCATTGAATGGGAATGAAATTATGTACCACAGCCCTGCAATAATCAGGATGAACACTATATCTGACGCTCGTTTATGCACGAATTTATTTGTTCAACTATTGTACCATCGCCGTCTCTGGCCGGATCAAATACTTTTACAATCTTGCCCTCCGGAGAAATCAGAAAGAGATAAATAGAATGAGTAATGATACCGGTTGCGGGGCTTGTGTATTTCCAGATTCCGATAGAGTGAAGAAATTGATCGAAAGACTTTTGACTGTATGCATTGGGCACTGCAAATGTCCATCCATTAATGTCTGTTCCAAAATAACTCCTGTATTTCTTCATTTTTGAAATTCCATCATGCAGCAGATCGAAACTCACCGTGATCAATTCCAGTTTGGAAGGTATCGTAGTGGTGTCAAACATGTGGTATATATGCTCTAATTGATTGTTTACCTTATGGCACACATAAGGGCAATTCAAATAGACAAAATTGATCAACACATATTTGTGCCTGTCTTTCAATTGGAATTCTTGCCCGTTCTGATTTTTTAAAGCGAGGTCGGGTATAGTGCGCGGCAACTGGCCGGCTTCATTGAGTGTGTAAGAAAAGATGGTGAATGAAGAGAAACCCAATGTCCATTTCCAGATTACGGTGAAGCAAACGCCCAATACCATTAGTGGAATCAATATCCTTTTCATCATTTATTTATTTCGCTTTCCTCTGATAAATTTTCCCATACAGCGATCAGGAAATGGCTGCCTCTGCTGCTACCTCATGTCTTCGCTTGCTAAACTTGGTGAGGATGGATCCATACATTATAAATAATCCAATCAGTAATGCTATGATCAAAACCACGGCAATCTGTGCAAGTAAAATTCCCCAGTCGTGCGTATATTTTATGGGGATTCCGCTGTAATCAGAATATCTTCTTGGAATACTTCTCAATCCTCCCGAATAAAATGTAGCGATGAAGCCGTGTGCAGCAATTACAAACAGCCAGAATCCGAATTTTGCTGTCTTATCTTTTGCCTGTTCTTCCCGCGTATGTGATAAATAAAACAAAAATCCTAAGATGAATAGTACTACGCCGGTCAGCATGTAGGTATGAAAGTGAGCAGGAACCCACAGCGTATTGTGCAACACTTTGTTGATCGCAATGGTAGAATCAACTACTGCCGCAAAACCACCGATTGCCCATCCTGCTGCACCCAACAGAAATGCCAGCGGTACCACACCCCATTTTATTTTTGAATGATATAACTGGGAAATAATTCCAAACATGGTAATGGCTGTCGCAGGCACAGCACTTAAGTAAGAAATAATTTGTCCGGCATATTGAATCGCCAGAGGCTGTGCAAAATCCATATACAGATGATGGAAATAGGCAAACAGGATAAATAGAAATGTTACATTCCAGGAGAGTACCAATACTTTGTCAACTTTCCAAGGACGCCCGGTAAACTCAGGAAGCAACGCATACACCCAGCCGGTACAACAATACAGCGTGATGTTTACGAGCGTATGGCCAAAAAACATCACCATGTTTTTCAACAGCAGTACATCAAAATTCAATGACGGTTCAAAAATTTGCATCAGATACATGATCATCACAATAGCGCCTACGATAAATGCAATCAATCCGGGTACAAGGCTAATGGTGGTAATCATAGCAATGGGCGGAATTTCCTGTTTGTTTTCTTTCTTACTCAGGTATTGCCACCCCAATAGATTGGCGAATCCTCCAAATTCTTTGGCGAGCGCACTCACTACATGAATGATTCCGGTGAGCCAGCCGATGCCAAGAATGATAATTGAGACAACGGAAACTCCGGTGGCCCACGAAGCCCAGAAAGTTCCTTTGAAAGGCAATGGGTAAAGCATGTACCATCCCGGGCCAAACTTTCCGATGAGTGTTCCAAATGCAAGACCAAGCACTCCGATCAGTATTAACGAATATACGACGTAGCCGGTGGCAAGATTCAGCCTTGCATGTCGCGTACTGATTAAATACCACAGCCCTGCAAAGGAAAAGCTGTAGAGCAATCCGGCCATGCCCAATCCATGCAGCGTCATCAGCACATAGAAAGTGTCCATCCCCAATTTAATGTCTTCACTCTGCCCGAGACGCATCAGCAAGCCGAGCGTAATGAGTAATGGAAAAACAATGAGGAAGGTGATGCTCCAGAGGATGATGAGTTTTCTCTGTTTCTTTTTTTCTACAACACTTATTTGTATCATAAACTGTCATTATTTTAATTTATATGGATCAATCCAACCATAAAGGCATGTGGCATTCCGCAGTATTCAAGGCAGAGAATGTGGTAGTCTCCTTTTTCCAGGAATTTATGTTCCAGGTCATTGTGATATTGTGGCATTGCCTGGGTCTGAGCTACCAACACTCCCTTGCTGTTGTAAATGGCAAAATTGTGGTTCACATCTGCTGAAGTCACATCAAATTTTATCAGCTTGTTTACAGGGAGTGTGATTTCGTTTTCCCCGGCAAATTCCATAGGGGATTTGTCTGTAATACCCGGCGCCATTTTCCATGCCCACTGCATGGCAACCACTGTGACCGTCTGGTCTGCCTTCCCCTGAAAAGGAGCATAAGGCAATAGCCGAAGGGTAATAAAAAGCATGACGATGATGCATATCACAAGGCCGAAAAAATATCTGCCTCTTACCTTATATACTTTGTGTTTTGCAGTTACTTTGTCTTCTTCCTTTGAAGAGGTTGCTATCAGGAAAACCACCACCGCCACGACAAGTGCTCCGGCGATAAAAGAAATGATGGCTGCAAAACTTTGAATCGTCAGCAGTACAGAAAATTGGTTCATAACATCGTTTTTGCTTTATTCAATTTTTATGATGCACACGGCAGAAACCCTCCCGGTATTCTGCATAGGATCGTGTGACGCAAGCCCTGTTTCAGATGCCATCCGTTAAGCGATTTGCAAGTGTATCAATTGAGAGATTTTCACGATGAACCTGATGTATGCAATTTCAAGTCAGACAATTGATGCGAAGCAGGAAAACAGTATCAAAGTTAAGCAGTTTCAAATAAAAGACAAATCCATCTTTTTTATAAAATTTACTCCGGATCTGTATTGCAAATACTGCCGGGGGTATTGCGGTAATAGATATAACCCGGGTGATCAAACTTTTTTACATGAAAAATTTTTTCTGCCTTTTCCCAAAATGCACTGTCTTCACTGTAAGTAATCTCTTTGTCGAATCCACCAAGTTCTGTGAAAACATTTCTTTTTCCAAAGAAGGTACCGCCGATGTGACATTCAGACAAATGAATGGATTTGCCGGAGTTATGCTTGTCTCTTACAAAGGGATCGCCGACGACGATTATCCCTCCTTCAATCATATCTAATTCGGGATGTGATTCCATAAATTGAAATCTTTCTTCCAGATAATCCGGTTTGTATTCATCATCGCTGTCAAG
Organism: uncultured Ginsengibacter sp.; assembly: GCA_964463015.1. GTDB lineage: Bacteria > Bacteroidota > Bacteroidia > Chitinophagales > Chitinophagaceae > Ginsengibacter. The sequence continues at coordinate 206,762 of CAYXAL010000001.1, forward strand.
GAATGCAACATATTTTCCGGCTGAAGCCGCAATCCCGGCATTTCTGGAAAGAGAAAGTTTTCTGTTGGAATGCTTCAGGTACCGGATGAGTGGAGTCCTTTTTATGAAATTGTTGACCACTTCAAAGGTATTGTCGTCACTTCCATCGTCAACTACTATGAGTTCGGCATAGTTGAAAGTTTGATTTAAAAATGAGCCAATACTCCGATCCAGGTAACCGGCACGGTTGAAGGTGGCCATTACGACAGAGATTGCGGGGTTACCTGAAGAACAAATTTCAATCACTTTGATTCGGACAGCAAGATTTGATGAACATGATGTGCTGACACTAATTTAAATATTTAATGCCTGTGGTACAATTTTTTTTCTATGGCTCTATCCTCACCGGCGTGCCTACAGGGATATAACTGTATAGATCCATGGCCTCTTTGTATTTCAGAGAGATACATCCGTCTGTCCAATTCTGATAATAATCCACGGTCCATTCTTCCTGCGGGCGTGTGGCATGAATCGCAATACCGCCACCGATGCGGGCATTCCGGGGGATAGTGCCCTGTGATTTCCGCTTGTTGAATTTCGCAAAGCTTTCCTGATTGGGATAATCCAATAGCAATTCATACGCCCATTTGCCGGAGTTTTTTTTGAGTATCACTTTGAAATCGCCTTCGGGAGTGCGTTTGTCGCCTTCCATGTACTTATCCCTTAAGTCGTTGCTGCCAAATACGCAGGGATAGGTGGCATACCAGCCTTCATCATCATACACTTTGAGTTCATAATTTTTCTTGCTAATCACAATAGAGTAGGGGTTGTCTCCTTTATGATGTCTCGAAGTTTTTAGAATGGTAATGCCTGCAAATGCAGAATTGTTATTTCCTTCGGGATGAAGTGGTAAGAAAAGGGAAATAATCGCTGTGAGCAAAAAGATTTTCATAGCGGGCAAATTGTAGGTCGGATGACTCGCAATTTATTGGAAACGGAATCGGAGTCAAAATAATTATTGTTACAATTCGGTTATTTAACTGGGATTTTACAGTAAAAACATAAGGTAACTTTAACACTGTGTAAATGTCAATCCCAATGAACAACGAAAAGCGAATATCGTAAAGTGAATAACGCAAGGCGAAATCCTAAAATACTACTATGGATATACCAATCCCAACGAACAACCAAAAACGAAAGGCTACAATACGACTCCGGATATGCTCTTTCTGCGTTGCCCCTGGCAAATCATTCCCATTGTGCTTCTTCTTTCGCACGTTCTCTGTCCACCTTCTTACTGAGGAGAATGCTGATCTCGTAAAGGATGATGAGCGGTACGGCTACAATCGTTTGACTGGTCCAGTCCGGAGATGGTGTGATAACAGCGGCCACTATCAGGATAACGACATAAGCATATTTCCGGTAGTTCTTCAGAAATTTTGGAGTAATGATGCCCAATTTGCTCAATACGTAAACTAAGATAGGCATTTCAAAGGCCAGTCCACATCCCAAAATAATTGAAGTGAGGGTGTCTATATAATCGTCTAAAGTGGGTAAATATTTATAAACCCCTTTGGTGCCCAACTGAAAATTGGCCAGAAAATTAAAGGTGAAAGGCGCCAGCAGAAAATACCCAAAAGCGGCACCGAGAAAAAAACAAAGAGAAACCCACCAGAAACTACCCTGCGCATAGCGTATTTCCTTTTTTGTCAAAGCAGGCTTTACAAAACGCCACAACTCCCATATCAAATAGGGAAAGGCGATAATGATGGCGCTCATGAAGGAAATGTTGATGGCCGACATAAAAGGCCCGCTCACAGTATTGCCCAGCAACTCGATATTTACCGGAGGCATACATAGGGCATCGCCTATATGGAGCCAGTGGCCAAAGTCACAAAGCGCTTTGTAGGTGATAAAGTCCTGGCTTGCGGGTGCAAAGATGATTTTGTCAAACACCCAGTCGACAAAGATGAATACCACAATACCCACTATGACCAATACGATGGCCGCACGTACAATATGCCACCTGAGTACTTCGAGATGTTCTACAAAACTCATCTCCGCCCCATCATTGGATGAATTGCCCCTGATTTTTTTAAAAAATGCTTTTCGTTCTTGTGACTTGCTTGCCAAGGGTTTTTTTGTTTGTGCAAATATAATTTAAGATGGATAGCTATTGTATCTGTAGAATACAATTGTATTTGATGGCCCGGAAATTGGTTTCGCTTCCAAAGTCCTGAACCCACAACCCACAACCAGACTCCCTCACCTTCCTCACGCGCATCAGTCGGACCGTTCCTCTCACAAGGCCAGGCACTATCGGCCAGACCGAATACCCACACCTCTAAACCCTAAACTCTTACTCATACGAAATGGAATAAACGCCTTTATTGGTTTTCAGCTCATCAGCCAATTGCAGCAACTTTTCTCCTTCGCCCACGATATTTATTTCCAGCATGTAATCCTTATCTGTTCCTTTATCGGACAGTCTTCGTATTTGCATTTCTACTAGTCTGATGCCGGCATTGGAAATGGTTTCTTCAAGAGATTGAAGCGATATTTTTTCAGGGTAGATTTTTATCACCAGAATGTGCTTGGATAATTCTGTCTTTTTTGAAAACAATTTTTCTACCGGTTTCAGGAAAGCAAGAATAATCAGTACGAGAATTGTGGTTGCCACACCGGCAAAATACATTCCACCGCCGATAGCAAGGCCAATTCCAGCTACAGCCCACAATGCCGCTGCGGTGGTAAGCCCTCGCAAGATTTCTTTTCTCCAGAAAAAAATGGTGCCGGCGCCCAGAAAGCCAATGCCGCTGACTACCTGTGCAGCCACGCGGGAGGGATCGAGCACTACATTTTCTTTACCGAGCACATCGCTGAATCCATGCATGGAAACCATCATAATGAGTGTGGAGCCGACACATACAAGCATGTGCGTACGCAACCCGGCTACCCAGTTCAGTCTTTCACGCTCCATGCCAACAAGGCTACCCAAAAAAGCAGAAGCCAAAAGACGAACAATAATTTCCTGAATCGTGATGTCCATATTTATCGGGTATTAATATTTGTGCCAATTTTCAATGATTGATTCATAAAGTCAGACTGAGATCTTAGGGATTGTTGGCGTGTGGGGCGTTTCAGCAAAAAAATTTATTCTTTGAGTGACAAGGTAAGGTTGTCTTTTATATAGGATAGGATTTTTTCTGAAGCGCCTGCATTGTTATAAACATATTGGCGGGAAGCATTACCCATTTTGCAGAGCCGGTCGGGGTCTGCCAGCAACTGGTTGACCGTACTTTCTAATTCGACAGCAGAAGCGACCGAAACTGCGCCTCCAGAATCAATGAGTTCAGTAGCTTCAAAGTTTTTGTAAATCATGGGGCCAAAGAATACCGGCTTTCCATACACGGCAGCTTCCAGGATATTATGCAATCCGTTTCCTTCAAAGCCGCCACCTACATAAGTGAGGGTGGCATAATGGTAAAGTCTGGAAAGCAGGCCAATACTGTCAATAATCAAACAATTTGATGATTGAACATCCTGTGCTGTTGTCCATTCAGAATAGAGCATACAATTCCGGATTCTGTTTTTCACAAATTGAATGTTTTCAGTATCTGTCTCATGAGGTGCGAGGATAAATCGGAGTTCAGGGTGTTTATGAATAAAATGCACCCACACATCTTCATCTGCCTCCCAGGTGCTGCCACAAACGATGGTGATTTTCCCCTGAGTAAATTTTTCAACAGGTTCAATGGGTTTGAAGGAGTCTGCTATTTCTATGACACGGTCGCATCTTGTATCGCCGGCTACGGTAATTTTTTCTTTAGCAACCAGTGTGGAAAGATATTTTTGTGAACTCTTATTTTGTACAAAGAAATGCGTGAATGCAGGCAACATTTTTCGATAGAGAGAACCATACCAGGCAAAGAAAGGTTGGCCTCTCCGGTAGATTCCCGACACCATCAGCAATGGAATATTTTTTCTTTGAATGGCACGGATATAAAAATACCAATACTCATATTTTATCCATATCACCAATGAGGGCCTTACCAGGTGCATCCAACGGTATGCATTGACCATACTATCCAGCGGCAGGTAATAGATGTAAGGAAATTCATTTTTTTTCTTAATGATTTCATACCCGGATGGAGAGAAGAAACTGATCACCGGTATCGCATCCGGATATTGATTCAATACCTTCTTCAGAACAGGTTTACCCTGTTCAAATTCGCCAAGGCTGGCAGCGTGCATCCAGATTACCGGCCCATGGATGTCGCGAAGATCCTTTCTGATTTTTGAAAACACATTGACACGACCTTTGATCCAAAGCCTTGCCTTTGGATTAAAAAAGGAAACAAGAAAAATTCCTGCACGATAAAACCAGAGAAACAGGTGATAAAAAATGATCAAAGCCTTTGATTGAATTACGTACAAATCTAATGGCTTTTAGATAGATTCGTTTCCCGCTTTGCGGGATCAGAATGATAAATAATAAGAGATGTCATTCCAACGAAGGAGGCTTGTCTGTCGAAAGACAGGAATCTAATTCTGAAATGTATTACCTAAAGTTAGATTCCTCACTACGCTTTGCTTGTTCGGAATGACAAATAAAAGAGTTGCCATTCTGCCGAAGGAGGCCTGTACATTGTGCAGACAGGTATTCCGAAGTGTATATATCTGCCTACACATCAATCCGGCTACATTCTTATCTTTGCTGCCCTTAAAAGAGAAACATGATGAAGCCGATTCAAATGGTAGATCTGCAGCAGCAGTATCAAAGAATCAGTAAAGAGATCAAGGAAGCTCTGTCTGATATTATGGAAAACGCTTCATTTATCGGTGGTAAGCGGGTGGATGCCTTTGCCAAAGCCTTTGCGGCCTATCATCAGGTTCCTTATGCCGTACCCTGTGCCAATGGAACAGATGCCCTTCAAATCGCAATGATGGCTTTGGGCCTGCAGCCGGGTGATGAGGTGATCACGCCATCTTTTACCTATGTGGCCACTACAGAGGTGATCGCCTTGCTGCGATTGCAACCTGTATTTGTGGATGTAGATCCAAAAACCTTTTGTCTGGATCCTGAGGCTTTCAGAAAAGCAATTACCCCTAAAACGAAGGCCATTGTACCGGTGCATCTTTATGGACAGGCAGCGCCCATGGATGAAATCATGGAGATTGCCAAAGCACATCATTTGTTTGTGATAGAAGACAATGCACAGGCTACCGGGTGTACATATACATCAAAAGATGGCACTACCTACAAAACCGGAACATTGGGTGATATAGGATGCACATCGTTTTTTCCGAGCAAAAACCTGGGATGCTATGGCGATGGCGGTGCGATGGTAACGAAGGACGAAGTGCTTGCTGAAAAATTGAAGATGATCGCCAACCATGGTCAGAAGACCAGGTACTATCATGAGATGGTGGGATGCAACAGCCGGCTCGATGCGATGCAGGCTGCAATATTATCCGTAAAATTACCGTTATTGGATAGTTATATTGAATCCAGGAGACAGGCGGCAGATTATTATGACAAGGGTTTTTCAGGTAATTCAAAAATCACAACACCTTTCAGAGCACCGTATTGCAGGCATGTATTTCATCAATACACACTTGTATTGGAAGGCGTGGACAGAAATGGATTGGTGGACTATCTGGCACAACAAAAAATCCCGTCAATGATCTACTATCCTGTACCGGCTCACCGGCAACAGATGTTTGCGGCATTTGGTGGAAATCGTTTTCAGTTGCCTGTTACCGATTGGCTAACGGAACGAGTGGTTTCTCTCCCAATGCACACAGAGTTGGACCGTGAGCAACTGGATTTTATAATCAGTCATGTATTAAAATTTGTAAACGAAGCGTAATGAATATTTCGGTTATTGGAACAGGCTATGTCGGATTGGTCACTGGAACCTGTTTTGCAGAAAGTGGTAATTCGGTTACCTGTGTAGATATTGATGAAAAGAAAATTAAAAAATTGAATGCCGGGGAGATCACCATTTATGAACCCGGATTAGAAAAACTGTTTGTCAGAAATCAAAAAGAGGGCAGGCTTCATTTTACGACCAATCTAAAGGAAGGATTTCGTGATGCCAAGATCGTCTTTCTTGCCCTGCCTACACCTCCGGATGAAGACGGAAGCGCTGACCTGAAGTATGTACTCGGTGTGGCCAAAGAAATCGGCCATTTGTTACAGGAAAGTGATTATAAAATTATCATAGATAAAAGCACAGTACCGGTGGGTACCGCAGAGAAGGTAAGAGATGTAATTCTTGAAGAACTGAAAAAAAGAAAGATCACGATTGGTGAAGAACTTTTTGATGTAGTCAGCAACCCTGAGTTTCTGAGAGAAGGGGTGGCTGTAGAAGATTTTATGAAACCCAACCGGGTAGTTATCGGGACAGAATCGGATAAAGCAAAAAGAATTCTTTCCCAATTGTATGCACCTTTTGTGCGACAGGGTAATCCGGTAATTTTTATGGATGAGCGCTCGGCAGAATTAACCAAGTATGCAGCCAACTCTTTTCTGGCTACCAAGATTTCTTTTATGAATGAGATAGCGCAGCTCTGTGAAAGGGTAGGCGCCAATGTGGATTTGGTAAGGAAAGGAATTGGTTCGGATGAAAGAATTGGAAAACGGTTTTTGTTTTCCGGGATCGGTTACGGAGGCAGTTGTTTTCCAAAGGATGTACAGGCGCTGAGTAAGTCGGCCCAAGATGTGAACTATGATTTTAAAATATTGAATGCCGTGATGGAGGTAAATGCAAAGCAGAAAGTGCATTTGATACCAAAGATTCTGAATTATTTCAAAAACGACCTGAAAGGAAAGCGGTTTGCTTTGTGGGGATTGGCCTTCAAGCCGAATACAGACGACATCCGCGAAGCCCCTGCGTTGGATATTATCAATGAATTGTTAGGTCATGGGGCATCCGTGTGTGCCTACGATCCGGAAGCGATGGGCAATGTGAAGAATGCATTCGGTGATAAAATTCTTTTTGCAGAAAATCAGTATGAAGTTTTGCAGGATGCGGATGCTTTGGTTATCGCTACGGAATGGAATGAATTCCGTACACCTGATTTTAGAAAAATGAGAGAGTTAATGAAAAATCCGGTCATATTTGACGGACGTAATCTATTTGAAACCTGCCAGGTACAGGAACACAATTTTCATTATGAGAGTATTGGAAGGTCACTTGTGCCGGCAAAATAATCTTTTGCTATTATGAACCCAAAAGCATCAGAACAGGGAAATCTGAAAAGAGTGCTCATTACCGGCGCAGCAGGATTTTTGGGCTCACACCTGTGCGACAGGTTTATCCGCGAAGGGATGTATGTCATCGGAATGGATAACCTGATTACCGGTGATTTGAAAAATATTGAACACTTATTTGCTCTGGAGAATTTTGAATTTTATCATTGCGATGTTTCAAAGTTCATCTACGTTCCCGGAGAGTTGGATTACATTCTGCATTTTGCTTCTCCGGCCAGCCCGATTGATTACCTTAAGATTCCAATTCAGACACTGAAGGTGGGTTCTTTGGGTACACACAATTGTCTGGGTTTGGCCAAGGCTAAGAATGCACGGGTTCTTGTAGCATCCACCAGTGAAGTATATGGCGATCCTCTGGTACATCCACAAACGGAAAGTTATTGGGGAAATGTAAATCCGGTAGGGCCAAGAGGCGTGTATGATGAAGCCAAACGATTTCAGGAAGCCATTACGATGGCCTATCATACTTTTCACGGACTGGAAACCAGAATCGTGAGAATTTTCAATACCTACGGTCCGAGAATGCGATTGAATGATGGTCGTGCACTTCCTGCATTTATCGGGCAGGCATTGCGTGGTGAAGATCTTACTGTATTTGGTGATGGAAGTCAGACCAGAAGTTTTTGTTATGTGGACGATTTGATTGAAGGAATTTACAGACTCTTGTTGAGTGATTACAGCGGTCCTGTGAACATTGGTAATCCGGATCAGATTACTTTAAAAGAATTTGCTGAAGAAATTATTGAACTCACGCATACCACACAAAAAATAGTGTACAAACCCTTACCGCAGGATGATCCCAAACAAAGACAACCGGATATTTCATTGGCCAAAAAATTATTCAATTGGGAACCCAAAGTTCACCGTGCCGAAGGGTTGAAGATTACCTATGAATATTTTAAATCATTGCCCAAAGAAGAATTGTATAAATTGCCAAAGGAGTTTGAAAGTATTAAATAATCTTCTTTCTCCTTGTAACCCCATCTAAGAAAAGATGTATCAGGAACTAATTAACAAAGAAAAAAAACTGGCTGTAGTAGGCCTGGGTTATGTAGGCCTGCCCATCGCTCTGGAATTTGCGAAAAAGATTTCCGTCATTGGTTTTGATATCAATGAAAAGCGTATTGAAATGATGCGCAATCACATGGATCCAAGCAATGAATTGGAAAAAAAAGACTTTGAAAACACAGAGATTGAGTTTACCAATGATCTGAGCGTGTTGGCAAAAGCCTCTTTTTACATTGTGGCTGTGCCCACTCCGGTGGATAAGAAAAATGTGCCGGACCTTACTCCGGTGTTGAAAGCAAGTGAAACCATCGGTAAGGTAATTTCGAAAGGCGATTATGTGGTTTTTGAGAGTACTGTTTATCCCGGATGTACAGAAGAAGATTGCCTGCCAATCATAGAGAAAATTTCCGGCCTGAAGATGTGTAAGGACTTTAAGTTGGGATATTCTCCTGAGCGAATAAACCCGGGCGACAAAAACCATACACTGAGCAGTATTGTCAAGGTGGTGAGTGGCTGTGATGCAGAAAGCCTGGACACCATTGCGCGTGTATATGAACTGGTAGTAAAAGCCGGAGTGCATAAAGCATCTTCTATCAAAGTAGCAGAAGCTGCAAAAATTATTGAAAACACGCAACGCGACCTGAACATCGCATTGATGAACGAACTCAGTATTATCTTCAATAAGATGCAAATCAATACCTACGAAGTATTGGAAGCTGCCGGTACCAAGTGGAATTTCCTGAAGTTTCAGCCGGGCCTTGTGGGTGGCCATTGTATCGGAGTGGATCCTTATTACCTCACCTACAAGGCAAAGATGCTTGACTATGACGCCCAGGTGATTCTGGCCGGAAGATCCATTAACGACGGGATGGCTGCATTTGTGGCTAGGAATGTAAAATCCAATTTGGATGAAATGAATCACGAAGGAAAGGCAAAAGTGTTGGTAATGGGTACTACATTCAAGGAAAATGTCAGTGATATTCGCAACTCCAAGATTGCCGATGTGGTGAGGGAGTTGCAGAAATTTCCGATAGAAGTACATGTGACCGATCCACATGCAGACAGCAATGAATTGAAACATGAATATGGGTATGGCCTTACGCCGGAGCTGCATACAGACTATGATGCAGTCGTAGTGGCGGTGCCGCATAAAGCCTATTTAGATATGGATGATGAAGCGTTTGAAAAAATTACCAGGCCCGGCGCGTTGATTGCAGATATCAAAGGGATTTACAGAGGGAAAATTAAGAACAGAAAGTATTGGAGTTTATAAAATTGAAGACATTGGATCCTATTTTTCATTCAGAAGATTTACAACCCTATTCATTTCTTGTGACCGGAGGCGCCGGATTTATCGGTGGCCATATTGCAGAATATTTATTAAAACATAATGCCGGAAAGGTAAGAGTGCTGGATAATATGGTGAATGGCTTTAAGTCAAATCTCGAAATACTTGAGAAGTATCCGGCCTTTGAATTTATGGAGGGCGATATACGTAACACAGATATCTGTCAGCTTGCATGTAAGGGGATGAATTATGTTAGCCACCAGGCAGCGCTGGGATCGGTACCACGCTCGATCAAAGAACCCACAAATACCAACGATGTGAACGCAGGAGGATTTGTGAATATACTGAAAGCAGCTGTGGATCAGGGAGTCAGACAGTTTGTATATGCATCTTCTTCTTCTGTTTATGGGGATGAACCGAATCTGCCCAAGGTAGAAACAAGAACAGGTAATTGTTTGTCTCCTTATGCAGTCAGTAAGAAATCCAATGAACTGTATGCCGATGTTTTTTCAAGAGTGTATGGAATTCCGGTGATTGGATTCCGTTATTTTAATATTTTCGGCCCACGGCAGGATCCGGACGGGCCTTATGCAGCAGTGATTCCTTTGTTTGTGAAGGCAATTCTCGAAAGATCTCCGGCTTATATCAATGGAGATGGAATGCAGACCAGAGATTTTACCTTTGTACAAAATGCTGTACAGGTAAATATAAAGGGAATGCTAACACGAAATAAGGAAGCGGTGAACAGGGTGTATAATGTGGCGGTAGGTGAGAATTTTACTGTGAATGATTTGTACGAAAAGATCAGGAATTATCTACAGAGTGATTGGGAGGCAGAGCATCACGCACCCAGAGATGGAGATATCCGTGATTCACTTGCAGATGTTTCGCTGGCAAAAAAATATCTTGATTATAAACCGGGCGTTAGATTTGTGGATGGGCTTCATCAGACGATTGATTATTTTAAAGCATTGTATCAACATTAAATTAGTAGAATGACAATTGAAAAAACAGATTTTCCCGGGCTAATGGTTATCAAGCCTTCTATTTTTGAGGATAACCGCGGCTATTTTTTCGAGAGCTTTAATCATAAGAAATTTTCAAAAGAAAATATCACATACGATTTTGTGCAGGACAATCAGGCACGCTCATCCTATGGCATTGTGCGAGGACTGCATTACCAATTGGAACCTCATGCACAGACAAAACTGATACGTGCACTTGCGGGGGCCATTCTTGATGTAGCAGTAGATATCCGCCAGGGATCACCTACCTATGGAAGAGTTTTTTCAATAGAGTTGTCTGATGTGAATAAGTTGCAATTGCTTATTCCGCGTGGATTTGCACATGGGTATTCTGTATTGTCGGAAAAAGCGGAAGTCTTTTATAAGTGCGATGCATATTATAACAAAGAAAGCGAAGGTGGGATACTCTGGAATGATATGGACCTGAACATCGACTGGAAAATTCCTGCAGATAAGGTCATCGTTTCTGAAAAGGATAAGAATCACCCAGCATTCGCTGCCTGCAACAATAACTTCATATTTGACGAACTGGTTTACAAATGAAAGCTGAGTCACTCCCTGCCAATATCTTAGTCACCGGTGCTTCCGGTCAGTTGGGAAGTGAACTGAAAGATTTGTCTGAAAAGTATTCTCAATTCAATTTTTTGTTTGCGGTCAGAAGCATCCTCAATATTGGCGTAAAGGAGGATATTGAAATTTTCTTTGAAAAGTATAAGGTCGATTATTGCATTAACTGTGCCGCCTATACGGCGGTGGACAAAGCGGAATCTGACACGGAAAATGCCTTTCTGATAAACAGTAAAGCTGTAAAGAATCTGGCAGAAATATGCAAGATGCATCATTCTAAATTGATCCATATTTCCACAGATTATGTGTATGATGGCAGTGGTAAACAGCCGATGAAGGAAACAGATCCGGTAGCCCCGCTGAATGTGTATGGGAAATCAAAGTTGGAAGGGGAGCAATTGGCCCTTGCGGAAAATCCGGATTCAATCATTGTCCGTACTTCATGGGTGTATTCAGCTTACGGACATAATTTTGTAAAGACGATGATGCGATTGCTGGTTGAACGTACATCATTAAATGTAGTGGAAGACCAGGTAGGGTCGCCTACCTATGCGGCAGACCTTTCCGGAGTACTTATGACATTTATTACATCCATAGAGGCAGGAAATAAACACGCGGGTATTTTTAATTATTCGAATTATGGAATTACATCGTGGTTTCAGTTTGCGCAGTTTATAAAGGAGGTAACCGGCAGCGTGTGTGAAATAAATCCTGTCTCATCTGAAAAATATCAGACTGCTGCCACCCGGCCTTCCTATTCAGTGTTGGATACTTCGAAAATCCGCTCTCAGCTTAATATTGAGATTCCATTCTGGAAAGAAAGTGTAACAAAATGCATTCGACAAATTCAGGACAGTTAAATCTTTTTTAACGATTCCTACTTAGGCATCGAAGGTATATTTGCTCCATAATTAATATTTAAGGATATGAAGTATATTTTTAGCCTGATTTTATTTGTTGGATCAGGATTTTTGGCCAGTGCGCAGAACCTGAATGCCAGACTTCCGGTAGATCCGAATGTGAAAATTGGTAAACTGAGTAATGGACTTACCTATTACATCCGCCACAATGAAAAACCGGATAACAAGGTAGAGTTGCGGCTTGTTGTAAATGCCGGATCTATTTTGGAAACTGATGCACAGCAGGGAATTGCCCATTTGAGTGAACACATGGCATTTAACGGTACCAAACATTTCAAGAAGAATGACATTGTATCTTATTTGCAATCCATTGGGGTTGGATTTGGGAATGACCTGAACGCTTACACCGGATTTGATCAGACTGTATATATCCTTCCTATCCCGACAGATAATCCGGATAACATCAACAAAGGATTTCAGATATTGCAGGATTGGGCAGAGAATGTAACTTACAATAACAAGGACATTGATGGTGAACGCCCTGTTGTGCTTGAAGAAAGCCGGCTGGGCAAAGGGGCCAATGACAGGATAATGAAACAATTATTGCCCTATCTTCTTGCCGGATCACAATACGCTAAGAGATTGCCGATTGGTAAAGACAGTATTATTAAGAATGCAAGCTATGCAACTGTGAGGAGTTTTTATAAAGAGTGGTACCGGCCCAATCTGATGGCAGTAATTGTGGTTGGAGATATTGATGTAAAGAAAGCAGAAGATCTTGTAAAAAAATATTTCAACGGGTTAAAAAATCCTGCAAATGAGAAACCGAGAAAGGAATTCGCTTTGCCTCCTTATAAGGCCAATGTAGCCAAAATAGCTACTGACAAGGAAGCTACAAGTTATTCGTACCAGATCACCTATTCTGCTGTAAAAAAAGTGCCTGAATCTTCTTTGGGAGCCTACCGGAAAAATCTGATTCAGAATATTTTTGTGTCCTTGCTTAATCAACGTTTGAGAGAAGTGACACAACAACCGAACCCTCCTTTTTTGGGAGCCTTTGGTTCTTTTGGCAGCTATGCACGGGGATATGAAGCATTCACTTGCTATATCATGGCCGGAAGTAATCCTGAACTGAAGGCATTAAGTGCTTTTGATACAGAATTGGAGAGGGTAAAGAAATATGGATTTTTGCAATCAGAGTTGGACAGGGCAAAGGCAGAAATGCTTTCTCAGGTGGAAAAAGCTTACAATGAAAGAAGTAAAACCAATTCTTCAGATTATGTAGAAGAATACATTTCCAACTTTTTGGATAAAGAACCAATACCCGGCATTTCCAATGAATACAATTATTATAAGGAGTTACTTCCCGGTATTATACTCGCAGACATAGATGGTATCGGCAAGCAGCTTCAGTCCAATAAACATGAGTTTATCGCATTGGTTGGTCCGGACGCAAAGGATGGGGTAGTGTTGCCAACTTCTCAACAAATACTTGCCGTAGGAAAAGAGGTAGCGGCGTCCGTCATTAAACCCTATGAGGAAAAAGCCATTGCTTCTTCTTTGTTGCCACATAAACCTGTACCGGGAAAAGTTACCAGTACTACTACCAATGACCTGTTTAAGACAACCACATTTATCCTGAGCAACAATGCGAAGGTGACTGTGAAGACTACAGATTTCAAAAATGATCAGATATTGATGACCGCTGTGCGTCAGGGAGGCAGAAGCAATTATACTGCAACCGATAAATATGATGCGGAGTATTTGATCCCTGTTATATCAAGTATGGGCGTTGGACAATTTTCACCGATTGATTTAAAGAAAGCACTTGCCGGCAAGACAGTAAGTGTGATGCCGCAGTTTGGTGAAGTATCAGAAGGTATTTCAGGCAGTAGCTCTGTGAAGGATTTTGAATCGATGCTTCAGTTGGTCAACTTGTATTTCACTTCACCCAGGAAGGATACCGCTTTGTTTAATTCATATATCCAGAAGAGTAAATCTCAGTTGGCTTTCCTGAGTGCGAATCCGCAGGTTGTATTTATTGACTCACTGACATCTACGGTTTATCATCACAGTCCATTGGCGCCCATCTCGGTACCCAAGCCTGAATATTATGACAACATTCACCTGGATAAGGTCATGGATATTTATAAAAAGGTATTTGAAAATGCGGATGGGTTACATTTTTATTTTGTGGGCAATGTAAATGCAGACAATATAAAGCCATTACTTGAAACATACATAGCCAGCCTGCCATCTGTACCTGAATCATTTGCTTATACGGACACCAAACTTCGTCCTGTATCCGGTACGCATGGAGTAGATGTGTATAAGGGTAAAGACCCCAAAGCTCTGATTGTACGGCTTTACACGGGAGAGATCCCTTACAGTGAAAGCCTGGAATTGAAGGGTAAGGCGGCAAGTGAAATACTGAATATTCAGATCATTGAAGTATTGCGTGAAAAGATTGGCGGTATCTATGGTGGAGGAACGAATTTTTCAATGGAGAAATACCCTTATCAAAATTATACATTAATGCTGCAACTTCCATGTGGCCCCGAAAAGATAGATACACTGATTGGCGCCTTTGATGGCCTGGTGAAGAATCTGATTGAAAAAGGACCTTCCAAAGAAGACCTGGAAAAGGTAAAGAAACAATGGTTAGAATCGCACAAGGTAGAAATGAAAGAAAACAATGTTTGGCTGAATGAATTAAAGAACGTTGATTTTCTTGGAAACAATCCGGATTATTTCCTTGAATATGAGAAGTATGTCAATGCATTGACACCGGAGGACGTGCAAAAGGCAGCCTCTCAGTTATTCAGCACCAAAAACATCGTAACAGGTATTTTAAGACCGGAGAAAAAATAGTTAGGATTTAAATATTTTGACTGAAAGGGTGGCCAAATAAGGCTGCCCTTTTTTATGGACTCAATTTGATGAAGATCGGATAGCCTTATCCGTTGGGTATGGCAATATGACTTGGTCTGTTTACTTGAAAGAAATGTTAATATCCTCATTTAAAATGTATTAAAATCCTAAAAACAGGTTGTTAAGAAATAGGAATTTGTTTTCAATATTATCCTTGTGGAAATGTAAATACGTGATTAATAGTTAGTTGTGGTTGTTAAATTTATATTTTTTTAATACAAACCATTTGTGTAATTTAGCGCAACTTTAACAGTAGCGTTTTTAATCAACAATTAAAACTTTTTTTAAAACTTAAAATTTGCTTATGAGATTTGTTTTTACAACAATGATCATGCTATGCCTGTATAGCATGGCATTTTCACAATCAAGAGTGGTTTCAGGAAAAGTAATAGACCAGAATGGTGTACCTATTTCCTTTGCCTCAATCACTGAAAAAGGAACTCAGAATGGAACTGCCGCAGATGCAGATGGAAACTTCAAGATCAGTATTGTAGGCAATGTTCTGGTAGTTACTGCAACGGGCTTCCAATCCCAGGACGTCAAAGTAACCGGAAATGAAGTGGTGGTATCCTTATCCTCTTCCCTGGAGAGCCTTGGTGAGGTAATTGTAACCGGGGTGGTTGGTGCTACCGATCCCAAAAAGATGACCGTATCTGTAACAAAAATTGATGCGGACAGGCTATCAAAAGTACCCCCGACCTCATTGTCTTCTGCGTTGACAGGTAAGGTTGCCGGCATAAAGGCAACCTCTTATGGTGGACAGCCTGGTCAATCAATGGATATCCAATTACGCGCTGATAATAATCTGCCTAATGTGAGTTCAAATCCGTTGATCCTTGTAGATGGAGTGATTATGTCAGGAAGCCTTGCAGATATTAATGCAGATGACGTGGCCTCTATGGAAGTTGTAAAGGGAGCTGCTGCGTCTGCATTGTATGGGTCACGTGCCGGTAATGGAGTTATCTCGGTTATAACCAAACGTGGAAAGGGGATTGGCTTAAACATCCCAAAGGTGACAGTAAGAAATGAGTATGGTTTTCAAAATCTGCAGCACTACCTCAAAGTTGCCCGCCATCATGCCTATGCACTGGCATCAGATTGGGAAACATATAAAGGAAAATATACAAAGTATGCAGGGGTTACTTATCCTGCTAACTATATAAGTGCCGGATATAGCCCTGATATTGCCGGCAATAGAGGCTTCGATCCAGATCACTATCTGGATAACGACTACGGAAGGGTAATCAATCAGCAACAGGAATTTTTTAAGACCGGACATAATATGACCAATTTTGTGTCGGTAGCCAATCAATCTGAAAAGAATAATGTTTATCTTTCTTTTGAGAATAATGTGCAGACGGGTGTTGTGGCAATGACGGATGGATATAAGCGTCAGAACCTTAGGTTTAACCTGGATCAGGAAATATTCAAATGGTTGAAAGTTAGTGCTTCTAATCTCTGGATTAACAGAAATGTACAAACTCCGGGTGGCGGCGTTGGTTTGTTTTATGCTATTGCACGCCAGGAGGCAGATGTTGACTTTATGCAAAAGAATCCGGATGGCCAGCCCTATTATCTGAGATCCAACCATTTTAATCAGGAAGCCACTAACCCGCTTTATCCTTTGTATAAGCAAAAGCGTAATGAAAAGACTCAAAGGTGGCTGGGCAACTATTCTGCTCACCTTAAGTTTACCCAGTGGGCAGATTTGGATGTAAACCATTCAATGGAGATTCAGAACTACAGATATCAAAATGTAAGCCCTAAAGATTATTGGGCACAATCCGGTGGAACGGAAGCCACGAATTATATGTCTTACACCGGAGGTGGAATGTCACAGAGCACCAGCCGTACCAATAATCAAAGTACGCAGGTGACACTCAATCTGAGTCATAAGTTTGGTGGGCTTATGGCAAGAGGAAAACTCTCCTATTTATATGAAGACAATGAATACGAATCCAACTACATTTCCTCATCTAAATTTGTGGTGAAGGATATTGAGACGTTTGAAAATTTCACTTCCATTAGTGATGCAAGCTCGTACAAAGAAATTGAAAGGGCACAAAACTATTTTGCGATCGTAGGTTTGGATTATAAAGGAAAATATTTGTTGGATGGGATGTATAGATATGACGGATCTTCTTTGTTTGGAGAAGACGCCCGTTGGAATCCTTATTTCAGAGTTTCAGGAGCATATCGAATTACAGAAGATTTTCCGATTACCGGTATCCAGGAGTTGAAAATCCGGGCAGCGCATGGTACTGCCGGTATCCGTCCTGGTTATAATTGGCATTACTCATTATATTCTTTGAGTAATGGTAATCCATCACCAACTCAAAAGGGAAACCCCGATCTGAAACCTTCCAAGACTGCAGAAACAGAAGTTGGATTGAATATGAATTTCCTGAAGAAGTTTACTTTTGAAGCAACCTATGCGTTTTCATTGACTACTGATCAGTTCCTGTCACAGACACTTATCCCTGCGATGAATGATGGATATTCTTCTAAATGGATTAATGCGGGTTCTGTAAAATCACAAACGCTTGAATTGACATTGGGAGCCAACTGGCTTGAGAATAAAAATTTGCAGTGGAGTTCAAATATTGTTTTTTCAAGAATACGTCAAAGCATCAAAGACCTCCCGATTGCACCTTTCCTTTATAGTGATGGGAACATGGGAGACCAGGCTCTTTTTTATATCAAAGCTGGAGAGACTTATGGTGTGATGTATGGGTACAAATTTGTAAGAACGCTTGCTGAAATGGAGAATCAACTTCCAACCGGTAAGACGATTGGTGATTACGAAGTCAATTCTGAGGGGTATGTAGTACCCAAGGGATCGCAGGGTACACCTGCAGAATTGCCAATCCGATTGAAGGAAAACGGGGCTGACTGGTATGGTAAAGTAGGTGATGGAAACGCGGATTTCCTTATGGGAATTTCTAACACGCTGACCTACAAAGGAGTCACCCTTTATTTCCTTCTTGACTGGAAGAAAGGTGGTCAGATTTATAATGGCAAAGATCAGCGGCTTGCTTTCAACCTTACAAGTGCAAGGATGGATATGGCAGGAGTACCTCAGGCTCAAAAGAAGGCATACGACTATTGGTTCACGGGTGCATATGACAAGAATGACATCAACCAGTATTGGGTCGAAGATGGAAGTTATCTGAAACTCCGTGAAGTGGCTTTAGGATATACTTTACCTAAGTCTGTTCTTGGCAAATTCTTTAATGGTTTTATTAAAGGAGTGGACTTCAGAGTTGTTGGCAGAAACCTTTTTACGATCACCAATTATTCAGGATATGACCCTGAAGTAGGATCGTTGAGAATGCCGTATGATGGAATATATATGAATCCTAATTATAGAAATATTTCTCTATCCCTGGGGCTTCAATTTTAATCAGGTGTCAATAATTTAAAACTAAAAAGATTAATGATGAAAACAATTAAAATATATACAGCTATTTTGATGATGGTTGTATTTTCTTCGGGGTGCAAGAAAGACCTTCTTGATGTTCCGAACTTTAACGATCCTTCTTTTGAACAGGTATTTTCTTCTGGTCCGGATCTGGAAAATGCCGCAAGTGGATTATATAATTTAATTTTTAATGGAGAGCATTCGGCAAGCGGAGTACAACCCATGCTTGCAGTTACTGCAGATAATGTCTCCTGTTCCTGGGGTAATTTCGGTATGCGAGACATGTCTTACGAACCGCGCCGTGAGTGGAATAATGCGCCAAGTTATTCAAACTCCAGTTATACGAACTATACCTGGAATCAAATGTATGCAGCTATTGGACAGGCTTCGAATATTATGAAAGCAAGAAGTAACGGCGTGGAAGTGGGTGATAATGGCAGTGGTAACAACAGAGTAGAAGCCGTAGCACGTTTTACACAAGGGCTTGCTTATGGAAACCTGGCATTGGTTTTTGACAGGGCGTTTGTGGTTGATGAAACCAAGACGGTAGAGGAAAAATTTGAAAGCGCAGTGGATTATAAGCAGGTGGCTGCGGCTGCTGTTGGGTATCTTGATCAGGCGATTGCACTAAGCTCAGGATTTACTGTACCTGCGGCCTGGCTTGGCACGGAGGCAGATTACAGTGCCGATGACTTCAAACGTCTTTGCAATACGGTGGCAGCAAGGATACTTGCCTACACCCCAAGAAACAAAGCGGATAACAATGCAGTGGACTGGGCAAGGGTGAAGTCTTATGCAGATAATGGAATACAACAAGACTTTGCAATACTTCAGGACAACTATGTGAAATGGTATTTTGAGGCTGCAGACTATCTGACCTTTAACGGTTGGGGCATTACGGATATGTACACTGTACATATGATGGATTCCGGCCAGCCACAACACTGGGATGATACCCCGACATTCCCTTATCCGCCAAAGTCCACCGACCCGCAAGACAAACGATTGCTTACAGATTTTCAATACGTACCATCCAACTGGTTTCAGGCAGCACGTGGATATTACCATTTCTCTTCTTATAGGTTCAGCGCCTATGATGCTACGATGGTAAATGCTGATGGACCGCTTGCCGATATTAAAAAAGTTGAAAATGATATGCTGAGAGCAGAAGCTATGATGCATATCGGTTCGGATCTCGCAGGTGCTGCAGCCATCATAAACGCCAGCACATGGAAGACCCGTGGTCAAATGCCCGATGTAGGCGCCAATGCGACAGAGATCGCCAACGCCATCCATCATGAAAGATTTGTAGAAATGTATGTGACCGGTATGGGATTGCAATGGTTCGAAATGCGCAAAAATGATTTGCTTCAAAAAGGAACTCCACTTCATTTGCCGATACCTGCTAAAAATCTTGAAGCTTTAAATATGCCTTTACCGTTTTATACATTCGGTGGAACTGGTGAGGGTTCTTCAACTGGTGGATGGAGATAAATTTTGTTGTTGGTTTACTTTAGGTTATAGACTTTATGTCTCATCCCGGTTGCTTTTGCAACCGGGATTTTTTTGTTGGAATCATACTGTGATAAAACAGATAGCAATGTCTCAGAAATTATTTTCAAATATTTTTTCTCAAAGCAATATTCTTCAATTAGTACTGTTGCGAAGGGTGGGATCGAACCAGCGTCCGTCCTTTGGCGGATATGAGCTCACTTAAAAAAAACAAAACCCCTGAAAACTATCCAGGGGCTGAGTGCTGTTGCGAAGGGTGGGATCGCACCACCGTCCGTCCTTTGGCGGATATGAGCTCACTTAAAAAAAACAAAACCCCTGAAAAC
>CAYXAL010000001.1:227057-249409 GCA_964463015.1 uncultured Ginsengibacter sp.
CGTCCGTCCTTTGGCGGATATGAGCTCACTTAAAAAAAACAAAACCCCTGAAAACTATCCAGGGGCTGAGTGCTGTTGCGAAGGGTGGGATCGAACCACCGACCTTCGGGTTATGAGCCCGACGAGCTACCGCTGCTCTACTTCGCGATGTGGAGGGCAAATGTAAGGCCTTAATGTTGGGCAGCCAAATTTTACAGGTTATTTAAATTCTTTTTTAAGAAGAGTTTCTCACATTAGTTTTTGTTTGATACTTCACTGCTGCCACTTTTTTCAATTTCTGTCCTGGCAGGTGTCCCTTTGAAGTAGAAGCTGCTGGCACCGGAGGCTTTTACGCTCAGGGATTGACTTACAGTCACCCGGCTATCAGAGGCTCCTTCTATTTTTGCTGTGCAACTTTCCGTAACCAGATCATAAGATTTGAAATCGCTTGCTCCTGAACAAAATAATTGCAAATCTTTTATGTTCCCTGAAAGTCTAGCATCGGATGCACCACTTAATGACACGGATAAACGATCTGCTTCGACCTTACCTTTCACTTCGCTGGCACCGGATAAAGTCATTGACAATTTGTCCGCCTTCAGTAAGTCGGCGAATGTGACTTCGCTGGCACCAGTTGCAATCAGCGAGCTGAGGCTTGTATAAGCTACATAGACCCTCATTACACCACGGTTTCGCAAACGCATAAATTCAGCATTCGGATATATTTCCAGTACTCCGTTTTTTACTTCTGTTTTTATATCTGCATTATTACCCGACTTGCCGTTACTCACAGCGACAGCAACTTTATCTGCTTTTGTGAGTAAAACCTCAATTCCTCCGCTGACTTTAATCGAGCTAAATGGAGGTATGCTTCGTAATTCTGCATTTGGGTCATTAACAACCAATTGACCATAAGTGGTTATGAAGAATAATAAACCTACAACCGTAGCAAGGAATTTCATATTTCTTTTTTTCAGTGTAACGGATAACTCTGAAATAAGTTACATTTCTTTCCAATATCTTTGCAGAAATTATTTCACCGGGGTGCTGATCGCTTTTGCGATGAGGCTGAGAAAATACCCGCATACCTGATCAGGATAATGCCTGCGAAGGGAGGAAATTCAAAAAATTTACTCTTTCATTTTGCATGCATTGTCTGATTTTTAAAATGCATCAAATGAAATGTAATCTATCATTTACTCTCTCCCTTTTGTTTTTAATCAGTTCAGCGAGGGCACAGGACACATCCTCTGTAAAGTTCAATGATACTTTAATGATGCAGAATATTGAAGTGCTTTCGATCAGGGCATCGGACAAGGCACCCTTTACCAAAACGAACCTTAACAAGCAACAGATTGAGGAGCGCAATGTGGGATATGATTTGCCGTTTCTTCTGAGCCAAACCCCTTCTCTTGTTGCCAATTCTGATGCCGGAAATGGAATTGGATATACCAATTTAAGAATCCGTGGTTCTGATGCTTCACGCATTAATGTCACACTGAATGGGATCCCCTATAATGATGCAGAGAGTCAGGGCACTTTCTTTGTTGATATGCCCGATATTGCCTCTTCACTAAATTCAATTCAGATACAACGTGGTGTCGGTACCAGTACCAATGGAGCAGGGGCTTTCGGAGCATCCATTAATCTCAGCACCAATGAACTGAACAAGGAAAAGTATCTTGAATTGAGCAATGCTTATGGGTCATTCAATACGTGGAAAAATACAATAAAAGCCGGTACCGGATTAATTAAGAATCATTTCACTGTGGATGCCCGTTTTTCCAATATTACCTCTGATGGGTATGTTGACAGGGCTTTCAGTAAACTGAGATCATTTTATCTAAGTACTGCATACCAGAGCAAAAAGACTGTACTTCGGTTTAATGTGATTTCAGGCCGGGAAAAGACTTATCAGGCCTGGAATGGAGTGCCTGAATCCCTACTCAAATCTGATCGTACCTATAATTCAGCAGGGACAGATAAACCCGGCGCTCCATATTCAAATGAAACGGACAATTATGTGCAAACGCACTACCAGCTTTTTCTAAATCAAAAAGTAAAAAATAAGATTGCTTTTAATCTTGCTGCTTTTCTGACCCGAGGGAAAGGATATTATGAAAATTACAAAGGCAGCCAGAAGTTCAGCAGATATAATTTACCTGATGTGATTGTGGGCACGGATACAATACAGAAAACAGATTTGATTTTGCAGCAATGGCTGGATAATTATTTCTATGGTACTGTTTTTTCAGGTATCTATACAAATGGGAAGGCACAGGTGACTATCGGTGGCGGATATACGGAATATGATGGGGGTCATTACAATATCGTGCCTTGGGCGCAGTTAGGATTTCCGGATCACTATAAATATTACAATGCCCCTGCCTACAAGAGAGATTTTAATCTGTATCTGAAATGGATGTATTCTTTGGGAAATGGACTTTCAGCCTTTGCAGATATTCAACAAAGGTCAGTCCGGTATGAAATCAATGGGTTTAAAGGTCATCCGGACTTGTATGTCAATAAATCGTACACGTTTATCAACCCCAAAGCAGGCCTTTCGTACAACATAAACAGAATCCATATTTACGGATCACTCGCCGTAGGGTCAAGAGAACCTAACCGGGATGATTTTGAATCTGGTATTGCGCAATTGCCCAAGCCTGAGTTTTTATTGGATTGGGAGGCTGGTATTTCTGCCGGAGGGGAAAATTATTCAGCAGGCGTCAATTTTTATTATATGGATTATATCAATCAATTGATAAATACCGGAATGATCAATGATGTGGGAGCTTACACCAGAACCAATGCCGGTAAGAGCTACCGGGCAGGAATAGAAATAGAAGCTGCATGGAAACCTTCAAAATGGTGGACTATCGATGGCAATCTTTCATTGGGCAGAAATAAGATTAAGTTGTTTAAAGAGTTCATTGACGATTATGATCTGGGTGGGCAGAAAGTGAATTTATTTAAGAATACGGATATTGCTTTTTCCCCGGCAGTTGTAAGTGCCTTCGCGATAACCTTTTCCCCGGTAAAGAATGGGAAGGTGATTTTAATTTCAAAGTATGTGGGCGATCAGTTTTTGGATAACACCTCCGACAGGAATAGAATGCTGAAGAAATATTTTGTGGAAAACATTCAATTGAATTATGGTGTTTCCTGTGGAGTATTCAGGGAGGTAAAATTATTTTTTGATTTGAACAATGTATTCAACAATCTCTATGAAGCCAATGGATATACTTACAATTACTTTGAAGGCGGAAAGTTGCATGTAGAGAATTATTATTTTCCAATGGCAGGTATGAATTTCATGGGAGGAATACTAATAAAGCTATGAGTGATATTGACAATAAAGAGGAATGAAGTCTGATTTTTGGAAAGTTATTGTTTCTTTTCACTCCCTCTCAGAGGAAGTCAGTTGGCAAGGCTGAATCAAAGGATGAAGCCTTAATTTGATTGCTTGTGTTTTGCGTTCAACAAAAAATTCCGGATAGACAGATATGCACTTATATCCGGTTAATCAATTGAAATGCGGGCGTTCTTTTGCAACAAAAGAATGCTTACTTTTATTGCAATGGCTGAAACTTCACAAATTGACATAAATCAGAACTTTGAGTTGGCTTTTCGCTTTGCTACGGAGACAAATGAAAATATTTTTCTCACCGGAAAAGCAGGTACGGGTAAGACTACCTTTCTGAAGTATCTCAAAGAAAACTCAAACAAGAATATTGTGATTTCTGCTCCAACCGGAGTGGCTGCGATCAACGCGGGTGGAGTTACGCTACATAGCCTTTTTCAATTGCCATTTCAACCCTTTTTGCCTAACAAAGCCGCCACAGACGAACTTCTTGGGAGGTTAAAATACAATCGTCGTAGAATCGACACCATCCGTAAAATGGAATTGCTGGTGATTGATGAAGTAAGTATGGTAAGGTGTGATGTAATCGATGCGATTGACGCTATCTTAAGACATTTCAGAGGAAACCATCTGGAAATGTTTGGTGGATTACAGGTATTGTTTATTGGAGATTTGTATCAGCTGCCACCGGTAGCATTGAGAAATGAATGGGAGCTACTGCAGGAATATTATGATTCTCCGTTTTTCTTTGACAGCCGGTGCATACGGAATGAAATGCCTGTGTTCATCGAACTGAATAAAATTTACAGGCAATCAGAGTGTGATTTTATTGACCTCCTGAACAAAATCAGGCACAACAGAATGGATGAAGAAACATTTCATCATCTGAACAGCCGCTTTGTACAGGGATTCAACCCGGATACAGATCAAAGGTTTATAACCCTCACGAGTCATAACAATCAGGCGGATGCCATCAATGAAAGGGAGCTTGGAAAATTACTTGCCGAACAATTTCTGTTTAATGCAGAGATTGACGGAGACTTCCCTGAAAACAGTTATCCGGCAGAGTCTTTATTGAGATTAAAAAGGGGTGCCCAGGTGATGTTTCTTAAAAATGATTCATTCGGAAAATATTTTAATGGAAAGATTGGAGTGATTGATACATTGTCTGAGGATGAAATACGGGTATCCTGCGGTGATGAGATCATAGAAGTATTTCCTGAAACATGGGACCATGTCGTATATGAAACAGACAAAAAAGAGGGAAAGTTGCAACAACATAAGCTGGGATCTTTTACGCAATATCCCTTGCGTCTGGCATGGGCTACGACGATTCATAAGAGCCAGGGGCTTACATTTGACAGGGTGGTCATCGATGCAGCGAGGGCATTTGCGGGAGGTCAGGTGTACGTAGCACTCAGCCGGTGTACCCATTGGGAAGGAATCGTCTTGCTAAGTAAAATACCCCCTTCTGCCATCCACAGTAATCCGCGTGTGGTCGATTTGCATAACAAGTATTCAGGCACATCGTTGCCAGATAGATTTGCTGCAGCAAGAGCAGCATTTATTCATCATCTTTTTGATCAATGGTTTTCTTTTGAGCAACCAACAAAAATGTTTGAAAAAATAAGTGCTTTAATAAATACGGCTCCTGTTCAATCAGGTGTGTCGCAATGGTTGAATAAATTCAGAGAAGAATTGCAGAGCGCCTGTTCGGTAGGAAACAAATTTTTGATGCAGGTAAGCACTTTAATGAGTGAACAACCTGTAGTGGAAAACAATAAGATATTGCATGAAAGGCTTTCCGCGGCATCCATACATTTCAGAAAACATACGGAATCGTTTATGAATCTATTGGAGATGCCCGATGCAGAAATTGAACACATTGAGCTTGCTAAAAAGCTGAATCCCCTTTTGACTGAATTGTATCAATACTTTCATTCATTGCATCATACACTTATATACCTGGAGAAGCCTTTTATACTTTCTGATTATTTGCATTACAAGTTCAACTATAAATTGCCGCTCATTAAGATCAATCTGTATGCGGGGACTTCTGACTCACAAGCAAACTCCGGCTACAATGAGTTGCTTGTCAGACTCAGGGTTTGGCGCAATGAAATCTGCGACAGGCACAATCTTCCTGTATATATGGTTGCTACTCAGGAATCGCTGATTCAGATTTCCAAAGAAATGCCGGCTACTGAAAAGTCATTGAAAGAGATCAAAGGATTTGGGAATGCCAAAGTCAAAAAATACGGAAAAGAGATTCTGGAAATAGTACGAAACTATCAGGAGGAATCAGAAAGCCGATAATATTTTTAACTGCTTATCCAGGTTACCTTATCCTCCATCGATCCTCGCTGCTTCATGGGTGGAACCGGCTTCTTGATTTTTCCGATATAAAAGAACCCGATCAATAAATCATTTTCAGATAGTCCAAAAAAATTCTTGGCTTCATCAATATAGGTTACTCCACCTGTGGACAAATAGCAGCCAACACCCAGTGAGGTAGCCGTCAGAAACATATTTTCAATAGCACATCCCATAGCCAGCAATTCTTCAACCTGAGGTACACGGCCTGAAGACTTCATGCCGATGGTAATAATGTGTGAGGCCATCAATGGATATTCCTGCAATTTTTTCAATTTGACTTCGCCCGCGTTTTCATTATATTTTTTGTACAATGAAGTCTGAAAGTCTGCGAATATTTGTCTTCCATTTTTCGAAAAGACCGTGAGTCGCCAGGGTTCCGTCTTTTTATGATTTGGTGCATGCGCCGCACTTAAGAGAATCTTTTCAACAATTTCATCTTCAATCGCTGCACCCGACTCATATTGGTAAGGGTAAATGCTTTTGCGCTCCTGAAGAATTATATTGAGGGAATCCGATAAATTTATTTCCATAACAAGTAATGGCGGCAAAGGTAAAAAGACTTTTAGCTTGTTGGTACCTTTCTTAAGTTTTCAGAAATAGTTGATAGTTCTTTTGATCCCTGTTGATTCAATAGATAGGAATCATTTTGACCTACTTAATTTTTTATGGATGGGCACCATTGTTTGAAGAAATATTTATTAAATGCAGGAGCTTATGCGGGAGAATAGTCGGTGGTGAATTAATTTGTGAAAAATCTGATTCTCTCTTTCTTTAAAATCCTGGAAAGAGGAAAAATCACCGCTAAAAAAATTCTCCCCAAGTTTTTCTCTACTTTTGGAAAAATTTTTTTCAAATGAGTAAATTTTCTGATTTTAATTTTAGTGGGCATAAGGCATTGGTAAGGGTGGATTTTAATGTTCCGCTGAAAGAGGGCAGGATCACTGACGACACAAGAATGAAAGCGGCCCTTCCTACTATTCATAAAATTTTAAAGGATACCGGTTCTGTAATTCTGATGTCTCACCTGGGACGGCCCAAAGGCAAGCCGGAGGAAAAATATTCTCTCAGTCAGATTGTGAATCATTTGAAAGAATTACTTCCGGGAGTGAGTGTAACTTTTGCGAATGATTGTATCGGAGAGCATGCAGAGAGTTTAGCGGCTCAGTTAAAACCGGGTCAGGTATTGCTATTGGAGAACCTTCGCTTCCATTCTGAGGAAGAGGCCGGCGACAAAAATTTTGCTGAAGAACTGAGTAAGTTGGGTGAT
Organism: uncultured Ginsengibacter sp.; assembly: GCA_964463015.1. Classification (GTDB taxonomy): domain Bacteria; phylum Bacteroidota; class Bacteroidia; order Chitinophagales; family Chitinophagaceae; genus Ginsengibacter. Next base: position 234,044 of record CAYXAL010000001.1, read on the forward strand.
GTTTATGTCAATGATGCCTTTGGTACTGCACACAGAGCACATGCAAGTACTGCGGTAATTGCACAATTTTTTCCACCCGAAAGAAAAATGTTTGGTTTATTGATGAATGCAGAGGTAGCCAATGCAGAAAGAGTGTTGCTTCATTCTGAAAAACCATTTACTGCCATCCTGGGAGGCGCTAAAGTGAGCGACAAAATAGATATAATTGAAAACCTGTTGAATAAGGCAGACAATATTATTATCGGAGGAGGTATGACCTATACTTTTCTGAGGAGTAAGGGGAAGCATGTAGGAAAGAGTATTTGTGAGGAAGATAAACTTGATCTGGCAAAAGAGATTTTAGAGAAGGCTAAGAGTAAAGGTGTAACTTTTTTACTACCTCCGGATAGTGTCATTGCAGACGATTTTAAAAACGACGCTCAGACCAAAACCGTATCCAATGATCAGATCCCGGATGCATGGATGGGATTGGATATTGGTCCGGAAGCCATTCAATTATTTGCAAAAAAAATACTGGAGAGTAAGACCATTTTATGGAATGGCCCGATGGGCGTATTTGAGATGCCTGCTTTTCAGAATGGAACCAGAGCCGTCGCCGAGGCCATTGCAAAATCCACAGAAAATGGTGCCTACAGCCTGGTAGGAGGTGGCGACAGTGTAGCAGCAGTACATCAATTCGGGCTGGCGGATAAGGTAAGTTATGTGTCAACAGGCGGTGGTGCTTTGCTCGAGTTTTTTGAAGGGAAGACGCTTCCTGGTATTGCAGCGATTCAGGAGTAAAACCATTTATCAATTTTTGCGTATGTGTATTTTCTCAAAACCGTTATATTTACTTATTAATCAAAAAATGAATTAAAGCAATGAAAAAAAATACAACACTCTTTGTAATCCTTGGTATTATCGTTATACTCATTTTTTGGGGATGCGGATCATACAATGGATTGGTAAAAATGGATCAGGAAGTGCAAACCAAATGGAGTAACATAGAAACAAATTATCAGAGAAGAACAGATTTGTACAATAGTGTGATCAAAACTATTGAAGGGTCTGCTAACTTCGAAAAGAGTACTTTAAAAGAAGTATTGGAAGCCCGGTCTAAAGCAACCTCTGTTACTGTAAATACCAATGATCCACAGAGCCTTGAGAAATTTCAAAATGCTCAGGCAGGCTTGCAGAGTGCTTTTGGCAGATTGCTGGCTGTAGCTGAAGCCTATCCCGATCTCAAAACTACAAAGGCCTTTCAGGATTTTCAGACTCAGATAGAAGGTACAGAAAACCGGATTAATGTAGCCCGTCAGGATTATAATACAGCAGTGCAACAGTACAACCTGAAGGTAAAAACTTTCCCGAGCACCATTTTTGCAAGAATTTTCGGATTTAGTGAAAAGGCTTACTACAAGGCAAATCCCGGCACTGAGAATCCGCCAAATATCGATTTTAATATTAAATAGGAATGGGCTTTTTCAGACACAGAAGCCCCATTTTTACTCCTGAAGAAACGGAGAGGGTATTGCATGCCATCCGGCAGGCAGAACAGCAAACTTCCGGAGAGATACGGGTCTTTGTAGAAAGACGGTGTAAGTATGTAGATGCGATGGATCGCGCCCGGCAAATATTCAATCGATTGGAAATGGAAAGAACTGAAGCGAGAAACGGGGTGTTGTTATATATGGCCACCTCCGATCATCAGTTGGCAATATTTGCCGATGAGGGAATTCATAAATCTGCCGGCGATCAATTCTGGAAAGATATTTTTGGCAAGGTGGTAGATGAAATCAGAAGCAAAGCGCCTGCGTCAGGACTATGCCTTGCCATTCAAGGTGTAGGAGAAGCGTTAAAAGCATATTTCCCTTTCAATGGTGAGACCGATAGAAATGAATTACCCGATGATATTGTATTCGGTAATTAGAAACAGATTCAATGAAAAAGAAATTATTACTGCTCATCACCTTCCTATATGTTGTGGCGGGGTATGCTCAGAAGATTGAGCCAAGACCCAATCCTCCGCAGGCAGTCAATGATTTTGCAAATATGCTTGAGCCGTTTCAAAGAGATGCCCTTGAACAGAAACTGCGGGCGTACAATGATTCTACTTCTTCGGCGATTGTAATTATCACGGTTCCGAATCTGCAGGGATACGATATTGCAGAAGTGGCACTCGCCTACCTGCGCGGGTGGGGTGTGGGTGTAAAAGGTAAGAACAATGGAGTGATCATTTTGGTGGCGAGAGATGAAAGAAAAGCCCGGATTGAAACGGGTTACGGAATGGAAGGGGTACTTCCCGACATCACAGCCAAACATATTATTGATGACGAAATGATTCCTAACTTCAAGAATAACGATTATTATCGCGGATTTGACAAGGCGGTAGATGCAATCATAAAAGCCGCAGCAGGAGAATACAAAGCAGACAAAAAGAATGCTGACAGTGATGGTTCCGGAGCAGGAATAATCATTCTTATTATTGGTGTAATACTCCTTGTTTTGTTTTTAAGCAGCAGAGGCGGTGGCGGCGGTGGTGGCCAATATATGAGTCGTCGTGGCTCCAGAAGTTTTCTTGATGCTTTGCCCTGGTTTTTGATGGGTAATATGATGGGACGTGGCAGTGGCGGAGGAGGAGGAGGATTTGGCGGTGGCGGCTTCGGTGGTGGCGGCTTCGGAGGGTTTGGTGGAGGCAGCGGTGGCGGTGGCGGTGCCAGTGGAGGATGGTAACTGTAATCTGCTACCTGATCGTTTTGAATTATGATCCCGATAGCTTATCGGGAGAATTGTGAAAGCATCACAACTTCAATCGCCTCAATGTCTCAACAATCTCAACAATCTCAACCGCTTAACATCTCAACGCCTCAACATCCACTTTCATTCAATACTGGCCGGTACTCAGCAACACAAGGGTGCAGGCATTTACCGGATGAATGTTATGCTCTCTGGCAAGTGTTGCCAGTTCAGGGTTTTCGGCACCCGGATTGAAAATGATACGCTCCGGCTGCTGTTTCAGAATGTAATCATAATATTGATGTTGATTTTTCTCACTTAAATACATGGTGATTGTATTTAATTGAGGGATATCCGGATGATCCTTATGAATTGGTACATCTTCTACCTGCCCTGCTTTGTTACCGATTGCGATGACTTCATGCCCGTGAGCACGCAGATTTCTGATAGCTAAATTGCTGTATCTGGAAGTATTTTCACTGGCTCCCAACACCAGCGTTTTCTTTTTGGGTGTCATATTCAAGGAATTTTGATTTGATCTCCGGAGTGGGTATCATGCAGTGTGTTTTTTTTCCAAACCAGCGATAACGGTATTTTGCTATAAGACGGTAAAAACCGTCGCGGATAAATTTGGGAATGATGATGAATCCATACATCCAACTCCATCCACGATCCAGATGCCTGGCAATTCTTAACGCTGCCGTGGATCTGTCATATACTTTACCATTTTCAATCAGGATGATGGTTTTTAGTTTTTCAGAAATACCATACTTTCTGAGCAACTCCGCAGCCACAGGGCTTTGCAGATAAACAAATCTGTATCTGTTTTGTTTATCTCTTGAAATGATAAATTTTACAAACCCGTTACAAAGGTTGCAAACACCATCAAACATTATGATATCCGATTCCGGCATTTCAGCAAAATTACCATGATTTTATTGGCCGGACATCCGGGTGCTTAAATAATATTTAAACCGGTCATAAACCTTTGCCGATAGTATGTTTTAGCGTTAAATTTGCTGTTCAAAAATTGAAAAATTATGCCCATATCCATATTATTTATTTCTATCGCATTCATGCTGATCGGCATGATCGTGCAGGCTCGTTTGAAAAATCGTTTTGCGGCTTATTCCAAAGTACCAACCAGTAGTGGGCTTAGTGGAAAAGAAGTGGCCGAGAAAATGTTGCATGACAATGGCATTTATGATGTGAAGGTGGTTTCTGTACAGGGTTTTCTGAGTGATCATTACAATCCGGCCAACAAGACTGTCAATCTGAGCCCGGATGTGTATGAAGGGCGTAATGTATCGGCAGCAGCAGTAGCTGCACATGAATGCGGACATGCAGTACAGCACGCCACTGCCTATTCCATGCTTAAACTACGGAGCGCTTTGGTTCCGGTAGTTTCCATCAGTTCCAATCTGGCACAATGGGTTATCCTGATCGGACTTGGGCTGTTTAGTTTTGGTGGTGGAAACAGCACTGTCCTTTTGATTGGTATTGTATTGTTTGCTATGAGTACTCTGTTTTCAGTGATTACCTTACCGGTAGAATTTGATGCTTCCAACCGGGCATTGAAATGGCTTGATTCATCACACCTGACTTTACCACAGGAACATGAGAAAGCCAGGGATGCATTGAAATGGGCTGCACTCACCTACGTGGTAGCTGCACTTGCTTCGATTGCTATGCTGGTACAATATATCATGATCTACAACGACAGGAGGTAACCTTTTCCGGATGTGGTTTTACATGAGGTTGTTTTAAATTTTTATTTTTTTTTGGTAATCGTTTGTCCTTTATTGCCATCGGTTATTCGTTTTTTTTATTTGAATTTTGCAGTGAAATCATTTACAGTTGAATTACAGTCAAACGATCGAATATCTGTACAATACGCTTCCGATGTACAGCAGGGTGGGGGCAAAAGCGATTAAGCCCGATTTGAGAAAGACCGGAGAACTGTGCAGGTATCTTGCCAACCCTGAGAAAAAATTTAAATGCATTCACATTGCCGGTACAAACGGGAAAGGCTCAGTGAGCCACATGCTGGCCGCCATATTTCAGGAGCAAGGATTTAAAACAGGACTTTATACTTCACCGCATCTGCGGGATTTCAGAGAGCGAATCCGCATCAATGGAAAGGTGATCACCAGGAAAGCGGTCATTGATTTTATGAATCGTACACGGGATATTTCAGGTACACTCAGACCTTCTTTCTTTGAGCTAACCTTTGGGATGGCAATGGATTATTTTGCCCGGGAAAAGGTGGATATCGCCATCATAGAAACGGGGCTTGGTGGAAGACTGGATAGCACGAATGTCGTCACTCCCGAACTTTCTGTGATTACCAATATCGGATGGGATCACATGGATATTTTAGGCGACACACTGGAAAAGATTGCTTCTGAGAAAGCAGGAATCATCAAGAGAAATGTGCCCGTAGTTATCGGAGAGAGCCTGCCTGAAACACGCAATGTGTTTTTGGTGAAAGCAAAAGAAATGAAGGCTCCTGTCTATTTTGCCCAGGAAAATTTTGAGATAGTCAGCGAGCATTGGAAACGTTGGCTGCAGTTGGGTATAAAACAAAAATCAGCCCATACGATCATCCCGGTAAATCTCGATTTGAAAGGTGTCTATCAAAAGAATAATATCCTTACAGTATTGCAATCGGTTGAAGTATTAAAGAAAAAATTTGCATTGAATCAGGCCTTGATATTAAATGCCTTGTCCAAAGTAACCTCATTAACCGGATTGCAGGGACGCTGGCAAATACTCCGGAAAAAACCCACTGTCATTCTGGATGTGGCGCACAATACAGATGGGATCAGACAGGTGATTCAACAACTTTCTGCAATGAAGTTTGAAAAGCTGCACATCATTACGGGGATGGTAAAAGATAAAGATGTAAGCGCTGTACTGAGTCTGTGGCCCAACGAAGCTTCTTATTATTTCACCAACGCGCATATTCCAAGAGCGTTGCCGGCAGTGGATTTGAAGGACAAAGCATCTGCCTTCGGGCTGAAAGGTGATTCTTTCCCTGACGTAAACCTTGCCATTGATGAGGCATTCAGATCATCCGGCATTCAGGATCTGATCCTTGTATGTGGAAGCGTTTTTGTAGTGGGAGAAGTGGATGTAAAAAAGGTAAAACATTTGCAACATCCATCTCGATTTACAAAGCCGTTGGACTGAAAATTGATTTTCCGGTGAGTTGAAAAAAACTTTTGATTGGCGAAAAGGTTGTGCGTATTGCCTTTCTTTTATTTTCAAAAATTCACCGACTGTTAGGCATATCTCTTCAGAATGCCGGATTTACTGCCACCCGGTTATTCATTCTTTCAGTTTTCTTTGACCGGAAATAACAAACATATTGATTGTACACAAGTGGAAATATCACCATAGTAAATCCAATGAACAAACCACATCCCGCTGCATAAAAAATATAGAACCATGGCCTCAATTGCAACATCATAGACGAAAAGGGGACGCCGGGTTCGTGAAACATCCAGTAAGATTTGATGAAGCCGGCAACAATCAATGCCATCCAGAAAAGAAGAAGTGAAATATTCATGATCCAGAATCCACGATCCATTGCCTTGCTGAATGGTTTGACATCCATACAGGTATTCCCAATCAGTGTATTAGCAAATGCCAGCAAAAGCATACTATTGATACCGATCGTTGCGCCCATCGTGTGTGCAACGATGACATGTGTGCCATGCATGTAAATATTCAGTGCCGGTACAGACATCGCGATTGCTAATCCCAGCGTCAGAAAAACCCAAACATCCGCAGAAAGTAAAAAGCGGTACGATCGATTGTGAAAGTATTTCTGTGCAGTAGTGATGGAGGATTTCCACAAATAGATGATTCTCCCAAAGAGCAATAATTCTGTCATGCTCACGAGATAGCCGATGTGCTTTACATAAGGAGCCGTTGGTAAGGTATATACATGATGCCCCCAGTTAAACATCAGATTGAATAGTCCTAAAAAATATAAAGCAAATGCCAGTTTACTGTAACTGTATTTCTTATTTCCGGCAATCATGTCCATCAGATAGATGGAACTTCCGTATATCAGCAGATTCCATGATCCCACCATTGACCCGTATGATTTCCATTGAATGGTCATATCCTTGATCAGATAGTTTCTAACAGCGGGTATCAACCAGAGATTGGATTCCAGGTAGGTGAAAAGAAAAAATAATATCCCGGTAAACCACATCCAGATATATACAGGCTGCGCCTTTAGCGTACGGAGATTGGTAAGAAAATTGATGATGAAAAGAATCCATCCGATCACTATCGGAATAGAAAACAACGGATGAAATTCCCAGTATTCACGTCCGCTAAAAATTCCGTAGCAATAGGAGACCAGTACAGCCGTGAAGGAAACAACAAAAATGTAAAACTGTAGTCTGATAAAAAGGGTGTTTTTCAGAGGTTTGCCATTGTGCTGTTGCAAAAATGAAAGCACGCTGCCCATTGCAGCCAGAATTATCCAAAACACGGCTGATGATACATGAAGTGGTCTCAGTTTCTCAAAGGAAAAATAATCTCTTCCAAATCCGGGAATGACATATTGTAACGCTGCGATCAACCCGAATGCGAGTGCGAAAAATAAAAAGAATAATGCGGCTACAATAAATGCAGCGCTGTAATTGATTTTATGGTTGGGATATCGTGCCATCAATATTCTGAATAAAAGATTTTGGGTCTGCCGTACCTGTTGTATTCGTATATTTCAGGAATGCGACAAGTGCATCCTTTTCTTTTGTTGTCAGATGAAAATTGGGCATAACGGGAGTGCCTGTCTGAAGAATGGCAAGGATATACCCTTCAGGCCGATGCGCATACACGTTGGTAAGATCCGGACCCAGATGCCCACCCAATCCATAAAGCTGATGACAGGCAGAACAATTCTTCTGCTGCCAAATCATTTTCCCCTCCTGGGCAAGCGGGTTTGCAGGAGCTGATTTGTCGGGCACTGTTGAATATAACCACACGCTATAAGATAAGAATGCCAGTGTAAGTACCGAAAGTGTAATGGCCTTTACCTTAAAGTCGTTTTTGGGTGTCATAAAAGAAGACAAAAATATCCTTTTTAATAAAATTTACCTCATTTCAATTGTATGATTTTCGTCATGATTCTATATGAATTTTGTTAATACTTTGTTTATGGTAGCCGAGGTATGTGAATGTATTTCAGGTGGAAATTACATCAATACACTTCATTTTCTGTAACTAAACCATGCTTATGGAAATGAAATAGTAATCACTTCATTCGTCGTGTAAATCAACAGGTCATAATTAATTTCGGATTGGCGGTGTTGGTATTCACACGGTAACCATTGATTGGGTGGCAGTATAGAATTCAATGTTTATCAGGATAAAAAATTTTACCAATCTGCTATTATATCTTTTAAGCCTTGTTAAATACTTTAATGACTGGCTCCCTTATGACAGATGCTTTGTCTGATGCGTAATATGAAATTACTTCAGCAATCTGTTCCGGGGTAGCCCATTTTGTAAAATCCGCATCCGGCATATCCCGCCGGTTGGCTGGGGTATCAATAATGGACGGAACCACCACAGACACTGTAACATTCTTATCAGAATCTGCATTCAATATTTCTGCAAGGGAAAACAACATAGACTTTGAGATAGTATATGCGATTGCAGATTTTCCTGATGAAGGATGCAGTCCCTGGCGGCTACCTGTCAGGAAGATTCTACCTCTGCCTTGTCTTTTCATTTGATCAAAAACCGGACGCACCAAATGATAGGCAGTCTTGAAGTTCATATCTATTTGCCGCTGGATATCTGCCGAGGTCGCATTTTGAATAGAGTTGCCGGCAAATCCTCCCGCTGTGCAAACCAATACATCTATTTCTTTTTGCAGATTCAAAATTTCTTTGACAATCTTTTCTGTGTCTTTTTCATTTGTCAGATCAACTTCAAATTCTTTTTCATTGGTTTCAGGTTGTTGATCCTTTTGATCAGCTATCCGGTGTACAAGCCCTGCCACAAAATAATTTTCGCTCAGGAGTTTTTTTCTGATTGCACTTCCTAATGCGCCGGATGCGCCTGAAATAACCGCCGTTTTCATAGTCAATTTTTTTTCGGTTAAGGTATAAAAAAATAAATTGTTTTCCCTGCCGTAATCATGGTACACATTCTGCATGTCAAATAGTATGCAAAATGAAAAAGTAATCTGGACGATTGGGCATTCCACACATACGATGGAAGATTTTATCAGAATGTTATGCTCTTTTCAGATAGAACTGGTTGTGGATATCCGGAGTTTTCCGGGTTCGAGAAAGTTTCCCTGGTTTAATAAGGACAACCTCACGGTTGTCTTACCAGAGCATAATATTGAATACACACATCTTTTAAAATTGGGAGGCAGAAGAAAAGTTTCTTCTTTGTCAAAAAATATTGCCTGGCATCATCCTGCATTCAGGGCTTATGCAGACTATATGGAAAGTAATGAATTCAATGAAGGAATTGAAGAGCTGATGCGCCTGGCTGCTGCGAAAAGGGTTGTCTATATGTGTTCTGAGGCTGTGTGGTGGAGGTGTCACCGGTCTTTGGTAAGTGATTACCTGAAGGTATATGGATGGAAGGTATTGCATATTTTGAGTGAGGGTAAAGTAACTGAGCATCCATACACCTCTGCTGCTGTGATTCAGAATAATGCATTGCATTACGATATTCCTTCTCAAAAAAAATAACGACTTGACTAACTTTGCTTTTAACGGAATATGAAGTTACCCGACACTCTGCGTGCCTTTAAATATTACAATTTCAGATTGTATGTCTTCGGACAAGGTATTTCTCTAGTGGGTACCTGGATGCAGCGAATCGCTGTGGGTTGGCTTGTGTATGAAATGACGCACTCGGCATTTATGCTGGGCCTTGTTGCCTTTGCGGGACAGATTCCCATGTTGTTGTTATCGCCTTATGCTGGTACTTATGTGGATCGTCACAGCCGTTTTCGTACATTAATGGCTACACAGATTGCCTCCATGATTCAGGCAGGTATTCTGGCAATGGCTGTACTGACAAAGCATTATAACATTGAATTGATTATTATTCTGAGTGTCGTGCTCGGGGTAATCAATGCCTTTGATACGCCATCACGTCAATCGCTCTTTATTGTTCTGGTAAAAAGCAATTATGACTTACAAAATGCGATAGCAATCAATTCGTCTATGGTGACATTGGCACGGTTGATTGGCCCGGCTGTGGCAGGTATATTACTCAGTACTTTTGGAGAGGGTATTTGCTTTCTGATCAATTTCCTGAGTTTTATTGCAGTTATCGGATGTTTGATTGCTATGAAATTAAAAGTACCTCCTGATAAAAAAAACCTTCCTTCGCTGTGGACAAATCTGGTGGAAGGATACAGGTATCTGAAGAAAACGCCTTCACTACGGCATGCGATCTGGCTGATCGGATTGATCAGTATGCTCGTTTCTCCGTATATCACTTTGTTTCCTGTTTTTGCACAGAGGGTTTTTGGCGGTGATGTACAGGAATTCAGTTGGTTAAATAGCATAGCCGGTCTGGGAGCGCTTATTGGGGCTATCTATATGGCTACATTAAAAACGACCCGGTATTTGCTGAAGATTATTTTGATTGCCGGACTTTTACTCGCCTCCAATCTGATCTTGTTTTCATTTACGAAGAATTTCACCCTCGCACTCTTCTTTATTATGGTTACAGAAACCGGATTGTTGGTGGTTATTTCCTCTACCAATACCTATCTGCAAACCCATGTGGAGGAACAGATGCGGGGGAGAGTGATCAGTTATTATGTAATGGCATTTGGCGGAATGCAACCGATAGGCAATTTTCTGGTAGGGTCTTTGGCTCATGCAATAGGTGCGCCGTGGACGGTGTTCATTCAGGGAGTCGCCGGGTTGCTGGTGGTGATCATCTTTATTCCTGCATTTCAGAAATCAGCCAGGCGGGATTTTATTAAAGAAATGAGGATTGAACTCAGGAATCACCACCAAAACGAATGATAGACTGAACCCACGATTGTGGTTCTTCCTCAATAAATAATTTTTGATCACTGATTTCGAAAACATCCGATGCTGCACTTCTTGATGCAACTATGATTTGTACCTGATTGTCCTTTCCTGAAAAAAGGGATTCTACTACTTCCGGTGAATTGTTGTTGTGCGATAAATGCGATAAGATAAGATGACTTAGATACGCTGACTTATGTTTCGTAAACAGTTGGTACGCCTGATCATTGCTTAGATGCCCGTTTCCTCCGGCAATACGTTTCTTAAGGTAATAGGGATATGGGCCATCCATCAGCATAGCCACATCATAATTGGCTTCCAGAAAGGCAGCATGGCATTTTGAAAACCAATGGATCAATTTATCACAGCAAAACCCGAGGTCCGTAAATATTCCTACATGTACACCTTCACTTTCCACACAAAAGCTGTATGGATCTACGGCATCATGAGTCTTTGAAAAAACATTTATATTTAATTTGCCAACTGCGATTTTTTCGCCATCGTTGAAATGAGTTATGGATACATTACTTTTTTCTACCCCACAGTAGGGAAAAGTTTTCTCAGATACAAACAAGGGTATTTTATATTTTTTCAACAAGGTGCATAGTCCCTGTATATGATCTGAATGTTCGTGAGATATGAAAACAGCCTTTACAGACAATAGATTCAGGCCAAGGTGTTTCATTCTTTTTTCTATGGTTCGGCATGAAATACCGGCATCGATCAGGATGGCTTCATTTTTGTTTCCGACATAATAGCAATTCCCATTGCTGCCGGAATTGAGGGAGGCAATAAACAATGACATGAATACAAATGTATAAAAACAGGCAACACATTTGCAACCGCTATTTTTACACAACAGTGAATTCATAAATTGAATCTATGTGAGGAAGATATTTCAACTTATTATTCTGACAGATTTGACGATATTGATAATATCTTGTGGAACAGATACACATTCTACCAATCATAAAATCAAAACAGAAATGAAGGATACTTACCAGGCACTTGAAGATCGTCTTCAGGCAAAGAAAATTCAGGAAGAAAAAACGTCGTTTACTTTCAATGGAGAAAAGCACGATGCCTATTTTGCATTCGATCCTGAAATCCATCAAAAAAAGCCGGGAATTATTGTAGTGCCTGAGTGGTGGGGATTGAATGAATATGCACGGGAAAGAGGAAAAATGCTTGCAGCGCTTGGGTATGTGGCCATGTCGATTGACGTTTTTGGAAAAGGAACAATCGCAAAAAATCCTCAGGAGGCGATGGCTTGTACCAGACCATTTGGCGCTGACCCCTCTCTTTGTAAAGGAATTGTAGATACAGTCATCCTTAAATTTAAGACCTTGGATCAATTAGACAGTTCCAATATTGCGATTATCGGATATTGTTTTGGTGGATATGTGGCTATCAATGCAGGAATTATGGGATCAGATGTGAAAGCCGTTGTCGGATTCCATCCGAGTCTGGGTGTAGGCAAACCGGTAGGCGATGTACGAGCCCGGTTTCTCATTTGTGCCGGTGCTGATGACGAATTTGAAAAAGATCATGTGCAACCATTCAAACAAAAAATGGATGCAGCAGGGATTCATTACATCTTTAATTCATACCCTGATGCCAGGCATGCCTTTACCAATCCAAACTCTACAGAAAATGCCAGGAACTTTGGGATACCGGTGGCGTACAATGCAGCAGCAGACAGCGCATCCTGGCAGGATATGGAAGGATTCTTTAAAGAAGTATTCCATAAAGGAAAATAATGCGCTAAGCACGTTTCTAAGATGCGGCAGGTATTTCCCTTTCGTCTATGTGATGCACCACATTTGTAAAAAAAACAGCAGCTCTCCCTAATATTTTTTATTTTTAGGCAAATCACTGCTATGCAAAAATATTTCAACGTATTTATTACGCTTTCAATGACCACTCTTCTCATTGCCTGCAACAACAGCAACTCTACGAATGATAATCAAAAAGAAGGTATTGTAATCGATACCTCGGGCGGTACTTCTTATGACACTTCATTCAAGGTAGAAGCACAATCCTTTGCTGATTTGCAAATCCTTCGGTTTCAAATCCCGGGTTTTAATCTGCTCACACTGAAGCAAAAAGAGTTGGCCTATTATTTATCACAGGCTGCATTGGCCGGTCGCGATATTTTTTACGACCAGAAGAGTAAATACAACATTATGCTGAGAAAGACGCTGGAAAATATGTATGGAACATACAGCGGTGACAAGAACTCCGAGGATTGGAAAAAATTTCAGACCTATTGCGGGCGGTTTTGGTTCAGCTATGGATACCACCATCATTACAGCAATGAGAAATTTTTCCCGGAATGCACTTCTGATTATTTTATCAGCGTAGCACGTGCCAGTGATACGACTAAATTCCCTAAAGAAAGTAATGAAACTTTTGACTCATTCATTAAACGGGTAGCCAATATTATTTACAATCCCCGGATAGAACCAAAGTTGGTGGACCTGAGTCCCAACATTGATGTTGTGAAAGCATCTTCTGTAAACTTTTATGAGAATGTGACTCAAAAGGAGGTTGAAGATTTCTATGGAAAATTCAACTCGACCGGTGAGTCGCCCATGTGGGGATTAAACAGTAAGGTTGTGAAGGAAAACGGGCAGGTGTTTGAAAAGACCTGGAAAACAGGCGGGATGTATTCGGAAGCTATCAGGAAGATGGTATATTGGTTGACAAAGGCAGCAGGAGTTGCCGAAGATGATGCACAAAAGAAGGCACTCAATCTGTTGATACAGTTTTACAATACCGGTGACCTTGCCACTTTTGATAAGTACAATATTGCATGGGTAAACGATACAGCAAGCCGACTCGATGTGGTAAATGGATTTATAGAAGTTTATGATGATCCATTGGGTAAAAAAGGAAGTTTTGAAAGTGTGGTAAGTATGAAAGACCTGGAGGCATCAAAAAAAATCAATACCATTGCTGCCAATGCACAATGGTTTGAGGATAATTCTCCCATTCTGCCCCAGCATAAAAAGAAAAATGTAAAGGGAATCATCGCCAAAGCAATCACAGTGATTCAGGAGGGCGGAAGTGCTTCTCCATCTACTCCTATCGGAATCAATCTACCCAACAATGAATGGATCAGAAAGGAGCATGGGTCTAAATCCGTGTCTCTGAGCAACATTATTTATTCGTACAATGTCAGCAATGCAAGTAGCGGACTCCTGGATGAGTTTGGACTGAATGATGAAGTAAAAAAACGAATCAGGGAGTATGGCAATCTTGCTGCAGACCTGCACACCGATATGCATGAAGTGATCGGGCATGCCAGTGGGCAGATCAATCCTGGAGTAGCTACTCCGGATAAAACTTTAAAGAACTACGCCTCGGCACTTGAAGAAGCACGTGCTGATTTGGTAGGGCTATATTATATCATGGATCCGAAATTGGTAGAATTGGGGGTGATGCCTTCACTGGAAGTGGGGAAAGCAGAATACGACAACTACATGATGAATGGACTGATGACACAACTTACCCGTCTCAAGCCTGGTGAAAACCTGGAAGAAGCGCACATGCGAAACCGTCAGCTTGTGGCTATGTGGGCCTATCAAAAAGGAAAGGCTTATAAGGTGGTAGAGCTTGTAAAAAAAGATGGGAAGACCTATGTTCAGATCAATGACTATGAGAAACTGAGAAATCTGTTTGGTCAATTGCTCAGGGAAATTCAACGTATAAAATCAGAGGGGGATTTCAATGCAGGAAAAAACCTGATTGAAACCTATGGTGTGCGTGTAGATCCTGCGTTGCACAAAGAAGTGCTTGAACGCTTTGCAAAATTGAATATCAAACCATATAAAGGATTCATTCAGCCCAGGCTCGTACCTGTCATGGATGGAGAGAAAATTGTCGATGTGCGGGTTGAATATCCGGACAACTTCTTTGACCAAATGATGGAATATGGAAAGGATTATTCATTACTTCCAGTCCATAACTAAAAATTAAATGCTTACCGATTCAACCGGATACAAAATATGAAGAAGTGCATTCCTGCTATACTTTTCATCTGCCTTTCGCTTTACCTGCCGGATATAATTATAGCACAGGCAAACAACTCAACCCACAGCAATGAATCCGGAAGGGTAAAAAAAATAGAATCCATTATCCCGCGATTGGATTCCATGTTTAGCCGGTATGCGGTGGAGAAGCATTTCCCATCCATCAGCTATGGAATAGTGGCAGATGGAAAGTTGTTGCATTCTTTTTCTCAGGGTGAAATCAATTTAGAGAAGCAAACTGCCGCCGGACAATTGTCGGACTACCATATAGCCTCTATGACCAAAAGTATAACGGCGATGGCCATCCTGAAATTGAGAGATGAAGGGAAACTTTCGTTAGACGACCCGATTTCCAGATATATTCCTCAAGCCAAAAAACTCAGGTTGCTCACAAGCGATGCGCCGGCAATCACCATCCGGCAACTCCTGACACACAATGCGGGTTTTCCTGAAGACAATCCATGGGGCGACCGGCAATTGGGAAGAAGTGATCAATGGCTGGAGAAGTTATACAGTGACGGAATCAGCTTTTCCACTGCTACCGGGACATCTTATGAATACAGTAATCTGGGATTTGGAAC
>CAYXAL010000001.1:249509-284173 GCA_964463015.1 uncultured Ginsengibacter sp.
GCATGGGGCAACGATTGTGTGGTGATGGATTTTTACGGTTATGGCCTTCATCAATATCTGGATTGCAACGGATTGAAAATTATTACGCATAGTGGAGGACTTCCGGGATTTGGAAGTCAATGGAGAATCCTGCCTGACTATGGCGTCGGATTTGTAGTTTTTGCAAATCTGACATACGCCTCCATGGGAACCATTCTGACACAAGCCGTGGATTCACTTCTCAAGTGGACGGATTTGGAGCCGCTGGCTCTGCCTGCCTCTGAGATACTGAATAAGCGAAAGGATCAGATCGTTTCTCTTTTGCCATCCTGGGAAGGTGCCAAACAGTCCGGCATCTTTGCAGATAATTTCTTTGATGACTATTTCATTGAGAAATTAAGAGAGCAATCGGTGGATGCCTTCAACAAAATGGGAAAAATAATTTCAGTCTCTGCAATGAATGCCACCAATCATTTACGCGGATCATTTCAGATACACGGAGAAAAGGCAGATGTCGAAATATGGTTTTCCATGTCGCCCGAAACCGACCCAAAAATTCAGGCCTTCACCCTGAAAGTGATTGGCCGATAATCCTTTATCGCGTCTGATTATTTCGTACCGGATTTCAGATATTCCGAAAAGTGATTGATCACTTTTGAGGTAGCCTCTATCTGTTCCTGTGCCTGTTGCCATTTGTTTTGTTCTATCGACTCCCTGATGCCCGGCATTGTCTTTACGCCATAACCCGTATAATAACCCGGCGCATAAATGACATGTTTGTACCAGGGGCGAAGCGGTAGCCCATTTCCCAAAAGATGCTGCTCTGCATGAGATAATATTTCATTCAGTGAAACATCCTGTTTGCCGGAAGCAATCATGTCGTTGTATCTGACGGTTAATGTATCAGTTACCTGCTTCAATTGCTGAAGAGCGTTTTCCAAAGAAGAAAAATCGAGATACGGAACTGCCTTGTTGATTTCCGGCACTTTAAAATGGTCTTTCGGGTCATTTGCGAGCTGATAAATATTCTGAGTGATCATCTTATTCTCCAACACCTCAGATTCTCTTTTGTTGTTGATCAATTGTTTTAGTTCTTCGGTATATTTATTAATCGTACTTGTCAGGTGAGAAAATCGGAAAGGGAGTATATCGGCTTCCGACATCCTCAATACCGCTCTCCCCGCAGTTTGCGCCAAGGCCTTTTCGTACAGAAATCCCGGATCTTTAAAGCGGATAAAATTCGCATAACTGTCATAGTTAGTATGATATTCTCCACCCTGATCTTCCCCGCCATAAGCCAGGTCAAGCGAAGGGATACCCGCATGTTGTATAAATGAAGAATAATCGGATCCCGAACCCATCGCACCAAGTTTCATCTCGGACATCATCATCGCTTTTTCTTTTTGGTCAGATCCGGAGGCATTAAGTATTTTAGCAGCTTTCAGGCGTTCAAAGACACTCACACCGGTTTGAGGGTCAGTAACCGATTTGGCTATTTCTGTCATAAATGGCTCAAGCGCATGAGATCCTGAAGCATAAAGAAATCCGCGTCCATTGTTGTCAGAATTGATGTACACCACTGCCTTCCGCTGCAATTCCTTTTGATTACCTTCCAGCCATTCTGTGGAGCCGAGCAATCCGGGTTCTTCACCATCCCAGGCGCAATATACCAGAGTGCGTTTTGGTTTCCATCCATTTTTTACCATCTCTCCGATTGAACGTGCCTCTTCCAGCATGGCAGACAACCCGCTCAATGGATCTGATGCGCCGTGTACCCAGGCATCCTGGTGATTGCCTCTGATCACCCATTCATCGGGATAAGTTTGTCCCTGAATCTTTGCGATGATGTCATAACAAGGCACAATATTCCAATTGTATTGAATGACTAAATGTACTTTGGCACTTCCGGGTCCCATGTGATATGCAAAAGGAAGTCCACCTTGCCATTCACGCGGTACGTTTTGACCTGACATTGCTTTCAGTAAAGGGGCAGCATCATGATATCCGATGGGTAATACCGGAATTTTTAAAATGGTAGTAGCATCCTTCCGATCTAATCTTTTTGCATCTTTGAATGCTCCTTCTCCGGGGGTCAGAGGATCGCCCGGATGAATAACCATGTCCATCACGGAGCCTCGCTGTACTCCAAATTCATTTTTGTAGGAACCTTTCGGATAGACATCTCCTGCCATGTATCCGTCATCTGCAGGATCACTGTAAATTATGCAACCTACGGCGCCGTGCTCTTGCGCTACTTTTGGTTTGGTGCCTCTCCAACTGCGGCCATATTTTGCAATCACAATTTTTCCTTTTACGTCAATTCCCATTTTTTTGAGTACTTCATAATCAGCCGGGACACCATAATTTACAAACACCAGTTCGGCAGTTACATCTCCATCTGCGCCATACACATTATACGGAGGTAATTTCCCCTTTTCTCCTGAGGTAGGGTCTTCGGGATAAGCCGGCTCTTCCAACACGGCTTTGTATGAACCCGGAGACACCAACTCCAGTTTCCTGGTTTTAGGGGTAGGGAAGAGTACATAGAATGTCTCTATGGAGGCATCCCAGCCATAACTCTTAAATTGATTCAGGATGTATTCAGCATTTGTTTTCCCATAGGTAGAGCCGAGATGATGCGGATAGGCCGACAACAACTTAATATGGTTGTCTATTCGTGCGGTGTCTATGTTGCTGTCAAATCTTTTTTCCAGTGCGGTCTGACCCTGAATATTTTTTTCAAAAAATCCGGTAATATGCTTTTGCGACAAAGCAATTGTGGTGGTGAAAAATGAAGTAATTAGAAGCATTAAAATTTTGGACATATCGGAAAGGTTTAAATTAAAGATAAGTACATGGTAGAAAATTCAATATTTTATTTTAATGTGTTCATTCCTTTGTTCCTATTCCGTAAATGAATCGGTGTACCGGATTTTTTTAAATTGAATTGAAAAAGAAATACCAACCGGTTTGCCGGGATGGAAATTCAGAAATGATTGCCCTTCGGAAATAATCACAGAAACAGTTAATTTCACAGTCCACATTCCGCATCTCAGATGAAGACAAGACTAACGGTATTGGTATTTTGGATGGTATGTTCTCTACAGGTGCATTCACAGTGTACGACTTTGGGACAGACTCCTTCCACAGCTTTTCCGGTTTGTGGAACCACTACTTTTGAACAGACCACGGTACCGATTTGTTCTACCAACAGTTTGTTTGTGCCCGGTTGTAGTGGAAACGGTAATGCCAACTACGCTAATAAGAATCCCTTTTGGTACAAATTCACCTGTTACCAGTCCGGGACACTTGGATTTACCATTACTCCAAAGAATATGGCAGACGATTACGATTGGCAGTTGTACGACGTAACCGGCCTTGATCCGAATGAAGTATTTACAAATCAAAATATTATTATTACCGGTAACTGGGCAGGAAATCCTGGATCTACAGGCACTTCCGCCACAGGAGTGCCCTACATTCAATGTGCTTCTTCCTATGATGGAAGTGAAAGCAGATATGCAAAGATGCCTACCATTATCCAGGGGCATACCTACATTTTACTTGTCAGCCATTTCAGTGACTCCCAGAGTGGCTATTCATTGAGTTTTAATGGAGGTACTGCCGTCATTACTGATCCAAAGGATCCAAAATTATCCGGAGTAAATCCATTTTGTGATGGTCAGCAAATTTTTGTGAAACTGAACAAGAAGATGAAATGCAGTTCGCTGGCTCCGGATGGAAGTGATTTCAAGTTGTCTGTTCCGGGGATTAATGTCATCTCAGCTACCGGAGTGAATTGCAGCAATTCATTTGATGTAGATTCTGTGGTGCTGACACTAAGCGCCCCCCTGCCACCCGGTGATTATTTTCTTATAGTACAGAATGGTGCAGATGCCAATACGATACTGGATAATTGTGATCGCGGTATTCCGGTCAATGATCAATTGCCATTCAAAATATTGCCATTGAAGCCTACCCCGATGGATAGTCTGATGTCAGTGACTTGTGCTCCGAAGGATTTAATGCTCATTTTTCAGAAGCCAATAAAATGTTCTTCCATTTCGCCGGATGGTTCTGATTTTCTGATTACAGGGCCTTCACCGGTTTCTATTGTGTCCGCATCCGGTGATTGCAATTCGGGTGTGACAAATACCATTCAGATTCGACTCAGCCAACCTATGGTGCACGGAGGCAACTATCAGATACATCTGAGAAATGGAATAGATGGAAGCACGATCGTAGATCAATGCGGACAGGTGACACCCTCCGGTCAGGCAATTTCCTTCACCCTGAAAGACACTGTGAATGCCGACTTTGCTTATAATATCGGGCTTGGTTGCAAAACAGATACGATTCAGCTTTTTCACCCGGGCAACAATGGGGTGAACCAATGGACATGGGGTATGGCAGACGCCGGTATTTCCACTCAGCAAAATCCGGTGGCTTATTATCACTTATTTGGACAAAAGAGAATTACGCTAAAAGTTTCCAATGGATTTTGTTCGGATTCTTCAGCAGTTGATATTCTTCTGGACAATGTACTTAGAGCTGATTTTGAAATTTCCAATACCATTTGTCCGGAGGATTCTGCAGTGGTTAAGAATCAAAGTTTTGGCAAAATAGTCAGCTACCTGTGGGATTTTAAGAATGGAGTGACAAGTATTGCTGCCAATCCCGAACCCCAGAAATATCCGAGAAATGGAATTGAAAGTTTTTATAATGTAAGGTTGATTGTCAGGGATGATCATTGTGCAGATACCGCAGTAAATCAGGTCAAGGTTTTGAAGAGTTGCTTTATTGCTGTGCCCAACGCCTTTACACCTAATAATGACGGATTGAATGACTTCCTGTATCCGCTGAATGCTTTTAAGGCAGATGATCTGCGCTTTAAGGTTTACAACCGTGGAGGGCTTCTGCTATTCAGTACTACAAAGTATGGAGAGAAGTGGGACGGCACCTACAAAGGAGAGCCCCAGGATGCCGGCATCTATGTGTGGACATTGGAATATGTACACAGGGATACCGGCAAACGATTTTCTCTCAAAGGCTCAACTGTTCTGATCAGATAAGATTTTACTGAAATTCACGATTGAATTCGCATCGGCCTGATTGGAGTACATTCTTTCATAACCGGAAGGTTGTGGATTTTTGTGGTCATTCCCTTTTATTCCGATCAGGAATAAGGCAGGGAGCATCAGGCACACAAAAGTTAATTGTACATAGAAGGCGGCTCTTTTAACCTTTTCAAGAATTTCTACGGCAAGATTTGATTTAAACGTTTTCATTTTTTTATTTTTTAATGTTTTCAATTTTGATTGACAACACAAAGATAATATAAGTTTATGGTACTATGCAAAACATAGTACATTGAATGGCATAATACTTTTTAGATTGGTATTATTTGTGGATGAGTGGTAAATCGAGATGCCGGAATACGCGGAGGTCTGTTTAAATGGTAGTACCGATTTTGGAAATCCAGCGATGAAACAATTATCTTAGCAAGATCTATGGTAATCGTTCAGCAAATACTCTTTATCCTTCTGGTGGGAGCTGCTATTTACCTTTTTGCCAGAAAAGTAGGGGCCATCCGGGCCAACATCCTGCTGGGAAGGGATCAGGACTTAACTGATCACAAAGGCCAGCGGTGGAAAAATGTCTGGCTGCTTGCCATGGGACAAAAGAAAATGTTCAGAAATCCTTTGGTAGGAGTGCTTCACTTTCTGATCTATGCCGGTTTTATCATTATCAATATTGAGATATTGGAAATAGCCCTTGATGGTATTTTTGGAACGCATAGAATGTTTGCAGGCCCTTTGGGTGGATTTTACACCTTTGTGATTGACTTTTTTGAGGTGTTGGCATTACTGGTACTCGTAAGTTGTATTGTGTTTCTTGCCCGTAGAAATCTCATGAAAATATACCGGTTTATGAAAGGTGACCTGGATGGATGGCCGAGAAAGGATGCCAATATTATCCTGATCACAGAGATTGTGCTGATGAGTTTGTTTCTCACTATGAACAGTGCAGACAGAGCGCTTCAATTGCAAGGCAATCCTCATTATGCAGATCATGGCAATTTTCTGGTCAGTGGTATGCTGGCACCGGCTTTCAGTCAGATTTCCGGGATTACACTGGTAGCTTTAGAACGTACGGCATGGTGGCTTCATATCATTGGGATCTTTGCCTTTCTGAATTACCTACCCTACAGCAAGCACTTTCACATTCTGATGGCATTCCCTAATGCTTATTATAAGCCTTTAAAACCCTGGGGCGAAATGGAAAATATGCCCAATGTGCAAAAAGAGGTGGAGTATGTTTTTCATCCGGAATTGGCCCCCGGCACCGGAGAGCAACAAGCAGGCAGCTTTGGCGCAAAGGATATTTTTGAACTGAGCTGGAAGAATCTGATGGATGCCTATACCTGTACGGAATGTGGCCGGTGTACAGATGCCTGCCCGGCTAACCGCACCGGTAAGCTACTCAGCCCTCGAAAAATCATGATGGATACCCGAGATAGAATGGAGGAAGTCAGAAGGAATATTCTGAAGAATGATAAGTTTGTAGATGACAATCACTCCTTGTTGCATAATTATATCACAGCAGAAGAATTATGGGCATGTACTTCCTGCAATGCCTGTGTGCAGGAATGCCCGGTAAGCATTAGTCCATTAGACATTATCTTTCAGTTGAGAAGATCACTGGTAATGGAAGAAAGTAATTCTCCGGCGGAGTGGAATCTTATGTTCAGCAATATTGAAAATAATTTTGCACCCTGGAAATTTAATCCGGATGACAGGGACCAATGGACAAATCAGGCGTAAAAATATTACCGGGAATCTCTTTAATTACCAGTTTCTGTTCACGTCAAAATTTTCCAGATCTTTCGATACGGCATTCAGGAAAGTAGATCCCAATGCTCCGTCAATGATTCTGTGATCGTAACTCAGAGAAAGATACATCATATGACGAATGGCAATGCTATCCCCCTGTTCGGTTTCTATCACTACAGGTCTTTTCTTAATTGCCCCTGCGGCGAGAATGGCTACCTGTGGCTGATTTATTATGGGTGTACCCATGATGCTGCCAAAAGTACCCACATTGGTTAATGTAAATGTACCACCAACGGTATCGTCAGGATTCAGTTTATTATTTCTTGCGGCATTAGCCAGATGGTTGACTCTTTTGGCCAATCCGGTCAGGTTTAGTTGATCTGCACTTTTAATCACAGGAACGATCAGATTACCATTAGGCATAGCTGTCGCCATTCCGATATTGATGTCTTTCTTGATAATGATTTTATCCCCGTCCACACTGCTATTGAGCCATGGATATTTTTTTATAGATCGTACGATGGCTTCAATAAATAAGGGAGTAAAAGTCAGTTTTTCACCTTCCCGTTTTTCAAATTCTTTTTTCACCTTATTCCTCCACAAAACCATATTGGTGACATCACATTCTACGAAACTCGTTACATGTGCGCTGGTATTCTGGCTATCGATCATGTGCTTTGCAATCATTTTGCGCATACGATCCATCTCTATTATTTCAGTATTGCCACTATACATCACCGGTGTGGCAGATGCGGCGATTTCCGGGATAGCTACTTCCTGTTTTCTTTGTACCTGCGGTTGCTCCACCTGCTTTACCTTGGGAGATTCATGTCTGTTTTTCAGATAATTCAAAATATCCTTCTTACTTACTCTTCCATCCTGGCCAGTGCCTTCTATTTGTTCAAGTTCGCTCATAGATATTCCTTCACTGGCAGCAATATTCAACACCAGGGGTGAATAAAACCTTACACTTTGTGCGGCAGGTTTGACAGCACGCTTTTCCTCCGGAGTGTATGGCACTTCTTCCACTACATCAGCCTCTTCATGTTCGGGTTGTACCTCCGGTTTACTTTCTTCGGCAGCAGATCCTCCTTGTGTTTGAATCTTTGCTATTACGGAACCAACAGGTACTACGTCGTTTTCATTAAAGAGCACTTCTGAAATGATTCCATCCGCAGTAGATGGAACTTCGCTGTCCACTTTGTCGGTGGCTATATCCAGCACAGTCTCATCCATCGCTACTTTATCGCCGGGCTTTTTGTGCCATTTCAAAATAGTAGCTTCCACAATACTCTCACCCAATCTTGGCATTATTAAATCGACGACACTCATACATTGTATATTTAAAGGGTCAAAAATAGCAATAATAATTTATTGCCTGATCAGATGGGATGAATGGCTTTTACTCATTAAGCCTGCCTTTGTGTTTGATTTTCAAAAGAAATTTTCAAAAATAGGGTATGATCCGGCCTTGAATTGAAAGTATATTAGGTTGCAGGAATTATCTGAATCCTGAGGTATCCGGTTAATTTATTATTGCGGTTCAATTGAGCTCTTATTTATGGCCTCCCTTCTGTTTTTTACTTCAAGTATTTTGTAAATATTATTGATGTGTGTTTTGACGGTTGTCAATGAAATGTATAATCTTTCAGCAATTTCTTTGTTACTTAATCCTTCATTGATAAGGTTCAGTACTTCCATTTCTCTTTTTGATAGCAAACTCCTGAAATCGGATGGTTTCTTTTCCTTTGAAATTGTCGTCCATTCTGAAAGGATACGTTGTCTTTGCCTTTTCATCTCCAATTTCAACCATGTACGAATTGTAAAAAACACAAGTAAGAGCAGCAATGCAGGAATGACTGGATACTTTTGCCAGAACCATAAGAAGTGTGATCCCCGAAATGAGAAACCAATAGCAAAAAATGCCATTCCAACACTGATTGCCAGTAACATTTTCTGTTTTCCTTTCGCTGACATGAATTCAATTATGTTTGGTCAACTCTTTTGTCTCAGTCGGGATCAACTGCTTTGATAATAACACGATGGCAGTGGCCCAGGACAAGATATTGTTTGTGTATTGGTTCAAGAGTAAAAAGTTGATTCCGTTTTCATTAAATGTAAAGGTAAAGGGCACCAGCAAACAATCATTGCAAGAGCTATACACCTTGCTTTGCTAAGGCCAGGTTTTGTGGCTACCAGTATAATCAGTACAAGGCTTTGCATCATCCAGGTAAAATTTTTAAATGACGTGGAATTCAATAATTGCGTCTCGTGATCGCTGAATTTAATTGACAAGGGTAACAGTTCAATAAAAATGACAGCACCAAATAAAACACCTGTTCGAATGGACTTGCTCTTCATATACTTTTATTTTAAAACAAAAAAACAAAAGTATTTGCAGGCATTTTCAATTCCAATTTTCATGGGGTGGAAAAAAGGTTGATTTGTAGTTGGAAAATTGATTCAACCTATGAAGCGGTGAAAATTGGCTGTCGATCAATCCCGAAATTAATTTTTCATAATCATAAACTCTACCCTCCGGTTGAGTTGCCTTCCTTCGTCTGTTTCATTGGTAGCCACGGGTTTGCTTTCTCCATAGCCTTTGGAAGAGATCCGGTCAGGGCTGATTCCTTTTGATAAAATATAGTCCATAACCGATTTTGCTCTTTTGTCACTTAATACAAAGTTGTATTCATCCGTACCATAGCTGTCGGTATGAGCACTCATTACTATGACCATTGTCGGATGTTCATTCATGAGGTTTACCACCCGATCTAGTTCGACAAAAGATTCCGGACGGAGATCCCATTTATCAAAATCAAAAAAGACATTATTCAACCTTACGATCTGGCCCACTTCAATCGGTGCCAGATAGAGATCTTTGTGAATTTCCTTATAACCCGCTTTGGTCAATGAATCCAGGTTCAGATTTTCGGAAATCGCAAAAAAATGATCAGCAGATGCCCGGATACTATAATTCTTGTTATAAGGAAGCACGATCTTGAATGCTCCATCGGTTGGATTTGAAATTCCGTTGCCTGCTACATTACCATCCGGAAGGGTCTGGTAGATGAGTGATGCACTCAAGGGTTCATTGGTTTTTGCATTATACACATTACCGGTGACCAGAATAACCGGGTCGGGTCTTTGAATTTCCAATAATTTGACACGCACGATATCGCTGGCTCCATAAGTATCTTCACCGGTTGTTAAATATGCATATTCCCCTCCGGCATCTAAGGTAAAAAATGCGTCCCATCCGGGTGTATTGATCGGGCTGCCCATATTCTCAGGCTCGCTCCATTTCTGCCATGAGTCGTCTAACCTTTTCGTTTTCCAGATATCGTTGTCACCGAGTCCGCCCGGTCTGTCGCTGCTAAAGTAAAGGGTTTCACCATCTGACGCCAGATATGGAGTCAGCTCATTATAATCTTTGAGGTTGATTTTTTTGCCCAGGCTTTTAGGCTGAGACCATGTGCCATCCTTCTCAAGGAAGCTGACATAGAGATCATTTTCTTTGCTTTGAGTTTTTTCGGACATGTACAATAGAAGCGTCTGGCCATCATTGGCGAGTGTAGCGCCGTAGTTCAATCCACGATTGTACTTCTCAAGATTTTTGATTTGCAACATTTCCGGCCTGCTCCAGTTGCCGTATTTCGTGAGGTAGCACATGCTGATACCGTTCCCGAAATAATCCCCATCGATAAAGGCATTCCGGATAAGTATTCTGTTGTTATCGGGCGATATCCAGAAGACGGCATTATATTCTACGGTATTCAACGGAGCTCCAAGATGCACGGCATTGCTCCATTTGCCGGAACTGTCTCTTTCTGAAAACCAGATGTCCTGTGAGTTAGGTACAGAGTAATATTTTGTGTTGTAGGGATGATTCTGACGGATGAAAAAAAGCAGATTTCCATCGGGAGAAATGGTAGGGCGTAATTCTGCCAATTGGGAATTCACAGATGTTCCCAGGTTTTCAATTTTCAGGATGGTATTTTCTTTGATAATATTTTCCTTCTGAACTACAAGCGTGATACCTGTATCCTTCATCGGCTGTGCCGATGCGAGAATGGACGCAAAAGAAAAAGTCAGTAAGAGCAGCGCTTGCTTCAATAGATAAATTTTTATGAATAACGGAAAAAGTCAATAGATAATTGCGGGAAGAAATCTGCTGATTATTCATTAATTGATAAAAATTATGATTATTGACAGCAGATTATCCCTTATACAATACCTGCAAAGTATTTTCTGTACGCTGCTCTAAGATAATTTGCTTGCCTGTTGTCAGTTTTTGAAGGATGGTATCATTATAATGCCGCACCGTCAGTAGTGTCAGATCGCGATCTACAGTGACTTTGAATTTACCGGCTTCCCGGATTATTTTTTCTCTTTTTTCCTCATGCTCATCCATGCAAATCAAAAGGCTGATGGCAGTGTTTTGAGAAATATTGGCCTTCACCCTTGCTGAAGCAAAGACTTCATTGAGGTATCTTGTTGGCTTTCCTTCAATAAATGAATAATCTTCCGTCTGAAAACTCAGTAATACCTGGTGCTTTTTATAAACAATCACAGGTGGCAATTGTGCAGGTGAGTGGTTATTGATGACAGTTCCGGGGAGTTTCGGATGCACAAAGGATTTCACATAAAGTGGAATAGATTCATTCTGCAATGGCTTAATAGTCTTGGGGTGGATCACCTGTGCGCCATAGTAGGCCATCTCTATCACTTCTTTGTAATTCAGATGAGGAATGATTTCTGCATCTTTCATTTGTTTGGGATCTGCATTCATCACGCCATCCACATCTTTCCAGATGGTGACACTTTCTCCATGAAGTATGTTTGCAAAAATAGCTGCTGTAAAATCACTGCCTTCTCGCCCGAGTGTGGTACTACGTTCTTCTAAAGTAGAACCGATAAACCCTTGTGTAATAATCAGTGAATTTTTTCTAAACAATTGGTCAATTTCGTGTCTTATCACGGGTTTGCTGATATTCCAGAGTATGCCGGCTTCCCGGTGGTGATCATTTGTTTTCAATACCTTTCTTACATCCAGCCATACATTGGATATTCCCGACACATTCAGAAAATGGCTGATCATAAGGCTTGAAATCAGTTCGCCGTAAGGTACGATGCTATCATAGAACGTATCATAATCCATACTTTCATCCTGTGTCAATATTTTTTCTACTTCGATAAACAAGGATGTCATTTCGTTTATCCTTTCAGGATGACTTCCGAATAATTCATTTGCAAAAGTAATATGGCGTGCCCGCAATTCATTCAATGCAACATGTGCCTCCTTCATTTTTCCGGCCTGGGATAAACTCACAATTTCCTCCAATTCATTTGTACTTTTTCCCATTGCAGAAACAACAATCAATGTTTTGTCCGTATTCAACGATTTTACAATAGATTGCATATTTCTGATTCTTTCCGTGCTGTTGATACTGGCTCCGCCGAATTTATGTACCTGCATATACTTTGTAATTCGCCGGGAAAAATAAAACAATTCATCTGATTTTATGTATAAGGCTGATGCAGGGAATCCTTATTTTTGTTTGAAATCAAACTCAGACTCTTATGGCAATGACCAACAGGCAGGTACTCACTCTGGACGAATTTACCATTCGTGAGATGCGTGCTTTTCCTCAGGCTACCGGTGAATTGGCGGGCTTGCTTCGTGATATCGGACTTGCTGCCAAGAGAATCAATGTGGAGGTGAACAAGGCCGGATTGGTGGATATTTTAGGTGATACGGGGCAGACAAATGTGCAGGGGGAGGAAGTGAAAAAATTGGATGAATTTGCCAACGATCAGTTGGTAGGCGTGCTCAGGCACGGGATCAGTTGCGCAGGGATAGCCAGTGAGGAGTTGGATGATTTTTTGGTTTTTGATGATGAAATCAGCAAGCAATCGAAATATGTATGCATGTTTGATCCGCTTGATGGCAGCAGCAACATTGACGTGAATGTTTCTATCGGTACAATATTCAGTATTTACCGTCGTGTTACAGAAAAGGGAAATCCGGTCGATATCACTGATTTTTTACAACCGGGAAACCGTATTGTTGCCGCAGGGTATGTCATCTATGGTAGCAGTACCATTCTTGTGTATGCTACAAAGAGGGGAGTGAATGGATTTACGCTGGATCCGTCCATCGGAGAGTTTTGCCTGAGTCATCCCGGTATCCGATGTCCGCAATCTGGAAAAATATATTCTGTGAATCATGGAAACTTTTTCGGCTTCTCAGAAGAAATTAAAAAATATATACAAATCTGTCAGGAGAAAAATAAATCTAACGGTGGCCCATACACGCAGCGGTATATCGGAAGTATGGTGAGTGATGTACATCGCAACCTGGTGAAGGGCGGTATCTTCATGTACCCGGGTACCACTGACAAACCCCAGGGGAAGCTCCGGTTGCTTTACGAATGCAATCCGTTTGCCTATCTGATTGAAAAAGCAGGAGGCAGAGCCACAGACGGGAATCAGAGAATTTTGGATAAGATACCCACAAAACTCCATGAACGCACGCCGTTTTTTATTGGCAGTCCGCAAATGATGGACGAGCTTGAATCGTGTCTTATATCAAACCAGGAAATAAAGTAACACACCATGACACCGGTCATTTCAGTGAAGGAATTAAAGAAAAATTATGGCAGTTTTCAGGCTGTCAAAGGCATTTCATTTGATGTGGAAGAAGGAGAAATTTTCGGACTATTGGGTCCGAATGGCGCCGGTAAATCCACGACGCTTGAAATAATAGAAACCCTGCGACAGAAATCTTCGGGCGGCGTGGTAGTTGCCGGGTATGATCTGGATAAAGATCCGGAATCAATCAAAAAGATAATTGGTGTACAACTTCAGACCTCCGGGTTCTACCCTGGACTAAATCTGAAAGAACTGATAGATCTTTTTTGCGGTCTTTACAATACTACTGTCGATACAAAAGAATTATTGAGAATGGTGAATCTTGAGGAGAAGGCTAAAAGTAAATTCAAGGAATTGAGTGGCGGTCAGAAGCAAAGGTTTTCAATCGCTACTACGCTAATCAATAAACCCAGAATTATATTTCTGGATGAGCCAACCACAGGACTGGATCCGCAGGCAAGAAGAAATTTATGGGAATTGATCCGGCAAATCCGCGCTCAGGGTACTACTGTGATTATTACGACACATTATATGGATGAGGCCGAGTATTTGTGTGACAGGGTAGCCATCATTGATGAAGGAAAGATTATTGCTGTAGCCACACCCGGGCAGTTGATTGATGACCTGATTGCTTCAGGATTTCAAAGGCAAAAAGCCACCAAGGCTGCCAATCTCGAAGATGTGTTTATTCAAATGACAGGCAAAGACATCCGGGATGAATAAAACAATTCACAATATTCAAATATTCTGAAACCCTATATTTGCGACTTAATAAATTTAGAAAAATGAAGTTTACTTTATCCATGAAAAACGTATTCTTGTATGCATCAGTGCTATTCTTTATTTCATGTAATTCTACCAAGAAGGTAGCAACAGTACCTGTGTCACCTCATACTGCACCGGTAAGGGAAGTACCTAAACCATGGGGCGTAACAGACAGTATATCCTATGCCATTGGTGTGCAGGTGGCTACCTATTATAAAAATCAGGGAATGGATAGCGCCAATTTTAATATGATCAAACGAGCCTATGAGGATGTCTATAATGATTCGCCATTAGTAATGAATATCGAACAAGCCAATATGACTCTACAGGAAAAGTTGCAACAATTCATGCATAAAAAATTAGAGAAGGAAAAAGCAAGCAGCAAAGCTTTCCTTGATTCCAATGCCAAACGACCTAACGTTACAGTATTGCCATCAGGATTACAATATGAAATCATCACCAGGGGGACCGGCCCCATTCCGAAAGCAACAGATACCGTAAAAGCCAATTACATTGGTAATCTGGTCAATGGATATGAGTTTGACAACAGTTACAAGAGAGGCCAGCCATTGGAAATTCCGGTAGGCGGAGTGATCAAAGGATGGGTAGAGGCATTGCAACTGATGCCGGTGGGAAGCAAATGGAAATTATACATCCCTTCCAGTCTGGGTTATGGAGATCGTGGAGCGGGAGGAGCTATTCCCGGTGGCGCTGCGCTTATCTTTACTATTGAACTACTGGAAATAGTACATCACTAATTCTTCAAAATGGAAGATATAGAATCTCAGAAGTATCCGATCGGAAAGTTTGAGGAGCAACCTTTTGCCGCCTCAGAATTTTCAGGAATACTAAGAGATGAATTGTTATTGGAGATAAAGTCGCTCCCTGCGTTATTGGAATATTCTGTCTTGAATCTGGATTCTTCTCAGCTCAACTCTGCTTACAGAGCAGGAGGGTGGACGATATGCCAGGTAGTTCATCATGTAGCAGATAGTCACATGAATGCATATATCAGATGTAAGCTGGCCTTTACGGAAAACAACCCAACGATTTCTCCGTACGATCAGAACAAATGGGCCATCCTTCCGGATAGTCGGCTGCCGGTCAACATTTCGCTCACCTTGCTGCATGCGCTTCATCTCAGGTGGTATGAGGTTTTTCATAAACTGAATATTGCAGATTGGCAACGCACCTTCTTTCATCCCGAACAGAATAAAACAATTCGACTTTGGGATGTATTGAAGACCTACGCCTGGCACGGAAAGCATCATGTGGCACAAATCAACGAACTTAGAAAAAGAAAAAACTGGTAGGTAAATGAATTTAAAGTGGAAAACGCTTGAGTCGGAATATCTGACAAACTATCCTTACTTCACCAGTCGCAAAGACAAGTGTGAAACTGAGGATGGGAAAATTGTTCCTTCGTATTATGTGGTAGAGTTGCCGACTTCGGTATGTGCAGTATGCCTGACCGAAAACAATGAGGTGTTGGTAGTGAGGCAATACCGGCATCCGATCCACGAAGTATGTATTGAACTCCCCGGAGGCTTTGTGGATAAAGACGAAAGCCCCGAACAGGCTATCCGGCGGGAGTTGCAGGAAGAGACAGCGCATGTATTTAATGAAATTATCCCATTGGGAAAAATTGCCGCCAATCCGGGTGTTTTGAATAATTACACATACCTTTTTCTGGCAAAAGAAGGAAAACCACATGGTGCACAGAAGTTGGATGAACATGAATTTCTGAAAGTGGAGAAAATCTCTTTGCAAGAGTTGGAGAGGTTGCTAGATGAAAATCAGATCGTTCAGGCATTGCACGCAACCTGCATTTTTTATGCATTGAAAGCGTTGAAGAAGATTTCAGAGTAAGAATAGCAAGCGGTTCACAAGAAATAAAAGGAGTGAATCGCAATTCTATTTTAAGGTACGATCACTGTTCGCACACCGGAATCAAAATTTTCAAGAGCGTCCAGGGTCGCATTGACGGCATCTGCA
This sequence comes from uncultured Ginsengibacter sp., assembly GCA_964463015.1. GTDB lineage: Bacteria > Bacteroidota > Bacteroidia > Chitinophagales > Chitinophagaceae > Ginsengibacter. The sequence goes on from CAYXAL010000001.1 coordinate 265,736, forward strand.
TCCAGAGCAATAGTTTGGGTTACAATTTGCGAAGTATCGAGCATCTTTTTTGCTGCAAACTCTATCAGTAAGGGTAATTCCTGAAGGCGATGATCGTTTGATCCGATCAATTCTACTTCATTTCCCAAAATTTCAGAATAGGTATTTACTTGGAGTAATTTATCTGAAAGGCCAACCAACACAACCCTTCCCATGGGACCGGCACATTGCAATGCCTGCTTTTGTGTTTGCGGGAGTCCGATCATTTCGATAGCCACATCTACACCTCTACCTCCGGAAATATTTTTGATTTCACTTACTGCATCCTTTTCTTTTGCATTGATGGCGATTGCGCCATATAGGGAAGCCAGTTTCAATTTCTCGTTATTGATGTCCACGGCAAATACATCGGTGGCACCAAATGCCTTTGCCAACTGTACTGCGGATTGCCCCAGACCACCAACACCAAAAATGGCGACACGATCTCCCGGATTGATTCTCCCTTTCAACAAGGCATGGAAAGCTGTGGCTGATGCGCACATTAAAGTAGCACCCTGTTCAAATGGGATATTGTCAGGTAGCAGAATGGCATTCCTTGAAGGAACGGCAATATATTCCGCATAACCACCATTGGTATGATGGCCAATCATTTTTCCTTGCTTACAGAATTGTTCATTACCGGTAGAACAATAATAACAATCGCCGCAGGTGATCAGATAATGAAGACAAACGCGGTCTCCGGCTTTCACATTGCTTACCCGTTCACCGGTCTTTTCTACCAAGCCGGCTACTTCATGGCCGAGCGTAAGCGGAGTAAAGCTCACAGGAGAAATACCTGCTCGATAATGTGCATCTGAATGGCAGATACCGGCAGCCTTTACCTTGACCAGAATATCCTGAGGGCCGATTTCAGGTACAGGAATGTCCTGCATTTGCAAAGGTTTTTTTACACCCACAAAACGAACGGCTTTCATGTTTTCAGCTTAATGATTCTTTGCTAAGGTAAGTTTCAATTGCTTAATCAGGATTTATCGATGCGATATGAAAATATATTCGATATCAGAAAATTGCTGTTGAATTCTGACATGTAAGGCAATGGTATTTTTATCTGTTACTGCCTCAGCCTTAGTTAGTGAGAATATTTTCATTCGAATTGTATCATTCCCCAATTAGTTTGAAGCAGATATTCATTCAATAAAAATATCCTGATTGAACAAAAGAATTTTGTTGGTGCAGTTATCTTTTCATTCCCGGCATCATCCTGCCGCCCATCGGCATTTTGTTCATCATCTTCATCATTCCCTTCATTTGTTCAAACTGCTTCAGAAATTGATTCAATTCCTGTAACTCTTTACCACTGCCTTTTGCAATTCTTGCCTTGCGGCTTGGATTCATAATTTCCGGATTTCTTCTTTCTTCAGGTGTCATGGAATTAATCATAGCCTCAATTCCCTTAAAGGAATCATCGTTGATATCTACGTCACGAATTTGTTTTCCAACTCCGGGTATCATGCCCATCAGATCTTTCAGATTACCCATTTTCTTTATTTGCTGTAATTGGGTTTTGAAGTCTTCAAAGTCAAATTGATTCTTGCGGATTTTCTTTTCCAGACGGGCCGCTTCTTTTTCATCAAATTGCTCCTGCGCTTTTTCTACCAGACTTACAATATCTCCCATCCCAAGAATTCGCTGTGCCATCCTTTCAGGATAAAACACATCGAGGGTATCCATCTTTTCGCCACTGCTGACAAACTTGATAGGTTTATGTACGGTGTATTTGATAGAAATGGCAGCACCACCTCTGGTGTCACCGTCTAACTTGGTAAGCACTACACCTGTGTAGTCGAGCCTTTCATTAAAAGCTGCTGCAGTATTTACGGCATCCTGACCTGTCATGCTGTCCACCACAAAAAGAATTTCATTAGGCTTTACAGCACTCTTTATATTGGCTACTTCGGTCATCATCACTTCATCAATAGCAAGGCGACCGGCGGTGTCTATGATGATGACATTCTTGTTGTTGGTTTTTGATTCGCGGATAGCATTTTGAGCTATCTCTACCGGATTCTTGTTTTCCGGTTCGCTGTACACTTCCACACCTATCTGTTCGCCCAATACTTTTAATTGTTCTATCGCTGCCGGACGATATACGTCGCCGGCGACAAGTAATGGACTCTTTGCTTTTTTTGTTTTCAGATAATTAGCAAGCTTCGCACTGAAAGTTGTCTTACCACTACCCTGAAGCCCAGCTACCAGAATGATGGCCGGATTGCCTGTAATATTAAATGATGATTCTTCACCACCCATCAGGGCAGCCAGTTCATCCTTTACAATCTTCACCATTTGTTGCCCGGGGCTTACCGCATTTAACACTTTTTCGCCCAGCGCTTTATCCTTTACTGTATCTGTAAATTCTTTGGCTATTTTATAGTTTACGTCTGCATCTACCAATGCACGACGAATTTCCTTAACAGTGGTGGCTATGTTTAATTCGGTAATTCTTCCCTGGCCTTTTAGATTTTTAAAGGCACTATCTAATTTATCACTTAAAGATTCAAACATAAGTTATCGCTTTTTGAGCCTGCAAAATTACGAATTGATATGTATCCTAAGCGCTAAAAATTGACTTGTTTTCAAAGGAAATGGCAAAGTGTATTCTCAGGAGGCAATCATTAACTTTGTTTTTCAAGAAGACGTACAATTATTTTATTTCTCTGTGTCTGATTAAAATGTTTCATTGTGAAGAAAATCCTTTCTCTGATTGCATTTATTTCGTTCTACTCATTGATTTATGCGCAGTCCATTGATTATAAAGCTCCCAGGCCAACCTTCTCTCAACTGGCATGGCAAAACATGGAATATTACTTCTTTGCCCATTTTGGCCCGAATACCTTTACCGGATTGGAATGGGGAAAGGGTACAGAGAAAGCTGAAGTGTTTGACCCAACAGATTTGGATTGTGAACAATGGTGTCGCATTGCAAAGGCTGCCGGCGCAAAAGGGATTATTATCACCGCAAAACATCACGATGGTTTTTGTCTTTGGCCGAGTAAATATTCTACTCATACTGTTAGAGAGAGTAAATGGAGAAACGGCAAAGGTGATGTCCTGAAAGAATTATCAGCTGCCTGCAAAAAGTATGGGTTAAAGTTTGGTGTTTACCTTTCACCCTGGGACAGAAATCATCCTGCTTATGGCACACCCGCCTACAATGATGTGTATGTAAATATGCTTAAAGAAATTTTCAAAAACTATGGACCAATCTGGGAATTGTGGTGGGATGGCGCCAATGGCGAAGGCCCCAATGGAAAGAAGCAGGTCTATGATTTTGCGAGATATGAAAGAGTGGTCAGAAAATTTTCTCCCAATACCATCATCTTCAGTGATGTGGGACCTGATGTACGCTGGTGTGGAAACGAAAATGGTTTTGTTGGCATTACTAATTGGAATACACTGAACATAGATGGATTTACGGCTGGGGCCGGAGCGCCTTCTCCGGATACTCTAAATACCGGAAATATTTATGGTAAGTATTGGATTCCGGCAGAGTGTGATGTGAGCATCAGGCCGGGATGGTTTTATCACAGAAAGGAAGATTCTTTGGTAAAAACACCCGAACAACTTTTTGAAATTTATTTAAAGAGTGTCGGCAGAGGGGCTAATTTGCTTCTGAATGTTCCTCCGGATGACAGAGGTTTGTTTACATCATACGATTCGGCTGCCTTAATGGGTTTCAGAAAATTAAGAGAAAAAAGTTTTGCCGATAATTTATCTAAAGCCGGTAAGGGATATTTTATTACCGGAGATAAACGTCAATTGGCAAAATACCTGAATGATGGCAGCAGAAAATCGGCAGCAGTGATCACAGATCCGTCTTCACAGACTTTGGATATTCATTTTGATAAACCGCAAAAGTTTAATTGTATTTTATTGAAAGAAAAACTTGCCAATGGTCAGCATTGCAAAAGTTTCAGAATTACAATTTCTTCCAACGGTCAGACCGTAAAAGAAATTGAAGGCACTACTGTCGGTCACAAAAGAATTTTGACATTTCCTGAAGTATCTGCTACGGATGTTTCCTTCTCAATAACCGATCAGAAAGGAATTACAGGTATATCTGAGATTGAGACGTATCTGATTCCGGAAAAATTGGTCGGTAATCCTTAGGTAAATTGCCAAAGCACAGATAATGGAGAATGAATTTCTGGCCGCTCTAATATAAGGCGAAAATTGTGTGAACAAGGTGTCATAAATCTTTTACCAACTTGTGAAAGGCGTAAAGAGGAACGTTTACCATCCAGCTTTCCTCTCTGTATCCTGAAAGAGAAGTTCGAATGTTTAGTTTGGGATGATATTTTTCATTGAATACCCGAAGTGACTTGGATAGCAGGTTTTCTGAAGATTTTACTTCTATCGGATAAAAGTTATTTCCCTTTTCTATGACAAAATCAATTTCACTGGATGCTTTTTCCTGTGTCCAATAAAACGGATGGATTCTGTTTTCTGAAATGAGTTGTTGCAAAATAAATTGTTCAGCCAATGCCCCCTTAAACTCTTCAAACAAGGAGTTTCCATCTAATAATATTTTTTCATTTAGGCCTGACAAAGTACAAAGCAAGCCTGTATCTACCATAAATAATTTGAAAGCTTTAGGATCAGAATAAGATTTAAGTGGAAATCCCGCTTTGGTAATCCGATTTACCCTGTAAATCAACCCATAGTCTTCTAACCATGCCAATGCAATTTCGTATTCTCTTGCCCTGGCTCCTTCCTTTATCAAACCATAAATAAATTTCTTGTTTTCTTTTGAGAGTTGGGAAGGTACACTGTTCCAGAGCATTCGCAATCTTGGAATAATTTCAGATGGTGCATGTTTTGAAAAATCCTGCTCATAAGCTGTGAGTATTGCTTTCTGAATTTTTCTTACTTCATCAAAATTTCTCACTTCGGAATAGGAAGCAACAGCCTCCGGCATTCCACCAATTATGAAGTATTGTTTCAATAATTCTACATATTTTGGATGAAATGATTGAATTAATTTCCATTCGCCTGAGGCAATAAGAGAGATTAATTCGTTCTCTTTTAAGGCCATCATAAATTCCGTAAAACTTAGCGGAAAAAGTTCGATGAATTCTACCTTTCCTACCGGAAATGATTGGCCACTTAATGCAATGCCAAGGAGCGAACCTGCACCCATTACATAGTATTCCGGTGCCATTTCCTGAAAGTACTTCAGCGAAGTCAGAGCTCCTGGCGCTTCCTGAATTTCATCAAATATGATAAGCGTTTTGTTTGCTTCCGGTTTTATTCCGGTTTGCACTTGCAAAGCCAAAAGAATTCTTTTAATGTCGAAGTCATTCTCAAATAGATTTTGCATTAATCTGTCACGTTCAAAATTTATGTAGATTACCTGCTTAAAATAAAGTTTACCAAACTCCTTCATTATCCACGTCTTACCTACCTGCCTCGCACCTTTGATCAGCAAAGGTTTTCTCTTCGGGCTATTCTTCCATATTAGTAAATTGTCTAATATAGCTCGTTTCATTTGCTAAAGATACACATTTTTCGTACGACTTTTGTGAATATTCACACATTATTCGTACGACTTTTGTGATTCAGCCTCTTTTCAGGCCAGGAGGAATATTTATCGCCCGAATGGTTTCGTATTTCTTTAATATTCTATTTTTTCTATCGTACTTTTCTCAGATACTCCTTGCCGGCTTCTTTCCATGAATTACATCCTGTAAGGCCGAGCGTCAGTTCGGTATCTGCCAGCAGATTGGCCATCACCTCTGTGACACCTTGCTCGCCTGCCAGAGCCAGTCCATACGCGTAAGGTCTGGCTACAAGAACTGCCTGTGCTCCCAATGCCATTACTTTAAAAACATCTGCACCCCTCCGGATACCACTGTCGAATAAAACGGTGGTTTTGTTGCCAACTGATTGTACTATTTCGTCCAGGGTGTCCAATGCGCCAATAGCACCGTCACACTGCCGGCCGCCGTGATTGGAAACAATGATTCCGTCGGCTCCGTGATCAATAGCTTTTTGAGCATCGCCGGTATGTTGAATTCCCTTCACGATCACAGGCAATTTTGTACAATCCTTAATAAAAGAAAGATCGTTCCAGGTAGAAGCAGGATTGGAAAAGCAATTTGCGAACTGCATCAATACCTGAACGGGATCCTCCTTGCAAGGGGCTATCAGGCTTTGAAATACCGGATCAGAAAAGTAATTGGCTAATCCCAACCGATACAGAAAGGGTAAATAGGCGTTTTGAATATCGCGTTCGCGCCATGCAAAAATGCGTGTGTCAAGTGTAACCACAATCGCGCTGTATCCTGCACGTTCCGCCCTGCCTATGATACTTTTGGTAAAATTATTATTACGGCCCCAATACAATTGAAACCAGTGAGGATGCTCTCCGTTTTCTTCACCGATTTCTTCCAGGGTTTTTGAGGATACTGTACTCACTACTTGTGGCAAGTAAAGCGCCTTGGCAGCCTTGGCTACGGCTATTTCTGCATCCGGATGAGCAATGGACAATACTCCGATTGGACCCAGGAGAATGGGAGAGGGCAATTTCACGCCAAAGAGTTCGATGCCGATACTTCTTTGTGAAACGTCGCCCATCATACGCGGAACAATCTGCCAGTCGTTGAATGCCTGCAAATTATTATGCATGGTCGATTCGCCTCCGGCACCGCCTGCGACATAATCAAAGGCCTCCTGCGACATTTTTTCTTTGGCCTTTGCCTCCAGTTCTTCAAAAGAGACAGGCAAGGACGGTTTCTTTTTTTGAGTACCCTCAAAATAAATTTTGAGTTGATATTGCATTCCTCCTGACTGTGGTGAAGGCGCCGGTTGCTTCATAATATTTTTAGTTTTATCCTTCTAAAAATAACCAATTATCTAATAAACTCCGGCTGCGTGCTAAGTATGGCTCAGGTCTTTAATTACCATTAAAGCCGGTTAAGAAATTCTTCGTAACCGATGAGGTTATAATCCGATTGTTGGTCGTCTTTTGTCACCTCCCATTTATTCCCTTGGCGGGCAGCGATCAGCGTCACGGGTGCTTTCATTCCTGGTGAAAATAATTTTCCTTCCGGTAAAATGTCCCCATCTGAACACGCGATCCATTCAATGTTGTTCCAGTCAATTTCCTCGCTGTAATAAATTGTTTTTGTAGAGGGTATTAATGCGCCGTATCTCAATAACAGGATTCCGCGAATGTCGCCTCCTTCAATACTCATCCATTGCCTGCCCTCCAGAATCTGATTTGAGTGTATATTGATCCACTTTCCTTCAGGCAGGTAAATCATTCTTTCAGAAATTCCTGTTTCCATAAAAGGGGCAATGAGTAAATCATCACCAAAAAGATATTGGTCGTCAATCGACCAGGCCGTTGGATCCTGAGGGTAATTGAGAAACAGCGTTTTCATCAATGGCAATCCCGATTGACTACTGAGATAGGCCTGTGTAAAAATGTAGGGAAGCAGCCTGTATCTCAGTTCGCTTATTTTTCTGAATTGAGTTTGAAATGTCTCACTGTATTTCCATGGTTCGCGAGGCGGAAATCCATGTATGCGGCTGTGTGAACTCATCAGCCCGAAGAATGCCCATCTTGAATACAACTCTTCCACAGGGCTTCCTGAAAAGCCACCAATATCATGACTCCAGAATGAAAATCCGCAGAGCCCCAATGACAAACCTCCACGCAGAGTGCCCGCCATTCCGGCATCGGAAACTTCTGCATCGCCTCCCCAATGTACAGGATATTTCTGGCTGCCTGCCCAGGCACTTCGTGCCCAGATAATAGATTCTCCGGTTTCTGTTTGGGTTAGTTCACTCACCAGTTTGTTGTAACGGAGCGGATAGAGATTGTGCTCAAAGAATCCCGATGATCCTGAAGCATACAATCCATTTAAAGGAGCTGCTTCTCCAAAATCTGCTTTAATCACAGAAGCGCCTTTCTTCAATAAGGCCTTCAGCTTGTCAGAATACCATTGAATTGTATCCGGATTGCTTAGATCAAGAATCGCATCTTCTGTAGGTACATGCCCCAATGCGTTTTTGATGTATAATTTTTTTTCGACAATTTCAGAAAACAGGGGATTGTGCGGAGTGAAATACGGAATCTGCCAGAGAGATGTTTTGAAATGATTCTCTTTTAGCCAGTTCATCATTTTCTCAGGCTCCGGAAATTTTTTTTCATTAAACCTGAAATCGCAATTAATTCCGTTCTCAAACCAACCTGCGTCAATATGAATGACATCGCACGGGAAATGATTTTTTCTCAGTAGCGTGGCCACTTCCTTTACTTCTGCTTCTGAGGTAAAACTGAATGTGCCCATCCACAATCCAAAAGACCACAAGGGAGGCAAAGGGCTTCTGCCTGTCAATGCAGTGTATTCAGATAAAATTTCCCTTGGTGATCCAAAGAAAAAAAATAGATCAAGCTCTTCATCACCACTAAACAATGTCGTCGTACCACTATGTGTGTAACCAAAATCAAAAGTGAGGGGAGCAGTGGTATGTACAAACATGCCATATCCTCTGCTACTCATAAAGAAGGGAATTGGCTTGTACATCTGGTTGGACGCTGTGCTTTGAGCATCGGTAGCAAACAACTCCAGTTTTTGTCCACGCTTGTTGAGTTGGGTAAATGATTCACCACATCCATAAATTTTTTCCTCCGGAGAAAGACTGAATGAAGCCGCTACGCTTTTTGAATAATCGGAGATTCTTCTTACAAAACAAAACGGCATCGCTTTGGAATGCATGGCCTTCAGAGGTTGCCTGGTTTGAGTGCCTGTAAGCAGGCGATTGTTTTTATCAATAAATTGGATGGAAAAGTATTGGGTGTTGACGACTACAGAGCCAAACGTATTTTGAAATTTAATTTCATTCCCGTTTTCCAGGATGGTTCTGCTTTGATCTTCCGGAATAGTTCCCTCAATCATCAATGAGGTGTTTTCAGGAAAACTAAATGCAGAAGTCTTCATCCGTAACCTGACGGTACGCTCCGTCACAAATGAAAGTTCAAAATCTGTAAGAGGATGGGTATCATAGTCCTGAATGGGCGCTGACTTTTGGGATTGGAATTCCAGGTGCTGGTCTATCTTATTGAAAAACCAATCTTGCTGATAGCGGTGGTATTGCCATTCTACTATGCCCTTACCGGTTTTTGCATCAAATTGTTTTATAGGTCCGGCCAGGTAATACTCATTGGCAGCCTCATAAAAGGCTTCGGAAATATTTGTCGGATTATTTAAGAATTTTGTTTTCAAAGGTTCAGCTTAATTTTCGGGTTTAAGAAGTTTATAGACAATGAATCCATAAGGGGGAAGACTCACGGAAATTTTTTTGCCTGACAGTTCTGCCTTGCCATTACCCAAGAGAGAAATTATTTTTTTATCAAATGAAAAAGAATTCAGATCCAAAAGAGTGGTTACTGTTTTTGAAGAAAAATTTACAGCAATTAGTGCAGACTGACCGGGTAGTTTACGCAAAAAACTAAATACACTGTCGTTGTTGTTGCTCACTGTCTGGTAGTGGCCGTGGATGAGTGTCTCTTCAGAGCCTCTCAAATGAATCAGGTTTTTATAAAAATACCAGAGAGAACCTGTGTCTGATTTTTCTTCTTCCAGGGAAATTCCGTCATGTGGTTTTAAATTAGTGCTGTCCCACCAGGGGCCGGAATTTTTGTACCAAAGCGCCATTCCTTTTCCTGTATCCGAAGCATACCATTCAAAGGCCTCTCTTTCCGGGATTTCGTTAGCATCCGTCATGCCCCATTTCATAAATTTTCCTTCTCCTCTCATGCCCAATTCCTGTCCGTAATAAATAGAGGGAACACCCCCTAACAATAAATTGAGAAGGGCTCCGACCCTGAGCTTACCCTCATTCTGCTGGACGACGGTTGCAAAACGGGGCATGTCATGATTTTCAATAAATACTATCTGATTCTTGTCAGCAGGTGTGAATCTGAATGTGGAGTCACACATGGTTTCCAATTTCTGCTTATTGAGATTTCTGATTTCAAACGCTATACGGAATGCAAAGACTCTGTCCACCTCTGTTTGAGTAAGATATTCCAGGCCAAGCGATCCCCAATTGGCCTGTTCGGCAATGAAAATGACTTTGGGGTTTATGGTTTTGATTTTCTTAATCAGCGGGTTCCAGAAATTTTGGAAGAGATGTGTCCATCGCCCCTTGTTGTCCAGATCATCCATCATGTGGTCAAGACGAAAACCATCAACCCCATCACTGAAATTGCCATCTCCATTGGGGTCAACCCAATAACTGAAAAGTTTGATATTATATTCTTTTACTTTATCGCTATTCATATTTACGGTAGTGATTTTTTTGAAGACACCATTATAACCCTTTAACCCGTTTAAATCATACACAATGGTAGAAGGTTTCGTGTGAGCGTTGTCGTCATAAGCAATATAGTCACTGTATGGAGATGACAGGTTGCCGTAGGAGTCTTTGTACCAGAGATGATCTTCAGTGACGTACTGGGTTTCCATATCCATATAAATTTTCATTCCGCGACGATGGATTTCTTTCACCAGATCGAGGTAATCTTGCATGGTACCTAATTTAGGATCTATTTTTTCAAAATCATCTGCAAAATAATTGTGATAATAGGGCGATTCGTACAGAGGTAACATCAAAATGGAAGTGACACCCAGTTCCTGCAGGTAATCCAGTTTTTCCCGGAGACCTTTGAGATCACCATTCTGGTCACCATTGCTGTCATAAAAGCTTCGTTGCACCACATGATAAATAACTTCCTGTGGTATGGCAGCTTTTTGAGTACCACTCAGGCTGCTTTCATTGCAGGAAGCAAGGATAATCATCAATAAGAAAAGAATAGTTCTGGCGTTCATATCGTGATTTGATTTTTTTACCTTACAAATTTGCCAAAAGATACTGAAGGAATCATCTACCCGGTTGCTTATTTTATATACTATATTTACCCATTAATTGAATTGAGTCTTTGAAGCCATTTCTTGAACATATCGATACGGGTGAACGTTCCTCGATCAGAGTGACATCCTATAGCCAGCGTATGATTGACGTGCCTTTGCATTATCATCCAGAACACGAAATGGTTTATGTACAATATGGACGTGGTAAATTACTGCTTGCAGAATTTGAAGAAAATTTCGAAAAAGGCGATTTGTTTTTTATCCGTGGAAGTGTACCTCATCTTTTTGAGGATGCCGATTTGAATGCAGGCCCTGGAAGAACTTCAAAGGTTGTGGTGATCCAATACCGGCAATCTCTTTTTGAAAGTCTCTATCATCTGCCAGAGTTTTATCTGCTCAATCGGTTGGAGACTTCATGGGGATACGGAATTAAGGTAAAGGCTTCGGTGGGGATGCAGAAGTTAATAAACGATTTGGAAGGTAGTGAGGGATTGGAACGATTCAACAAATTGCTTTCTTTGCTGAATGAGATGATGCGGCATAAGAAACGCTCCCTTTTGGGCTCGTTGGAGTCTGCGCCTACACAGAATCATGTAGCCTATTTGCGTCTTCAAAAAATGCATGCATTTTTAGCCGGTTATTTTTCAGGGGAGATCACGGTGGATGAAGTTGCGAAGTTGATGCAGATGAGTAAAACGGGATTTTGTAGATTTCTGAGAAGAGAAACCGGTAAGACATTCAGTGAGTATCTGAACTATTATCGTATCCGGCATGCCTGCTATCTATTGCGCCATTCCACAGACAGTATCCTTCAGATTTGTTATTCATGTGGCTACAACAATGCGGCTTATTTTTTCCGGCAATTCAAAAAGGAGAAGAACTCATCACCTTTGGAGTACAGGCGTATGATTGACTGATGAAACATCGGGATGGTTTGAAACTTTTCTAACAACAGGCAGTGGGGGATAGAGTCGATTTTCATAGACCGGTATGATGCTTTCATAATTTTTGGTTTATCCTATTATCTGATCAAAGTCACTTTCCCTTTTTTGAGCGAAGGCTCTCCTCCATCAAGCTGAAAAGTACATATCCAGGAGAATACACCCGGTTCGGCCAACAACCCTTTCACGCTGCCATCCCATCCTCTTTGGGGTTCCCGGGTACTAAAGATCATTTCACCCCACTGATTATAAATCCGCAATTCAAAGGAGGTAAGTTTTTGATTGACCAGCGCTTTGAATTCATCATTTTTACCGTCGCGGTTGGGTGTAAAGGCATTTGGAAAGAATAAACCATCTATACAGTTTTCTTTAGACACAATGGTTATAGTGTCTTTACCCATGCAGTTATTAAAATCAGTAACCGTTAGGATATATTCACCGGTTTCACTGATTTCTGTACTTCGATTCACAGATCCCGTTGACCACAAATATTCCTTGAATGGGTTGAGCGATGAGATGTTGATCTTTTGGTATCTGCAGATGCTGTCAGTTGATTTTAAAAAGGCCGATGGAACCGGGAAAATATTGTTTAATTGAGTGGAGTCAGTGGCTGAACAATTATTGTTGTCGGTCACCTGAACCCAATACAGGCCTTTGGTGTTCACTGTTCTATATCTTCCTGTAGAGCCATCATCCCACAAATACTTTGAATAATTTCCGGCATCAAGTATTTTCTGATCGCCTTTACAAATGTCAAAAGAAGAGCCAAGTTTTATATATGGTAGTGTAAAAACATGCTGAACAATCATTGTGTCTTTCGCTACACAACCGTTTGTATCTGTAGCATGGACCCAGAAACTGCCTGCCTTTGTCACGCTCAGATAGGCAGTAGTCGCCCCGGTACTCCACAAATAGTTAAGATAATTGTCGCCGGCAAATAAAGTCAATGAATCCGAAACACAGAAACTTGTATCCTCACCCAAATGAATCGGACGCGGTTGTCTGATTGTCACAAAAGAAGTGTCGTAGGCTTTGCACCCGTCTGAAGTGGTAGCACTCAATTGAAGAAACCCGTTTTGGTAAGGAACAAAAGAAAATTCCGGGGCGTATCCTGTAATCATGAAGTCAGAATTCCAATCATATTGGATGAACCCCTCACCGACCTTCAGATGTACAGAATCTCCAATGCAGGCTGAAATGCCGGGAGCAAGATTCAGATCGGGCACGATAGGCTGTTTCACCAAAATAGTATCTGTAAATTTTTGTCCACAGAAATTGCCAACCTGAATTGAGTACATGCCTGGATCTTTTACGAGGAATGAATTCCCATCAGACCCATCCTGCCATTTGTAAGAATCAAATCCCGATCCGGCTTCGAGCAAGAGGCTGTCGCCTTTACATAAAATTGTATCTGCTCCAAGGCCTAAGAATTGAGGTGAGTCATGAATTGTTACAAGCAAACTGTCTGTCAGAAGCTGGCAGCCGGCCTGAACGGTTGATTTGATCCAGGTGACTCCTGCTTTCTTAAATCTGATTTCAACGGATGAAGAAGATTGACTTACGATCTGAACAAATGAAGTATCGGCGATCCATTTGGGAAGTAAGGAACAACCGGTGTTTAGTTTAGCATTGTAGGTAATCGTATCTTTCAGAGAGCATATATTGTCCGGCCCTTCAATGTTGACTTCGTTGCAATTCGATACCTTGCTACAGAATATTTCTGCGATGTTTTGAGTGCTTGAAATGTCAGGGAGTATGATGGACCTTGTCGTGTTTTGAAAGGGGAGTGGTTTTTCGTTGATTATCATATTGGGAGATGATACCTGCATTGAATCAAGGACCGGAGCTTGAAATGGAATATTGCAAGTCCCCAGAGTCCCGTCACTATTATATTTTCTTACGAATGCATCATAATAATTATTGCCAATATAGAAGGAACCTGCCGTGTAAATACTTCCATCTTCTGCGACTCCCATGCCACTCGGGTAGCCAAATTCATTGTTGACTGAGAAATGTTTAAGGTTTAATGCAGTGTCAACTTGAATCAGTGCTTTTCTGGAGTCTATTCCATCCCAATATTGAGTAAAAGCATAAAGGATGCCTGAGTGCATAATTGCTGATCTTGGCAATGATCCTTTGATGGGCAGACGTTTCGACTTGAGCAACTTTCCTGTAGTGTCAAATACCATCCATACCAAATTGGCCTCAGCGTCATTCCCTATATAATAGATTCGATTATTTTCTTTTACCAGGGTACGGGAATAAACGCTGCCACCTGAATTGTTTCCATTTCCATATCCATTCATAATAGCACCGGATTCCTGATCCAGACGAAGGATAGCTCCGCCATATTGAATTCCTTCTGCCAGAATAATTATGGAGGACTTTGTAGCGACTACTGATGGGCTTATCAACAACTTATTTGAAAACTCATACTTTTTTACCCAAACCAAATCTCCCGTTGAATTCAATTTAACTGCTGAAATCGCGGCATTCTCACTAAACCCAAGTCTGGTACCTACAAAGTAAATATTGCCTTGCTCATCTGTGGTTAACTCGTAATGATAAAAGTCGCTGAATGAGGCAGTCTCATACGATTTTGACCAAAGCATTTTCAGGTCGTCATTAAACATTGCAAACGTGTAACCGCCTTTCCCGGGTCTTGGTGTGTAGATCAATGCAAGAAAATGCTGGTCATCTATTTTTTTCAAATAGAATGAAGCTGAAATGCCGTCACAAAATATTTCGATACCCTTTATGAAATGACCTTCCTTGTCGAGTGACTTTATTCCATAGGTCACTGTATTTCTTAGTCCAAAGATTCTATCGTATTTCGAAAAACCAACAATCATCTTGTTATTCTGCATCAGAAGCAGATTTGAAAACCCTTCGCCATAACTGCTGCTGCGGTAGGTCTTAAAGTAACTGCTGAAGCATGTATCTTCTTTTGGCGCGACCGGACAAAATGTTTCTGAACAATCGAAGACTGAGTTTATTTTATTTTCATTTGTGGATAGTACGGCTGTATTGAATGAAATAGCTTGAGGGGAGTTTGATACCGGAAAAGAAATATTGCTTTTATTGATGGTTTCAGTATATCCGGTTGAAGTATCCTTAAAACCACATCCCGTTAAATTTCCGACACTGTCTGTTTTAATCAGAATTAATTCATTCTGCGCAGCAGAGTTGAGGCCAAATAAAAATCCTCCATCTGTGATCGATCGCGAAACGGCTGAAATGGTTGAGCCGACAGGTACATCATATTCACGCGTATGTTCAGGAGGGGTCTGGTAATAGGCAAAGTGTTTCAGGAAAATAAGTTTTCCTTCCTTTGGGAAACAAAAACCCATCACATCTCCTGCATTGTCAAATGCACTTGTCATGTCATAATCAACCTGCTGGGGTAAATCGTAAACATGTTCCACTTCAGACAGGCCATTGGGTGCAATCAGATCTCTGAAAGATTGGAGTTTGCCTGATGGACCTTTGACGATACCCAGGGTAGCAATGCGGTTGTTAAAGGCTTTGATTGCTGACAGGTAATTTTCGTCAATTCCATTTCCCAACGTATAACCGGAAAGGTTATTGCCATTATCATCCATCCGCACGAATTCTACCATTTTTTTTCCACTTCGTGTGCAGTTTGAAAACAAATAATAATCTGCATTGCCTCCGGAAGTGAATGATATCAGATTATTCAGCCCTACAGGCATGGATTGCTTTGTCCAGAGAATAGAACCATCTTCATCCAATATTCCATATAATAAGATGCCCGACAACTGTGCAGCGATGGCAATTTTATTTTCATCGTTTGCAATGAGTGTGACTTTTTGCGGCAATGAGGATACATTTAATAATGAAACCCATACGACAGATAAATCCGGTTGTAGTAGTGTAGTGAACACTCTGTTGGTACCGTCATTGATGATCCCTCCAACTACTATCCTTCCATCGATAAAGACACTTATGGCATGAATGATCGTTGGACTGCCATTGATAAGAAGTTTTTTATTGAGCACTATATTGCCGGAATTGGACAGGATGGTGATAAAACCTTCTTCACCGGCCGGCGAAATTGAATTTCCGGCTAATAAAAAATTACCATTAGTTAATGTCTGAATATCTTTCAGAAGAATTTTTTCATTGGTGGGTGATGACAGTCGTAAATAATAGGTAGAGGTATTGCACGTACCTGAACGTTTGATTTTTAATTTCTGAGCAGATAAAAAATCCTGTGGTAAGGCAGAGGCAATAGCTCTGAATGAAAGGCTGTCCGGGTCTCTTTGATGGATGGAAAGAAATTTTGAATCCTGATTGTAATAACCAAACTGACCTTGTGAGAATGCATTCTGCCTGGCCAACAAAATTGCAAAAAGTATAAACAGTAGTTTTAAAAAGTCATTTCTCATTTTGGTAAGCAGGAGGTAAACTAAAAATCCAACGACCTGACGCCCTCGCCCGGAAACACCAACAAATGTAGTCTTTATTAAACTTTCTGCAAGGCCACCACGAGACAATGCTGAAATTATTGCCAATGGGGCACATATTAAGCCCGGAAAAAAATTGGATTGGTTACTGCATGACGATATTTTAAGAAAGCGGGTATCTGCAAACGAGAGAAACAAGACTCAATTAAAATAAATCACCAGGTAGATCAAATATCATCAGATCGGATATGTAAGATGAATAGATGAAAGATTCATATTCACTTCAGGCTTCCATATAATATCTGTTCGAATTTCCTCTCGAGGTCGTTGTGCGAATTTGGATTTTGCTGGGTCATAAACAAAACCACCAACTTTTCCTTAGGATCAGCCCAATAGGTAGTACCGAAGAAGCCACCCCAGTCAAAACTCCCTTCATTACGGGGCTCATCTGCACTTCCTTTGTCGCTCACGATTCCAAATCCCAACCCGAAATAATTCCTGCCATTAAAAGAAAAATCCAACTGATTGTGCAACATCATCTGAACAACGCGTCTTGATAGGATCTGCTTCCCGTTGTAGTTTCCTCCGTTCATAATCATTTGGAGAAAAACGGCATAGTCCATCGCAGTAGATGAGAGTCCTGCTCCTCCGGAGAAATAATGTTTCTTAATCAAAGGATAGGTTGGATCTACCCCAAAATAATCTTTCCCCCATGGAATGACACGATGCAGAGAATCTTCTGTGTAAACAGTAGTGAGCCGACCGGATTTCGAAGCAGGCAGATTGAACCACGTATCCTGCATATTGAGCGGATCAAAAATATTCCTACGGAGAAAATCTTCGAGGTTGGTATGACTGATCACTTCTATCACGGCGCCCAATACATCGATGCTGAGTCCATATCGCCACTCGGTACCCGGTTGAAATGCAAGCGGCAATCGGCCCAGCCGGTTCATTTCATCCACAAGGTTATCCTCAGTTATCCCAAGTCCATTCGGAATGTTTGCCTTTGCATAGATTGCTTTCATGTTTTCACTGCCGATGTCAGGATAATCAATTCCCGATGTATGTGTAAGCAAGTCTTTAATGGTAACCGCTCTTTTTGCAGGCACTGTGGTGTATGTTGTATCAGCTGCATGGTACTGATCCAAAACTACCTGGTGAGAAAAACCCGGCAGGTATTTTGAAACAGGATCAGAGAGCGAAATTCTTCCCTGATCGTATAGAACCAGGATCCCGGCACTCACAATGGCTTTGGTTTGGGATGCAATCCTGAAAATACTGTTTGGCTCCATTCTTTTTTTTGAAGCAAGATTGCTGCATCCATAGCCCTTATGCAGAATAATTTTGCCATCTTTTATCACAAGAGCTACCACGCCCGGCACCCATCCTCGTGTCACATAGCCATTGATAAGCGTGTCAATATTGGCCAGACGTTGATAATCTATGGAAGCATCCGCCACAGAAGGTTTTTGAATTACTGTCTGTGCATGCAAAGAGAAAAAGCTAACCGCAGTTACTATTGTAAGGGGAAATCGTAGCAGGGAATTCATAAAGAAGATTTTTATGAAATTAATAAAACTTTCTGTTTGATAATTTCAGGTGTATTTTAAATTATAGGATGAGATATTTATTTCCGGTTGATGAAGGAAATCAATTTTTAATAGAATCTCAGGAGGAAAGGTGAAAAGGCTGAGGGGGAACGTTGAGAAGTATAGGAAGAATGTTGAGATAGTTGAGAGGGGTGAGAATGTTGAGGTCTTGGCAATGGCGGATTGAGTACCTGTCATTCTGAGGAACGAAGTCAGCGTGTTAGCCACAGACAGGAATCTGCCTAATCAGGATATAATATGTTGAGATCGATTGAGTAGGAAGGTGGAAATCGAAGAGCAACAAAATCTATTAACGACTCAATTCTTCCTCGCGATATTCAAAGATGAAATTTGTATTTTCGCATCCTTTGGGTACTTAGCTCAGTTGGTTAGAGTGTTACCTTGACATGGTAAAGGTCGCTGGTTCGAATCCTGCAGTACCCACCAAAGAAAAGCGTTGAAGAGATAATCCGGATTTTTTGAACCGGTTCAATGCATTTCGCCAGCCTCCTATTACTTTGGAAAGAATTTGTTTTGGCTGGTTACTTTCCGATACAAA
>CAYXAL010000002.1:0-266112 GCA_964463015.1 uncultured Ginsengibacter sp.
TTAGTTTTTGCCTCACATCTCTTGATGGGTTTCCCTTATTCTTATATGATTTGGGGCAAAAATTACTCACTTTAGGACAAGCCTGGAATGATGTAATGATTGAATCTGCTGCATGGAGTACATTAGCACAAGGCTATAGACTTACTGGTAATTATGTACGGGCACTTGAACTACACAGAAAAGGAGTGGCACTTGCTGAACAATCAGGTAATAGTGCCATTATCTCATTTGCATACAATCAAATGGGGCATATCTATAAAGACAGGTTGGAAAATGAAAAAGCACTTAGTTTATACAGGACAGCTCTGCAATATTCTAAAAAATCAAACCTGAAAAACATTTGGTTTCCTAGTATGAACCTGGCTTCTGTATTTTTAAATGCCGGTAATCTTGCCTCTTCATTATTCTATGCTCAAAAGGCACTTGCTATGGTAAAAGATCGTGGCATATTTGTAAATCAGTCCATCATACAATCAACAATTGGCAGCATTTACAGTAGAAAGGGAGATATACACAATGCGTTGAAATATTTTAATGAGGCCAGAAATATTGATAATATTACTCAATCTCCCCGCTATACCAGCATCACTTATTTAGCAATTGCAGAGCATTTCAAACTTTACAAACAAATAGATTCTTCAATACATTATTGTAAAATGTCTATTGATGCGGTACAAAACACGCCATCCAATAATTTAGCGCTCAAGCCTGCAAGGATGCTTATAGATTATTATCAAAATACTAATGCCGATAGCACAGTAAAATTTTGGAAAATATATGCAGCAGCAAATGATAGCCTCAATAGCACCCGTGCCAATCAGCAATTGCAAATGATGACAACTGAAGAAGAACAAAGAAAAAGAGATATTGAAGCTGCACAAGTTGCCTACCAGAATAAAATACGAACCGGTTTGTTGTTGGGAGGCCTTGCTGTTTTTTTATTGATAGCTATTATTCTATATCGCAACAATCGGCAAAAGCAAAAATCTAATACTGTTTTGGAGAAAACTTTATCTGAATTAAAATCCACCCAATCCCAACTCATCCAATCCGAGAAAATGGCCAGCCTTGGTGAACTCACTGCCGGCATTGCTCATGAAATACAAAATCCTTTAAACTTCGTGAATAATTTTTCCGAAGTAAGTAATGAATTAATTGATGAAATGAATGAAGAATTAGACAAAGGGGAAATTGAAGAAGCAAAGGCCATTGCCAATGAAATAAAACAAAATTTGGAAAAAATAAATCACCACGGCAAGCGGGCCGATGCCATTGTAAAAGGCATGCTGCAACACAGCCGCACAAGTAGTGGGCAAAAAGAACTAACAGACATTAATGCTTTGTGCGATGAATATGTGAGATTAGCGTATCATGGATTGAGAGCAAAGGATAAAAGTTTTAATGCTGAGTTTAAAACTGAATTTGATAGTAGGATAGAAAAAATAAACATCGTTCCGCAGGACATGGGCAGAGTAATTTTGAATTTAATTAATAATGCTTTTTATGCGGCCTCCCAACCCTCCGAAGGAGGGCTTTTAGGACCTGACAGCAGTAAAATTCCAACTGTTTGGGTAAGCACTAAGAAAGATGGAACTAATATTTTAATAAGTGTAAGAGATAATGGCAATGGTATTCCTGAAAAAATAAAAGACAAAATCTTTCAACCTTTTTTTACTACCAAGCCAACAGGGAGCGGAACAGGATTGGGACTGAGTTTGGCGTATGATATCATAACAAAAGGGCATGGCGGGGAATTGAAAGTAGAAACAAAAGAAGGAGAAGGTAGCCAATTCATCGTTTCATTGCCGGCATGAATTACATGTTATCCCGGAAAGAAAGCCCATGTTATTCAGAAAAAATATCTTATGAAGAAAATTCTTTACGTTATAACAACTAAAATCATGACTTTTGTTTGAGAAAATATTGAACGATAACCTGGTAAAATAATCCCTGAATGTCATTTGACCTTATTCTTGCAGTAATCGTCATCTCTTATTTACGCAAGTTTATTCAGACACAAGCCCAATTACCCAAATGGGATAATCTTTTAAAGTATCTGCTTTTTGCTTGTATCGCACTGATGATAATCAGTTTGTTTTTCAATAAGTCGCAGCCTGTTGTCAAATGGATTTCTCATTTGCCATTGCTGTACCTGATGGCTGTGCTTTTTTTTAAGAAGGAGTTTAGCAAGGCAAAGCCCATGTTGCTTGCTGTAGCGCCATTTGCCGTACTTTCTCTTTTTAGCGATATCGCACGGCAAATAGCCTCAAATCAGTATAATGTCTGGAAAAATATTATTGACACAGCGCTCGTATTCTCGCTCATCTGGATGGCGATTATGTGGATCGTAACCAATAAACAGCGGAAAGCGTTGGAGAATGAAAGAATCAAGACAAAACTGGAAGAAGAGCAGAAAAAACAAATCGAAGTGATGAAAGGCCAACTGGAAGTTCAGGTAGCACAACGTACAGCCGAACTGACCCTGCAAAAAGAAGAACTGCAACATACTTTGGAAGAATTAAAATCGACCCAGGCACAATTGATCCATTCGGAGAAGATGGCCTCGTTAGGCGAACTCACCGCAGGCATTGCCCATGAGATACAGAACCC
Organism: uncultured Ginsengibacter sp.; assembly: GCA_964463015.1. Taxonomy (GTDB): domain Bacteria; phylum Bacteroidota; class Bacteroidia; order Chitinophagales; family Chitinophagaceae; genus Ginsengibacter. Next base: position 2,611 of record CAYXAL010000002.1, read on the forward strand.
TTTGAATTTCGTCAACAACTTCAGCGAAGTAAGTACAGAACTACTCAAAGAAATGGTGGATGAAATCAACAAGGGCAATCATCAGGAAGTAAAATCAATCGCTAATGATCTTGTCGGCAACCTCGAAAAAATTAATTTTCACGGCAAGCGCGCCGATGCGATCGTGAAAGGAATGTTGCAACACTCAAGAACAAGTACTGGCAAAAAGGAGCCTGCAGACATTAATCATCTTTGTGATGAATACCTTCGGTTGGCATTTCATGGCCTACGTGCCAAAGACAAGACCTTCAATGCAAAATTCGAAACGGAATTTGACCCGAATGCAGGCAAAATAAATATGGTAGCCCAGGAAATAGGCAGAGTCATCCTGAACCTGATCAATAACGCATTCTATTCCGTAAATGAGAAGAAGAAATTAAATCTGACCGGATATGAGCCGATAGTAACTGTTTCAACAAAAAGACTGAAAGATGCCGATGGAAATGACCTCGTTGAAATCAGGGTAAGAGATAACGGGAAGGGAATTCCGAAAGATATCATTGACAAAATCTTTCAACCTTTTTTTACTACAAAACCTACCGGGCAAGGCACAGGCCTTGGTCTAAGCCTGAGCTATGACATCGTCACCAAAGAACACCAGGGAAAAATCCGGGTAGAAAGTAAAGAGGGTGAATGGACAGAGTTTATTGTTCAATTGCCGGAAAACTAAACCTGGTTTTTTGTTTTCTCTGGACATCATCCGCCGGCAACTCAAACATCTTTCCTCCAAAAAATGTTTCTTACATTTCTTGCGACAAGCGTACATTAGCAATCATAAACAATTGCCCTCCACACAATTTTAGAAAATGTACAGAAAATTATTGCTGCTTCTCTTCGTCTTATCAACTACCACAATTCTTCACGCACAGAAAGTAGAAAAAATAATAAATGCAAATGAAGTGTCTTCTATCGAAAAAACATTATCGGCAGATGACATGGAAGGAAGAAAAACTTTTACTCCGGGTATCGACAAAGCCGCCGATTTCATTGCTTCTCAATTTAAACAGGCAGGATTACAATATTGGGACGATCTGAATAGTTATCGCCAGGAGTTCAGCATGATTCGTCCGAAGTCAGCAGAGGTAAACGTGACTATCAATGATCAGCCCATTCCTTCTGAAAATATTGTAGCCATCGGCACGGAAGATTCTGTGACAGTGAATGAAACTTCAGGATACAATCAGGTGACGATAGACAGCGTGCCCAATCTGTTCCGAAGCATAACTGAGATAATGAATCAAAACAAACCGTGCATCATCTGGCTTTCTTCCGGAAATAGAAACAGCTTTAAGCGCCTGGGGTTTTTCGCTAAACGACCTCTTATGGAAGGAGCCTCTCCGGTGATTTTCATTCTGCATGATAAGGCCGAAAAATTTTCCATTCACATAAAAAGAGAAAGCGAAAAACAATTGCTATCTAATGTGATTGGAATCATTCCAGGAAAAAGTAAAGTGAATGAATACGTCGTATTTTCCGCCCACTATGACCACCTGGGTATCGGAAAACCCGACGCAAAGGGTGATTCAGTTTTCAATGGTGCCAATGACGATGCCAGTGGTACCACAGCAGTTATCATGCTGGCTAAATATTTCAAGGCTTTAAACAATAACGAACGCACGATTATCTTCATCACCTTTACCGCTGAAGAAATGGGTGGATATGGTTCACGGTATTTTTCAACCCACATACCACCCGAAAAGGTTGTAGCCATGTTCAACATAGAAATGATCGGAACAGACAGTAAGTGGGGGAAGAACAGCGCATACATCACAGGATACGAGAAGAGTGATTTTGGAAAAATACTTCAGAAAAATCTGGAAGGAAGTAAATTTCATTTTGAACCGGACCCCTATCCTGATCAAAATTTATTTTACAGAAGTGACAATGCGACCCTCGCTGCATTGGGTGTACCGGCACATACCATCAGCACGTCGAAGATGGACGTCGAACCGCACTACCACAAACAAAGCGATGAATTCGCCACTCTCGACATGGACAACATGACGGAGGTAATCAAAGGCATTGCACTCAGCAGCCGGTCAATCATCAGCGGAAAAGATACCCCCACAAGAGTAGAGGTCCTGAAATAAAAAGACCGGGGAAACAAGTAAATTATGAAAAGTGATCCAGATAGTTATATCGGGAGAATTGTAAATTGTCTGACTTGAAACACCTCAACGTTTTAACACCTTAACAACTCAACCACCCATCGACTCAGCACCCTGACGTCTAAACATCTCAACTACCCGGCCTCGTTCTTAAAAAAACCTAAATTCCTCAAAACCTTCATCCCCGCCAGCGAATAATGTTACCTTTGCGGGAATGTCGCATTCAGAATTTGAACCGGTGATTGGATTAGAAATCCATGCACAACTGCTCACAGAGAGTAAGTTGTTTTGTGGTGACCGGAACGTATTTGGAGATGCTCCCAACAGCCATGTCAGCACCATCAGCCTGGCTCATCCCGGTACGCTTCCCGTTTTGAACAAAGAGGCTGTACGGCTTGCCGTAAAACTTGGGCTTGCCCTGAATTGCAACATCAACAGCCCCAATTATTTTGACCGCAAGAATTATTTCTATCCCGACCTTCCCAAAGGATATCAGATCAGCCAGCAGGCTATCCCGATTTGCTCAGGAGGATACATTCCCATCACTGTGAATGGTACAGAAAAGAAAATAACACTCAACCGGATACACATGGAAGAAGACGCCGGCAAAAGCATTCACGATATGGACGATCATTATACCAATATCGATCTTAACCGTGCGGGAGTACCCTTGGTGGAAATTGTGACGGAACCTGTCATTGCGTCTGCGGAGGAGGCTTTCCAATGCCTGACCTCTATACGCAGGATCCTCAGATACCTGCAGGTGTGTGACGGGAATATGGAGGAAGGCAGCCTGCGGTGTGATGCAAATATTTCAGTGAGAAGAAAAGGAGAAAAAAAATTGGGCACCAAAGTGGAGATTAAGAATCTGAACTCTATCAGAAACCTGAAGCGAGCAGTCCTCTTCGAAACAGAAAGGTTGACAGATATTCTCAAATCGGGGGGTGCTGTACTCCAGGAAACCCGCGGCTTTGATGCAGAAACAGGAATCACTCACTCACAGCGCACTAAGGAAGAAGCCAACGATTACCGGTATTTCCCTGATCCGGATCTGCCGCCCGTAATAATTCCCGAAATAGAGATTTCTGAAATTCAACGTCAAATCCCTGCGCTGCCCTCTAAGATAGAAAAAGAAATGATCAATCAATTTCACATAGCTACCGAAGCCGCTTCCATCATTTGTGATGACGACACCTTGCTTCCGCTCTTTCTCGAGGCGAAGAACAAGACGAAAAATCTACAGGCGGTTGCCAACTGGTTGATTGGTCCTGTAAAATCTCTGATCAATGAAAACGGACACACGAGTGAAAAGATAAACGCAGAAAAGATTGTGTCATTGGCGGATTTAACTTCTGAAGGTCTTGTAGCATTTGCCATAGCCGCCAACAGGATTTTCCCTGAAATCATTCATTCAGGAGAGGATGCCCTTGCCATTGCAGAAAGATTGAACCTGATTCAAAACAACGACACCGGCTTTTTAAATGAATGTGTGGAAACAGTACTCAGAAATATGCCCGACAAAGTATCAGAATATCACAAGGGAAAGAAAAACCTGGTCGGACTGTTTGCCGGTGAAGTAAAAAAATTAAGTAAAGGAAAAGCAGATATGAAAGCTGCCATTACAATTATCACAGAAAAATTAAATAACAAATAATGAAACGGTTACTATTTACATGTCTAACGATATTCCTGATAAGTTGTCAAAGCACTAAGGTGGAGAAGTTTACCCTGAAGGGAGAACTAAAAGGTGCTCCTGATCAAAAAGTATTTCTGGAGCTCATCCCATTCAATCAACAGGCTCCTAAAGTGTTGGACACCGCAGAGATGAAAGACGGAAAATTCAAAGTGAAGACAACCTCCAATGAGGAAGCCTTGTACAGAGTACGGTTTGAAAAAAATCCGGGAATCTTATTTATTAATGACAAAGAAAACCTTGAACTCAACGCCAACAGTACTGACTCCACTGTGAAGAATGTGAAGGTTAATTCACCTGCCACATCATCTATGTATCATTTCATATTGACAATGGACAGCATTCATTCAAAACTCATGATGGACGATCAGGTAAGGCAAATGTATATGTCGCAGGGCAATGACTCGGCAGCTACTGCCATTTCGCAACAGTTTATCATTTCTCAGAAATGGTACAATGAGTTTATTATCCGCTATGCCGATACCACGGCCAACCCGATTGTATCGCTCTTTGCATTGAGTTATGCCATGGATGTCAATCAGGATTCTGTCGCTTCTCTGTTGGGAAGAATTGAAAAGAAATGGCCGCAGAATACTTCTGTGAAAGAGGTAGCCAAACAATTTGAGGCTTTTGCCAAATCACAGCAAAACCAGCCACAACAAGGATTACCGGTAGGCACAATGGCTCCTGAAATCACCATGCCGGATACGGATGGAAACTCTTTTTCGCTGAGCTCACTCAAAGGAAAATATGTACTGGTTGATTTTTGGGCAAGCTGGTGTGGCCCTTGCCGTGCTGAAAATCCCAATGTGGTAGCAGCCTATCAGAAATTCAAGAACAAGAATTTTACCATACTCGGCGTATCCCTGGATCAGACAAAGGAAAACTGGCTGAAAGCGATTAAAGAAGACCACCTCGACTGGAAACAAATCAGTGATTTGAAATTCTGGAACAGTGCAGCCGTACCTTTGTATCAGATACAGGGTATCCCTTACAATGTATTGCTGGATCCTGAAGGAAAAATTATCGCAACAGAACTCCGTGGCCCGGCTCTTGAGGCAGAGCTTCAGAAAGTATTGAAATAATTTTTGCAGAATTAATTTTGAAAACCTGTGAACAACCTTCACAGGTTTTTTTCATTTTAAATCTCCACTGCTGTAATATTTTGAATGATCTTGAGGAATGCGAATAACTTCGCACCTCATTTCCGGCGAAATACTTAAAATGAATTGACCAGCAAATTTTTGAATACGTTCCCACGATGAAAAGAGCGATCCATCTTTATCTTTCTTCTTATAAAGGGTTGTCCAGGCCCACATGGATGCTGGCTGCGGTGATGCTCATCAACAGAACCGGCGCGATGGTGCTGCCTTTTCTGGGTATTTACATTACCAATGTGCTTGGGTATTCATTGAGAGAAACCGGAATGATTTTGAGTTGCTTCGGATTTGGTGCTGTGACAGGATCTGTAGTCGGAGGATGGCTTACTGACAAATTCGGCCATTTCAAAATTCAAACTGCCAGCCTGTTTCTGGCAGTGCCGGTATTTATCACACTACCCTATCTGAAAGAAATCGTCATCCTTGGCAGTGGAATTTTTCTATTGAGTTTCATTACAGAAATCTTCAGGCCTGCTAACTCAGTTTCCATCAAGACTTATGAAAGTGAAAAGAACATCACCCGAGCGTTTTCACTCAACCGCATGGCTTTGAATCTCGGGTTTTCCATCGGGCCTGCCCTTGGGGGATTATTGGCAGCTATATCTTACAAACTTCTATTTTACGGAAACGGATTTACCTCTGCGGCGGCCGGCATGGTATTCTATTTTTATTTCAGAAAAGTACACAGAGACAGGAATATTACTGATGGGAATGATGTCTCTGACAATGCCTTACAAAAATCGGGATCTCCCTGGCGCGACACCCATTTTATAATATTCTGTATTCTGTGTTGCTTTTACAGTCTGTGTTTCTTTCAATTTCTGAGTACGCTCCCGCTTTATTACAAGGATGTCTGTAAGTTAGACAATTTTCATGTGGGGCTTTTATTAGGATTCAACGGGCTTGTAGTATTCGGTCTTGAAATGCTGGTAGTGAGTTATTCCGAAAGGAAGTTTTCAATAAGCTTCCTATTGGTTGGCGGAGCGGTACTTTGCGCTCTATCCTTTCTTGTGCTTACAATTTCAAAAGGAATTTTTACCCTTTATCTTTCTATGTTTGTCCTCTCCATTTCCGAAATATTTGCTTTGCCATTCATTGCCACCATCGCTATACAAAGAGCACCGAAAGGAAGGGAGGGATCCTACATGGGAATGAATGGATTGTCATTTTCCTCTGCACACATTCTCTCACCCATTCTGGGTACATTCATAGCTGCCCATTATGGGTTTCAGTCACTTTGGGTAGTCACTGCTCTTTTTGCAACGGTTACCGCATTGGGATTCTGGTGGGTAATCAAAAAGATGAACTGAACAAAATATTACAACCCGCTGATCGTAATGCCTACCTGGTACAATTTCATTTCAGGGCCTACACCATCTTTCAACACATTGCTCAGACTATAAGCTCCGAATAAATTGAAAATACCATAGCCGATTCTTGCAGTAGCCATGAAGCGTGTGCCGTTGATGAAACGCTTGGAATTCGTCTTGTTTGTAAAGGCACCGGCAGCATTGTTGTTTTTATCCAGTAGATTCTTTCCTTTTGTATGCGCATTGACCAATGTTCCCAAACGCAGGCCAATGGCTGCTTTCAGGCTTTTGTTGTAATTATCGGGTTTGGCAGTATATCTGAATTCCAAAGGCACTTCCAGATAGCTGGTTGCCAGTTTGTACTTCTTAAAATGATTGACCGAATCCAAAGGAGTAAAGGGAAGTTTGGCGGTGAATGAACTGACTCCAACATCCATCTTCTTAAAGAAAATATTGCTGGTACTGATACCCACTCCGATTCCGAGGCTAAACTTCGGTGCCGACCTGAATGGTTTGTCAAACATAAAATAGGCATTAAACCCTCTTGAAAAACCTTTCTGATGACTGCTGATGCTGTCGGGCATTCCACTCCACTTGTCATACGACAATTGAAACAGGAAATGATCACCGGGTCTGTTTTTCAGTTTAATCGTTTTTATATTTGAATTGACTGCGGGCAGAGTGTCCTGGGCATGCAATGCAAAGCAAGCCAGAGACAGGGTGAAGAGCAATACAATTTTCTTCATTATTACAAAATTCGTTAAGGTGGCAAAAGTATCTGTTAGGGGGTTAACGAAAGGTTAAAGACCCTGTCTAAATCTACATTTTATCTGCCATCAAGGGCAAAATTTCTTCCACGATTTTCCGGTCGTTGCTCAATCTGGGTACCTTATGCTGGCCTCCCAATTTCCCTTTTGCCTTCAGCCACTTCTGAAAAATGCCTTTAGGCACTGACCTCACAATGGGCATACGCAATGCAATATCTTTGCTGCGCTTCGCTTCATAATCGCTGTTGAGTTCTTTCAACGCCGTATCCAGACACCGGGTAAAACGGTCCAGGTCTGCCGGCGGTTCATCAAACTCAATCAACCACTCGTGAGCACCATTTGATTCCGAACTGAAATACACCGGCGCTGCTGTGTAATCATTAATCACGGTATTGGTCTGGGCAGATGCTTTCGCAATCGCTTTTTCTGCATTGTCTGCAATCAGCTCTTCGCCAAATGCATTGATAAAATATTTTAATCTTCCGGTGACAATAATTTTATAGGGTTTCAGAGAGGTAAACTTAATGGTATCACCTACAAGATACCTCCAAAGTCCACCATTGGTGGAGATGACAAGTGCGTAGTTTTTATCACGTTCTACCTGCCGGAGCCCCACTGTCACCGGATTGGGTTTCCCGTACTCTTCTACCGGCATAAATTCATAAAATATTCCATGATCTGTGAAGAGCAACATTCCTTCGTCATCGGGCATATACTGCGCAGCAAAAAATCCTTCACTCGCATTGTACATTTCCAGGTAATTGATATCGCCGCCAACCAGTTGCCTGAATTGCTCACGGTATGGGGTAAACGAAACTCCGCCATGCAGGTACAGTTCCAGATTTGGCCACACCTCCTTCAGAACCTGCTTTCCGGACAATTCAAGAATTCTTCTGATCAGAATGATTGTCCACGTAGGTACACCGGCAATGGAAGTTACATTTTCATTTAGCGTACTTCGTGCCAGTTTTTCAATCTTGGTTTCCCACTCATCAAGCAAGGCAATTTTCAGATCCGGAGTACGCAGCCATTGACCCCAAAAAGGCGTGTTGTGCATCAGCAATGCACTCAGATCACCAAATTGAACTTCTTCATTGACCACATTTACCTGATGGCTACCGCCAACCACCAATCCTTTGCCGGTAAGTAAATCACTTTTTGGAAAATTGTTGTAATAATTTGTTACGACATCTTTACTGGCCTTGTAGTGCATTTCCTTAAAACTCTCTTCACTCAGCGGAATGAACTTACTTTTATCTGAGGTAGTCCCACTGCTTTTGGCAAACCAGTTGACCGGTGTATTCCATAAAATATTTTCTTCCCCTTCCATCATTTGCTGAATGTATGGCTTCAGGTCTTCGTATTCATGCACAGGCACGCGTGACTTAAAATCCCGGATGGTAAACAACCTGTTGAACCGGTACTTCTTACCAAACTCCGTGTATTGGGCTTGCGTGACTAAATGTTGCAATACATTTCTCTGAGTAGAGACCGGATGATTGATCCAGTTTTCAATACCCCAAAAACGCATTCGGGCCAGCGTAGATATGACAGGGCTTAATATTTTCATCTCACGGTTACTGCAATTTACACAACTGCAAGCGGAAAGCTTTATAGGCAGTGATTTTTTTGTAACAATCCATCTTCTATTTTGCTAACATTGAAAATCCTGTTGATTTCGCACATTTTTTGTAATCCGGACTAAACTCCCACCAACGGTATGGCTCATTTCATCGCATCGGAATGAAGATAGTCTTTACGTTTCAGTTCAAAATTGCGACCGAGATAAAGTCTTCTTACCTGTTCGTCCTGAGCCAATTTTTCAGCACTTCCTTCAATGAATATTTTCCCTTCAATCAGCAAATAGGCCCTGTCACAGATGGATAAAGTTTCGTTTACATTATGATCTGTAATGAGAATACCAATATTTTTATACCGCAAGCGGGTGACAATGCTCTGGATGTCTTCTACAGCAATCGGATCAATCCCGGCAAAGGGTTCATCCAACAAAATAAATTTAGGATCTACTGCCAGCGCTCTCGCAATCTCCGTCCTGCGTCGTTCACCACCACTCAGCACATCTCCATTGCTCTTACGTACATGATTCAGCCTGAATTCCTCCAAAAGGCTTTCCAACTTTTCTTTCTGTTCAGGCTTAGACAATTTTGTCATTTGCAATACTGCAGAAATATTATCTTCTACGGAGAGTTTTCGAAATATACTTGCCTCCTGCGGAAGATACCCCAATCCCAATTGTGCCCTTTTGTACATAGGCAATTTGGTGATATCCTGATCATTCAGCAGGACATGACCATCGTCTGGCTTTACGAGTCCTACTACCTGATAAAAAGAGGTGGTTTTGCCTGCTCCGTTCGGACCTAACAAGCCAACGATTTCACCTTGTGAAACATTAAAAGAAACTTTATTATTGACGGTACGTTTGCCATAAAGTTTGGTAAGTTCCTTTGCGTATATGGTCTGGTTCAAACGAAAAAATTTTGATTCAAAATTACAGGGTTTTTTGTCGTAAGCCTGCTTTCTGTTCTATTTCTCATTCAATTTTAAGAAAGGCTGATCCTATCCCGATTCACAAAAACTATGGCGATTAACGAATCAGATTGACAGTTCCCCGCAGTTTTAAATTAAACTTACTGACATTTATAAAATAATAATAAACACCCGCCGGTTGTGGCTCTCCATTTGCCGTTCCATCCCACGACACTATTGAAGAGGAGTTGCGATATATGGCTTGGCCCCAACGATTGAAAAGACTTACGCTTCCGCCAAATGAAGTATCCAGCGAAGGAATCCTCCATTGGTCGTTGATCCCATCACCATTGGGCGTAAATGCATTGGGAACAAATATTTCTCTGTACACTTTTACATTCACTTCATCCGAATCCGAACAACCCCACTTTGACTTTACAAGAAATTTATAAGTAAAATCAGTTGGTGGCGACACGACCGGATTCAATTGCAACGGATCGCTGATATACAGATCCGGCCACCATACATACGTAGTCTCATCCCCTTTGCTGCTTCCGGACAAAGTAACCGGATTGTTTGCCAGGGTGACCTTGTCTGGCCCCGCATTGGCCACCGGATTGGGATGAATATTTATCTCAGATACTTCAGAGGTAATCTTGCATGAATTCAGATCTGCCACACTGGCTTCTACTGCGGTAAGTCTGTACCAATAGCTTCCCACATTTTGCAGATCCGGAGTCTGATACATGAGCGATTCGGCTCCGGGAATATCCTGCCACAGCTTGCCACTGTCATTGCTGGCCTGCCACTGATACAAGGGTGTGACAAACCCTGCAGGCTGATCTACTTCAAACGTGTAGGAACCCGCATTTCCTGCACAGAGATCTATGACATCTTCATCTATTCCGATAATCGCAGAGGGTATCTTCTTCTGGCAGGGGCGAAATGTAATATCATCAAGGGCCAGGTCATTTCCATTTCCTCCGGGCGCGTTATTGGTAATTCTCAATACCACATCGCGGCTGTTTACCGGAGTTGTAAAAACAAAGCCATACTTAATCCATTGCGGAGCATCGGTAACTGGTATGTCGCCAGTGCTGTACGAACTCAAAACAACGCCAGCGGGAGTTTCAATTCTGAAAACCAGATTGGGAAGAATGGGCACCGCCCTACTCTTCACTACATTCATCACCCAGGCTGAAAATTCATACGTATTATTGGGGCACAGATCCTTTACGGTCGAAACAAAAAAATCTCCGGGATCATAAGAAGCATTCACCAACATAAAAGCTCCACTGCCGGTATGATCGGACAAAATGGTATGCCAGGTATCGCCAAAGCATTGGGAAGTCTGTGTGGTAATGGTATAATATCCATCATTCGGGCAGGTGGAAGTCGTATAGGTATAACTTGCAGATGGAGCATAACCGCCACCTCCGTTGCCCGATCCAAAGGTGATATCCACTACAGGGTCTCCGAAATTATTATCACATACCTGAGCCTGCACCGTGCAGGGTGAAATTCCATAGACAATTACGAAGAATATTCCCGCAAAGAGAATTTTTCTTAAGAAATATGAATCCTGCAAATTGAGTCCTTTGAACTAAAATAGCGCAAATTACCGGACTAAAAGAATGTCGCCAAAAAATTGAATCAATTTCCCAAAATGGATCCTTTCAATCCGAAAGGAGAATCAGTCTATTTTCTTTTTTAAAGGTCACCCACACAATATTATCCCGTAATGATTCGTGCATCAATTTCAGGTTTCACCCATCATCAAAATACAATTTTCACTTCCATTTTGATGATTCTCACATTCAATTCAGTTAAATTGCGCTCATTAAATCAGTTTTATGGATTACAATAAAATCATTTCCATTACAGGAATGTCAGGGCTTTATGAGCTGCTATCTACGAGAGCAGATGGCGCTGTCGTAAAGTCTTTAGAAAACAATTCTACCAAATTTGCTTCCTCCAGACAACATCAGTTTTCGCACCTGGAAAGTATTGAAGTATATACCAATAAGGAAAACATTATGCTCCGGGATGTATTTGAAGCGATAAAAGGCTCCAAAGAAAAATTGCCCGACTCCAATGCAGATTCAAAAGCCCTGAAAGCCTATTTTGACAAATTATCCCTGGATCTGGATTTCGAAAAAGTATTTACCAGCGATCTAAAAAAGATGGTAAAGTGGTACCAGATTCTTGAAAAAAATAAAATTGACTTCAGCATTCAAAGTACAGAAACAGAAGACGCCAAATCAAAGGGTACACACCAGCCTACCCATCACGAAAACGTTCATGTCAAAGAAATGAAACCCCAGCAAACCAATCCCAGAAAGATTGAAAGCCGTGGTGTAAAATGATGCTTATGGAAAATTTATCTGCTGAGATACAACCACTCGAAAGAATATATATCCCCGCTGACCTGCAGGTAACCACCTGGGAAAAACTGGAACCCTTTTTTAAAGAACTGCTTGAGCGATCCATTGCTTCCAAAGAAGCACTGGAAAAGTGGCTGAAAGATATGAGCGAACTGGAAGCAGTGGTGACTGAAGATTTTTGCAGAAGGCAAATCCGCATGACATGCGATACCACCAACAAGGAGTATGAAGAATCCTTCAACTACTTCTGCATGGAAATACAGCCTAAGATGCAACCCTATGCCTTTGAACTGAACAAAAAGTTTGTCGCCTCACCTTTTGCCGATCAGTTAGACAAGGATAAATTTTTCACTTACCTGCGGGCCGTTCGCAACAGCATCGATCTCTACCGTGAAGAAAATGTTCCTATCAAGTCAGAGTTGGCTGTACTGCAACAAAAATATGGCGCCATCACAGGCAGAATGACCATCACGGTCAACGATCACGAATACACCTTACAACAGGCTTCCAAATTTTTTGAGAACCCCGACCGCAACCTGCGCGAAGAAGTGTACCGCAAAATTCAGGGGCGGCGACTTCAGGATAAAGACGCCCTCAATGAATTGTTTACCCAACTCATTCAGAAAAGGACCACTGAAGCCAGAAATGCCGGCTTTGAAAATTACAGAGACTTTAAATTCAAAGAACTTAACAGGTTTGATTATACGAAAGAAGACTGTTTTACCTTTCATGGGAGTGTAAAGAAATATGTAGTGCCTTTGGCAAATGAGCTTTACAAACTGAAGCAAGCCAAACTGAATCTTCCCTCATTGCGTCCGTGGGATACCGAAGCAGAACCTGAGGGCATCAATCCGCTTCATCCTTTCAGTACAGGATCAGAACTGGTAGAAAAAGCAATTGAATGCTTCACACGCATTAAACCATTTTTTGGTGACTGCCTCAGGGTAATGCGCCGCATGGGTAACCTGGATCTTGAAAGCCGCACCGGCAAAGCCCCCGGCGGATACAATATGCCATTAGCCGAAACCGGCGCTCCGTTTATCTTTATGAATGCAGCCGGACAAATGCACGATGTCACTACCATGGTGCACGAAGGCGGCCACGCCATACAATCCTTTCTGACCCACTCACTGGAACTCAGCGCTTTTAAAGAATATCCCATGGAGATTGCTGAAGTGGCAAGCATGACGATGGAACTTTTCAGCATGGACGACTGGGATGTGTTTTTTGAAAACAAGGAAGAACTCAAACGCGCCAAAATTCATCAGCTTGAACGGGTGATCACGCTGTTCCCATGGATTGCATTGATCGATAAATTTCAGCATTGGATATACGAAAATCCAAATCATACTGTGCCACAAAGAGAAGCGACCTGGGTAAGCTTCTTTCATGATTTTACCCCTTCTGCACTGGACTACTCCGGCCTTGAAGAATTTGTAGCCAACGGTTGGCAAAAGCAATTGCATCTGTTTGAAGTGCCGTTTTATTACATTGAATACGGCATTGCCCAGTTGGGCGCTATCGGATTGTGGAAGCAATTCAAAGAAGACAAAGACAAAGCCCTAAACAACTACATCAACGCACTCAGCCTCGGCGGAACACGCACTCTCCCTGAGTTGTACCGTGCTGCAGGATTGGAGTTTAATTTTTCCGGTGAATACATCAAAGGGTTGATGGATTTTGTGCATGGAGAGCTGAAGAAGCTTTTGTAGGGGATTATTTGAAAAATTGAAAGGCATTTGCCGCAACATTGGAGAGGCAATTGCCAATCATCCAGCTGACATCAAGGATACAATAGCGATGTCAAAAAATCCCTTATTCCATTTTTTTATCATGGCCGGAAAATTTCAAAACAAATATCAAATCCCGGGCGCCCGGTTACAAGGGTATGATTATGGGGCGCATGGTTTCTATTATGTATAGCCATTGGTACAGAAAACAGGTTATGTTGTTTTGGTGATCTCATTGAAGCGAATGGTATAGGGGTGGATAATGATCCATCCCTACGCCTGACCGAAAAAGGGCAAATTGCAATTGGTTTTTGGAATGAAATACCAAAACAATATCCGTTTGTTGAATTGGATGAATATGTGGTAATGCCTAATCATATTCATGGAATATTATTCTTTAATAAACCGAATAAAACAGATTGGCAGACCAATCAATTCGGGCCACAATCCCAAAACCTTGGTGCTGTTATCCAAGCCTATAAATCATCTGTAAAAAGGTATGCCAACCAAAACAATATTGAATTTGGGTGGCAATCAGGTTTTCATGACCACATTATTAGAAATAGCCAGGCATTAAATAACATTGCGCAATATATCCTCACCGATCAAATCCTAATCCCACAAAATTTTCCCCTTTTCATTCCGATTTGACATTTCCAGCTGCGTCCTCTCCCAAAAAATAAGGAGCGGGGTGTGACAATCTTCACATCCCCACTCCATCCTTGCTTTTTGTATGTTGTGTGTTAACCCGCTTTTATTCCTTCATCATTTTTAAGACGTGGTTAATAAATTGTGATTTACTGTTGAATTGAATCAGGTAAATCCCTTTGGGTAAACCTGCCGCATCCATATCTATCTCATTCACTCCGGCAACCAGCGGTACCTCAGCGCTCTTCACCAATTTGCCGGCCTGGTCTGAAATCCGGATATGCAATCTTTCTATCGCAGCCGAGTTTATTCTAAGTTTGATTTGATTGCCTACAGGATTCGGGAATAACCTGATGGATGAATAACTTTCAAATACAGACCGGCTCACTGTACTGTACACATACTTACCGTCTTTATCAATTTGCCTGAGCCGGTAAAAATTATTCCCGGCCAAGTGGCTTTCATCTGTGTATGAATACAAAAGCGTTGAAGTACTATTTCCGTTCAGAGACAGAGATGCCACAAATCCAATGGCAGAAAACTGAATACCATCGGATGAACGTTGAATTTCAAATCCGGTATTGTTGGATTCCGTTTCTGTTTGCCATGAAAGCTGAATCGTTTTCCCCACCACAGTGCTACTGAACTTAGCCAATGAAACCGGCGTAACGGTACCTATTGTCTTAGTGCCCGATGCATCACTCTGGTTATTCGTTTCATTAGTCGTGTTTGTAAACCCAAAAATCAACGGATTGACAGCCCCGTCTATTTCAACGGTATTCCCCAAAGTACCTGTTGGTTTTACGCCCACAGCCACTATAAAATATCCACTCTCTCCGGCGGCAATGGTTCGGTAGATTCCAATTGAATAGGTATGAGGTGCAGCAAAGGTTACAGGCAATTGACCAAGATAGGCAGCACCGGCAACTACAGGACTGCTGGCATTAAAGTAAACCGATACATAACCCAAATCATCGGCGTCGTGCGTACCCAACAGAGGAATACTGATATTGTTGACCGTTACCGGTTGTGTGGCTACCTGCATTTGGGCGACGTAAACAATATTTGCTGAACTGCCCTGTGCGATCACTCCGTCTGCAACCGGCAAACTGGTCACCGTTACATCCGCAGCCTGGATGGTCTGATCACCTGCAGCGTCTGTCTGATTATTCGTAACATTGGAGGTATTCGTAAAACCAAATACCAATGGATCTGTTGCTCCATTGATGGTGACGGTGTGGTTGTCTGTGGCCGTGTTTAAAACTGAGACGACAATAATGAAATAACCACTCTCTCCGGCAGCTATGGTTCGGTAGATTCCAATTGAATAGGTATGAGGTGCAGCAAAGGTTACAGGCAATTGACCAAGATAGGCAGCACCGGCAACTACAGGACTGCTGGCATTAAAGTAAACCGATACATAACCCAAATCATCGGCGTCGTGCGTACCCAACAGAGGAATACTGATATTGTTGACCGTTACCGGTTGTGTGGCTACCTGCATTTGGGCGACGTAAACAATATTTGCTGAACTGCCCTGTGCGATCACTCCGTCTGCAACCGGCAAACTGGTCACCGTTACATCCGCAGCCTGGATGGTCTGATCACCTGCAGCGTCTGTCTGATTATTAATGAGCGTTACCGCTGTCGAATAGCTAAACACCAGCGGATTGGTTGCACCATTGACCGTGACGGTATGATTATCCGTTGCCGTGTTTAAAACTGAGACGACAATAATGAAATATCCACTCTCTCCGGCAGCAATGGTTCGGTTGATTCCAATTGAATAGGTATGAGGTGCAGCAAAAGTTACAGGCAATTGACCAAGATAGGCAGCACCTGAAACCACAGGACTGCTGGCATTAAAGTAAACCGTTACATAACCCAGATCATCGGCATCGTGTGTTCCCAACAGAGGAATACTGATATTGTTGACCGTTACCTGTTGCGTGGCTACCTGCATTTGGGCGACGTAAACAATATTTGCTGAACTGCCCTGCGCGATCACTCCGTCTGCAACTGTTGTGCTGGTAATCGTAACTGTTGCTTGTCCGGCAACTTGAAAGAATGGAAAAAGAGCAACGCCTGAAACAAAAAGGGAGTAAAGAATTCTTTTCATCGGGGAGATTTTTTTAAGTGAATGAAATTGAGTGAAGATCAAAAACAGGCAACTTCCTAAAGGTTATGGCTTGAAAAAGAAAATGGATTCATCATTTGATTTTTCAAAAGTTCGGATGCCGGAAGAGTGTTGGAAAATCCCGGGACAAAAGATTTTAATGAAGGTTAAAGGATTTTTCGGATTGGCAACTTCTTGCAGTCAGGATAATTCTTACTATTATCCAAACATTCGCATGTACCAGAGGATATGGATCAGAATGGAGTCTTGTGTACTCCGGATGAATCAACCAAATATTGTAAATCAAATGTAGAACTAACCCGGAAAAAGTTACTACCCCAAAATGGGGGTATTTCGGAGTTGGGTAATCCATCCCGTTTCTGCGAGTGAATGACTGGATAGTTAACCAAAATCATTTGATGAATTAAACCCGGGACAAAGAATTTAACCGGGTGTTGTTATTGCAAAAGCCACCGCCATATTTTGCGAAAAAAATTGCTGTCTCTAATCCTTCAACTTCACTTCATCCATAAACTTCCAGTTAGCTACAAAATTTTCAGATAACTTTTTGTTGAGCATGATCGCGCGAAGCATCTCTATCGGCATATTGCCTTCGTGCAAATAGGTATCATTGAATTTTTTCTCATTCATCCCGCCTTTCACTACCATTTCATGATGCAGCGCATACATCTGCAATGCACCGGTCATATACGCCAATTGATACAAAGGGCCATACCCACCGGTAAAAGATCGCCGCACTTCCGATTCTGCACTAAATCTTTCCAGTCCCGCCTTATCCACCAAATAGTCTATGCATTGCTGTGGTGTCCATTTCCCCAAATGATAATTAAGGGAGAACACTATCCTGGCACAACGTGTCATTCTCCAGAAAAGAGCGCCCACCTTTTTGTCGGCTGTATTATCAAAACCTCTGTCCCATAATTTCATTTCCCAGTAAAAAGGCCATCCTTCTGTAGAAAATGGGGTACTAAAATCGCGCCGGTAGGGTTTATACCTGCGAAACATAAAATACTGCAGATTGTGTCCGGGAATCAATTCATGAAATACTTCTGCATGGGCAAATCCGTAATTGCCGCTTCGCATAATCATTCGCTTGGTTTCGAAATCCTGATCCTGATGTGGATAGGCAATCAATATTTCCGGCCCGCCTAAAAAATAGGAGGCAAATTTCATCATCTGAACAGAAAGCATATCCATTCGCCACGCCTCCTTCGCCAATTCCGGAATCGTGACAAGATCGAGGCTGTCGATAAAGGCAATAGCTTCTTCCTGCAATCGGTTGATTAATGCGGGTTGTTCTCCCGGTTTCAGGTAATTGTGTTTTACTTTTTCCAAAGCAGCTTTCCAGTCTTTGCCGAAGCCCATCTGTTCTGAGACTTTGATCATTTGCTTCTGGCACCAATCGTACTGTGACTCTGCAATGTTGACCAACTCTTCCGGCGTATAGGCAATCATTTCATCTTTCAGTTCGCGTATGATTTCTTCCCTTCCCACCGGATGCCCAAGAATGCCGGAATTATCCATCGCGACTTCTTTTTCTTTCACGGGCTGATTGGCTACCCATTTTGAAAATGCAGCCAGCGAAGAGTCTGTATCGGGGTAGGTTTGGCGCATCCACCAGGTAAACTGCGGATTGTATCCGTTATAGAATGAATACACATTCTTCAGACCTTCTCTGAGATTTTTAATGACTGTAACGGTCAAATTTCTCAACTCGTTGGTAGCGATCGGATTTTTTATGACTGCTTCACGGGCCTGATTCATCTCTTCCATCACTTTGCTGAGCGAAGAAGCCCACTGCATTGCATCGGGAGTAGCGCCTCTTCTTCTCTTCCTTTGCAATTCCATGATCCTGTCTGCAAAAGGAAGCACATATTTTATCTGTTCAAATTTCTTTTTGTTGGAGGCCAGTTCATATTGATCGCTTTCTATATTTCGCCTGAGCAGTAAATAATCTACCTGTGAGGAGACATCCATTTTTCCGAAGTCAAGTGCTTTTAGTTTCTTGATCCAGTCGCTTTGCAATTTTCCAAACCGATTAAAATATTCATCGCTGTACGGAAAGATATATACCTTCTCAAGATCACTCACGTCATTCCGGTATTCGTTGATCAGGAAAGGCATCAAAGGCTCGGATGAAGATTGCGCATTGGAAACCCGGGGGATAAAAAATCCGCCAACGAACATTGCAGATAGCACAACGCAGATAGTCTGGTATTTTTTCACAAAAAAACTATTTATGGTAATAAGATGTGTTACGTTATTCTGAAATGAAGAACCTGAATTGAAAAACCGGTTCTTTACAGGCTCAAAACAATTTCATGAAATAATCCTTTCAGAAATTAGTCTTCGTATAACCCGAAAAATTCATTTCAGAAAAATATTTGTGAGCGCTTCCTCACTTCTTCATAATCTCTGCCAATTCTTTATCCCAATAACCGGTCTTTCCATATTCAACCACTCTGCCCAACTCTTTTCCATTTTTCATGACGATGATGGTGGGCACATTATAAACATTCAAGGCGTCTGTAAGCGCACTCTTCATTTTCTTATTTCTATCTACAGCATACAGGACAATATGGCTCTCAGGAAAACCAGCGGCCTCCTGAATCTTAAAAAACTTCGGCAATACAAAATGCGTATCCTCACACCAGGTGCCTCCAAAGACAATAAAGTACAGGCTATCCTTCCCTGCGATCATCGCTTTCACCGCATCTTCATTGGGTACAGGATAAATCCTGCGGCTTTCTTCATACCATTTAAATTCAGGCTCGAGGGCTACATCCTTTTTCTGAATTGCCCCTTCCAGCATTTTTTCTCCTGTCAGCGGGTCTTTTAATATTTCAAAGGAAGCCTGTGCCTGCGATACGGCTGCAAATCCCATTAAACTCATGGCTAACATGACTTTTTTCATTTCTACAGATTATGTTTTAATTGAATCAAAAATAATTTAAGTTTCTCAAGCGACTCTGCCAGTTCCAGTTTTTGCAAAGCATCCTTTTCATTTTTCAAAAACTCACGCGCCCCCTCAATGGTAAATTTTCGTTTGCGAAGCAGATCGTGAATCAAAAATAAGGTCTTGATATCTTCAGGCCGGAAATAACGATCGCCTTTTCTGTTTTTCTTTGGTTTCAGAATTCTGAACTCATTATCCCAAAACCGGATTAATGAAGTATTCTCATTAAACATCTTTGCTACCTGGCCGATGGTGTAATAATTTTTTTTAAACAACTCCTCATCGGGAAGCAGCTCTACCTCAAGTTCGGAAATTTCTTTCAGGCTTCTTCTTCCGCCTTTTTTCTTTTTAATGATTGCTGCCTCAACTTCCGCCTTACTTTCAGAAACCGGAGGGAGTTCAGCATCAAATTCAAAACTGATTTGTTTATTCAGCATGGTAACAAGCGATTTATTTTCACAGCTATAGTTATTTAAAAGTACCGGGCTGGAATACCGGTATGCAATTTCCCAATAAAATCTGCTTTCTCCAAAATGGTCTTAAAAATTTAATTCTTTTTGCATCCGCTGATATCCCCAAGCGCATTGAAATCCTACCTTTGCGGCTCAATCAAAGATAGTCAGCCCTACTTCAAAAGGGTTCATAAATTTTTTAAAGGTCATACATGAAAAGCAGCGGCGAAATCAGGCAGATATTTTTGGATTTTTTCAGAGAACAAAGGCACACCATTGTACCCAGTGCGCCCATTGTGGTAAAGAATGATCCTACCTTACTCTTTACCAATGCAGGAATGAATCAGTTTAAAGACTTTTTTCTGGGAAATAAAGTTCCTCCGTATTCACGCGTGGCAGATACTCAAAAATGCCTTCGGGTGAGTGGTAAGCACAACGATCTGGAAGAAGTAGGCGTAGATCATTACCATCATACCATGTTTGAAATGCTGGGCAACTGGAGTTTTGGAAACGCAGTTTCTAACCCGAAGCCTTATTTTAAAAAAGAAGCCATTGCATTCAGCTGGGAACTGCTGACAAAAAAATACGGCATCGATCCGGACGATCTGTATGTTTCTGTTTTTGAAGGGGACAACACAGAAGGCCTGCCGGCAGATGAAGAAACATTTGGAATCTGGAAAACCCTCGTAAAAGAAGATCATATTCTCTTCGGAAGCAAGAAAGATAATTTTTGGGAAATGGGCGACACCGGCCCCTGCGGGCCTTGCACAGAAATTCATTTTGATGCACGCTCCTCTGAAGAAAAAAAGAAAGTGCCGGGCAAATCCCTTGTCAACAACGATCACCCCGAGGTGATAGAAATCTGGAACAATGTATTTATCCAGTTCAACCGCAAAGCCGATGGTACTCTCGAGTCTTTACCGGCCAAACATGTGGATACGGGTATGGGATTTGAAAGACTGGTGCGTGTACTCCAGCAAAAGAAAAGCAATTACGACACCGACATCTTCAGCCATACCATTCAAAAAACAGAAGAGTTGTCTGGCAAAAAATACGAAGGTTCACAAAGCAGAAAGGATATAGCTTTCAGAGTGATTGCTGATCATATCCGTGCAGTGATATTCCCTGTTTCCGACGGACAGTTGCCATCCAACACCGGCGCAGGCTATGTCATTCGCCGTATTCTGAGAAGAGCCGTCCGGTATTATTTCACTTACCTCGAAGTAAAAGAACCTCTGTTGTATCAATTGGTACCACTCATTGCAAAGCAGTTTGCCGACGTATTTCCCGAAGCAATCAGACAGCAATCTTTTCTCGAAAAAGTAATTCATGAAGAAGAAAATAGTTTTCTGAAGACATTGGATTCAGGGTTAAAAAGATTAGAATCCATTCTCGCAGAGAACAAAAAACAAATTCCCGGGAATACCGCCTTTGAACTGTTTGACACTTACGGATTTCCCATTGATCTCACACAGTTGATCGCTTCGGAAAACAAAGCGACCGTGGACATGAAAGGATTCGAAGCAGAACTGCAGCAACAAAAAGACCGAAGCCGTGCAGCAACATTGATGCAGGCCGGCGACTGGCAAGAAGTGAAAGAAGGGAACTGCGAGTTCAGAGGTTACGATACGCTCGAGACAAAAAGCCGTATCCTGAAATACCGGAAGATGAAAGCGCAGGGAAAAGATTTTTTTCAAATCGTACTCGATCAGACCCCCTTCTATGCTGAAAGCGGTGGCCAGGTCGGCGATACCGGTTGGCTGATATCGGGCAGAGAAAAAATAGAAGTGACCGATACAAAAAAAGAAAACAATCTCATTATCCATTTTACACAAACGATACCGGCAGATCCTGATGCAGAAGTCATCGCTCAGGTAGATCCCGAAGTACGTAGAGCGACGGTGCTGCACCACAGCGCCACACACCTGCTGCACGCTGCCTTACGAAAGGTGCTGGGTACTCATGTAGCACAAAAAGGAAGCCTGGTAAGCAAAGAACATTTGCGTTTCGACTTTTCACATTTCAGCAAAGTGTCGCCTGAAGAGATTTTGCAGATTGAAAATCTCGTGAATGAACACATCCGCAAAAACGATACGGTATCTATCGAATACTTGCCCAAAGAAGAGGCGTTAAAAAAAGGAGCGATGGCACTCTTTGGTGAAAAATATGGCGATATAGTAAGAGTGGTTACCATGGATCCGGGTTATTCGGTAGAGTTGTGCGGAGGTACGCATGTGAGTAGAACGGGTGATATCGGCTACTTTAAAATCGTGAGTGAAGCAGCCGTTGGTGCCGGTGTACGAAGGATCGAAGCACTGAGTGGTAACGCGGCCCTTCAATATGTAGAAAAGCAACTCAGCCTATTTAATGAAATCCAGCACAAACTGAAAAACCCCAAAGACATTCTGAAAGCCATGGATCATCTGCTTGAAGAAAATGTAGAGTTGAAAAAATCTGTGGCCGCCAACGAAAAGCAAATGGCACAGATCACCGCCACAGAATTATTGAACAAAGCCGAACAGATTGGAAATATTCTTTACGTTGGAAGCATTGTCTCCGGCGCCTCCAATCCTCTATTGAGGGAAATATGCACACAGATAAAATCAAAGAGCGACCATTCATTGATTGTACTCGCATCGGCAATTGACAGCAAAGCCGCTGTAGTTATTGGGATTTCAGACAAAAACAAACAACTAAAACTGGATGCCACAGCCCTCATTAAAAATGTAGTCTCACCCCTCATCAAAGGAGGTGGTGGCGGAAGCGCAGATTTCGCCACTGCCGGTGGGCAGGATGCTTCGCGCCTGCAGGAAGTCATCCATGCAGTAAAGGAATACGTCGTGCAAAAGTGATTTCTTAACACTTTATTCAAAAAGGTTAATTAAATTTCTCCGAAAAGTTTCGTATTTGAAAGAAAATCCTCTTACATTTGTTCTACTAAACATTTCGTACATAAAAATTTTTACTCATGAAAAGATGGATTGCAATACCGGTTCTGGCAGTTGCGCTTATCACGTCAGCAGTTGCCACCGCTCAGGAAAAACCAAATACCAGAAATACGGAAAAAATTATCGTCATTGAAAAAAAGTCAGGAGATCCGGGGTCAACAGTAAAGATTGACACGATCACCTCCGTCACTGTAAATGGCTATAAAATTGATCCGGAAGATATCAAGAGTATCCGGGTATTCCCGAGATCAGGTGATGGATTTCGTTACAACATGAGAGGCTCTGCCTGGTCACCCAGAATCATTACAGGAAAGCCCCTGTCACCCTCCACATTTCTCGGCGTGATGACAAAAGAAAATGAAAAGGGTGCAGAAGTAGTAGAAGTCACCAAAGAAAGTCCGGCAGAAAAAGCCGGTATTGAAAAAGGCGACATCATAACCCGTGTGAACGACAAGACCATAAAGAATCCGCAGGAACTCAGCGAAGTAATCAAAGCCATGAAGCCTGGCGAGAAAGTAACGATACAACTGATGCGGGGAAATCAAACTAAAAAAGTAACTGCCGAATTGGGTAAAAAAGATTTCTCCTATTCCATAACAGCCGATTCTATTTATCTGAAAGGCCTTGGCAGGTACAATGACATGGTAAACAGAGATTTCCAATTTGATTTTAACGGTCCGAAGCCTTTTGTAGAAGGGTTTTTTTATAACAAACCTTCTATGGGACTTCAGATCCAGGATACCGAAAATGAAAATGGAGTGACGGTTCTGAAAGTAGAGCCCGGCAGTGCTGCAGATAAAGCCGGTGTAAAAGTAGGAGACCTGATCACCACTGTCAACGGCGATAAAGTATCGGATGTAAAGAGTGTATTGGATGAGATCAGAAACACCACGGGCCGTGAATACAATTTAGGAATCACACGCGACAAAAAGTCCTTAACAATAACCGTTAAGATTCCTAAAAAATTAAAGAAAGCAGATTTGTAACTCTGATGGGTATCCGGAATTCTCCACAGAAGGATTGAATAATTCTTCTCTTCCAAATTTCTCCAGGCAATAAAATATATCAAATACCCACAAGGGCTCGAAGCAACACAAAATTATTCTTAGTGATCCTTCTCGTCCTTATGTCTTCGCTGCAGAAAGTTATTCTTGCCACTAAGGCACAAAGACACTAAGCAACACAAAGACATTCTTAGTGAACCTTCGTGGCTTCGTGGCTTCGTGGCGAAAAATATGAATCGACACTAAGCAGCACAAAGACATTCTTAGTGAACCTTCGTGACTTCGTGGCTTCGTGGTGAAAAATATGAATCGACACTAAGCAGCACAAAGACATTCTTAGTGAACCTTCCTGGCTTCGCGTCTTCGTGGCGAAAGTTATTCTTGCCACTAAGGCACAAAGACACTAAGCAGCACAAAGACATTCTTAGTGAACCTTCATGGCTTCGCGGCTTCGTGGCAGAAAACAAGAACAGCCACAAAGGCTCTAAGTCGCAAAGCAACACAAAGGCATTCTTAGTGAACCTTCGTGGCTTCGCGTCTTCGTGGCAGAAAACAAGAACAGCCACAAAGGCTCTAAGTCGCAAAGCAACACTAAAGCTTTCTTAGTGATCCTTCGTGGCCTTGCGTCTTCGTGGCAAAAAACAAGAACAGCCACAAAGGCTCTAAGTCGCAAAGCAACACTAAAGCTTTCTTAGTGATCCTTCGTGGCCTTGCGTCTTCGTGGCAAAAAACAAGAACAGCCACAAAGGCTCTAAGTCGCAAAGCAACACAAAGATTTTCTTAGTGATCCTTCGTGGCCTTGTGTCTTCGTGGCAAAAAACAAGAACATCCACAAAGGCTCTAAGTCGCAAAGCAACACTAAGGCTTTCTTAGTGATCCTTCGTGGCTTCGCGTCTTCGTGGCAAAAACAACGGAACAAATGCGGCAAACACCGATCCTGAGATCAATTGAAACACCATACTGACAAATGTATAATTGCTGTAGCTGAATTGCTTTGCCGCCTCTGCATCCGACATAATTCCTTTGGATACGGCATAATGCGCCAGGTTTTTGAAATAATCCGGAGAGATTATAAAATTGCTGATCAACTGAACTACCGGTGTAAGCACCAGAATAAAAAATGTAAGGCCGATGCCCGATTTCAATCCCTGTATATAGCTCATATTTCCGGAGTAAAAATGTTTCCTCTTTTCTACCAGCATCAGAATATATGTTGCCACAGCAGGTATCAATAGAAATAAAGATAGATTTTGTTCTAATTCCAGATACTTATCGTGTAACCCGCTCAACCGGCCAGCCAACGACCACAACAAAAGAAAGGCTGAATAAATAACTGCCCATCTGATTTCGTATTGATAGTTTTTCATAAATGTTGCTCCAAAAGTTTTCTTGCGAATCCATCCTATTAAATCACCACCCGAGAATCCATGCAAAGATGAGCGGGGCTACAATCGTGGCATCACTCTCCACAATAAATTTTGGTGTATGAATGTCCAATTTGCCCCATGTAATTTTTTCATTCGGCACTGCGCCTGAATAGGAACCATACGAAGTAGTAGAGTCTGATATCTGACAGAAGTAACTCCAGAAAGGCACATCCGTCCATTCCAGATCCTGATACATCATGGGAACTACACAAATCGGAAAATCACCCGCAATGCCACCACCGATCTGAAAGAATCCAACACCTTTTCCTCCGGAATTTTTGCGATACCAGTCACTCAGAAATACCATGTATTCAATTCCGCTCTTCATAGTGGAGGCTTTCAGTTCATTCTTGATCACATACGAAGCAAAGATGTTTCCCATTGTGCTGTCTTCCCATCCGGGTACTACAATCGGCAGATTTTTTTCGGCAGCAGCCAGCATCCAGCTATGTTTGGGATCTATTTCATAATGCTGTTCCAATACGCCACTTTTCAGCATCTGATACATGTATTCATGAGGAAAATAGCGCTCGCCCTTTGCCTCCGCATCTTTCCATATTTTATGAATATGTTGCTGTATTCTCCTGAATGCTTCTTCCTCCGGAATGCAGGTATCCGTCACACGGTTGTAATGATTTTCCAACAGGTCCCATTCCTCCTGCGGACTGAGGTCGCGGTAATGGGGTACTCTTTTATAGTGGCTGTGTGCCACCAGATTCATGATATCTTCTTCCAGATTGGCGCCTGTACAACTGATAATAGCCACCTTATCCTGCCTGATCATTTCTGCCAGTGAAATACCTAACTCAGCCGTACTCATGGCTCCGGCAAGCGAAACCAACATTCGCCCCCCTTCATTCAGATGTGCTTCATATCCTTTGGCAGCATCCATCAGTGCAGCGGCGTTAAAGTGACGGTAATGATGTTCGATAAATTGTGAAACCGGGCCTTTGTTCATGATTTTATTCAATTGTTGGCTACAAAAATAAGTCAACTGATTTCAATAATGGATACACACCAATTTTATTAACCGATAATATTCCAGGTATTCAATTTTGCATAAATCTTTTTCAGGAAAATAATTCGGAAATTTGAACCGGTTTTTTGTCAAAATCGGCCTCTCCGAATCAATTTAATTTAAGACAATTCGTTTTTTATCTACCTCAAGAGTACCACCTTACCCTTAATATTTTTGGCTGGTTGCCTACGAAACGCATAACTGCATGTCCATGTATAAATTCCTACGGGAACATTTTCAGTTCGGAATCTTCCATCCCAACCCTTTTGAAGTTCATTTGTCTCAAAAATCAATTGACCATAACGGTTATAAATTCTAAAATAATATTGACTCATTTTTCCTGAAACAATAGGTTTGAAAAGATCGTTTAATCCGTCACCGTTTGGCGAGAATGCATTCGGAAAAAAAATAGTACGCGGACAATCTTTTACATGGATAACCACTGAGTCTTTAACTCTGCATCCTGGAAATTTTTCTGCAGATACCAGATACCGCGTAGTAGATTCGGGAATACCAACCGCAGAATTTTTGGATGTGGAAATCAGAGAATTATCGGACGAAGTCCATCGATAATCATAGAACCCCTTAGTAGCATCTAAATATACGCTGTCATATAAACAAATTTCTCTGTCAATTCCGACGCTAAAGTTCAAATCTACAGAATGAATCTCAACGGTATCCGAAGAAATGCGCCCGCAAGAATCTGCTACAGTCACCCAATATTTGCCTGAAGTAGATACATTCAGCGTATCCGCAGTAGAACCATCTTGCCATCGATAACTTGCATATATATTTCCTGATCGTAGAGTAAGCGTATTGTTACAAAGTGTGGTATCATTTCCAAGTTGTACATCTGCAATTTTTGGAATCACCACCACCTGAATAGAATCAATTAAACCGCAAGAGGGGATGGATGCTTTTAAGAATCCACCCTTCCAATTACTATTGAATTGTACTTTTAACGTGGAATCATTTAATGTAAATATTTCGCCTGCTTCTTTGTCAATATCCCATTGTACTCTTTTAAGGCAATCATTTCTTTTTTCAATTTTAAAATATTGCGTGTCTTCTACATTACAAATGATTGTATTCCCTTTGATATTAATACTGTCACAAATGGATAAATGTTCGCATAAAACATCATTTCGGACATAATAGTTCTTTAAACTTACCTCTTCCCGGATATCCTCTATTTTTATAGGATTCTCAAATTCTGTTATCTGAAAACCCTCATCCACCAGGGAATTCGTACCCTCAAGTACAAACCCTGGTTTAACATCATCTCCGGCACAAATCCGATCCGGATCCATATCCGCTGAAAATTCCGAAACTATAAAATGAGCGTCTGATCTGCCCCCCAGGTAGTCAAATAATAATAAGTATTTCTCTTTACCCTTGTTTAACAATTGAAAATTATTAAGGGAGGGCTTTAAGGAAATTTTCTTACTGAATATGTATTGTAAGTCTTTGGATATTGCAAAAAAAAAGCCTGTTTTCGTGGAGTCAGTACGTAACACATAACTGCCGGTGGCCTGGCCCTCGTCGGACACGGATAAGTCCGGCAACAAGTTTTTTGACCCCTCCGGACCTAAATATTTTGAATATTTCAAAATTTTCAGGTCTTGAGAAATCATCATATTATAAATGAACATTTTTGAATTGGAGACTCCCGAGCCCCAAATATCAAATTTCCCTTCACGAAATACTACATCGCTTACACCCACCAAAGATTTACCCTGAAATGTAATGGAACGGGATTGGATTAACGTCCCTGTAAATGCATCAGCCTTCAGCGCATATAAATAGGATGGTGACAGGTTGCCCAAGTTATTTGACAGCGTATAACAAGAAAAAAAAAGTCCCAATTCATTCTCAGCGCATTGTGTTATGAGTGGAGGGTCTATATGATAACCTTCTGAGATATTGGGTATATGATACGTTTTTGACCATAATAAATCCCCATTTTGTGTGAGGCACAATAAAGGGTAAAGGCGGTTTACTTGAAATCTTTCACTGATTGAAGAAGGAATGATTAAGTTGCCTTTTGGAGTTTCAAAGCACCTTTCAACATAAAATTGGTGTACGTCTCCGTCAAATACCTTCTTCCATTTAAAATTACCGGAAGAGTCCGTCCTTATCAACAGGTTGAATGAGTTGCCTCCGGACATGGATGGCTTTGTAACTCTTCCTGAAAACAGGATATCCCCATTTGACAATCTTTTCATCTCATTCAATCCGATAATATCCGTTTTGCCGCTGATTTTTTTTGACCAAACCATATCTCCGTTTCGGTCAATTTTAATAAGCATGTTTCCGCCTGTAACTGGCAGCCCGAAGTTATTCAACGTATCAAAAACATTAAAGAAAAAAAGAGTATTATTAAACTCCGCTGGTGCTACATGTATCTTTTCTAATGAATACCATGTAGCACCGGAAAATTGACGCATATAAGCAGACTCAGAACAAAGAGTTTGTGAAATGGACTGAAAGTTCAATGCCAACCCAATGGCAATCAAAAAATAGCTATGTTTTCTATTTCGCAATCACTGAATTATTTAATAGGTAATAGTCCAGACTTCGGTGGTGTAAGGTCTATTAGATACACATGAGTCTGTCATAAAGTTCGACCCACTCCACACTCCAATAACATTCCGGTATCTAAAGATGTAGGTGTAAGTACCTGAGGAAAGTAATGGAGGATATGCTACATCCCATCTTTGCAAATACTTAGTTCCTAAAAATGGAGAGCTGGAAATGACATTCACGATATCTTGGAAGGATCCACCATTAACAGAATACTGTACCTCCTGGCAGGTAGGGTAGCCATAATTTACAGGGCAATTACCAAATGGATCTACTCCGGTAACAGTAAAACCAATACCATTAATTCCCCCAGATGGGATAACCCAGACCTTATCATTCCTTTCACATGGATCTCCTGCTGTATTATTAGGAATTGTGTAATCAGTAAGTGCAATTCCAATTGGCGCAGTCCCATTATCACAATCTATTGCCAGATTTGCTCCAATTTTCAAACTTGCGACCATTGCATTATTCATTTCACTTTCAGGAACATAGTCACTGACAAATTCAACTTCAAAGCTTTCATAACCTGCTCCATAGTTTGGGTCAGAACCTAAATCACTAATATTGACATCGTATGTAATATCGGAATAAGCCGGAGTGTATGATCCTGAATGATAGATTCTAATAAGTCCTTTGGACTTTTGAGCAGGGAATGTAGAATTAGCTGCTACAATATTATTATCTGTTGTTATTTGGTACTTCCACGAAAGGACATATCCATTGTTACAATCAAAATTCTGTTTATATTCTACCAAAGTAACATAAGCGTCGGTAAAACCAGTGCAAGCCGAAACAAAAGATCTTCGTTCGTTTTCACTAATCATCCTTCCTGTTTCATCAGTATAATAAGTTTTTATCTTTTCATTTAAACTTACAGTAAAAGATTTGCCCTCCTTATTGATTCTTTCCCTTAATAACCTCAAGGTAGGAGATGAAACATATTCACTAATATCAAATTTAGTTCCTTCCTTCGAAGGATGGGACTTCTGTGCGTATTTCTTACAACTACTTAAACATACTATGGTTAGGAGAATTAAAATAAAGAATGGATTCTTTAGGAATTTCATAGCTAACGTTTTGGTGGTGCAACAAAAAAATAATGAAATCAAATATATCCTTAAAAATCAGTTATTCCAAATTATAGAATAACCTGTTATAATGCACAAGTCGCCGCCAGCCTGACAAAGTTTACAGGTCCGATATGTATCAAAAATACTTTATCATTAAAAAATAAATATTCCCTTTGTAATTATAGAAATATCTTTGGCACGATTGGAAAAT
This sequence comes from uncultured Ginsengibacter sp., assembly GCA_964463015.1. Classification (GTDB taxonomy): domain Bacteria; phylum Bacteroidota; class Bacteroidia; order Chitinophagales; family Chitinophagaceae; genus Ginsengibacter. The sequence goes on from CAYXAL010000002.1 coordinate 32,746, forward strand.
GGAACGGTATGTCTCTGAAAATTTATAATTCACTCAGCAGAAAAAAGGAAGATTTTAAGCCCATCAATCCGCCGTATGTGGGTATGTATGTCTGCGGGCCCACGGTGAGTGGCGAAAGTCACCTGGGTCATGCCCGGCCTTACATTACTTTTGATGTCGTGTACAGGTACCTGTTACACCTGGGCTATAAGGTGCGGTATGTACGCAACATCACGGATGCAGGGCATTTTGAAGAAGAAGGCCGCGAAGCAGAAGATAAAATCAGCAAGAAGGCGCAATTGGAACGGCTGGAACCTATGGAACTGGTGCAGAAATATACCAACCTGTTTCACTGGGCATTTCGTCAATTCAATACATTGGAGCCCAACATCGAGCCTACAGCCACCGGACATATCGTAGAGCAGATATCCATGATAGAAGATCTGATAAAAAAAGGGTACGCATACGAAGTGAATGGTTCAGTGTATTTTGATGTAGAGAAATATGCCGAAGGGTATGATTACGGCAAACTCAGCGGGCGTGTGATAGAAGATTTACTGGAAACTACAAGAGTATTGGAGTCGCAGGATGAAAAAAGAAACAAAGCCGATTTCGCACTCTGGAAAGCAGCGCCTCCCAAACACATCATGCGCTGGAAAAGTCCGTGGGGAGAGGGTTTTCCGGGATGGCACATTGAATGCTCGGCAATGGCTACCAAATACCTGGGCAATCATTTTGACATTCACGGAGGAGGAATGGATCTCCTGTTTCCTCATCACGAAAGTGAGATCGCACAGAGTACCATCTGCAACGGACAGGCACCTGTAAAATACTGGATGCACAACAATATGATTACCATCAACGGAAAGAAGATGGGAAAAAGCTATAACAATGTAATCAGGCTGACAGAATTGTTCAGTGGCGATCATCCACTGCTCTCAAAAGCATTCAGCCCGATGGTGATCCGCTTTTTCATTCTGCAGACACATTACCGCAGTTCACTTGATTTCAGCAATGAGGCATTGGAAGCCGCAGAGAAAGGGCTTCGACGGTTGTTTGATGCTTATGAAATTTTAAAAACTTTTTCTCCGGAAGAAAATAAAATCCCATCTGACTCATCATTGGATTCAAAAATAAACGGGCTGCTGGATGAACTGCCCGAATTTCTTAATGATGACTTTAACACCGCCAGGGTATTGGCAGCACTTTTTGAGATAGTACCGGTGGTCAACAGTATCAAAGAAAAAATCATTGCCCCCGGCGCACTTTCTTCGGATACGATTGAAAGAATGAAAAAAGATTTTAAGGTATTTCTTGAAGACATCCTGGGATTAAAAAATGAATGGGCTGTCACCGGTGCTTTCAAGGGAGTGATGGATCTGTTGGCTGCTATACGCAAAGATGCCCGTACAAAAAAAGATTACTATACTTCTGACAGAATCCGAAATGAACTGGCTGCCTTAGGTATAGATATGAAAGATGAGAAAGATGGCAACATTAGCTGGAACCTGCAGTAGCAAGAACTCACAATAACTATCAGGACATGGATCACAGAACGCACTTATCCAACGACAAAAGATTTGCCCTGCTGATAAATGCATTACCGGAAGTGACCATCCAGCCACGCAGGAAAGTTTACCTGAGGTTATGCGCTTCCATCCTGTCACAGCAACTCAGCGTACAGGTAGCCCGCACTCTGTATGGCCGCTTTATTGATTTGTATGACGGCAAAGAGCCGACAGCCTTGCAAATATTAAATACTTCTACAGATTCATTCCGTTCCCTCGGATTTTCCAATGCCAAGAGCAATTATGTACACAATGTCTGTCAATTTTTTCTGGAAAATAAAATTACCGACCGGCAATTATCTGCCATGGAAAACGAAGAAATTATCAATCTGCTCACTCAAATCAAAGGAGTAGGCCGATGGACGGTGGAGATGATTCTGATGTTTACCCTTGGAAGAGAAGACGTATTTGCATTAGACGATCTGGGCATCCGAAATGCCATGATCAAATTGTACAATATCCAGATTAAGGATAAAAAGAAATTAGATCAGCGGTTACTGAATATTTCCAAACATTGGGCACCTTATCGCACGTATGCCTGTCGTTATCTGTGGATGTCAAAAGATATAGGCGTGGTCGTAGAGTGAGGAGGTGCATGTGAATCGATCATTCATATCCACTTATTAAATTACCTTGGTCTGGCGTCCGCAATATGTTTTACTACTTTGGCTACGGCTCCAATATTAATTTAGTTTCGCTGAAAGCAAAAGGTGTCATCCCTTTTACTTCAGAGTTGGCTGTTCTTCCCGGCTGGAAACTTCGTTTTAATGTCAGGCATTGGTTCAGGCATGAAGGTGGGGTTGCCAACATCGAACCATCCTCCGATCCGGATGATTTTGTGGAAGGAGTGGTACATGCCTGTCCCGACGAAAGTCTTGCTTCATTGGATGTTGTAGAATCTTATGGTCTGGGTTATGACAGAACTGTCGTAGAAGTAGAAACGGCACACGGCAAAGTAAAAGCACAAACCTATATCGGACTACAGGGATTCATTGATAACAGTTGTCTTCCCACAAGACGCTATCTCAATATTATTCTGAAAGGCGCCGGGAATGCGGGATTGAGTCATGGCTACGTGGAAAGGCTCCGGTCACTTCCGGTTTTTCCTGAAAGAGAATATCCTCAATTCATTTCCCCTCCGGGCAATTGGCCTCATTTCAATTCTGAAACAATTGCCCTACAGCCTGCCTTTACAGCATTGGGTGGCCATGTATTCGACATGCGCTTCGCAAGTGAAAAACTACAGGGAATTATCGGCCTTCTGGGAGGAAAGGATGTAACACTTTTTTTTGTGAAACGACACGATACCAGCGATGGCAGCGAAACCATTGACGATGTTATCAGGGGTAGGATTCCGTCCGGTGCCAAAAAATATATCAACGCCTATCTGAATGAATTTGCCAGAGAATATATCTATGCCGGAATATTTGATTATGAAAACGCCTGATCCTATTGCTTCTACATTCATAAGTTTTCTGCATCTCAAAATACACTCTCAATCGTTAAATTCCTGTCGAAGATTCCAGGCAAAAAAACAGTATTTAATTTTTTGGTACTTTTAGGAAAAAATTTTTATGTCAACATTTGCTGAGGCAATGCCGCATGGAAATATCCGTGAGGTGTTCAAAGATGTCTTTTTTGTTCCCGGAACAATGAAAGGTGAATTCTTTGGCTCGATGTGGCAATTCAGCAGGAACATGACCATCGTAAGGGAAGATGGAAATCTGACCATTCTGAATTCCGTCCGGCTGAATGATGAAGGCCTTAAGGCACTTGATACATTGGGCAAAGTGATAAACGTAGTGCGTCTCGGAGATATGCACGGAATAGATGATGCATTCTATGTTGACCGGTACAAGGCTACCTTCTGGGCATTGCCGGGAATGAAAGTAAAAGACGGTTTGAAAGTAGATAAAGAGTTGATTCCGGGAGGAGAGATGCCTTTTCGCGATGCATCGCTTTTTGTATTTGAAACGGTGAAACGCCCGGAATGTATCATTCGCCTCAATCGGGAAGGAGGAATTATGATTGCCTGTGATTCTTTGCAAAACTGGGTAGAGCCCGATCAGTTTTTTGATGAAGCAACTGTAGCTACAATGCAACAAATGAAATTTTTCAGGCCTGCAAATCTCGGCCCCGCATGGATGTTTGAAAGTCAGCCGGGTGCTGCAGATTTTTTGAGATTAAAAGAAATACCCTTCGAACATGCCCTATGCGGACATGGCTATCCAATTGTAAACAACGCTCAAAAAGAGTTTCTCCGGACGTATAATGAATACTTCAATATCTGATGTGTGGAACTTCACCACGAACACGCAATTGCAGAAATTATTCCAGGATATCTGATACTTGAAAAAATATCGGCATCCAACCTTCATATTGTTTACAAAGCGCTCCGCAAAGAAGATCATTCCGAAGTAGCCATAAAAACCTTGTCGGATAACTTTCCCCGGAAGGAAGATATCGCCAATATCCGCCGGGAGTACCAAATCCTCTGCCAGCTTCATTTTGAGGGTATTATTAATGCACATTCCTTCGTAACCTACGATCCGGGCAATGGGGGAATCGTCATGGAGAAATTCGGAATTACACTACAGGAATACCTGTCCGGATTTGAAAAAAAACACCTCACACCAAAGCAATTTTTTCCAATCGCAATACAGCTTGTAAAAATTTTAGGGACCCTTCATACTAAAAGTGTCATTCATAAGGACATAAACCCAACCAATATTCTTATCGATCCACAAACCTGTGCTTTGCGGTTGATTGACTTCAGCGCATCTACCGAACTCACCAGGGAGCGGCAGGATATTTCCTTGACCAAACGCATTGAAGGCTCATTGCCATACATGTCGCCCGAGCAAACAGGCCGGATGAACCGTGATGTGGATTACCGCACCGATTATTATTCGCTTGGCATCACATTTTATCAGATGCTTACCGGGCAACTTCCTTTTACAGCAAGCGATCCATTGGAATGGGTTCACTGTCACATCAGCAAAAATGCACTGCCTGTAAATAAGGTAAACCGGATTATCCCGGATGTATTATCAAATATCGTTGCAAAACTCATTTCAAAAAATGCTGAAGACCGCTATCAAAGCAGCTACGGCCTCTTAGCTGATCTTGAAGAATGCAAAGAAAGAATTCGAAAAGGATTTCACGATTTTAGTTTTGAACTGGCATCGTCGGATGTATCTCCGGTCTTTCAGATTCCACAAAAATTATACGGACGTGAAGAGGAGATTAATTCTTTAGTATCCCACTTCGATAATGCATCCAACGGGTCGGTGGAGTTTTGTCTGGTATCGGGTTATTCCGGTGTTGGAAAATCCGCGTTGGTGTATGAATTGGGAAGGTTCATTGTAAAAAAAAGAGGATATCTGATTCATGGCAAGTTTGAACAGTTCAAGCAAAACAATGCTTACTTCGCATTTGCAAGTGCTTTCCGCAACCTGATTTATGAACTTCTGGGCGAACCGGAAAACATTCTTGATAAATGGCGAACAGCGATCTCCAATGCACTTGGAAATAATGCAAACCTTCTGATCGATTTTATTCCGGAGTTGGAATTAATAATCGGGAAGCAACCTCCCGTACAGGAACTCCCGCCTGCTGAAGCGCAAAAACGGTTCTTCATACTGATTCAAAATTTTGTAAAAGTTTTTGCCGGGAAAGAGCATCCATTGGTTTTGTTTATGGATGACCTGCAATGGAGTGATATCCCTACCCTTAATCTGATTCATCATCTTGTAACTTCAAAAGAGTTAGGATATTTCTTTCTTATAGGTGCTTATCGCAGCAATGCAGTGGACGATTCTCATCCGTTGAATCTTATTCTCGGAGAAGTGCAGAAGGAACGATTCATTGAAAATTTGTCCCTTAGCCCCCTGAGTGAAGAGGCCGTAAATCAGATCACCACGGATGCATTGCATTGCAATGAAACAGAAGCTGCTTCACTGAGCAGAATACTCTTTGCAAAAGCTGCTGGCAATCCCTTTTTTACCATCGAACTATTAAAAAATCTGAATGACAGGGGGATTATCCGGTTTAATCCCGAAACAGGCAAATGGACATGGGATGTTGATAAAGCGAATCAGGTAGAAAAAAGCGACAATGTGGTTGACTTTCTGGTGGCCGGGCTATCCCGGCTAAAGAGCACAACCCAACAGGTGCTTCAATTGGCATCCTGCATTGGCGCTGTTTTCGACCTGAAAACATTGGCCATTATCCATGAGAGGCCCATGGAAGAAACCGCCAGAGATCTGGATGAAGCACTCAGGGCAAATTTGATTATACCGCTCAATGAAACCTACAAGTATGTTGGATTGGATCCTTCCTTAAAATCTGAAAAAATTTCAGACGATAAAGAGCCGGATAGCAATGAACTAAATCCAACCTACCGGTTTCAGCATGACCGGGTGCAACAGGCAGCCTATTCACTGATCCCTTCCGAAAAAAGACAGGCGCTCCATCTGTCAATCGGGCGACTGATTCTGAATCACACCAACGCAGAAAAATTAGATGAAGCACTTTTTGAAATCACGGGGCACTTAAATGAAGGTAGGTCTCTGATTGAAAATTCTGCAGAGCGGAAAAACCTGGTGACCTTAAATCTGAAAGCAGGAATCAAAGCAAAACAATCTTCAGCGTATGAAGCTGCACTGAATTATCTGAAGGCCGGTTATGAACTTCTTGATGAAGAAACCTGGCAATCAAATTATGATCTCACCTGGAAACTGTTTGAGGAAATACAACATTGTACCTATTTAACCGGAGACTGGAATGCCGCAGACCATTGGGCAGAGGAGATGTTGAGCCATTCAAAAACACCCGTTGAAAAAGCATTGGTATTATCTGCAAGAACCAGGCAATATGCTACCATCGGCAAAATGCGTGAATCGATTCAGGCTGCCTGCGAAGGGCTTTCTTACCTGGGGTTTGAGTTTTTGCAGGATCCCTCTTCAAAAAATGTTGAGGACGAAGTGCAGTTGTTAACCAGAAATCTGAGTGGACGGGCTATTGCAGACCTCATTAATCTGCCGGAACTTACTGACCAAAAAGCAAAAATAGCCAGCCAGTTGCTGATGGAAACTTTTGCGGCAGCCTTTCTGTCCGCAAGTGGTGTCATGTTTCCTTACCTCGTTTTGAAGTCGGTAAATTTAGCCTTGCAATTTGGCAACAGTCCAGAAACAGCATTCTCCTATGCAGCGTATGGAATGATTCTTTGCGGGTATTTCAATAACACGGCTCTTGGATACGAATACGGCAAGTTGGGAGTAAGCATCATTGAAAAATCGGACGACATTGCGCTAAGGTCCAGGATCATTTACGTCTATACCATGTTTGTGCATCACTGGGCAAATCATTGGTCGACCATGACTCCCTGGTTTCGAAAGGCGATTGAAGCAGGTTACCAATCAGGAGATCTGTTGTACCTGGCGTACAGTGCACAGGACTGTATCATCTGGGATCCTCAGATTGACCTTGAAAGTGCATCCAATGAACACCGGAAGATGCTCAGGATCGTTAAAGAATGTGACTACCAGGACTCCTACGATTCCGGAACCCTGTTTTTGCAAATGCAATTGAATTTTCGTGGATTGACAACCAGCCTCTACTCAATGACTGATGATAGCTTTAATGAAGAAGAATGCCTGGAAGGGATGTCACGCCGTCATTTTATGACAGGGATTGCCAACTATCATATTTATAAAGCAGAAATACATTTTTTATACAACGATGCCCGGGGTGCATCTGCTCATATTCAAAAGCAGGAACAGTTAATGGCTTCTGTGATGTCGTTGCCGCAGTTGGTACGGTTTCATATTATCTCCTTTCTGGTGTATGCTAACTTACTTCAGGATACTGATTTTGATAGCCGTCAACCGATGCTCGACAAAATGAATCTAAGCCTCGCTACAATGACTAATTGGGCGCAACAATGCCCGGACAATTTCAGTCATCTCCAATTTCTGATGCAGGCAATGCTCGCCGGTTACCAGGATCATATTGCGGAGGCATTATCACTTTTTGAACAATCAATAATCAGTGCCAAAAAAAATAATTTCATCCGCGACGAGGCTATGGCACACGAGATGGCAGCCAGACTCTTACTGCATTCAGGCCTGTCCAAAGCTGCCGAAGGTTATCTTCAGGCTTCCAGGTATCTCTACTACCGATGGGGTGCTGCCAGAAAAGTAGAGGCTATGGATAAAGAGTATCCGATACTTTCTGAATCAGCTATCTTCCGGGGAAGCCCGGCTGCCAATTCAAAAAATACTGAATCAGTTAATCATACAATCACAGACAGCATCAATGCGGAAATTCTCGATATCAACTCTATATTCAAAGCCTCCCAAACTATTTCGGGCGAATTGGTACTGGAAAAACTTTTTGCATCCACACTAAAAATTCTGTTGGAAAATGCAGGAGCACAAAAAGGTTTTCTTTTTGAAGACAGGGAGGGTCGCATTACCATTCTCGCCCAAATGGATGAAAGCACAATAGAAACGAATGCTGCATTACCCGTTCATGAAGAACTGCTTTACCCCATAACACTGATCAATACAGCATGGCGCACCAATGAAGCCATCGTTATTAACAACGCCTCCAAAATAAATTCCTTCTCTTCCGATCCGTATATCATCCGGAAAAAACCACTGTCTGTCATGTGTGTACCACTCCCATTGCACGATCAATGGCGGGTAGCTGTATATCTTGAAAACAATTTAACACACAGCGCTTTCAGCGAAGAGCGTGTAAATATTATCAAATTACTTTCAGCTCAGGCTGCCATATCTCTTGCCAATGCCAGAATATACGAAGACCAGGAACGATTGCTCAGGGCACAAAAACGTTTTGTACCGAGCCAGTTTTTGAAAAACCTCGGACATAATGATATAGCAAAAGTCGAATTGGGTGAATCCGTAGCGATGGAGATGAGTGTCTTGTTTTCGGATATCCGCGAGTTTACCTCTATGGCAGAATTGCTCTCTCCGCATGACGTGATCGAATTGCTGAATCAATATTACAGCGTACTGGGTGAGCCAATCACAAAATCGGGTGGTTTTATCGATTCTTATGCAGGCGATGAGATCATGGCATTGTTTCCGGTGCCGGCTCAGCAATCCGTAGAGGCAGGTGTTGTGATGTGCGCTGCCTTACGAAAATTTAATGCAGAACTCATTTCAAATGGACGACAGCCATTGAGGATGGGACTTGGGATGAACACCGGCCCGATGGTACTCGGAACAATGGGCGGGCAGGACAGGATGCAGTGCACAGTGTTGGGCGATTCAGTCAATCTTGCTTCCCGGATAGAACACCTTACAAGAAATTATGAAGCACAATTTCTGATTGGTGAGAATACTTTTTTATCTCTTGAAAACCCCGATGCCTTTTCCATCCGTATGGTAGATTATGTTGCTGTCAAAGGGAAAGACAAGGCGATCAGGATTTACGAAGTACTTGATGCCGAAGAAGAAGGCCGGCGAAAGGTAAAGGAATCTACAAGAGAAGAACTCAAAGCCGGGATGGACGCCTATTTTAATCGGGATTTTTCTTCTGCATTATTGATTTTTAATCGCCTTATCAAATCAGATAATCTGGACACTGTGCCTCTTATTTTTGCGAAAAGGTGTAAACAATATTTGGGCAAACAACTTCCGGATGATTGGAAGGGATACGAAAGACTAATTCAGAAGTAAATTTTTTAGAATCATTCCCATGAAAATAAATTTCTGTTTAACCAATGATGGGAAGTCAAGCCTCAATTCATGAATCAAATCACATGACGAAGACAAAAATCGGGGTGGTAATGGACCCCATTCAATCCATTCATCCTGAGAAAGACACTTCGCTTGCTTTTATGCTGGAAGCTCAAAAGCGCGGATGGGAAGTTGTTTATATCGAAATGGCCGATCTGTTTTTAAGAAACGGTCGTGCTGAAGCCCGAATGCGTCGCCTAAATGTATTTGACGATTACGAAAACTGGTTTGAATTTACCGGTGATGATTATGGCGCATTAAGCGACCTTGATGTGATCCTGATGCGAAAAGATCCGCCTTTCGATGTAGAATTTATTATGGCCACCTACATTCTTGAGAAAGCAGAGCAGGAAGGGGTGCTGGTGGTAAACAATCCAGGATCATTGCGTGATGTCAATGAAAAGGTTTTCACCGCATGGTTTCCTCAGTGTTGTCCGCCATCATTATTGACACGGTCTGAGAAGGCCATCAAAAGCTTTTTAGATACATACGGCAAGATCGTAGTAAAGCCTACCAATAAAATGGGAGGTAAATCTATTTTTGTGATCAAAAAAGGAGATCCGAATACAAACGTAATCATCGAGGAAGTAACCGGAACAGGAAGCCGGTACATTCAGGCACAGGCTTACATTCCGGAAATAGAAACACTGGGAGATAAGCGTATTATCCTGATTGACGGTATCCCGGTCGATTATGGCATAGCGAGGATCCCCGCCAAAGGAGACCATCGTGGCAATCTGGCTGCAGGCGCAGGGAAAAAGGGTTTTCAATTAACAGCAAGAGACCGTTGGATTTGTGACCAGATAGGCCCGGCATTAAAAGAACGTGGCTTATTGTTTACGGGTATTGATGTGATCGGAGATTATCTTACAGAAATCAATGTGACAAGTCCAACCTGCATCCGTGAGATCGATAAGATTTTTAACACCGATATCGCTTCTCTGTTTTTTGATTCATTGCAAAGTCGCATTCAGGAAAATGAAAACAGAAAAAAAACGAAATGATGTCTTTTCCCGCCACCATCCTCACCAAAGAACTCTGCAGAAATTATATTGAAGAACATTTATTCGGGCCTGCTCCACTCCAACCCATTGCAGCGGGTATTGATTCAGAAAATATCGGAGTGGAATTAGAATGTTTTCCTTATCGGGCCAACGCACAAAATGAAATACAGGCTGCCAGGCTTTATGGAAATGGAGAATCCTTATCCTCTGTAATTGCACAATTCTCAAAAAAGAGAGGTGGTGTCGTGCGGTATGGAAATAAAAACCTGTCCCCGGGGGAAAATAATGAGTTCATTGAAGCGATTGACTTTCCCGATGGCAGCCGATTTCAATTTGAGCCTGGAGCACAGGTAGAAATTGCCACTGCTCCATGCAATAGTATTGAAGACGTCTCGCATAAGATCGATTTCATGCAACAGATTTTGGACGAAATCAGGAAACAAACAAACTTTCGATTTGAGCAATGCGGAACACATCCATGGTTTAACGCCGATCAAACCGGAATGCAATTCAATAAACCGAGGTACCAGGCCATGTCGAAATATTTTGACAAGATCAACAGATACGGAAGGCAGATGATGGTTCAGACCAGTTCGTTGCAGGTAAATATGGATACTGGCATCGACTGGGATACCAAAGTAAAAAGATTTCTGGCAGCCAACCTGCTCGTTCCATTCGCCACAGCAATATTTGCAAACTCACCTGTGATTGCCGGCAAAGCCAATGGCTATAAATCATACAGAAGTTTTATCTGGCAACACCTGGACAAAACAAGAACGGGCATCATCACGACAGGAAAGGGTATAAAATCTTCAGACAAGGATTCCGTTATTGATGCTTACCTCCGTTTTGCATTAAAAGCCCCTGTTCTTTATATAGAAGATTTTGGTGATGAAATTTTTGGCCCTGACATTACCATGGAACATTGGCTTTCTAACCGGGTAAACGGGTTGTATCCAACTTTATCTCATTTTCAAAACCATCTCTCCTTGTTATTTCCTGATGTAAGACTTAAGAGATATCTTGAGTTAAGATCAGTAGATGCACCCCCTCTGGAATGGCAAATGGTTCCGGTATTATTTTACTGTGGTTTGCTTTACCCAGATTCATTTCTGAATAAATCGCTGGACCTACTCTTGCCATTTGAGAACAGATTGGCTTCTTTAATGGAGCAGGCTGTCTTTGGCCTCGAATCAGATGAAATCTTTCCTACCGCGAAGAAGCTCATGCACCTTGCCATTGAAGGATTTTCTGTATTGCAGGGAGCTTACAAAGAAAACGACATCCTCCGCCAGGCTGTCTCATTTTCCGAAAACTACCTCATGCAGCGTAGGACCTTTGCAGATGATTATTTAGAAAATTTCAGAACGAAAAAAATTATTGTTGAATAAAAATAACCGTACTTTGAAGCCGGTTTTGAATCTGATGTTATCCGAGGTTCATTAATAGAAGCTGGAATTTTCAAATTAGAAAATGATAATCCCCGGCCCGAATTAATTAAAATCTTCCTACTCCTATCCTAAACGCTTCTTCTGCTACAAACACTTTTCTGCCGTGGGAAATATCCTGCAAAGCTGTGATGCTTCAGGCTAATCTTTTGAGGTCACTTGAATCTTGTTCATTTATAAATAAAACCCGACCATGGCTTCCTACAAATATGCATTTGGAGCTGCAGACAAAATAGAGCAACTCTTTCCCGAACCGGAATTTGCCGACCCAAGCCTGAACTTCCACGATTATTCTGACGTAATCAAACATTACACTGCCAATTCGTTAAAGGCAGACGCCATTTCAGATATTCAAAAAATAGAAGTAACCTGTGTGGATGGCGAATATTATATACTTCTTGAAAGCGCAGGCGAGCAAGATGTGTTAGAACAATTCGGCAACCGCCACGCCACCATATTCAGCAAAGATTATGCACAAAAGGCAATCAGAGGAATGGAATTGCTGAAGGAGCTGAATGTATGGAATCCAATGGCAAATTATCATGTAAATGGGAGCCCGACCGATGGCACTTCCAAATGGCATTTGTTTCCTTCACTCGGGCTCAATGTGATGAATCAAAAAGGAATCTTATTACTTCACTATCCTCCCTGGGCTGTCGTTCAATTAGGTACTTTTGAAAATGCCATTACTTTCAGGCGGTGGGAGCAGCTTCTGATCTGTGCCGGATTTGCTCCCGATCAATCCTCATTTTACAAAACATTTATGGAGGTAAGCCCGATCGCTGCTCCGGGATCTGGCGAGAGCGAATATCCCAATGACTATTTTCCGATTATGATGGCTTCCGGTTTTTTTGATGGCGGATCCGACAGGGATTATATCAAATCGATGCTGGAATTATTTCTAAACCCTCCCGGCTGGCCGGAAGAAAGGAAATACACCTTACCTCTACTCATCTGCGGTTCGCCACTTTATGATCCGCAATCTCCCGGATGGTTCAGGACAGCCTACACCGACATACTGCCCCAGGACAAAAATGGAGTTCCTCAGGTAAACGTCATGCAGACAGGAACGTTTAAAGTGTATCCGTCTTCAACCAGGCCTACACCTTATTTGATTTCGAACCACATGATTGCAGCAGGCGTAACCGGCAAGTGCACAAATGATCCATCCCAAATTCCTGATATCAGGCAATACGAGGCGCAAGACATGGTGTCCACCACCTTTCTGAAAATTTATTCCGAAAATCCGGATATCAGTCCGCAGGATGCAAAGGCTCAGGCGTGTCAAAGATGGTTTGGCAATCCCGAGGGAACAGGCGCTCCCGCACCAAAAGATGAAAACGATCAACTCACTCTCTGTGCATTGGCACAAATGGATTTATTTTTTGAGCCCAATCCGCCCAGGCCTAAATATACTTTTGATGAAGCCTTTCAACGCTGCAAGACAAACTCCAGTCCGGGAAATCCCTGTTGTGGAAATATTGAGCCGCCCGCTGAATGACAAAAAACGCAAATAAAAATTTTACCGGGAAAACCTTTAGAAAAATCTTTTATGAGTAATTCAAAAAATCAATTTTGTATTAGCTGCGACCATGAAACGGGGAATTATCAGCTTTGGTCGGTTGACACAGAAAGTGCTTCACTCTTTAACAAGGTTGGCTCTGCCGATAATAAAGCCATACCTAAGGATTCAAATCTGATCCAGGTAGGTGATTATATCCTGCAATGGAGTGACCTCAACAAAGACAATCAATATGCATACAGGTTGCTTCAATTCAATCCCGATGCAGATGATCCATTGGGAAGTTATGTGCCCGATAAATCACAAAATGGAAAATTGGTGTGGTCTGAATCCGCCGTGCAGTCGGGTGTGTGGAGCAAGTCAAAATTTTTCAGTTCGCGGCAGGATTTTGCCAATCCGGATGGCGCAAAGAAAGGATTCGAATCCGGTTCTGAATTGATCCTCATTTCCATGCACAACTTTGTACTCAATTTTATTCCGACTTCCGGAAGAGGAACGAATCAGCTCTTTAATTTTGACCCGGGCAGCAGCGATCCATTGCCTGCTCCTTATTCTGCTCAGGGAGCCTGGTTGACGATTGAGATGGGGCATGAGCTTTTGTATGTAAATGGTTATGTTTTGGATTGGAAACCCGCCAGCGGAGATTTTGTAATCTGGCAGTTTGATCCGCAGGCAGAAGGCTCATTGAGTTATCCCCCGATTCGAAAGGGTAATTGGCAAACATCCGGCATCAATAGCGATCATCGCTTGTTCGCAGTAGATGGAAGTATTATTGATTGGGAACCTGCCACCAACCACTTCCGCATCTGGGCTTTTGATATGGAAAGTGAAACAGGATTGAGAGGTCCGGTCAGCCAGGGAAAATTGCCTGATCAGATTTCCGGAAATGCTTCACTTACTTTTATTGAAACACTGATCCCATTAAATATTGAATTTTCTCAAAAGCCGGGCACAATGGATTTCATGCGGGATAAAATTGAGCATGTGATTTATTACATGATTGAAAACCGATCCTTTGATCACATTTGTGGATGGCTTTACGATAAGAATGAGCCCTTTCATCTTATTGGTCCACAAGGCCCTTTTCGCGGTGTCGACGAAAGCTACACCAATTCCTTTCGAGGAAAGAACTATGCCATCACAAAATACAATGACGGAAAGCTCAGCGAGCATATCAACCTCGATCTGGATCAACAAGATCCCTATCATGATAATTCCGATGTGCTTCGTCAAATGTTTTCTTCGGATATCAACGATTACTTCAAAAAGAAACAACCCGACATGGGTGGCTTTGCCTGGAACAATGGTACAACCGAAGTGATGCAAGGCTATACACCAGAGCAATTGCCCGTAATCAATGGTCTCGCCCGGAATTATGCCATCTCTGACGATTGGTTTAGTTCTACACCCAGTGGAACTACTGTAAACAGAGCCTTTGCGCTAACCGGCTCTACTCTGGGTAAGCTGAATAATTTTCAAAATGGAAATGAATATTTAGAATGGTCGCAATACCCACACCGGCCATCTATCTGGAAAGTAATGTGGGCAAATGGAATCAGAGATTTTAAAATATACAATTCCGTAGAGTGGATCGAATGTCAATACACCTACAACCTGTTTCTGAAAGGTCAGATTCCAAGCATAGACGGCCCGTTTACCGTAGGAAACTATGTACCACAACTCAATCAGTTTTTTGATGACCTGAAATACGGTACGCTTCCCAAATTTTCTTTTCTGGAACCAAAGTGGGTAACGTTTACAGGATCTACCTCTTACCATCCGGGAAACGATCTGATCCCCGGTGAAAGAGAACTGAATGATATTTTCACAGCCTTACAAAGCAGTCCACTGTGGGAAAAAACATTGTTGGTAATCACCTTTGATGAACACGGCGGACTACCCGATCATGTGCCTCCGCCTTATGCGGCAAAGCCCTGGGCAAATGATTCCTTTGACGGTTTCACATCAGATATTATGGGAGTAAGAATTCCTACTATATTGATTTCTCCTTACATCACTGCAAACACTGTATTCCGGTCCGATACAGGCACCGCTTACGATGCGACATCCATACTCAGCACAATGCTCAATTGGATGGGAATTCCTAAGTCAAAATGGGGATTGGGAGAGCGTACCAATCATGCGCCCACGTTTGAAGCTGTCTTTAATGAGCCGCAACCGCGAACAGACAAAGTCGTACTGAATCTACCCTATGATAAAAATTTCCCAAAGGTAGCAGCCGAGGGAATGAACGCACCCGAATTGCCTGTTCATGACCTGCATCGTTTAATCGTTCCCGGCATGATCGCAGATATGACTCCCAATCTCAGTGCAACAGAAAGAACAAAGATTACAAATGAGCTGTTGGAAAATGCAAGCAGCCTCCAGGATCTGCACAAGAGGTTAGATGCGATTCACAAAGAGCATAGCCGGTGATTGGATTGGTTTCAGAATTGCCTGTTCTGACTTTATGAAGAAAATCCTTAAAACAAAGGGTAGTCTTTCCTTTGCCTATTTTTTCCTGATGATCGGGTTGTTGATTCCATTGATGAAATTATCCTTCACAATGTACTGCGGTAGTTTGGCAAAAAACTGGGTCAGCGTTTTACACCCATAACTTCTGACATCAAAACTGGGGTCCAGTTTGCGCAGGTTATTTCCCAGAGTGGCAATATAGGCTTCGTTGCTTTCATTGATGCTCATGTCAAACGCTTTGCTGATCAGCTTTTTGTTAACATTCTTTACCGTAGTTTTCTTTTCTTTTTCCTTGATATCCTCCTGTTCAGGTTTTACATCCAGATTCTCCACATAAGTAAATATTTCGCAAGACTTCACAAATGCCGAAGGGGTCTTTTGCTCACCGATGCCCATCACAAAAATTCCATCTTCCCGGATGCGCTTAGCCAGTCCGGTATAATCGCTGTCGCTGCTCACAATACAAAATCCATCCACCAATCCATCGTGCAAAATATCCATTGCGTCTATTATCAATGCGCTGTCGGTAGAATTTTTCCCCGAAGTATAACTGAATTTCTGAATCGGATTGAAAGCCATCTCATTGAGCAGAGATTTCCAGTGATTCATCTGCGGGATGGTCCAGTCACCATAGATACGCCGTATGGTTACCTTCCCGTATTTGGAAGCTTCTTCGAGAATGTCTTCCAAAAGTTTTGACTGTGCATTATCTCCGTCCACCAGCAACGCTATCTTATTTGTCCTTGCATCCATACAATACGCTTGATTTTATTTAATTGAAAATTCGGAAATATTTCCTCCAAATATCTTTACGGCTATCGCCAGCAGAATTACTCCAAAAAATTTCCTTACCACCAAAAGCCCATTCGGCCCAAGAACCCGTTCAATCCATTTAAGAGATTTCAAAACTACAAAGATGATCACCAGGTTGATCAGAATTCCGATCAGTATGTTGATGTCATCAAAACTCGCTTTGAGCGACATAACGGTAGTCAGTGTACCCGAACCTGCGATTAACGGAAAGGCAATGGGTACTACACTTCCGCTTTTCGGGTCTTTATCCGGTTTGAAAAATTCAATCCCTAAAATCATTTCCAGCCCGATGATAAATATGACAATACTTCCTGCCACCGCAAAACTATGCACATCAATTCCCAGCAAACTCAAAAACTGCTGTCCCAGAAACAGAAACAGGATCATCAGCAATCCGGACGCTAAGGTAGCCTGTCCTGTCCGGATATGTCCGCCCATCTTATCTCTCAGAGAAATTAAGATGGGAATAGAGCCGAGAATATCAATCACGGCGAATAAGGTAAAAGTAACCGTGAGCAATTCTGCCTGTGAAAAATTATTGAATAATGGCATCCGCAAAGATTTTTTGCAAAATTAGAATTAAGAAAGCGCAAAGCGCTCAATCAGGCAGTAACATCTTTCTGATGATTAATAATAAACCCGATCAGATCATCCACAGCTATACCGCACCTCTCTGATGCATCGCGGATTTCTTCTCTGGATACGCCTGCAGCAAAATATTTTTCTTTCAGTCTTTTCTTCACACCTTTCAGTTCCATTCCCTCATATCCTGTAGGCCGCATAAGAGAATAGGCATGTATCAGGCCCGACAATTCATCAAAGGCGTACAACATCTTGTCCATCCTGGTTACCGGTTCTACACCGAAATGAGCCGGGCCGTGTGATGCGATGGCATGGATAATTTCAGGGTCAATATTTCTTGCCTCAAGTTCTTCTACAATCTTTCTGCAGTGTGTGTCCGGCCACTGATCCCAGTCGGCATCGTGAAGAAGGCCCGCCAGATACCATCTATGCTGGTCGTCAGCAGACAACAATTCTTTTTCTTCAGCCCAACATTTCATAAGATGGGCAACCTGCCGCATGTGTAGTTGCAGACGATCATTCAACACCCATTCTTTAATGATCTGCTGCGCTTCTTCTGTAGTAAGTACGTTTCCCTTGTCTTCAGGCTTACCAAATAGTTGTCGTCCTAATTGAAGTGACATAATCGTAAATTAAAACTCTGCATTCTTGGGATACCGCGGAAATGGAATGACATCCCGGATGTTGGTCATGCCTGTAATAAACTGTACCATCCGCTCAAACCCCAATCCAAATCCGGCATGGGGCACAGTCCCAAAACGGCGTATGTCAAGGTACCAATACATGTCTTCCGTAGGGATGTTCATTTCTTTCATTCGTTGCTCCAGCACTTCCAGCCGCTCCTCTCTCTGCGAGCCTCCCACGATCTCTCCGATCCCCGGCGCAAGGATATCCATCGCTGCCACCGTTTTACCATCTTCGTTAGATCGCATGTAAAAAGCCTTAATAGCTTTCGGGTAATTGTAAAGAATCACCGGCTTCTTGAAATGCTTTTCTACCAGATATCTTTCATGCTCACTCTGAAGGTCTATTCCCCATTCATTCACAGGGTATTGAAATTTTTTCTTCTTATTATGATTGCTGTTTTTAAGAATCTCAATGGCTTCTGTATAGGAGATTCGCTCAAAGGTGTTATCAATGACAAATTGCAATTTTTCAACCAATCCCATTTCTGTTCTTTCCTGCTGTGGTTTTGCCTTTTCTTCCTCCGCGAGCCGCGTTGCCAGAAATGCCATATCCTCTTTGGAATGTTCCAATGCATAACGGATGATATACTTAATGAACTCTTCCGCCAGATTCATATTGTCTTCCAGATCATAAAAAGCCATTTCGGGCTCTATCATCCAGAACTCTGCGAGGTGGCGTGCCGTATTACTGTTTTCAGCTCTGAAGGTAGGGCCAAATGTATAAACATCTCCCAACGCAGTGGCTGCAAGTTCTGCCTCCAATTGCCCGCTTACCGTAAGATTTGTTGCACGTCCAAAAAAATCTTCTTTATAATCTACTTTCCCGTCTTCGGTCAGTGGAATTTTTTCGAGATCAAAATTGGTCACATGAAAGGTTTCTCCCGCTCCTTCTGCGTCAGAAGCGGTAATGATCGGAGCATGCAGATAGGTAAACCCGCGTTCGTTGAAAAATTTGTGAATCGCATAGGCCACCGTATTACGCACACGGAATACAGATGCAAACGTGTTGGTCCGGAATCTCAGATGGGCTATATCCCTTAGAAACTCAAGGCTGTGTTTTTTGGGTTGCAAAGGATATTTTTCCGCATCACTGTCTCCAAGTATTTCTATTGTCCGTGCTTTTAATTCCACACGCTGGCCCTTTCCCGGAGACTCAACAAGGGTGCCAGCCACCCTTAATGCGGCGCCTGTCGTCACCCGCTTCAAGAGCATTTCCTCAAACTTTCCCAATTCTGCCACTACCTGTAAATTGGTATTGGTGCTTCCGTCATTCAGGGCAATAAACTGATTATTTCTAAAGGTGCGCACCCATCCCATTACAACAATCTCACTTCCGGCCTGTCCCGATTTCAATACTTCCTCTATTTTTGTTCTTTTGTTAAACATCCCGCTTTTTTAAGTCTGCAAATATAATTAACTCAGCAGGAAAGACGTTATAGTAAAGCCTTATCGGCGAGATAACGCAAATTCATTGTGTTCTTTAAATAAATATAAAGTGGGAATTTTTTTGCATTTATCAATTTTGATGTAATATTGCAGCAGAAAAACAGGCTGGTTTCAACACATCATCATCCCTGTAAAATCCATTCCATTATAAATTATCATATCATCTTTTCAAACCCTAAAAGGTTTTTTGACGAATCATATTAAGTCTATTTATGTACGACGTTTTACAACTGAACGAAATGATCGTTCCTGAGTTGCTTGACATTGCAGAGCAGCAACAGATTGCTAACGCTAAAAATTTACAAAAACAGGAATTGATTGATAAAATCCTTGACAAACAAGCCAGTATGGATAGTGAAAAAAAAGAAAACGGCGCTGAATTTCGCCCAAAAAGAAAACGGATTGCCAAGAGTGCAGAAGAGCCTCAGACCAAACAGGCGACGCCTGAGGAGCCCGCAAGTGCACTGAAAGAAGAAAAAAAAGAATCAAACAGAAAAAAATTTGTAAAAAAGTCACGGCCAGCTGCAGAAAACAAAGTTCAGGAGACTACACCTTCAGAGCTGTCAAGAGAAAATGAATACCCGGATGGTGGAGGAGGATCTGATTCTATTGACGACCCAAAAGCTATCGCACCTTCACTTTTGGAAATGTTGAAGGACGATGAAGAAGTTGACCTTGACCTTCCCGAAGAAGTTGCCGCAGCAGAACAGAACACTCATCATCGACCTCCGCAAAAAAAAGAATCGCATTTCAATCTGGAATTTGACGGAATCATTCAATCCGAAGGGGTGCTGGAAATGATGCCGGACGGATATGGATTTCTACGCAGCAGCGATTACAATTATCTTTCATCTCCGGATGATGTTTATGTATCACCCAGCCAGATCAAACTTTTTGGTTTAAAGACCGGTGATACCGTAAATGGTACCGTTCGCCCACCCAAAGAGGGTGAAAAATATTTCGCTCTCCTCAAAGTGGATACCATCAATGGTAAAAAACCCGATGAAGTACGCGACAGAGTACCCTTTGATTATCTTACACCTTTATTCCCATATCAGAAACTGAACCTTTTTACCACCCCCGGTAATCTGAGTACCAGAATTATTGACCTCTTTACCCCTATCGGAAAAGGGCAGCGTGGATTGATCGTAGCCCAACCCAAGACAGGTAAAACGATGTTGCTGAAAGAAGTAGCAAACGCCATTGCTGACAATCATCCGGAATGTTACCTCATGATTGTACTGGTGGATGAGCGCCCTGAAGAGGTGACCGATATGGAGCGAAGTGTAAAGGCAGAAGTCATTGCATCTACATTTGATGAGCCGGCAGAGAAGCATGTGAAAGTAAGTACAATGGCGCTTCAGAAAGCCAAGCGTTTGGTTGAATGTGGACACGACGTAGTGATCTTGTTGGATAGCATTACCAGACTGGCACGCGCACACAATACAGTTTCACCTGCCAGTGGTAAGGTGCTTTCAGGTGGTGTGGAAGCAAACGCCATGCAAAAACCAAAGCAATTTTTTGGTGCAGCCAGAAAAATTGAAAATGGCGGAAGCCTCACCATCATCGCTACAGCCCTGGTGGATACCGGCAGTAAAATGGATGAGGTGATCTTTGAAGAATTTAAAGGAACAGGCAATATGGAATTGCAATTGGATCGCCGGTTGAGTAACCGGAGAATTTTCCCGGCCATCGATATAGTTTCTTCTTCTACCCGTCGTGAAGACCTGCTGGTAGATAAAGATGTTTTGAAACGGATGTGGGTTTTGAGAAATCATATTGCAGACATGAATGCCGAAGAAGCAATCAACCTGCTGCTCAAAAATATGAAAGGCACAAAAGACAATACGGAATTCCTCACAAGCATGAACGGTTAACTCTTAATAAAATACTTTTACAGCCACTGCACATGCAGTGGTTTTTTTTGCATGCCGGTCGAAAGATTACATATTGACGAGTTTCTGAAAAGGGAAATTACATTTCCATTGCTCGACGTCCGCAGCCCGGGCGAATTTCATCAGGCACACATCCCCGGCGCACAATCACTGCCTTTGTTTTCTGACGAAGAAAGAGCAATCATCGGAACTGCCTATAAACAGAAAAGCCGGGCCATTGCTGTAGATGAAGGATTAAAATTTTTTTCATCCTCCATGCAATCGATCAGAGAGCATGCGCTGAAGCTGGCAAAAATGTTTGATAAAGACCACACGCCTTCGGTCTTTTACCTGTATTGCTGGCGTGGAGGTATGCGAAGCGAAGCGGTGGCATGGTTGCTAAATCTTTATGGATATAAAATTTATGTTTTACAGGGAGGTTATAAATCATTTCGCCGATGGGCAATCACACAATTTGAAAAAGAAAGAGACTATAAGATTATCGGTGGATTTACAGGTTCGGGTAAAACAGAACTCCTGTCCAGGCTGAATGAAGGTGGACAAAATACCATAGATCTGGAACAACTTGCCAACCACAAAGGATCGTCTTTCGGCACGCTGGGCATGCCCCCGCAGCCATCGCAGGAGATGTTTGAAAACCTGCTGGCTCTGGAATTGGGAATGAAACAAACCGAAGGCAAACCCATCTGGCTCGAAGATGAAAGCCGTCATATCGGAAGAGTCCACATTCCCGATCCGCTTTGGCAAAAGATGCGAAAGAGTGATCTCTATTTTATGGAAATACCAGCCTCTGAACGTCTCGATTACATTGTAAAACAGTATGGAAAGTTTAAAAAAAATGATCTGAAGGAAGCCATTCTCAGGATACAAAAAAGGCTGGGCGGATTGGAAACAAAGAATACACTGCAATTTCTGGAACAGGGTAATATCAAAGCCTGTTTTGAGATACTTCTGCGTTACTACGATAAATTATACCAGCACTCGTTGGGAAAACATCTTGAAAGTGGCGGTGTTATGCATAAAATAGGGTGCAAAAGCGTTGATAGATATAATGCAGATGCACTCTGACAGATTTCCGGTTTCCATGAAAAAAAGAATTCAATTCATTTCGATCTTCATTTTGATGCTCACTGCATTTTCTTCTTATGCACAGAAGGAGTGGGATGCCTCTGGTGTTTGGACAGGCACTCTTTTCAACGATTCTACAAAAAAATTTATTCCGTTTGAAATAGCCATCAGCTACCACAACGAAAAATATTCAGGATATACCTACACTGTTTTTTTGATCGACTCCATCGAAAATATCGGCGTGAAAGAAGTGACCATCAAAGAAAAAAATGGCTTGATCGTGATCCGTGATAAAAAACTCATAGACGACAATTATGCCGATGCGCCAGCTAAAGGAGTTTACACCACTCTCGAACTCTACCACTCTGAAAACGATACGGCAGATATCCTGAGCGGGCGATGGTACACCAACAAAACAAGAGAATATTATCCGCTGTCAGGAGTTGTATTTGTTGCGAAAAGAAAGAACATTTTTGCAACCCGAATTATCCCAAAATTAAAATCTCTGGGACTTGCTGACCAATTGTCCTTTTACAGCTATCAGGGCAATAAAGACGTGATTGCAACCAGTCAAAAAATTTCTGAAAGGAAAATACCGGAAAAAGATACAATGATGACTGTGGTAGAACCGGCGGTTGTGATCACCGTTCCCAAAAAATCAAACCCGGTTATCCAACTACCTAAATCTAATGAACTAAAGCAACTTATTGACAGTATTCATTCTTCAGAAAAAAAGAATACAACCACTACGGATAACCGAATTCAGCTTCCACAGCAGAACATTTCTGCTAAATCGCCTGAGGATAATTCACCTGAAAAGATAAGATCAAAGCCATCCATTTCAGTAAATGAAAGAACCAAATCACAAGATCAAAAATTACTGACGGGTCAAAAGGAAACGGCGGATAACAAACCGGTAATTACAAAGGAGAAGGTTTCCGATGAACACCCGACAGTCTCCAAAGAATTAAAACCAATCACTCCTTTCAACTCCGATACATTACAGACAGCCAATGACGTTCAAAAAGATAAATTACAGATTCAAATTTCAAAACCTGAAAATGCGAAGTCTGTTTCTGCAAACAAGAAACCTTCGGAAAATACAAGTGTTCAATTAAGCCGGCCCCCTTCACTTCCGAAGGTCGACATCTCCAGCAGAAAGATAGAAACCATCCGCACTGTACCGGTTACCGGCGATAGCCTGGTACTTTCACTGTTTGATAATGGCTCAGTAGATGGCGACACCGTAAGTGTATTGATCAACGGCAAAGTGATCATATCAAGAGTAGGGTTGCTTGAAACAGCTTACAATGAAACCATACATCTCACCCCTGAAATGGGCGACAGCATTAAGATTATACTTTACGCGGAAAATCTGGGTAGCATCCCACCCAATACAGGATTGTTGGTAGTGCGCAATGGTGGCCAGGATTATGAGATCCGGTTCAGTGGAGACCTCACAAAAAATTCTGCCATAATTTTGCTGCGAAATAAAAAAGAATGATCACACCCACGCCTGAAGAACAATCCCCGGTAAGACTGACAGAATTTTCGAAAGGAGCCGGATGCGGCTGTAAGATATCTCCAAAAATTTTAAGGGAAATCATCAGTGAGTCCACAGTATTTCCAGAAGGGGATGTATTGGTAGGAAACAGTGACCAGGACGATGCAGCTGTAGTAGATCTCGGGAATGGTACGGCTCTTATTTCCACCACAGATTTTTTTATGCCGATTGTAGATGATGCATTTTACTTTGGAAAAATTGCAGCCGCCAATGCCATCAGCGATATTTACGCCATGGGCGGAAAGCCATTGGTGGCCGTTGCCATCCTGGGATGGCCCGAAAAAATTTCACCATCCGAAGCCAGAAAGGTAATGGCCGGAGGAAGAGAAATCTGTCACGAAGCCGGGATTGCCATGGCGGGCGGCCACAGCATAGAATCTGCAGAACCCTTCTTCGGCCTCGCCGTAAATGGGATTGTTCCGATAGTAAACCTCAAGCGAAACAATACGGCTACGGAGGGTGATCTTATCTTCATCACCAAGCCTATCGGAATCGGAATACTCTCTACCGCACAAAAAAGAAAAGTGATAGAGGCAGAAGATGTCCCGTTTATGATGGAAGAATTAACCCGGCTGAACAAAACAGGCTTTGCTTTGGGCGAAATGAAAGAAGTGACCGCCATGACCGACGTCACAGGATTTGGGCTTGCCGGTCATCTGAATGAAATGGCCGCCGGAAGTCGCCTCTCTGCAGAAATATTTTATCAACGGTTACCCATATACGAAAAAGCAAAGCATTACCTCAAACAAAGAGTCATTCCGGATGCGACCTTTCGCAACTGGACAGCCTACGGCAACGAAATCTCTATGGAGAAATCGGTGGATGTGATGGAAGCATTCAGTATCCTTCCCGATCCGCAGACCAACGGAGGGCTCCTGTTTTCCGTAAAACCTGAAGGTGTGGAAAAAGTAATAGATCTGATGACAAGTAGCGGATTGAGGGATTTCGCTACCCCTATCGGGAAATTCATTGCAAAAACAGAAAAAAATATTCTGATAAAATAATTACCGAATGAACTGGATATTGCTTATTATCGGCGGGCTGTTTGAAGTGGGATTTGCTACCTGCCTTGGTAAAGCAAAGGAATCTACAGGCACAGAGGCCATACTTTGGTTTGCCGGGTTTTTTATTTGTCTTGCAATAAGTATGTTCCTACTTTACAAAGCCTCACAGACTATTCCGATCGGAACTGCTTATGCCGTATGGACAGGTATCGGCGCATGCGGCACGGTCATCGTAGGGCTGCTGCTCTTCAATGAACCGGCCCAGTTCTGGAGATTGTTTTTTCTTTTTACGTTGATCTGCAGCATTATCGGGCTGAAAGCCGTGTCTGCCTGAACGATTATTTCTGAATTAGGAAAGCAAGTGCCTGTGAAGAAAGTACCTTTGACAAGGTATATGGCTACAATTGAAAAAATCAGCGAGGAAATAAAATCTTTTTACAGAAAAAAGAATATGCGTCCTGTATTTCAATTGGGTGAACACTCTAAAGTGATCATCATATCACAGGCCCCCGGGAAAAAAGTAGATCAGACGGGCGTTCCATGGAACGATGCCAGTGGAAAAAAGTTAAAAGAATGGTTGGGTGTGAATGACCGGCAGTTTTACAATCCGGAATTATTTTCCATCATGCCCATAGATTTTTGTTATCCCGGCAAAGGGAAGAAAGGAGACCTTCCACCTCGCATAGAATGTGCAGAAAAATGGCACAACAGGATTCTCAGCTGCATGGATAGCCAACCAATAAAGTTGCTGATCGGAAAATATGCGATCGATTATTATCTGAAAAGTGAGAGAATGAAAACTATTACAGAAACAGTCAGGCATTTCAGAGATTTTTTACCTGAATATTTTCCTATGATACACCCATCGCCGAGAAACATCGGATGGTTGAAAAAAAATCTCTGGTTTGAATCGGAATCTATTCCTTTACTTAAAAAAATTATTGCTAATAAATTTAAATAGAATTCAAATGAAAAGAATCACTATCGAACCGGCAGCCTACGAAGCCATGCATGGATTAGAAAAATATATCCGATCTACCTCTCTGGACAAAAAAATCTGTGAACTGATAAAAATCCGTGCTTCACAAATGAATGGTTGCGCCTACTGCATTGACATGCACACAGAAGAAGCGTTGGAATTGGGTGAAAGTCCGCGAAGATTGTTTGCGATCGCTGCATGGCATGAATCACCCCTGTTCACCAAAGAAGAAAGAATCGCATTGAAAGTCACTGAAGAAGTTACTCTGATCGGCAAACAAGGATTGTCGGATGAAACATACAATGCTGCGATAAATGCATTTGGAGAACAGGCCACTGCTCAGATCATCATGCAGACCATCATCATCAACAGCTGGAACCGTATTGCCATTTCTGCCAAATCTGAGTACGTAAGTAAGCATGCTCAATAGATTGAAGCCTCTGGCAGAAGAAGAAGCCTTGCATTATCCATCTTCATAAATAAAGACAAAGCAATCCCTTATCAGGTGGAATATTGCTACCTTTGCCATTTATAAAAAATCAAACAGATAGTGAGCAAAACGGACATTACCACGCTTGATGATGTAAAATTGCTGGTAGATACTTTTTACGGTAAAGTACGCAAGGATGAACTGCTGGGCCCGGTGTTTGACGATCGGATTCAGGATCGCTGGCCGCAGCACCTGCAAAAGATGTACACCTTTTGGCAAACGGTACTATTGGGCGAACAAACGTATTTCAGCAGCCCGTTTCCACCGCATGCCACGCTCCCTGTGAATGAACAACACTTTAACCGGTGGCTTGCCCTTTTTTCAGAAACCTTAGAGGAACTTTTTGAAGGCAAAATCAAAGAGGAGGCTATGTGGAGAGCGGGAAAAATGGCCGATATGTTTCAATATAAAATCAGCATGATACGCGGTAAAGAATCGGACAGCCTGGTTTAATCAGGATTTTTATGGTAGTTCGCAATAGCCGGTGCTAAAATTAATTTTCTAATACCGGATGCTGGCAGTATCCAGATCCCATTCCTGCTCAAATACATCCTGTGTCTTTAACCTACCATCCTCTGTCACCCCTATTACAACAGTTTCAAAAACGCGATTTCCCACTTTGAGCTTTACCTTCTGATTCCGCTTATAGAGCATTTGGTTATATGACTTCATCAATTTTGAGTTTAACCCCTTCTTCATGTCCCGGATATTCTGATGCAGAATGGTCTGAAGCTGGCGTGCTACCTCAAATACATCAAATTCCTTTTGTGTTTCTATGGCCAACGAAGTGGCCTTAATATTCCCAAACTTTTTCTGATTGACATTCAGCCCGATACCAATGACAGCCCACTGCCATAAAGAACCATGAATGACATTCTCGATCAGAATCCCGGCTGCCTTCTTGTCATTGATGATTACATCGTTTGGCCATTTAACAAATACTTCAGACTTGCTACAATGCATAATCAATTCGGCCACGCTGAGCGACATAGCCATAGAGAGAAGAAACTGATGCTGCATGGAGGCCCATTCCATAGAGATTATATATGAAATCTGCAGGTTGGCGCCCGGTTCTGAAATCCATCGCTTTCCCTGCCGGCCCCTTCCGATCGTCTGTTCCATTGCAAACACAGCCTGGCCATCTATTGCCTCTCCGTTTTTTACAAGTCCCATGGCATAGTTGTTGGTACTGTCAACGCTGTTCAGAATAATTATTTTTTTTGTCAAACCTGCCATCAATAAGGGATTGAGAAAGAAAAATGTATTTTTGACTAAATAGTTGCAAATTTCGTTTTGAAAACAATTTTCCTATAGATTAAATTCTATTTTTGTGGATTGCGCAAAACGAAAATGTGGAATAAAATTAAAACCATTTGAACAATTTAAACTTATTAGAAAAAAGACAAAAATCAAGCAGCCGGTTAACCAGAAGCAGCAAATTATTTAAGACAATTCTGCATGCCATCCAGGAGAAAAAAGGGGTGGGCATTGTCAGCATGGACTTAAAGAAAATCCCTGAAGCAGTAACAGATTTTTTTATTATTTGCGAAGCCACAAACCCCATTCAGCTTAAATCCATTGCAGATTTTATTGAAGATGAGGTAAAAAAGAAATGTGGGGAGAAGCCCTTTAAAAGCGCCGGCCATCAGGGTGAACAATGGATTCTGATAGATTATATCAACATTGTGGTTCATGTGATGCTTCATGAGCCGCGTAAATTTTATAAATTGGAAGAGATGTGGAGCGACGCAGAGGTTAAAGAACACAACATTTAAACAATCATTAATAGACACAAAAATTTTTAATAACGCATCCTGACCCTCAACCGGCAGGATCAAAATTTTGCAATAGCAAAAAATGGCAAACGAACAACAAAAAAGAAAATATACAAAACGTCCGGGAAATAATCTGACGCCTCCCTCGGAAAATGGAAGAGAAAACGATTCCAGAAAGAAACCGAAGCTGAGTATCTATTGGGTATATGGAATTTTATTTGCGCTGATCATCGGTTACAACATCATGTCTCATAGCGGATCAAGTGGCACAGAAATAGAGAATACTCAGTTTTTTCAGATGTTGAAACAAAATGATATTGATCAGATAAAAATCGTAGGCAACAGAAAAATTGTTCGCGTAACGGTGAATCCGGCCGCGCTTAAAAAGGATTCTGCAAATTTTTACAAACAGGTATTCGGAAAAGACTACCAGAATGCTCTTAATATTACCGGCGAACCCCAGGCATATTTCTCAATCGTAAAAGATGAAGTATTTGCCAACCACCTTTATCAATTTTATAAAGACAATCCGGATGTAAAAAAAGTACCCGAAAAGGCCGAAGATGAAGGTGAAATATTCGGACAGATTGTAAGCACCTTACTTCCCATCCTGCTGATTGCTCTAGTATTCATCATGATGATGCGTAAAGTAGGAGGAGGCTCTGCTTCAGGCGGCCCCGGCGGAATTTTCAATATTGGAAAAAGCAAGGCTACTTTGTTTGAAAAAGGAACAAAGGTCAACATCAACTTTTCGGATGTGGCCGGATTGGATGAGGCGAAAGTGGAAGTAATGGAAATCGTGGATTTTCTGAAAAATCCTAAGAAATATACATCGCTGGGTGGAAAGATTCCGAAAGGTGCGTTATTGGTAGGCCCTCCCGGAACTGGTAAGACATTGCTTGCAAAAGCAGTGGCGGGTGAGGCTCAGGTGCCTTTCTTCAGTCTGAGCGGTAGTGACTTTGTGGAAATGTTTGTCGGAGTAGGTGCCAGCCGTGTGCGTGACCTTTTCAAACAGGCTCGGGAAAAAGCGCCATGCATCATCTTCATCGATGAAATAGATGCTATCGGACGCGCAAGAGGTAAAAACATGATGATGAGCAATGATGAAAGAGAGAATACGCTGAATCAGTTGCTGGTTGAAATGGACGGATTCGGAACGGATCTGGGAATCATTATTCTTGCTGCAACCAACCGTCCCGATGTACTGGACAGTGCGCTGCTGAGGCCGGGAAGATTTGACCGTCAGATTTCAATAGACCGCCCTGATCTCGTTGGAAGAGAAGCCATTTTTAAAGTTCACTTAAAACCAATCAAAGTAAGTCAGACACTCGATACACACAAACTTGCTGAACAAACTCCGGGTTTTGCCGGAGCTGATATTGCCAACGTTTGTAATGAGGCTGCATTGATAGCCGCCCGAAAAAATAAAGATGCCGTGGATATGCAGGATTTTCAGGATGCGATAGACCGTGTCATTGGCGGATTGGAAAAGAAAAATAAAATAATTCTTCCTGAGGAAAAACAAATCATTGCCTATCACGAAGCCGGACATGCCATCTGTGGTTGGTTTTTGGAACATGCTTACCCATTGCTTAAAGTAACCATCGTACCTCGTGGTACGGCAGCATTGGGTTATGCTCAATACACTCCGAAAGAACAGTATCTCTATAATACAGATCAGTTGATGGATCAGATTTGTATGACACTTGGCGGACGCGCTTCTGAATCCATATTTTTTGGAAAAATCAGCACCGGCGCCAGCAACGACCTTCAACAGGTGACGAAGATGGCCTACAGCATGGTGACGGTTTATGGTATGAATCCAAAAATCGGAAATGTGAGCTACTATGATCCGCAACAGGAAAATACGTTTGTAAAACCATTCAGCGAAGAGACCGGAAAATTGATTGATGAGGAAGTCCGCAAGTTGATTGATGAAGCCTTTGAACGCACCAAAGCATTACTTACTGAAAAGAAAAAAGAAGTGGAGATACTGGCTCAGGAACTTCTGAAACGCGAAGTACTTTTCCAGAGTGATGTGGAAGAACTGATCGGCAAACGTCCATGGGAAGACAAGAAAGCATTGGATTTTATAGACAACCCCAAAGAAGGTGTTGTGAGCAATCCACTGCCGGGGAGTCATGAGATCCGTGAAACTGAGGTTTAAAATTTATTGATCATTCATTTGAGAGGCTGTCTGCGATGGCCTCTTTTTTATTTATCCCCGTAATCTGCTCCTTATTTAATTTCGATTTATCCGGATTCTTTTTATCCATTTGTACAATTCAAACCAAAGAACCGATACAATTGCGACACTCATAACCATCATTAATTCGCCGGAAGTAAGTGAGGTAACCTTAAAGAATGTAGCGAAGGAATTTTCATAAAGTATGACTGTTAGTAGAGTTGCTGTAATAACGGTTATCCCCAATAACAATGAATTTTTCTTTCTGAAACTATGGATAATGCTATAATAGAAAGACCGGTTGGCAAAGCTCAGAAGGATGTTGGCAACAATCAGAGTACTGAATACCATAGCACGGGTTTTTTCTTCATCTCCCCCATTCCGGACACTCCATTGATAAATAAGTAAAACACCAGCCGTGATTATCAGCCCCTGAATAATACTAATGGCAAGTTCATTCCATTTCAAAAAAGTATCTGTCATTGCTCTTGGAGGTCTTAACATTGCATTTTCTTCCATCGGTTCATTTTCGTAAACAACAGAACATGTAGGACCCATCACCAACTCGAGAAAAATTACATGAACCGGAGTAAAGATTTGGGGATAGACCCATCCAAGAAACAAAGGCAATGATACAGTAAGGATAATCGGAATGTGGATAGAAATAATGTATTGAATGGCTTTTTTGAGATTTGAATAAATTCTTCTGCCGGCGGCAATCCCGATAATGAGTTTACCAAGATCATCATTGGTAATGACCAACGATGCAGCTGCTTTGGCAATTTCTGTTCCCCTGGTACCCATAGCCACGCCGATATGGGCAGCCTTCAGGGCGGGCCCATCATTGACTCCATCACCCAGCATGGCTACCACTTCCCCTTTCTTTTTCAGAGCATTTACAACCGCGAGTTTCGCATCAGGAAACATTCTTGTGAACAAGGTATTCTTTTCGGAAGCCTCCAATACTTTATCTGCAGAATAGTGAATAATTTCTTCTCCGCTGATTACCTTATTTGCATTTCTGATTCCCGCTTGAGTGGCAATGGCATGAGTCGTGTCTGCATTGTCTCCAGTAATGACTTTTACTTTGATGCCGGCCTCATAGATTTGCCGGAATACCTCTCTGATTCCCGGTTTAGGTGGATCATAAAAAGCCGTCAGTCCCAGAAACTGGAATGACAAATCCTGCTGACGCAATGGAAATTCATTCCCTTCAAAATTGGATTTAGCCACACCAAGCACCCGCAAACCATCACTTCCAAAGGTTTTTATTTTTAGCCGTATCAAATCTTTTTCTTTATCAGTAAGATCAGATACGCTGAGGATGGCCTCGGGCGCTCCTTTGGCAGCGATGATTCTTTCATGTCTGTCGTTTTCAAAAAGATGTGTCATCATGGGTGGTTTCCCTTCCAGCGGATATTCATGAATCATCCGGAATTCCTTCCTTTTATCCTGCTTCTGTGTTTTGGAATAAATATCATGAAGTGTTTCTTCCATAGGATCAAAGGGAACCGGTTCACTGCTCCAGACGGCATAGCTGATTAATTCAGACAGGCATTCATCTTCAAAATCCTTTTCCTGATAGATTTGATTCTTCTGCCAGTGGTACAGATATTTCAGTTGCATGGAATTTTCTGTGATCGTTCCTGTTTTGTCCGAACATATAACGGTAGTGCTGCCAAGAGTCTCTACAATATTGCTGCGCTTGATGATGATTCCTTCGCGCATGAGCTTCCATGCTCCCAATGCCATAAAGGTGGTAAAGGCGACCGGAATTTCTTCGGGCAGCACCGACATGGCAAGTGTAAGTCCATTCAGAAGACTTTGAATAATATCCCTTGTCTCAATAAACCGGACAATACAAACCAGAAGGAAAATGACAATTCCGATGATGGCCATTCCCGTCACAAATTTTCTGATCTGAATTTGCAGGGGAGATTTCTCTTCATGAATTGTTTGAAGAGATTCTCCTATTTTTCCGATGCGTGTTTCCTTTCCGATTTTTTCGACTTCGAAAACAGCCAGTCCGGAAACGGCAATAGTTCCGCTGTAAACGCAGTTATCTTCTGAGTTTTTATCCTTATAAACGGAAAAAGTTTCACCGGTCAATGACGATTCATTGACCGAAAAGTCATTGCTGTGAACAATTCTGCCATCCGCGTTGATCATTTTTCCTTCTTCGGTAACACACAAATCTCCGACAGCAATTTCATGAGTTGGGATTTCAATGATTTTGGAATTTCTGATAACTGTACTTAAAGGTTCATTCAACTTTTCCAATTCTTTCAGCGCTTTTTTACTGCGGTTGTCCTGATAAAAGGAAATGGCCGATACTGCTACAATAGCTGCAAACATGAAAATAGCATCGCCATAATTTCCCGCTATCAGATAGATCAGAGAAATAATAAAAAGCAATATCAGCATTGGCTCTTTAAGAATGTTTACGAGTAACCTGAGCCATGAATCCTTTTGGAATGTTCCCAATTTATTAAAACCACTCCTTTCACGTGAGGCGAGTAGTTCCGTTTCATTCAGACCTTTCAGATGATCAGGAATGTTGAGAGTCATATTTGTGTAATTTATCCGAACCCATAAATAATCATTCTATTTTTTTGGGAAATACCTTACTAAAATCTATCGGAGAATTCTTTCTGCCTGCATCTCTTATTCTGGTTTCTTCGAACAAAGGTCTTTTTTCCAAAACCCATTGCCGAAGGAATTGATGAACTTCCGGCAAATATTCTGTCATAGGATATGCAGCTGCATCATGGCCAATACCATCAAGGATGAAAAAATAATACGGTTTGTTTTCTTTGCGCATTTCTTTTATGACCATTGATGAGCCATACATGCCTGTACCAAACAAGGCAATTTTTTTGTAGGGAACGACATCATCTTTATTCCCGTGAAATAACATCATAGGCGCCGGATCCACTTTATACCTTGGACGGCCATGATTGCTGTAAACTGCCCCGGCAAAAGAGATAAGGCCTGCATATTGAAAACTTTGTGGCAATATCAGATCATCCCGGTAATTCCTTTTTCTGAAATCAGCCGTCAATACGGTAATTGCCCCTGCGCTGGAGCCACTTGCAAGAATCATAGTGGTATCAATATGCAAAGAGTCTGCATGATCCAGCAAAAACCGCGTAGCCGAATAGAAATCTTCAACAGCTATATCAATCGCATGAATCAATGGTTTACGATTGAACAGCGAAGGAGGTTTGGAAATATTCTTAAGCCCAAGCCTGTAGTCGATGGAGGCTACGACAAATCCACTGTCTGCAAGTGAATGAAAATATTTTGAGTAAAGTTTTGCATCTCTTTCTCCTGTATAAAAAGCTCCACCGAATACAAAAATCACACAAGGGCGCTTCCCTTGCGAGGCAACCGGCTGATAAATATCCATCTTCAAAACCTGCGTATCACGAACGGCATAAACAACCGTGGATTTCTGAGCGCTGGCCGAAAATCCGAAGCACAATAACATTAGAGTGCCTGATAAAATAACTGCATTGAAAATAAACTTCATACTTCACTTTTTTGAAAATAGCTGATTCAGGCGACCTGAACCTAACCTGTTCAGAAAATAATAATTCTCATTTTAGTTTTCCGACCAGGCTGTAAACCATTGGTATCTTTCCCTCCAGGGATTGAATCTGAAACCTGCCCGAAGATATTCCAACCGTTTTATTAAAACAATTGTAAGGAGAATATTCATACTCCTGAAACGAAATAATTTCAATGTCTTTATCCATGAGGCTTTGCATCACTTCAGCCAATGAGTGGTTCCAGGTGATGGACTCATGCTTTTTAGGCGCCTCCTTATCCGCATACGTTCCTTCCATTTCAATAATCGGCTCCTTTTTGAAATAACTGTATTCTATCTTATTAAAATCAGAATCAAACATCCACACTACAGGATGAAACTCCACAAATACCAATACTCCTCCCGGAATTAAAAAATCAGAAATAACCTCAGCCCATTTCCCCATATCCGGAAGCCAGCCTATCACTCCATAACTCGTAAAGACGATGTCAAACTTTTCTGTAAGAACTTTTGGTAATTCATATACATCCGAACAAATAAAATTCACTTCCTGATCTGCTTCAACAGCCAGCCTCCTTGCCTCCTCAATTGCCTTTTCAGAAAAATCAACTGCTGTGACTTTAGCTCCCAATCTTGCCAGAGAAATTGAATCCATTCCGAAATGACATTGCAGATGCAATACGGATTTACCCCGGATATCACCAAGCAAAGAAAGCTCTATATCTGCAAGAGAAGATTGCCCTTTCAAAAAACCTTCTCTGTCATAAAACCGTGTATGAAGGTGCATATCAACCCTTGCATCCCAGAGTATTTTATTTACTTCAAGATAATCTTCCATCATAACTTCTTTTTTGAATAGCAAAAATATCCGGTATTTATTGTAGTACAGGGAATTATCCAATCATAAACAAAAAATAAATTCTAATGGAAGCGCAGCCGAAGTATAATTTTCCCTTCTTTCCTGTTCGTTTCTTTAATTTTGCCTCCCAAATTGATATCACACAATTTTCCCCCATGAAGGTATTTATTACGCTATTGATTATTGCAATCCAGTTTCCTGTTTTTGCACAGAAAAAATTAGTTACAGGAAAAATTACCAACGAAATTAACGGCGAGCCGCTTACCGGCGCTTCTGTCATCATTCAGGCCTCTCAATCAGGAGTCATTACCAACAACAATGGTATTTACAAAATAGAGGCAGGCCCAAATGATGTACTGATTGTTTCCATGATTGGGTTTTCGCTCCAGATGGTTCCGGTAAATAACCGCAGCGAAATAAATGTCACGCTGCAACCTTCAGCAAGCAGCCTGAGTGATATAGTACTCGTAGGTACCCGAGGCATGGGCCGCGCGCGAATTGAGACCCCTGTTCCTGTAGATGTTGTGAAAATGAAAGATATCAGCCAGACAACAGCTGAAATGAATGTCACCTCACTCCTCAACAGCAATGTACCTTCACTCAACTATAACAAACAAAGTGGAAGCGACGGAGCTGACCACATTGCAATCGCAACCTTAAGAGGATTATCTCCCGACCAGACTTTAGTGTTGATCAATGGTAAAAGACGTCATCCGTCTTCTATGGTATTATTGTTCGGCACAAGAGGCACAGGCAGCTCAGGAACTGATCTGAATTCTATTCCGGTATCGGCAATAGACCGTGTCGAAGTTTTGCGCGATGGTGCTTCGGCTCAATATGGTTCAGACGCTATAGCCGGAGTAATCAATTTTGTACTCAAAAAAGATATTAAACATTTCAATATTAATGCAGGATTTGCTGCCTTTAATGATCCGAAATTCAATACCGCCTATGCAAAGGGAATGTCGGCCAATCAGTATGTTTCCGGCCATAAGCTGGACGGGCAGACCTTTAACGTGAGTGCCGATGGAGGATTTGCATTGGGAAAGCGTGGCGGATTTATGCATCTCTCAGGAGAATTCAATTCACAGGGAAAAACATTCAGGCAGGTATTAAAGAGTGACGACCTTTCTGCCTATTGGTCATTGCCTGTAAACCCGGTGAGAAGAGCAAATGGCGACGGATCGTCCACAGCGGTTCGCGGCTTCATGAATATGGAATTTCCTGCCGGAGGCGGCAATAGCAGAGTTTATGCATTTGGTGGTTACAGTTCCAATAATTCTGACGACTATGCATACACGAGATCATTTGGAGGAATTATCGCCAGGCCAGACAGGTTTCCGACAGATGCCGCCGGGAAGTTTATTCCTTACCCATCCATAATCTGGATGACATCAGGCCCCGGAGGAATCGACACAGTTTACAATCCACATATTCAGACCCACATTCAGGATGTATCATTGGCTGCGGGCTTAAAAGGGGAAACATTCAATGAATGGAAGTGGGACTTCAGCAATACCATTGGTGACAATGATTTTCATTTCTTTGGCGACAAGACTTTTAATGCATCCCTGGGTACATCCAAAACCCACTTTGATGACGGAGGTTTTAATTTTCTGCAGAATACAACCAACCTCAACTTTTCAAAATTAATCAATGGCGTTGGCGAGCGGTTTAATCTCGCACTAGGCGCTGAATTTCGGTTTGAACAATACAAACTAAAAGCCGGAGAACCCGACTCTTACAAAAACTATGACCCTGATGGTATCAAGGCGGGAGGCGCTCAGGGATTTCCCGGTTATCAACCCAATGATGCCGTGACTGCACACCGCACCAATGTAGCCGCTTATGCAGACGCAGAAATAGACGTCACCGATAAATGGTTAATTGATGGGGCTGTACGTGCGGAGAATTACAGCGACTTTGGATTTACTGCCAATTACAAGTTTGCAACACGATACAAACTCGCCAACAATTTTAATGTTCGAGGTTCGATAAGTACAGGATTCAGAGCACCTTCGCTTCAGCAGATGAATTTCAGTTCGACCCTTACAGCTTTCCAGGGAAACAAGATTGTGGATATAAAAATTTCTCCCAACTACAGTTCTATTACCCAGTCTGCCGGAATTCCTGCATTGAAGCAGGAGAAGTCTGTGAACACAAGCCTTGGATTTACCTGGAAGCCAATGAAAAGTTTATTGATCACCATCGATGGATATCTGATCCATGTAAAAGACCGGATTGTATTGTCTGGCCAGTTTAATGCAAACGATCCGACATTAGACCCTGCCTTGATTGCCGAAATGGAACGCACAAAAGTGACCACTACACAATTCTTTGCCAATGCGGTCAATACCACAAACAAAGGGATTGATATTGTTTTTGATTATAAAAAGAATTTCGGATCTCAACATTTCAATGCGTTGTTAGCCGGAAATATTCAGAAGATGACCATTGATAAAGTCAATGTGCCGGATAAACTGAACGACACGAAAGAACATCAGTTTACTTTCCTGAGTTACAATGCAAGAAGTGTTCTCCTTGCTTCAGCGCCTACGTCAAAGTTTAGCCTCGGCCTTGAGTATGGCATCAAAAAATTTGCCGCTGGAACACACCTGAATTATTTTGGCAAAATCCGGTTCTGGGGATCGGGAGTGGGCCCAATTTATGAAACGCCTGTGATCCCAACCGATGCAGACCAGAACGTGTTGATCAGAGATGAGCTTGTTTACAACGGGAAAATGACTGCTGATATTTATCTGTCTTATAAGATCACAAGAAATTTAAGTGTCTTCGCGGGTGCAGACAATGTGTTCAATACGCATCCTGACCTCGGAGTTATTCAGGCAGCCAAGTACTGGTCATTCAGCAATCAGTCCGGCGGCCCCTGGGATGCAGTACAAATGGGCCAAAACGGAAGAAGGTTGTTTGTAAAATTTGCTTTGAGGTTATGATCTGAGGAGAAGCCAGGCAGGATCGAATAAAAATGTCACCATTATGCAAGAGCCACCGGGATATCGCTGATTGGGTAAACTTCTGCACAATGAAATTGCCATTAATCTTAATAAGCAAAGACAATGTAAAACTGCTTTTCATGTCTTCTTGATTGAATAATATTGCAGCAATATTATTCTTTCACTCAAAAAACTAACTATGAAAAAAATAATTTTTCTCGTGGCAATTGCCACCTTGCTCAGCTACGCATCCATTGGTCAAAATACAAAGCTCGGGTTTCGTGCCGGGATGTCCGCTTCCAACCTGAAAGCCAAAACAAGCGGCTATACCATATCCTTAGATACAAAAATCGGATTTTATGTGGGCGCTCTTGCAGAATTTGAAATTGCAAATGATCTGGCCTTTGAACCTGAACTAAATTTTATGCAGATGGGTGCAAAGGTGAATATGGCCGTAGAAGATTTTGCATTAAGCGGAACTACAGAATCAGGATATCTCCAATTACCCCTGTTGTTTAAATACCGCAATTCAGGGTTTTCAGCTTTTGCAGGCCCTCAAATCGGATACCTGCTTTATGCCAAAGACAAGATGCAGGGTACTACCACCGACTCCAAAGACTCCTATAAAACCATGGAATTTGCCGGGATCCTGGGTGTAGGTTACACACTGGAAAGTGGAATTGGATTCGATGCAAGATACCACATGGGCATTTCAAACATTGCCAGGAAATCAGAGGAATCAGATGGAGAGGGCACGGTTAAAAATCATGCCTTTACTGTGGGAGTGCACTATTTCTTCAACAGAAAATAATTTTAATTCCCAAATAGAAAAAGTCATCCCGATAATCCGGAGATGACTTTTTTTATTTTGAAGGTTATCCTATCCGGCAAACAAATCGCATTTAATAAAATCCCGAATAACCTAAGTCGTTATTCGGGATTTTATAAGATAACTTTCACCTGCAGGAATAGGGAAATCAGGATTTCATCAATCTACGCCCCTAATGCAACACGTACAAAAGCGGTCACTTTAAGATCTTTATCTACACCTGCGATATAATCATTTACCGATTTGTTGCCATCCTTTACAAACGGCTGAGCCAGCAATGTATTTTCTTTAAAGAACTTATTCATTTTTCCGGCAGCAATCTTCTCAGCCATTTCAGCCGGCTTACCTTCTGCCTTCACTTGTTCTATTGCAATATTTTTTTCACGCTCAATCACGTCCGCTGCAATAGAATTCTGGTCTATGGCAATCGGGTTCATAGCGGCAATCTGCATTGCCACATCTTTTCCAACCTCTTCATTTTCTTTGGAAAGGCCTACCAATACGCCCATTCTGTATGCTCCGTGAATATAGGATGCTACATAAGGAGCCTGTAATTTTTCGAAACGGGTAATTCCGATTTTTTCACCAATCTTGGCTACCTGCTCATTCAGTTTATCCGCAATAGATTCACTTCCTATTTTTAAAGTCTTCAGTTCATCGGCAGAATTCACATTGTTTGCAACAGCAGCTTCCATAATAGAGGCAGCAAATGCAACAAACTCAGCATTCTTACTTACGAAATCAGTTTCACAACTTAAAGTAAGCACATAACCGGTTTGGTTATCCGAAGTTGTCTTAGCGATGACAACACCTTCTTTTGCTTCACGGTCTCCTCTCAATGCTGCTACCTTCTGCCCTTTCTTTCTCAAATAGTCAATGGCTGCTTCAAAATCTCCGTTGGATTCCATAAGCGCCTTCCGGCAATCCATCATCCCGGCTCCGGTTTGCTGACGAAGTTTATTAATATCCGCCGCAGTAATTGTTATCGTACTCATTTCAATTTTTATTTTGCAGAGATTCTCATTACTGAAATCTCATTTGTTTCGTTTGATAGATTATTTCTTTCCTGTTGCCTGACGTCCGGTACTTGGTACGCGGCGTTTTGGAGTACCGGCGTTACCACGACCTTTGCTTCTTTGACGACCGCCTTCTTTCTCTTCTCCATCATCGACTCTGTACTCTCTGGTTACCTGCTCTTCGGATTCTTCAGATTCTTCTTCTTTCTGAGCCTGTCTTTCTGCAAGACCTTCTGCAATCGCATTGGTAATATAATTTGTGATTATGGCAATGGATTTGGTCGCATCGTCATTGGAAGGAATAGAAAACTCTACTTTGTTGGGATCACAATTTGTGTCCACCATTCCAAAAGTGGTAATGTTGAGCCGCTTTGCCTCCGCAAGTGCGATGTGCTCATGACCAATATCTACCAGAAACAGGGCTGCCGGCAGACGACTGATTTGAGAAATACCACCCAACACTTTTTCCATTTTCTCTTTATCACGCGCCAGGGTGAGCCTTTCTTTTTTGGTAATGCTGTCGAGCGTACCGTCATTGAGCATTTTTTCGATGTGCTGCATCTTCTTCACGCTCTTGCGCACAGTGTTGAAGTTGGTAAGCATACCACCAAGCCATCTTTCTGTAACGAAAGGCATGTTGACACGCTTTGCTGCTTCTGTCACAATTTCTTTTGCCTGCTTCTTGGTAGCAACAAACATGATTTTTTTACCGCTTCTGGCAATGCTTTTCAGCGCAGACGCAGCTTCTTCAAGGCCTTCCACTGTTTTATTCAGGTCGATGATGTGGATACCTTTTTTCTCAGCAAAAATGTAGGGAAGCATCTTGGGGTTCCATTTCTTTCTCAAATGCCCGAAATGAACGCCTGCTTCCAAAAGTTGCTGTTGTAGAGAAGTGTTATTTTCCATTTATTTTGTTTTGACCTTCCCGGAGGGAAGAATTTCATCATATAATTAGTACAAAAATTATCTCTTAGAAAATTGAAAGCTCTTTCTGGCTTTTTTCTGTCCCGGTTTCTTACGCTCTACTCCACGGGGATCACGGGTTAACAGTCCGGCCTGTTTCAGAGCAGGTCTGTATTCAGGATTTACTTCAAGGAGTGCACGTGCAATGCCCAGCTTTACAGCTTCTGCCTGTCCCTTTACACCACCGCCATCGGCATTGATGACAATGTCAAATTTGTCGAGCGACTCAATGGTCTTGAGTGGTAGTTCTACCTGGTTTTGAAGATACAGGAGAGGGAAATACGTTTTATAATCTTTACCATTCACAGTGATCTTGCCACCACCACGATTGATAAATACGCGGGTGACAGCTTCTTTTCTGCGACCGGTTGCGTTTTTTTGCTTTTCCATGTTATTATATTAACTGAACGGAAATCGTTCTATTTTTTAGTGATTAATGGTTGAGGATTTTGTGCAGTATGCGGATGATCTGAGCCTTTATATACAAACAACTTTTTGTACATCTTACGGCCAAGCCTGTTTTTGGGCAACATCCCTTTTACAGCTCTTTCAATAATCACCTCAGGACGACGTGCCAATAAATCGGACGCAATGGTTTCTTTTTTTCCTCCGGGATATCCGCTGAAGTTTATGTAAACTTTCTCGTCCATCTTATTACCGGTGAATTTTACCTTTTCTGCATTGGTTACAATTACAAAATCCCCACAATCTACATGGGGTGTAAAGGAGGCCTTGTTCTTCCCGCGAAGAACTGACGCTATCTTAGCGCACATGCGGCCTACGGTTTGATTAGTACCGTCAACAACGTACCACTTACGCTGCACGGTAGCCTCGTTCGCATGTTTTGTTGTGAAATGTAGTTTACTCATTTTTATTTGTTTTTGGCATGACTGCCGGTGAAACTTTCATGCCGCTATCCCGGCATTTTTTGAAAGGACGGCAAAGGTAGGGTGAATCTGTTATGCAAATACGTTTTTTAGAGTGTTTTTTTATCACACCTTTGTAACTAATTAATAATCAGTAAAAGAATTGTGTTAAAATAAAAACTGTCAGTTATTTCCAAGAGAAATTCAACGACCTGAACAAAGCCAATCCGGGTGTTTTCAATTTAAAGATTGATTCGGATTCAACCGCCAAATTTAGATAGCCCAACAATGGTCATTGGAAAACTGCTATAGTTTCTGTGGATTACATTTTTTTTATCTCTTTTTTCAAATAAGAAATATATTTGAGTTTATTACCTGAAAACATTTTAATATGGACTGGAAAGGACGCAGAGAAAGCAGCAATGTGGATGACCGCAGAAGTATCTCCGGTGGAGGATTGGCCATTGGAGGAGGTGTGATCGGATTGATCTTTGTACTTGCCAAATTTTTTCTTGGGAATGGCGACATAAATGACCTGCAACAATTGATTCCTCAGCAACAGCAACAGGAGATGACAACCGAACAGCAGGCTGCAGACGATCAGGAAGCATCTTTTGTAAAGGTTGTACTGGCAGATACTGAAGATGTATGGAACAAAATCTTCAATAGTATGGGGAAGCAATATGTGGAGCCGACACTTGTACTCTTCCGGGGCAGTACTACTTCAGGATGTGGTGGTGCATCGGCAGCCACCGGGCCATTCTATTGCCCTGCTGACAAAAACCTGTATATAGACTTGTCATTTGCAAGCCAACTCCGGGATCAGTTTGGTGTAAAAGGAGACTTCGCAATGGCTTATGTAGTTGCTCATGAAGTGGGTCATCATGTACAGGATCTGCTCGGGCTCTCCGATAAAATGAATCAACTCCGCCAGCAATTGTCGGAAACAGAATACAATAAATACAGTGTAAGATTGGAACTACAGGCTGATTTCTACGCAGGACTGTGGGCGCATTACGACCAAAAAATGAAAAATGTAATCCATCCGGAAGATATTGAAGAAGCATTGACGGCGGCCAATGCAATCGGTGACGACCGACTCCAACAACAATACCAGGGTACAGTCACTCCGGATTCATTTACGCATGGTACTTCCGAGCAAAGAATGTATTGGTTTAAGAAAGGGTATGAAACGGGGGATATGAATCAGGGGAATACGTTTGCCCCTGGAGCGTTTTAGCCCGATTCTGAAAAGAAGATTGTTGTAATCACCTCAGGTTTTTCAATAGCCAGAATAAAAAGGCTTCTATTCAAACCTGAAACCAACCAGCATCAGTCTTCATAGTAAGAACCGCTATTTCTTCTTATCTCCAAACAGTTGATTCTTGGGCACTACCTTTACCTTATCACCCTCTTTCAGGGTCTTGCTGACTACATCGTAAGGACCTGTCACGACCATATCACCGGCCTTAAGCCCTTCAGTGATTTCAATATAATTAAGATCCTGAATCCCTGTCTTTACTTTTCGCTTATGCACTTTCCCATTTTCATCAATTACAAAAACAAGGACATCCAGATCGTTATCGGCAAACCCATTGTCTTGTGTGGTATTGGGCATCGGGGCTGAAGCAGAATCATTTTTCTCCCTGGTGGTGACGGCATTAATCGGTACGCTCAATACATTCGTTTTTGTTTCTGTCTGAATATCTGCGCTTGCGCTCATTCCGGGGCGAAACGGAAATTTTTTCTTTCTCGTTGGGTCTATCAAATCGGAATAACTTGAGGGGTCTATCCGGATATAGACTTTATAATTGGCCACATCGGTTGAGGTACTGGTACTGGATGCTGTGATATTTGTAGAAGCCGCTCCTACATTACTGCTTGCAATCTGTGTGACTACCCCTTTGAATTTACGGTTGTTGTATGCATCTACTTCTATGGTAGCGCTATCGCCAAGACGTACTTTTGGAATGTCATTTTCTCCGACATCGACTCTCACCTCTATCTTACTCATGTCGGCAATCCGCATCATTTCCGTTCCCGCCATCATGCTGCTTCCTACCACTCTTTCACCTTCTTTTACATTGAGCAGAGAGATGATGCCGCTCATGGGCGCAGTAAGTGTAGCCCGGCTGATATCTTTATTGGCTTTCTCCAGGCCTGCCCTCGCACTGGCAACACTCGCAATGGAACTGTTCACATTTTGTTGGGACGCTTTTACGTTGGCCT
The DNA here is from genome assembly GCA_964463015.1 of uncultured Ginsengibacter sp. Lineage (GTDB taxonomy): Bacteria > Bacteroidota > Bacteroidia > Chitinophagales > Chitinophagaceae > Ginsengibacter. The sequence goes on from CAYXAL010000002.1 coordinate 76,264, forward strand.
GAGCCGTCTGATAGGCGGCCAAAGCCGTATTGAATTCACTTTGTGAAATTACTTTTTCATCAAACAACTGCTTTTGCATGTTGTATGTTTTTTTAGCCTGTTCTAATTGAGCTTCCTGTGCAGCTAAATTTGCTTTGGCATTGGAAACCTGAGCCTGCTGTTGATTTACAATTGCAGCAGCCTGATCCCTCTGGGTAGCATAAATATCTCCATAGATTTTCGCCAATACCTGCCCTTTGTGTACACTATCCCCTTCTTCCACATTCAACTCGACAATCTCACCGCTTATATCGGGTGCAAGGGTAATCTCTACTTCAGGATAGATTTTGCCGCTGGCGTTGACCGTCTGAACAATGGTTCGCATAGCTGCCTTCTCGCCGGACACCCGAATACCATCTTCTTTACCAATTAGCCCCATCTTCTTTAAGGCGACTAACAATACGATAACAATTGCTAATCCGATAATCGCCCATTTTAATGTTTTATTCATTTGCTCATTATTTATGATAACACTGCTACAATTTGATTCCCTGCCCTTTGTAAAACTCCAGAACCTTCATTTTAAATACATAATCAAACCTGTTCAATACATATTGTAATTTGGCTTTGAACAGATTATTCTGATTGGTGATCTGCTCCAACGTACTGAGCATTCCTACATTATATCTTTTGGTGCTGAAATCGTATGTCATTTGCGCTGCATCTACTGCTTTGCGCGATGAAGTAAACTTTTCCAACGCAACCATTGCTGCATCGTATGCCTGATAAATATCTTGCTTTAGAGTGGCATCGCCCAATTCTTTTTGATATTCCAGGTTACGAACATTCAGCTTGGACCTTTCATAATTTGCTCTGGACTGCCATCCGTTGAATATGGGAATATTCAAAGAAATCCCCACCTGCTGACCGAAGTTGTTGCTGAACTGCGTTCCCAAAGGGTCACTGGTGATGTACCCATTTTTCCCACCAATGGTGTAGAGTGGTTTCTGAACATCAATAAAACCACCTGTTCCATTTGGTACAACCAATCCACTGGGTGCATAACCGGTCATCACCTGTTCGTACCTGGGAGTGCGGAAGTAGCCATAATTTGTACCCAGGCTGCCATAGGCGGAGATTGTCGGATACATTGCTCCCTTTGCTGCCAATGCATTTTTCCGTGCTGCATTGATGTTATACTCGCTGACTCTTTGCTGAGGTAGATTTTGCACCGCCATCGCATATACCAGATCTGGTTGTAAATCTGCAATAGGCTCTACAGGAATCTGGTCTATAGGTGGAGTCTCCAATTCCATTGGTGTGGCAGCATCCAGATTCATATTGGCTTTCAGCAAATATTTTGCCTGTGTCACATTCCCGATAGCACTGATCAGATTCGCGCTATCATTGGCAAGCTGAGCCCTTACTTCTACTTCATTTAATTCAGGTAAGACTCCTGCATTCACCTGCTTTTTTACAATCTCTAATTGAGCGCTGGTTTGTTGCACCTGTACTCTGGCAATATCCGCCTGTTCATTGGCCAGCAATACCTGCAAATACCCGTTGGCCACTGTAAGGGCGATATCATTTTTCAATTTTTCGACGGAGGCTTTGGAAGCCATCATACTCCACTCATTGGCTAGTATGGTGTTCTTTTTAGAAAACCAGTTGAAGATTTCTACGCTTGACTGAAAGTTGAGACCAACAGAAAAGTAATTCTGATTCTCCAGAATTCCGGTTGACGGGTTTTGGGATTTACCAAACCTGAAACCATCGTTATTACTAAGATTTGCAGAGGGTATTTTGGACAACTTACTTTGCCTATAATTTATTGCAGAAATCTGTGATTGAATTTCAGATTGCTTGATACTGATATTATTTTGCAAAGCATAGTCAACACACTTTTGAAGCGACCATTTTTCCTGAGCATATGAATTGAAGGATAGGGTCAGCGCTGCTATAATAATAAGTATTTTCATATAGTGCATTCAAAATTAGGGGAATCCCTATGTATTAGTGAACCAATTGGATAAGCGGTCGCAGATATTTATATTTTCATTCTATTTTAATGACGAAAATGACGCATACCGGTCAAAACCATTGCCAATTGGTGTTTCTTACAATATTCTATGGAGTCATTATCACGGATTGAGCCTCCCGGCTGGATGAATGCAGAGACTCCCGCCTCATGCCCGATTTTTACACAATCATCAAATGGGAAAAATGCATCACTTGCTACCACACTCCCATTTAAATCAAAGTCAAACTGTTTAGCCTTTTCAATCGAATGCCTCATCGCATCTACCCGTGATGTTTGGCCGCAACCTTTACCCAACAACTGGAGATTCTTTACAATAGCGATCGCATTACTCTTCAGATGCTTACAAATGATGTTGGCAAAAATCAGGTCTGCCTTTTCCGTTTCCAGGGGTACACGCCCTCCGGTATCGTTCCATTCTTTAAAATTACCCTTATCGGTATCCTGCTGTAGATAACCATTTAGCAGGGTGCGGATCTGAGTTGTTTCTTTTGGAAAGTCTTTTTGTTTTAGAAGTATTCTATTCTTTTTGACTTTCAGCAATTCCAAAGCATCCGTTTCATAATCAGAAGAAATCAACACTTCAAAAAAGAGATTTTTCAGCGCTTCTGCTGTTGATAAGTCGATTTTTCCGTTTGTAATCAAAATCCCTCCAAATGCGCTTTCAGGGTCTCCGGCCAACGCTGCATTGAAAGCATCAAAAGTTGAATGCCTCCGGGCTGCTCCACAAACATTGGTGTGTTTTATGATGGCAAATGTCACACCGTCCTCAACGCTAAATTCTGACATCAGGGAGAGAGCTGCCTGAATGTCCACCAGGTTATTGTAAGAAATTTCCTTTCCGCTCAATTGCTGAAAAATCTTTTCAGGATCACCGTTGAACGATGCCGTTTGATGTGGATTTTCGCCATACCTCAACGATTTTCCGGCGGTGGAAAATGGATTAGGAAATGTCGTATGATTAAAATAGTTGGAAATAGCAATATCATAGCCACTGCAGATATTAAAAGCTTTGGCGGCAAAACTTTTGCGATCTTCTACTGAAGTTGACACGCCACTCTTCTTCAACAGATTCACCAGTGCTTCATAATCATTCTTATCAGCTACCACCAAAATATCCTTGAAGTTTTTGGCTGCAGCACGTATCATGGATGGCCCTCCGATATCAATTTTTTCAATAATTTCTTTTTCATTGTTTGTACTCGCTACGGTTTTTTCGAAGGGATACAAATCCACAATGACCAAATCAATTTCAGGGATTTTATATTCACTCATTTCTGCTACATCCTGAGCTTCATTTCTTCTGCCAAGGATACCGCCAAATACCACCGGATGCAGGGTCTTTACCCTGCCTCCAAGAATAGACGGGTACCCGGTCAGGGATTCCACAGCCGTACAGGTGTATCCTTTGTCTTCAATAAAATTTTGTGTTCCTCCTGTACTGTAAATGTGAACTTTGTTGGTGCTAAGTACTTCCAGAATGGGCTCAAGCCCTGTCTTATCAAATACCGAAATGAGAGCCGACTTAATTATTTTTTGCATGAATGTTTTTTCAAAAAATTAGAAATTAAACACCAGGGCGGGTTGATACCTGCTGTCCCGGGAGCGCAAATGTAATTCTTCACATTCTTTTTTCCATTTCTCAACAAGACTTTGCCTGTTATCAGAAGTAAAAATATAAATGGAAGCATCAAAAATTTTGTGGAGGTCTCCGATATTTATATCCGGCGAATTTGAAAGAATAATCGCATCCAACTTGATTTTTTCCGAAGGAATCTTAAAATAAGGTTTACCATTTATCTTCAGAAAATTCCTTTTCCCGGTAAAAAACTCACAAGTCTCTGATTGAAATGATGGTATTGAAAGAGAGTGTGTTACACGGAATGACCTTCGCCCGGATTCCAGAATCATAGACCCGTTCTGCTGTAAAGTTTCAAAATTAAAATAGCCCACCCCATCATAATAGTCCACTCCGGAGGATCCTGAATTGCTGTACACAACCAACCGTTCCTGATTCCACCTTTCCCATTGTGAAAGTCCAAAAAATGCTGCAAGCATCAGCAAACTGATCAAAGACAATTTAAGAGCTAATTTCTCTTTTGTCCAAAGCCATACAGAAAGGAAAATAATCAGCAAATACAAAACAATAACCTCGTAAATTCCAGGAAAGAATCCTGACCACAAACCATACCGGATAGAGTCCACATAGAGAATGAACGAGTCGAGCAAATTAAAAATCCTATCAACAAAAAATCCAAGCACCTTTGCAATAACTGTTATCCACCCGAAAAAAATCATCAACATCCCCAACCACAGTCCAATGGAAACCAGAGGAACCGCTACAAGGTTTGCAAAAATAAAAAGCAATGGAAACTGATGAAAATTATAAAGACAAATTGGCAAGGTGAGTATTTGCGCCGAGAGCGATACGGACACCAGTTGCCAGGTGTAGTCCATTATTTTATTTTCAAAGACCAACCTGCTGTAAATGGGTCTTTGCCAAATTAATATTCCCAAAACAGCAGCATAACTCAATTGAAAGCCAATGTCCCAAAGCAACATCGGATCAAAGCACAACAGCACAAATGCACTGGCTGCCCAAAAATTATAAGTAACAACTTTACGGCTCTGTAAAATGCCGACAGAGAGAAACGAAAACATGAGTGTAGATCGCAATACGGACGGCCCACAGCCTGTAAGCAAAGCAAAAAACCAAATCCCGGTTAATACAAGAATTAATCTGAGTATTTTCTTTTTTCGAATAAGCGGAATAAGATTGCTGACCTTTAATAGGAATAAATAAATCAGTCCTATGTGTAACCCTGAAATGGATAGAATATGGACAACGCCTGTGTTGGCGTACGCCTGAACAATGTTTTTTTCAATATCTCCTCTGTCGCCGGTGAGCAATGCTTTCATCAATGCCGAAGAATTCCTCCCTTCAATATATTTTTCAAAAAGGCTATTTTCATAATTCAAAGACCTTTGAAGGATGGCATCCATCCCTTTTGCCGGAACAATATCAATCACTACATCCCGGGCAGACAAGTTTGCCTGATGAAAAATTCTCCTTTTTGCCAGGTACTCTTTATAATCAAACGATCCGGGATTTCTGAGGTTCGGGATTTCCCCGACCTTGTTTTTATATATCAACTGATCTCCCAAATGCGGAAATTTGTCCAGACCTTTTTTCTTCAGGTAAACCATCATCTTTCCAATCGCCGGAAATATCGTGTCTGAAGTGATAACCGTTCTAACACTAACAATGAATTTGTGGGTATTTTCTTTTTCTTCCGGTTTGGAAATTATGTATCCCTCAAATGCCCGCGCCTCGTTCAGATAATGACCATACCAGTTTGTCTTTTGCTGAATCTCTGCGCCATACCTGACCAGCATGCCGGATAATAAAATGAACAATTGAAACAGTAGCCCCCTGGCCGGCAAATGGACATACCGCTTTACAACATTCTCATAAGTAAAGTAAATGAGCAATAGAATGACCAGGACAATCCATGATAAAATTGTTACAACAGAAACAGGTACATATTGCTGCAAAAGAATCCCGATGACCAGGGCAGGAAGCAACCTGATGAAAGGTGCTTGTTTCCAGACATATGGTTGCAGAAATTTTGGCATAAAAACCCCTTGATACCTGAACTCTTCATTGGTTGTGATATGAATTTAAAAAATTAATATGGAATAATCGGGATAAAAGCGAAAAGAATGTGGAATGGGATTAATGTTAAGAATATCGTGTAGTTGTCCCACGAGGATTCGAACCTCGACAAACAGAGTCAGAGTCTGTCGTACTACCGTTATACTATGGGACAAAGTAAAAATGCCGTCTGCAAAAAGCAATATAAAATCAGCAGTGGCAAAGATAAAAAAAGGATTTATTCAATGCCCTGGTAAATCCTGATCGGTTGTCCCACGAGGATTCGAACCTCGACAAACAGAATCAAAATCTGTCGTACTACCTTTATACTATGGGACAAAGGAGTGCAAAGGTAGTGTGCCGCCTGTAAACAGCAAAAAAATCCAATTAAATTTTAGTTTCAATTTTGAATTTCAACCTCTTTATCTTCATCTTCCTTCAGTTTCTTGACAAATTCAAGCGCATCAGGTACCACATCACACATAATCGTAACAATTGATCCCGGTGTCGCATTCTGGTAGGCAAACAAAATAGCGTCTTTTTCTTTTGTTATCACATGCACCGAAATTTCTTCAGACTTTGCCTCATTGATGCCTTCGACAAGCAGGTTGATGATTTCCTCAGGAGTTCGTCCCCGAAGGTTTTTATCCTGACGAATGATGATTTCATCAAAATTAACTGCACTGATTCGGCCGATTTCCCGGATATCATCATCTCTTCTGTCTCCCGTTCCACTGATAATACCCACCTTTCGGGTACTATCCAGCTTATTGACAAAATCACACAACAAAGACAGGCCTGCAGGATTGTGTGCAAAATCCACCAGGAATTTAAAGTTTTTAAATTCGAAGAGGTTGAGCCTTCCGGGGGTCTGCACCGGCGAAGGAATGAAAGTCTTCAATGCCTGTTTGATGGTCTCCAGGTCAATTTTAGCCAGGTAAGCGGCGAGTACAGAGGGTAGGGTATTCATAATATTGTGTACAGCTTTACCACCGAAAGTCAGCGGAATATCTACCACCCTTTCTACCCTGATCTTCCAGGTACCTTTCATAATGGTCACATAGTCGTTTTCAAACACAGCCGCGATTCCTCCGTTCTTACAGTGCTGTTTAATGCGTTTATTGTTTTCATCCATGCTGAACAGCGCAATATTGCATTCAAGGCTACCTTTCAGATTATATACCAGATCATCTTCTGCATTTAAAATGGCATATCCGTTTCGGGTAACGGTTTCAGGTACTACACCTTTTACCCTTGCCATTTGCTCCAGTGTGTCTATCCCTCCAAGTCCAATATGATCGGCGCTGATGTTGGTCACTATCGCAATATCACAGACCTGAAATGCAAGTCCGTTTTTCAGAATTCCGCCCCGTGCACACTCCAGCACCGCAAAGTCAACGGTAGGGTCCTTCAACACAAATTCTGCACTTCTCGGGCCGGTACAATCTCCGGTCATCATAAGTTGATTCTGAATATATACCCCGTCAGAAGTTGTAAAGCCTACTTTATAGCCTGCATTGCCCACTATGTGTGAGGTCAGCCTGCTGGTGGTAGTTTTTCCATTGGTACCGGTTATCGCAATAATCGGAACCCGTCCGTGACCGGTTGGGAAAAGCATATCTATCACCGGTTCGGCTACATTTCTCGGAATGCCGAGTGCCGGTTCGATGTGCATTCTGAAACCCGGTGCAGCATTTACTTCCAGTACTGCGCCACCGCTTTCACGTAATGGGGTCTTCAGGTCTTTGGCCATCACATCTATTCCGCAGATATCTAACCCGATAATTTTGGCGATTCGTTCTGCCAGAAAAATATTGGCCGGGTGTACCATATCGGTCACATCTTCGGAAGTACCGCCTGTGCTCAGATTTGCGGTGGGCTTCAATAACACCAGTTGGCCTTTTGCCGGAACAGACTCCAATGTCAGGTTCTGATCTACAAGAGACTTCATGGTAAAATTATCCACTTCAATTCTTGTCAACACTTTTTCGTGCCCGTATCCCCTTTTCGGGTCTTTATTTTCGATGTCAATCAATTGTTGAATATTGTGTGCTCCGTCACCTTTTACTGAGGCCGGTGTGCGTAGGGCGGCGCAAATAAACTTGTAATTAATGACCAGAATTCTGAAGTCGTACCCTTTGATAAACTTCTCACAAATCACCGTCCTACCATAATATCTTGCTGCCTCCAGAGCCACCTCTGCCTGTTCGCGTGTGGTAATGTTTGTTGTCGCGCCTTTTCCGTGGTTTCCATCCAGGGGTTTAATAACCATCGGAAACCCGACACTGGAAATGGCGTCATCCACGGTTTCATTTCTTCTCAGCAAAATACCCTTTGGTACAGGAATTTCCGCCGCAGAAAGCAGGTTTTTGGTTTCATCTTTATCCCCGGCAATATCCACTGCAATACATGAAGTAGTGCCGGCTATTGTAGCCCGGATTCTTTTCTGAAGGACCCCATGCCCCAGTTGAACCAGGCTGTGTTTGTTCAACCGGATATAGGGAATTCCTCTTTTGATTGCCTCATCTACAATGGACCCCGTACTAGGTCCCAGGCGGGTATCTTCTCTGATTTCTCTCATCTTTTGCACATCACTTTCAAGATCGTACGGGCTGCCATCCAGCAAATGTTCCACCAGCCTTACGGCAGACTTTGCCGCGAATACCCCCGCATCTTCTTCCATATAATCAAATACCACAAAATATTCCCCCTTCTTACCTGTACCTCTTGTACGGCCGAAACCCATGTCCATCCCGGCAAGGGTTTGAAGTTCTAATGCTACGTGTTCAATCACATGGCCCATCCAGGTTCCTTCATCCACCCTTTTAAAAAACCCACCCGGCACTCCTTCACTGCACCGGTGGTCATGAAGCCCCGGCAATAATTTTTCCAATTTTTCACGAAATCCTTCGATCTTGTTGGTGGGGACTTCTTCCAATTCTTCCAGATCCAACGTCATTTGAATCAGGTTTTTCCTGCGAATACTCCAATAATTCGGACCGCGTAAGACACGTAAGTTTACAATCTTCATGAATTGATTTTACAGGTTAAAAATTTCAGGTACAAAAGTTAAGGAAAGAAAAAGTCCTGTTCAAAAAATAATTTCTGAATTCTCATACAATTCATTTTTAGTGTATTCGTTACCTTTGGATAAATGAAACCCGTTTCGGATATTTTATTACCAAATTTGCATTAATGGAAATACCCCAGGGAAAACTTTTGGCGATTGGTGGTGCTGAAGACAAAGGAGTGGATCTTGAAAAAGGAAAAATAGTCAGAAATAACCTCAATTTTTTTGAATTAGGCATATTGCGGCGACTCGTGGAAGAATCCGGTGGTACCGAAAAGCATATTGAAGTAGTCACGACAGCTTCCATGATGCCTGTGGAAGTCGGGGACAATTACCTGAATGCATTTGGAAAAATCGGATGTACCAATGTCTCTTTAATCCCAATCAGAAACAGGGCAGACGCCATGAATGCTGAATACCTGGACAGGATCCAGCATTGCGATGCCGTGATGTTTAGCGGTGGAAACCAACTGCGGTTATCCGCTACATTTGGCGGCACACAGTTTCATTCTATTTTGCTTAACCGGTTGATGAATGAAAAAAACTTCATCATAGGTGGCACATCCGCCGGAGCGATGGCCATGAGCAATCCGATGATTTACGAAGGAAACGCTTCTACTGCGCATCTGAAGGGAGAAGTGAAGATCACAACCGGACTTGCCTTTATGAAGGAAGTTATTTTTGACAGTCACTTTGAAAAACGTGGACGCTTCGGCAGACTCGCTCAGGCAGTAGCATCCAATCCTTCTGCCATTGGCATTGGCCTTGGTGAAGATACAGGTATGCTGATCCGTGAAGGCAATATTATGGAAGCCGTGGGCAGCGGCCTGGTTATCATAATTGACGGTCATGATATCGGGCACAACAATATTGCGGATATTCCCGATGGAAATCCCATCAGTGTAGAAAATCTAAAAGTTCATTTTTGTGAGAAGGGGAATGGCTACCTGGTGCATGAAAGGAAATTCATTCCGGATATAACGGCCTTTCTGGAGCAACGTAAAGTACTGAATTCTGCACGCTCAGCTACCGGCTGATTTTATCTTTCTGCAGTTGCAAATTCCGGCTTATCAATTCTTCCTAACTTAACTACTCTCAGAAAATAAGGGAATAAGGGATTGGATTGATGGATGCAATTTCTATTAGGGTCAGCAAGAAAATAAACAACGATTTGAGAATTTCTTAGTGAATCTTTGTGTCTTCGAGCCTTTGTGGCAAAAAAGAAATAGCGTTATAAAAGAAATGTCACTAAAGCACCTTGGTACAATCTCTATAACTATCAGGATACTAAAAATTTGTTTTGAATAAATAACATCCACGCCCTTCATGTACCTTCGGGTCTTTGAGCCTTTGTAGCAAATAAAAATAGCAATATAGCAGGAGTGTCACAAAGCCAACATGATACTATCCGGTTAAAAATCGTGACATAAAGGAATTTTCAGTAAAACATTTCTGCAGCTTTGACCAATTTTTCCGTTGTACCCACATCCATAAATTTTCCTCCTGTATGATCGTATCCGAATATGCCTCTGGAGTTGGCAAGGTCCAGATATACATCTACCATAGAAAACTTTCCCTTTTGCTTAACCAATGAAAATATTTCAGGATCAATTATATGAATTCCGCTGAAAGCACGTGGAATATATTTCAAACTTTCAATGACAGTTCTTTGCTCTCCGGTCTTTATATTCTGCCATCCGCAGAGCCGGTCATTCTCATCAAACAGAAAGTAGCGTGAAGTATTCCTTCTGGTTACGGCAAGTGTAGCCAATGCGCCGGTAGAGGTATGTTGTTGTAACATCTTTAACAAGTCCAGATCTGTCAGCACATCTACATTCAACAAAAAGAAAGGCTCATTTCCCATCAAATATTTTGACGCTCTCATTAATCCACCACCCGTTTCCAGCACCTCATCTGCTTCGTCCGAGATGTGTACCGTTACACCTGGAAGGCTATGTGAATGAATGAAGTCAACGATCTGATCTGCAAAATGATGAACATTGACAGTTATTTCATTAACCCCAAAAGAAGCGAGGTACTCTATGTTGCGTTGCAGCAACGGCTTTCCATTAACGACAGCAAGTGCTTTGGGATGTTTTTCTGTAAAGGGTTTTAGCCTTGTTCCCAAACCTGCTGCCAGTATCATCGCTTTCATAATTCAAAATTAACTCTTTTGCAGTCTTGTCAAATACGGTGAACCTTTGCACATTAACTGAAGCCATGTTTTTCATGGATTCCCTGCTCAAAATGATTCAGTTCAATTTTTACTTTAAACTTATTTCTCAGGTAGCGTGTCAGGGCATCTGCTGCATATACGCTTCTGTGCTGGCCTCCGGTACATCCAAATGAAATCATCAGTGAAGCAAATCCTCTTTGGATATAATCTTCCACACTGATGTCCACCACATTATAAACACCGTTGAGAAAATCGGGCATTGCTGTTTTTTGTTCAAGAAAATCTTTCACCGGTTTATCTCTACCGGTCAGGGTTTTGTATTCTTCAAACCGGCCCGGATTCAATATGCCACGGCAGTCAAATACGAATCCGCCTCCATTTCCGCTGTCGTCCTTCAGATATTCAGTTCTCTTAAAAGAAAAACTGCTAATCTTAATAATCAATGGCGTATTTTCATCGGCTCTCAGTGGAACGAACCTGTTTACAATTTCATCACTTGTGATCAAATGAATCAGCCTTTCGAATTCAGGTACTGCTATTCCCATTACCTTGTTGTGAAGAAAATAATTCAGATTTTGCAAGGCCAGGGGAATGCTGGTAAGAAACTGCGCTTTTCTTTCAAAAAGGCCTCTGAAACCGTATGCTCCCAATACCTGAATCAACCTAATCAATACATATCCGTTGTATTGATTCACAAACAGATTCCTATCTACGGGTTTGCCCAGTATATCACCTACACATCCGATATAATAATCCAGTAAAGAGTCTTTCCATTCACGGCTCAGGTTGGCTCTTGCCTGCCACAAGAGCGAAGCCACATCATATTGCAGAGCGCCTTTCATTCCTCCCTGGTAGTCTATAAAATATACCTGGCCGTTTTTTACATAAATATTCCTGCTCTGGAAATCGCGAAACATAAAATACTTATGCTTTACATGCGTAAGATAGGTGGACAATGCTTCAAAATCATCCAGCAGTTTTTCCTTTTCGTAAGGGATTTTAAGCGTATCAAGAAAGTAATATTTAAAATACAGAAGGTCGCTCATGATAGCCTGCCTGCCAAACTCTTCGCTGGTGAGGCAATACTTTTCATAATCAAGATTCACATCACCCAGAATTTGCAGATGGGCAAGCGCCTTCAGGCTTTTTCTGAATAAATCATATACGTAATCATTTTCTCCGTGCTTTTCCAGTTCGTTGAGAAGTGAAACCGGCCCCAGGTCTTCCTGCAGATACATCTTTCCGGAGAGGTCGGTAGAATACACAGTGGGCACAGGTGCATCAATACCATGAAAATGTTCTGTAAACGCCAGAAAGGTTTCATTCTCCCTGATATTGTGGTTATAGGTAGCAATATAATTTTTCACAGGAGTGGTTATACGAAAATACATTCTGTCGCCTCCCGATTGAGGAAGTTTTTCGAACAACAGGATTTCATCTGGTACTACTTTTTCAAAATAACTTCGAATTTCTTCAGCAGGCGTCGTGTCCATCTTTATTGGGTTTTTTCAAACGCTGTAAGATAATTAATACAAAGCGTAATGCAAGATGAGCCAGGTATTTCTATTCAAGAATATCTGCATATGCCCGGTTAACACTTAAAAAAAATTAGTGTAAAACAGCGTTGGGTATACTCAGGGTTTATAAAAAGCAGAAGAAGGATAATCCTACATCCTTCCCTCAAAATAAAGTGACTATTACTTCAATGCTTCCGCCATTTTCTTACCGATATCGGCAGGGCTTTGCACTACGTGTACACCGCACTCACCCAGGATCTTCATTTTGGCTGCGGCCGTATCTTCCGCTCCTCCAACAATGGCGCCGGCATGACCCATTCTGCGTCCGGGAGGCGCTGTCTGTCCGGCAATAAATCCTACCACGGGTTTCTTATTATTTTCTTTGATCCATCTGGCAGCTTCGGCTTCCATATTTCCGCCTATCTCACCTATCATGACGATGCCTTCTGTGTCGGGATCGGCCATAAACATCTGTACCGCATCGCGGGTAGTAGTACCAATGATGGGGTCGCCGCCGATTCCGATGGCAGTGGACACTCCGAGTCCGGCTTTCACGATCTGATCAGCTGCTTCATAAGTAAGAGTGCCTGATTTGGAAACTATACCAATTTTTCCTTTCTTAAAAATAAATCCCGGCATGATGCCTACCTTACATTCTTCGGCAGTGATGATGCCCGGGCAGTTGGGGCCTATCAGCCTGGATTTGGTAGAAGCGATATAATTCTTTGCTTTTACCATGTCCTGAACGGGAATGCCTTCGGTAATACACACGATAAGCGGGATACCGGCTTCAGCAGCTTCCTTGATCGCGTCTGCAGCAAAAGCAGGCGGTACAAAAATGATGCTGACATCTGCTTTTGTTGCCTTCACGGCCTCATCTACAGTATTAAAAACCGGCCTGTCGAGATGGGTAGTTCCGCCTTTGTTGGGCGTAACACCTCCCACCACATTGGTTCCGTATTCTATCATCTGTGTAGCATGAAAAGTACCTTCTGTACCTGTAAATCCCTGTACCAATACACGGGAGCTTTTATTCACTAATATGGCCATGAAATCATTTTTTCTGCGCAAATATAAGAAAGTAAAACAGGACGATTCACGAAATGAATCATTTGCTATCTTGCGCCGATGCAAGTTTACCTGGATTTATTGCAAAAAATACTGGATAAAGGGACTGATAAGGCAGACCGTACAGGTACGGGTACACGAAGCATTTTCGGTCATCAGTTCCGGTTTAATCTGAAAGATGGATTTCCATTGGTTACCACCAAAAAATTGCATCTTAAGAGCATTATCTATGAACTGCTCTGGTTTTTGAGAGGGGATACCAATATCCGATATCTCAAAGAACACGGGGTAAGTATATGGGATGAATGGGCTGATGAAAACGGGGATCTGGGTCCTGTATATGGAAAGCAATGGCGTAGTTGGGAAGGAGCCAACGGGAAAACGACAGACCAGATCGTTGATGTTTTGCATCAGTTGAAAACCAATCCAGACAGTCGTCGCATGATCGTTAGTGCATGGAATGTAGCAGATTTACCCGAGATGGCACTGATGCCCTGCCACTGCCTGTTTCAGTTTTATACTGCACCCCTGCCCGATGGGAAAAGAGCGCTTTCCTGTCAACTCTATCAGCGCAGTGCAGATGTGTTTCTCGGTGTGCCCTTTAATATTGCATCCTACGCATTATTGACCATGATGATGGCTCAGGTATGCGGAATGGATCCGGGATTTTTTGTTCATTCATTTGGCGATGTGCATTTATATAAAAATCATTTTGAACAGGCGAGGTTGCAGCTGACAAGAACTCCATTTCCTTTACCTGTAATGAAGCTCAATCCCGAAATAAAGGAAATCAATGATTTTCGTTTTGAAGACTTTGCTTTGGAAGATTATCAATGCCATCCTGCCATCAAAGCGCCGGTAGCTGTTTAGAACTATTTATATAATTCAACATTGGACAACAGGATTCTTTCTCATATCGTAGCTGCATCAGAAAACAATGTAATAGGTGTGAAGGGCGCACTTCCCTGGCACCTGCCCGATGATTTTCGTCTTTTTAAAAACAAGACATGGGCCATGCCGGTCATCATGGGACGAAAAACTTTTGAATCAATGGGTAAACCGCTTCCCGGAAGAATCAATATCGTGATCACGTCCAATAAGGAATGGAATGCTGAAGGAGTTATCGTTGCACACAGTATCCCGTCTGCCATAGAAAAAGCTAAAGATGCAGAGACTAAAGAAATTTTTATTATCGGTGGAGGCAGAATTTTTAATGAAACCCTGAATATGGTAAATCGTATTTATCTGACCAGGGTACATACTACACTTGAGGGGGATACTACCTATCCACAACCGGATAAAGGTATTTGGGAATTGATCTCATCTGCTGAACATACTGCCGATGACAAACACGCCTATTCGTTTACCTTTGAGACCTGGGAACGAAAAAGTCTGTAATGTATTCACCCTATCGGTTAGCCCGGAAATATATTTCTTATTATCTGAATGCTTCCAATGGAAAAGGGCATGGCGTACATTCACCTTTCGTATTCGACTTTATAACACATGTTCTTAATGACAAAAGTAAACCACCTGCTTCCGATCTCATTGAGTCATACAGAGATGAACTGCTGCACGATGAACAAATTATAGAAGTAGAAGATTTTGGCGCAGGGAGTGTATCCGGAAATCAGAAGAAAAAGAAAATAAAAGATATTGCGGCTCACTCACTCAAAAGACCAAAATATGCAGGACTGCTTTACAGAATAGCCGCTTACTATAAGTGCAAAAATGTTCTGGAGCTCGGCACTTCTTTAGGAACCACTACTGCCTATCTGGCCTCTGCCTCTTCTGAGATAAAAGTAGTGACGATGGAAGGTGCATCAGCCATTGCTTCCATTGCACAAAGATTTTTTCAGAAAGGAAATTTTACCAACATTCAATTGATTACAGGCGATTTTAAATATACACTTCCCGAATTTCTCGGCAAAGGGGAAGCCATCGACCTGGCCTTTATTGATGGTAACCACCGTAAAGAGCCTACCATTCAGTATTTTGAATCTATACTGGAAAACACTACCTCTGAATCTATTCTCATTTTTGATGATATCCACTGGGGTGCAGAGATGGAAGAAGCATGGGCTTATATTCAAAGTCATGAACAAGTAACATTGTCCATGGATTTATTTTTTGTGGGAATTGTTTTTTTCAGAAAAGAATTTTTAGTGAGGCGGAGCTTCAGTATTCGATTCTAAAGTTTTACCTTAGTTTTTCTAATATGAAAATAGGAGTCTTAAAAGAGTCAGGCTTAGAAAAAAGGGTAGCGTTATTGCCTGAACATTTTTCATCGATAAAAAAACTGAATTGTGAACTTCTTGTAGAATCCGGTGCAGGAGAAAATGCGTATGCCCCCGACAGGAATTACACAGAGGCCGGTGCCGCGATTGTTTCAAGAGAAGATATTTTCAATAATGCCGACATTGTGGTGTGCATGCAATTGCCCGGAGAGAATGAATTGGCATTACTAAAAGAAAAGATTCTGATCGGTACATTTCATCCAATGTACCACAAAGAAATATTTAATGAAGTGGCTACTGCTAATGCTGCAATTTTCAGTATGGATATGCTGCCGCGCACCACACGGGCGCAGAGCATGGATGTACTCAGCAGTCAGGCAAACATAGCCGGATATAAAGCTGTATTGACCGCTGCCGGTATATACCCAAGGTATTTTCCGATGTTAATGACGGCGGCCGGAAGCATAGCGCCCGCAAAGGTGTTGATACTCGGTGCAGGCGTAGCCGGATTACAAGCCATCGCTACGGCAAGAAGACTGGGGGGAGTCGTTGAAGTGTTTGATACAAGGCCTGCAGTAAAAGAAGAAGTGCAAAGCCTAGGCGCTCGCTTTGTGGAAGTAGAAGGCGCTGCAGACGCCAGCAAAGCGGGAGGTTATGCTGTGGAACAAACAGAAGAATTCAAACAGCGACAAAAGGAAAAAATAGCCTTGTCCGTAAAGAAAGCGGATGTAGTTATCACTACGGCACAGATATTCGGGAAAAAAGCACCAGTACTTATCACTAAAGAAATGGTGGAGGACATGCGTCCCGGCTCTGTGATCATTGATATTGCTGCATCCACCGGAGGTAACACAGAACTGACCAAAGACAATGAAACCGTGGCACACGCAGGCGTGACCATTGTGGGCAATTCAAATCTGCCATCAGATATGCCTTATGATGCCAGCAAATTGTATGGAAAAAATATCATTCACTTCTTAGAGTTGCTTTGGGATAAGGATGGGAAATTCCATTTGAATTTTGAAGATGAATTAATTAAAGGCACTTGTATTACCTACAATGGAAGTATTTATAACGAACGGATAAAACTACCATAATGGAAGAGATTACTTCTTTTTTGCAGCAAAATGTGGATATGATTTATGTGGTCATCCTCATGATATTTCTTGGGGTGGAAATCATTAACCGCGTACCCAGCGTACTGCATACCCCACTGATGAGTGGTGCCAATGCCATTCATGGAGTAGTGATTATCGGTGCTATCATCATCATGGGAAAGGCAGAGAGTGATAATTATTTAGCGTTGATATTAGGTTTTCTGGCTGTGGTGTTGGGTACGTTGAATGTGGTAGGAGGGTTTGTAGTCACCGACAGAATGTTGGAAATGTTTAAGAAGAAAAAACAAAATAAGTAGACAGGTTAAATACAATGTATGAGTATTAGTTTATTAGCCATTTGCTACATTATTGCATCAGTCACATTTATCCTGGGTCTGAAAATGCTGTCGCATCCAGCTACCGCAAGAAGAGGCAACCTGATTGCTGCAGGCGGAATGGCTATAGCCATCATTGCAACCATATTTCTGTATAAAGACAATGGAAAACCATTAGGTAATTACGGATGGATATTTACCGGAATTGCCATAGGCCTAATTCTTGGTTGGCTAATAGCCAAAAAAGTGAAGATGACGGCGATGCCGGAGTTGGTAAGTTTTTTTAATGGGATGGGTGGTGCTTGCGCTGCATTGATAGCTGTGGTAGAATTTGATTATATCTATCGGTCAGCCTCAGCAACACCAGACATTGCATTTTCTAATGTCACACACTTTGGACATTATCTTGCGATTATTGCCGGTGCTATCATCGGCGGTGTATCATTTGCCGGAAGTATGATTGCCTGGGGTAAGCTTAACGGAACGATTAAAGATGTCGCATTCAAAGGACAACATATCGTAAACCTGATTGTGCTGGTTCTTGTATTTGCATTGGCAGTCTATACATGGTTCAGTCCGGCTGGTCATGCGAATATTACATTTTTCATTACCGTTTTTCTGGCGCTTGTTTACGGGGTTTTATTTGTACAACCTATCGGCGGTGCCGACATGCCGGTGGTAATTTCATTGCTCAATTCATTTACAGGAGTCGCAGCAGCCTGCGGCGGATTTTTATATGACAATAAGGCCATGCTCACAGGGGGTATTCTGGTAGGTGCTGCCGGTACATTATTGACTATTCTGATGTGCAGAGCCATGAACAGAAGTCTGAAAAATGTTTTGATTGGTTCTTTTGGTGGATCAAAAGTCACTGCAAAAGGGGCACAAACTACACATGGTACCATCAAGGAAATAACACTCAGCGATGCGGCAATGGTGCTGGCTTACGCCAAGAAAGTCATGATTGTTCCGGGATACGGACTGGCAGTCGCTCAGGCGCAGCACAGTTGTCATGAATTGGAGAAATTATTGCACGATAAAGGGGTTGAAGTAAAATATGCCATTCATCCCGTAGCCGGACGTATGCCGGGACACATGAATGTATTACTGGCAGAGGCAGATGTGGATTACGACAATCTGTTGGAAATGGAGGAGGCCAATAATGAAATGAAAACTACGGATGTGGCACTCATACTTGGTGCTAATGATGTGGTAAACCCTGCAGCAAAAAATGATCCCTCATCGCCCATTTATGGGATGCCTGTATTAAACGTTGAGGAAGCGGGCATGGTAATTGTCAATAAACGCAGTATGAAGCCCGGATATGCAGGGATAGAAAATGAATTGTTTTTTCAACCCAAGACTTCCATGTTGTTTGGAGATGCAAAGAAAGTGTTGCAGGAATTGATTGGGTTGATAAAGGAGATCTGATACTCATCAACGGCAATTGTTTATCAATTAATCTCAGAAATGATTGTTGTCTATGTATCGCAACACCGATAGGTTAAATATCCGGGTATTCCGTGCAATAATAAGAGTAAAAGGGAACGGGATAAAATAAGAAAGTAAGAATAAATTATTTGCTAAGTGCATCTAAAAGATGCTCCTCTTAAAACACCAGTAAACCAACTTATGTCTTTTTTGTAATAAATTTGAACTAACCACTTTAGGTAGTCTATTCTAATAATAGGCAATACAGACAGACAATTGTATGGATATACCGGAAAGTAATACGGAAAAAAATGGTAAAGAAAGTAAGCCGCTTGAAAACTCCACAAAAGTAGCCCGTAAACTCAGCGACTTTACACTCCAACCTTCTGTCATCAAACTTATTCCTTTATCTGCCATTATCGGTGTGATAGGGGCATTTATTGCATTGTTTCTGATCGATTTAATAGGGTTGATCACCAACCTGATGTACTATCAAAAATTTGATTTTGCACTGGTTTCTCCCCGAAATAATACCATAGGTTGGTGGGCAGTGCTCATACCGATGGCGGGCGGACTGATTGTCGGTATCATGGCCCGGTTTGGTTCGGAGCGTATCCGGGGGCATGGTATTCCCGAAGCCATGGAAACCATTCTGGTAGGAGGCAGCAAGGTAGAACCTAAGCTCACTATTCTTAAGCCTATTGCCAGTGCTTTCAGCATAGGAACCGGCGGGCCTTTTGGAGCCGAAGGACCTATCATACTTACAGGTGGTGCAGTAGGTTCAGTCTTTGCACAATTTCTCAGCCTTACCGCTATAGAGAGGAGAAGCCTCTTGGTAGCCGGAGCTGCCGCGGGCATGAGTGCGGTGTTCGGAACGCCTATTGCCGCCGTGATATTGGGAGTAGAGTTGTTGTTGTTTGAATGGAAGCCCCGCTCGTTTGTGCCCGTGGCTATTGCCAGCATTGTAGCAGATGCAGTCAGAAACGGATTTGTAACACATGGGTGGATGAAAGCAGAGCCGCTCTTTCCTGTTCAGCATCTGGTACCACTTGACAATACCGGGTTAATGGATGCTGTATTATTAGGGATTGCCTGTGGTGCTATGGCATGGGTGCTCACCAAAGCCGTATATGGTGCAGAGGATGCTTTCAGAAAACTTCCAATCCACTGGATGTGGTGGCCTGTCATCGGAGGTTTTATTGTAGGTATAGGCGGCATGATTCAGCCGGATGCTTTAGCTGTTGGATATGACACGATCGCGGATGAACTGACTGGGAATCTGGCGCTTACTTCTTTGATCAGCATTTTTGTAGTCAAGCTTATCATCTGGTCATTTGCATTAGGATCAGGCACCAGTGGAGGTATCCTTGCACCTATCCTTATGATGGGTGGTGCACTAGGAGGTATGCTTGGATTAATTTTCCCCGGGAAGATCCCTGCTGAATGGGCATTGTTAGGTATGGCAGGCGCATTGGCCGGTGTAATGCGTTCACCATTAACCTCAATTGTTTTTGTGATTGAACTCACGCATAGTACCAATCTGTTTCTCCCCTTGCTCATCACCACTACCCTTGCGCACTTTATCAGTATTCTTACTCTGAAGCGTTCTATACTAACGGAGAAGGTTGCACGACGTGGATTTCATGTGTTGAGAGAATATGCTGTAGAACCACTGAGAGTACTTTTTGCAGAAGATGTGATGAATACTCAGGTATTAACTATCAGCCATGATGCCCCACTTGATATCGTACATGATCTGGTAGTGAAGAAGCGACAAAGGAGAAGGCAACGTCTACTCCCTGTAATTGATGATGATGGGGCTTTAGTGGGTGTCGTTTCCTGGCAGGACATTCTTGAAAAGTCTCTAAGAGGTGAATTATCCGGAAAGGTGACAGAATTGATGGTAAAGAACTTTGTCACTGCCTTGCCTGAAGAATCATTGCGTACGATTGCAGATAGAATGGCTGCCCATCGGGTAGGCGTACTTCCTGTCGTTGACCAGAAAGGAAAACTTCATGGGCTTATTACCCAATACGAGATGCTGACGGCACGCGATCATCTGCTGCAGGAAGAACGCAAACGGGAGCGTGTACTGAAGATAAGATCACTCGAAAAATACGGATACCTCAAAAATATCACGCAATTTTTTACATCATTTGAACCCATCCATCATGCAGACAAATCAGAAAATAAATCTGATGACTGACGGGATTCATTAACTCTTCCCACCTTCTACCCTTTTAGGATATGGTGATCCTCAAAATCAACCAGAATTCTTACCCAAAAGAATGACGCCCTGTTTTTTCAGGGCGTCATAGAACATAAAATTTTTCTGATGATACTATCGGATCGTATAGGTATAATATCCTGAATTTTCCATGTAGAGATAAATGGTATGTGTGCCTGCAGGAACTGCAAAGTTCTTACCCGCATCACCAATGTTATCACCTCCCTGCTTTAAACCTCCATTGCCATCTTCACCATAATTCAAATCCCATGAGCCATTGGCACGGAATTTAAACTGATCGCCGGCAACAGTGGTGATTGTAGCTTCCCATCTTTTAGAACCGGAATTATAGGTCATTGGAACATCTGCACCCCAACCGCTTCCTGCAAAACTTCCTATCACCCCCCATGAGGTAATGGGTTTAATTGAATAGGTATTGTCATTGGTATTTGCTGTGAGGTAGAAATAACCTCCTGCTCCCGGAAACTTCAAATTGCCTCCCGAAGGACTGAGTGTGCCTCCTCCGCCATCTCCGAGTGCATTATCCCAGGTAGGCCCTGGTGTAAACTTAAATTCGTAAGAACCCCCTGCGGGTACATTGATATACCCATCAAATTTGCCATCATTATTTGGAGATCCGAGTGTACGTGCAGTGGGTGGACTCCAACCCTGATAGTCGCCCGGTGCATACAAAAGACCATACTGGCTAACATTGGTCACTTTAAATTTCCCATGCTGAAAATCTACGGAAATCTTATACATTCCGGTAGTTGCAGGTCCGGGAATATTAGAGCTTCCCAGATCAGCACCAAAATCACCACCACCAGACAGGCCCGGCAAACTTCCGTCAGCAACATTGTATTTATGACTCCAATCTCCATTTACAGGAAGGAGAAGATATTGTCCACCTCCATTCAAATAAAATGTTCCCTCATAGGTAACAGAATCAATCGTCTTAAACTTTTGGGATACAGGCACAGGATTATCCCAGCCTCCGGCTGTAGCATTGCCTACCAGAAACAATTCTCTGCCCGCTGGCGGTGTTACTTTCGGTGGCACCAGGTAAGGCGTATAAGTGAATGCTGCAACGTTGGAAGTCTTTTGGTCGTTGTTATTCGGATAGGAAGAAATGACTCTAGCCTCCATTTGGTGCGGCTTATTAAACTCCCACAGGTTTGCAATTGCAAAAGCGTTCAGGTCCTTCGCAATGAATCCCAAACTTAAATCCCCTATCAGGGTCTGAGTAATGGCATTCTGAAAATTATTGCCTGCTGCATCTACCTGTACAATATATTTTATAGTGGAATCTGCAATCGGATATTCCGGAGTCGTCCATGTCAGATTCAAAGCCTGATTATTTGAATCGGTAATCGCCGGAGCAATGGCATTGGAAGAGAGTGTCAAATTAAAATTTTTCCCTTCCGGATAAAACGGAAGGTCTTTAGCCTTTTCACAACTACTCAAAAGCAATAAGCAAACTGATGTTATGAGTGAGGTGGATATGAATAGCTTTTTCATGTTGCTTTTTTAATTAGTTAGAGTTTCGTAACAGAATATTTTCCAAGTTTAAAATCTACAACAATCTTGTAGGTTCCTGCTACCGGTGGCCCCGGGAAATTGTCTGACCAGTCGTATCCAAAACTACCTCCGGTTGCCGGTTGATCTGCCGTCTTCTTGCAGGCAAATTTATGTCCCCAGTCTCCCCAGACAGGAACAAATAAAAATTGGTTGTTCGGAGAAGTATTATCACCACCGGAGAGGTTTACAGTGATTGAAAATGTAGTGAGATCTACCCGTGTGAATTCCTGCGTTTGTGATGAATAAGAACCTCCGTTTTGCCATGCACCCAATTGTGCATCTCCTCCTACCAAATACAATTTGCCGGAGGTAGGCAAGGCAACCACCACATCAAGATAAGGAGCTGCTCTGAATGTCAGCACATTGGAATAGGCGGCCACACTACCCGTCCCAAGAAAACTTTTTAGCCTTACTTCAAATGTACCTTCCTGGTCAAACGGAAATCCCATCTGAATAAGCATTTTATTAAGGTCTCCCTGGGTAATTGAGCCACTCAGATCTGAAGAGTAAGACCTTTCCTGCATTTTCGGTCCGGAAAAATTATTTCCTGCAGAGTCAATCTGCAATGTATAATTTACATTCTGTGAACTCACTCCTGTATTAAACTTATAATCGGGATTCGTCCAGGTAAAATTGATTGCTACCTGATCTTTGGTAGATGCACTAACCGGGATCAGGCTATTGGTAGCCAGGTTGGATGTAAGTACCGGCGAAGTACCTCCCTCAAATACTACCTTATTTTCAACCTTTTTGCAGGAGGCCATCAATAACAACCCCGCAACGGCTATAATCAAATGACTAAATGAATACTTCATGGTAATCTCTTTATTATTAATAATTACTGTTTTGAACGAGGTTTGGATTTGCTGACAAATCTTTGGAAGGAATCGGATAAAGGTTTCGGTAATCTCCCACTCCTGTGCCGAACTTCACACCACCTTTCCATGGCCATAAATAAGCCCCTGAAGTAAATAATCCATAACGAATCAGGTCTGTTCTTCTGAAGCCTTCCCAATATAGCTCGCGGGCTCTTTCATCCAATATGAACTGTAGTGTAAGGTCATCGGATGTAATATCGCCTGAAGTATTTCCATAGGCTCTTTCTCTCAGTTTATTAATGTAGGAAACCGCAGTAGCCTTATCACCAACCGTACTGCCTCTCAATACGGCCTCAGCATAAATCAAATACATTTCAGGCAATCTGAATATCGGCATATCTATATCCGAAAAATCCAGGCTCTTGCCATTGGATCCGTCTCGCTTAAGATTGCGGTATTTAGTAACGGCAAATCCATCTGTAAATTGAGACTGCGCATTGATGTCAATGTTTTGTCCGCTGGTATAAAACTCTGATCGCTGATCCAGGTCGCCGGTGTAATCTGGAAATAAATTCGGAAGGTTTTTGGTGGTACGAATACCACCCCATCCTCCACCGATACCATAATCTGCGGCCACCATGCTGCCACCAACTGCCGCATGTGTCAGGAAGGTAGTGCCTCCGTAACCCTGGGTTTCCAATCCATCATAATTGATTGTCCAGATGAATTCATTTGTATTTTGGTTATCATCGGCAAGCATAAGCCAGCGATAATCCGGCACCAACGAGTATCCTGCGTCTATGACTTTTTTGGCGTAGGTCGCTGCATCATTGTAATGATCCTGGCCGGTATAAACTTTGGCATTCAGATACATCCTGGCCAGCAAAGCCCAATCTGTGGCCTGATCGGCCCGGCCATACTCATTCGTTTTTGGCGCTGCAAGATCCGGTTCGATTTCTTTCAGTTCCTTTTCAATAAAGCTGAACAATTCAGTTCTGGATATTTGTTTTGGAATGGTTCCAATCGGATCTGCATCGGTGATAAAGGGAGGATTGCCATAAAGGTCCATCAATACCCAATATTGATAGGCTCTTAAAAAACGTGCCTCAGCCCGGTAGGTCTTTATATCTGAGAGATCAGCACCCTTGATTCCTCTGCTGCTCAGTTTGTCATCAGTAGATTGTCTCAAAAATTCGTTGGACAATGTGATCTGATACATGCATCTGTAATACAATCCGGTCAAAAACGGATTGCTTGAGCTCCAGTTCATGTTGTGAAAATCCTGAATACCTGCATCGCCCCAGGCTACCACAGCCTCATCGGTACTCAGTTCCTGTGCTTTCCAGAATAACCGAAAAAAATCCGAAGTTCCGGCATCTATTCCCTGAATGTCTCCACTTCCCGGCCCACTGTTTCCTGTCATGGCAATACTTCCATAAAGTTTTGCAAACGCCATTTTATATCCTGCGGCATCTTTGTACACAGCATTGGCCGACTCACCATGCGTAGGCAACCTGTCCAAATCTTTGGTACAACTGAATAAGAGCATTCCCAGGGAAATTGCGCTTAAAAAATATCCAATCCTATTTTTCATCTAAATATTTTTTAATGATTTTTAGAAATTTAAATTCACTCCCAGACTGATGACTCTTGGTCTCGGATATACATTGTTATCAACTCCTGATTGCACCTCAGGATCCAAACCAATATATCTTGTTACTGTAAATACATTTTGCATATTCGCATTGACAGTCAGTTTTGTTTTGTCTCTGAATAGTCTGTCAAATGTATAGCTGATATAGAGATTGTCCATTTTCAGGAAAGAACCATTCTGAACATAATAGTCAGACAAAAATTGTTTGTCGCCCTGCCCTGAAATCAGATTATAGGCAATCCCATTCACCAAGAACTGTAATGGATTTAATATATTCCTGATACTGCTGGATGCTGCAATGTTATTATTATAAACATAGTTACCAACGCTTGCTCTCAATACAAACCCGACATTGAGTCTTTTGTTTATATTAAAATTACTGCTTGCACCAAAGAAATAGGTGGGGTCTGTTTTTTCATATTGATACAGATCACTCTCATTGATGATCCCATCTCTGTTGATATCATCAAACAACCCGTCAATAGGCATTCCGGAAGCATCATAAACCTGTTTATACACGTAAAAAGCTCCTCTTGGAAAATCAACAGAATTTATCAATATTGTACTACCGGTACCCACACTAATTCCCTGGAATCTGTTTCCTGCATAATTAGGACTCTTAATAGCCGTCAGATTAGTAATCTTATTCTTGTTATAGGTTCCATTAAGAGACAAATCCCAAACGAAGTTACTGTTCTTAACCGGTTGCAGATTGAGTGAAACTTCAATACCTCTGTTTTCCATTGAGCCTACATTGGCAATAATTTCGTTGGAGAAATTACTTCCTGCCGGTTGTGAAATCATATTCAGCAAATCGGTTGTCTTTTTATAATATGCATCAATTGAGCCACTGATTCTGTTGTCAAGAAATCCAAAGTCGAGTCCGAGGTTGGTAGTTGCTGTTTTTTCCCATGTACGTTGTGGATAGTAGCCACCCGGTGCATACATGTGATAAAACGTATTGCCCAACTGGTATTGCGATTCATTGCTGCTGTATCCATAAAAAGATTCATAGTCATACAACCCGATTCCGCTTTGCTGACCGGTAAGACCGTATCCTGCCCTGATCTTCAACGCACTAACGGTTTTGTTGTTCGCTAAAAAACTTTCATTCTTTATGTTCCAGGCCACTGCACCGGAGGGGAATACACCCCAACGCTGATCTTTTGCAAAACGGGAGGAGCCATCGGTACGAATTGTTCCTGTAAGCAAGTATCTGTCATTGATATTAATATTCGCTCTGCCATAATAAGAAATCAGGGTATATCTCGGAGAATCCACCGCAAACGTAGGTGTGCTGATAACAAAACCATCTGTAGTCAGATCAGGATAATTATGAGAAATTGTCAGAAAATCCTGATACGCATATCCACCGACTACTTCTACCCTGGAGCCGTTACTGCCTATATTTTTTGAGTAATTCAAATAGGCCTCCAGAAGTTTGTCTTTTCTGTCCTGTTTGTATTTGTTGTCCACTCCGCCATGTTTTCTGTCCGGAGATCTGAGGTATGCCTGAGCAGCATTTTCATCTACAAAAATTGTTCCTTCGCCATGCGCATAATCATATCCTAAATTCAGGAACGCATGAAGATCGGGTAGAAAATGTACCTTATAATCAATCAATGCATTTGCAATACTTCTTCTTACATTACTATTGTCGTGCCTGTCCATAAGCAGCCCAACCGGATTTAACGGCGCAAGAGCTCTCAGCCCTGTTGCAGATGTTGGATCTAACCATTCCCAATAGCCGTTATAATTATTATTATCAGAATGCACCGGTTTGGTCGGATCGAAATACACCGCAGAAGCAATAGCTCCCTGGTTGGCAAATCTGGATTTAGAAATACTTCCTTTCCAGTTGATATCAATTTTCAGATGATCGTCCAATAGTCGTGGGCTGATATTTACCAGTCCGCTATAACGGTCAAGCTTACCCGTTTTCAATACACCTTGTTGATTCAGATATCCTACGGATACCCGATAAGGCATATTCTTCAACCCTCCACTTACGCTGAAGTTATTATCAGTAGTAAGCGCTTTATGGTAAATCTCTTTTTGCCAATCGGTATTTGCTGTGCCTAATCTGGAAATATCTTGGGCACTACCATATTTATGCACTATTTGCCTGAACATATCGGCTTTGATTACATCAACTCCTCTTGTAATGGTTGATACGGAGAATGTAGAATTAAAATTAAACCTTGGTTTTCCGCCGAGTCTTCCTGTCTTTGTGGTAATGATAATTACTCCATTTGATGCGCGGCTGCCGTAGATGGCCGTCGCAGAAGCATCTTTCAATACAGTAAAGCTTGCAATATCGTCAGGATTAATGAGGCCTAAAGCATTTGGTGATCCGGAAATCCCATCATTGCTTATCGGAACTCCATCTATCACAATCAATGGATCGTTGGAGGCATTTAATGATGCGCCCCCTCTGATACGGATTGTACTTCCTGCTCCCGGTGCACCTCCATTGCTTACAATCTGCACACCGGCTACCTTACCTGAGATCAATTGTTCAGGCGTTGTGATCTGTCCGGACTGAAAGTCATTTGAAGAGATCTGAGTAACAGAACCGGTCAGGTCTTTCTTGCGGGCTGTACCATAACCGATACTTACCACTACAGCCTGCAAAGTCTCTGTTGACTGCACCAGCGACACCTCAATGTTGGTCTGACCCGATACCGGAACTTCCTGCGTAATGTGACTTACAGAGGTAAAAATTAATACCGCATTGGGTGGCACATTGATGGAAAAGTTTCCGTTCGCATCTGTTTGTGTGGCCACATTCGATCCGGAAACAGAAACCGTAATACCCTGAAGGGGGGCTCCTGTTTTTGAATCGGTCACATGACCACTCACTTTATTTTGTGCCTGAACCGCAAGGGCGCCAAACAACAAAAATGCAATCAGGAGGACCGGCCTGAATGTCTTTTGAATACTACCTGTTCTCATAAAAAATGAAATAATTAATGATTTGATTTTATGATTGCTTACCTTTTTCCAAATGTGTAATAAGTACACAATTTATGGCATTTTTTCTAAATCCGTTATTTGATACAAAAAAAATTTTTGTCATAATAATAAAAGTGGGAAACCTAATAGTGCTTCTATATGGAGCATTTTATACTCCAATTCGCTGCTTTATCCTCAAATATTTTTCATTCTCACTCAAAATTCAATTTAAAAATCAATCCCCGGCCACACTTTCTTCTTTTTTTCATACTTGTCAAAATCAAACTTATACAACCTTCCCGGCCGATGGGGTACATTCTGCTCATCCTCACCAATATCTACCAGAAAATCCATGGAGAAAAACTTTTTTCTGAAATTCCTGCGATCCAGTTTTTTATTCAAAATGGCCTCATAGAGATTTTGCAATTCCCTCAATGAAAATTTCTTTGGCAGTAAGTTTAGTCCAAGGGGATGTTCCTGCACTCTCTTTTGTAACCACTGATAACAAGTCATAAATATTTTCTCATGATCAAAACCCAATCCGTTTTCCATCATGCTGTTGATATCCTGCCAGTGGAGTTCATTATCCAGAATGCGCAGCCGGTGATTCTGAATATTAATTAATGAACAATAGGCAACAGTGACCACTCTACCAGCCGGATGCCTGTTTACTTCTCCAAATGTTTTTACCTGCTCCAAAAATACGTCACTGAGTCCGGTTCTTTGCTTCAATACTCTGTAAGCCGCGGCATCCAGATCTTCTTCCGGTCCTACAAGATCTCCCAACAAAGTCCATCTGCCCTTATATTTTTTGAGATCGGACCTTATCAGTAAGACCTTGAGTCTGTTTTCATCAAAGCCAAAGATGACACAGTCCACCGACAGGGCAATCTTATTGATACTCTGCACTTCTGACTGAAGCCCTTTAAGCGTTTTTGACTGGATCTTCAATTCTTTCTCTTTTAATACCATCCCGGATAAGAAATTAAAATTTGATTACCTTTTTTGTTGTGACACTTTCATCCATCTTTACTTTTACAAAATACACACCCTTTGAAAGCAGTACCGTTGCCGGGAATTGAAATTCATTTACTCCTGCTACGACATTCATCACTTCGGATATCAACTGCTTGCCTTCCATCCCTGTTACGGTTATATGCGCCTTACCTGACAAGGAAGACTCCACATTCACCCTTAAAAGATCACGGAATGGGTTGGTAAGAATTTTTACAGCAAATGAATTACTATTTTGCTTGACAGCTTTCACCTCACTGTATGTGGACGAACCGTCAATATCCACTACCTGTAAGCGGTAATACACGACACTTACTGAAGGGAGGTTGTCATCCGTAAATTGGTAACTTGTGTTGCCTTCCGCCATTACACTTCCCACGCTTTGAAAGGTAACTCCGTCCATACTTCTCTGTATTTCATATTTCATCACATTCTTTTCCGTGGCCACTTTCCAGGAAATAAAATTTTGCCCGCCTCTGTGTACTGCATCAAAACTGATGAGTGTAACGGGGAGGGGTACCTGTAAATTGGTATAGACATGAAACTCCCCGGCCTTAAGGAAAAATGATTGGGAACTTCCTGTAGCAGTAATCGTATTTCCGTTCAGGTAGTCATACCAGGTACCCGCTTCTGGAAATGTAACACTTCCATTTTTGCCGGTTACATCAAAATTGCCGATCACCACCAGCTTTCCCTGCGGAGAATTTAGGATGAGCCATTTGAATGCTCCTGAAAAATCCTGTTGTGTGTTATTCGAAGTAAAAGCGTTTACAAATGCAGGATACTTTCTCAATTGTATCAGATAACTATAGGTATTGAACAGTTTACGTCTTTTGGCATCCTGAAAATAATCCCAGCGAATCGGCTTGGCATCTGTCCGGCAACTCGTATTGATCGTACCATCCTGGCAATAGTTGATCGAATAATCATAGCCTAATTCACCAAATTGCCATATCATCTTTGGTCCGGGGATCGTAAGTAAAAATGCAGCAGCAAGTTGTTGCCTCTGCAACGCTGTATCCAATACTTTGATATTGTAGGCAGGTGTACCACCAAAGGAGTTTCCATACTGAAGATTCTTATACATCAACCTCTCTTCGTCATGACTTTCCATATAGGTGACTAAGTAAGGATTGCTCCAGCCTCTTTTATTGGCGATACCATAATCAAAATTCCAGTCAGTACTCCAGCCCATAGCTGCCTGGCTGTAATTGTAATTCATATTTCCCCAGAGAAGCATCCCGTAATTACTCAAAACAGTTTCTTCGGAATTGTCTGCAAAATGTTCCAATACGCAATACGATCCGGGAGAATATTTCTGAAGAGTGTCGTAGTATCCTTTCCAGATATCAATCCTGCTTTGGTCATAGGCAGACCATGCAGCCACGTCGCAATTGTTTCCATTGTTATCACAGGTTTGCTTCTGAGTAAATCCTTTGCTCAGATCAAAACGGAAACCATCAATCTTATATTCGCTCATCCAATAACTTACTATCCTGCTTACATAATACTTTGTTTGCGGGCTTTCATGATTCATATCGTAGCCCACATTGTAGGCATGTTTGGCTACAGGATTAAACCATGGATTGTCTGCCGCCGGGCGGTTGTTGGCAGCATCCCAATACAGCCTTACCAGAGGCGACATTCCAAAACTGTGATTTAATGCGATATCCTGAATGACAGCCATTCCTTTTGAGTGACAACTGTCGATAAATTCTTTTAATGAATTTTCAGGGCCGTAATATTTATCGGGGGAAAAATAAAAATCCGGATTATATCCCCAACTCAGATTTCCTTCAAATTCATTAAATGGCATTATCTCAATGGCATTCACTCCCAGCTTTTTCAGATAGTTTAGTGTATCCCTTAATGTTACCCAGTCGTGTTTGGCGACAAAATCTCTGACCAGCAACTCATAGATAATCAGGTTTCGCTTATCGGGCTTTGCGAAATTGGATACTTTCCAGTTGTATTGGGGTTTTGATGTTTGCAATATGCTGACAACCTCCGTTGTATAACCTGTTGGGTAAGGCTTCAATCCAGGATAGGTAGAAGATGAAATATACTGATCATTGTATGGATCCTGAATTTCTTCCGCATAAGGGTCAGCAATCCGGAGTGTACCATTCACCAGGTATTGAAAACTATATTGGGTTCCCGGTGTAAGGCCGGTCAGAGTGATCCACCATCGATTCCCATCGGGTGTCTTGTTCATCTGAAAAGTCGACTGTTCAGTCCAGTTATTTCCCGGCAAGTCACCAATTACGGCGACACGACCTTTACCGGGCGCATACAATACCAGGGTAGCCGTCGTGGCATTGATATAATTTATTCCATCCCTAACTCCTGCCGGAAGTGGGGCAATATTGACACTTCCTGAAACAAAAAATTTAAGTGTATCCTTTGAAACCGTTGTCCCATCATCTGCTTCTGCTACGATCTCCTGATTGCCTGATGTAATCAGTGTAGGATTGGCAGATAAAGAGGTGACACCACTTGCACTCTGAATTACCGTTCCATTTAGGTATATCTTCATTGCAGAAGTTTTATTGGCAATGGCATTCACCTGAATGTTATCTCCAATAGATTTGGTAATCGTTTCAGGAACTGGAATGTATCTGGGTTGAAAGGGTGGCGTGGTAATACGGACTGCTGTAACCGTTGTATATACCGGTATATACATATCCGCACCATCTGTTGAATTGGCCTGTTTCTTACTTCCGTCACCACTCCTGAATAAGATCGCAATCTTCTGAATCTTTTCTGCAGGGTTGGTCATCTGGAAAAAAGTACGCATATCCCCGGTCAGTGTATAAGACCATTTATTACTGGAGGCTCCAAGGGATGTAGCTTTATACGCCGGATTGAGGCTCCCCCAGGTTACATTCACATGTTTCCAGTCGTTCGGTCCGGTACTCAGGTTGGTAATCACTCCGATATGGACATACACATCGTTCGGATTATAATTCAACAACCCCTGATTGCCTTTGGTTGCATCCACGGTGATTGTAAAGCCTGTAGTGCTTTCCGTCGGAAAATCGGGAGACCAGGTCAGCAACTGGCTGAACCCATTGAGGCAACAAACTGCAAAGAGAAAAGTGAGTAATTTTTTAATCATGCCGGCAAGTTTTGAATGTGTAAATTACACACATTATTTTATCTGGCACAATTTTTTGAAAAAAATCCCGAAAAAACATCCTTATCCTCAGGCCGGAGCAGGGTTATTTACACTCTGAAGTTTATTTCTTTCCCCCACTATCCAGATGATGTCGCCCCACTCAAACATCAGATCTGACTCAGGATTCAGAATTCTCTGCGCATTGCGTTCTATCCCCACCACAAGGCCATTGGTTCTTTCCCTGATTTGCGAATTTCTGATTGACTTTCCTTTGAGTTTATTCTTTTCATCCACTGTCATCTTAAATAACACAATATTGCTAAGATCTTTTTCTTCCATCTCAGAAAACTCTTTCTGATTGAATTCTTTCATGAATGCGTTCATCTGGTCGTCGGATGCAATCACTCCGATGTGATCAAAAGGAAGCAATCGATCGCTGCGTTTTGGAGCATAAATAATTTTGTTTCCACGCCTGATATAGGCAATGTTGATTCCAAATTTCTCTCTCCAACCGAGATCCAGAAGATGACGCCCGATATACAACGCATGAGGATCTACTTCCAGATCTACCAGGTGGGCATCCCACGAACTCAAAGTGGACTCATCGGCAAAGAGTTTTATTGTTCCTGAATTTTTCTCCGCCATTTCCCGTTGATTGAGATTATCCAGAAATCTAATCTCAATCTTCTGGTAAAACCTTTGGATTCTCTTGGAGAAATAAACAAGCAGGATAATAATCAGCGGTACAGCGATGAGGATGGCTACGGTTGCAGAAAATATTCTGTCCACCCAAAAACTAATCAGTAGTATCGCCAGCAACAGTCTGGTAAATTCCAGCATAAACAAAGGCCCTCTGCTGTATCGCTCATTCAGCCATAGTTCTTTGTATGCAAGTCTTTCAGGTTTCCTGGCAACGAAGGCCCACAGGAATGGAGCTGCAACTCCGAGTGAGACAACCACAGCGATTGAGCTTGCCACAAATTCATTTTCAATATTCTTTTCCAGAAACGGAACAAGCACTCTCACCGAAAGCAATACCAACGCCAACAAAATGATCCCATTCACAATCAAAATTTTGACATAAGACGTCAAGACCACCTTCCATTTGTTTTCTGCCTGAATCGTCTGAGTACCCGCAGCATAATTATCAAGGCGCTTTCGCAGATAAGGAGGTAGTTTTCTGTCAAGATAATTATATAACGGGTCTGAAAATTTAATCAAATAGGGTGTCGTAAATGTTGTGATGGCTGAAACGCCCACGGCGACGGGGAATAAGAAATTGCTGATTACTCCAAGGCTCATTCCGAGTGTAGCTACGATGAATGCAAATTCCCCAATCTGTGCCATGCTCATACTTAACTGTACAGACTGTCTGAGCGGCTGTCCGGACATCATAGCGCCAATAAATGTGCCTCCAATCTTACCAAACAATGTCAATAATGTCACTATCAATACCGGCCACTTATATTGCATGATTGTTTCCGGGTCTATCATCATGCCGACCGACACAAAGAATATGCTTGCAAATAAATCGCGAACGGGGTTGAAGATCTTTTCAATTTTTTCTGCTTTCGTCGTTTCGGCAAGAATCGATCCCATGATGAATGCTCCCAGCTCGGCAGAAAATCCTGCTGACACAGCCAACACCACCATTCCAAGGCAAAGACCTACAGATAAAACAAGCAAGGTTTCATCATCCAGCAGATTCTTTACCCGTTTCAAAAAAGTCGGAATCAGAAAAATCCCTGTAATAAACCACAGGCCAAGAAAAAATATCAATTTCCCAAGTGTGAAAAGCATCTGATCTCCTTCAATCTGCCTGGTAACTGCAATGGTGGAAAGCATTACCATCAATAATACCACCACAATATCTTCTACGATCAAAACACCGAAGGCGACTCTGGCAAACTGCTTTGTCTTCAGCCCTAACTCATCCAGGGTTTTAATAACGATTATAGTTGAGGAGCCTGCAAGCATACCTCCCAGAAAGATGCTGTCCATAAACGACCACCCTATCCACCGGCCAACATAATATCCTGCAATTGCAATAATAATGATCTTGATAAATGCGGTTATGGATGCAGAGCCTCCTACGCGCAACAATTTTTTAAAACTAAATTCTAACCCCAGACTAAAAAGCAGGAAAATAACCCCGATGTGTGCCAATATCTCAATATTATCCGGGTCAACTACTGTAGGTGTCAATGACATTCCCGGGCCAACAATAAATCCTGCTAAAATATATCCAAGTATCAGTGGCTGCTTCAATCTTCTGAACACAAGGGTAACGATTGCTGCCGCAATAAGAATGAGTGCCAAATCTTTTATTAATCCCGGAAGATGCTCCATACTCCTTAATTGGAAGTATTCAAGTTACCTTTTGAAGAGAAATAAAAAAAATAAATTCTAAGAAAGGCCGATAATGCCAGCAATTTTTTGCCCGGCTGCCCTATCCATATACCAGAGTAGTCGTCCTTTTTCTGCACGTATTAATTGTGCAGGACAATGCAAAGGATCATAGTTGCCAAAAATTGTTTTTTGTATTGCGTCTGCTTTGCCACTTCCTTGTACCAAAAAGGCAATACATCCGGAAGCGTTTACTACTTCGGGCAGTAGTGTAATTCTTTTCAATCCTTCTTTTTTATTAAAAGCTTCCGTCACCCAACCCTGATGATGCAAAACAAGATCAGCCTTTGGAAATAATGAAAGCGTATGTGCATCACTTCCGAGTCCCAAAAGAGTAAAGTCAAACGTCCGGGATGTCTCTCTAAAATAATTCTTTAAGAGATCCTGATACTTCGTAGCCTCTGTAATCGGGCTTTCGGTTGTCCCCATCGGAAAAACATTCTCAGACGGCACTTCCAGCGGATTTAATAAACATTCAAAAGCCATTTTCGCATTATTTCGATCATCCTCAAACGGCACATACCTTTCATCGCCCCAGAAAAAATCCACTTTCCCCCAATCGATCAGATTTTTATACTTTTCAGCCAGTATGTGATACAACATTTTTGGCGTTTCACCTCCGGAAAGACAAAATGAGAATCGATTTCTTCTTTCCAAAGCCAGTAGTATATAACCGGCCAACCACTCAGCCAAACCGTTTGCCAGTGATTCTTTCTCTTCATATATGTGAAAACTTGCCACAGTAATTAATTATAGTGAGAAATCCAGTTATGTCCGTCCCGTGCAATGAGCGCCTCAGCATCTTCGGGCCCCCAGGAATCGGGTGCATAATTCGGGAAATTGATGGGTTTACGTGCCTGCCAGGCCTTTAATATCGGCATAACGATCTCCCAGGAAGACTCCACCTGGTCTGCCCGCATAAAAAGGGTAGCATCTCCATCCATTACATCATACAAAAGTGTTTCATAGGCTTCCGGCTCTTCTCCATTGTAGGCGTCCTTATAATTAAACACCATATCTACCGGATTCAGCGTCATGCTCTGACCCGGGCGCTTGGCCTGAAACCGGAGACAGATATCCATTTCAGGAGATATGCCAATAGACAGTCGGTTGGGCCTCCATGTTTCAGCAGCTTCCTTCGGAAAAGCATAATCCGGAGCACGCTTGAATTGAATGGTGATCTCTGTTGACTTCACATGCATTCTTTTTCCAGTGCGTACATAAAAAGGTACTCCTTCCCATCGCCAGTTGTCTATAAAAAATTTTACCGCAGCAAATGTCTCTGTATTCGATTGAGGATCTACTCCCTGCTCTTGTCTGTAACCCGGCACCTGACTACCTTTCATCCATCCCGGACCATATTGCCCGCGGGCTGCAAAATCCTGAACCATATCCGGAGAAATCCGTCGGATCGCCTTCAATACATCCACTTTCTTATTTCTTATCTCATTCGCATTAAAAGAAACGGGAGGTTCCATGGCTATCATGCAAAGCAGTTGGAGAATATGATTTTGAATCATGTCTCTGAGTGCCCCTGCATTTTCATAATAACTACCTCTGGCTTCCACACCTACGATTTCTGCTGCTGATATTTGTACATGCTCGATATAGCTCCGGTTCCAGAGGGGCTCAAACATCGCATTGGCAAATCGTAATGCCAGAATATTCTGTACCGTTTCTTTGCCCAGATAATGGTCTATCCTATAAATCTGCTCTTCTGCAAAATATTGCAGAAGTGTCTGATTCATTGATCGGGCACTGTCAAGATCGTGGCCAAAAGGCTTCTCCACGACAATGCGGGTGGTTCGTGTTTCATGGCAAATAGGCAACTCGCTCAATTGCTTCACAATCACCGGAACAAGTTGTGGCGCTACTGCCATATAGAATACGATATCCGGATGATCACCAACCGTTTTTTCATGCTCTCTGGCGATGGCGGCTAACTGGTCATAATGACTCTTCTCATTGATGTCCATTTTAATGTACTCCAGATGGCTTGAAAATTCATTCCAGCTTTCTTCTGAGGGTTTCTTTCTTGAAAACTGATCTATTCCATCTTTTAAATGGGCTTTATAGGCTTCCTGGGTATATTCTGTGCGGCTTATTCCTACTATCTTGAAATGATCCGGCATCGCCTTGTCAAGAAAAAGGTTGTACAGTGCAGGAGTAAGTTTTCTGAAATTCAGATCGCCACTGCCTCCAAAGATGAAGAGAATTGTAGAAGAAAGTTTTTTATAATCTAACATGAATTTGCTTTTATTGTCAATGATGCCGCTCAGGAATTATCCGATTCCCATTCGGTATGGAATATGCCTTCTTTATCTATTCGCTGATACGTGTGTGCCCCAAAAAAGTCTCTTTGTGCCTGCACAAGGTTTGTAGGCAAAAACCTGCGCCTGTATGCATTGAAATAACAAAATGCCGACATTAATCCGGGAGTTGTATAATTATTCCCGGCAGCCAATGAAATGATCTTCTGAAGCGCCGGTAATTTATTTTGCAAAATAGCAGCAATTTTATTGTCTAATAACAAATTTTTCAAATCAGATTTTTCATCATAACATTTCAGAAATATATCCAGCAATGCAGATCGTATGATGCATCCGCCTCTCCAGACTTTCACCACTTCTTTAAGCGGTATATCCATCTGCAACTCATCAGAAGCAGTGGCCAGCATAGCTAGGCCCTGGGCATAGCTGATCATTGTAGCAAAATAAAGTGCATCGTGTAGCAGAGTTACCAGTTCTTCCTTATCCAGATCTATTCTATTCATCTTCGTGAAATAAAGATCATCTGCTTCTTTTCTTTGTTCCGTCAAAGAAGAAAGATTGCGCATCATGACTGCCACATCGATGGTAGGAACCGGCATCGGCAAATCAAGGCCGGATTGAGAAGTCCATTTTCCGGTTCCTTTTGCACCGGCTTTATCGGAAATCACATCCAATAGAGCCTTTCCGGTTTCTTTATCCTTTACAAAAAATATTTTCCCCGTAATTTCAATTAAGTAGGATTTCATTTCACCGCTATCCCATTGCTGAAAGATCTTACCTATCTCATCGTTGTTCAGTCCAAGTCCATATTTCAGGATGTCATACGCTTCGCTGATGAGTTGCATGATCGCATATTCAATACCGTTATGCACCATCTTTACATAATGACCCGCAGCACCTTTACCGAGGTATGCCACACAAGGTTCACCATTCACCTTTGCTGCAACGGCTTTCAGAATTTCATCAATCTCATCATACGCCTCTTTATCTCCTCCGGGCATAATGCTTGGCCCCAGTCTTGCTCCTTCTTCGCCACCGGATATCCCGATTCCCATAAAATGGATATCCGTGTTTTCCAGTGCATTGATTCTGCTGATGGTATCTGTGTAATGCGAGTTGCCTCCGTCAATCAAAATATCGCCTTTGTCTAAAAGAGGCTTTATCTGTCCGATCACGCCATCCACCGGTTTTCCTGCCGGTACCAGCATCATAATTTTTCGCGGAGTTTTCAGGCAGTCAACCAAATCCTTAAGAGAATTTACACCCTTCAGACGCTGACCGTTTTTTGCAGAAGATTCAAACGCTTTTGTTTTTTCAGCGCTCAGGTCAAACCCCGCTACACTGTATCCATGATCTGCCATATTTAACAACAGATTACTTCCCATCACACCAAGTCCAACCATTCCGAAATCATACAATTCATCTTTCATATCAAAAAAATATTTGCAAAGTTAAAAAATCACACTCTTCGACAACCTACTGCTCTTATAGAGTTCAACCCGGTTTCATTCGTTACAAACTGTTTACTCCTCATTTTTGATGCCACTTCGCATCAATACTGTTTCAAAAAGTTTTGCAGATAGAAGTCTGTCCAGTTATAATTCTCATTATCAAAGCAGCAAAAAATAACCAATTCAGGAAAATTACTTTCCAACAGGAAATCTATGGTTGTATTCACAGCTACTGCAGCAGCTTCATCTTTAGGATAGTTGTACACTCCTGTACTGATATTGGGAAAAGCAACACTGCTCAGACTTTCTCTTTTGCAGATAAGCAAAGAATTTTTATAACAGTTGATCAGAGTTTCAGTTTCTTTATTCTTTCCTCCCTTCCATACCGGGCCTACCGTATGAATCACAAATTTTGCGGGAAGATTCCCAGCGGTAGTCACAACCGCATGCCCCGGAGGACAAGGGCCGTTTTTCTCAACAATCGTCTTACATTTCTCCAAAATTTGTGGCCCTCCTGTACGATGGATTGCTCCATCCACACCTCCGCCACCCATCAATGTACTATTTGCTGCATTGACTATCGCATCGGCTACAACAGTGGTAATGTCTCCCCTGACTACCCGGATTCTTGCTGAAATATTCATATTCTTAACTACCGGTGTTCTTTGTATTTCCTTGCCGGAATTTTATTTTTAAGGTATTCCACCTCATCATTATTTATCGGATGATCCGTAAGCGCATTTACCGCTTCGTCGATTTGTTTTCGTGTATGCATGCCTACCACCGCTGAGGTGACTGCCGGATGATGAAGTACATACTGAATGGCTGTTTGTGCGGGGCTTCTTTTTCCGGAAGATACCTGTTTCACAGCCTGGGCAGCGCCGGCTACCTCTTCCTCACTATGATCAAGGTAGGGTCTGGGGGATTTATCTATCAGCAATCCTGAAGCTACACTTCCCCTTACTAAGACTCCAACATTATTTTTATGGATCAGGTCAAGTGTGGATTCCTCCGGCCTCCTGTCCAATAAACTGTATTGCGTCATTACAGAAACGAGTTTGCCATATTCCAAATGTACCCTTATCACATCCGGACGGATAGACGACAATCCATAATATCTGATCTTCCCCTGTTGCAACAATATTTCAAACGCTTCTATAGATTCCATAATATTATCCTGAAGTGTGCCACCATGCAGCATGAACAGATCAATATAGTCGGTCTGCAATCGTTTCAGGCTACCCTCGGCACATTTCAAAATGTATTCTTTCCGGGGATTCCAATCCCACCCAGTTCCATCTACCCTCGATTGATTGCCAGCTTTTGAACCAATGATCACCTTGTCTCTTCTTCCTTTAAAAGCTTTGCCCAACATTTCTTCATTACCGCCTTTATCATAGAGGTCTGCTGTATCAAAATAATTAATCCCCTTATCAAGTGCCAGGTCAATGCTATTAAAAAAATCCTTTTGTTCCGGATGAAGGCTCATACATCCAAATCCGATTCGGCTTACTTTCAAATCCGATTTCCCTAACTGTCTGTATTCCATCATTAACTACTTTTTATCAAAGTAACTCAGAAACTGCAAAGTTAAAAGATTCGGGTACAGTATTCGGGAATCAGGCGGATACCACAGTGCCAGGTGGGAAAATGTTCTTAAAATGTTTAGGGAGGAATACTCACCACAATCTGTGACGATAATCAAAATATTTATAAGTAATCCGGAGATATTTGTTGCGAGTACAATTTTTTGGTTCTTCAACTTTCACCCATTACTTCCGGAAAAAGAAAATTTTGTTTACCAGGGGTATCAAAAACCCAATTTATAAAACAAAAAGTATTTTAAAATTACTCATAAGTATTTTAAAATTCTGCTTACAATCTCGTTGGTATCCCCATTAAAATGATGACCTCCGGGAAGTGTTTCAGTATGATAGTTTTTCAAAGTAATTTGATGTGCATTTAACTCCTGATCGTCAGAACTGCTGATGATCACGACTTCATAATTACTCAGCCTGTTTATTTCCGGAATTACATCCATGCTTCGTTTCTTACCCGAACCAAACATATCAAAAACATGAATCTCAAAATCGGTACTTCCTGAAGAGGCCATAATGAATGCTATGCCCACTTTATTGTGTAGGGTCGCAGGAAGCCGGTTGAGCACGAAAGGAAGCACATCAGCACCAAAGGAGTATCCGACAAAAACGATTTGTTGATTTTGCCTACCGGCAATTTTTGAAAGTAAAATACCTGAAATATCCCTTGTGGTCTGATCCGGTGTTTTCTTTTCCCAGAAATAGGATTTAGCATCCAGGGCGATTACGTCAAACCCTTTTGCATTCAGGGCTCCACATAGACTATTTGAAAATTTATTCATGCCTCCATCACCGGATATATAGAAAATCAATGGCTTACTCTTTACCGGAGAAGCCCATTCTCTGACTGGCAAATTCTGAGCACCGGCATCAAAGATTACTACGAATAACGTGAAGTAGAATAGTAAAGGGATTTTCCATTTCATATTTTCATATTAAGGTTGCATGACTCTATTCAACGCTGCCGGTAGTTGCAAAAGGTCAAAGTCATTTTCATACACCAAAAATTTATCATCCCAGAGGGTTGCAAATTTTTCTTTGAAATCTCTCAGTCCCTGATAATGCCTGAATCGCCTGAAACGTTCTCCCGCATATTTAATAATCTGCTCAGCCGGGCTGTTGGGTTGTGTGATTCCCGTCATGGGTACCAATCCCAGATTGATATAGCGGATATTTCTTTCTACAGCATATTCTACCATTTTAATGATCAATGCATCCATACAACCACCGGGTGCTTCTGTAGTCTTACGAATCAGATCATAAGTGCACTCATCCGGAGCATAGTCAGGGATGATGTTTAAGAATGCAACAATATTGTTTTCAGCATTCTTACAAATAATCACATCCTGTCCGGCAATTTCCTTTTCTTCAAACATACCCTGTGAAAACACTTGCTCTTCCTTGTCAAACTGGATCAGCCATTCGTCCGATACGCTTTTGAGCGTACTGACTAATGCTTCTGAATGTGGCGCTTTTTTGATTTCGGTAACGATACCTTTCTTCTGCAGGCTGTTCATCCCGTTTCTCAGAGATTTATTGTTTCTTCCTTCCATTGTAAAATTGCCGGCATCCAATATGGCTTCCTGTCCGATAAGTATTTTCTTTTTTCCAAGCTGGTCAAACCAAAGGATGCTATTCTGTCCCACCCGGTAGAAAGCAACTTTCAGTCCCATTTTTCTGCAAACAGCATAAAATTCCTCCAGCACTTCCGGTTTATGCTCTTCCTCACAAACCGGCTCTTCAAGTACAATAGCAAATCCATTGGCTACACGATACGCAAGGAAGGCTTCATACAATTCAGAAAAAAACAAAAGTTTGTCTTTCGATATCTTAAAATAATCGACTGCAGATTTTCCATATTGAGCCAATAAGTCTGCGGCTCTATCATTTGCTGACCGGCTCACCGGCATTGACCTAAAATAGGGTTTGATAATTGCAAATATGAAAAAACCCCAGCTCATATACCCCAGCATTTGAAAGAACCACAAAAACTGATGTCCGAATGGAGTGTGTGGTTCCAGCGGATCGCTTATTCCCAGGAGGAAATATTGAAAGGAATAAAGGATGGATTGCTTCCAGGTAAAATCAATCCCAAATACTCTGGGGTTGATAAAATAGAAGCTGACAAATCCAAATAATAATACCGATACAAATACAATCGCTACAGATATTAATCCAAACCTTACCAGCCTCAGATTGCTCCTGGTGCGATACTGACTTCGGCTGAGCAATAACAATATCAAAACCGATGCAGCAAAAATAGCCTCTTCATAATCCAGCGCTTTGGTCAGATTGCCAATCAGAGACAAAGCCGTTAGTACAATAGCCAGACGCCAGGCATTTTTTAACCCCTTAAACATATACGCTGAAGTGATCAGCAGGATTAAACCAATGAAAAGTACCAGAGCATTGGATGCACTAATCGCATCCAAAGGCAGAAACTGCCTGAGCATCCGAAGCCTGGGATGCATGGGAGGAGTCACTACAGATATGATATTGATAATCCCTAAGGAAAAAATCAGA
Source organism: uncultured Ginsengibacter sp. (assembly GCA_964463015.1). Classification (GTDB taxonomy): domain Bacteria; phylum Bacteroidota; class Bacteroidia; order Chitinophagales; family Chitinophagaceae; genus Ginsengibacter. The sequence continues at coordinate 118,479 of CAYXAL010000002.1, forward strand.
AGTGCCGGTGCGATCCTTACAAACAATTGTCTGCCGCGCCATGCAAAAGCCAAAAGACCAAAGGCCATAGGCAACCAGAATTCAAATACTCTGTAAAGCACAGTGATGGAAAGCGCCTGGATGGATGAGTATCCGTGTACCTCAAGAATATAAACCAAAGACATCTCGACAGCCCCAAGTCCGCGAAGAAACGGAGAGATTACCATCAGCAATACTGAAATCATATATCCAATTGCCGCAATTGAAAATGAAGCAGGCAAGCCCAATGCCATCATTGCGATATAAACATGAGCCATCCCGGTGATTTCTACTCCGGTAGAAAATGCTATAGCTCCTACATATTTTTTTGAATTGACATTGGCTGCAAATAATTCATCTATTACCGGAAGAAGTGAGGGAAACTTTCTTTCAATAAACCTGTAAAGCCGTTTCTTATCCTTCAATGATTTTGCAATCCATAAGATACCTACAAGGAGCAGCACTACCAAAGACAGGCCAACCCAGGCGCTTTGTGATTTTTGCTGGGTGGAAAGTGAAAGTAAAATAACCACCGGTAGTCCAACAAGAAAAACGGTAAACATTCCCGCAAAACCATAAAGCCCGCTCGCCTGATTGATCTGTGTCTTATTAAACCCCCTTTGCCTGAGTTGCGTCGGTGTATAGGCCAACGAGCTCACTCCGCCTGCAGGTAAGAAAATACTCAGGAAATTTCTCTTCAGAAACAGCTCAATCGCATCCACCCATTTAAGTTTTAACCCAATAGCGGCAAAACTTCTTACATACATACCACTCTGCAAATGCACATAAAACAGCGTGATTATGGTACCCAAAATAATCCAGAAAGGGTTTGAGTTTTCCAGGTGTGGTAATATCTGTCCCAACTCTTTGCGCTCACCTCTGAAAAAGACAATGGCCAACAAGATCATGAGGCCAGCCAAAATTTCTTTCCAGTAAAGTTTGGAAGAAAGAAAAATTTTCTTTGTATTTCTAACAGGTATGCTCAGCTAAATTTTTTGTAAAGGTATAATTGGCATACTTAATAAGTTCTCATTTCCCGGCAGATTTTACCTTATCCTTTACAAATAAAAAAACCCCCGAGAGTGCGGGGGTTTAAAAATATTATTGATGCCGGGCTTTTTATCCCTTGCTATCAGACTTTTTAGGAGCCGGTGCTATTTTGCTGTATGCAGCAGCATCCAGTACTTCTCCTGAAAGTTTAATAAACTTAGCATCATCGGCATTGGCAAACTTTACTGTAATTGTTTTGTTGATTGGCCCGATGGCAGCAGCATTAAATACAGCCTTAATCGTGCCTGTCTTTCCCGGAGCTATCGGTTCTTTTGTGTATTCACTCACAGTACATCCACAGGATGGAGCGGCCTGATCTATAATCAATGGCTGCTTACTGATATTGGTCACAACGATGGTTGCTGTGGCGGGTACTCCTTGTTTGATTTTACCGAAGTCAAAGTTTTCTGTACTGAACTTTGCAACTTCATCAGACTTGGCCTGAGCAAATACGGATGCGGAAAAGAGGGCAAATACGGCTACGAGTAATGTTTTCATTTTATTGTTTCTTTTTAATTTGGTTTAATGCATTGTTTTCAGGAGCGGAGGTTACGGGTGTCTTCCAGACATTCCCTTTGATGATTAATTGTTCAGTTTGATCTCCATTATAGTTGATGGTAATTGTTTTTGCAAATTCGCCCTCGGCAGCAGAATTATAACCAACCTTAATTTGTGAGCTGCCTCCCGGAGGGACGGCCTCTTTACTCCATTCGGGAGTAGTGCATCCGCAACTTGCGTGTACGCTGGCTAAGCTAACGGGAGTATTGCTTTTGTTCGTGAAGGTAAATATGTGAGTCACGGGCTTTCCCTGAGGTATTTTTCCAAAATCATATTCCATTTGCTCAAATTGAATAGCCCCGGCCTTGATAGAATCCTGATGGACCAGCGTTGTATTAGGACTTGCCGTCCGTTCCTGGGCATTCACAGAAACACTCATTACCAAAAAGGAAAAAAATAATACGACCCTGCTCATTTTTTCTTACATTTAAGGGGATTTCAAAGATAGTAAAACGCAAATAGAGGTTGCAAATTGTACGCCGAATTGCCCGAATTTAACAATCCTCGCTTTTAATTCAATATTTTTGTACGTATGAACGCCAATTTGACCGGAAATGAAAGCCTTCTTGAAAATTTATCTTTTGAGAAATTCAGGGATACCGTACTGGAAGATTACAAGGTTGTCTGCATAAGCAGAGAAGCCAGCCTGCTTGCCAGAAAGGAAGTGTTGACAGGTAAGGCCAAGTTTGGAATTTTCGGCGATGGGAAGGAAGTAGCCCAGGTGGCTATGGCAAAGTTTTTTAAGAACGGTGATTTTCGCTCAGGTTATTACCGAGACCAGACTTTTATTTTTTCTGCAGGATTGGGTACGGTAGAGCAATTTTTTTCCCAGTTGTATGCCGATCCGGATGTCAAAAATGACCCCTTTAGTGCCGGCAGGCAGATGAATTCACACTTTGCTACTCCCAATACAGATGCCAATGGGAACTGGCTCTCATTGGCAGAAATGAAAAATGTTTCATCTGACATTGCTCCAACCGGAGGTCAAATGCCCAGAGCGCTGGGGTTGGCCTTCGCCTCCAAATTGTTCAGAGAAAATTCCGAATTAAGAAAAATAAAAGAATTAAGTGACAACGGCAACGAAATCTGCTTTTGCACAATAGGTGACAGCGCTACTTCAGAGGGAGCGTTTTGGGAAACCATGAATGCAGCAGGGGTATTGCAAGTGCCCCTGGCGGTTTTTATCTGGGATGATGGCTACGGCATTTCCGTGCCTAAAGAGTACCAAACGGTAAAGGCCTCTATATCAAAAGCATTGCAGGGCTTTCAAAAAACAGATAATTCCAACGGGATCAACATTTACAGAATGAAAGGTTGGGATTATGCCGGGATGTGTGAAGTGTTGGAACCTGCAATTCAACATATCCGGGAGACACATACACCCGCAATATTTCACGTTCAGGAAATCACACAACCTCAAGGCCACAGTACATCAGGAAGCCAGGAGAGGTACAAATCCACAGAAAGGCTGGCGTGGGAAAGGCAATGGGATTGTAAGCGTCAAATGCGGGAATGGATATTAGCCAACACGCTGGCAAGCGAATATGAACTAGATGATCTGGAGGCCGATGCAAAAAAATCAGTAAAGGAGAGCCGGAATATTGCATGGCAAAAATTTCAGTCACCTATTCAACTACAAGTATCAAAAACCATTCAACTACTCCGTGAAGCCGGCGCAAAGAGTAATAATCCGGTGGCCCACCAGCTAATAAAAGAACTCTCTGCCCTTAAAGAACCCATTCGCAAAAATGTTATGAAGACTCTGTCGGGATATATAAACCATCCCGACACTAACCGTGCCTCCGCAGCATCATTGTCTGATTATTTTGCAGAATTGATGAAGGAAAATAAATATCTGTTTAATTCTTATTTATACAACGAAGGAGATAAGTCTGCGTTAAATGTGGAAGGGGTTCCTGCCATTCTGGAAAATGGGGCACCCACAATTAACGGGTTTGAAGTACTTAATAAATACTTTGATCAATTGTTTGCCCGCAATAAAAAAGTGGTTGCTTTTGGTGAGGACGTTGGAAAAATCGGCGATGTGAATCAGGGATTCAATGGGCTGCAAAAAAAGTATGGCGAACAACGAATTTTTGATACGGGTATCCGTGAAAACACCATTATCGGGCAAGGGCTTGGCCTGGCCTATAGAGGACTGAGGCCCATTGCAGAAATCCAATACCTGGACTATCTACTTTATGCCATTACCACACTAAGTGACGATGTAGCCACAACTCATTACCGCACATTTGGCCAGCAAAGTGTGCCGTTGATAGTGCGCACACGCGGCCACCGGCTTGAAGGTATCTGGCACAGCGGATCACCTATGGGGATGATCATCAGTTCTCTACGTGGCATGTATATCTGCGTGCCGAGAAATATGACACAGGCTGCAGGTATGTACAACACGCTTATGGAATCCAATGACCCGGCATTGGTTGTCGAATGTCTCAATGGCTATCGTCTGAAAGAACAATTAATTTCCAATCTTTCAGAGTTCAGAGTACCTCTCGGTGTACCGGAAATACTGAGAGAGGGAAGTGACATTACGATTGTTTCTTACGGATCTGTTTTAAAGAAAATAGATAAAGCCGCTATTGCACTGGAGAAATCCGGAATAAGTTGTGAAATCATAGATGTGCAAACACTCCTCCCGTTCGACAGGCATCATACTATTTTAGATTCACTGAAAAAAACAAGCAGGATTCTGTTTGTAGATGAAGATGTACCCGGCGGAGCATCGGCATTTATGTTTAATGAAGTAATGCAAACTCAGGGTGGATACCGGTGGCTGGATGTTGCACCACGTACCCTTACCGGCAAGGACCACAGACCAGGATACGGTACTGATGGAGATTATTTTAGTAAACCCAACACAGAATTAATCATTCAGGCCGTACTGGAAATGATGGCGGAATAACTGCATAATTTATCAGAATAAATGAAAGCAAAAGACAGAAGATTTATTGAGTACTGGCAAGATCAGAGAAAAGGTTCTAAACTCGGATATTATGTGACCTACATTTTAGGGTGGACGGTCGTCGGATTTTTTGTCTTGTTTTTTCTGGCAAAACTCTTTACCAATTTATGGGAAACAGGCGGCAAATCACTGGTCTATATTTTCATTGGTCTTGCTTTACTTATGGCATTTCTCATTACCCACTTTACATACAGCGGAAATGAAAAAAAACTTCACAGAATACTCAAAGAAAACCGGGAAGAATTAAACTAAGATCTTTTTAATTGCTTGCGAATATTTTTGACAATCAGCCTTGCATGTTCTCTGCTGTTCTCGATAAACAACCTGTGTGTATTCAATCCTCCGCATATTACGCCGGCAAGGTAAATTCCTTTTATATTAGTCTCAAAAGTCTTTTCATCATATTCTGGCCTACAGACCCCATCTATGGAAATCCGGATTCCCATTGATTTTAGAAATGAAATATCCGGCTGATATCCTGTCATTGCCAATACCCAATCGTTGGGCACTGTAACGATTCCTCCCGGTGTTTTTATCTCTACAACGTCAGGTCTTATCTCGCTGACCTCTGAATTGAAATAGGCTTTGACAGACCCTTCATTTATCCGGTTTATTATGTCTGGCCTTACCCAATACTTAACTCGGTCGCTAATCTGTTCGCCCCTGACAACAAGGGTAACCTCTGCACCCTTTCGCCAGGTTTCGAGTGCTGCATCAATGGCTGAGTTGGCCGCACCAATCACCAATACTTTCTGAAAGGCATAAAAGTGAGGGTCGTCATAATAATGTTTCACTTTCGGCAGTTCTTCACCTTTCACATGCAACAAATAGGGCTTGTCATAAAATCCGGTAGAAATAATAAGATTTTTACAAAAATATTTCGACTTTGTTGATTTTACTTTGACACCTCCGGCCACCTTCTTCGCTCCAATTACTTTTTCAAACAAATGAATATTGAGGTTGAAGGAGGTAACAATTCTTCTATAATATTCCAACGCTTCATTTCTGGTTGGCCTCTTGTTATTGCTGACGAAGGGAACTTTTCCGATTTCAAGCCTTTCGCTGGTACTGAAAAACGTCATATTTACCGGATAATGAAATAAAGAATTTACCAATACGCCTTTCTCCAAAATCAAATAATTCAGGCCGGCTTTCTTTGCTTCAATGCCGCAAGCGAGACCAATAGGTCCGCCTCCTATTATTATCACATCATAGTTTTCTGTCCCTTTCATTTACATCCCATTCTTTTGATAAAAGTATTTAATTTTTACTCCGGAAATATTTCACCTGTTTTATATTGTAATTTTGAATAATGAAATTCGCTGGTGATAAAGGTGATATGGAGGCCGGACGATCGATTACCAAATAAAACTGTGCAAAGAGTGATGCATTTGATTCTATACCGATACTTCAGAATCCGGAGATTTTTTATTCCCTACTCCCTCGTAATCCTTTGGATTATCATTCAGGCTCTACTATATATCAATAACGGCATTGTGACCAAACTTGAAGCCATCAAATATATCAGCCAGGCGAATGTGTTTTTGGAAACCGGTTCCTTTACCACAGGCAATTATTGGTTGTACAGTACATTGATTCTATTGATTGCCTTTTGCATTCACCTGAAATTATCATTTGCTTTCATTGTAGCCATTCAATTGATATTGAATTTTGTTTCTTTACTCATGTTTTACAATCTGAGTTTTCATTTTTTAAGAAACAGAAAACTTGCCTGGTTCTCCGGATTGTTTTTTATCTGCAATGTATTTTATCAATGGTACAATTCTTATCTTTTTACGGAGTCTTTGTTTTTTAGCCTCACGGCAATTTATTCCTCTTATCTTTTGACATTAAAAAGATTGCAACTAAAGAATATCGTAGTTCTGATTTTGTTTCTTGCATTGCTTTCGGTCACAAGACCTACAGGAATTTTGTTTCTTATTCCCACGATACTTTACATCTATCTGAGGTTTATGCATCCTTTGGGCAGATTGGTTAAAATTACCTTTGTGGGTATATGGTTGGGGTTATTTATTTTCTTATTGAATGCTTTTATGCAATCGGGAGGCTCACTCAATTTTATGAAACCCTATCTGCAGGAAAATATTATTTGCGGTGTCAATACCGTATCTGAAGCACCCATAATTTTGCCTGAAAACGGAAACTCATTGCCCGGACTCTTCCGGTACATTTATTATAACAATCCCCAATTTTTGAAATTGGGAGCTTTGAAATCCGGCGCCTTTTGGGGATTATTGAGATCTTATTATTCAAATTTTCACAATGCAGCTCTGGTGCTTATGTTTTATCCTTTCTATATTCTTGGAATTGCGGGCATTATCAAAAAATGGAAAGCCGGTGATGTACGAATTGTCTATATACTAACGATTATTATATTCTTTTGGTTGACAACTGTACTTACCTGTGACGACTGGCACAACAGATTTTTTCTGACGATTACTCCATTTTTATTTTTGTTGGGAATCGGAGCTTTTATGAAGAAGAGATTGCGAACCAAATAGTTTGGTTACGACCGATCACTTTTTACTTCGAAATTACCATTTACACTTATTGTCAAACGAAAAGCTCCCCCGTTCTATCGCATCAGATACATCTTACCATAGCCTTTTGTAAAGTATTTGTCTGTATTATCTCCATTGACTGAATCCGTAAACTTATCCAGCGACTTACCATTCAGATTTGTCAACACCCTGTACAAATAAACACCATTAGCAAGCTTTTGCCCGTACATATCTGTACCATCCCACCTATACTCGGTAATATTTCTACCAATATGCAATGGGCCGAGCTCATCTTTGGTAATTTCTTTCACTACTTTCCCCGTAATGGTCAGAATCTGAATCCTGATGTTCTGTGGCACTTCGCTCCCGGTGACTGTAAATACAAAAGCTGTAGAAGTAGTGAATGGATTCGGATAATTCAGCAGATTGGATATCATTGGCTTGCTAATAACCCTGAAGGTTACATGATAATCAAGAGCACCTGCCCCATTCCCTGATTCATCCTTGCCGGATACAATCAGTTCATATTCTTCATCATCACTGTAGAAATTCGGATTGAAATTTATGGTTGCCGTATTATCATTTCCACTGGCCGGTGTAAATCTCAATGTATCGCTGTCATATCCAAAACTTTTCAATGTACCATCGGGGTATCTCAACTGCACTTTGACAAGCGATGTGTCGGTAAGTTTCAGATACTTACTTTCATCTTTCAGCTTAATAAGTATATGCGGCTTCGCAGAGACGATATCCCTATTGAGAATATGCACACCGTCAAATGTCACATCAAGCAATGGATTGACAAAATCACCTCTTACATAAAAATTATAATAAATAAAATTGTTGAAATGATAGAGTTCCGGTTGGTCATTATCGGGATTGAAATCTACAAACAATGTATTGGCGCCGACATACTGTCTTGAATCAAGGGATAACTTCAGCGATACTGTATCTCCACTAACTAATGGCTTCTGCTTTGGAATCTCTATTACATGGGTCACATTACGGCTATCCAATACCGTTACTTTTATTTTCATGCTGTCAAACGCTTCAGGGCTGATATTCTTAAACGCTATTTCAAAATCAAGCGGCTGGCCAACATCTAATGTGTCTTGTCCTTTAAAAAGAATGGACGGAGCGAGGGCTCCTTCCGGCGAAGGATCATAATTGAGTCTCCAATATTTTAACTGGTATGGCGTAAAATGAAGGCTGTCTGCATTCCGCATCTGCAATCTCAGGTATGGATAGGTATTTGCATTAATGGAAGAGATGTTGAGATCTTTCTGATTCTTGTCTGCACTCATAAGATACGTTTCATTTCCTGCATTGTCCACCCCAATGATATTTACAATCGGATTATCGGTAGATGGTACACTTTCGTCGTATCCATCCCAGTGCAGTTCATTCCATTTTTTGGCAGGGCCAAATTTTGGTGATTTGATAAAACCAATTGAATCGGGAGCTACAATTTCATGGGACAGATCAATCTTATCAGAGATTCCTTTTGAGAAAACAAAAGTAGGAATGAATTCAGGGTTGTTTTTCTGATACATGAAAATGAACGCCTTGGGTTTGTTGAAAGAATCCACAAGGGTAAATCCGTCATTAAACAATTGATGGTAAAGCGAATTACCGGATCCCAATACCGTCGTGTCTCCCATCCAGTCTGAGGCGTAGGTATTCGTAGCCGGATTTGTGCCGGTGATATTTCTAACGATAACTACATAATTGGAAGGAATAGAATCCTTTAAGAAATGGTATAAAGCGACTCTTTTTGACTGACTCAGAATATTAAACTGAAAATTGGCCTGACGGTCAGGAGCACACACCGGGTCACTTCCAAATCTGCCGGTGCCTGAAGTATTATACCAGGGTTTCAGCGTCACAGGGTCCAAAACATTGACAATGATTCCGGATATTCCACAAACACTACTTACAAACCTGGCACCGTTTACATTACATTCAAACTCAGTTCCGAAACTTGCAGCCGTCGGGTAAACCCCGTTTCTTCCCTGGATAATATTTGTGACACTTGCAAACTGCCAATCTCTGTTATCGTTCATCTTTATGTCGGAGGTATCCGAGTACAGGTGTTGAAAATAATGAGACTGATTGCTGCCCAATGAACTTCCGGCAAGATAAATAAAGGATGAACTGTTCCAGCGATATTTATCTTCTGTGGTAGTATCTGATTTTACAGCTACCCTCCAATAATAAACCGTGCTGTCCTGATAAGTTATTCCGGGATCAAACTCCAGGATGCCCCCTTTGCTGCTGATGGTCTTGCTCACCTTTACCGGACTGTTGAATTTCTCTGTGGTATCTATCTGAAATACAAAATCTTTTAGCGAACTCAATGGATTGGCCGTTGATGCATACAACTTTTGATTATTGATATTGATGATCGCAAAATTGCCCGGATAAGCCGGACGAGCCTCATCCTCAAATATATAAAACTCCTTAGTAAAGCTATTATTTGATTCAGACATCTCATCTACATTATTGTCTGCATCAATAGTGACCGTTATCTTATTCAACCCTTTGTCGTTTGAAGAAACGACCGGTACTGAAAGGGTCAGAGAATCTGCATAGTAGGGAGCCATAATTTTCTTCCTGAAAATCGTTTCTACATTCCCGTTAGGATAGGTTCTCTTGATGTCCCAATAGATGGAATCGCCCACCGCCTTCCCGAGATTATAGGTTTTTACACTCAGCGTAAACTTTTCGTTGGAAACGGAAATAAATGCAGGATCTATTTTTATGAGATTATCTTCCATCACATAATCCGGTTTCGGTTGGGAGTGAATCTTTATGGCAGGATCTCCATTGAGATTCATTTCTTCCAGGTCTGCCCTGTTGAAATAATACAACCCCGGGTTGCTTCCATCCAATTCAGAGATCGTCCTTTTAATCTGATCGCCAACTGTTGCCCCATAATTATCCCTGGCTACAAGAGAAAAGAATTTTCTGTTATACTCATCAAGGTAAGGCGGGATACCATAGTGGGTGCTCGCAAAAAATCCAATACTTCCACGGCGTTTACTTAGCACAAAATCTTCAGAAATGGTACTCCTTCCCGACAATAAACGCAGGGTGTCATACACATAATTATTTCCCGCCGTACAACCGCTCACCTGAAAGAAAGGGTATTTGGATGGGTTATTATATGCCTGTGGGTCGGTAAGATTGTATTCCAGTGTATTGGCAGAAGAGTGGCCAAAGTAGGATAGTATTCCAATTCCTTCTTCAAACAACTGCTCAATTCGCTTAGATGAAATTAATTGAACGGCCGAATTAGATGTTTTGGAAAACAATTCTACATGGTTGCCGAGTGCTGTGTCTTCGAGAATGAACTTATACCCGTACATATAGTTTCTGAAGGTTGCATTCTCGCTGCTGTCCTTACCCCCGACAATTTGTACCACATTTTTCATCCACAATTTATTTTCTACAGTCTGGTCTGCAGATTGTTGCTCTGTTTCATATTCCTGAATTTTCTCCAGGTAATTGCCAACCTCATCGCCACTTACTGCCGAGAGTCTTCCGATTGGAATGGTGGGTGTGGTAATCCCATAAGGTGAGGAAAGCAAGATGTCAGAGGCCGGGTATCCGAACGTAGGTACCAGGTTCAGTTTGTCTAAATACGCACTGTTTTTGTTTACAATATATTCATCGTAGCTTACTCCTTTTCCCAAAAGAAATACATATTTTGGAGCAGGGTGAAAGGCCGAGGCGGCAAACTGAATAAATTCCTTAATTGCCAGAGGATGCTTTGTAATTCCGTAACCAAATTGATCCGTCAATTCATTTATATCAATTGTGATGGCCTTAAATCCTCCTCCCTGAGGTGAACTGCGGTAGTTGCGGTATTCTTCCACAAAATCCTTTCCTGAATTTGACGTATATAGCAGTGGATTACTTATAATTATATAGTCTCCCTGATTAGCTGATTGTGAATAATCCACAAAATTTCGTTGCGTCAGGTTGTTTACCATGTTAATTGACGCGGGGTCTTGTGTGACCATTCTCAGTTTTTGTACAACGGCAGAAGGGGGTAATACAAACCGGTACTTGCCGGGAGTTCCCATATCTGCAGTGTATCTGTTTCCGGATGAATAGTCGTAAAGGACAGGTGTGCTGCTCCCCCGGTTGAAATTGGAAATTTCCAGATAATACCCTTGTGCTGTTGCAGGCATTTCAAAATAAAAATCAGTCTGATTATTAAAATTAAAGGTGCTTGGATAGTTAAATTCGATGTAAGACACTACCAGCCTGTCGGTGGACACAGAAGATGTGTTTTCAAATTTATAACTAATCCAGTTGGGGTTGCCTGTCAATATGGACAAGGGGAGGGGTACTGTCCTTTTCAGATAATTAAAATACGGCATGGATTCATTGGCAATAACTGTGGATCCTAAATTATTCCCAAAAGATAATTTTACATTTCTGCTGTTAAATGCACATCCGGCGGCGGCAAAGGAAACTGTTCCATTCGGGCCGGCAGTATAGATATTCAGATTGCCAATTGTTCCGTTGACATTGGTCCCGGGGTTCAGAAATTTACTTGACCAACCCTCCCCTTGATCATAAGAGGATGAATATAAATACACCCCTCCCACAGGGATTGAATATCCGGGGTTTATCTGAGTGTTCAGATAATTCCCCACAGTATTCATAAAATATTTTTCAACAGGAAGGGAGTTCCCTGCCACATTGTTGGGAGCGTCGGCAAATCTCTTATTGACACCGGAAGTATTAATGGTAAGAAAATAAGAAGCTGTATCGGATATTAAGCTGTAATGATCAGATAATTGAAAATCTGCATCCCGATAGAGTTTGGTGTCAGGCTTCCCATCATTATGCTTCCCATAAAATTCTATAAAATCTGAAGACCCCATCACACCAGAGGCTTTACTTGTATAAATTATTTGCTCTTCCCCATTACGCCAAAGTTGAAACTGTTCTGCAGGAACAGCGCCCAGTCCGGCATTCTGAAGTGTCTGAAAGGGAATTCTGTAAACCCCATCATTGATCACACGAAACTTGTAATACGCCTGATTGTAATTGATCCAGGAGTTCCTGAATGGTTGTGCAGAAGCACAATAAGCGGTGAAAAGAAAAATAAAGAATATGATTTTTTTCATACAGACGGTTAATTGTGTGATTTTCTGATCCAAAGAATTTTCAGAGAAAATACATGGGTGTAAAGAGGGTGCGACTGGTTTGCCAGATTGGTAAATGCGTAATCAATGTTCACATTCCCCAGCTTAAACCCCGCTCCGAGACTGGGTTGATAAATCCAGACTCTTTTCTGATTTGTGGTATCTGCATCCTTCAGCGCTTTTTGAAAATTGGTAATTCCGGCTCTCACAAAGAATACATCTTTAATCGCCGCCTCAATCCCGGCATGCGGATCTATACTCACTGGTTTGCCACTGATTAGGGTATTTCTCTGCCCGTCAAATGTGAAATCCAGATCTGCTTCGGCAAGCAATTTTAAAGAATTCCCAATCGGAAATAAATAAGAAGATGCCAGTGTCAGTCTGGGAGCTGTAAGTTCGGTCGATTTTATCGGAATATCATTTTTTGTCAGATACAAAACCTCTTTCTCCTTCTCTGTAAAATGGAACGACCAGGCATTGAATGTCGTGGTAATATCTTTCACAACCGCCGCTGCACTCCAATTCCCCTTCTGCAACTGAAAACCGGCATCCAGGCCGAATCCCCAGGCATTGGCAAAATGCCCAACCTTGCGGTAAATAACTTTTGCATTGGCACCAAAGGAGGCCTTCAACCCATCCCCATCTCTGATTTTCTGTGCAAACGAAAAGAGAAACCCATAATCTGCAGATGAAAAGGAGGAAATGTTATTGTAATTAATACTTCCGTCCGGCTCTACCAAAAACAGGGTATTGGGGATATCATCTACACCAAATCTTAATATACTAAGGCCGATTGTTCTTTTATTGTTACTTACCGGAATGGCAATGCTTCCAAATTCATAATTTCCAATATTGCTGAAATAACTTGCATGCATCAGGCTTATGGTCGGATTATCCTGCACACGGGTTAATGCTGCAGGATTCCAATATCCGGCAGTGGCATCGTTGACAGATGCCGCCTGTGCTGAGCCCATGGCCATCCCCCGGGCGCCGGCACCAATATTCAAAAATTCATTGGAGTATTTCCGGAATTGGGATGAACCCCAAAAAGGGATAAGTAATAGAAGGGTTACAATAACGGTAACGGTAGATTTCATATAGGGGGTAATGAATTTCTAATTCAGTAATAAACACTTAAGAAATGTAAAACGAAGCTAATGTATCTATATTGTATTTTTTGGCTTATCAGACTTTAAAAATAAGTAAATTTCACATCCTTATTTAAATTAAGTTTTTCAATTCCGGTGCTGAAAAAATAGCTGTTTCCTTGTCGAAACCGTAATTTTGCACCCCATGAAAAATTTTATTAAAGAATTGCAATGGAGAGGGTTGATTCATGATATCATCCCGGGCACAGAAGAACTTTTGATGAAGGAGCCTCAGACTGCCTATGTAGGCTTTGACCCTACTGCCGACAGCCTTCATATCGGTAGCCTGATACCGATCTTAGTCATGGTTCATCTCCAAAAATGCGGGCATAAGCCCATTGCATTGGTGGGTGGTGCCACCGGAATGATCGGTGACCCGACCGGCAAAAGCGATGAGCGAAATTTACTTAGCCCGGAGATTCTTCAAAAGAATGTATCCGGAATCCGTAAGCAATTATCTTCCCTGATCAACTTTGATCCCGCTCAACCCAATGCGGCCATTTTGCTGAATAACTACGATTGGTTTAAGGATATTTCCTTCATTGAGTTTATTCGCGACGCCGGCAAGCATATTACAGTCAATTATATGATGGCCAAAGACAGTGTAAAGAAAAGGCTGGAAAGTGATACAGGAATGAGCTTTACCGAATTTTGCTACCAACTGATGCAGGGTTATGATTTTTTCAGGCTTTACCACGACCGCAATTGCAAGTTACAGTTTGGAGGCAGTGATCAATGGGGAAATATTGTAACCGGTGTGGAACTGATACGGAGAAAGTCTTCGCAAGAAGCATTTGCTTTTACAAGCCCACTCTTAAAAAAAGCGGACGGAAGTAAGTTTGGAAAATCAGAAGGGGGAAATGTATGGCTTGATGCAGAGAAAACTTCTCCTTACTCGTTCTATCAGTTTTGGCTCAATACAGCCGATGAAGACGCCGAAAGGTTTCTCAAAATCTTCACCTTTCTTTCAAAGGAAGAAATTCAGGATCTGGCCGATCAACACAAGGGCAATGAACATCAAAGAATTCTCCAGACCCGGTTGGCAGAGGAGGTTACAAGATTTGTTCATGGACAGTCTGAATTGGATTTTGCTATCAAAGCCTCAAAAATTCTATTCAGCAACGATACGGCAGATACTCTAAAAGCATTGTCTGAAAAACAACTTCTCCAGGTGTTGGATGGGGTACCCAAGTCACATCTGAACCGGGAAGAAATCCTGGGTAAAGACATCGTCACCCTTCTAAGCATTAGTAATATATTTTCAAGTAAAGGAGAAGCAAAGAAAATGTTACAAAACGGTGGTGTGTTTGTAAATAAAGAAAAAGTGACTGAGGCTGAACGGGTAATACGAGAGACGGACTTGCTGAATCAGAGATACCTGCTGGTACAAAAAGGCAAAAAAAACTATTATCTGATTATCAGTAATGACTAATGACAGGGTTAGTCCTTATTTGAAATCCATTATGACAGAAGTTGCTTTTAGGCAAAGGCATTTCAATGAAGATTGAAATTTCAGGTATAAGGGATAATGATTATACCAGAGCATTTTACGAATGACATTCCTTTAATCGTAAAAAACAGACTTCCCGGTGCAGTAAATTTGCAAATTCTATTTTTCTGTGAGTCGTCAAAATATTCATATCGCATTAGTAGGCAATCCGAATAGCGGAAAGAGTTCGCTCTTTAATGCATTGACCGGATTGAAACAGAAGATTGGAAATTTTCCGGGTGTAACCGTAGATAAAAAGACCGGCCATTTTAATGTGAGCGACTCTATCAGCGCCTCTGTCATGGATCTTCCGGGCACCTACAGCCTTTATCCAAAACGTGAAGATGAATGGGTGTCTTATAAAGTATTAATCGACCAGGATACCAAAAACAACCCGGACTTAATCGTGCTGGTGGCAGATGCAAGCAATCTGAAAAGAAACCTACTTTTCTGCTCTCAGATCATTGACTTAAAAAGACCGGTGATCGTAGCATTGACAATGCTGGATATTGCAGCAAAAAGTAATATCAACATTGACGTGGCAGGCCTTGAAAGAGAATTGGGTGTGTTGATCGTACCTGTAAACCCGCGTAAAGGGAAAGGTATCTCTCAGTTGAAGAGAGCAATCCTTCAGACTATCAAAAGGAAAGATGCGGCGGTGGCCCATGACTTTGTAGATGTAACATCCATTGCACCGGAAGCCATCAGGCAGGTTCAGGAAATATTGCCCAATACGAGCAACTATCATTCCATTCACTATCTGATCAATCATGAGAATTTTGATCTCAGTAATAAAATTCAGGATTCTATAGAAACGATTGAGAAAAGGACAAATTTCAATCACGCCAAAACACAGGCTCATGAAATTTTACAACGATACAACCGGATCAACTCTATCATGAAGCAAACGGTGGTGGAAGAAGACCCTTTGAAGAAGGAGCTATTCACGCACAAACTGGATTCCATACTGCTTCACAGGTTTTGGGGATTTCTGATATTGCTGATTGTTTTGTTTGTAATCTTTCAAAGCATCTTTGTTCTTGCTCAATTTCCAATGAATGGGATAGAATGGACTTTTGCAGAAGCCGGTCAATGGCTGACAAAGGTGTTGCCGGGAGGATGGCTTACAGATCTGTTTGTAAACGGAATTCTTGCCGGACTCAGCGGAATCCTTGTTTTTATTCCTCAAATCATGATCCTCTTTGGACTGATCACTCTTCTTGAAGACACAGGATATATGGCAAGAATCAGTTTCATAATGGATAAAGTAATGCGTAAAGCAGGGCTAAATGGCAAGAGTGTAATGCCCATGATCAGTGGACTGGCGTGTGCGGTGCCTGCTATTATGAGCGCCCGAAGTATTGAAAACAAAAAGGAAAGGCTGCTTACCATTATGGTTACCCCCTTGATGAGCTGCAGTGCGCGCTTGCCTGTTTATACAATACTGATCGCATTGATTATTCCCAACAAATTGTTTTTAGGATTTATCAGTTTGCAGGGGCTGGTAATGATGCTGATGTATTTTCTGGGGACCTTTATGGCACTTGCTTCTGCGTTCATTATGAAGTGGTTTATCAAAAGCAGGGATAAAAGTTTTTTCATACTTGAACTGCCTCTGTATCGCGGACCAAGATGGAAAAATGTTTTAAATACAATGGTAGAGAAGGCCAGGATTTTTGTAACCGATGCCGGAAAAGTAATTATGGTCATCAGCCTTATCCTTTGGGTATTGAGTACTTATGGCCCACAAAAACAAATGCACGCCATTACTGAGAAATACGACCAGCTCATCGTAAAAAATCCGAACCAACAGCACGATCTGGAAAATCAGAAGCAAGCAGAGTTGCTGGAAAACAGCTATGCGGGAATATTGGGTCATGCTATCGAACCGGGAATAAGACCACTTGGATTTGACTGGAAAATCGGTATTGCCCTGATCACATCATTTGCTGCCCGTGAAGTATTCGTAGGTACGATGGCCACAATATACAGTGTAGGTGATTCAGCAGATGAAAACAGCCTTACCCTCAGGCAAAAAATGAATGCTGCCAAATGGCCTGACGGAAGCAAGGTTTATACTTTTGCAGCCGGTCTGTCACTCCTGATATTTTATGTGTTGGCCATGCAATGCATGAGTACCCTTGCTATTGTGAAGAGAGAAACAAAATCGTGGAAGTGGCCCCTGATCATGTTCGGCTATATGACATTTCTGGCATACACTTGCAGCCTGATCGCCTACCAGATATTCAGCTAAAAATTTCTTTTTCTATTATTTTTTAGGAAGTGAATCAAGAAAAAAATCCAGCGCCGACGCCATGTTTTTTGATTGAGGATTTGGTGCTACAAAATCGAGTTTCAGTCCGGCTGCCAAAACCGCCTTGCGGGTATTATCACCAAAGGCGCCGATGATAGTTCCATTCTGATTAAAGGAAGTATTGTTTTCCAGAAAACTTTTAACACTCAACGGTGTGAAAATGCATATAATCTGAAAAGGTTTCTTATTCAGCACATCGCGAATGTCGATAGACTCTACTTTGTATAAAACAGGGATAGAATAAACGCATTCATTTGCAGCAAGCCAGTTTGTAATTTCACTGTCAAATGCTTCAGAACAGGGATATAGGAATTTTTCCTGTTCCCTGTATTTTTTGATTACCTCAAAAAGACTTTCGTTCGTACCATCCTCTCCATAAAAAACCTTTCTCTTCCTATACAAAATAAATTTTTGAAGATAGAGAGCAATCGACTCCGTGATGCAAAAATATTTAAGGTCCTGAGACACTGTTATCCGCATTTCCTCACATGTCCGAAAGAAATTGTCAATGGCATTTTTACTCGTAAAGATAACCGCCGAAAAGGTCGGAATGTCAATCTTTTGCTTCCTGAAATCCTTTGCCGGAATAGGAACTACTTTTATCAAGGGTTGAAAATCAAGGTGTACGCCATATTTTCGTTCCAGATCAAAATAAGGAGACTTTTCGCTTTCCGGACGGGCCTGCGTAATGAGAATATTTTTAATATCTCTTAATGTTAGCTTATGGGTGTTCTCAGCCTTAATGTGCATGTTCATATTTCAATGCAAAACTAAATGAATTTTTCATTAAATACCTATAACGTTAGCGGATAAAGTAATACACTGATGCCTTATAGAGCAGCAAAAGCGGCAACACCTCAGACCCGGTGATATAAATCAGGAAGTGCAGCGGGCGCAAAGAGAGTTTTTGACCGATCAGTCCATAACTTTTAAAATATCTTGTCACAATTAAAGCGCCTATTGTAAGCAAAGCTAAAATCTTCACAATGGAAAACCATTCCGGCTTACCAAATTCAAACAGAATAACAAACGGAATCAACAACATTCCTATTATTTTGTTTAGAAGAAAAATGATAAAAATATAATAGTCGGTCGATTGATAGAATCCGGATATCCAGCCAATGAATTTCAAAAAAACAAATTTGAAAAGATATACTACTGCCACAGCAGCTATGCAGACTTCAAGGAGAGTGAGCGGATCGGCCTTACTCTTAAAATCGGCACTAAACAACTGCCACAAAAACACTCCTGCAACAATTACAAAAAAAGTATTCATAATCAGGTTGGGCAGTTTTGCCTGTACCAGTTGTTCCGACAACTGCCCCTGTCTCAATGAAGTATTAAAATAAACTCTGAAAATGTTGGTAAAATATGCCTGATTAAACAATCTGAATAATCCAAGTAAAAATAAAAATCCACAAAGAGAATAAAAGAATATCTCCTTTCCTTGCGTCTTCCTTTCTTCACTTACAAAAAATATGGGAGTAGATTTATTATTAATCCATTTTAACTGCTGCATTACCCGTTCTGTTATATTTCCCCCGACAGAATACGGAACGGCAATCTTTGTAACATCAGAATCTCCTACCTTTTCAACCGAACCTTTGGTTGAGTCGTGCTTCTTTCCTACTAACGTGTCTGCAGAGCTAAGTGAATCCATTGTTTGCGAAATCGAATCCCTCGTATTCAATTTCCTGCCTGAGAGCGTATCACTCTGCTGAGCATAGCATCCACAGGCAAACAAACTGCAAATCAACCCTAAAATAATATTTCGTATCATATCCAGGGTCAAAAATAGTTGATATACCCAAAATGAATTTTGGAGGCATTTCTGAAATTAAACTTTACATCATCCCGTTTTCCAACCGCATAGGCAATATTCAGAAGCCCGACTTTGGTTTCAAGTTTTAGGCCCAAACCACCACTGATAAAAGAATTCGTGAAGCCAGCCCCTCCGAGCGTGGTATGAGTAAGGCCAAAATCTGAAAACAAGAAAAGATAAGAATTAATCCCTGTCAGTGCCCTGTACTCCATGGAGGCTACACCGTATCGGTCTGCATAAATACTTTTTTCATCAAAGCCTCTCAGTAATTCATACCCTCCGATGCGAAACAATTCATTTTGAAATACCTGCGGGCTTTGCAACCATCCTGCATCCGCAGAAAGTTTCAATGTATTCTTCTTTCCGACCGGAAAGAAATGAGATTCAGAAAAATTCACTGTCGTCACATAACTTTTTTTATTGACCGTGTCATACAATTTATGAAAATCAAAATCCGGATCAGCAGGATCTTTGAGTTGTGTAATCTCGTCATTCGGTGTCACTTTTCTGATTCCTGCCGTTGCAGAAAGCAATAAGACATTCCCTCTTCTTGGATTCAGTGAATAGTCTGTATTCTCCAAATGATAGGTGAGTCCGGCTGCTGAGGAACGAACATCAATAAACTGAGGTAACCTTTTCGTGAGAATAATATTCGTTGTGTCAAATCCACCCTGGAGCAAATAACTGTTTCTCATTTGATAAAAGACCTGTACCGATTTATGTGCATTCCAAAAATATTGAATTCCTATCTTGCCGGTCAATAGCAGCCAGGAAGAATCCTGTTTGAGCAACCCAAAAGAAGCGTCAATTCCGTAGGGAGTATTGAACAAATAAGGGAGGTTGAGGCCCAAATCAAGTCGCGGAGATTGCGCCTGCAATTGTTGCCAGTTTAGCAATAGAGTTTCGCCTCCGCCCAGAGCGTTCTTAAGATTAAGTCGCACATCTGCAGTTATTTTTGTTTTTCCGGTGATCGAGTTTCCCGGAAGAAAACCAATCAGGGCATTGACTTCACTGCTTCTTCTGGGTTGAAGAAAAAGATTCAATGTTGCCCCTGTGCCGAGCATCGTAAGACTCCATGGATTTTGTTCCTGAAGAAACGGAAGGTCAGCAATTAATTTACTGACTTGTTCAAGTTTAGATTTATTATAAACATCCCCATCAGATATCCCAAGGTAATGCTGCATAAAATTGTTCCTGATTTTTCCTTTACCAAAGATCTTTATGCTGTCTATGTGGTACAAAACACCCGGGTCAACCTTTAGGAATGTTGAAATTTCTTCCTTATTGATATTACTTTTTTCACGACTTAATTTCACAAACGGAAATCCTCTGTTTTCATAATAATTCAGAATTTTATTCTCAATGCCAGCGACTCTGTTGTAATCATTTACAAGGATTTCACCCTTTTTATTTCCGATTCCTGCTTCGTTTCTCACTACCGGAGAAAGGCTGTCCAAATGAAGTCTCCATTGCAATTTATTTCCCAAATAAAGGAAAACGCTGGCTCTTGCAGAGTCAGCATGAAGACTGTCTATTGATGCATTTGAATACCCTTTCAGTCCTAATGCGGATTTCAGATTTCCGATATATTCCAAAGCTTTTTCTCTTGAATCAAAAACTGATTGCAACTTTAAAGGACTTTCGTGTACCTGTGTATCTTTGTCCGTCAGATGATAAATGACTTTAAAACTCTGCGCATTTACTGATATACTCGGAGAAAGCAACAGGGTCAGGACTATCAGAATTTTTGGTATGTACTCTCTGGGTGGCATGTGCAGAATTCAAAACTAATTTGATTTTCTGAAATTCATTTGTCGGTTAAAAGTATTGATTTGTCAGGCATCTATATCCATATTCCCTTTTGCAGGCAGGCGTGTTATTATTGCAATTTTCATTTCTCTACTACTTTAAAAGAGCGCAAACGGATGATTGCTTCGCTTCAAAAAGAAATAACGCATCATGCAGATGAAAATTACCTTTCACTCTGTGGAATGATTTTACCGGCTGGCTCATCTATCGAAACCATCTATTTTGGAGGAGGCACTCCAAGCATTTTTGATCCGGATGAAATTAAAGGTCTCATCGATTCAATAAATTCCATTTACAAAGTACCCCCCCTGGCAGAGGTAACACTGGAAGCCAACCCGGACGATATTTCAAAGATAAAATTAACCGAATGGAAATCCTCCGGTATCAACAGGTTGAGTATCGGAATTCAGTCCTTCATCGATAGGGATTTACATTGGATGAATCGTGCACACAATGTGAAGCAGGCCGAAGAGAGTTTATTTCTGGCAATAGAAGCGGGGTTTGATAATATTTCTGCTGACCTGATATTTGGAATCCCCGGACTGTCCGACTATGAATGGAAACAAAATATTCAGAAACTGATAAATTATAAAATACCTCACATTTCATCCTATGCTTTGACAATAGAACCAAAGACTGCACTAAAAAAAATGATAGACCTAAAGAAAAAGGAGAATATTGACAACGAAATACAGGCAAGGCAATTTACGATATTGATCCAAATGATGAAGGATGCAGGGTATGAGCAATACGAAATCAGCAACTTTGCGCTGCCCGGTTATCGCAGCAGGCACAACAGTAGTTACTGGCAACAGAAAAAATATCTGGGTATTGGCCCCTCAGCACATTCATTTGATGGCGATCGTCGCTATTGGAATATCTCAAACAATGCCTTGTACATGAATGCCATTGAAAATGGTAGCCGGGTTTTTGAAATGGAAACACTTACTCCTACAATGAAACTCAACGAGTACATTATGACCTCACTGCGTACTGCAGAAGGAATGGATATGGAGTACATTGCCAACACTTTTTCAAGTGAAATATCCGCCGATGTATTCAAAATGACAAAGCAATTTCCCGAACATTGGATCGTTATCCGGGGAAACAATCTATTGCTTTCTGAAGAAGGAAAATTATTTGCAGACAAGATCAGTTCTGATCTGTTTTTTTAATATTGCTGCCTGCCACGTCCCTGAAATAAACCAATATTATACCCGGCACGAATAACAGGAACAAGTCTTCCATAAGCATCCACATAGGGAGAATTTTTATCTGCCATTACATCCCAGGAAACAGAGAAAAAATAGTAGGTGTTATTTCCATTCTGCCGACCACCTGCATATCCCGCCCCCAGCAATAATGAAGGTACCTGCAAATGCAACTTGTCTGGTGTATAACCGCTGCCACTGGCAGGAATATATTTATAACGGATAAAGTTGTATTCAAATTGGGCAGATGCAAATAAGAAATTTACCGGAAACAACCGGACAAATACTCCCGGACCGATAATCGTCTGGCGGAGTTTATCGCCACCCACATGGTAATCCCTTTGTGATACATAATTGAAATTCATATTGATTCCGGCATCTGCCCAGTTTGTCAGGCTATACCCAAACTGCGGAGATACCCCCAGGTTAGTACTGTAGTTTGAAAACCCAAGATTGACACTACCTCCGGTAAATAATCTTTGTAAATTATCCGGCCTTTCTTTTTTCTCATCTCTTTCCTGGGCTTTCAGTGTAAGGCTGATAACCAGGAGAGAAAGTATAAGTAATTGCTTCATAGATGTGATTCTCCGTTGCAATCTAACGCCTTTATCCCGCTTGTAAAGGGTCCAACTAAATTTTTATTATTTTTTTTAAATAAAAATTTGGTTCATACGAATCTTGTCGTATATTCGTTTACGAAATTGTTCGTATAAATAAAACCAGGAATTATGAAACGCTTATTTTTCATCCGGATACTCCTTGCATCCATTGCCATTATGGGGGTACTGTCTTCATTTACTTCAAATCATTTCAATCAGCACTCCCCGGTTAATTTCAGGGATACGATAATAGTCCCCAACATTCAAAAAGAAGTAGATGAATCTCTGGCGCAGGCATTAAAAGAAATAAAGGCCGTGGACTGGGAAAAAGTAAACTCCGAAATAAAAAATGCCATCGCAAAAGTGGATCTTATCAAGATACAGGCAGAGGTTCAGAATGCACTCAAATCTGTCAGGTTTGATGAAATGCAAAAAGCCCTGAACGAGTCAATGAAAAAATTAAATTCACAGCAGATACAAAAAGAAATGCAGGAAAGTCTCAGACAGGCTCAATCCGAACTCCAAAAGGCAATAAAGGATCTCAATCAACAAAAAGAGAAACTAAAAATGCAGGAAAAGGAGCTCAGAGAGCAAAACCCAAAATCACTCCTGAAAAAATCCGGCAATCCCGACAAGCAGTCTGCAATTCTTTTACCTGAGTTATTATATAGAAAAAGAAACAGTTTGTGTACCGTTTCTCCATATATGCCGATCATTTAGGAAATATCTGAAAGTGCTATTCTGACTATCGTTTCAATTCACTTCAGAATACAAGCTATTTGTAACTGACAGTTACATAAGCTGTATTAATAAAGGTGTTGGCCTTGTCGTAAATATCAAACGCATATTCTCCCTCAGTAAAAAAACTATACTTGATGTAGGTATAATACTGATCGGCGCTGATGTTGTATAATTCGTCTTTTAATTTTTCATATTTGCCGTTTATCTTGCGGTAAGATTTCAGATTGATCTGATCTACATTAAAATTATTGGGATAATTGTCCACAACGATATAGGCATAGCTACCGTTTGTACGGTCAATTGTGATACTCTTTGATTCCTTGGCAACCCCGGCAACGGGAACCTCAATAGAAACAAATGCTTTTGATTTATCGTATTTACCTCCGCCTGTACCTGTAGAAGTGGTGGTATTGTTTTGTACAGTTACAAATCCCGAATTGATAAAAGTTCCATTCCCATCATATACATCAAAGGCAAATTCGCCGGCAGTCATAAAACTGTATTTAATGTATGTATAGGTAAAAGAATTATCAATGTCATAATTCTGCTCATCCAATTTTTCATACTTTCCTGCTATTTTTTTGTAGGTCTTCAACTTTATGGAGGAGCTGGAAAACTTGTTCGGATAATTGTCAACAATTACGTAGGCAAAACTTCCTTTATCGGGATCTATATAGATCGTTTTGTCTTCCTGAGCCTGCCCTCTGACTGGCTTATCTATAGATATATACACACGTGACTTTGAATAAAAAGAATTATTGTTGGATTGATTTCCCACCTGTGCATTTAGAGGAGAGTTCACCGTAAACAAGAATACCAGCGGAAGAAGAAATAAGAGTTTCATAATGGGTGCAGATTGAAGTTTTGAAAATATTTGAACATGTAAAGCTATAGCACTTATTTGTAATGTTTCAGGTTTTTTAAAAAATATTTTGGTGCACTTTATCCAAACATGAAGTATTTTGTATCAATACTTAACGATCAGAGTGTCTGAATATTATATATTATAGAACGAAAATCTTTTTTTGTTTCAGATAACACACAATTTCAATATCCGGAAGACACGCATTCAGAAGGCATAAACGACCGCCATCAAAACTGTTGCAGCAGAATTGTGAGGCTGTCCACCTTTTGGAACGAAGATTTTTTGTGTTGCCTGCTCCCATCTGAATTCAGGAATGACAGTAATCTGCTGCACTTTCAAAGGAAGCGAAAAGGTAAAAGAGCAAAGGTCAACGCCTTCTGCTTGTTGAGCAAATATTTTACACCTGTCCCTGTCATTAAAATATTCTCCCCGCAAAGCTATCCCCGCCCACGACTTTATTATCCAGCTCAAATAAAATGCAGAGCCCCACCAATACTTTGTTTCGGATATTTTGCCATATAACTTTTCATCGCCTATGGAGTTGTTTAATGCAATGGAAACCCTGGTAGATAATTTCATCTTGCAGACCATATCCCACTGGGAGGCGAGCGTTGTGTCGGAGTTTTTACCACTTACAAAATTTAAAGTAGCATCCAAATTATCATTGATCCCCACATGATATTGAGCAATAAAACTCTTACCCCGGATACCTTGAGCAAATCTGTAGTCTGCAGGATTGGATATGCCCAGCATAAGATTGTGATTGTTTATCTTAAAATCCACCTTTAGACCGGTATGGGAAAACGGGCCATAGGTAAACAGATAAGACGTACTGTAATTTTTATTAGACGCCGGGTCTAATGATTCATAGCCCACGTGCGTGGTCCATGTACCCATTGTAATTCCCAACCACTCTAACGGGTAATAATACACGTACAACTGCTTAATGGCTTGAGTAATTCCATTTTCATGATAGGAAAATTCGCGGGCTCTGGGGCCGAACCCCAGATCAGCAACCACTCCGGTTTTTCTATCCCGGTATTCCAATTTCACAGAAGCCATCCCCAGGGAAAAACTTCGACTTTCTCTGGTAAATGAAGTATAGGAAGGTGCTGCATTATCCAATCTGTAATACATATCTGCCGATCCGGATATCTTTAATCCGCGGCTCTCGTCCCTAGCAGAATCCTGTGCCAGAATCTGAACACTGAAGGAAAAATATATACTGGTTAACCACAAAATGCGGCTTACTCCTTTGTCACGAAACATAAAATTTATTTATGAAGTTGGCTAAATGGATTTTGTAAAAAGAGGTTGGCAACTCCTGATATCCTTTGTCCCAAAACAAATATTGAGGTTCAGGGATTCTAATCAATAGGACAGGCTCTCTTCAACCTCTTCCAGGCTTCCTTCTCTGCGAATCAATAATGTGCCCTGCAAATATTTTTCATTATGCTGGGAGGCGTCCAATCCCTCCGATTCTTCTGCCTGAGATACACGGATTGGCAATATCAGGTTGATCACTTTAAAAATGATAAAAGAAACGACAAAACTATAGGTCATTGCAAAGGCCATTCCTTTTAACTGAATCCAGAATTGTCCGGGCAAGACCAATTCATTGACCACATGACTGCCAAATACACCAGTAAGCAACATTCCTGTAATTCCCCCCAATCCATGGCAGGCAAATACATCCAAAGGATCATCATATTTCGTTTTGTATTTGAGAAATTCTGCAGTAAGATTGGAGATAATAGCAGCTGCAAATCCAATAAACAGGGATTGCGGCACACCCACAAATCCGGCAGCAGGAGTAATGGCTACAAGACCTACCACTGCGCCAATACAAAATCCAAGTACGGAAGGTTTCCTGCCTCGCAATACATCAAAAAACATCCATGCCAGACCCGCTGTTGCCGCTGCCGTATTGGTTGTGGCAAACGCATGTACGGCCATAGTATTTGCTCCAAATGCACTTCCCGCATTGAACCCAAACCATCCAAACCACAACAACCCGGTCCCAATCAAAACATAAGGTATATTGGCGGGATGACCTGCACGTGCATACTTACGCGGTTTGAGTACGATGGCTCCAGCCAGGGCCGCCATACCTGCTGAAATATGAACCACCGTACCGCCCGCATAATCCAATACCCCCCATCTGGCTAATATCCCATCGGGATGCCATACCATGTGCGCCAGTGGAGCATATACAAAAATTCCAAACAGAACGATGAATAGTGTGTATGAACTAAACCGGATACGTTCGGCTACTGCACCTACCACTAATCCGGGAGTGATGATCGCAAACATAAGCTGAAAGAATGCAAACAGGGGCAGCGGTATGGTGGTAGCGAATGTCCATGGTTCGCCATCCATCACATGTCTGAAAAACAAAAAGGTAGATGGATTTCCTATAAAGCCTCCCAACGATTCTCCAAAACAAAGGCTAAACTGGACTACCACCCACAGCACAGAGATAATTCCGGCAGAAACTGTGCTTTTTATCATTGTGGACAAGACATTCTTCCTTCCAACCATACCGCCATAAAAAAAAGCAAGAGCTGGTGTCATCAAAAATACCAATGCACAGGATACCAGCATCCAGGCAATATCTCCACTGTCGTAGAGATACTTTACCGGCTGGCCATGCAACGTCTTCTTCGGGTCAAAAGAAGCGGAAGGCATTACAAACATAGCTATGACAGCTACCAGTGAAAGGACAACAAACGGGGCTATTCTCTTCGCATTGTTTTTACTCATGTTTCAATTTTTTATAAAACAAATATAATTTTATAAAATTATAAATTTTAATAATTGATACTAATTTTATCTGTTTTGCTATTATTTTGATTTCATCAAAATAATTATTTACATATTAATATTTATTATGTGTTTGTAAATTTCTTATATATTACTGAATAATAATTATTTAAGTCATTTTTATTAAATACTAATTAAAATTTTATATTGAATATATTTTAATACATCTTATTTAATTTATCAATTTAATTTTGAGAAACTGATACAAAGGCTTTAGAGTTAGAATAAATTGAGGGGTTATGCGCGTTAGCTAAATTCAAGTCTGCTGAATAGGATAAACAAACGCAAAACGGAACAATGAAAACAGGAATTCAAGACCGCACATTGGTTGTCTGGTCAATCAAACTCTATGAAATAGCAGAAATAGTAGAAAGTCAATGGGGTGGTTCCTGCCATCACCCCGTACGAAATGTCGGGCACATCTGATTTTCCTCTACACATTAGTCGCCGATTGGAATCAGGATTGGTGTCAATGTTTTTGTGGTAAGGTCATAGGAGAAAAACTGCGCGCTTCTGCTATACTGCCGGTTTACAATAGCAAGAACAGAAAATAGAACCTCTTGGTCTGACCCGTCAAATCTTGCAAAAATGGGCATTGCCTGTTTCTCCTTTCCATAGGTTGACCAAATTTCGATACATTTTTTATCTGACAAATTCATCAGATATAATTGGTAAGGGGCGGTAAAGCAAATTTGAGTGTTACCCTTTGCAAAGGCCGGAGTATCATAAAAACTATCTCCGATTTCGGGTCTTGGATTGTTTGAAGCTTCAATTTTTGTTATGACCTTATCAGTAAGGGAAAGAAGAAAAATTCCTGCTGCCCCTTTTGTAATGAGCTTACATAATATTGTATCGCTTTTTTTGCCTGGGGTGATGGATGAAAATTCATAGGCGTTGAAGTTTGTCAGCCTTTTGGTGGTACTGCCGGCAACTGTGATAGAATACAAGTCTATATCGTGTGGCGCTCTTCTTGCTAATGGAGAATAGTTTGTGATTGTACCAGCGCCACAATAAATGATTTCATTCCCATTGGGCATGAATGCTGCTTCCGTAATGTAAGTTTTATCATCCGTCAACTTCGCAGTTTTTTTATCAGACAGGTCGTAGGAACACAACGCGCTTGTTTCTGCCTCCGGATTTTTTGAAAGAAAGATAATCCTGTCCCCCCTTGGGAGAAAAAACAGGTCTGCTGTAATAGCCTTTGTCGTTTGTAAGCTGTGTCAATTTATTTTCAGCCAATGAAAACAGGTACAGATTTGAATTGGGCCCATCAGAAATCGCCAGCGCCGGGTTTCTGCTGTCTGGGGAAATATCAAATATGGGAGACAAATTGTTTTTCTGTCCGAAGGTACTCGCAGCAATGAAAAGCCCGATTAGAAATAAAATCTTGTTTGAAATCATAGCTGTTCGTTTTTTAATATACAACAATAGCCTTCAACAACCCTATCCCCGTTGTCAATAAAATATTCCTAGAATTAAACAGGCAAGTACAATAAGCGGAGCGGGTATCTTGGTAAAGGTCAGTACACAGAAAGTGCCCAGAATCACGAAAATATTAAAGAAACTGACGGTTCTGAAATCAACGATACTGATATCTTTCAGCAGGTAGAAAAATGCAGCCCACATGATTCCGACTACCACAGCATTTATTCCTTCCAATGACCTGTAAATCGCCGCAAATCTTTTCAGATTATACCACACTGGATAAAAAAACAAAACCAGCAAGACGCTTGGTAAAAAGATAAAGACACAACCGATAATACATCCAAGGATCTGCATAGCCGACCCCTTGTCTTTCAATACCATTCCGCCGGTGTAGGCAGACACTGAAAAAACAGGTCCGGGAATCGCCCTTACCAATCCCCAACCGGTCAGATACTCCTGAGGTGTCATATATTTTGTTCTTTCACGTACTACATATTGCTCATACATCATAGGCATCAGCACATCACCTCCTCCAAAGACAAGACTCCCAAACCGATACGTGTTTTCCATCAGGTTATATACCTTCTTGTTTTCCCAGTTCTGTTTTCTTGCCGTCTCACTGAAATAACCCACAATCACAAAAACCAGTACGAATAACCAAATGTTTGTCCATCGAATATGTTTGGGTTTCAGTTTTACCTGTAAGGGAAATCTTTTCTTGCTGAAATTGGTAACAACTCCACCAAGAACAATTAATGCCGGGAATATCCAGGGTGTTTTGAAAAACAGAAATGTAGCAATGGCTGATACAACCATGATGATAAATGTAATGGTATTGTTCACCAGAGACCGGTACATCTTTAATGCAGCAAAGGCTATAAATCCGACTGCCATCGGTTGAATAAACCGAAAGACATTCAGACTGACATGAAATTCATTCATGTATAAAACCACAAATGAAAACAGACTCATCAGGAGGCTTGCGGGAAAAAGCCATATCAGCAAGGTGAGTACCGCCAAGGGGACACCGCCGCGTTTATATCCAATCAGCGTGACGGTTTGAGTAGAAGAGGCACCCGGCAACATTTGACAAAAAGCTACATACTCCATCAACTCTTCTTCTGTAACATCCTTTCTTTTTTCAACAAATGTTCGGATCATCATTCCCAAATGACCTTGCGGGCCACCAAATGCAGAAATGGTGTAATAAAAAACAGCCTTTAAAAAAGGGATATGCCTTTTTAATATCATCTTAATTCAAAAAATACGGTATGACCGTTCGGTTCAATAACCTGAAAAGTCATATTATTTTTTAAGCCCGATTTCCCTGAGTCTTTCATCCAGGTATTCTCCCGCAGTTACATCCTCATATTGCTTTGGATGATTGGCATCTACACAACTGGCCAGGGCTGCCAGACTCATCGCCGATTTCGGATGCAGAAAAAATGGTATGGAAAATCTTGAAGTATGCCACAATTCTCTCGGTGGATTTACCACTCTGTGTGTCGTGCTTCTAAGCTTATTGTTGGTAAACCGTTGCAACATGTCGCCTACATTTACAACAATCTGTTGGGGCAGGCTGGTTATCGGCAGCCATTCGTTTTGCTTTGTCAGTATCTGCAGCCCGTCTGCACTGGCACCTACAAGCAATGTAATCAGATTAATATCCTCATGTTGTTCTGCCCGGATAGCGCTCTTGGGTTCGCTGGTTATCGGCGGATAGTGAATGGCTCTGACAATACTATTCCCTTCTGTCACGTACTGATCAAAATAATGTTCTTCCAATCCAAGGTATAACGCAATGGCCCTCAGAAGCGCCTTTCCGGATTCTTCAAACGCACGGTACGCTTTTTCCAGGGTCGGGTTAAATTCCGGAATTTCTGCCACCTGTACATTATCGGGGTATTCCTTTTTTAAAGGATGTGTCGGAGGAACTATCTGCCCAAATTGAAAAAATTCTTTCAGGTCCGGAGCGTCACTGCCCTTGGCATGTTCCTTTCCAAACGAAGTATATCCACGCTGACCGGCAAGGCCGGGTATTTCATAATCTCTCTTTTTGGTCTGTGGCAAGGAGAAAAACTGTTGCACATACCGATAGAGGTCGGCAATAAGGTTGTCGGGCACTCCATGATTTTTTACCGCCACAAATCCCACTTCTTCAAATGCTTTGCCCAATTGCTGAACGAAATCCTGTTTCTGTTTTTCATTGCCCTGAGTAAATTCTGCAAGGTCGACGACTGGAATATTCATTTTTCTTAGTTTTAAAATGAAAAGTTAGAATGGGAAAGTTAGAAATTATTCATGAACTCCCGACAGCCTTTATGAATTTATTTTGTGGAACCTGATGCGGATAAGGTCTCCCAATATTCGGCGGCTCTTCTTGTATGGGGAATAACAATTGTACCTCCGACAATATTTGCCACAGCAAAAATTTCATACATCTGGTCTGTGTTGATGCCCAATTCGTAGCATGTACCCAGGTGGTATTTAATACAATCGTCGCAACGAAGAACCATGCTTGCGACCAACCCAAGCATTTCTTTTGTCTTTTTGTCAAGTGCACCATCGGCATACGCATTGGTATCCAGATTCCATAGTCTCTTAATCACCAGATTGTTTTTACCGAGAATAATATCATTCATTCGTGTGCGATAGTCATTGAAATCGCTGATCAGGTCTGCCATCTGAATATGTTTTATTGTGAATTTCCAATATGGTCAATATCGTCATCGTAACTATCGGGATACTTATTTAGTTTACTTCTCAACGAAAAGTAACTGATAAAAGCAAACCCGATTCCGACAAGCAGTACCGAGACAATATTGTGCTGCCCAAAGATCATAAAACCAATAACGACTCCAATAAATTCTGCAAGTATCCATCCCAATACGAGATAAATCTGCCATGTGGAAGCCTTGAACCCCTTACTTTTTGCAAGTTTCCCGATATCCCGCGACAGCCAGATCAAAGCGATGATCTCAAGCATTGCTTATTATAATTTCATATCAAAATTAACCAACTGAACAAACCGGTTGAGTCGCTTGTTAATATCGTCAGACCCGATTTCTTTGAGCCTGAGCGGACCAAATTTTTCAACACAATAGCTCGCCATCGCACTTCCATAAATGATAGCCGTTTTCATGTTGTCAAAATTAATATCGCTCATCTGTGCAAGGTATCCGATAAAGCCTCCGGCAAAGGTATCTCCGGCCCCGGTAGGATCAAAAACCTCTTCCAACGGCAATGCCGGTGCAAAGAAAACTTTATCCTTATCAAACAATAAAGCGCCGTGTTCCCCCTTTTTGATCACCAGATAGGAGGGGCCCATTTTCAAAATGGACTTGGCTGCTTTAACGATAGAAAATTCACCACTCAATTGTCTTGCTTCACTGTCGTTAATCATCAACACATCCACCTTCTTCAAAACCATTTTCACCTCATCAAGTGCTGTCTCCATCCAGAAATTCATTGTATCAAGCACTACCAGTTTTGGCCGCTTTTTTAATTGATCAATCACACTTAACTGTGTGACAGGGCTCAGATTTCCCAGCATCAGAATATCAGCATTCTGATAAGAATCAGGTACTTTGGGGTTAAAATCTGCCAATACATTCAGGTCGGTAACCAACGTGTCTCTGGAGTTCATATCCAGATGATACCTGCCACTCCAGAAAAATGATTTCTTTCCCTTCACAATTTCAACTCCTTCCAATTGAACGCCTCGTGCTCTCAGGTCTTCCAATTCTTCCACAGGGAAATCATCTCCCACAATGGATATTTGTTGAATCGGGGTGGTAAAATGACTGGCCGCATACGCTGCATAGGTGGCAGAGCCGCCCACCACTTTATCAGTTTTTCCGAATGGAGTCTCAATCGCATCAAATGCCATGGTTCCAACGATAATCACAGACATAAATAAAGATTTTTTATAAGCGGTGCAAATGTAAGGGAATGAGCAATGAATTCATCGTAGTCTTCCGGCGAATTTATTTCCCTTTCTTAGAGGAAGCAATACAAGAATTCATAGTCAATCCTTGTGATATCAAACTGCAGAGATCCTGATTCTCACTCCCGCTTATTGAATAGAACGCTCCTCTTTTCGGCCCGGTTAATCTCTGCCAACCGATGGAATCACAGGCAGGCTTTCATTCCCGGCGTCTGAAACAGATTGTACCGCAAAGAAGTAATTGTCTTTAGAATAGGGCAAATGAATTTGGGTGTCTGTAGTGAAGAATTTCTTTTGCCACATCGGCTCCGATGTGGATCGCATCAATACAAAAAACCCGGAACCTTTCTTACGCGGTGATTCCCATTTTAAAATCGTTTCATTTGAAAGATTCTTAACCTCAATCTCCACTTTTTGTGGAGGACCGGGAGACTTTGCCAAATTCGCCAATGTGGATAGATTGACCGATGTATTCTTTCTCAAATACTCAAAATCTATGTGTTCTTCAACATCACCATATCGGATTCCATTTTCCTCTCTGATGTCCTGGTGCTGCCTGGTAAAGTTTTCATTCATCTCTGTCAGTCGCACAGCCGTAAAACCGTTGTTCAGAAACGGTAAATGATCTCCACCCCGTAAAAACCTGTCTGTGCGATATTCAAGAATCACATGCAGATTGTCCACATACCGCTCTCCGGTCTCTTTTACATAACGGGCCAATTGCCTGGACTGTCCGTCATTTTCAAGCCCGAGAGAGATGATCTTTTTAATTTGCTCTTCGGTCTTGTAATGTGGAATCCCTTCGCTGAATACCCTGAACTCTGTATTGTTAACGATGTTTGTTCCACTGCTGTTGTTGCTTCCCACTATATCGTTATTGAGCATTGCAACCACATCCCAGTTTTCTTTCTTAGCTTTCTCAGCCAGAAACGTACTCCCCAACAACCCCTGTTCTTCTCCACTTACTGCAACAAAAATAATTGTGGCAGGAAACGAATACCTGCTCATCACCCTGGCGCACTCAATCACTGCGGCAGTACCACTGCCGTCATCGTTGGCGCCCGGAGCAATACCTACGCTGTCCATCACGTTGGTTCTACGGCTATCCAGATGGCCACTGATGATAAAAATTCTCTTATCCCCGGGATCCGTGCCTTTCAATACTCCCATTACATTTCCCAGCAATACACTTCGGTTTACTCTTCTTCTATCAGGTTGGAGGGTTACCGTATCAATGAAAGCGGTAAGCCTTCCGCCCGAATTCTGAGCAAATTGTCTGAACTTCTGAAGCACATAATTTCTTGCAGCGCCAATTCCACGTACTAAACCGGACTGATTACTTAACGTGTGACGCGTCCCTAACGAAACGAGATGATGAATATAACTCCTTAAGGAGTCGGGCGAAACCTCCTTCACCATCTTCTCTATTTCAGCGTCGCGATGAATAATGGTCTGGCTGAATACATAATACCCGGGCAGGAGCAGGAGGAACAGTATAGCTTTCTTCATAAACTAATAATTGTCTATGAAGATAAGAATTATATAAAGCCATCGCTAAAACAAAGGCTGAGAGTTTTCTCAGCCTTGTAACGGGTACGGATAAACGGACTATTTTAATTCCTGTTTAAAGATGAATCAGCGCTCCGGCCATAAAGTTGAACCCTTTGGTATTATAGCCCCTGGTCGTAAAATATTTTTGACCGGTAATATTCTGAAAATCTGCAAACAATGAAACGGAATCCGGTATCTTATACCCTATGTGAGCCCCAAGTGTATAATATCCTTTCAATTCATAGGGTTTGTCCATATATTTACCTTCAAACGACTTTCCTGCCACATGCAGGTTTAGTCCAAACTCCATCCCTTTGCCGGGATTCAGGGTTGTGTTGATATTCAAAATATTTTTTGGTCTCTTGTAAAGATTAAAATAGCTGCTGTCTTTTCCATTATCCTGGGTGGTAATTTTTCCATCGGTAAATGTGTAATTAACCCCGGCAGAGAAAATATCCGAGATCTGAATTCTTGATTCAAATTCAAATCCATATTCCTTTTGCAAATCCCCATTAATATACTTTCCGGCGTAGGTAACGGGGTCTGTATAAAATAAAATCACATCCCTTCCGGTAAGGGAAAAACCGCTCAGTCTGACAAAATATTTTTCGTTGTCAAACTGAATTCCGCCCTCTGCAGAAATGTTTGTTTCGGGTTTCAGCCTTTTGTTTCCATACTCTGAATAAAGCTGATATAGCGTGGGTGTATGATATCCGGAGGCGATGGAAGCATAAACCTTGAAATATTTTTCAAATTTGTAGAATGGATTCAGAGAAGCGGTGTAATTACCGCCATATACACTGTGATGATTAAACCGGGCTCCTGTTTCCAGGCCAAAACCCTTGCTTCCATTGTATAACAGTGATGCATAACCGCTAAATTGAGAAGTGTGGGCGCTGTCCGGCGAAACCGGCCTGGCGGGAAATCCATAATCCGGCAGATAAATATAGATCTGGTCGGTCTTATTGTATCTGTAATCAATCCCTGTGAGCAATATGAGTTCTTCAGATAATTTCAGGCTGGCAAAGGCTTCTGCATAATGGCCCAATCCGTTGTACCTTCCTTTTTGGTATGAAGTAAATCCCGGAATATCGGTAGAGTCGTCTGTAAAGTTTCTGTTGTACCAGTTTGCATAATACTGAATACGAAACAGTCCTTTGTTTAACTTTCTGTCGAGCATTAAGCCGGCGATGGTGTTGTCATTTTTGTAGGTGTAGTCTTTATCGTCAGTAAAAGCTCCTGCATCAATATCTGCAGAGTTTTTGTTGTATTTGCCAAAAATTTTCAGGTCTGTCTGCCTGTTAATCTTCCATCCGAATTTAGCCATAAATAAATCGCGGTTAAACCCATCGTTATCATAGCCTTTTCCTCCAGTGGAGTCATAAGCAGAGCTAAAACCCTTGCTGTAAAATTTGGAGTAACTAACCAGGTAATCCGAACCTCCCTTCAGCGTGCCCGACAATGTCAAGCTACCCTTATATGTATTATAGCTCCCGGCAGCCAGTTGTGCATTCAGGTCAAAATTCTTTTGCCCCTCCTTTTTTGTGATCAGATTGATAACACCTGCTACAGCATCCGAACCGTAAAGTGTGGATTGGGCGCCTTTCAGTATTTCAATTTTTTGAAGGGTGCTTATGTCGAAATTATTCAGGTCCATTTCACCGGATACAGATGAGGGATCATACAGTGGAATGCCGTCAAGGAGAATCAGTGTATTTCCTGACGAAGCTCCACGAAGAAAAACTGCCGGATTGGTTCCGGCTACATTATCTGCACCATTGATGGTAATACCGGAAGTCATGTTGATCAGTTCGGGCAAGGATTTTCCGGCATTTTCCTCAATCATCTTTTGGCCGATGACAGTGACTGTTTTTCCAATCAGGCTTTGTTTAACCGGTGTTTTTGTAGCTGTGACGATAATTTCGTCAAGGGTTTTTGTGCTGTCTTGTGCACAGACAATCTGCTGCCCTATCAGAAAAGCAGCAGCCATCAAAAAGTGTTTCATAAAAAAAATTTTGTTGCCGTCAACGAGTAAGGGGTGTAGCTGTTTTATTGCGTTGTTGTCCCTGCCTTTTCTCCCGAAAGCATGTGAAAAAATAATTGTAATGGCAGGTCTTCTGGCTCTTCCTTCTCCTGATTTTCCTTCCCATTCCGATCATTACGGAACAGTGGATTGTAGTTGTCAGTAGTGCCGCTCTGGCGGCATCGGAATTACAGCTACGGGGATAGCTCCGGTCTTGCACCGGATTCCCATTTTAATTCTCTGATTTATTCAATCAGTTGAAACCAATTACGGGCGCAAATGTAAATCAAATTGAAATGGAAAAATTTATTTTTCAGATCACAATACAAATAAGCCCTCAAATTATTGCAGATAACATTTTCCTTTAATGTTTTAATTTGTGCAATTCGTAATTTCCTGGTTGTATGAATAAATCCATAAGACTTTTAGGGTTGTTTGATTTATCGGTACTGATGGTCAGCTTTGTATTGGGGATGGGTATTTTTCGTACACCCGTTAACGTGGCCGGGGCGATCAGCAGCCCTGCGGTTTACTTTCTAAGCTGGATTGCCGGAGGCCTGGTTGCCTTTTGCGGCGCACTTACTTATGCAGAAATCGGAAGTCGACTGCCGGTGACAGGCGGTTATTACAAAGTATTTTCTTATGCCTATCACCCTTCTATCGCGTTTTCGATCAATTGTATTATTCTTGTCAGCAATGCTGCATCCCTTGGGGCAGTGGCCCTTGTAGGTGGTGAATACATAACCGGGATAATTTTTCCAACCCATGATCCGGCCAGTCTTCAGTCGATTCAGATCATCATTGCAATTACTGCGGTGGTTCTGTTTTTTGGAGTTAATCTACTTGGACTTCGGATGAGTGCCAAAACACAAAACGTGCTAACAGTGATTAAAGTGTTGCTTGTATTGGCCTTAATCAGTCCCTTGTTTTTTGCAGATACTTCCCCTATAAGTTTCAGAGAAGCCCAATCTTCTTCAGGGCTATTCGCCTATCTGAAATCTTTCGGTATTGGTTTGGTTGCCGTCAGTTTCACTTATGGAGGTTATCAGCAAACCATCAATTTCGGAGAGGAAATAAAGAGACCCCAGAAAACCTTACCAAGGGCCATTTTTATTGGAATATCGGTTATCCTGATTCTGTATTTGCTCATCAATCTTGCCTATGTGAAAGTGATCGGGTATGAAGCGCTTGGCAAGTCCACCAACATCGCCGCAATCATGGCCGGTAAAGTTTTTGGTGCGGCCTCGGAAAAAGTTCTTTCCGTTCTTTTGTTTCTGAGTGTACTCGCTTATGTCAATGTATTGCTCATGAGCAATCCGAGAGTGATGGCAGCCATGAGTACTGATAAAATATTGCCTCCTGCATTCAATCGAAGAAACAATAGAACCGGAGTGCTTACCGCCTCCCTCAGCGTTTTCGCAGCTATGTGTGTCCTTATTATTTTCTGGGCAAAAAAATTTGATACGATCCTGAGCTTTACAATCTTCCTCGATTGCTTTGGTATGATCTTATCCTCAGCCAGCATTTTCATTTTAAGAAAAAAGGCAGTCAATGAAACCGGAGAAGGAGTTTATAAAATGAAATTCTACCCGCTACTTCCTGTTGTATTTATTGCAGCCTATACCTTT
This sequence comes from uncultured Ginsengibacter sp., assembly GCA_964463015.1. Classification (GTDB taxonomy): domain Bacteria; phylum Bacteroidota; class Bacteroidia; order Chitinophagales; family Chitinophagaceae; genus Ginsengibacter. Next base: position 156,166 of record CAYXAL010000002.1, read on the forward strand.
GTCGGAGTGAGTATCATGATCAACAAAACAAAAATCAGCCTGATTGCATTGGCTGTACTTACGTCTTTTATGATAATTTATTTTATTGCCAGGGGCATCAGACAAAAACCGCGTCAGCTATGAAAGATTTAACCATTTCAGAAATTATCAACGAACTGGGTGAAAAAAGGCAAGACTACATGAATGCTGTCGCTCCTCCGATTTTCCAGACCAGCAACTTTGCCTTTCAAACCGTGGAGGAGTTAAGAAAGGCTTTAAAAGATGAATCATACAACTATCTGTACAGCCGGGGCAACAACCCTACGCTGAATATCCTGCAGCAAAAGCTGGCAGCGCTTGACAATGCAGAGGCAAGTTTAATAGTAAACAGTGGAGCCGGAGCTATTTTCCTATCGGTACTGGCTAATATAAAATCCGGAGACCATATTGTTTCCGTGGACAAACCATATTCCTGGGCTCAGAAAATGTTTGATAATGTGCTCCCGAGATTTGGTATTACAACTACCTATGTGGATGGGAGAGCGGTTGACAATTTCACGAAAGCGATCCGCTCAAATACAACATTGATCTACCTGGAAAGCCCCAACAGCTGGTCTTTTTACCTTCAGGATCTTGAAGCCGTTGCTGCCATTGCACAAAGTAAAAATATCCTCACCATCTGCGACAACAGTTATTGTACACCAATCTATCAGCGGCCCCTGGATTTTGGAATTGATATTGCCATACAAAGCGCTACCAAATATATCAACGGGCACAGCGACGTGGTGGCCGGGGTAATCTGTGGGAAAAAAGCAATGATGGATAAAATATTTTTTAGTGAATACATGAATCTCGGTATCGGAACAACACCCTTTAATGCATGGCTCATGCTTCGTGGCCTTCGCACACTCCCTATCCGCCTCGAACGCTCTGACCAAAGCACCAGGGTATTGGTAGAATTTTTGAAAACAAGAAACGAGATTGAGCATATTGCTTATCCTATGGATGACGCATTTCCTCAAAAGGAGCTGGCGCAAAAACAAATGAGTGGTGGAGGCGGACTGTTGTCGTTCGTAATGAAGACAAAGAGTTTTCATCAGATACAATCGTTTTGCAACAGTCTGAAACATATTCTGATGGCTGTAAGTTGGGGTGGTCATGAGTCTCTGATCATCCCGGCAATTTCTTCTCTGAATGAAAATGAATTTGACCCCGGCAATCCCAATCACAGGAGAATACGGCTCTATGTTGGTCTGGAAGACCCACAACTTCTGATTAATGATTTAAAGGAGGCACTGGAAAGAAAAACCGGGAATCAGAATCTATCAGGATAAAGCGTATGGTTCACACCGTGAATATTACAGCAAAATCTATCTTCTCTTAACTGAATGTTCCAATAGAATCGATCTTCATCTTCGTTTATGGGGTATCGTTACGGTTCATCAGAGAAAAAGTATCCTCATCCTGAAGGATTGTATTTTCCAATTTTCCAAGACCTTCAATTTCCAGCGTAACCTGGTCTCCGGGCTGAAGCCACTGTTCCTGATAGTCCGGATTATTCAATTTATTGGTTCCATTGATTTCCAGAAAACAACCGGTACCTACCGTGCCGCTTCCGATAATATCTCCCGGGAATAATTGTACTCCATAACTGGCGCGCTCTATAATTTCTGCAAATGTCCAGTTCATATCGGCCAGGCTTCCTTCGCTCACCAATTTATCATTCACATACGCCTTCATTGTCAGCGAATACATGTCACCGTTATGTCCGGGAAGGGCGTCTTTTCTGAATGCTGAAAGTTCATCAAGCGTCACAAGGTATGGGCCAAATGCAGTAGCAAAATCTTTTCCCTTGGCAGGCCCTAAGTGCAGCTTCATTTCTTCTGCCTGCAACTGGCGGGCACTAAAATCATTCATGATCATCAACCCACCGATATACTGATCGGCCTCTTCTGCCCTGATATTTCTCCCCGGTCGACAAATAACCAATGCACATTCCAGTTCAAAATCCAGTTTGACCAACTGATCGGGCATACAAACGATTTCTCCGGGGCCAAATACGCTGTTGTGATTTGAAAAATAAAATACCGGAAACCGGTCAAATTCCGGAGGCATCTCCGCATTCCGGTTCCTCCGGGCAGTGGCTACATGCTGCCGGAAAGCATATCCGTCACGGATACTTACCGGAGAGGGTACAGGAGCCAACAAGGCCTGATCTTCGAAAGGAATTCCCTTATAACGCTCACTCCCATCTCTTATTTCTCTCAGGATCGAATGGGCCACAGGGAATACATCATCCCAGTAATTAAGAAACATAGTCATGCTCGATGGTAGGGCCGGATGCAGATCGTCGGTATTGTAAAGTCTTCCGTTTTCTAAAAATGCCAATTGCTGGTTGCCCTCGTTCAGGTATGTAACTAATTTCATCTATCCTCCTTTTTCATTTTTACTTCGCGCAAAATTATTTGAAAAAAAATATCAGGAATAGAAATAATAACAGATCAATTTCTTCATTGATCTCCTGAAATGATACCCCCAAAAAAAAGAATACGTCAGAGTAGAAATTGTTTTTTTGTAAATATTGAAAAATCTGTTTGGCCCGATTGCCGGATTCGTCTAATACAATTCCTTTTTATTAAACCCTATATCTGTCACCTCCAGATTTAACCAATTAAAATCTCCATCACTTAATTTCCATATTACTCTGCTCTTGTCGGGCAGTCGGTACCCGGCAAAATTTTTGAAGCTTATATTTTCCACCCTCCATTTCTCCATCTTTGAATCGCCTCCACCACCGTAATATCTTTCAGACTCAAAAGCGATCAGGTCACCGGATTCATTAAATGTAAAAGATCCGGAAACCGTCATTCCTCCATAGGTCATTGTTGCAATTGCCGTAAGACTGTCTATGCTTTCCCACCGAATCTGTGAATCAAGGGCTGCTATAGGAAACCAACAAATTTCAGCCAGGTATCTGACCATTGCGCCCGAATTTATTTTTTCATTGTTTGCTTCATTAACCACATTTACCAATGAGAGAAATTTAAAATTCATTTCCCCTGTGCCATTGATAAACTTATCTCTTCCCGTAAGATTGAACGGCGGTATCAAACTGACTTTTGCTTTCCAAACAAAAGCAGGATCACCAGTCCGGAAGTATTGTGTAGCTTCAAAAGGCATCCAGTTTCCGCCCGGTTTTAATTTTAATTCTCCCTTTTGTTTTAGACGCACAAATTGAATTCTCCTGGCTCCCTCAAATCCCGAAGATGCAATCCACTTGCGCACTATATCCGGTAATTGCTTCTTTGTCATCCCGGGGTTGATCGACTGAATTGTGAACATTTCCTGCACTTCACGATCAACTTTCCTGTCAAATCTGACACCGGTTATAAGAGGAACCGCAATCAAGAGAATAATCATATTGCCAATCGTCCCATACCTTGCATCTCCCCAATTGAGAATTATCAAAATCTGAGAAGTAAGGACAGCAATAGGAATGATTATAATCCATGCATTTATTTTCAATAGAATGAAAACCGCCGATATTACAAACAACACAGTGACTGTCAGCCATAACATGCCCACTGGTTTTGAGATGTACGTATTAAGGTTGTCAGGGCCGGGCTTGCGAAATGCTCTGAAGAATCCCATCAGATGAATAAGGCCATGCAGGGTTATGACCAGGGCAAACAGAATTCGAAACATAGAGAAGTATTTTTTATTGAACGAATGATCGACAATTGTCAGGACAAAGGCAAAACTTAGCTTAACCCGGAATCAATCTTTTCTTTTCAAAAGGTATTCTTCGTCTTCCGGTGCGTATTATTCGACAGCCATACCATAATAGCCATCCCCAAAAGCATTCAGAGCAATCAGAAAGAGCAACATTCCCAAAAAATGATCCACGAATTTTTTCTAATTGTGTGGGCATGGTATTGGGATTTCTTCAGAATTTATACCAACCTTAAAACAATTCAGAACTACACAATAAAAATATCTCTAATCAAAAATATTTCGCATGAGGCCCGTCAGCACAGTGGCTGACTTTACTCATGACGCTTCGATCATCTGAAATAAACATATACAAATGAAAGAGGGGATATCAGGAAATACGGATAAGTAACCTAACAATTCGAGCTTAAAACCGGAAATAAAAAGTATTCAGAATAACGTTTGATATCTGCTTCAGGACTTATACAACTCTTTAAACATCTTTTGAAAAACACAAAGCCTATCCACCCAGGCATTTTCTCCTTTTGATTCTAATTCCCCCATGAATCCGTTGACCCGATTCACAGTATTATCCGGATCATCCAATAACTCTGCTGTCCTGTCTTTGATATGTTCGAAAAATTCTTCGCGTTCTTCGTCAGGCAAATTAATAAACTTATACACTGCGAATGCAGCAGCTGCACCAAAAATCAACAGGGTTATTTTATCATCTCTGGTCATAAAGCATCGTATTTTATAATTCTTAGATTTGTAAATATTCAAAAAAATTATTCGCTATTTTGAAACACATACACAAACCGTTCCTCTTTCTACTGTTTACCTCCCTGACCCTTACCGCTACTTCACAGATATTTCCTTCGGTGAATTATCCGCAAAAGTACTTTATGTATCCGGTAGAAGGTGTACGAATAAGCCTTGCCGCCAATTTTGGTGAACTACGCTCAAATCATTACCACATGGGACTTGACTGCCGTACAGATCAGGCAGTAAATAAAAAAGTGGTTGCTGCTGCCGATGGATATGTGGCGCGTGTAAGTGTGGCGCCTTTTGGTTTCGGACAGGCGATATACATAAATCATCCCAATGGACTCACCACTGTTTATGGACATCTGAATAAATTTTTTGATGCGCTCAATGACTATGTGACATCACAACAATACGCCAAAGAATCCTGGGCTGTATCATTGGACCTGAAGCCGGATCAGTTTCCGGTCAAAAAAGGGCAATTCATTGCCCTGAGTGGCAGTACCGGCGGCAGCCAGGGGCCACATGTGCATTTCGAAATCCGTGATACAAAAACCGATAAAGTGTTAAACCCGCTATTGTTTGGATTTCCCATACCTGACAATGTACCCCCAACTATCGTGGGCCTGTATATGTATGACAGATGCAAAAGTACATACAGCCAATCTCCGGTAAGAATTTCTTTAAAAAAAGTGGGCAATAAATATCTGGCTATTCAAAATACAATATCAATTCATACCGACAAAATAAGTTTTGGAATCACTGCCAATGACAAACAATCCGGAAGCCATAACCCCAACGGAATTTATGAGGGGTTCCTGTACGTAGATAATGTAATTCAGAATGGATTCAGGATTGATAGTATCAGTTATGATGAAACCAGATATGTGAATGCACACATTGATTACAAAACACGTGCCGCCGGAGGCCCTTATATTCAGCACCTGAGTCGTCTGCCGGGTTATCCGCAGGGAGTATATAAAGATATTCAAAACGATGGCGTCATCTCTCTGGAAGATCGCAATGTGCATTCTGTAAAAATTATTGTGAAGGATGCAAATAACAACACATCAGTTATCGAGTTTAATATTCAAAAAGGATTAATCAGAGAACACGGAAAAGAAAACAATCCTTCAGATTCTAAAGAATTTCACCCGGGTTTTGTAAACGTCTTTGAAAACGACCGGGTCCAACTTTACCTGGATGACAAAGCTCTTTACGACTCCGTACATTTCTTTTACCAGATCAACAATACTAATTCAAAAGAGGCCGCTTCTCCCGTGATCTCAATTCTCAATGGATTGATACCTTGCGAAACTTATTTTACAATTCGGATAAAAGCCGATAAGCCCATAAATGAAACAGATAAAGTGTTGATAAAAAGAATATGGAATGGAAAATCTGAAGTATTGAGGGCGGCCAGGGAAGGCGATTGGTACAGTGGAAAGTTCAGAGCATTTGGCGATTTTCAACTTATCGTCGACAACGAGCCCCCGGTGATTGGGGGCGGATTTCCCAATCATGCCAATCTCTCCAGACACAATAGCATAGTTTTTGTCCCAAAAGACAACAACGACGAGATCATAAATTTTAAAGCCATACTGGATGGTAAATGGTTACGTTTCTGCAATGATAAAGGTCGTAGCTTTATCTACCATTTTGATGGGCATTGCCCACCGGGCAATCATGAACTGATGATAAGCGTGGAAGACGAAGCGGGCAATAAAACTCAAAAGACCTATTTCTTTTCCCGATAAATTGAAGCATTATGGCAGAATTAAAAGAAGGCGACAAAGCGCCGATGTTTGAAGCCAGAGACCAAAATGGTGAAATGATTTCACTGGATGATTTTTTGGGTAAAAAGGTGGTATTATACTTTTATCCAAAAGACGATACCCCCGGATGCACCGCACAGGCGTGCAGTCTGAGAGACAGCTATGCCGCATTGAAGAATGCAGGATACGAGGTAATCGGTGTAAGCCCTGACAATGAGGTAAGCCACAGGAAGTTTAAGAAAAAATACGAATTGCCCTTTCATCTCATCCCCGATCCCGGGAAAGAAATCATTGATCAATATGGTGTGTGGGGACAAAAGAATTTGTATGGTGTGAAATTTATGGGCCTAAAGCGTACAACTTTTCTAATTGATGAGAAAGGTTTTATTTCTAAAATATTTCGTAAGCCTCGAACAAAAATACATGGGGAAGAAATCCTTTCAGTACAAAATCAATGAGATTGAGTTCAACATAAAGGCAGACTCATGGATAGCCCGGCTGGCAGCACGAAAACTCAAATCCGCCAACGTCGCAATCGTGATCGGAAAAACAATTCACCTCTGGAATACACCACCTTTAAGGTTCCTCCAAGACAAATGCTGGCTCCGACACGAGCTGTGCCACCTCAGGCAATTCAGAAAACACGGCTTCACCAAATTTATCCTATTGTATCTCTCAGAAAGTGTAAGGCATGGATATTTCAATAATAAATTTGAAATAGAGGCCCGCGAGGCTGAGGCTACTGACAATTAAAACTGAAACATGCACATTAAGAACTTCGAATTCAAAGTAAGGGTGCCCGATACGAATACTTATGAAACAAAATTAAAGGAACTGAACCCACGATTCCTCGGTGAAGATTTTCAAACCGATACTTACTATGATGTGGCTAATGGAAGATTAAAACTGCGTGAAGGAAAAATTGAAAATGCCCTCATCAGTTACCGTCGCGAAGATGAAGCAAATGCCAAACTTTCTGATGTGCAGTTGTTCAAGTGTCATGGGGCAGATGAATTGAAAACAATCCTCCAGCGACACCTGAAAATAAAGGCAATCGTTCAAAAGAGGCGCCGTATCTACTTTATTGACAATGTAAAATTTCACTTTGATGAGTTGAGCAGACTGGGAAGTTTTGTGGAAGTGGAAGCCATTGACGATACCGGCAACTACTCTGAAGAAACGCTGAAAGATCAGTGCATGAATTATTTCAGGTTTTTCGGATTCTCCATGGAAGACATGGTTGATAAATCATACAGTGACCTGATTCTGAACCATCCCTGAATACATTCCGGCTATCTGACTAAAAAAATTACAAGCAACAGGGCAATTCCAAAAAGAAATACTGCACCTGACAGCGTAACGGGCAACCATGCTCTGTGATATGCAGGAAATTCATATTTCTTTTTATAAACACGACAAAATGCAATAAACCTCCAGGAGCAAAGCACAACTAACAGCATAGCATACACGACAAATGCAGCACCCAGGATTTCTGTCATTTGGTCTGGTCTGTTCAATTTCAACCCCGTACCCACTGAAACCTGATGCATCCATAGCCCCAGCCTGTCTATTGCAATTCCTAACACAAGGCCTCCCATCGCTGTACGCACCCATACTGAAAGTGTTCTCTCTGTATTCATGTAGGTACGCATCGCTCCCATTTCTGTCTGGGCTTTCGCAAGACCAATCAACTCTTTCATTCCCGGGCTTTGCGGATTTTCTTCTGCGGACATAATTTCATTTCTTAAATCCTATTCTATAAATATGCCAATCACAGACAATAAACAGGAAAGCTCCATTAAATTTTGAATTTAATAGGAATACTTTTTCCGGTAAATTTTTGAGTATGTCATGAGTTAAAGAGCAGCCAGAAAGACGACCAGTCTATTCCTCAGCCTTTTGCCAGGGTTTATATCCATCGCTTTGGCCCGGCTGGTCTTTTTTCGTTCTGAGAGGTGATGTTTCTCTCCAATACAAATGCATATCACGGGCTAATTGCTGGTAAATCATAGTACCCTCTGACTTCCATCGAATCATTTCATCTGAAACCTCTTTAATCATTTTAGCAGGATTCCCAACAATCAATGATCGTCTTTCGAACTTACTTCCTTGTCGGATGAAACTCAAAGCTCCCACAATACACTCTTCCCCTAACACCGCATTATCCATAATCACCGCATTCATCCCGATCAGGCAGTTTGCTTCTGCTACACAACCATGAAGAATGGCGCCATGTCCCACATGTACATTTTCCAGTAGCAATACCTCAGCTCCCGGAAAAGAATGTAACACACAGTTTTCCTGCACATTGCACCCATTAGATATAACAATCCTGCCAAAATCCCCACGAATTGCTGCCCCCGGCCCGATATACACATCTTTACCAATCTCCACATTGCCGGTCACGGCAGCCTGTGGGTGAACGAATGCCGTTGGGTGCACAAAGGGAATCATTTGCTTAAATTCATAAATCATATATTCAAAAGTATTGTTAACGAATTACTTTTTCCCGATTTCATAAATTCTGCTTTCTATCCCACTCTATTTTTGACCGTAAAATGACACAATGAATAATAAAAATTTTGTTGCAATCAACTATATTGACTGCAAACCCGATTACAGGCAACGATTTGAAGAATTATTTGCTACCCGGGCAAAACAGATAGACACCATGCCCGGATTTATTGAAATGGAAGTATTGAGGCCAAAAAAAGAGGGCGAATCGTATCTGATTGTAAGCCATTGGGAAAACGAAGATGCGTTTAAAGGATGGACTCGGTCTGAAACTTTTATTGAAGGGCATAAGCGTGGCTTTGCGGATATTGCAAAAGCAAAGGCAGAAGGAAAAGAGCCTCCTATGAAAAGCGACTTTATTACTTATGATGTTTTAACCAGATAAAATAAACAAATGGTCATTGCAAAAAATAAGAAGAATATCCTCTTGTGGATCAAGAAAATCGGATTCTGGGGATTTATGTTTTTCCTGATCAAAGGTCTTGTGTGGCTGGCTATAGGATATTTCATCGTTAAATAATCTGACTGAAATTTACAGCTTCACAAAAAAAGCTGCAATATTCATCCCGAATCTTGCAGCCTTTTTTTTGCCAGGACAAAAAGAAGATTTTCCCAAAATTATATAAACCCGATTCTTCACAATTTTCAAAACAATTCAATAACATCAATACATAATCTTCTTTAACGCTTCTTTACTTTCCTTCTCTTTTTTCAAATCAAAGCCTGTGCCGAATACCCAATCCCACAAATGTGTACTTACCCCAAAGCCTTTATGCTCGTCCTTATAATGATGCAAGTGGTGATTTCGCCACAATGGCTTCATCCATTTGTAGGGCGGATTCCACGCATGAATTGCATAATGCATACTTCCGTACATTAAATAACCAAACATAAACCCCGGAAAAAAACATGTGGTATAACCCCGCAGAAACACATACATCAATGCAAAAATCAAGGAGGCAATAATCAGGCTCGGTACCGGCGGCATGAACAGACGCTGACGATCTCGCGGAAATTCATGGTGGTTGCCGTGCATGATATATGTAATCCGAAGTACGCGAGGGTTGTCACTCACATAATGAAAGACATACCGGTGCATCAGGTACTCAAAAAATGTCCAGAAAAAGGTGCCTGAAAAAAATACCAATGCAATGAAGGGAAAGGAAATATCCAGTGAAGTGTATGCATAATAGGGTAATAATATAATTACAGGCATATACATTCCCCAGATCACCAATGGGTGTGTCTTTGTCAGATACTCCAGATACCGGTTATTAAATATCTTTGCTTGCCCCTTGTTATGGATTTTTTGGAACTCCATTTCAATCTCATTTTTCCCTCAAATTTACGCACAAAAACCTAACTATAGTTGCCGAAAGTGATGGCCGGTACTGCCTTAAGGCGATCCATCAGTTAATAATTGTATAACTTTAAAGATTATATGTTACTCTCCATTCACCCGGTAAACCCTCAGAACAGATTAATCGAGAAAGTGGTTGATATTCTCAATGACGGTGGTGTTATTATTTACCCTACAGATACGATTTACGGGCTGGGGTGTGATATTTTTCAACCAAAAGCTGTAGAGCGAATCTGCAGGATCAAGGGAATAGATCCCAAAAAGGCACAACTCTCATTTATTTGCCGCGACTTAAGTCATCTCAGCGATTATACAAAAAGCATTGATACTCCTCTATACAGAATGCTCAAAACATATCTTCCGGGGCCATACACTTTTATCCTGCCTGCAAGCCGGCAAGTACCCCGGATCCTGAAAAACAAGAAAGACACCATCGGGCTTCGCATTCCCGATAACAGGATTTGTATGGACCTTTTGGCCACATTAGACCACCCATTACTGAGTACGTCGCTTCCGGGTGAAATGGTGGAAGAATTCACAGACCCCGAATCTATCTTTGACCATTTCGGCAACCTGGTGGATGCGGTGATTGACGGAGGCCCGGGAGGATTCATTCCCTCCACAGTCGTCGATTGCACCACGCCTGAATGGACATTAATTCGAGAGGGCCTGGGTGAATGGAGAGCATGAAAATACCCGGCCGGTTAAAGCCGGGTAAGGTTCCCAAACTGACTGTACAAAGTCGTTACTTATGGCTTACGCGTTTTGTCGTTGTGTTTTGCTTTATGGATAAGTTTGCTATTTCTCTTTTGTTCCTTCCGGATCATCTTTCTTTCAGGTTTTGTAATCTTACCATCTGATTTTGCAAGTTTTTTGTCTTGCCTTACCTCACGTTCTCTGTGCTGAAGCACCTTGGTCTCGCCTTTGGTAAGTTCTCCACTTTTTACTCCGTTTTTAATCCGGTGCTCCTGCACCTTTTGGTGTTCCTTAATCTGTGCATTTACGGTAAGTGCGGCTCCGGAGAGAAACAAGGTCAGCAATAAGAAAAAGAATTTTGTTTTCATTGTTTACAAATTTTTTGGTTATAGAATTTCAGTAACAGACTTTGGAAAGTATGCGGGGTTTAAAAACGAATAAAATAATTTAAGACCAAATAAAAGTAAAGGGGTGTCCTGCTTATTTCAGAAAATATTTCCGCTTACGAAGAATGGGGCTTTCAAAATATTTATAGCTCAGGTAGCTCAATCCGATACTGATACCCATCAATAGAAAACTCATACAAAATAATTGAATCCGGTCACCTGTATTTATCAGATGATACTTTTTATTCATAAAGTACCAACCCAAAACCATCACAGGGAAGTGTATCAGGTAAAGCCCATAAGAAATTTTTCCAAAAAAGTTCAATACCTGAAAATTAAATAGCCTGTACATCCATGAACCAGCCTGAATCGCATTTCTAAGAATGAGCCCGAATAAAAACGCTATGACTGTATAGCCAAATATGAAAAACTTTGCTGAGTCGTCACCTGTCCATTTTACTTTAAGCGCATAGAAAAAATAAATTATAGGAATTAAACAAAAAATGATTGTGGATATATTATAAAGAAGCTTCGTCTTACAGTTTTTGGCAACCGCTATCATTGCCCCCACGCAAATTCCATCATACCGGGACATGAAGGTGGTATTCAATCTTTGTACACCAGGTTGCATCCAATGATAGGCCCCAATCCGAAACAGCAGAATTATAAGGATCGCAACGATCAGAAAATAAAACAATCTTTGCCCCCCTTTCAACATCAGGACGGCCAACGGAAAAAATAAATAAAACTGTTCTTCTATTCCCAATGACCAAAAATGAGCAAACACGATATATCCGGTGTCGGGCGGATACAGGATTAAAGACCAATTCTGCAGATAAAAAATATAGAATAAAATATGTTTACTGTAATAAGTCAGCTGGCCGGTAAAGTCCGGAATCAGGCTGATCGCAACAATACCAAGGATAAATACCAGAAAATAGACAGGTAATATCCGGAATATCCGCTTGACATAAAAGTTGTGAAAATAATGAGGAGTACCTGTTTCGCGGATAAGAATTTCCGTAATCAGAAAACCGGATAGGACAAAGAACAAATCTACTCCTACATAAAAATAGTTCCCAAAAAGAGGAACCCAACTCATTTGGTGATTGAGTAGCACCAACAAAATAGCAACACCCCGCAGCCCATCAAGCGCGGGATAATGTACAGGCTTGTTTGCAGACTTCAGGGTAAGCTCTTGCGACATAAATTGTGGTGATGTGCCACACCAAAGATAGGTGTGAGGCAAAAAGGCAGAAAACTTTTTCCTTAGGTATTTTCCGTGTTTTTGTTTTTAAACTCCAGGCTCAGTTGCATTTTAAAACTCTTTCGGTGAAAAGGGCTATATCCATATTTCACCATTGCATTTCTGTGTTCCAAAGTGCCGTACCCCATATTTCGTTTCCAGCCATACATCCTGTATTTATTATCTAATCTGCACATCAATTCATCCCTGTAGGTTTTGGCAAGTACACTTGCAGCCGCAATAGAGGCATAGGTCGCATCTCCCTTAACGATGCATTGAAAAGGAAAGTTTTCGTAAGATTTGAACCGGTTTCCGTCAATCAACAAAAATCCGGGCTCCGGTTTTAGTTTAGAAACCGCTTTATGCATCGCCTTAATGGAAGCCTGCAAAATGTTAATCCGATCTATTTCCCTATTGCTGACATCGGCCACTGCCCAGGCAATACTCTCTCTTTCAATCACAGGTCGTAAAAGATTTCTTTGTTCTTTTGTCAACTGCTTGCTGTCGTTCAGGAGAGGATGATAAAAATCCTTTGGAAGAATGACAGCTGCGGCAAAGACCGGTCCGGCAAAACAACCGCGTCCGGCTTCATCAATCCCGGCCTCCAAAAATTTGCTTTGATAAAAGGGTAGCAGCAATCTGACTATTTTTGTCAAAATTAATTTTCGCGCGGCAAGCCATTGATAAAAGTTTTAAACACTATTTAATTGTATTTTCTCCATACCCCATAAATCCCTCCACTACAAGAATGAAAAAAACAGAAACAGAAAAAAAATCTTACAAACCGGTAGCCGTATGGCTGTATGTCGGTGTATTCATGCTCGTGATTCAGATCATTCTTGGTGGTATTACCCGGCTGACAGAGAGTGGCCTGAGCATTACTGAATGGAACCCTGTCACAGGCGTCATGCCCCCCCTGAATCATTCAGAGTGGCAAACTGAGTTTGATAAGTACAAAACGACTTCACAGTTTCAATACATTCATGCAGATTTCACATTGCATGATTTCAAAAAAATATTTTTTTGGGAATGGTTTCACCGTAATTGGGCACGACTGATGGGGTTGGTTTTCCTTGTGGGTTTTGTTTATTTTCTGATCAAAAGAAGATTCAGCAAAGAGATGATCATGCCACTGGTTATGCTTTTTATTCTTGGGGCAATTCAGGGCGCTATAGGATGGATTATGGTAAAAAGCGGCCTGGTGCCCGAACGATTGTTTGTCGGACATATCCAACTTGCTGCTCATTTTATGGCCGCGTTGATATTATTGTGTTACACATTTTGGTTTGCTTTGAGCGTATCTGTCCCCACCGCCTCTCTTGTCGTTCACAAAAAATTAAAAAATCTTGCTATCTGGATCGTTACACTCCTTTTTTTTCAACTGATCTATGGTGCTTTTATGGCTGGGCTACACGCCGCTGTAGCTGCGCCTTCGTGGCCAGAGATTAACGGGCAATGGATTCCGGCAGAAATGAATACACTGTCTCCGGGCTGGAAAAACTGGATTGACAACAAAATTACTATTCAGTTTATCCACCGGCTCATTGCTTATGTACTGTTTGTCCTTACCATTATCTGGTGGATAAGGGCAATGAAAGTAAAGGGTAGCCGTTTATTCAAAAAGACAAAATGGCTTCCGGGTTTGCTTGTCATTACACAGGTAGTTTTGGGTGTTTTGACAGTGACGCTTTCTCCATTTGACGACTATCTGGTTTACTTTGGAGTAGCCCACCAAGCCGTCGCCATCTTGTTTTTGTTATCAATCATTTTTATATTGTTTTTGTTGAGAAAGAAATTACCCGGTTTTTCTTTTGCCGGAAGCTAAGAGATAATTGCTTATGAAGAAACTAATGAAATATGTGTATTATTCATTTCCGGTGCAGCTTCTGCTTTTGCATTTCCGGAAATCACAGATTTTATTATTTTTCTGGTTAATCCTTTTTCTGACTATCACCGGTCATTTCATGAAATTGTTTGGCGCGGACGGGTTGTTTTTGGCTCCGGAATATCTGGGGAGTGTCAATACATTAGGTGCTACCATACTTGGAATAGCTGCCGGTATTTTCATCATGAGCTGGAACATTACCACTTTCATCGTACATAGTGTCCGGTTCAGATTTCTCGCGGCTACCAGAAAGCCTTTTTTAAAATATTGCCTGAATAATTCAATTATCCCTCTTGCATTTTTGATCACCTTTTTTTTTGAAGCATATAACTACACAACCAGGAATGAACTGGTTTCCTTTGGCAATTTTCTTTTGATGTCACTGTCATTTACCGGGGGTTTGTTGATATTGCATATCATCTCTTTTGCCTATTTTTTTACTGCAGACAAGCGGATCGTCAAGCGCATACATCCTGGTATTTTTGAATATAAAGAAGGAGAAGGAGAAATCGTTGAGTCAGACCACGATCACTTTCAGCCGTTTGGGTTACCTGTAAAATATTACGTAGGTTCTTTTTTTAAATTCAGAAAAGCAAGAGACGTTTCTCATTACAGTCAGGCCTTTCTGGATTCTATTTTTAAGCGACATCACTTTTCGGCAATGGTCACCGTATTGATTGCATTTATCTGCATGATATTTATCGGATTCTTCATGGACAATCCGATTTTTCAATTTCCTGCCAGTGCCAGTATCTTTGTAATGTTTGCCCTAATGATTGCTTTAATCGGCACATTGAGTTATTTTCTGAAGAGTTGGGGAATGTTGTTTCTGATTTTTCTTTATATCGTCCTCAATCTCTTATACACTTATAACATCATTGACCCGCGCAATAAGGCTTATGGGCTGAGTTATTCCAAAGAAAAGAGACCCGAGTATTCTCTGTCTACCTTAAGCCATCTCAACTCTTCAGAAAATATTGAAAGAGATAAGAGAAACATGATTTCCATCCTGAACAAATGGAAAAGCAAACAAAAAGAAGAAAAGCCTTTGATGATCATGATGAATTTTAGCGGTGGAGGATTAAAAGGTGCAAGTTTCAGCATGAATGTTTTGCAGAAACTTGACAGTGCCACCGAAGGCAACCTGATGCGGCAAACCTTTTTGATGTCTGGTGCTTCAGGAGGTATGCTCGCAGCGGCCTATTACCGTGAATTGACAAGGCTGAAGGAATCCGGACAACCAATCAATCCTCAAGACAAAAAATACTTAAGAAATATTTCTGAAGATCTGCTGAATACTGTTTTTTCATCCTGGATTACACGCGACCTTATTGCTCCGGCTCAGCGGTTTTCGTACAATCATCAAAGTTATATTAAAGACAGGGGCTATGCTTTTGAACAAAAACTTAACAGAAATACCGGTGGAATTTTAAATCACGATATTGGGTTCTACAAAGATGCAGAGTCCAACGCAAGCATTCCTCTGATGATACTAAACTCAACCGTCACGCGCGACCTGAAAAAAATGATTATCAGCACGCAGCCTGTAAGCTTTCTCATGCAGGCAGGATATCACGACAATACCTACAAGATCGCAGGGCCAGACGCCATTGACTTTGGTGCACTATTCAAAAACCAGTCGCCTATGGAGTTGAGCCTTCTCTCGGCACTCCGGATGAATGCTACCTATCCATACGTATTGCCTTCCGTATGGTTGCCTACCGAGCCTGTCATCGATGTGATGGATGCCGGCCTCAGAGACAATTACGGCCAGGAAACAACACTTCGGTTTATTAATGTATTTAAAGATTGGATCAATGAAAATACAAGAGGTGTTTTAATTATTCAGGTGCGGTCAAGGGAGAAAGGCAGTTGGGATGGCACATTTAAAGGAAACTCCTTTGCGGATGTAGCAATCAGGCCTTTTTCTTTACTGCAAACAAACTGGTTCAGGCAACAAGATTACTATCAGGATGATGAAATCACCTATGCTCAGGGGCTTCTGCAAAACTCACTAAACAGAGTTGCCTTTATGTACACGCCTCTCAAAGAACAATATGGTGCTTCATTAAGTTTTCATCTTACTGCAAGAGAAAAAAAGGAGGTAAATATGTCTTTGCACAGAGAGAATAACGTAGATGCGTTTAATCAGGTGATGCAAATCCTGAATACAAATCACGTGGGTGAATAAGCCTGAAAGCTGCGGGTACAATAGAGATTACATATTCCTGCTTTGCTTCTGCCGGATCTCCGTCAATGTGTATTGGCGCCAGCTCTATATTCTTAATAATTACCTTTCTTGAATTGAAATAAAGAATTCTCTTTCTGCCAGCTTCACCCATGTCTTTCATTTTTTTTGCAAAAAGGAGATGGTTAACAAATGAAACTAAAATCTGCATTTTTGAAGTCTTCCTCAGAATGACGACATCAAGCAACCCATCATGCAGGGAGGCCTGGGGTGCTATCTTAAGATTATTCCCAAATTGGTTTGCATTGGAAACACATATAATAAATGCCTTTGTTTGAATTCCCGGCAATCCATCATGGCTGAGTTCAAATTGATACGGGCGTGCTTTAAAAAAATTTCTGACGGCAAGTTTAGTGTAGGTGGACAGCCCTCTTTTGCGTTCTTCCGAAAAGAGTTTAGCGATGTAAGCATCAAACCCCAATCCGGTAATCTGGCAGCCCAACCTGCCGTTGACAGTAAAGGCATCCACCGGTTTGGCAATTCCCTGAAAAACAATATCCAATGCCTTATTTGTGTGATAGGAAATGCCGGCTGTCCTTGCAAGTCCGTTTCCGCTACCCATTGGAATAATTCCTACATTCACATCTACTCCCAACAAAGCAGATACAATAGGTCCCACGCTCCCGTCGCCTCCGCATATAACAACATCACTGATCTCCTCCGTTCTTATTTTTTCCTTAAGGAAACTATATTCTCCCTCTTTGTTGGTAAAGAGTATCTGCCAGGAGGCTTGTTCTTTTTCGCATTTTGATGCGATTTTTTCTTCAAGCGCATGCTTACTTCTTGCTCCTGAGATAGGGTTGATAAAAAAAACAAGGTTTCTCTTCATGCAGAATTTCGATGAAAATAATGAAGTTATTCATTCAGGGCATTCCAAAGTATGTCTTTCAGGGCGAGCAAATTTTTTTGTGCAACCGAGGAGATGAAAATATGGGGAATATCGGATGGCAGCTCTGCTTCAATAGCTCGTGTCAATTCTTCATCCAGAAGGTCCGACTTGCTGATTGCAATTACAAATCGCTTGTCCATTAACTCCGGATTATATTGATTCAATTCCTCTTTCAGAATTTCAAATTCCTTTGCATGATCTGCACTATCGGCAGGAATGAGAAACAAGAGAACAGGATTGCGTTCAATATGCCTTAAAAAACGATGCCCTAATCCTTTGCCCTCTGCAGCACCTTCAATAATACCAGGCAAGTCGGCCACACAAAAACTTTTACTGTCCCTGTAATTCACAATTCCTAATTGGGGCGTCAACGTGGTAAAAGCATAGTCGGCAATCTTAGGTTTCGCAGCAGTAATGACTGATAATAATGTGGACTTGCCGGCATTGGGAAAACCAACCAGGCCAACATCTGCAAGCACCTTGAGTTCGAGCGTCACAAAGGTTTCCTCTCCGGGTTCTCCAGGTTGCGCATGTGTAGGCGCCTGATTGGTGGCAGTGGCAAAGTTGGCATTCCCTAATCCTCCTCTGCCGCCACTCAATAAGATTTTTTCTTCTTTATCCTGCAATATCTCAACAGCTTCTTCATTGTCCTCCCGTAAGGCAATCGTTCCCAACGGTACTTCAATTACAATATCTTTTCCATCTCGTCCGGTACAGTTATTGCTGCTTCCTCCTTCGCCATTCTCTGCCAAAATATTTTTATAGTAACGCAGATGGAGCAATGTCCAGAGGTTTTTGTTGCCTCTTAAAATAATGTGTGCTCCCCGGCCACCGTTTCCGCCATCGGGGCCTCCCATAGCGGTTAGTTTGTTTCGCATAAAATGCCTGCTGCCCGCTCCTCCGTGTCCGCTTCTGCAGAAGATTTTTATAAAGTCAATAAAATTACCCTTGTCCATGTGTGGCAAATATCAATAGATTTTAGGGAATTGGTTTTGAAGAAACAGAATCCCTCCAAAATAAAGAGGGGGTAAAACTTTATATATACAATCAACCCGGAATAGCAACGGAAGCCCGATATTCTTCAACCTGTATATTGGTTAATGCAGAAAATAACAGAAGACCGCCTAAATCAATTTCAGGTTATTGCTTTATTACTTGTCCTGAGCCGGATACGGAAGATTCAATTGTTGGATTTCCTTTGTAATATACATTTCCGCTTCCGGATATTGTTGCCTTCAATTTGTCTGAAGCCGACACCTGTGCATCCCCACTTCCGTTAATATTTATCGTTGCGTTCTTTGACAACATTCCATATGCAGAAATATCGCCGCTGCCGGAAATCTTCAGTGAGATATTCTGAACACTTCCATTGTCAAATTCAATATCCCCGGAGCCCGAAGTCGATACCGAAAGGTTCTCCATACCTATGAAGCTTCCCGATACTTTGATGTCGCTGCTCCCCTGGTCGCTCACACTAATCAGCGATGGCATCGTGATATAAACCTCTGAATTGTCGTTGGTAATATTGACATCATCGGCAAACTTCACAACAAGTATCCCATTTTCCACATACGTTCTCAACTTAGGTACTATGTTTTCATATCCTTTTACAGAAACCGAATAATTGTTGGCATAGGAGATAAAGACATTACTGCTTCCAAAAACAGAAACTCCATAAAAATCCGTAACCGTCCTTGGATCGGTGATGATATTTCCGGATCCGACAATTTTCTCTTTGTTACATGAGATTAGCACAAGACTGCAAAAGAGAGTAAAGGCCGGGAATAAGACAATCCTTGACTTCATGTGATTGATTTTTTCAAAATTACTTTTCCTTATTTTGGTTTGTACTAATAAAATGATAAATTGACCAAAACCTTTTACAGATGGTAATTACAAAGGAATGAACTGTTTTTATTTCTTAATAAAATTCTGTTTGAAAATCACTTTTCCTCCCTCCGTCAAAGTAGCAACATAAATACCAGAAGGTAATTTTAATGGTATGGTGTGGTCACCTTCACCATAAATTACAGTATTCATTATCGTTTTACCCGACATATCGGTGATTCGTAATTGCCCGTTATTTATCCATGCTCCGTTTCTGATGTGCAATTCACCCTGTACAGGATTGGGGTATAACAAAATTGAGTTGCTGCCTGAAACAAAAACATGGCGGACTTCGCTGTAGGAAGTACGGCCGGTAGCTTCTGTCAATTTTAACCTGTAGTAATTGTCGCCCGGCAGTGGGGTAAAATCTGTGTATTGGTAACGCTGTCCAAAATTACCTGCTGAACCTATGAAGGTCAGTGAGTCAAAATGATTTCCGTTATTGCTTCGCTCTACCTCAAAACCTTTGTTATTTGATTCACCGATGGTGCTCCATGTCAGATTAGCTATTCCATTCTGCGACTTTACATCAAACTGTAAGCCGGAAACCGCCAGTGCTGATAACTTTTCAAATTGTAACATCCACTCATACACGTTCATTCCGTTTTCTTTAAAATTCAGATCATAGGTCTTCGTCCATGCATCGTGCGAATTAGCAGAAAAAATTGTCATTTTCGCCTTTGGGTTAGGTGGGGGATTTTGGCTGTTAATCCCGTTTACAAATCCTGTAGTGTATGTCACCGGCACTGTCGGGTCCCCATCGTTGTGTGTTGCCCATACAGGTAAATTATCTGCTGCTATATTTTCGCATCTGAAATTGGCCGGCCACGCTGCTCCACATACCGGAACAATGGCAGACACTCTCCTGGCATTATCAAAAGACTCTCCCGGATATTCCCATACGACCCCGCCTCCCATACTGAGTCCGGTCAAATAAATTCTTAGGGTATCTACTCTATAATTTTTGATAGCATAATTGATGATATTGTCCACATCATAAGGCATTGGACTATCCGTGATCTGGGGCACAAGTACTATAAAACTGTAAGTATTGCCGTTGACAGTAAAAGTTTTCGGGAAAATCCCGGCATTAATTTGCTTAGGTGTCCCATTGACCAATACTTTAGAAAGTTGAGAAGCGCTACCATCTCCCTTTTCTCCTGCCCCATGAAAAAAAATCAACAAAGGATATTTCTGATTTCCTGAACCATACCCTTCCGGTAAATATTCATAAAACCCCTTGGAATGAGTGGTCATTGATACATTATACCTCGGAGTAAAGGTTTGAGCAGATAGAATATTGGATATAAAAATCAAAATCGAAAAAAGCATTACCTGAACGCACAATAAAGGTTTTTTCATGGATTAATTATTATTTTTTCTGCTAATAGGCAAGAATCATTCCACATTCCATCATCAATTAAATTGCTGATTATAAAAAAGATAGTATTATCTTTATTTGAGAATGCGACTTTTTATTCCTAAAACCAAACAGGCACATTCATTGTGGTTATCGCTTCATTACCCGGATCAATCCGGCTAACATTACCCTTCGGAAAATTTGGGTTTTGAAGACCATTTTTTTAAGTAAGAGAAACCTTATCAAATGAACGAAACTCATTCGCTTTCTACATTATGGCCGCTATTAGTATATGCAGGAGGTGTGGTTTTACTGGTCGCAATTATGCTGATTGCTTCCCATTTTTTGGGTGAAAAACATAAGGAAACTGTGACCGACACAGTTTTTGAATCGGGGATAAAAGTCACCGGCGATGCACGCATTCAGTTTCCTATTCAGTTTTATATCCTTGCCATGTTCTTTGTCATCTTCGACCTGGAAGTGGTATTTATTGTAGCCTGGGCCATTCATGCCAAGGCGCTCGGTTGGGCCGGTTATATTGCTATTGCAATATTTATTGGACTGTTGGTAGCCGTATTGATTTATGAATGGAGAATAGGAGCGCTTGATTTTGGTCCCGATGGCAAAAAGATTTTAAAACAATATCACCGCAGATTTAAAGACGATCCGAATAAAATTCTGGAGAGCTCCTCTGCAGAAAATCAAACGATTACCTCATGAAATGGTGGACAACGAAAGCAAACGATCCGGTATCAACAATTAAAGGAACGGGTTCATTTGAAAAAGCCGTACAGCAATCTGTAGTACTCACTACCATGGATAGCATGGTCAACTGGGGCCGAAAGAATTCTATCTGGCCATTCAACTTCGGTCTTTCTTGCTGTTATGTAGAGATGGCTACCAGTATTACCAGCAAATACGATGTATCCAGATTTGGTGCGGAAGTGATCAGAGGTACACCCCGTGAAGCAGACATGATGATTGTAGCCGGTACCGTATTTATCAAGATGGCGCCTGTCATCCGGCAACTGTATGAACAAATGATGGCACCACGATGGATAATCGCAATGGGATCTTGTGCATCTTCCGGCGGTATGTATGATATTTATTCCGTAGTGCAGGGGGTTGACAAATTTATGCCGGTAGATGTATATGTACCCGGCTGCCCACCCAGGCCTGATGCATTTCTGGAGGGTATCGTTCTCCTGAGAGATACCGTTGGAAAAGAGAAAAGGCCCCTAAGCTGGACCATCGGACCACAGGGGATAATCAAACCGGAAAGACCAAGTATGAGAGACCTGAAGCGTTCTGAAAGAATGAAAATGACAGAGATAAGGCCGCCGGATGAAGTATGAGTAACCCATAGTAAAAATCAACAGACAAAAGGAAAAATAAATGCCGGAAAAGAGTGACATACTGAATTCTCTCAAAACCAAGTTTCCCGAAGCTGTGGTCTGCGAACAGACCACCAGAGATGTGTTTCCTACTTTGTGGATCGACAAAAATTACATTATCCCCGTTCTGGGATATCTAAAAAATGAGCCGGGATTACGATACAGGTTTTTGTATGATCTCAGCGCCATTGATGAGCAGGCAAGAAAAAACAGACAGGGTCAGCCGGAGAGCAATTTTACAGTATTCTATCAATTATTGTCATTTGAACGAAATGAATTTCTCAGGCTTAAAGTAGCGCTCACAGGCCCTAAACCCTCCATTCCCAGTATCACACCGGTATGGCCTATGGCCAATTTTTATGAAAGGGAAGTCTATGATATGTTTGGTGTCAATTTTGAAGGACACCCGCATCTTACAAGAATATTAATGCCGCCTTCCTGGCAGGGACATCCTCTGCAAAAACAACATCCTGCCCGTGCAACCGAGATGGGGCAATTTAAACTTCCGGAAGACAAAATGCTGGCCGAACAGGATATGTATCAGTTCAAACCGGAAGAATGGGGATTAAAGAGCAATACCGGAGACAATGAAGAATTCATGTTTCTGAACCTCGGTCCACAACACCCGGGTACACACGGTATTTTAAGATTGATTCTGCAAATGGACGGAGAGTCGCTGGTGAATGTGGTTCCCGATATCGGGTTCCACCACCGGGGAGCAGAAAAAATGGGTGAACGTCAATCGTGGCATACCTATATTCCCTATACAGACAGGGTAGAATACCTGAGCGGAGTAATGAACAATTTCCCTTACGTAATGGCTGTGGAAAAACTTGGTGGAATAGAAGTCCCCGACAGGGCCAAGGTAATCCGCATTATGCTGAGTGAATTATTCAGAATTTCCAGCCATCTCGTCTGGTACGGAACTTTTGCCCAGGACCTGGGAATGATGACACCGGTATTCCTGATGTTTTATGACAGGGAAAGATTGTTTCAGATCATAGAAGCTGTATGTGGTGACAGGATGCACCCCAATTGGTTCAGAATTGGCGGTGTGGCACAAGACCTTCCAAAGGGCTGGGATGGACTTGTAAGAGACTTCCTTAAATACCTGCCTCCCAGATTGAAGGAATATGATAAAATGGTTTTGAAAAACCGGATTTTCAAGGCACGTACTGTAGGTATTGGTGTGTACAATACCACAGAGGCCATTGAATGGGGTGTAACCGGTGTAGGGCTACGCGCTACCGGATTTGACTGGGATCTCAGAAAACGGCAACCTTATAGCGCCTACGACCAGTTTGATTTTGAGATTCCTATAGGTTCTAATGGTGATTGTTACGACAGGGCTTTACTCCGTGTGGAAGAAATGAGACAGAGCCTGAGGATTATTGAACAGTGCGTAAACAATATGCCGGAAGGCCCTTACAAATCTCATAACCCACTGACTACACCTCCTGATAAGAAATTCACCATGTATGATATAGAAACCCTGATCAACCACTTTGTGAATGTGACATGGGGACCGGTAATTCCGGCTGGAGAAGGGTTTGCATCAGTGGAGGCAAGTAAAGGTCAAAATGGTTACTACCTGATCAGTGATGGAAGTACGATGTCTTATCGCACAAGGATAAGAACACCCAGTTTCCCTCACATTCAGTTTGTACCCTACTATAGTAAAGGATATACGATTGCCGACCTGCTTTCCATACTGGGAAGTGTGGATTACGTATTGTCGGATATCGACAGGTAAAAATTTTTATTGAATGGCTGCAGAACAAGTAATATCAAACGAAGCCCGGCAGGAAATAGAAAAGTTGTTTCACCATCTGCCTCACAAGCAGGCGGCCTGTATCGATGCCCTGAAAGTGGTTCAGAAGTATAACCGGTGGGTATCTGATCAGGCGCTGGAAGAACTGGCTCCGATTCTGGAAATGAGTGCACATGAAATAGACAGTGTGGCTACCTTCTACAATATCATTTTCAGAAGGCCGGTAGGCAGACATGTAATCCTGCTTTGCAACAGTGTGAGTTGCTGGATCATGGGTTATGAAGAAATCAGAAACGCATTGAAGGAAAGATTGCAGATTGATTTTGGTATGACTACCAAAGATGACAGGTTCACCTTCTTGCCAATTCCCTGTCTGGGCACCTGCGACCACGCACCGACATTGATTATTGATGAAGACCTTTATCGTGACCTGAAACCGGAACAATTAGATGAAATCCTGGCTAAATATGAATAAATAAAAATGGAAAGACCCTTAACGGAACATATTAAAAATGATGGCACGCCTTTATCACTAAAAGAATATGAGGCAACTGGCGGTTATGAAGGCTTGCGTACAGCGCTTAAGATGTCTCCTGCCGACGTAATGAACACGGTAAAAGACTCTAAGCTGAGAGGCCGGGGTGGCGCTGGGTTTCCTACAGGCACCAAGTGGAGCTTTGTACCAATGGGAGATAATGTTCCTTCCCCTAAATATATTGTAGCCAATGGGGATGAAATGGAACCCGGTACATTTAAAGACCGGCTACTGGTAGAAGGAAACCCACATCAACTGATAGAAGGGATGATAATCAGTGCTTATGCAATTGGGGCCAGTATGAGCTACATCTTTTTAAGATGGGCATACCATGAGGCGGCAAAAAGAATTCTTGTCGCATTGGATGAGGCCTACCGTGCCGGATATCTGGGGAAAGATATTCTGGGAAGCGGATTCACCCTGGAAATGGATCTGCATACCAGCGTGGGCAGATATATCTGCGGTGAAGAAACCGCACTCTTAAATGCATTGGAAGGAAAACGTGCCAATCCGAGAAATAAACCTCCTTTTCCACAGGTGAGTGGCTTATTTGGAAAGCCTACCATTGTAAATAACGTAGAAACTTTTTGTAATATCCCACACATACTTGCAAAAGGCGCTCATTGGTACATGGCACTGAGCAAGTCAGAAGGGGGTGGTGGCACAAAACTTTATGGTGCCAGTGGTAAGGTAAAACGCCCTGCAATCTGGGAGTTGCCATTGGGAACTACACTGGGTGAAATTTTGGAAGAACACGCAGGAGGAATGCTGGACGGATACAAGATGAGAGGGGTGTTGCCAGGTGGAGCTTCTACTGATTTTCTTACACCCGATCATCTGAATATAAAAATGGACTTTGAAGAAGTGGCAAAGGCTGGTAGCCGTATGGGTACCGGTACGGTCATAGTAATGGACGACAAAACCTGTCCTATCGGTATGTGTATGAACCTAGAACAATTCTTTGCACAGGAATCATGTGGCTGGTGCACACCCTGCAGAGAAGGCCTGCCCTGGACAGCAAAAATCTTACTGGCGCTGGAAGAGGGTAGGGGCAAGCCGGAAGACATAGATCATCTGACTTTCCAAACCCATTACAATGCACCGGGAAATACATTTTGTGCGCTGGCTCCGGGAGCAATGGAACCACTTCAAAGTGCATTAAAACATTTCAGAGAAGATTTTGATGAGCATATAAATACACACCGATGCAAATATCATCATTGATATATGCAATGAAAAACAAAGGATATGGCTAAAGTATATATTGATAACATAGAGTACGAGGTTCCCAACGGTAAAAACATGCTGGAGGTATGTCTGTCGCTGGGAATGGACCTCACCTATTTCTGCTGGCACCCGGCCATGCACTCTGTAGGCGCCTGCCGGCAATGTGCTGTTATTAATTATCGTGATGCTAATGATACAAGAGGCAGAATTGCCATGGCCTGTATGCTGGATGCCAATGAAGGCACAAGAATCTCAATCAATGACCAAAAAGCTAAAGATTTCAGAGCGGGAAACATAGAATCATTAATGATCAACCACCCGCACGATTGCCCTGTGTGTGACGAAGGTGGCGAGTGTCATCTGCAGGATATGACGGTGATGAGTGGACATAATTACCGCCGCTACCGGTTTAATAAAAGAACTCATATTAATCAGGATTTAGGGCCATTCATTTACCACGAAATGAATCGTTGTATTCAGTGCTACCGGTGTGTGAGGTTTTATAACGAATATGCAGGGGGAAAAGATTTTGGCGTATTTGCATCTGCAGGAAGGGTATATTTTGGCAGAAGTGAGGATGGCGTTTTGGAAAATGAATTCAGCGGTAACCTGGTTGAGGTTTGTCCTACGGGTGTATTCACTGACAAAACTCTGCGACAACATTATACCAGAAAATGGGATCTTACCAGCGCACCTTCTATCTGTCAACAGTGTAGTGTGGGGTGCAATACGCTTGCATCCGAGCGATATGGTGGATTGCGTAGAATCCTATCGAGATACAACGGAGATGTCAACGGTTACTTTCTATGTGATCGCGGAAGGTTTGGTTATGAATATGTGAACAGTGAACAACGGCTCACACAATGTGCCAGTAAGAGTGGCACAAAGGAAACTGCATTTAAAGAAGCTGCATCTTTTGTGCAATCCAAACCAAAAATGATTGGTATCGGTTCTCCGAGAGCTTCACTTGAGTCCAATTACATGTTACAGAAATTGGTAGGAAAAGAAAATTTCTACCATGGTATTCCTGCAACAGAAGGTCATTGTGTACAAACTGTTCTTGAGATGTTGCAGAAATCCGGTATATATACTCCATCCTTAAAAGAAATAGAATCTTACGACACAGTATTTATTTTGGGTGAAGATGTAACAAATACGGCACCTATGATGGCGCTCGCGCTAAGGCAAACGGCCAAAACACTTCCACGGCAGAAGGCCTATAATATGAAGATACAACACTGGAATGATGCCGCTATTCGTGAGGTTGTTCAGGATGATTTGGGTCCTTTCTTTATAGCTACTCCCTATTCAACCAAATTGGATGAAATAGCTACATCTTCGTATTACGGGGATACGTCACAATTGGTTGCTGTTGCCCGTCTCATTGAAAGCGGAATCAAAAACAGCGGATCTGATTCCGGTGATTCCAATCAGAAAGATTTTGCATCAAAGGCTGCCAAAGCATTACTCAATTCCGGTAAACCTTTGATTGTATCAGGCACCGGAGTATTGAGTAAATCAATAATTCAATCAGCCGCCAGACTGGCTGCTGCGCTAAAAGCAGCAGGTAAAGATGTGGGGCTTACATACGTAGTACCGGAATCAAATTCAATGGGGCTCGCTATGCTCGGTGGTGCCGGATATCTTGAGGATGCCATCAGCAGGTGCGACAACGAGTCACTTTCTGCAATAATACTGGAGACCAATACTTTCTACAGAATTGATCGTGAAAGTGCTGAAGATTTTCACAAGAAACTGGATAAGGTCATTTTATTGGATTCTCTGGAAAATGAAACGACTCCTTTTGCAGATTTTATATTGCCGGCAGGCACATTTGCTGAATCGGACGGAACCCTTGTAAATAATGAAGGCCGTGCACAAAGGTTTTATCAGGTTCATGTGCCAAAATATGATATCAGAAGCAGTTGGGCATGGCTCGACAGGCTTATTCACCAAACAGAAGAGTCGCGCCCCTTTGACGAAATTGTAGCTGAGATGATAGCCGGCAATCCGCTCTTTGAAAAAATTAAATTTCTGGCACCCACGGCAGACTTCAGAATCGGTACACAAAAAATTCCGCGGGAAACCCACAGATTTAGTGGCCGTACGGCAATGAATGCCAATATTTCTGTACATGAGCCTAAACCGCCGGTAGATGTAGATTCTCCGCTCTCATTTACAATGGAAGGTTATCACGGAGTGCCCCCTTCATCTGATATCCCCTACTTCTGGTCTCCCGGATGGAACTCTCTGCAATCAATCAACAAATACCAGATAGAAGTAGGAGGCCCGCTTCATGGCGGCAACCCCGGAAAAAGACTAATAGAGCCGGGCGACAATAATAACAATAGTATCAATATAGACCCTGTTTCAGAAAATAAAGGGTTTGAGGTATTGCCTGCCTGGCATATTTTCGGTTCTGATGAATTGAGTGCCATGAGCCCTCCACTGGCTGAGCGGATACCGGGTGCATATATAGGAATTAATGGTAATGCTCTGCAGAAAAAAGGAATAACAAACGCTGAAAAAATTAAGATTCAATCCGGAGATAGGACCTGGTCATTTCCGGTTAAAATAAATAACAGTCTTCCTGAAAATGTGTTGATAATTCCGAAGGGATTAGCAGAAACATGCGGAATACCATTTCCGTTTTTTGCAGACATTTCAGTTGACAGTTAATTAAGGAATAAATATTGTTATAAAACCAATTTATAAACCACATTGATATGAGCGAAGTCTGGGCTCAGATATTGATTATCGTTTGCGTATTGCTGGGAACTGTAACCATTGCCGCAGGATTAATTTATGTGGAGCGAAAGATGCTTGCAGTATGGCAACAACGTTCAGGGCCTAATCGGGTGGGGCCATTCGGTATTTTCCAGGTATTGGCGGATATGATCAAAATATTCTTTAAGGAAGACTGGATTCCGCCCTTTGTCAATAAGAAGCTGTTCATCATTGCCCCTACGATTATAATGCTGAGTATCCTGATGAGTTTTGCCATTGTGCCCTTTGCTCCCGGTCTGGTAGTGGCTGACCTTAATATCGGCTTGTTGTATTTTCTGGGAATGTCTTCACTCGGCGCCTATACCATCATCCTTGCAGGATGGGCATCCAACAATAAGTACGCATTACTGGGTGGAATTCGCGGAGCGGCTCAAATGATATCGTATGAAGTATTTATGGGTTTGTCGCTCATGGGTGTGGTATTGCAAACAGGCTCATTCAATATGACCGATATTGTAAATGCACAAAAGGGAATTTGGAATGTAGTACCGCAGATAGTAGGTTTTGTCATTTTTCTTATTGCCGGCATTGCAGAAACCCACAGATTGCCGTTTGACCTTCCGGAAGCAGAAAGTGAATTGGTGGCCGGTTACCACTCAGAGTACTCCGGTATGAAATTCGGAATGTTTTTCGTGGGCGAGTATCTGGGAATTACATTGGTAAGTTGTTTGATCACTATTCTGTTTTTTGGAGGTTGGCTGGGGCCTTCTTTCCTGCCTCCGATAGTGTGGTTTCTGATAAAAATGTTTGCCTTTATTCTGTTTTTTATTTTACTGAGAGCAGCGTTACCAAGACCAAGGTATGATCAGTTAATGAGTTACGGGTGGAAACTTTTATTGCCGCTTGCCTTATTGAATGTATTGGTAACAGGAGCTGTTGTATTATCGAATTCTTAAAAACTAAAAAAATATGTTTAGCAGTGTCAGATCATTATGGTTGGTTTTTCTAAAGATGTTTAAGAAAAAGGTGACCATCCAATATCCCGAAAAGAAAGCTTATCTGCCGCCCAGGTGGAGAGGAAGAATTGTATTGTCGCGCGATCCTGATCACAATGAACGTTGTGTGGCTTGTTATCTCTGCGCTGCTGCCTGTCCGGTAGATTGTATTTCATTGCAGGCTACTCAGGATGAAAATGGCCGCCGTTATCCTGAAATATTCAGAATCAATTTTTCTCGCTGCATTTTCTGCGGATACTGCGAGGATGCCTGTCCTACTTATGCTATTCAACTGACTCCGGATATGGAAATGGGTGAATACAACCGTCAGAATCTGGTATATGAAAAAGAAGATCTTCTGATTGACGGAATGGGAAAATATCACGGATATAGTTTTTATCAACAGGCGGGTGTCGCTGTAGGTGTTAAGCCCAAGGGTGGTGGAGAAAAAGAAGATGCCCCAGTTGATGTAAGAACTTTAATGCCTTAAAAGCAAACAATGAATATTATTTTTTATATCGCAGCCATCATTGCTCTAGCATCTACCTTGTGTGTGGTAACAAGAAAGAATGCTGTGCACGCCCTGTTGTATCTGATAGTATCTCTGCTTGCTGTCTCTGTCATATTTTTTATTTCAGGAGCTCCCTTTGTGGCTGCCCTGGAAGTAATTGTGTATGCCGGTGCTATTATGGTTTTGTTTGTTTTTGCCATCATGATGCTGAACCTGGGCAAAGACTCCATTCAGAAGGAATCGGCTTTTATGAATTTCGGTAGCTGGCTGGTTCCTGCGCTTCTCTGCCTGGTTCTACTGGGAGAAATGATTTATGTATTTTATGCCAATGGTGTTGCCGGTAGTGAGTATAAAGAAGTAGGACCTGCGGCAGTTTCTTCATCTCTGTTCGGAGGATATGTATTGGCTGTGGAATTGACAGGTATGTTATTAATGGCGGGCATTGTAGGTGCGTATCATATAGGGAGAGAAAAGAAAAGAGAATATCACAGATATCTGCAAAATAATTCGGAAAATTATGAATGAATTACCCATAAATGCAGGATTAATTCTTGCCTCGTTGTTGTTCCTGACAGGATTACTGGGCGTGTTGACAAGGCGCAACATTCTCTTTATGCTGATGAGTGTAGAGATCATGTTTAATGCGGCTGCACTTGCCTTTGTCCTGGCAGGAGCTAAATGGGGTCAGCCCGACGGGCAGGTGATGGTAATTTTTATTCTGGCGATGGCAGCAGCAGAGGTGTCTGTGGGCCTGGCACTTATTTTACAAATGCACAGGATGTATAAAACTCCGGACAGTGATGCATTCAATATATTAAGAGATTAAAAAAATGAAAACATTGTAATTCATGGATTCTATGCTCTGGCTCATACCTGTTTTGCCACTTGCGGGTTTTCTGCTACTGGCGTTGTTCGGAACCCGAATGCCAAAAAAAATGGTGCCTGTCATTGGTGCGGGTGTGGTAGGTGTAGCAGCACTTATCACTATCTTTACAGGGATCTCATTCCTGCAAAATAACAGTGCCGGGTATTTTGTGGAACAACATTTATGGACATGGTTTAGCATCGGCGGTTTCCACCCCGAAATAACCTTACGGCTTGATTCCCTTTCACTGATATTCATTTTTGTAATCACTTTCGTAGGATTTTTCATTCACCTTTTTTCTGCAGAATACATGAAAGAAGATGAAGGATACTCCAGATTCTTCGCTTATATGAATCTGTTTATCTTCAGTATGCTGGTATTGGTATTGGCCAACGATTTATTGCTGCTTTATCTTGGTTGGGAAGGTGTGGGCCTCTGTAGTTTTCTGCTAATCGGATTTTACTATGGTGATAAAAAGGATGCAGATAAAAATGCTTATGCGGCCAGAAAATCTTTTCTGGTAACAAGAATCGGAGATACCTCAATGATACTTGGCTTTTTCCTGCTTGTAAAAAGTTTCAATACCCTTAATATTTCTGAGATTCTGACAGCGGCTCCGCAAGCATGGAGTGCTGACAGTTCACAAGCAGTATGGGCTGCCGTGTTGTTATTGGGAGGAGCTCTTGGCAAATCAGCTCAATTGCCTTTACAAACATGGCTTCCGGATGCCATGGCCGGCCCTTCTCCCGTGAGTGCACTTATCCATGCCGCTACCATGGTGACAGCCGGTGTATATCTGCTGGCAAGAACTCATGTGTTGTTCGAATTGGCTCCGTCTATCCAATTATTAGTAGCCATCATCGGGGCTGCTACCTTGTTCATCGCCTCCTGCAGCGCCCTGGTCCAGAATGATATCAAAAGAGTTCTGGCCTATTCTACCATCAGCCAAATCGGATATATGTTTCTCGCGTGTGGTGTGGAAGCATGGTCTGCCGCAATATTCCATTTCATGATCCATGCCTTCTTCAAAGCATTGCTATTCCTCGGTGCCGGAGCGGTTATTCTTGCCCTGCATCATGAGCAAGACATGTTTAAGATGGGTGGGCTCAGAAAAAAATTACCCGTTACTTTCTGGACATTCTTATTTGGTTCTGCCGCACTTGCTTCTATTCCTTTGATTACGGCAGGATTTTACAGTAAAGATGCCATACTTTGGTTTTCTTTTGCAAGCACAAAAGGCAGTACATGGCTTTGGCTTGCCGGTATTGTGTCTGCTTTTCTTACATCTTTATATACTTTCCGGATGGTATTCCTTACTTTTTTTGGTGAACAGAAAACTGAAGTTCATCACAAACCCGGGATAGCCATAAAGATTCCTTTGGTTGTGCTGGGAATCCTTTCACTGATAGCCGGATTCATAGAATTGCCACATAACTTTGGTCACTTTGCACCCTTTTCTGACGTTTTACAAACGACACTTCCCGGTGTAGAACTATTGTCCAACCCGGGGGTGGGCGAATCGGTGTTACAAATAGTTGCTGCAGTACTGGCCTTATTGGGCGTATATCTCGCATGGCAATTCTATATTAAAAAACCTGAGGGGATCCGCAGATTCAAATATGGATCCGGCGCAGGGTTGTACAGTTTCCTTTTTCAGGGATGGAAATTTGACAGGTTATATGATTTATTGATTGTAAATCCCCTGGTATGGCTTTCTAAAATTGATACAAGAGACTTTATTGATAGAATTTACAGTGGTATCGGACATCTGAATGTAGCAATGAATGTGGCATTCAGCAAATCACAAAACGGTAAACTGAGATACTATCTGTTTGGCGTGGGGCTTGGAGCATTTATTATTCTGACAATTATACTGGTATTATGATACTGATAATTCTCTTATTGATACTCATGGCAGGAGGAGTGCTTGGATGGATTCTTTCATCGGTAAATAAGCATATTCCAAAATGGATTTCTCTGATCGCATTGATTGCCGATCTGATGATCGTCATCAATTTCTGGATTCAACATGCATCGGGTGTTACACTTTCTGAAAACGGAAGCTGGCTCGCCAATATCAAATATGAATGGATTCCCACTTTTGGTATTTCATTTCATCTGTCTATGGACGGCATCAGTCTTGTGATGACAGCGCTTACTTTTTTTCTCGGTATTGCTGCAGTACTGTCCTCATGGAACAACATTGATAAGCACCATGGATTCTATCACTTTAATGTGTTGTGGCTCCTTGCAGGAATCACCGGTGTATTTCTGGCAATGGATATGATGCTGTTTTATTTCTTTTGGGAAATCATGCTGGTGCCTATGTACTTTATCATGGCAATATGGGGGCATGAAAACGGAAAGTATGCGGGTTGGAAATTTTTTCTGTTTACTCAAATCAGCGGCCTGATGATGCTATTGTCTATTCTTGGTTTATATTTCATTTATGGAGTAAATACCGGCTCTTATACCTTTGACTACTTTGAGTTGGTCAAACATCTTCCCGGCGGAGGTATAACATTTTGGGTAATGTGTGGTTTTCTGCTTGCCTTTTTTGTTAAGTTACCAACCATCCCCTTTCATAGCTGGCTTCCGGATGCTTATACCGAATCGCCTGTTGCAGGCAGTGTGATCATCTCGGCGCTGATGTCCAAGACTGCAGCCTATGGGCTTATACGTTTTGTAATTCCTTTTTTTCCTGATGCTGCACGCGGATTTTCTACCGCGGCTTTAATCATTGGGGCGGTAGCAATTCTATACGGAGCAAAAATGTCGTATGGTCAAAGAAACCTGAAACGGCTTATTGCTTTTTCCAGTTTTAGTCACATGGGTTTTATTATTGTAGGTGTCTTTTCATTTAATGTCCTGGCATATCAGGGTGTTCTTATGTTGATGATTGCGCACGGGCTGAGTATTGCCGCCTTATTTATTATTTCAGAATTTATTTACGATCGCACAAAGACCATGGATATGGCAGAGATGGGTGGTTTCTGGACGCAGATGCCCAATATGGGAGGGTTTACCATTGTGTTTGTAATGTCATCATTAGGATTGCCCGGGATTGCAAATTTTGTTGCGGAGTTTTTGATTTTGGCTGGTGCCTGGCAGCAAAACATTATTCTTGCGGTGCTTGCTACTTTGGGCCTCATCGTTTCAGTTACCTACTCGTTGCGCATATTGCAAAAGGTATTTCATCAGAAGAAACATACTTTGAATTACAACCTTAACCCAATGTCATTGCGGGAGTGGCTTATCATGAGCAGCATCACTTTGGCCATTGTGTGGCTCGGATTTTTTCCACAATCTGTTGTTCGAATTGCGCAACCGGCTTTTGATAATATGAAAATCACCCAGGTGTCTGAAAAGAATATTTCAATGAAGAAAAAATCGAACTTTAATAGATCAACGGTTTTCATCACTGAATCTGAAAAAAAAGGAGGTGATTTATGATTGGTATGGAAGAACTGAAGTTACTTTTGCCTCAGATCATCATAGCCACAACCGCTGTGTTGGTAATGCTTGGTATTGCGCTTCGGCGTAATCACTTAATAGCAAGTTTTCTTTCTCTTGCCGGCCTTGTTGTTGCATTAATTTATTCACTCAATTCAGAACCCGGTCAGCATTTTGTTTCCGGCCTTTTTATCATCGATCGTTTTGGAACCTATCTGAATGAAATAATTCTCTTTTCTTCAGCAATTATTGTTTTATATTCTTATCCCTATTTCCAAATCCAAACAAAAGTTCGTGAAGAATTTTATGTCTTGCTGCTGCTGGCTACGTTGGGAGCATCCTTTATGACGATCAGCAATCATTTTGTATCCTTTGCATTATCGCTTGAGGTGTTGAGTGTTTCTCTGTTTGGGTTGATCGGATACATGAAAAGCGAAAAGTTTTCAATTGAGGCCGGATTGAAATATCTGATCATGGCAGCGGTAGCCACTTCCTTTATTCTCTTTGGTTTTGCTCTGATATATATGGCTACGGGTACAATGGATTTACAAACTCTCGGTGGCGTATTAAGGGCTACCTCTTTTGATCCTTTGGTATTAACCGGATTGGCTCTATGCATTGTTGGTTTTGGTTTCAAAATGGCTTTGGTCCCATTCCATTTGTGGACTCCCGATATTTATGCCGGAGCGCCGGCGCCAGCTTCTGCATTTGTCGCAACTGTCAGCAAGGGCGCGGCTTTTGTCTTTTTGCTCAGGTTGTTCTATTCCATCGGTGGCCTTACGCATCCGGGTATATGGATATCCTTTTCTGTAGTAGCGGTTGCATCTATGTTTATAGGAAACTGGCTGGCCCTGCGACAGCAAAATATTAAGAGGTTGTTGGCCTATTCATCCATATCTCATCTCGGTTATGTAATGATCGCATTTCTTGCTTTCAGTATTTCAGGAATGCGGGCTTCTGCCTTTTATCTTACCATCTATTTTATCAGTATGTTAGCGGCCTTCGGAATGATTATTTATCTATCCGGAAAAAAAGGAGAACCAATACAGATAGAAGATTATCGTGGACTATTTTGGAGTAAACCCTGGCTGGCTGCCTTTTTCAGTGTGGTTATGCTGTCTTTAGCCGGAGTCCCTTTTACTGCCGGATTTATGGGAAAGTTTTATCTCCTGGGCAGCGGAATGAATAGTGGTGGTTTGTTTTTATTGATTTGTCTGGTAATTTCCAGCACTATCGGGTTGTTTTATTACTTAAGGATAATTTCTGTCATGCTTTCTAAAGGAAACTCAACTATTGACGGTCATATCGGCGCAAGATCATGGATACTTAAACTTATTGTGGGTGTACTTTTCGTTTTGCTCCTCTGGTATGGTATGTACCCTTCTGTGTTCTTAAAAATGCTGACCGGTATTTAAAGATTAAGATACTTTCCTTTGGGATTTATTGAAAGAATTTGTATTCAAACAAGAAAAACAGGAAGCCCACTTCGTGGATGAGATTTACCTTGCAAATAAATGATGGAAATTAGCGTTATTAAAGTGTTTCAGGCTTATTAACCCCTAAAATATAAATGTTGGTGTATGTGAGATGCCACCAGGCCTGAAATTCTCAAAATTAACTTACCATGCAAAGATTCGTCATCCTGATCCTATTCTCACTTCTTAGCATTTCTTCCCTCTCTCAGGAGAAATTTATTCCGGATACGCTTCAAAATATTACTGTCACTGCATTTCAAAACCACAGAAATTTACTTACCACGTCTGCCCCTGTAAGTGTATTACAATCCAAAGACCTGGATAATTACGATAATACATCGATTGTTAGTGCCATGAATATGCTTCCTGGTGTGAATATGGATGAACGTTCACCGGGTAGTTACAGGATCAATATAAGGGGAAGTACGCTGCGTTCACCCTTTGGTGTGAGAAATGTAAAAGTATATTATAACGATATTCCATTTACGGATCCTGGTGGAAATACATACCTGCAGATACTTGGATTTTACAATTACAATTCTGTTGAAATTATCAGGGGCCCTTCAGGAAGTATGTATGGCAGCGGAATGGGCGGAGTGATTATGATCAATAGTTTAAAAGAAACCAGGAAACAAAATCTTTCGTTTACCTATGGTAGTTATAACACAAAGAGTATTCTGGCTGAGGCTAACTTTTCCAACGATATAAAATCATTATCGATACAATACAACCGGCAGAGCAGTGACGGATATCGCGCTCATACCGCAATGCACAGAGATGTAATTTCACTCAATGCAACATTAAAAAAGACCGATAGAGTAAAACTCACCGGTACATTTCTTTATGGAAATCTTTATTATCAAACACCCGGCGCTCTCACCCTCAATGAATATACAGCAAATCCAAGAAGCGCCCGGCCAAAAGCAGGTTCATTCCCATCTGCAGAGGAAGCTAAAGCAGCATTTACATTGAATTATATCCTTTCCGGATTTACACTGACTCAGAAAATAAATCCGGAAATAAAAAATCAATTGACAGTCTATGGAGCTTTTGCTCAAAACAGAAATCCAAATTTCAGAAACTATTCAAGAACCTCGGAACCACACTTTGGAGCCAGAACAAATTTTAATTTTTCAAAGTCGATCAACCATACTGAGTTACAGATCAATGCCGGTGGTGAATATCAACACAGTTTCTATTCTCAAAGAGTTTTTGCAAACAACCAGGGAGTAGCGGGTATTTTACAAACCGATGATGAAGTGTTTAATACTCAGGCATTGGCTTATTTGCAGGCACAGTTACAAATAGACAATGGTCTTTCATTTACTGCGGGGAGCAGTATAAATATATTTTCTGTCGACTTTAACCGATTTTCCGGAGCTGGTATTCATTTTAATAGAAAATTTAAAAATGAGTGGGCTCCAAGGTTTACTGTATCAAAAATTTTCAAAAAAAATTATGTGTTGTATGCTACTGTGTCTAAGGGATTTTCTCCTCCCTCTGTGGCAGAATTATTACCATCCACAGATGTGTTTAATGAGACATTGCTCGCAGAACGTGGCTTAAACTATGAGTTGGGTGGGCGGGCAAGCCTGCTGAATCGCAGACTATTTATTGATATTACATTCTTTAAGACCAACCTCACAAATTCTATCGTGCAGAAGAGAGACAGCACCGGTGCAGACTACTTTGAAAATACGGGTGGTTCCAATGAAAAAGGAATTGAACTATTCATAAGTTTCCACCTCCTAAAAAAGCCAACAGGAATTTTCAGAGACATAACCCTGAGCGCTTCTTCAAATTTTTATGATTTTAGATTCAGCGATTATAGACCCTTAGATAAGGATTATTCTGGAAATAAGCTGCCTGGTGTAAGCCCAATACGCTTAACAAGTTCCCTTCATCTGGAGACCAACAACGGTTTTAGTGCAGAGATAGATGCCTTACAAAATGGTAAGATTGTATTAAATGACGCAAATACGGTTGCTGCAAAATCTTATCTGCTATTCGGTATGAAGCTTATTCAAAAAATAAAAATTACTGATACATCTCTTCAAATTTTTGTGGGCGCTCAGAATATTTTTAATGAAACATACAGTCTTGGAAATGATATAAATGCTGCTGGTGGAAGATACTTTAACACCGCACCCGGAAGAAGTTTTTATGGAGGTGTGACATTCTCGTTTTAGAAAATACCGAGTACTCTGATGCATTGAAAGGATTCTCCATATCCATCAGGTCAGATTGTAAAAATTCAAATGATGAATTATTCAAAAAAAATTGACTTGCATTGTTGGGTACAGCAAGAATCTTCGTAAGAAAAAAATATGCAGCCAGCAATTCAACAAAAAGTAACAGACTTTCCATCGCAGAAAATTATATTATTGGATGGCGAATATGAATTGATTTGTCCGAATAAAAAAACCCAGAGACCGGAAAGGGGCTTACAAAACAGTTATGTGGATATTCCAGATAATAAGTATTAGTATTATATTTTTTTAAATAAGCCTATTATTATTAAGTATGTGAATAAGTGGAAAATTCATTTAAAATACTTTTGGAAATTTTAGAATCTTAGTTTTTCCACAGCTATTCACAATGAATTCATATCCGGTTATATAGATTGGAAGCCGGATAAAGTATTTTTTTCACATAGCTGAATAACTAAACAAGTGAATTTCTTTTTTGATCGTTTCCGTAATGAAGTTGTGAATTGGAGTGGGAGATTATGCGAATTGTTTTACCATCTGAAGAATTTATATAATATGATAGATAACTTATTAGATAATAATCCCCAAAGGGAAGTACCAGATGGTAGGTTTTCCACACCAAAATTTATTTTTTAACAACCTATGTGAGTGGTTGGAATTTGCCGGGTAGAGCCATACCAGAAGGTTCAATACTGGCTTAAGTTTCGGCTTTTGTTGCTATGTTAAATTAACCTATTTTTGCCGCCCTAAACAAATAATATCTAAGGAAGTATTATGTCAATTATTCAAACTATCCGTGAAAAAGGAGCAATCCTAATTATTGCTGTGATTGCTATAAGTCTTATCGGATTTATATTAATGGACTCAATGAGTGGCACCGGTAAGCTGTTTGGTGGCGGAGACCAAACCACAATTGGTGTTGTAAATGGGGACAAAATTGAATACCATGATTTTAATGATAAAGTAAAAGACATGGAGCAACAATATGGTAACCAAAGTCCGAATAAGAATCAATTAATGCAAAGTGCATGGGATCAGTTGGTGGCTGAAAAGCTGGTAAATGAGCAGTTTGCAAAACTCGGCCTGGTATTCACACCAAAAGAAATGAGCTCTATTATGTTTAGTGAAGATGCACCTCCACAATTAAAACAAGCCTTTTCTGACCCAAATACCGGACAATATAATATAGAGCAAGCGAGGCAGTGGTGGGCACAAATGAAGCAATCAAAAAATACTGAGCAACGCAATGCTATTTTGACCCAGGTGATAGACCCAATGATTTTAAATACGCTGTATTCAAAATATACAGCGATGATTTCAGCCAGTGTTTATCAACCCAAATGGTTAAAGGAGATGAATCAACAGGAGGGAGACCAATTTGCAGCGATTAATTACGTGGCCATTCCTTATACAAGTATTTCGGACAGCACTGTAAAAGTAACTGCTGATGAAATCAGGAGTTATATTAACAATCATAAGGCAGCCTTTCAGCAAAAAGCGGGTATGATGTTGTCTTATGTTGTATTTAGTGCCTCACCCAGCAAAGAGGATAGTCAGCGTGTATTTAAAGTATTGGAAGATCTTAAACCTCAGTTTGAGGCAGACAGCAATGCCAAGTTTTTCCTTGGCCGTAACACAAGTGCTGTTTCATTTTTTGATGGGTATCTGCCCGGATCAAAAATTCAGGTGCCTAACAAAGAGTCTATTTTGGCTTTGCCAAAAGGGGGTGTCACCGGCCCTTACCTGGATGGAAAGAATTATGTACTGGCAAAAATAATTGACGAGAAAGTACTTCCGGATAGTTTTAAGGTACGGCATATTTTATTAGGCACCGTCAATCCGCAAACCCAACAACCACTTATGCCGGACAGTACAGCCCATCGACTTGCAGATAGTATCGCTACCGCAATTCAGCATGGTGCAAACTTTGACTCGTTGGAGCAAAAATATTCTACTGATGAAGGGGCTAAACAGACAAAAGGAGTCATGACCTTTGATCTGCAAACAGTGCAGGGAGACAACTTTGCAAAAGAGTTTGGAAAATTTTTGTTGAATGAGAAAGGAGAGACAAAGAAAGTAGTTAAGACAGAATTCGGATATCATTATATTGAAATCATGGAGAAGAAGCACCCGGAAACCGCTTACAAGATTGCCTATATGGCAAGAGAAATTGATCCGAGCGATGCCACGATCAATAAAGCCAACAGCGATGCGGTGAAATTGTCTGCAAATGCCAGAACAGTGAAAGCCTTTAACGAGTATGTTGCCAAGAACGGACTTGCAAAGATAGACTTACCAACACCGGTTTCTGAAAATGATTATCAATTGGGCAGTTATCCTGATGCAAGAAATGCTATAAAATGGGCGTACGAAAACACAGAAGGCTCTGTATCCGAACCACTTTCTTTGGGAAATGATTTTGTAGTTGTGGCTATTGACAAAAAGTTGAAGGAGGGGTTACAGGATGTTGAAACAGCAAGACCGTTTGTAGAACCAATTCTCAGAAATATAAAAAAGGCTGAAGAGATAAGGAAGAAGATTGGAAACAACACGACACTTGAATCAATTGCAAAAGTGTTTAACACCAATGTATTAGCCACTGGCGAAGATTCTACCCTGACATTTAATGCGCAAATCATTAACGGAGTGGGTAATGAGCCTAAGGTAGCGGGTGCCGCATTTGATAAAGATTTTCAGACAAAAGTGAGTCCGGCTATTCCCGGCAATACCGGCGTATTTTTGATTAAAGTGAATCATATTGGTACCAGGACATTATCACCGGAAGCACTTGCGCAGCAGGCAAACATGGAACACAACAAAGCCGTTCAGAGTGCTATGCAGCAATCTTTTGGTGGATTGAGAAATTCTGCAAAAATTAAAGATTACAGAAGTAAGTTTTTTTAAAAACTAAAATACACGAATCTTAAGGGCTGCCTCAGAAAGGCAGCCCTTGTTTTTTATTGTAATAATGGTTGAGCGGGAATCGGTTGATAGAGTATTAACTTTGTAAAATGGAAGAGGAAATAGTAAATAAGGTAGCTCAGAGCCAACTGACCACTCTGAATCCTTTGGATTTTTTGCAGTATGATATTCAGGTTTTTGATCTGAAGGATTTTTTATTTATGGAAATGATCCTTAAAGAAAAGGAGTTTAGATCTGCTTTGAAAGATTATGATTGGACAGGCTTTTCGGGTAAATACGTTACGGTTGATTGTACTTCAGAAGCCATTATTCCAAGATGGGCTTATATGCTTGTGACTGCTTATCTGCAGCCATTTGTACGGGCCGTTTTTTCAGGCAATAAGGAGGTGGCCACCAGGCAACTGTTTTTGAAAACTATTGAGAATAAAGATTGGGCAGAATATCAGGATAAAAGAATTATCCTGAAAGGATGCGGAGACGCTTCTATTCCGGAATATGCATACCTGGAACTTACAAGAGTATTGATGCCTTATGCGAAAAGTATTATGTATGGGGAAGCGTGCAGTTCGGTTCCTGTGTTCAAAAGAAAATAGATTCTATCAGAACCAGCCACGTTTTTTGAAAATATAAATCATCACTACCGGGATTACCAGCATTATCGCCACAGCCAGGTAAAAGCCAAAGGGGTCCTGCAACCAGGGCATTCGGTTAAAGTTCATTCCAAAGATACCCCCGATTACTGTTGCAGGCGCCAGCAGACATGTAACAATCGCCATCACTTTCATCACCTCATTCATTTTCAGATTTAGTTCACTGAGATAAAGATCATGCAGGTTCATCATCATATCACGATAGTTTTCTGAAAGCTCGCTTGCCTGAACGATATGGTCATAAACGTCTTTAAAATATTTTTCAGTCCTTTCATCAATTAACGGGGAATCACTTTTCAGAATTCCGTTTACCAGTTCACGCACAGGAGAGATGTTTCTTTTGAGCAAGATCATTTCTTTTCTGAGCATGTTGATTCTTGCGAGAGTTACAGTATTCGCATGTTGAATGATTTCCTCTTCCAGAAATTCAATACGCTCACCCAGCCGCTCCATGATGACAAAATAATTATCCACCAGAATGTCAATGAGCGAATAGAAGAGATAATCTGCTGAATAATTTCGCAACTTACTGTCTTTATTCATCAGTCTGTCACGGATTGGATTAAACAAATCCCGGTCAGGATCTTCCTGAAAACATAAGACATAATTCTTACCCAAAACAATACTAACCTGCTCTGCCTCTACAGAGTTTGTGTTGGTATTGTAATATAGCATATAAAGAAGTGTGTAAATAATGCCATTCATTTCGTCCATCTTCGGACGCTGTCCGATACTGAGAATGTCTTCAATCAACAGCTGATGTATATTAAACATCTGGCCTATTTTTTCAACATCCTCTTTTCTGATGCCCTCAATATTTATCCAGGAATTTTTTTCCGGAACCGGTATTCCGGCACAAACAGACGCGTCCTGTGTCTTTTGAATATTTAATTCATTA
This sequence comes from uncultured Ginsengibacter sp., assembly GCA_964463015.1. Classification (GTDB taxonomy): domain Bacteria; phylum Bacteroidota; class Bacteroidia; order Chitinophagales; family Chitinophagaceae; genus Ginsengibacter. The sequence goes on from CAYXAL010000002.1 coordinate 198,500, forward strand.
CTATTATAAGTAGCAACTGTGATTTCTGAAACCGGGGGCTCTTTTCTTGAAGGAGGTAACGTTGGGTTTACAGACAATATCCGTTTGTTGACCTTTTCAAAAGATATCAGTTTGGATATATATTTCTTTCCTACCATGAAGCGTTGTTTGTCGTCAGCAATTCAAAATTGAACGGGTCAAATGATTTAATATTGGTTTGTAAAGGCGATCACAGATTCAAATTAATGAAGAACTGTAAAAATGAAAAATCAATTTATTGCTGCTTAGAAATTTGATTTAGAAATTCCCGAGCTTTTATTAAATCTTCCGGAATATCTATAGACAGGGGGCTTTGATCCGTTTCAACCATTCTGACCGGAACGTTATTTTCCAGGAAGCGGAGTTGTTCCAACATTTCAGCAGACTCCAAAGGTGTTTTCTCCCATTTGCAGAATTGCAGCAATGTCTCTTTGCGATAACCGTATATTCCAATGTGTTTCATGGTTTGAAGGCCACTTTTATTTCGGAAATAGGGTATAGGAGATCTGGAAAAATAAAGCGCATCTTTTTTCTGATTGATAACCACCTTTACATAATTTGGATTTGTAATCTCAGATTCTGAATGAATAGGACACATCAGTGACGAAACCCTGACGCTTTCATCTGAAAAAGCATTCAATAAATCCTTCAGCGCATTTTTATTTACAAAAGGTTCATCACCCTGAACATTAATGACTACGTCCACATCAATATCTTTGATGGCAGCTGCAATTCTATCACTTCCGGTTTCAAAGTTTCCAAAGCTCATTACAGCATATCCTCCATTGGAAATTATTTCGTCAAACAAGGTAGGGTGGTCGGTAACAACGATGACCTCATCAAACAGCAGGGAGTCTCTTGTGTTTTCATAAGTGTGCCTGATTACGGATTTGTCTCCGAGCGGTTGTATAAGTTTGCCAGGAAACCTTGTTGCGGCAAAGCGCGCAGGGATAAGCGCTATTGACTTCATGAGCAATAAATTGAAGCAATTTCAGAAAATGAAAATTTTATGAAGAAGGCCTATTGCCGGACATCCACCTACGAGTTCATCATCAACGGCATCACCAGCATCAGGAGATCTTCGTTTTCATCACTTTCAGACGGCTTGAGAATACCGGGCTTTGTCGGGGTACTCAGCTCCATAAGGACCTCGTCTGTATCGGCAGCAGAAAGCATTTCAATTAAAAATTTTGCATTGAAAGCAATCTGTATATCTTCTCCATCGTATTGGCAAGACATTCTTTCGTTTCCTTCAAAACTTAAATCTACATCCTGAGATTCTAAGTGTAATTCACTTCCCTGAATAGAAAGCGCTACCTGATAAGTACTTTTATTACTAAAGACACTCACCCTTCTCAGAGCATTCTGAAAGTCTGTTTTATTTACAGTTAAACGGTAGGGATTGTCTGGCGGAATAACCACTTTGTAATCCGGAAATCTGGCGTCAATCAATCTGCAAATAATCTCAGATTCACCATGGGTTACAAACAAATGTTTTTCATTAAACCCAACAATAATTTCTTCATCTGCTACAGGAATCAATGATTTAATAAGGGTCAGGGGTTTCTTGGGAACAATAAAACTGGTTTTTTCTTTTGCCTTAATATCCTTTCTGATTAATCTCACCAATCTGTGCGCATCTGTAGCGACGGCAGTCAGCCCGGTATCGCTTATTTCAAAATATAGGCCGGACATCGCGGGCCTCAGGCTATCGGTGCTTGTGGCAAAGAGGCACTTGTTGATGATGGTTTGCATAGCAGAAGCTGGCATCACAAAAGATTTTGCTTCTTCCTTCACCGGATCTTTTGGAAAACTTTCAGGATTTTCTCCCATGACCTTATATTTTCCTGTATCACTGGTAATTTCAACAGCAAATGATTTATCAATAGTAAATGTCAGCGGTTGTTCCGGAATATTTTTTAAAGAGTCAATCAGTATCCTTGCAGGAACACACAGCCGGCCCTGTTCTTTAGATTCAATGCTCATCTTCACTCTTACAACTGTCTCCAGGTCGGTACCCACAATCGTCAATTCGTTTTTTTCTATTTCAAAAAGGAAATCCAGAAGAATGGGTAGTACTGTATTTGTGTTTAATACACCACTTATTTGCTGCAGATGTTTTAGTAATTGGGTAGAAGAAACAATGAACTTCATAAATAGAGTTTATTGCCAAAGATAAAGATTCAATACTATTAAATTCCTGCCGATTCAGGTGGTTTCAAATTTTTTTGTTTTCTCTGAGCCAGGAACAGGCCCGCAAAAATCAAAAAGGCTGCAATGGTACGCTGCATAGTTAGTTTTTCACCTAAAAATATGGCTGCGGCGATTCCCGCAAACAAAGGCTGGGAGTATATATAAGCTCCCGCAATGGAGGCGTTCAGAATTTTGATTCCATATACATTAAACACATACGCCAGAAAGGTTCCGGGTACGACAATAAAAAACAGAATAGCCCATTCTTTAATGGAAAATGATGTCAGGTCAGCAGCTCCGATTTCTTTCACACAGAAAGGCAGAATCATAAAGAAGCCGAATGTAAATATCATACGTGTTACCATAATCGGAGAATAATTATTCATCAATGGTTTCACAAGGATGAAATAATATGAGTAGGCAACGGTACTTGCAATAATTAATGAATCGCCTAATACATAATTGTCTTCAGTACCCGTTTCCTTTCCTGACAAAAGCAGCATAGCTCCGGATAGGGCCAATATCAGCCCCAGTACTTTTAGCCTGGTTACCCGTTCTTTCAGCATCCATGACGCAGCAAGAGTTATAAGTATAGGAGATAACAACGTAAGCAGTGAGGCGTGAAGCGGGCTTGTGTATGACAACCCTTTAATGAAAAGCATTTGATTGGCCGCAATAGCTGCAAAAGCACATAAAATTAAAAGCATTAGATCCTTTTTTCGAATTGGATCTTTTACCGGCTTAAAGAGAAATAATGCCCAAAACAAAACCATACTGATTCCTACCCTCAAAAGGTTGATTCCAAATGGGCCCAATAAGTGATTGTTGGTGAAAAACTTTATGGCTGTATAGTTCAGCGCAAAAAACAGATTGGTGGAAAGTAGCGCAAGATGGGCTTTTGTGACAGCATTCATTGTTTATGCTGCAAAGGTGGTTCTTTTTTTCGTCTGAGCTGAGAAATATAATTCTTATAAGTTTCAAATGAAAAATTCATGGGCTCAAACGGAAACGCATCAAACGTATTGATTATATCTTGTAGCGAAAAATTGTGTTGGCTTGCTGTCATAAAATATCTTTTTTGGAAAAGGTACCGGGCGAGATATTCCTGTTCGGGCTGACCGGGTGTTGGCACTAATACCGCCCGCTTGTTGAGGCGCGCATAGTCCATAACACTTGTATATCCGGAGCGACTGATAACTATTTTTGAACCTTCTACGATTTCGTTGAGTTCATTAGCAGGCAGATGATCCACTATTGTAATGTTCTTAAGTAATAATGGTTCCTTTTGAGCAGAAGGAATTCCCCTCACTAATATGATTTTTTTTTCAATGGCCAGCGCCTGATTTTTCAATATTTGTTCAAAGATGGTTCTTTGGGGTTCTGGCCCTGATAATATCATTGCAATCTCATAGGAACGATGAGTTGTTGTATGATGGTATCTGGACAAAGGGCCTATGTGATGATAGTTGTTATTTGAAGACGATGAAATACGGGATAGTTCCCCCGCTAAACCGGAGGGCGTGTCCGGAACCCAACAGGCATCGAATTTTAAAATATATTTTTTATGAAGGAGCGATGCAATTTTATTGAAAATCGGAAAGGCTCCCTTAAAATTGAGTTGATGAGTGACGTATATGCAGTAGCACTTTGAGGAATGTAATCCCGGCCTGTTGTCTGAAATAATGATATCCACCGGATAGTCTTGTAATGTTTTTTTAAGCCATTTATATTCCTGATAAATATGAAGAAAAACAGAAGGAAACTGACACAGAAGTTTAATCAGGAATCCCCATTTTGAGCTACTGTATCGGATGTTATAATTGGGAATCGGGATAAAAGTTTGATCCGGAAACTCTGATTTAAGCAACTGCAAAACGCCACCATTGGCAGCAATAATGACCCTGAATTTTTGATGAACCAACTCATGAATGATTGGAATACAGCGAGTTGCATGCCCTAACCCCCAGTCTAAAGGAGAGATCAACACAAGAGGTTTGCGGGATGGATCAAAAATATTTTTTGTTTCCTCCAAGATTTTGCAATTTTTATTCGTGAAATTAGTTTAATTTGGTATCGGTTATCTGTTTTTAAGTAGTTAGATTAACGAGATGATTATTTAAATTCAGATGCAAATCCAACATGATGAAAAATTTAACCAAAATAATTCTTGCTTTATTACTCACTGTCAGCATTTGTGCACTTGGGTGTAGTGCTTCAAAAAAATCAAACTGTGGGTGTCCGAGTAAGCAGGGGTTAATAGGTTACTAAAATCCATTGTGATAATGAAAAAGTTTAACCGGGAACTTTTGGTACTCCTCAAAGAAGAAGCAAATCCAGCACTTATTGATCATGAAGTAGAAAGACTTCATGAGATGCTGTACTTTACAGAACAGACAGAAAGTCTCGTAGTTGCGCACGAGATCATCAACATCAATAAGAGAAAAATACACACAGGGAAACGTCGTATGCGTACGATATTAAACATGCAGGAGCTGGAGCCATTTGTTTTCCTGAATAATCTAAACTGATATTTTTTCGTCTTGAATCTTCCAGGTTTCTTTTCCGCTCAGCAGGTTGTCGAGGTTAGCGACTTTTAATTGAGAAGCTTTAGAGATTTGCTCAGCCATAATATCTTCGTAGCAAGGTCTTTCCACATCATAAAACACTCCGAATGGCCGTGGAAAATGATTTTCAATGTGCGGGTCATCAAACATTCTTACCAGGATATTGGCTTTGGTTGCATCCTTTTCATCGTGTATCCAAAGGTCGTCTAGAGAATTTTCTGAGAGACTGACTACCACAGGCTTAAGGCCATCCAGTTTTATGCCTTTGGTATTATCCGTTCCGAACACCAACGGTTTATCATCCTCAAGAAAAATGCTCTCTTCAGCTTTTGTTTTTTTATCTGTAAAAATTTCAAAAGCCCCGTCATTAAAAATATTGCAGTTCTGATAGATTTCAAGAAACGAACTTCCCTTGTGTTGGTAGCTTCTTAAGAGCATTTGTTGCAGGTGTTTTGGGTCCCTGTCCATTGTGCGTGCAACAAAAGTACCACCGGCTCCAAGGATGAGAGATGCCGGATTAAATGGCTGGTCAATACTGCCGAAAGGAGAACTCTTGGTTATTTTATTCCTTTCACTTGTAGGAGAATATTGTCCTTTGGTAAGTCCGTAAATCTCATTATTGAAAAGCATCAGGTTTACATCAAAATTCCTTCTGAAAAGATGAATCGTATGGTTCCCTCCAATACTAAGGCAATCACCGTCGCCGGTTACAATCCAGATACTCAATTCGGGTCTTGTAGCCTTTAGTCCGCTTGCTATGGCAGTGGCACGGCCATGAATACTGTGCATGCCGTACGTGTTCATGTAGTATGGAAAGCGGCTACTGCAACCGATACCACTGATGATCACAAAGTTTTCTCTTGGGATACCAAGAGAAGGAAATACTTTTTGCACCTGAGCGAGAATGCTGTAATCACCACAACCGGGGCACCAGCGAACTTCCTGATCTGTGGTAAAATCTTTTGCTGTGAGCGGTGTCTGAACAGAAGTACTCATACTGCAAATTTAGTTGAATGTATGACGGTTTTCACAAGTCATATTTGTGAATTAAGGAAATTAAAGGAGTGTTGTTTTTACCGGCCGTAGTCGTCCTGGAGGCGCACAATGTCTTCTTCATTACTTGGCTCCCTGTCGGTATGTTGCCATATTTCCGCAATGATACCCCACCCCTTTCCACCAATCAGGCGGTGTCTTTGGCCTTGCCTCAGAACAACAGTTTCATTAAATCTTTTTTCTTCCGGTTCATTCTCTTCATCCCCATCATTTGTCATGACAAGTACGGGCCCTCCCACCACACGCCATATTTCTGCACGCCGATGGTGGTATTGCCAACTAAGCCGTTTTCCCTTTTCGACCAGCAGAATCTTCGGGCTCAACTTTTCTGAAACATGAATCGCCTTCCCGGGAATGCCGGTAAAAAAGTGAGCAATGAATTTGTGAGTATCTCTTTCGTCTATGCAAAAGAACCCGCCCCACGGCCTGTTTTGGTCTTGGGAACTGATACGAATATCCTGGTCATCTAAATACTTTTCAATGGTTTGAAAAGCAGCTGCTTTGTCTGTACTTTCCGGTATTTTTATTTCTTTCAACGTCTAACTGTTATGAATATACGAAAATGTTTTTAATTGCGAATTCCGGAAAAATCATCTCCCCATATATACCATTAAGATTTGCACATCACTGGGATTTACACCACTGATACGGCTGGCCTGGCCGAGAGTCTGTGGTCTGATCTTATTAAATTTTTGCCGGGCTTCAGTGCTTAAGGATGAGAGTTTTTCATAATTAAAGCTATCCGGGATAATAAGATTTTCCAGAGCGCTCATTTTTTCAACCAGCTCCTTTTCTTTCTCCAGATACACTTCATACTTAATCTGAATCTCCGCTTCCTGAATAGCTTCAGAATTAAATCTTCTTAATGGTTCTAATTCCGGAATTTTCTCTATCATTGAGCGCAGGTTTGCTGCGGGTCTCAGCAATATTTGGGATGCCCGCGTACGGTGTGTAAGGTTTGGCGCTCCGATTGATTCAAGAAATGTACTTGCCGATTCCAACACCCCTGTTTCTTTAAGAATACCGGTTATTTCGGTGATTTCAGCTTCCTTTTGTCGTACGCGGTCCATTCTCTCTTGTGAAGCAAGCCCGATCCTATAACTTTTTTCAGTCAGCCGGAGGTCGGCATTGTCTTGCCTCAATAGTGTGCGGTATTCTGCTCTGCTTGTAAACATTCTGTAAGGCTCCTCGGTACCCTTACTGATCAGATCGTCTATCAATACACCAATATAGGCCTCATTTCTTTTTAGCGTAAAAGGGGGCTGTCCGTTGACGGCCAAATGTGCATTTATTCCTGCAATGATACCCTGGCAGGCCGCTTCTTCGTAACCTGTAGTGCCGTTGATCTGTCCGGCAAAGAACAGATTCCTGATAAGTTTTGTTTCTAAGGAAAACTTCAGTTGTGTAGGGGGAAAATAGTCATATTCTATAGCATAGCCGGGCCGGAACATTTTGCAGTTTTCAAAACCCTTTATTTTTCTCAGAGCCTTAAACTGAACCTCCTCAGGTAAAGAAGATGAAAATCCATTGATGTAAACTTCTATTGTGTTCCAACCTTCCGGCTCTACAAATAGCTGATGCCTCTCTCTTTCCGCAAACCGGTTGATCTTGTCTTCTATACTGGGACAGTACCTTGGGCCGACACCTTTGATCCTGCCCTGAAACATAGGGCTTTCGTCAAAGCCTGTTTTCAGAATATCGTGCACCTCCGGGTTGGTGTAGGTAATCCAGCACCTCCTTTGAGTTTGGGGTAAGCGTACATTCTCAAAACTAAACCCTGTAATTTCTGTATCCCCTTTTTGCTCTTCCATGAGGGAATAGTTGAGCGACCTGCCATCTACACGGGGTGGAGTTCCGGTTTTAAGCCGACTGCTTTCAAACCCCCACTGTACCAGGTTTTCGGTGATGCCTTCAGCCGGTTTCTCAGCAATTCTTCCACCCGTAGTGGTCTTGTTTCCAATGTGAATGACTCCATTCAGGAATGTTCCATTGGTAAGCACCACCGACTTTGCCTGAATATGATGACCCATTTTAGTAACCACACCGTCTATCCTGTTCTCTTTTTTCAGAAGCCCAACTACAGAATCCTGGTAAAAATCAAGGTTTGAAAGTTGTTCAAGTTGTTGTCTCCATACAAGCGAAAAAAGCATTCTGTCGTTTTGTGCACGCGGACTCCACATAGCCGGGCCTTTGCTCCTGTTTAACATACGGAACTGGATGGCAGACTTGTCTGTAACAATACCTGAATATCCACCCAGGGCGTCTATTTCCCGGATAATCTGCCCTTTGCCAATCCCACCCATTGCAGGATTGCACGACATTTGAGCCATATTTTGCATATTCATGGTGACCAGAAGCGTTTTGCTACCCATATTGGCTGCGGCAGCTGCCGCTTCGCAACCTGCATGCCCGGCACCAACCACAATGACGTCGTATTTTGGAAACATTCTGCAAAAATACAGGATTGAAGAGTTTACTTTAAAACAGGTGCTACTGTGCAGCCCGGGTGTTTTACAGAATTAACAATAAGGACAAGGGTAAACAATAGTTGTTTCACGTGAAACACTTTCTTCTTTTGAATTCATTGGAAACTGTTTCACGTGAAACACTAAAACATATCCTTTAGGTAAAAATCTTCCCGGGCACGCATTTGGGATTTTTCTTTTGCTGAATGATCGTCATAACCCGCCAGATGCAACAAGCCGTGAATCATCACGCGAAACAATTCATTTTCAAACGGAATACCCAGTTCGGCGGCATTTTCTTTTACACGGTCTATACTGATGTATATTTCGGAATGGACTGGAGAATTGGGTAAGGAAAGGGTAAATGTAAGAATGTCGGTAAAATAATCGTGTTTAAGATACTCCTGATTTAACCTTAAAACATACGCATCATTAGAAAATATGTAGGTTATTTCTGAATAGTCAATCCGCTCTTTGGTAAGAACAACAGCTAATTGTGACTTTACCAGCAACGAATCTTTCATCCGGAAAGGTGTCTGGTGATACCGGAATATTATTGATTTTTGATTTCTTACAGGCAATTGCAGACTTTTATAATGATGGAGAGTTAACTTTGCGGGTGATGAATCTGTCACAAGTTAAGGCCGGTACGAAGGTAAAAATATTGTCTTTTACTAACGATGATGTAGTAATTAAACTTATGGAAATGGGATGCCTGCCGGGCGAAGAGGTAACAGTATGGAAAAAGGCACCCCTGGGGGATCCGATCTATATCCTTGTATCCGGATATTCACTTTGTCTCAGAAATGATGAGGCATCAGCCATTATTGTTGAACACATTCATTCTGAATCCCAAACCAGCCATTCTTGAAAATTGGTCTATTTTTCGGATCTTTCAACCCCATTCACAATGGCCATTTGATCATTGCCAGCCATATGGCAAATTTTGCCGAAATAGATAAAGTCTGGTTTGTTGTATCACCACAAAATCCTTTTAAAGAAAGCAAGTCCTTGCTGAATGAACATCACCGAAAACATCTTGTAGATCTGGCTATTGAAGAGGATACTCGATTTAAAAGCAGCAGTATTGAGTTTCATCTTCCTCGCCCATCTTATACGATTGATACTTTATTACATTTGGAAGAAAAATATCCGGATAATGAATTCTTTATAATCATAGGAAGCGACAGTTTTCAGAATATCGGTAAATGGAAAAACAGCGAAGCACTTCTGAAGAATTATCGTTTTCTTATTTATAAACGGCCAAGTTTTGATGTTGAGCCGGCCTTAATTTCGGTAAAGGTCACTGTAGTGGATGCGCCTCTCTTGCAAATTTCAGGCTCCTTCATCAGAAACCTTATAAAAGAAAGAAAATCAATTCGTTATTTGGTGCCGGATATTGTGAGTGAGCAAATAATGAGCAGACAATTTTACTTTTGAAAGGAAGCCGGAGTTTAAACTAACATTTTAATAATTACAATACATGCGTACTTTATTCCTTAGCCTGGTGGTACTGTTGTTGGCCTCCTGTTCTATGAACAAGAAAATTTCAAATGTTGCGAAGGCGACCATTTTTAAATCCCACTCCATTGCCAATGCACACACGGGAATACTGGTTTACGATCCGGAAAATCATACAAAGTTATTTGATTATCAGGCTGATAAATATTTTGTTCCTGCCAGTAATACTAAATTGGCCACATGTTATGTGGCTATGAAGTATCTGGGTGACAGCATTCCGGCCTTCCAATACAAGGCTCTCAATGATAGTACGGTTTTTATTAAGGGAACCGGAGACCCCACCCTTTTACGACCCGATTTTTTTTCCTACCCGGACGCACTCGCATTTCTAAAGAACTACAGGAAGATCGAAGTAGCCAAACCCGCATTTCATGATTTTCTGGGAAATGGATGGTCGTGGGGAGACTATACCGAAGATTATATGGCACCAAGGAGCGAGATGCCACTTTATGGAAATTTAGTCCGGATTTCTCAAACAAATTATGGAACAGAAGTGTTTCCTCCATTTTTTAAGTCGTCAACGGTAATTTCGGATTCCGTCAAAACCGGCGAAAAAATTTCTGCAGACAGGCCATGGAGTGAAAATACATTTTATGTAAACAAAGGCAATTCGCTAAAGCTGGATGTTCCTTATGTACCCGAAGACACTACATTACTTGCTTTGTTGAGACAGGAATTGCATAGACACGTTGTTTTCACTCAAAATACTTATTCAGATTTAAAGACAGTGTATTCAGTACCGTTAGACAGCATGCTTTCGGTCATGATGCATCAGAGTGATAATTTTTTTGCTGAACAAAGTCTTTTAATGGTGAGCAATAAAGAATTGGGATTTATGAGTGACAGGGCCATAATCAGAAAACTTCTGTCGTCTGATTATGCCGGATTGCCGGATATGCCATCGTGGGCAGATGGGTCAGGGCTGAGCCGTTACAATTTATTTTCTCCTGCAGACTTTGTAGCTATATTGGGAAAAATGAAGAACGAGTTTGGATTGGACAGGATGAAAAAAATATTACCTACCGGAGGCACTGGTACGTTGTCTTCTCTGTATCTGAACGACAAGGGCTACATCTTTGCCAAGACCGGCACATTAAACGGTGTGGTGGCGCTTAGCGGGTATCTTATTACACGAAAGAATAAATTGTTGATTTTTTCAGTTTTGGTAAATAACCACAGGGGGCCTGCCAGCGATGTCAGGAAAGGCGTTGAGCGATTTCTGACGGAACTGCGAAGAAAGCTCTGATAGACTCTTTCACATTCTTTTTTTTCCACAGATTGAAAGTTTATTCATCTCCGAAGGAAGAAATCCGTTCCACAAAATCTACCGCTTTTGACAGCCTTTGAGAGACTGGCCCATCAATGATACACCACGGAGTGGACTGGTTTGACAAGAGCTCAAAATAATGCCGGAACAATTCCTTTCGTATATTTTCGTCCGGATATTCTCTGAGCGGATCCGCCTCCCAGGGCAGATCGGGAAAACACAGGAGATAGCCGTCGTACTGTCGTTCAGAAACAGCATCGAGAATAAGTTTGTGACACCGGCCGAATACAAATTCGCACCATACTTTCATCACATACATATCGGTGTCAATGAATAAAAATTCGTATTTACCCAGGGAGTCTGCTATGGCCTTTTCTTCCAGTGCGATTTGGCCGGATGCAATTTCGAGCAGATTATCGTACGTATAGTCATTACCGTTAGTCAGCAGGTATTCTCTGGCAAATTCTCTGCACCAAAGGGTTTTGTAATGTTCAGAAAGCAATTGGCACAGTGTGCTTTTTCCGGTGGATTCCGGCCCGATGGCCACAAATTTTTTAAGAGAAATCATTGTTTGCCCTCCCGGATGAGCTGGTATTGTTTAGCCCGTTGCTGCCACTCAATCAATCCCCAGACAGCCATTGCCAGCAGGATAACATAATACACACTGGTAAATACATAATGTTTCACAAAGTATAAGGGGATGGAAGCAATATTGGTAGCAATCCACCAATACCAGCTTTCCACTTTTTTCTTAGCCATAAGCCACATGCCCGTAAAAGCAGTGGAACTGGCAAAGGCATCGGCCCAGGGGATAGCGCCCGGAGCAAAATCTTTTTTGAGGTAACTCAGTGCTGCAAAAATCGCGATGTAAAACCCGGAGAAGAATCCGATCTCTCCCAACCATTCACGTCTGTTGCTGTACGTGACATACACCACATGTTCATGTTGATCATTCCGTCTGGCCCACAAGATCCATCCATAAATACTCATGATGGTGTAATACAAATTTACACTGGCTTCTCCAAAGAGGCTGCCTTTAATGCTCAGATAGATATAAAATGTCGTGTTGATTAATCCGGTGGGGTAAACGAGTATATTTTCTTTTCGGGAAAACCATACACTCACAATTCCTGAGATGACAGCCACAAATTCCAGAGCTCCGGTATGGCGAATACCTTCAATAAATTGCTGGTAAATTTCTGTTACGGTCATTTATCCTTTGTGGTGAAGATAATGCATGGAGGGATGTGTGAGTAAAAACTATCTGGATTCTGCGACTACCTCCTTCACTTCGGGGATCATTCGCTTCATCATTCCTTCTATTCCTGCTTTCAGGGTGATCATTGACGAGGGACAGCCGCTGCACGCTCCCTGCATGATAAGATTGAGGGTTCCGTTTTTATAGCTTTGAAACTGAATGGCACCACCATCCATTTCCACAGCCGGCTTCACATAGTTTTCAAGTAATTCCTTAATTCTTTTTACCACATCGTCGTCATCTGAAAGTACTATATTAGAGCTTTCCTGCTTCTGCCGTACGTATTCTTCTTCATTAATGACCACGCCGCCTTCTTGTAAATATTCTTTCAAAAACTGCCGCATTGTGGGGATAACATCCTGCCAGTTTTCTATTTCAGAGGTCTTCGTCAGTGTCACAAAGTTGCTGGCGATAAACACAGATTTTATGAAAGGGAAGGCAAATAATTGTCTTGCCAAAGGAGAAGAAGCTGCACTCTCTTCCGTTTGAAAATCAGCACTTTTGCCGGGAAACAGAAGCTTGTTAGCCACAAATTTCATAGTTTCGGGGTTGGGTGTCATTTCTGTGTAAATGCTGACAACCGGATTGCCTGTTTTAATCATGTTTCGGACGTTTGCGGCAAAGATAGTCAATGTGTAAGACCTCCCGAAAGGATAGTCGTTAATTATAGCCGCTCATGAAAATAAATTTTGTTCAGATGTGTGGGGGAAAATAATCAATTTGTTCAACCCGCTACGATCATCAATCTTGCATATTTCAGCATAATCTTTTTTTCCCCATTATTTTCAAACAGGATCGTAGCCACCGGATTATGTGCAGCCCCCTCCAATTTAATTACCTGCCCAAATCCGAAACGTGGATGTTCTACCTTTTGCCCCTCTCCGATCTTATCTACATCGCTGGGTACAAAGTCTGGTGACGGAGTATGATCTTTGACTTTTGCAGATTGAGCAATAACAATATGCGCCGGTGTTTCTTTTTTAAGTGTATTTCCTTTGTTCCATACCGGATTGTAGTTTGATGCAAAGCCGGAGGCTCTGTTATTTTGAAAAAAACTGCCCTGAAATCCTGCAAACGATTTATCTACCTGCTCGTCAGGGAGTTCTTCGACAAACCGGCTGGGGTCATTTTGAATCAGGCTGCCAAACCGGTAACGTGTATTTGCGTACGTAAGGTAAAGCCTTGTTTTTGCGCGGGTAATTGCCACATAAAACAATCTTCGTTCTTCTTCTAATTCCTCTATGGTATTTATTGACATACCACTGGGAAACAGATTTTCTTCAAGTCCGCCAACAAACACTACCGGAAACTCCAGCCCCTTGGCGGCGTGAATGGTCATTAATTTTACTACATCGGCTCCTTCCTTTTCTTCATCAGCATCCGTCAGCAGTGTAATTTGCTGAAGATACTCGCCAAGCCCCTTGTCTGTCAATTCGCCGTCTTCGGTAGGCGTTGCAGTAAATTCCTTAATCGCGTTGAGTAATTCCTGAACGTTTTCATACCTCGCCAGACCCTCTGTGGTTTTATCGTTAAATAACTCTTTCACCAGGCCTGTATGTTTTCCAACAAGCACCGAAAGGTCGTATGCGTTTTTTCTTGCGAGTTCACTTTGGAACATTTCTATCATCAGCACAAAACTTTTTATCGTCTCAGCTGTAGTTCCACGCAGGCCAGCCTGTGATGCATTTTTCAGCATATCCCACATGGAAATATGATTTTCATTCGCGGTAAGTATGGCTTTTTCAATCGTTGTTTTCCCGATACCCCTTGCCGGATAATTGATGATTCTCTTTAGAGCCTCTTCGTCGTGTGGATTAATGATGACACGCAGGTAGGCCAGAAAGTCCTTGATTTCTTTTCTCTGGTAGAAACTGATACCTCCGTAAATTTTATAGGGAATATTCATGCGCCGGAGGTTCTCTTCAAAGCTGCGGCTTTGTGCATTGGTCCGGTATAAAATGGCAAAGTCTTTGTTCAGGTAATGATTGCGGAGTTTTTGCTCCTGGATCTGATCTGCCACATACTTGCCTTCGTCGTTGTCTGTATTGGTACGTACCAATTTTATTTTTTCTCCGGTGACGTTGCTCGTCCAGAGTTTCTTAGGGATTTGTCCTTTGTTTTTTGAGATGACCGTATTGGCTGCATTCAGGATATTTTGTGAACTGCGATAGTTCTGCTCGAGTTTAATCACCTTGGCATCGTCGTAATCGCTTTGGAATTTCAGAATGTTTTCGATGGTTGCCCCTCTGAAACTATAAATACTTTGTGCATCGTCTCCCACCACAGCCACATTCTCATGCATCGCACCCAGTAGTTTTATAATCTGATATTGTGAATGATTGGTATCCTGATATTCATCAATCATGATATACTGAAACTTATGCTGGTACTTACTCAGGCTCTCGGGAAAGATGGTAAGTAACTGATAAAATTTTAATAACAGATCATCAAAGTCCATCGCTCCGTTTCGCATACATCTTTCTGCGTACAGAGAATATATTTTACCGATAAGTGGCCGGTTGGATTTCAGGTCCTGGTTTTGAAGTACAAAGTCGTTCAGGTATTCCTGTGGGGTGATCAGGTTGTTTTTTGCATTGGAGATCCGGTTATATACAGAGGATGGTTTGTAGAGTTTGTCGCTTAATCCCATTTCTTTGAGCACAGTTTTCAATACACTTTTTGAATCTTCAGTATCGTAAATAGAAAAGTTTTTCGGATAACCCAGTTTGTCGGCCTCGGCACGGAGTATTCTGGCAAAGACGGAGTGAAATGTGCCGATATATAAGTTGCGTGCAGTATTATCCCCTAAAATTTTTTCTACGCGCTCTCTCATTTCTTCTGCAGCTTTGTTGGTAAATGTGAGCGCAAGTATTCTGAATGCATCTACACCGTTTGCAAGCAGATGTGCTATGCGCGTGGTGAGTACTTTTGTTTTTCCGCTTCCGGCACCAGCTACGATCATCACAGGGCCTTTGGTTTGTAATACGGCTTCTTTTTGTGCATCGTTCAACCCATCTAAATAATTCTGCATCCGGCAAATTTACACAAAAGAGAGGGGAGGCCGGGCAACGAAATGGGGTTATTTTCATTTGAGTAAAAACCATACGAAATGATGTGGATATATCTGATTATCCCTGATGTTGTTCATATAAAAGTGATTTGAAATTGATTCTCCATACACTCCATCCGGGATATCGGTCAACCAAATAATTCGTAGAATGAGGTTTAAAAAAAGGTTAATGGCTTAAGGGTAATGTTTGATTTGATTCATTTTGCGTTATCTTGAAAATCAATCTTCTAATTTTGCAACCATTGAAAGTGATTTTTCTTCTACAAACCGACGAATGCGTACTTTACAAATGAAAAAAAAATTCGGTCTGTTGTTGGCGATTCTGACCATTTCACTGAATACACTTGCTTCAGACACTACCAATATTCCGGTTACACGCCAGGTCTTTCATGAAAATATAGTTCAGGAACAAAGGCGGGCTGACAAAATTGACGGGCACTTAGACGGCATGATAAAAGTTGGTAATAATGCAGAGGTCAACCTGCAGGTTTCAGATGCAATCTATCGAAGAGTGAATCAATTGCGCAATGAAGTGGAGATCAACAATCAGATACCAACCAATAATGACAAAGTTCGGTATCTCCGTTATTTACAATACCTCGTTCGTGACTTTACAAATGCATGGAAAGACCACAGCCTGGCGCCTGCGATGGCTCCGGCATTAGTAGAAAATTTTTCTGAAATATTCTATTTGAACATCGAAGGCAAAAGCATGCTCCCAGCTATCGAGAAAGTGCCTTATGAAATAGGGAAGATCAACGCTTCTATTTTTAGCGACAATCCCGGTTATGAAAAAGCTAAGATTGTTTTATTCAAGAAGTTTTGTACGCTATATCCCGGGAAGATATTAGCCAATCTTGGACCTTATGTAAATGAACCATTTGCCGACTCATTGGTTATCGTTGCATTCAACAATAGTCCCAGCCAGTTGTACACTTATGCACAAAGTACGCGCACCAATCAGGGTAAACTGATTAACAGTATGCAGGACAGCAGAATCAAAACAGTTGTTGAGTTGAGCAAGCAACCAAGAGCATTGTTTTATTTTCCATTCCTGGACAATCTGATCAGTGGTAAGCAAACGATTGAGGGAATAAGCAAAGTAGCAGGAACCAGTGAGGAAAACTACGATAGTGTGGGGTATTACAAGTTGCTCGTTAAGACCGAGATTGAATATTATGGCAGGGTAATCAGAGGCGATACGCCAGTGGCTATGTATGGATCTGACGGAATGCTGGATATGCTTTATCGGAAAGCCATACAACATTTTGTGACACCGATCAATGAACTACACGAATCTCCCAATCCGGTGAGGTTCAGAGCGCTAAACCCATTGGGGGCGCAGGATCTGTATTATATGATGGTGCTGGGAGAGAATGAAATTTATACTTCCAGTTATAAGTACAGTTTTGACAGGATGATCCAGATGATGGGGCCACAACCTCACGGAGACTCATTGCTGATCTCCCTGAATTTTGATAAGTTCAAGAAGTTTATCAAGATGGCGGCTGGATACAACAAACTGGATGAGTTTTTGAAAACGATGGCGCCGGAGAATTCGGAAAAACTCATGCAGGCGTTTGTGCTAAATTTAGAGAAGACAGGATCTCTGGAAGATGCGGTGGATGTAGCAGATAGTTATGGAAGTATTACCAATCCGGTGTTACAACAATCGATGCTCTCCAATGTAGAATGGAATCTTAACCGATGCAAGAAGCAGGATAACGAGCGTGGCGAAAAAATATACAGCATTCTGAAAACGATTTTTCTGAGTGCCGACCCTAAGAATAACATTGACCTGAGTAAGGCGATCGGAATTCCACCTGTTTACACGGTTTCAAATGATTATCTGACAGACGACAGCGGCAGAATCGTAGAGCAGGTTTTTTTCTATGGCGATAAAGATGGAATTCTTTCTTATCAGAGTTATTTGACAAGTTTCCCTCCAAGCGAATGGTCAATTACAGACAAAAAGTATTGGATAGAAATAAAATCAAAAAGCGGGAAACCCATTTGGATTTTTGCCAACAAGCCATTAGACAACGAGAGCAGCAAAGATGCCGAGGCGCAGGAGAAGCTGGATGAATATCTTGAATTACGCGGCCTGGTTCCGTCTATTGTCATTCACAGAGGGCATAGTTACCATTTACCTTATACAATCAAGCAGCTACCTGAAAATACAAAGATCATCATGCTGGGGAGTTGTGGTGGTTACCAGAATTTGAAAACCATTCTGGATTATGCGCCGGAAGCACATATCATCAGCACAAAACAAACCGGAGCAATGAATGTGAATAGACCCATTATAGATGCACTGGACAATACGTTGCGTGCCGGGAAAAATATAGACTGGCGCCAAATGTGGGACAACCTGACGGCAACTTTTAACAAGGCACCCAAATCAGTCAAAGAGACATTTGATGATTATATTCCGCCACAAAAAAATCTGGGCGCGTTATTCATAAAAGCTTACCAGAAGAGTACACTTTCCGGAGATTAATCTGCACACTTCAGAACGGATTAATCAATTAAGAGGTACAGAATATTACCTTTGAACGGGCAAAACAATTCACATGTATTCTAAAGAGACGACGAAGGCATTGTTAAACGAAACCCGGGGGCTTTTGCACGGCTCGGAGGATATTGCTGCACTTCGCAAAGTTTTACGATTTCACGAATACAGATATTATGTGCTTAATGATCCATTGATCAGCGACAGTGAGTACGATACGCTGTACAAATCGCTGGAGAAAATAGAGAGAAAATTTCCGGAATTAATTACCCCCGACTCGCCCACACAAAGAGTAGGCGCAGACCTGAATGAAGACTTTAAGACGGTAAGCCATCTTGCACCCATGCTGAGCCTGGATAATAGCTACAATCCCGGAGATTTATACGACTGGAAAGTTCGGCTGACAGGAATTATTGGCAATCAACCTTTTCACTACAGTGTTGAACCAAAGTATGACGGAGCCGGGATATCGCTCATCTATGAAAATGATCTTTTGGTGCGCGGCGCTACCCGTGGTGACGGAAGCGAAGGAGATGATATAACAACCAATATACGGCAAATCGGAAGCATTCCGTTGTCTGCCTCGTTTTCAGAATTGGGAATCCGAAAAATTGAAATTCGGGGAGAAGTATTGTTGAACAAAGAGAACTTCAATGCATTTAACAAATCGCTGATTCAGGAAGGAATGTCGCCATTGGCCAATCCGAGAAATGCTGCAGCCGGGTCATTGAGAATGAAAGATCCTGCTGCCGTAAGAAAGAGAAAACTGGAAGCGGTATTGTATCATGTGAGTTATGTTGAATATTCTGGGAAAGCTCCGACCGTTCTAAAAAGTCATTCCCAGGCAATGGAAGTACTTGCCGGACTCGGCTTTCGTACTCCGGCACACGATCAAAGCGTTGTCAATGAGATTGAAGAAGTGGTTCAGTACTGTCTGGATTTTGAAACCCGCAGAGACAATCTACCCTTTGAGATCGATGGGATGGTGATTAAGGTAAATGAATTTGAATTTCAGCAGGAAGCTGGCAGCACAAGCCATCACCCCCGATGGGCTATGGCGTTTAAGTTTAAGGCAAGGCAGGCAACTTCCGTGTTGAGGAATGTGGAATTTCAGGTAGGGCGAACGGGGACAGTAACTCCGGTGGCCAAGATAGACCCGGTACCTATCGGCGGGGTTACCGTATCGTCTGTTTCATTGTTTAATGAGGATGTTCTGAGAGAGAAAGATTTACGTATAGGCGATACTGTTATAGTGGAAAGGGCCGGCGATGTAATTCCTTATATTGTTAAGTCGCTTACCGAGTTGCGTGACGGGAATGAAAAAGAAATTCACTTTCCTGAAAAATGCCCTGTGTGCGGAGATAAGCTACGACGACCGCAGGGAGAAGCTGCCTGGCGTTGTATGAACATCAACTGTGCGGCACAGGTTATAGAACGACTGATTCATTTTGTGAGCAAAGATGCAATGGATATTCGTAGTTTGGGAGAATCCAATATCAGGAGGTTTCATGAATTGGGATTTATTTCCGACATCCCATCGATTTACAGGATTAATTATGAAGAGATCAGCAAACTGGAAGGATTTGGAAAGAAATCGGTGGATAATTTGATGAGTGCTATTGAAAAATCCAAGACCCAACCCCTTAACAGATTAATTTATGGACTTGGTATCCGGTATGTGGGCGAGGCTACAGCCAAAGAGTTAGCAAGGAATGTAAAATCTATATTTGATTTAACGGCACTTACCGTTGAAGAACTTCAGCAGATGCGGGATATCGGACAGAAGGTAAGTGAATCCATCTTTGACTTTTTTCATGACAAACACAATTTGGCTGTTCTTTCGGCCTTAAAGGATTCCGGAGTGAATACGGAAGGGGCAGAAGAAAAAGTTGTGACAGGAACACTCTCGGGAAAGACGTTTCTATTTACCGGAACACTTCCAACCATGAAGCGAAGCGAGGCAGAAAGGCTCGCTGAGGAAGCGGGCGGACGGTTACTTTCGTCCGTAAGTGCCCATTTGAATTATCTCGTAGCCGGCGATTCTGCGGGGAGTAAATTGGAAAAGGCAAAGAAGATTCATACCATTCAGATTATAGATGAGCAAGAATTTTTGAAATTAATTAAAAGCAATTCCTAATTTTATAGCAAAGACGATAAGTATGGTCAAAAAAATCGCAGGTGAAACCTGGAAGCCGCTGACTTTTAAAGGGCATAAGGCTTTGAGAAATAAATATGCTATCAGTTCACTTGGGCGGGTAGCCAGTTATCAGCAAGATGTCAATGAAGATGGCAAACTGCTCAAAGGGTCTGTCACTTCAGGATATAATACGCTTAATCTGCACGCTGAAGGCAAAAGCCACACACTCTATATCCACCGGGAAGTGGCAAAACTGTTTGTAACCAAGGGTGGAAAGAAAGAAAATATCGTAATCCATCTCAATCACAACAGATCGGACAACAGAAGTAAAAATCTCAAATGGGTGAGCCAGGAACAGTCGATTCAGCATCAGCAGAAAAGCCCGGCCCGCAAAGCTTTCAGAGAAAGGCAACTATCCCGCACGAAGGGATTGAAACTGACGCTGGCTCAGGTAAAGGCGCTAAAAACCCAGTTGGCCAATCCCAAAAAGAAACTTACCAACCGGCAGCTTGCTCAGAAATACAATATCAGTGAAATGACAATTTACCGAATTCAGAGAGGAGAAAGTTGGAGCAATATTTAAACGATCCTTTACGATTTCTCCGGTTTATCACAGAATAAAATTTAATTAACTTTTTTCCGGTTCGTTGCTATAGTAATGGGTAAAATTTTTATTCATTGAACTTTATTCGGATCCGGGTATCACCGGAATGTTGAAGTAATCGTAACCACCAATTGCAGAATTTGAATTTGACCTGATGGTCGATTATCTTTTTTGACCACGAAATACCAGTAAAAAAGGAAGTCAAAAAAAATGGCCAGTGATTAAAATCACCGGCCTTGCTTACCTCTGAAACCACAAGAAAAAAAAATTTACTTCGGGTAAGAAATATGTAAACTTAATTAGTAGTTAACCAATAAATAACAATGGAATTGAACTTCGGACGGCTTTATGAAATAGGAAGGAAATTGGAATCGAGTGCTAAAGTAAGGAAAATTTTAAACAGGAAATAAACTTTTTTTTTAATGAGATTTTTCAATCTCCTTAGAGGCAAGTTTATTGATTTTTCTTATTTTATAATTGTACCACCATTTAGGGGAGGTTTTCTTCATTAAGGTATCGATAGTTCGCATCCCAAACAGGTTCCATACGCCGTGCAGTTTACCTCCGAGCGAACTTTGGAGTGCTCTAAGGCTCATTGCAAACCCACTGTCTATGTATTCCATGTGATGCCAATAACCTGCAGGCATAAAGAGGGTGTCGCCGGGGTTTAGGATTACTTCCAACCCCCTGGCATATTTAAGTGCCGGAAACTTCTCATAGTCCGGCTTTCCTTTATTGTCGGCATAGTTGCTGAAATCGGCCAGGCTCAACACCTCAAAGGGCTTACGGTAAAGTTTATTTTTTTCATTGTATTCAAACAGGAGAACCCGTTTTCTTCCTGCAAACTGAGTATGCAGGATGTGGCTAAGGTCTATATCGAAATGCATGTGTGTGATAGAGGTGGCGCCACCGGTAAAGAGCATCGGATATTTTTTGACAAATCCTTTCATGAGGTGCTCCGGCCAGGTAAAATCATTAATCAGTTGCGGGGCGTGGTCAAAAATATTGAAAAGAAATATCCGCCATCCGGCAGGGCCTTTTTTAATCATGTCCACATATTCACCAAAGGTCTTGTAGTCATCGGCGGTATTGATGGGCGTGTAGGCATCACTTTTGACATTGTTGTATAATGCTACTTTTTTATCTCCCACGATTTCCTTGAAATAATCCCAATTCCATTTTTCATAGGCTGGCCAGGATTTGGCCAGATCTGTAATCACAACCGGTTTCATCGGGTTGTAATAGTTTTTTTTGAAGTCTTCCGGTGAAATAGTACTGAATTTATCTACAGGTTGCAATATCATCGTCGTATATTTAAAGTGCACAAAATTAGCGTATCACACATTTTAAAATCAATAATTAAGGAAATATTGAGTGATTCCCCTTTACGAAATAAATCCGGCAGATGAATTCATACATTTGTAAGAATCAAAAGTCTCATACAATTTGGCAAAGCATTTTTTTAATGTAAAGGTTGGGAAAGTGGTGAAAGAAACCAACGACTGTGTATCGGTGGAGTTTGATATTAATGAAGAACTACAACCCTTATTTCAATACAAACAGGGGCAAAACATTACGATCCTAAGTCATCTGGATGAAATACGCCGTGCCTATTCTATCTGCAGCAGCCCTTTGGAAAACAAAATAAAGGTTGCAATCAAACAGGTACCTGGCGGGGTTTTCAGCACTTTCGCAGTTGAGAAATTGAAACCCGGGGATGAACTTCAGATCATGCAACCTGCAGGAAGTTTTTTTACGGAATTAAACCCGTCCAACAGGAAGAGGTACATACTGTTTGCGGCAGGGAGTGGCATCACTCCGGTCATTTCCATCCTGAAAACAGTTTTGGCTGTTGAAAAACAAAGTATAGTTTCTTTGGTATACGGAAACCGGAATGTGCAATCTGTGATTTTCAGAGAAGAGTTGGAAGCATTAAAAGACAAGTACCTTGATCGGTTTGACATCACCTATATATTGAGTAGAGAACAAACCGACTCACCCCTAAATTCCGGACGGATTGACAAAGAGAAATGCCTTCAACTGGCTCCGGTTTTAAAGTATGAAACTGCCGATGAATTTTTTGTGTGTGGACCCGAGGCAATGATCTTCACCGTACGGGACCATTTGATAGGTATTGGAACCGCTTCCGAAAATATTCATTTCGAACTTTTTACCACACCTGCTATGCGGGAAAACCGTCAGGCGAAAGCGAGTGTATCAGATGTGAGTGGCGAAGGAAGTAAAGTGTCGGTCACTGTAGATGGACGCACCTATGACGTGAATGTGCCTTACGAAAAGGTAACCATTCTGGATGCAGGCCTCAATCAGGGGATCAATCTGCCTTATTCGTGCAAAGGCGGTGTTTGTACGACATGCCGCGCAAAGTTGTTAGAAGGAAAAGTGGAGATGGAATGCAACTATGGGCTGGAGGATTATGAGGTAAAACAAGGCTATATACTCACCTGCCAGTCGCACCCTTGTACAGAAGTGGTAAAGGTGGATTTTGATCAGTGAAGGGGATAAAACTAATCCGGGTATAGTAACATGCATACACGGAAATTATTCACTCAAATTCATTCTTAGGTTTCTGATCAGCTCAAACGGTCTATTATGATTCAATATTTCTAAGTGGAGAGAAGTCTCACTTTCAGAAATGAATCCGGACAGTATTGTTTTCATGTACCACCGAGGCCGGCAAACCATAGGCGTTCAGAATATTTTCTTTGGTTAAAACAGTTTCTTTACTCCCGTCTTCCAGTATTTTACCTTGATGCAACAGGGTGATATGATCTGCATATTTACCTGCCAGATTCAAATCGTGTACTACACCCACAACCACCCAGTTATGCTTCTTTACCAGGGTGGTGATTTTTTTCATGAAATCAAATTGATAGAACACATCCAGAAAGGTTAGCGGTTCATCAAGGATCAGGTAATGGCACTTGTGATTATCGGGATTCCAGATTTGAGCGGCTACTCTGGCAAAATGAACGCGCTGTTTTTCGCCGCCACTGAGTGTGATGTAATTGCGATATTTCAACTTTTGAAGGTCAAAGAACGAAATCGTTTCTTCACAAATCTGCTTATCTGTTTTCGTGGGTGTACCAGAAAAAAACGGGTACCTTCCCATCATGACGAGGTCATTGACCGTCATAGGAAAAACAAGGTCGATGTCTTGCGACAATACCGCTCTTTGCCGGGCAAGTTCAGATACAGGAATATTCCTGAGGTTTGTGTCTGAGTAAAACACATTTCCCCTTGAAGGGTTTATTTGGCCACTCAGAATCTTTATCAGCGTTGATTTTCCCGCTCCGTTAGGCCCGATGATCAGATTAATTTTTCCAGCATGAAATATTGCTGAAATGTTTTCCAACAGTTTCCTTTTCTTAACCTGAAAAGATATATTTTCTGCTTTCAACATGCTTTAAAAATATTTTTTGCTGCGAAGCAGAATGATGAATACCGGTACGCCAACCACCGAAGTCACGATACCAATGGGTAACTCAGCCGGTGGTATCGCCAGCCTGGACGTGAGGTCGGCTAATCCAAGCAGAATACCACCCAGCAGTACACTGCCACGAATAAGGTACCTGTTGTCTGAGCCGTTCATTATGCGAAGCAGGTGTGGCACAATCAATCCGACAAAACTGATTACACCGACAAATGCTGTGGCAACAGAAATGATCAACACATTTGCCAGAAGAACAATCGCCTTCAGCCGGTTGATTTTTACTCCAAGCAACATCGCCTCACTTTCTCCCAGCATTAGTGCATTTAAAGGATTGGCATATCTGAGTGAAATAAAAACGCAGGAAATTGTAGATATGCCCACGATGATTACCGAATGCCAGTTGGCGCCAGAGAGTGTGCCCATACTCCAGAAAGTGATAGACCGGGCCTGTGGATCGCGTGCGATGTAGGAGAGAAACCCCACACCGCTTAGAAACAGGGCATTGATTGCTATGCCGATGAGCAGTAGAGAAATAATGGAACTTTTACCTGTGTCTTTTGATTGTGCCAGAATAAATACCAAAAAGGTCGACAGCACACCACCGGTGAATGCAGCGAAGGGAAGTGTCCATTCTCCTGCATTAAAATTGAGTGATGCGCCCAATGCAAAATAAAGAGCAGCGCCAAAGGCAGCACCACTGGAAGTGCCGATAAGGCCGGGTTCTACAATAGGATTGCGAAACAATGCCTGCATCAAGGTGCCACCGACGGCCAGGCTTGCACCTACAAATACACAAAGGATTGCACGCGGTAAGCGGATATTGAGAAAGATTCTTTCATTTAATGTGAGTTCTTTTGTTGAGCTCAGCCATTTGTTCAACGCAGAAACCATTTCTCCAACACTGATATGAACAGCACCGTACATGGCAGACAGAATCATTGTAATAATGAGCATTGCCATCATTACAGGAAAAATATATGCACTGTATTTATTTGGTTGCACCCTGATGAATAAGTTTTTGAATCATCAGAACATTTTCTCCTGTTCTGGGCCCCAGGTAAATAAGATCGTGTGCTTCTATCCGGTAAATGTGATTTTCTTTTGCGGCTCTTGTTCCCGCAACACCGGGTAGCTCCTTTATTTTTTCAGGAGAGCCTAAGCGGTCGTAACCATAATCGGTAAGTAAGATAACATCCGGGTCGGAGGCTGCCACCACCTCTGCAGAGAGCTGTCTCATGCCTTTGTCGGCCTCTACCGCCATGCGGCCTCCGGCCCATCGGATCATCTGCGCCCCGGTACTGTGAGAGGTCATTACCAAATACGCATTGGTAGCTCTTCCAAAATGAATAACCAATACTTTCAAAGAGTCTTTGTATTGTTTGGCATTTTCAAGCGCTTTTGTCATATCTGCATCCAATTTTTTGCAGAGCGCTGACGCCCGTGCCTGTTTGCCAAAGTATTCTCCCATTTCCATAATGAGTTTTTTGGTACTCTCAATATCTTCTGCTTTGTTGGCAAATACTTTCATTGGTATCTTCAAATCCTGCAACTGTTTTACCACATGTTCGGGACCTATGTTATTATCATGAAGGATAAGCGTAGGTCTTGTAGCCAATATACCTTCTGCGCTCAACGCCCTGTGATAACCAATCGTAGGAATTTTTTTGACAGCATCGGGATAGGTGCTGGAAAGATCTACGGCCACAATGTTTTTCTCAGCTCCCAATGCCCAGATGATTTCAGAATATTGTTTGGAAATGCAAACGATTCGGGTTTCTTGTGATGTATTCTTATCCTTATTGCCAAACCTGTCGCACGACATCATCAGCAAAGCCGGAAAGAATAAGAGAATAATTTTTTTCATTTGTCTGTTTTCTCGCCATTTTAGAATCAGAAAATATATTTTATGTTCAATCCTCCAAAGCAATTGATTTTGTTGGGTGCGGGGATGTAGGCATCCGGTAATTGATTCAGAAACACCATTGCATAATTCTGGTTTTGTGTGATGTTATTCAGCCCAAAATAGGTATCAAGACCCAGGTGTTTTCCAAATTCGTGCTTGTACCCAAGTTTTGCATTGAGCAGGTGGTTTTGCCCAGTCATGTTGAGGTTGTCTGACGTGTAATACATTTTTGCTCTGAAAGAATAGGTAATGTTCATATACAATCCCGGAGTTGTAGTAAGATCAAACCCTGTATTGAAAGTGACCGGCGGAACCCCGGCTACCGTTTTCTTACTGTAATCCACTTCGACGATTGATTTCTTGTCCTTGGTTAGTTGCTG
Organism: uncultured Ginsengibacter sp.; assembly: GCA_964463015.1. GTDB lineage: Bacteria > Bacteroidota > Bacteroidia > Chitinophagales > Chitinophagaceae > Ginsengibacter. The sequence continues at coordinate 224,896 of CAYXAL010000002.1, forward strand.
ATATTTAAAATCACCATACCGAAAGTGTGCTACGGCTATATTTACAAACGGACTAATTTCATTTATAAAGTCAGAAGAGTGGTAGGCGATCCCCTTGATAAGCATTTCAATCCCTGTATTGTTCTGTTCGCCCGCATTTGCCACATACACATACGAGGTGGCTGTGTTGGTAGAATCGGCCACTGCGACCGTCGTCATCTTATCCTTAAACCGGATGGTGAAGGCTGCGAACTGATAGTTTAATCTGCCCCCAAATAAGGTTCCCTTTGATCCGACTTCAAATTGGGTTCCTTTTTCGGGTTTCAGGCCCGGCACCAATTGTCCTGTGACGGGAATAAAAAAATAGGAACTCACAGGAGCCTTGTATCCTGTACTGAAAGCTGCATACACAGAGATCTGTTTCGCAAAGACCTTGTTAATGGCCAGGTGTGGCGAAAGCATGTTGTGAAAAGATTTTTTGTATTGAACAGGCTTGCGTATTGCATTGGGATTTGAAGGGTTGTTGTTGGCAGAAGAATATAACCTGTCGTTTAATTCAATTCCCAAAGAGCTGTATCCCAGACCTGCTGTAATTGAAAATGCCTCAGGCAGAAGTAAGGTCCATTCTGAAAAAAGAGAAAGTGTTTTTGAAAGGGTATATTGATTGCTACGAATAGTGCCGATGATATTGTAACCTGTTGTATTAAAGCTGTCAACTACCATCGGGTAGCCCATTGTCTGAGCATTTTGTTTTTGGGCTTCTACTCCCGTGATTCCTGAAACAGAGAGATGATCTCCCAAAGAAAACTTTGTATCGAAAGTTGACCGAAGGCCATAGTTGATGGATGACTTATCTGTCCATCCGCCTGCAGAGCTTACATTACTTGTCAGGCCGGTACCATACACTGATGTAGTGTTGGCAATGGATTGGCTAAACCTGTAGGTGTGACCCACTCCGGCTCTGAAGGAGATGATGTTGGAGTGTGCGTTGTTCTTAATGTATCTTGGATTGCCGGAGTAATCAACCATTTCCCATTGTTCTTTGGTAATTTCTCCATTGCGTTCCTCATAGCTGTCACTGAAGCCGAAATAAACATGGATTGCCTGTTTTTGATTCGGAGTAAACTCTCCTGAAAGGTTTACAAAATCTTTGTTTGAATGGGTGTGAGGCATGAACCCGTTGTATTTCTGTTTTCCATAGTTTACAAGGATGGAAGATTTTTCTTTTCCAAGCATAAGGGTTGAAGTGTATCGCTGCAGGCCGTAGCTGCCCAGAATAATTTTCTGTCCAAGAGATGATGTACCCGGGTGAGGCTTAATGGTTGTGAGATTCACCACACCGGCGATCGCTTGTCCGTATAAGGTGCCGGAGGGCCCTTTTACAATTTCTACCCCACCTACCGATCCGAAGTCAATATCGTCCATTAAAGTCAACCCTTCTGCATCGGTAATGGGGATACCATTAAGATAAACTTTGTACCCCTGGCCGTCAAAGTTGCTGTTGATTCCATTGGTGCCGCGGGTGCCATTTCCATATCCGCGAATGTTGAATTGCTGGCCTGCCGACAAAGTTCTTCTTTGCATATAGACACCCGGAATGTTTGTATTGATGGCATCGTCCAGCAGAAGACCTGTGCCACGATCAATTTCATTTTTACCAATTACAGAAATGGATGCCGGTTGATATAAAACCCGCCTGTCCGGGTTTGAGGTAGCGGTAACCTCTATTTCATCCAGATTCCCGGATAATTGATTCATTTGAACGAAAAGGAAAGAGTTGCATCCCACTTTCTGTTTAAAGGTTTCATATCCAATGTAAGAAATAGTAATTGTAACCGAATCGCTGCAGTTAATTCTAAACTTACCGTTTTTATCTGTAGTGGTTCCCCCCGATCCGGATATGCGGACACTGGCATTGGGAAGCGGTGTACCACTTTCTGCATCGGTAACTGTACCGGTTATCCGATTGTTTTGTGCGGATGTCTGCATTGCGATCAAGAAGCTGCAAAAAACCAGGAATAAAAGTCTCATTGTATAGTTTTAGATAAATGTAAATTGTTAGAGTTGGGTCTTAGGTGAAAGATTCTTTAGTTGGCAAATTAAATTAATTATGCAATGTATCGTATCAGGATTATATCAAAAAAACAAGAGGCTATCTGATTCTGACAGCCTCTTGTTCATTGAAGAGTGGTTAAAAAACTTACTCGCGTTTCACCACCTTTTCGGTATAAACTTTTTTATCCGCAAATACTTTCAGGATATACGCACCGTTAGGTAATCTGCGGCCTTCTGTATTCACCTCAAACAGATCGGATGCGGCATACTCCTTACTGAATACTTTGGCGCCACTGCTGTTGTACAGTTCCGCCTTCACAGCGCCTTCGGTTGAGTGTTCAAACTGAATTTTTATTTCATCGCGGAATGGGTTTCCTACCACCATCATTTTTTGTGAAGTGGGATTGTATCTTAACAGCAGCGTGTTGCTGAAGTCTTGCTTTCCGTCCTTATCCACTATCCGCAGTCTGTAATAATTCAAAGAGGTCAGGTTTTTATCCGTCAGTGTGTATTCTCTTGGAGAATTGCTGAAGCCGGCTGCATTTACTTTACCGATAGGTACAAAGTTATTCGTACCGTCTTTCGATTTTTGCACTTCAAAATAAGAAGAGTTTTGCTCGGCAGCTGTTTGCCATTTCAGGATTGCGGTATTGTCCTGAATAACTCCGATGAAACTTTGGAGTCTGATTGGAAGCGTGACCCCTTTCTCCGCAAGGAAGAACTTAGAGAAGCCGGTAAAGGATGCAGTAAAAAGGTAACCATCGCCGTATGCTTCAAATGTCGTGGTGCCGATGACTGTGTTGGCTGTTGTGCCGCCGGACTCCTCTATGGTTGCGGCATTTGTCTTAAGTATCTGAAGGTCTGCAGGACTTTTGCCGGCAAGTTCACTTGAAGTGTAATACAAACCTACTGTGTAGCTGGCGTTGCTGTTTTGGGATGGAGTTATTTCAAATACCTTTCCCGATCTGGTTTTGTTGCCATAAGTCTTCCACACATTTCCGGATTCTAAAATGTTTGAAGAGACGCATCCCAGTGCCGCAGAAGCGCCTTTGATTTGGTTAATGATATTTACGCCGTTATAGAAGTAATAGTTGCCATTGTTTGCCAGGTGTTCCGACCTGGAGCCTGAAGTGGCGATTTCGTTACCATGACTTACAATTTTAAATTGCATGCGTGGCTTTAGGCCTTCAGAATATCCACCGAGATCCGGGATGAAGAAGTTTTGGCTGCAGTTTACATTATCGCTCCAGATAAAACTGGCCTGAGATGAGGTACCTCCGTCTTTGAAGCCGATTGTCCGGTCCACACTTTCTGTGGTTGTTGCATCATTTTGGTAGCAGATTTCAACCACAATATTTGAAACGCCATCCCATACAAAAGGATTGTCAAGAATAAACTCGTTGATTCCATTGATGGTAGTGTATGATGGCAGAGTTTTATAAACTGAAGTCGTCGCTACATAAACGCCATTCTCATCCCAGAGATAATCATGTGTGGTTGTGCCCATTTTGATATTCAGATTTTTATAGGGCGATACACTGTTTTTTTGAATATCGATTCCAATGCTGGTGATATTACCTTTTGTCATACCGATGGCTGTCAGTTCTGAGGCCCTGTACACCATTTGATTTCGCTTACTTGTCAACCGGATATCCAATGGTTGCCCGGCTGTAGTGTTACCAAGATAAAAATCTTTGTTGCCAAGTATAAATGTCTGTGTCGAGCTGTTGTACACAGGAGCATTTTTATTGTTTTTAATCAGTATATTAGATTGCCCGAGGCTGGGAGATACTACCGCATCTGTACTGCCCGATACCGAAAGCTGAATCGTGAAAGTTTCTGAAGGCTCAACCTCTGCATCATCATATACTCTCAAAGTCACCGTCGGTGTAGTCATAGACCCTGACGGAATGGTAAATGAACTGGACGGCGATGTGAAACTACCATTGGTCGTAAAGTCAAAGTCAACGCCTTGGGTAGCTGTTCCCCCGCTTTTTACGGAAAGAGTTACGTTGGCGTCGCCAGTTGGTGGATTATCCAGTCCCAGATTTAATGTGTAATCGGTATAATACCTGCATCCGTCAACGGTATTGGTGGTAGTCTCCGTCACTGTATTGGATGCGGCCAGGAATCTTACATAAGGAGGCAACTTGGGTAAGGATGCAGTAAACATTCCTCTTCCATGCGTAGCTGCTACCAGTGAATTGTCGGATCTTCTGTATTTCAGCATGTCTGTTCTTACAAAAGGAAGGGTTGTGTTTTGCACCCATGAGGTGGAAGAACCATTCAGATTGTCGGTTTCCCATACACCGGATTCTGTTGCCAGAATAACCTTGGAATTGCTTTCCGGATAAAATACAGCCCAGCGAACCGGGATATCAGGAAGGTTGCCTGACACATTTGTCCATGTCTGGCCACCATTGCTGGTAAACCAAACATGCTGTTGTCCATAATTGGAATAAGTAGCCAAAAGATTGTCGTCGGAGGTTCCAATGGCAATGCATGAAACGGTTGCAGCTGGCGTGCCCGAGTTAATTGCGGCGGCTGAAATGGTAGCCTGGTCTGCATTATCTACTCTCACGATGTTTCCCGAAGATGAACCAAAGAACACTCTGGATGGAGTATATGGCGATACAGACACATGTCTTACTGTACCGTTTAATGCTGAAAGGGAAACCGGAGTAAAGGTGCTGCCAGAGGTTGGATTTTCCCAACGCAGATATTGGTTTGTTCCTGCACCACAATACATTTTCTTGCCATAAGAATCATAATCTGTCGGATTGATAAACTGCCCTACAGAACTTGAATAATCTACCTTGGACCAGGTCTGGCCTCCATCTGTACTTCTTCTGTATTGATTAAATACGTATGAACCAAACTGATATTGTGGATTTAACTGATCTATGTGTGTAAAGGCTCCGTCACCTCCCGTTACCTCGTAGGATGAATCCATCCCTGCTTTATAAAGTTGGTGAACGCCGTTATCCTGTGTACCACCAAGAAAATAATTTACATTGGTCGGGTGAGCGGCCACTGAGTAAAATTGTTTCAGGCGAAGGCCTGTATTTCTGTCGGTAAAAGTTTCTCCACTATTTGTAGATACATCAATTCCTCCGTCTGAAGCCATGATTACCTGATTCCCATTCCAAACAGCATATTGCTGGTCTGCATGTACATAAGATAAACTTCCGGGGTTGACCCAGGCTGAAATCTGCTTCCAGGTAGCACCCGCATCGGATGACTTATAAACATTAAGGCCTCCGACAAGCAATTTTTTTCCGTCAGCCGGATCTACGACGATGGCCATATTATACCAGGCTTGCCCACTGCTTACCTGAGTGGGAATTTGAGTTGGGGTGGCCGCCCAATTTACACCGCCATCTACAGATTGGTAAACAGTAAGCGTGTTCCAGTCGGAAGCAGCAGGCAAGGCATATACAGTGTCCCCTTTTACAGCAAGGTCGGAATTGTAATTTGTATTAAAGGTCGTTGTTGGAGCGGTCCAGGTTGAGGAGGTTACATTCGCAGGGTCATCGGTAAATCTATATCCGGAAGTTCCGGTGTTGTAATATCCACATACAACGTGCAATCTGCCGGTGCTGCTCAATTCCATTTCTGTTGCATAATTTGTAAGCCCCGATGGAGTAATGTTGGTCCAGGTTGCCCCTTTATCTTTTGACCGCAAAATTCCATAAACTCCAATCATGGAGACATATAAATTTCCGCTGTTATCACAGAGAATTTTTGATACATTGTAATAATTGGCTGTTCCGGGAAGCAGATTCCAGGAAACTCCGTGGTCGGTGCTTTTCCAAATACCCCCACCTCTTACTTTATCCGCATTGAACGTCTTTTCTCCTGTGCCGAAATACATAATGTTTGTATTGGTAGGGTCCTGACAGATACCACCAATGGCCATGTTGTCAAAATAATCATTGATGGGTGTCCATGTTGCGTTGGGGCTTGCGATATTGGTTGTCTTCCAGATTCCTCCTGCCACACCGCCTACCCATACCGTTTGGTTGGTGGCATCCGCCAGGTCAACCCAGATTGCTCTTATTCTCCCTGAAGTAACCGCTGTACCTTTACGAAGGTTGCCATTGCTTGGCCCTAATTTATCCGCATTGGGCCCACGTTCTACCCAGGTGATGCCCAGTGGGCCTTTTCGGGCAAACCCTTGCGCAGCATATCTTTTCATCAACTCAGAGGTGGTTCTTGCTAATCTGTCCTTGGGGACATATCCGAGCCGGAGGTCTTTAGTGAGCTCGAAATCCATTTCCTGAGCTTCTTTAATTCCATCTTCCTCTTCACCTTCGCTCTCTTCTTCTTCGGAGTTCACCGTATAGTTATTTGTGATGGGTTTGGGCTGCTTTGCTTTGTGATAATATTTCCAAAATAACAATCCGGCAACGGCCGAAACAGTCAGAATCAGAATAAATTTTCTCATGCTGGTACATTTTTTTGGTTTGGGTATTAAATCTAAACCAAAGTTTCAAGTTGACCAAAGAAAATCAAAGTGCTGTTTGAGATGGTTGTTGGCTACCCGCAAAATTCCTTATCGAAAAGAACTAAAAGAGGTCAATAAGTGGGAGGCCCTTCGATTTCTGCAAATTTTTCAATTTTTTTCGTGACGCTTCTTCCCCTGATGGTGAGTTTCAGATAGGATGAGTCGGAAGTGATATGATGCGATTCCGGGGGAGTTGCCTGCTCCATGTCCAATTTCCAAAGTGAAGAACCTGAAGATCGAAAAGGGAATAGGTTCTCATGATTTTTTTTGTCTGAAACAACGAGGCTGCCCGGAAGCAACTGAGGCTCTCCGGTAATATTGTATAAGCTACCTTTTATGACTATTTGATCCCACGAGTCCGGGTTGACTGTGGTCTCTGCATAAACGGAATAAATGGTATCTCTCTTAAACGGAAGTTCTCTACCCTCCGGATCGACTGCAATATTTCCCGGAAGCCTTTCATAATAAGTGACGATCACTGTTTTTACAGTATCCATAGTCGCCTTTTTTGATTGAGCACATCCTGCCAATCCAATTCCGAAAAGTAAAAGGATCTGAAATGATCTCATAAAACAAATTTATGGAATTGAATGGATGGTTGCTTTACTGGTTATGACGCTAATTGATTCTATAATTAACATCATTGATTTCGCCTAACTGAAATTATATGATTAACTTGTAAATAGTAATTTTATTTTTTTATAAAACAGTCTTATGGACATCGGGGAACTACAAACAAACTTTGATGAAAAAATTGAAAAGGATATTAAGATTGAGCCAAAAGACTGGATGCCGCCTGAGTATCGAAAGACACTCATCAGGCAGATCAGTCAACACGCACATAGTGAAATTGTAGGTATGCTACCGGAGGCTAACTGGATTACCAGAGCGCCAACATTAAAGCGCAAATCCATTCTGATAGCGAAAGTGCAGGATGAGGCCGGCCACGGGTTGTACCTGTATTGTGCTGCAGAAACGCTGAATATCACTCGCGAGGAAATGGTAGAGCAGTTGTTGACTGGCAAAGCAAAGTACAGCTCCATCTTTAATTATCCGACCATTTCGTGGGCAGATATGGGAGCTATTGGTTGGCTGGTGGATGGAGCAGCCATTATGAATCAGGTGCCTTTGTGCAGGTCATCGTATGCACCTTACGCGCGAGGGATGGTGCGCATTTGTAAGGAGGAGAGCTTTCACCAAAGGCAGGGGTTTGATATTTTATACACATTGTGTCAGGGAACTCCTGCGCAAAAGGCCATGGCGCAGGATGCACTGAACCGTTGGTGGTGGCCGAGCCTGATGATGTTTGGGCCAAAGGATGAAGATTCTCCACATACACAGCAGAGTATGAAGTGGAAGATCAAACGGTTTACCAATGATGAATTGCGTCAGAAGTTTGTGGATATGTGTGTGCAACAGGCAGAAGTATTGGGTTTGGAAATTCCGGATCCTGATCTTAAATGGAACGAGGAAAGAAAGCACTATGATTTTGGTGAAATAAACTGGGAAGAATTCTGGAATGTAGTCAAAGGCAATGGCCCCTGTAATAAAGAAAGGATGGATGCACGAATCGCAGCCCATGAAAACGGCCAATGGGTCAGAGAGGCGGCACTTGCCTATGCACAAAAACAAGAAGTTAGAAAAGAAAAATCAATTGATAAAATTACAACAAAACAATAACCGGTATGAATGAGCAACCATTGTGGGAAGTATTTATCCGTAGCCGGCAGGGCCTGGATCACAAACATGTGGGAAGCCTGCATGCTGCCGATGCGAGAATGGCGATAGAAAGCGCCAGGGATGTATATACACGGAGAATGGAAGGGGTAAGTATCTGGGTCGTGGAATCGAAAAATATTCATGCCTCCAACCCGGAAGAAGCAGAAAGCTTTTTTGACCCCGCCGAGGATAAAGTTTACCGGCACCCTACTTTTTACAAATTACCCGACGAGGTAGAATATATGTGAGTTATGAAACAACAGGACATTTACGATTATACATTAATGTTAGGAGACAGCTCATTGATTATGGCACAGCGTCTGAGTGAGTGGACAGGGCATGGGCCGATGCTTGAACAGGACATTGCTATCACAAATATTACGTTGGACCACATTGGGCAGTCGCGGTTGTTGTATCAGTTTGCTGCAGGGCTGAAGAATAATCATATTCCGGATTCCCATACTACAGAGGATACGCTGGCCTACTTGCGGGATGCACATGAATACCGGAATGTATTGATTGCCGAATTGCCGAATGGCGATTGGGCACAATCTGTGTTAAAAATATTTCTTTTTGCACAATGGCAGAAGCGGGTATATGGCAAACTGGTTTATTCTCCGGTTAAAGACCTTTCTGCAATAGCTGAAAAATCCTTAAAAGAAGTGGCCTATCATATTCGTTGGAGTGCAGACTGGGTAAAGCGCCTTGGCGACGGAACGAAAGAGAGCTATTCGCGGATGCAGAAAGCTCTTAAATACCTTTGGCCTTATACCGGGGAGTTTTTTATTGCTGAAGAATTCGAAGGGGTTGATGTATTTGAAAATCCCGGCAAACAATTTTTTGAGAACTTAAGAGCAGACTGGCTGAAGGAGGTATCTGATGTGATTACCGAAGCCACACTCTCATTACCGGCGCCCGATACCTTTATGCACACAGGTGGAAAGAGAGGCCTTCATACCGAATATCTTGGGTATATCCTGGCAGAAATGCAATTTCTCCAAAGAGCCTATCCGGGATGTGAATGGTGAAATTTTAAGGCTATGACTACACAGGAAAAATTTATAACAGTATCCCATGTACGTAAATTGCTGGATGAGGTTTATGACCCCGAGATTCCGGTAATTACGATCGGTGACCTGGGAATATTGCGTAATGTATTTTTTGAGAATGATGTTTTTGTCATTATGGTTACACCCACCTACAGCGGATGTCCCGCGATGGATATGATTTCCCTTGCCATCCGGAAAAAGTTGGTGGATAATGGGATCAGGAATTTCAATATCCGTACACAATTGTCTCCTGCCTGGACCACCGACTGGATGACCGAAGAGGGAAAGGTACGGTTGAAACAGTTTGGAATAGCGCCACCCGAAGGGAAGGCCGGATTGGAACATCTGGAAGAGAAGCACCCGGCCTGCCCGAATTGTGGTTCGGTAAACACCCTGCTGGTCAATGCATTCGGATCTACGGCGTGTAAGGCACTTTTCCGGTGCGGGGATTGCGGCGAAACGTTTGACTATTTTAAATGTCATTGATCTTTCATACGGGGATAAGTACTCCCTTCCCAACCGGGTACTCTTTTTCGTACTACCAAACCTGTTATATGGACATTTTTACAATAATTTAGAATTTCATTTTATCGGAGAAAATACTTCACCGTGAAGTATTGTATAAATTGCGCTTTCTGACCACTTTTAAAATTATGAAACTTCTTATTACTGCATTTCTTTTCATTTTTGTATTAAAACCTGCACATGCCCAGCCGAAGTATGAATTTCGGGGCGTGTGGATTGCTACGGTTGATAATATAGATTTCCCCTCCACCAAGAATCTGACTTCGGAGGCACAGAAGGCAGAGTTTATCAGCCTCCTCGATATGCACAAACGCAACGGAATGAACGCTGTGGTGGTACAGATAAGACCGGCAGCAGATGCGTTTTACCCTTCTCAGTTGGAACCCTGGAGCGAGTGGCTCACGGGGACACAGGGAAAACCTCCAAGCCCCTACTATGATCCATTGGAATTTATGATTTCAGAAACTCATAAGCGTGGTATGGAGTTTCATGCCTGGATGAATCCTTACCGGGCAGTTTTTAGTATTGGGAAATCCTCGATAGCACCCAACCATATAACAAGGCTGCACCCTGAGTGGTTTCTGGACTATGGCGGCAAGAGATATTTTGACCCGGGAAATAAAGAAGCACAAAAGTTTGTAGAAAAAGTAGTGCAAGACGTAGTACGTCGCTATAATGTGGATGCCATTCATTTTGATGATTATTTTTACCCTTATCGTATTGCAGGAAAAGAATTTCCCGATTGGAAAAGTTTTCAGAAATATGGCAACGGAATGAGCCGTGATGACTGGCGGCGCAGCAATGTGGACTCTATTATCGTAATGCTTAGCCGTATCATCAAGAAAGAAAAACCCTACTGCCAGTTTGGTATCAGCCCGTTTGGTGTATGGCGCAATGTTGACAAAGATCCCGACGGCAGCAATACCAAAGCCGGACAAACCAATTATGATGATTTATATGCAGACATCTTATTGTGGCTGAAAGAGGGATGGATTGACTATGTAGTGCCTCAGTTGTATTGGGAATTTGGACATAAACTGGTGGGTTTTGAGGTGCTGACCGACTGGTGGGCCAAACACACCTATGGTCGTCACATGTACATAGGACAGGGCATTTACCGTACCATGGAATCCAGGTCGTATGCGTGGCATAATAAAAAAGAACTACCCAATCAGATTCGCCGGATCAGGGAATTTCCCCAAATTGAAGGGAGTGTATTTTTCAGCAGTAAGACCTTTGCATCCAACCCAAATGGATGGAACGACAGCCTTCGGAATAACTACTACCGCTATCCCGCTATTCCTCCACCAATGCCCTGGATAGATGCTGCAAAGCCTGCAAAACCCAATATTATCCTGGACGAAGGAAGACCAGTGTCCGAATCAAATACGATCAACCTTTATCTGGTTGAAGACACCGCCAACGATCTGATCAACAGGTATGTTATTTATAAGTTTACCGACGTGAATGATATGAATATGGCAGACCCAAAGAATATTTTTGACATCACTGTAAGCGGCAACGATTATTATACATTTGATCTCGAAAAAATTCCGACTTCACAAAACAGGGTGGTGATTGCAGCTACTGCACTCACAAGAACCAACAATGAGAGCCCAGTTAGTAATACAATTGTCTTAGAGCGAAAAGGAAATACCTGGAAACTGGTGCAATAATTTTGAGTGCAATAATTTAAACTGCTTTTTTCTGCATGGTTATTGCCTCTTTTTGAGATGATATGAAGAAATGGATATTTTTTCTGGCACCCGTTATTTTCATTTCCTGTAAAAAGGAAAATGCAAGCTCCAAACCTCAGGATAGAATCACATCAGATACGCTAATTTCAAACATCAGTTACGGAGCAGATACGTATCAGAAGTTCGATCTTTACCTTCCTGCCGGCCGGACCGATACAACGCCTGTGGTCATACTGATCCATGGTGGAGGGTGGAACGCCGGTGACAAGGGAGAGTTGAGCATGTTTGGGGTGGCATTTCAAAAAAGAAAATTTGCGGTAGCCAATATGAATTACAGGCTGGCAAAATCCGGTGTGAATAATTATCCGCTACAGCTTGATGATATTGACTCAGCCATCCGGCTCCTGATTGAAAAAGCAGATGTTTATCTTATATCAAAAAAACGTTTTTATACCATCGGGCACAGTGCTGGTGCACATCTTTCACTGGCTTATGCCTATACGCGCAATCAAACCGGCCTTGTAAGGGCCGCCTCAGGTATGGCCACACCTACAGACCTGTTCAGCATGGCGTATTACAACAGTGTGCTATTTGGCAGTACGCTTACAACTTTACTTGGCGCTCCACTTTCGGGAGCTACTACAGATCTGTATAAGAATGCAAGTCCTTATTATCAGGTAAACAGCAGCTCGGTACCGACGATTCTGTTTCAGGGTGATTGGGATCCTGTTATTAATATCAGCCAGGCGAATACAATGGAATCCAAATTGAACGATTTGCATGTACCGAATAAAAAAGTTATTTATCAGTTTGCCGGTCACGATTGGTGGAGTAACAGCGAGTTTCTGAAAGACACGTATGATCAGGCTGCAAATTGGTTCAATATCTATCGCTGACAATTTCCGGGTTCAAAAAAGTAAATATTATTTTTTTCTAAAGCAGCCGTCAGGACTTCATTACAGCCCTTCACACACATTTTTTTAGGGTTGTGAAAGATTGTTGGTTAAATTGCAGCCATAAATTTCTTTATCCTGATGCTATGTATTTACCACAAGACAACTGACCCATATTTCAATATTGCGACCGACGAATACATCTTCAAACATATAGATGAAGATTGCTTTATGCTCTGGCAAAATGACAATGCCATCATCGTAGGAAAACATCAGAACACACTCTCAGAAATCAACTATGAATATGTAAAAGCACACGGCATACATGTGGTAAGAAGGTTGTCGGGCGGAGGTGCTGTGTATCATGATCTCGGCAATCTAAACTTCTCCTTTACAGCCTCCGGTAAAGACAGCAGCCTCATTGACTTTGAAAAATTTACAAAGCCCATTGTAGATGTATTGCAAAGTCTTGGAGTGAATGCGCGGTTTGAAGGAAGAAATGATATCACAATTGATGGAAAAAAAATCTCAGGCAACGCAGAGCATATTTACAAGAATAAAATTTTACATCACGGAACATTGTTGTTTTCTTCTGAAATGAAGAATGTGAGTGAAGCATTGCGCATCAATCCGCTGAAATATCAGGACAAAGCAGTAAAATCTGTTCCCAAGAGAGTAACAAATATCTCAGAGCATTTACCAACCCCACTCACTATTGAGCAGTTTACCCGTAAGATTATGGATCATGTCGTCAATTCATTTGCGAATTGCCGCATGTATGAATTCACGGATGACGATCTTAAAAAAATCGGTAAGATCAGAGATGATAAATATGCCACCTATGAATGGAACTACGGCTATTCTCCGGATTATGGATTTAAGAAGGCAATCAAGACACCGGGCGGGTTGCTGGAAATGCATCTGGATGTTCAAAACGGGATTATTCAAAATGCGAGAATCTATGGCGATTTCTTTCATGTACACGATATTGAAGAGATTGAACGGGCTATCGAAAAGATTCCACACAATGAAGAAAGCATTCGTCAGAAATTATCCAATTACAATATGACAGATTACTTTGCCAATGTTACAGAAGACGATTTGGTAAGCGCTATGTTCTGAATGTTTTTTGAAGAAACGAAATTGTTTTTGAAAATCTCCGGGCATAATCAGTGTGGCTGAATTAAATGATGTTCATTAGTTTTTTTTAAGACAGCATCCAATTTGGTATCCTTTCCCTTGAGAATATCTCTCCAGTCCGGGCCGATATACCACTCAGGCATTACCCCGGAGCCCTTTACAGAAGGATGATCGTAAGAGACCAATCTGAAAAGTGGTAATCTGATTCTCAGATGGGTATTGGGGAGGGTAATGTTTGGAATCAGAATTCCCGAATTGCCATACCAGCCACCTCCTGTTTCTTCTCCCACCAATGTGATATTAGGTTGATCTCTCACAATATTACAAAACAAACTTGCGGCAGAAAAGGTGAGTCCATTGATCAGAATGTATGTCTGTCCGTCAAAGTGCAGTCTTTTCTTTGGCTTGAATACATGATTTTCCCAAAATCCGAAATGGAATTTACCGTCCCGTTTTTTCTTTGTAAAAAACAGCAGGGCGAGGTTGTTCCAGAATGAATTGCTGATACGCCCCGAATAGGGACTTAGATTTTTTGTTTTCGCCCATGCGGAATCTGCAACACGGAATGGGCTGTCTGAAATATACCTTGCTAATGAGACGGCCTTGTTGATGTCGCCACCACCATTGATGCGGAGATCGATGACTAGGTTTTGAATTTTCTTACTTTTTATTTCTTTAAAACTTTGTTTGTAAAATGAATTTAATTTTCCCTTGGTAAAAGAATTGACATCCATCACGGCTGTGTTGGAATCTATTTTGACTGACCGGTATCTCAATCTTTTCTCTGCGGCAGATATCTTTGGTCTTTTCACTTTTTTAATCGGACGTGTACTGTCGGATACCGGATACCACCACGGTACCATGCGTTGTCTTGCAACACCGTTGCTGTCTGTAAAATCAATGTTGTAAAAGGGGTTTAATCCGAAAATATTTCGGTGATAAAAGGGGAAGTCTGCGCTGAGCTTGATGTAATTCAGATTATCACTGTAGCCGTCGGCAGGCATAAATTGAAACATAATATCAATCAACTGTCTTACGGGAATGCCGTTGATCGCAGTTATAAAACTGCCCGGAGGCACCGGAGAGTTTTTGATCATGGAAGCTACAACCATCATACTGTCTTTCCACACTTTCAGAAAAAGTGGGAACGAAGGAATGCGTTTGTCCCTGATAAAGTGCTGCCATTCTTTGCTCATAATAAAAGAAGTGTGCCCGCAATGAATACTTGTGAGCAAGGGAGCAACAACTCTCCAGGCAAATTGCAACTCAGTCATTGAATCTCTGATCTTATACGCAGAGGCGTTAAAGAAAAAATTCATACTGTCTTCGGGAGTGTACCAGTACAGAGACGGATGCTTTTCTACGAGGATATTTTGCATCGTATTAAAATCTACCTGCAATTCTTCGGGGCTAAATTTTTTATTGGGATTGTAATTTCGTGTAACGGTACACGATAGTAGAAGTGTAATGCATACCAGGAGCAGGAAGGTTCTTTTACAGATCACGCGAATCCTGTTATTTATTTACACTTATTGGGTTCCAACCCTGTGCGACAAGTTGATGTTCGCTGCCACCCCTGGTAATAATTTTTGGAGAGTTCTCCGGTGTGGTCATGTATCCTATAATGGATATATCCGGGTGATTTTTGATCTTGTCATGATCTTTCTGCCGGATCGTAAAAAGCAGCTCGTAATCTTCGCCCCCACTCAGGGCGCAGGTAGTGGGGTCAACTTCCAGTTTGTAGGCAAACTGCCTGGCCTCTTCATTGACCGGGATTTTTTCTTCATAAAGCACACATCCCTTTTCACTGTTCTTGCAGATATGAAGGATTTCGCTGCTCAGCCCGTCGCTGATGTCAATCATGGCGGTGGGTTTTATTTGTGCTTCTTCAAAAAATGCAACGATATCCCGGCGGGCTTCCGGCTTCAAAAATCTTTGGACTATGTATTGCTGACCTTCGAAGTCGGGTTGAACACCTTTTGTTTCCAAAAAAATCTTTTTTTCTCTTTCCAGGAGGGTCATTCCGAGAAAAGCGCTTCCGAGATCTCCACTTACACAGAGCAGGTCGTTCTCCTGCGCACCCGACCGTGTGACGTAGTTATCGGGAGATACATCTCCAATGGCTGTTATGCTGATGATAAGGCCTTTTTGTGAGGATGTGGTATCTCCTCCTACCAGATCTACCTGATAGTGGTCGCAGGCCTGATAGACCCCTTCATAGAATTCTGAGAGAGCCTCAACGCTGAATCTGTTACTGAATGCAATGGATACGGTGATTTGCTGAGGAGTGGCATTCATGGCATACACGTCGCTCAGATTTACAATTACACTTTTGTATCCCAGCATTTTCAGTGGTGTGTAGGCAAGGTCAAAATGAATTCCCTCTACCAACATATCGGTAGTGATCACTGTCTGTTTTCCAAAGTGATCCATCACTGCAGCGTCGTCACCAACCGAGAGGATGGTACTGCTGTTCCTGGTTTCATTATTTCTTGTGAGATGTTCGATGAGTCCGAACTCTCCAAGTGTGTTAACTTCTGTTCTTTGATCTGCATTCATTTTTGAAATATTTTCATTGGCCGGTTATATAACGGCACCATCCGAAAGATTTAAGGTGTGTCCGTCGATTCCACAACCCATTGAACCCACTTTGTTTTTTCAATCTAAATTCAATTTTCATCATTTACCTTATTCTGCACATACCTCAGCAGTTCATCATGAATCTTGCCATTGGTAGCGACGATGCCAAATTGAAAGGGTGAATATTTTTCTCCTTTCATATTGGTGACCTTACCGCCGGCTTCTTCTACCATCAGATATCCGGCAGCACTGTCCCAGGCATGAAGCTGATGTTCATAAAACCCGTCGAATCTTCCTGCAGCTACCCAGCAAAGATCTATGGCTGCACTTCCGAGGCGCCGTACCGGAATTCCCCGGGTGATAAGTCTTTCAAAAACCTGCAATGGCCCGTTTGGTTCGCGGATATAGGTATAAGGAAATCCGGTCACCAGGCAGCTTCTCACTACCTCGGTTCTGTCAGTCACCCGGATTGGCCGGTCATTCAGGAAAGCGCCTTTTCCTTTTTCAGCAAAGAAAAATTCATTCATAAGCGGGTTGTACACCACTCCCATCTGCATTTCGTTGTTATTCTCTAATCCGATACTGACGCAGCAAATCGGAATTCCGTTGGCAAAATTGACTGTGCCGTCTATCGGATCAATGATCCATCGATAACCGTTTTGTGCAACGACTTCCGGACTTTCTTCGCTCACGATTCCATCATCAGGAAATGCCTCCCTGATCACAGCTACAATAGCCTTCTCACTGGCATAGTCTGCCTGAGTGACAAGGTTGTTGATTCCTTCCTTGTGTGAAATGGTAAATTTGCCATTGAAAAAACGCTCCAGTTCACCGGCGCCTGCTTTGGCGGCCTTGATCAAAGTTTCTTTATACATGCTGCAAAGATTGTTTATTTTTATGAACCACCTTTTTGCAAATTTGTACTGCTTATTTTATACTTCGGATTTAATTTACTTTGAATTTATTTATTAATCAATAATACAGCCTTCTGCAACTTTCTGTCATCATAGTTAATTTCAATGTGAAATACTTTCTGGAACAATGCCTTTGTTCTGTCAGGAAAGCTGTGCAACATTTAGAAAGTGAAATTATTGTCTATGATAACCACTCGACTGACGGAAGCAAAGCCTTTTTTGTTGACCGGTTTCCCGAAGTCAGGTTTATCTGGGGTGAAGAAAACCTCGGATTTGCAAGGGCCAATAATGAAGCGCTGAAACAGGCAACCGGCAGTTATGTACTTTTCCTGAACCCGGATACAATACTTCCGGAAGATTGCCTGGAAAAATGTATCCATTTTATTCATTCAAAGAATGACAATTGCGCCACAGGTGTCAGAATGGTGGATGGATCGGGAAAATTTTTGAAAGAAAGCCGTCGATCATTTCCAGGGCCACTGACTTCTCTTTACAAACTAACCGGACTGGCAAAACTTTTTCCAAAATCCAAGCGTTTTGCCCAATACTATCTCGGCCATTTGCCGGAGAAGGAGACCTGCGAAGTGGATGTACTGGCAGGAGCCTTCTTAATGCTGCCCCGGAAAATATTGAATGGGATCGGGGGATTTGACGAAAGTTTTTTTATGTATGGCGAAGACATAGACCTCAGTTATCGGATACAAAAGGCAGGGTTTCAGAATTTTTATTTTGCAGAGACTACGATTCTTCATTTTAAGGGAGAAAGTACCAGCAAGGGAAGTCTGAATTATGTAAAGATATTTTATCGTGCCATGAGCATCTTTGTATCCAAACATTATGGCAGTTCCAGGGCAGGGATATATAATTTCTTTATACAGACCGGTATTGCGTTAAGGGCACTGGCTTCTTCTATCAAAAGAGTCATTCAATGGATTGGGCTGCCGATGTTGGATGCGTTGCTTATCCTGGTTAGTTTTTGGTTGGTACGATACTTTTGGGGAGCATATCTGAGGCCGGCTATAGATTTTGATGATAAACTTCTATGGGTAGCTTTCCCGGCATTTTCATTATTATTTTTAGTGGCTTCTTATTATTCGGGATTGTACGACAATGGGTTCAGGCAATCGAGACTGAATAAATCGACTATGATAGCAGCATTGGTATCTTTTGCCCTGTATGCAGTATTGCCTGAAGGTTTTCGATTTTCAAGAGGTATTCTGCTTTTTTCCATTTTGATTGCCTATTTATTGCTGACGTTGATCCGTTTGTTGTTTGTATCGGTACATATCATACAGAGAAAACGGTGGAATCTACCGGCACACATGGCTATTGTCGGGAGCCACGACGAATATCAGGATGTAATGAAATTGCTCATCCCGCTGAACAAAAAGGAAGAGGTGTTGGGAAGAGTATTTGTAGATGATCCCGACGAGCAGGCGCTCGGAGGGTTGACGGATATTGACACGCTGATCAGAAACACCAATTTATCGGGGCTGATTTATTGTGGAGGTAAAATGTCGTACAAACAGATTATTCATGGCCTTGAGAATATCCAAAGCGGAATACGTTCAGGAATTTTTACTCCGGGTTGTCAGGCCATTATCGAAAGTAATGACAAGGAAACATCCGGTGAATATTATTCCAATACAGAGTACTTCAGGTTGGGCAATCCTTTATACAGGCGGGCGAAACGATTGCTGGATGTGGGAGTGGCAATTTTTATTTTAATCACTTTTCCACTTCACCTTGTCCTGAAAAAAAGACCTTTTGCATTATTCAAAAATTTCCTCCTTGTGTTGGCGGCCAGGAGAACAATCGTCGGCTATGCAGATGGACGTGAGCATCTCCCTCCTTTGAGAACCGGGTTGATTACCACTACCGGACAACAGCCGGGAAAGACCAGAATTCCCATAAAGGCGCTTCAAAACTCCGACAGATTGTATGCTAAGCATTATTCCGTTTTTACAGATCTGGGAATGGTTCGCAGGTATTACCGGTATCTTTCCTGATCACCGTATATCTATTTTATAATTTCTTACTGAGTCGGTATTTTTTTATTCACGAAATTGCAACCTAAATTTTTCCTGAATGTCATATAACAGCTATAGACCTTCTAATTCTACTACTCCTGTTGTACTTAATCTGATTATAATTAATGCATTGGTATTTTTTGCCCAACTCGCCTTTGACGGGCCCAATGAATGGCTGACCCGAAGGCTTGCGTTATGGCCACCTGCAACAGGCAATTTCAAACCCTATGAATTGGTCACTCACATGTTTACACATGCCGGGTGGGCACACATTCTTTTTAATATGTATGCGCTGTGGCTGTTTGGTACTATGCTGGAAAGAACCTGGGGCGGTGTTAAGTTTTTGATTTTCTATTTTGCGTGCGGATTGGGTGCTGCTCTTGCCCAGCTATATATTATGCCTTCATTGCATCCTGCTGTGGGTGCATCGGGTGCTATCATGGGGCTCCTGGCAGCCTTTGCCTATACCTACCCAAATGTGGAATTTTTTATCATTCCCTTTCCATTTGCCATCAAAGCCAAGTGGTTGGTAGCTGTTTATGCTGCTATCGATCTGTTTGGAGGTATGGCTGGTGCGGGCCAGGTGGCACATTTTGCTCACCTTGGAGGCCTTGTTACAGGCTTCATATTAATGATTTTCTGGATTGGTAAACGAAATAGCCGCTATTAATTTAATATTTGGCACACTATTTTTATTCCATCAATTTGCTAACTTTAGAATCGATGTAATCTTGTACTTATGGGAGAGTCTGAAAGATATATAGGCCGCCGTATCCGGCGAATGAATATTGGCGACGATAACAATGCGCTGATGGCATTGATTGCGATTAATGCAATGGTATTTGTTTGCCTGGGGATGGTCAGAATTATTTATCAGATGTCGCAGTCCACGATCATTGCATTTAATTATGAAGTGATGCGCTATGCAATACTGCCAGCAAAGTTATCCATCCTTGCTCATGAGCCCTGGACGGTATTTACCTATATGTTTGTGCACAGCAGTATTGTAGTTACTATTGTAAACTTATTGTGGCTGTGGGCATTTGGCAGCATCCTCCAGAATGTAGGCAGCAATAAGGTAATCATACCCGTGTATCTGTATGGTGGCCTGGCCGGAGCTTTGTTCTTTGTCGGTTCTGCCTACTTTATTCCCTCCCTTCACAACCAGATGGAATATCTTTCTCTGCAGGGTGCAAACGCTTCGGTATTGGCGGTGGCGATGGCAGCTACTACCATGACTCCCCGGTACAGGCTGTTTCCCATGCTTAACGGTGGAATACCGCTTTGGATACTGACATTTATTTATGGCATCATTGCTTTTGCATCGGATGCTCAAAATCATGCTACATTATTTGCGTTTGGAGGAGGAGCTTTGATGGGTTTCTTATTTATGAACAGCTTTAAGCGGGGCAAAGATTGGGGACTTTGGATGAATGAACTGTATGCCTGGTTTATTAATCTGTTTGAACCCGGGAGAAAAAAATCGCGGGGTAATAATCTACGAAATGCCATTTTCTACAAGACCGGCCAACGAAAGCCTTTTATTAAGTCACCGGTTGTAACACAGGATAAAATCGATTCTATTCTCGACAAAATTAACAGAGAGGGTTACGATCACCTTACCGAAGATGAAAAGTCCATACTGAAGAAAGCGTCGGATGAAGAGTTTTGAAGTTGTAGATTTATAAAAAATATTCCTGCTTATGCCTTCCTTTTTCAGAAGGATTACGAAAGGTTCTGTCATCTTTTCAAATATTCTGGCAGGATTGATATTTCTTGCCGGAGCATCCGTAAGGTATTTTAATCCGGAGGAGTACTGGTTTCTCAGCCTCTTCACTTTTGCCTTGCCCTATCTGATATTTATCCTCTTTTTTTTTATTGTCTTCTGGCTTTTTGTTAGGCCCGCATGGTCGCTACTTTCAGTTGCTTTTTTGGTGATCGGATGGCATGCCGTGACAACGATAATTCCTATGCGGTGGCCTTATTCGTTTCAGGATAAAAAAGCTGAATCTGTCATTCGCATTATGAGCTGGAATGTAGAGCAGTTTAATATTCAGAACTACAAGACCCATCCTGAAAGGAAGGCAGAAATGCTCAGGCTCATAAAAAGGTACGATCCGGATATCGCTTGTCTGCAGGAAGTGGTGGCCGGTGAGAATATCCACGCAATCAACTATCTGCCCTCAATAGACAGCCAACTGAATTTCAGGGATTTCTTTTTCTCTTACAAATTACAAAACGACTTTGATCGATACCACCATTTCGGTACGATCATCTATTCTAAGTATCCCATCATCCGGAAGCAGTTTATGGTCAACAACCCCAATGACTACAATTCCACCTTTCAATACGTGGATGTACTTATCGGTAAGGATACCGTACGTATATTCAATGTGCATCTGCAATCTTTAAAATTTACCAAAGAAAACCGGGAGTATCTTGACAGCGGGCATATAAAAACCACAGCAGCCAGAGAGTCCAGAAGTGTTATTGCGAAGATAAAAGCCGGCATTCTCAAGCGGGCTGTACAGGCCCGTTTTGTCAAAGACGAAATGAACCATACTCCGTATCCGAAGATTTTGTGTGGTGACTTTAATGATGTCCCCTTGTCTTATGCGTATGAAACAATCGGGCAGGGAATGCAAAATGCATTTGTGGAAAAAGGTTATGGTATTTCAAGAACGTTCAGCGCCATTTCTCCCACACTTCGAATCGACAACATATTTGCCGACAGCAATTTTGTTATTACGCAATTCACGAGAATCAAAAGAAATTACAGCGATCATTTTCCAATCATAGCTGATGTAAAGCTGAGGAAATAAGGATACTTACGTTTGAAAGGCTTAACCCGATCAGACTAAATCGTGATACGATATTCGTCTGCATCATTCAGAAAGGGGAAGTGGCTGCGCACTTTTTCCAAGTCCGTTTTGTGAAAAGTGTGTGTATAGATTTCTTCTGTATTTTCCTTAGTCCATAATAGATTTCCGAGAGGATCTAATATACCGGAACATCCATCATAATGATGGCCATTGCCATCGGTTCCCACCCGGTTTACGCCGATCACGAAACATTGGTTTTCGATAGCTCTTGCGGTAAGCAGGGATTTCCATGCTGCACTTCGTTTGTCCGGCCAATTGGCTACATTGATCAGCATATCGTAATGCATATCCTGACCCACAGGTTGCCTGCTCCAAACCGGAAAGCGCAGGTCGTAACATACCTGAAGGTTGATCTTCCATCCGTTTACATTTCCGACAAGTTTCTTATTTCCACGTGTGTAATGTTTGTCTTCTCCGGCGTAGCTGAATAAATGGCGCTTATCGTAAAAGCCGTATTCACCGGTTGGCAACATCCAGATGAGCCTGTTGAAATATGCCTCTTTTTCTCTGATGATAAGGCTTCCGGCAAGTATTGCATTTTTTGCTTTTGCTATTTTCTGCATCCAAATTACGGTTGGGCCGTCCATTGATTCCGCCAGGTTTTTGCAGTTCATGGTGAAGCCGGTTGTAAACATTTCGGGCAGCACTATGATATGGGAATTGGGAGAAGCAGAAAGAATCTTCTCCTCCAGCATAGAGAGGTTGGCTTCTTTATTTTCCCAGTGAAGCGCAGTTTGAATAATCGTTACAGAAAGTGACTGCATCCCGCAAAGGTATGGCATTCGGGATGGCCTCGATAATGCCTGTGTGGCATCAAATTAAATAATGCGCATTGCTTTACTGAAGAAGGTAAGTACCCATGGAAGCACAACCCAAAAGTATTCTCTGATCCAGATGAGAAACACCAATTGTACGATGGCTGAAAGAAAAAAAGCAAGCCAGTATTTGGCAACGGATTCCTTTTCTAAGTTGTTGTCCATGAAGCAATATTTGCAGCAAATATAAAATGAAAAATCCTTTTCTGCCAATATCTATTTTATTGGAGAGGCGATTTATCGAGAATTTCCGTAATTACGTACCAGGTCATAAATTCCATTCTTCAATTGGGGATAAATTTTCTGATACAATTCCAGCAGGATATCCTGCTTTGTAGGCAATACCACCCTGTTGTTGATCATTTGCCATTCATTGGGCCCCAATGCGCGGCTGTCGCCTTTGTAGGTAGCGTAATCCTGATTCCAGTCCACCTGTGAGCGGTAATTATTCAGATTCACATTATTTCTGGTAACCGCATCCGTCACCCGGCATTCTAATTGTCCGCGTGCGGTAAAATATCTTCGGGTGACATACAATGTGGCATAAACAGTTTTATATACCGGTTTGCCGGAGGTGTCTTTTCCGATTTCTATTTGCTTGCTAAGCTCACGACTAAACGATTGTGTAAGTGGAAATGGGATTTCTAAATTTGTCCATGTGATATCTACCAGCCAATCTACCTGGATATTGGCCATATAGGCTTCCCTGTCTGTATAAAACTTCGCCGGGGAATTTTTTGAAAAATCACCTCCCAAATCCCTGACAAGGCTTCTTTGCAGCAAATCGTTATTAAAGCTGTTACCAAACCGGTTAGGGCCTATCTCGGTGTAATAGGACGACTGGTCGGTCACGGGGTTGATTACCACATGAAGAATAGATTTTTGCCAGGCGATATTCATTTGGCGTTTTACATCCTTATATCCCGGAAAATATTGGTTGGCTTTGCTAAATGCATTGTAGGCCTCACGAAATGAGGGTTTGTCTCTCTGCTCCATCCTTTTCATTCCTTCTTCATAAAATGTACTGGCCGCATTCTGTTTGGCAGTATGTACCAGTGCAGCATAGGAAGGCGCATCGATAAATTCCGAAGCTTTGGATTTATGAATCACCTCCGTCAATCTCTCTAATGTGTTATAGTTGCCGATTATTTTATCCCAGCGATTGGGCTCTGTAAGGGTTTCATATATCTCAATGTCACCAAGAAGTTTTTTTGATATAGAGGAATACGTGCTGCTGATTTCTTGCTTCAGTTGTTCATTATTCTGATCCTTGTCTAATTTTTTGAGTAATGCCGACAATGCCTTTGACTGCACATCGCCACCGAATGAATATTTTGATGAACTGCAGGAAGAGATTATCAGCGAAAAGAGGATTATAACCGGGATATATTTCACTTAACAATTTTATTTGAAATTAAAAAAAATCAGAACATTTCTTCAAATTTTTTCATCTCCTTCCAGATCAATACTCAGGTTGGCTACCAGGGCGGTCCACCCTGTCTGATGACTCGCTCCCAATCCAAAGCTGTTATCTCCGTGAAAATACTCGTGAAATAAGATTAAGCCTTTGTTTTCATCCTTAGCATAAAATGAGTTGTACGGGCCGAACACCGGTCGTTCATTTTTTTCATTTCTTAGAAAAATACTCAGAAGCCTTTTCTTAAGTTCCAGGCAGGCATTTTTCAAAGAAAGTTTCTGTCCCGATCCTGTCGGAAATTCTACCTGGAAGTCTTCGTCAAAAAAGTCTCCGAATGTCTGCAGGGATTCTATCAGCAGATAGTTCATGGGCATCCACACAGGGCCTCGCCAATTGCTGTTTCCTCCAAACATACCACTGTCGCTTTCACCCGGCAGATACTTGATGGAATAAACGCTTTCGCCATAATGAAAGGAATACGGATTGTCTTTGTAATATTTGGATAAAGCCCGAATGCCACCCGGGGCTAAAAATTCATTTTCGTCAAACAGCCTGACCAGCAGATCTGAGAGCACTTCTTTGCTGACCATTGAAAGCAACATACAATCTTCTTTGTCGTGGATTGTGCTTGGCAGAAACAAATTGTTGTCGCTTCTGTACTGTTGAAACCATTCCATTCTTTTCGAAAAGTCATGCAGACGGTCCAGTATTTCACCATCAATAATACTTACGGCAAATAAAGGAATCAGCCCCACGATGGATCTTACCTTCAATGGAATATTTGTGGAGTTGCTCAGAGATAATACGTCGTAGTAAAACCTGTCTTCCTCATTCCAAAGCCCCAGTTTATTCAGGGCTTCGGCAATGATGACAAAGTGCTCGTAAAATTTTGTAGCAGTATCTTCAAAAGAAGGGTCCTCGCTGGCAATCCGAAGAGCAATGTCCATCATGTCCAAGGCATACATTCCCATCCATGCGGTACCATCTGCCTGTTCCAGCATCATTCCGTCAGGCATTACGGTGCTTCTGTTGAAGAGCCCGATATTGTCCAGCCCCAGGAATCCCCCTTCAAAAACGCTGTTGCCGTCTCTGTCTTTCCTGTTGGTCCACCAGGTGAAATTGATAATCAGTTTTTGAAAAATACTCTTCAGGAAATTAATATCCCCTTCTCCAAACATATTCTCTTCCATCTGAAAAACCCGCAACGCCGCAAATGCCTGTACGGGTGGGTTTACATCAGAAAAGTTCCATTCATACGCAGGCAACTGGCCTCTCGGATCCATGTACCATTCCCGCATCAGCAGGGTGAGCTGATGTTTTGCAAATACCGGATCAATCATGGCCATCGTGATGCAATGAAAGGCCATATCCCATGCCGCATACCAGGGATATTCCCAATTGTCGGGCATAGATAGGATATCTTGATTTTTTAAATATCTCCACTTTGCGTTACGTCCATCTCTTCTCTGTTCGGTGTTGGGAGTGATGCCGTCGCTGGTGGTGATCCATCGCAACAGGTCGTAATGGTAATATTGCTTATTCCACAATAAACCGGCAAATGCCTGCCGTTGAATATTCTTTTGGTCTTCAGAAGTCTGATCACCATGAATACTCTGATAAAACTCATCCGCTTCTTTTGCTCTTGTTGAAAAAATATTTAGAAAATTTTGCGGGAATGGGACTTCCTGCTCGACGCCGGATAATCTCAGAACAACTTCAAAGGATTGTTTGGGAGGAATGGATGATTGATATACCGGGGAGCATTTTGTACCGGCTTTGCTGTTTGCAAGTTCATGATAGTCCTTCCCATCGATGATTGCTTCGTGAAAGGCGTCCTTCACATGAGGGCAAAGGTTTTCCTTTCCGAAAAGCCTTTCAAAATTGGTTTCATTCTCGGTAAACAATACATCTTTGTTGTCATAAAAATATAAGTAATAAGGCTCCAGATGCGGGTGAGTAGCCTTCACACATTCGTTGCTGATCTTTTGTATGACAGGCTTTTCAGTACCCGGATGGTATTGCCAGAAATTATAAAACCACAGAGTGGGCAATATCGTAATGTCGGCAGTCTCAGGACCCCGGTTGATAACCTGAATTCTGATAAAAATATCTGTACTGCTATTCTTGGCATATTCCAAATACACATCAAAGTATCTGTCTTCATTAAATACACCAGTGTCCAGCAATTCAAACTCGGGGTCTTCCTTGCTTCTTCTTCTGTTTTCATTGATCAGTGTGTCATAAGGGAATGCGGATTGTGGATATTTATAAAGAAATTTCATGTAGTAATGGGTAGGAAGGTTGTCCAGATAATAATAGAGTTCCTTCACATCTTCACCATGGTTGCCTTCAGGGTTGGTGAGTCCAAAAAGCCGTTCTTTTAATATCGGGTCTTTGCCATTCCACAATGCGATGGCAAAACAAAGTTGTTGGTTAAGATCGGAAATTCCACCCAGGCCATCTTCTCCCCAGCGATACACGCGGCTGCGGGCGTGATCGTGAGGAAAGTATCCCCAGGAGTCTCCGTTTGCACTGTAGTCTTCTCTTACTGTTCCCCATTGGCGTGCTGAGAGATAGGGCCCCCACTCTTCCAGTGGAATTTTCTTCTTTGAATTTCTCAATAGCCTTTTTTGTTCGGCAGTATTCGTATTCATTCTTCCTGAAAAATTTAATCGAAAATAGTTCTTTCTATTTACGTTTGTGCCTACCCGTTAGTTGTAAATCCCGGATAGAGAAGCATACCTCCATCTACAAAGAGCGTGGTGCCGTTTACATAATCGCTCTCGTCACTGGCCAACCATACCGCAGCCTTGCCAATATCTTCGGGTTCGCCGATTCTGCCGTAGGGAATGAGGGTAAGCAGTTTTTTCATTCCTTCCTCTGTGCCCCAGGCAGATTGGTTGATGGGTGTACGGATGGCACCCGGCCCGATACTATTTACTCTGATCTTGTGAGGAGCGAGTTCCTGCGCAAGGCTTTCCATCAGGAGCATGATTCCGCCTTTGCTGGTTGCATAGTTTACATGGCCTGCCCAGGGAATTCTTTCATGCACGCTGCTCATGCAGATGATTTTACCTGCTGCCACACTCCGTTCTTTTACAATGCCACGCCGGATGAATTCTTTTGCCGCTTCCCGAGCACATAAAAAATAACCGGTCAGGTTTACATTGATAACCTTCATCCATTGGGCGAGTGTCATTTCAAGAAAGGGCGCATCCTGCTGTATTCCTGCATTGTTTACGAGAATGTCGATGGTGCCGAACGAGGCATACATCTTTTGAAACATTGCCTGTACCTGATCCTCCTTGCTTACATCGGCCTGAATGGCGATGGCGTTGCCACCCGAGGCAGCAATTTCTTTGACCATCTGATCTGCCAATTCGGAATGGGTGACATAATTGATAGCCACATTGGCCCCTTCTGCAGCAAGTGCAATGGCTACCGCCTTACCAATGCCGCTGTTTGCCCCGGTGACAAGCGCACTTTGTCCTTTCAATCGTTGCATCATTGTAAAATGTTTTTTTCAATTACTCACGAAATATTATGCCAATGCATAAATCAGTGGGAAGTATCACAATTCATCCAGATATTTTGTGACGGTTTCAGCCCTCCTTATTTTACCCGAAGTAGTTCGTTCAAAATAAGGAAGGTGAATAATTTGTTTGGGTGTTTCATATTTATCCAGGCATTGCACCAACTGACCATGCATTATTTCCAGACTTTCCGGAGAGACCTGATCACTCTCTATAAACAGGAAGACTTTTTCTCCAAATCTTTCATCCGGAACTCCCGCTATGAAATAAGAAGTCTGAATCAATCCGGAGATTTTTGATTCAATTATCTCCGGAAATATTTTAATGCCACCGCTGTTGATGACGTGGTCAAAACGCCCCAGCCAGCGAAAACATGTAGAGCTTATCAACTCTGCCACATCGTTGGTAACGACAGGTTGATTTAAGAATGAGGCATGGACGACAAGGCAGTTTCGTTCGTCTGTTTCAAACCAGTTTCCTTTCAAAGCATGGTATTCATCTGAAGCGCCTTCTCCGTTTACTCTTCTTATTGCCACATGGCTCAGCGTCTCTGTCATACCATACCCGTGATATACAGAAGAGGTAAAATGTTGAATTCTTTTCTCTGATTGTGGAGGTACCGGGCTTCCGCCAAGCAGAATATTCCTGATCCGGGAGGGATCATTCACGTTTTCGAGTTGAAGAGGAATCAGGGGTGCAAAATCGATATGAATATTTTCCGGCAGATCGTCCAGCGGATTTGCCGACGGAGGAATGCATATCAGATGGAGACCACTGTACATGGCACGCACCACCATCATCTTTCCCGCTACATAAGAGACAGGGAGGCACAATAGGGCTACATCCCCAGCCTGGAAACTAAAATATTCTGCCGTCATGGCCGCACTCTGTATCATTTGCGATTTGTTCACTTCTATGATAGCCGGGGTACCGGTAGAACCACTTGTTTGCAATTGAAGCGTGGGCGAATCATCAAGCCATTGCTCCAGGAAAACTCCTAAAAGATTCAGGTCTTCCCTGTCGCTGCTTCTGCAAAATTCAATGAGGGCAAGGCCAGTTAATTTTTGACCATTGAGGTGAAGCCTATTCAACGACAGATGATTCATAAGAGTTGTTTAATGTCCCAGGTATGGTCTTTTGAAAACTGCAACACTCCGGGATTTAGCAGATAGGGTGATGGGATATTGTTGGTAAATAATTTTCCTGTACCAAGCCCTTGAGGAATTTTCGGATGCAAGGTAGAGGTGTATTGTGCAATGGCATTTAATCCGATGTTGCTTTCCAAAGCCGAAGTGACCACGCAGTAACCGCCGGTTTCATTCATGAGTTTTCTGTAAAAATCGCAAGACCCGAAACCACCAGTCAGAGCCGGCTTCAGAATCAGCACTTCAGGCCGGAGATGTTCTATCAGTTTCTCCTTTTCAGTATTGTTGTGTTTGCCAATGAGTTCTTCATCCAATGCAATAGGTATCGGGCTTTTTTTGATCAGTGCCGCCATTTCATTCAGCTGGCCTGCACGGATTGGCTGCTCAATGTATTTTATCCGGAATGGATGCAGCAATTTTATTTTTTCTAATGCCTCATCCGGTGAAAAAGCGCCATTGACATCCAGGCGGATTTCTATGTCGTGCCGGTCATACCGGGACCGGATATATTGAATCAGGTTAATCTCTTTTTGAAAATCTATAGCACCGATCTTTAATTTGACACACTTAAAGCCGGATGTGATATTCAAGTCGATGCGTGTGAGCATTTCATCTTCGGTACCCATCCAGATGAGTCCGTTGACCGGAACCGAAAAAGTATCTCCGGAAAATGCTTCCGGAAAAATTATTCTGTGGCAGCCGTTTTTCCAATCTCTGAGAAGTGTCTCCACACCGAAGGCAATGGAAGGCCATTCGATGAGATCAGCAAGGATTTTTTCTTTTTCAGATGGAAGGCGATTACATACTTCCAGGAGTTTCTCTTCATAACCTTCCCGGTCATCCGAAGAAAGGCCTTTAAACAAATTGCACTCCCCGATTGCAAACCTACCGTTGTCCTTCAGGATCAGAAAATAAGTGAGTTTGTCATAAAGCACCCCGCGCGAAGTACCCCCCGGTTCTTTGAAATGAAGATTATATTTTTTAAAGACACATTGCATGCTTTTACAAAATTACAAGGGGATGGGAGATGGTGAAAGAAAAAACCCTACCAGATTCCCCAATCCTTATGGGATTAATTCCGTCCGGAATTTCAG
Source organism: uncultured Ginsengibacter sp. (assembly GCA_964463015.1). Lineage (GTDB taxonomy): Bacteria > Bacteroidota > Bacteroidia > Chitinophagales > Chitinophagaceae > Ginsengibacter. The sequence continues at coordinate 254,870 of CAYXAL010000002.1, forward strand.
ATTTATTTGGTCAACGAGTTCCAACGACTAAAAGACGATTAAAATAGCAGACTGAAATTTGAATAAAATTTGCAACGGACTTTAACCAAAGCAACCTGTCATATACATACAAATGCAATTAAAGAAAATCCAATACGCCGGAAAGTTGCCTAATGGCAAGCAGGTTTTGTTTATGCCAGCGAAGCAGATCTGTTTATTGTCGCTATATTTGGAATTACCGCTAAAGAGTAGCGAGACAAGGGTATTGCCAACAGAAAGGCAACACATCCCAAACAAAAAAATTTTAGAAAATGAACAACATTAAATTAAACGACATCTTACATCTTGACGATCTCAAAAATGTTAAGATTCGATTCAATTTGATGTTTGAGCAAAATTGGAACCCAATTGAATTATTCAGGAATGGCGAACTTTCGACCATGCTTGTAGGACAATATTGGAACTACAACAAGCATAAATCATACAAACACGGACAAATCACAATCGGACTCGTAAAAATCAAACCGGATGAAGATTTCTGGTTGTTGTTTCACATTGGACAAGTGACAAAAGACTTAAATAAATTGAACGGTGTCGGGTATGAATATCAGACCTTGACTGACTACGAAAAATACATTGGCCGCCTGATTGTGAAATTCAAGAACAGGGCACAAACCATGATTCGTAATGCGGAATCTGTAATTGACGATTGTTATGTTTCGCAAATTCTTCCGGATACTTTTGATAATGATTTATTCCCCGGGTATGAAAAAATAAATATTTCCTGGTATGAAATGAAGCGGGTTTTAGAAAAGGATAATTGGAAAACTGCCCTTCAAAATCAAAAAGGCGTTTACCTGATCACAGACAATTCAAATGGTAAAATGTATGTTGGTTCTGCTTATGGTGAAAATATGATCTTAGGGCGTTGGAGAGCTTATTTGAAAACCGGACACGGAGGTAACGCCGGGCTCAAACGATTGTCCTTTGACTACATAAAACAGAATTTTAATTTTTCTATTCTTGACATATATAAGTCAACCACAGACGATCAGGTCATCCTTGACAGAGAGGTTTGGTGGAAAGAAGTTTTAAAAACCAGACAGTTTGGATATAATGAAAATTAACAACCGACAAACCCTCTCTTGTCCTGAGTTTGCAAACCCGGGACAAGGCTGCCTCTTCATAAATCCGGATGGAATCAAAAGGGTGCAGATACATAACTCACCGAAACGGGAGACTATATATCTGCCCCCGCCAGGTCTTATCTGGCTCAAATAAAATTTATCTGCAGGGATCAAAAGAGGGCTTACTTTTTTTCTGTGTCTTTGACCTCGTCATCACCATCAAATTTGTCGGTGATCTTGTTCCATAGATTTTTGGCGCCTTCTTTCAGATCATTGAGTTTTTCGCCGGCCAGGTCTTTCAGGTCTTCCGCTTTATCTTCTACTTTGTCCCATACCTTTTCGGCGTTGTCCTCTACCTTGTCCCATGCTTCACCGGCCTTACCCATCAATTCGCTTGATTTGTCACTTAATTTGTCAACCAGATTTTTTGATTCATCCGGCTTGCTTTCATTCTCTGCCATGTTTATTTATTTTTTTGATTCTTAATAGAACTAAGGTAGTAAGTTTTGAAAATGTAACTGAAAATTTTCAAAGACTTACTTAACGTATTAATCCATACCCATTCTATCCGTATGTACAAAAAATACCTCTGCTCCTGAAATACAGCTCAATCAGCATTGGGCGATGTATCTGCGACAGGAATAAATCATACGCTTATTGATGGGACAAGAATACGAATCCGAAGAAAAGAATACGATCCATTTTGTAACCTTTACAATTATTCTCCGGATGCTTACAAATTTGAATTATTAAAATAGAAAGGGTTAAGTGGTGAACATAAACAACAATGCATACCTGCAGGAAAGTAAATTCATTGGATCAACATACTATTCACAAAGTGTAAAGTAAAACGCTCCCAAAATGTAAAGTGAAATAGTCATAAAATGTAAAGTAAAATAGTCACAAAGTGTAAAAGGACTTTTCTATTTGCTTAGAATAATGGATTATGGCGTATAAACTGAGAATTACTGACGACGAACTCAAGAGAAAGCTAAAAGCTTCCTGTGCAGTACTTATTCGTGGCCCTTATATATGTGGAAAAACTGAGCCGGTCAAAACCTATAAGGCTTCCGGAACCTTATAGGTTTCATATTCCACCCTCACCCCACCAATCCCACACCAAACAAGATAGAAAATGCCAGTGTGCTGATAGACAATCTTTTTAATTCGGGGTACAACGCTTCCGGTTGCTTGTTTTTCTGAACCACCAGGATGCTGCGAATAATTCCGGCAAATGACAAAAGATAAATCCATTTCATCAGAGAAGCATCTGACAGCCATGTATAAACGACAGCCGCAATCATTCCGGCAGTGAGCAGAAGTGCATGATAAACTTTTGCATTTTGAAGTCCGAGTTTTACCACCAGGGTGTGCTTGCCATGGGCTGCATCATTCTCACGGTCGCGCAGGTTGTTCAGATTCAAAACTCCCGCACTGAAACAACCCATAGATACCGCAGGTAAAAACTCTGCAGCAGTCAGCGTATGTGTGTGCAGAAAGTAAGTTCCCATCACACCTACCAGACCAAAAAACAAAAAGACAAAAAAATCGCCCAACCCTTTATAACCATACGGATTCTTTCCCATGGTATATTTCACCGCAGCAGCTATTGCACCCAACCCCAAAACAAAAAATATGACTCCATAAGAAATCCGGATGCCCCTGGTTCCTTCTGCAATCAAGAGAATACCACAGATCAATGACAGGACGATCAGTACCACGATGGCTATCCGCATCTGCCGTGGTGTAATGGCTCCGGCCTGCAATCCTCTCTTAGGGCCTATCCGGTGTTCATTGTCCACTCCCTTTACCGCATCCCCGTAATCATTGGCCAGATTGCTCAGTATCTGAAGGAAAAGAGTGGTAAGCATCGCCAGAACAAAAACTGAGAAATTAAACGCTTTGTGAAAATAGGCAAGAAAACTTCCCATGAGGATGGTGGAAAGAGACAATGGCAGCGTATGCAGGCGGAAAGATTCTATCCAGGATTTGAGGGAAGGCATTTGAGTTTAGGGTTTAGAGTTTAGTTGAGGAGGTTGAGAGGGTTGAGAGGGTTGAGAACCTTGAGTTGAGGTGGTTGAGGTGGTTGAGAAAGTTGAGTTGTTTGTTGTGAGTTGTGGGCATTCGGTCTGGCCGATAGCGCCCGGCTTTGTGAGAAGAACGGCCCGAACGATGCGTGTGAGGAGGTTGAGAACTTAGCGTTGAGGGAGTTGAGAGGAGGAAAGTTGAGAAGGTTGAGAATTTGGGGTTGAGGAAGTTGAGAAGGTTGAGGTGTTGAGTTGTGAGCGGGGCGCGGCTTCGGTCTGTCCCATAGAGACGACCGGCCCGAACGATGCGAGGTTTCTTTCTCATTCTTTCTTAATTTAAAATTCTCCCGATAACTATCGGGATCACAATTCATCATTAACAATTAACAATTAACCATTCACAACCCCTACGGATATTTCGGAAATTTCTTAAAATCCGGATCTCTCTTTTCCAAAAAAGCATTTCTGCCTTCTTTGGCTTCGTCTGTCATGTAGAGCAATCGGGTCGCCTCACCGGCATAAACCTGCTGCCCTACCAATCCGTCATCTATCAGGTTGAGCGCAAACTTGGCCATCTTTATCGCCGCAGGACTCTTTTTCAAAATCTCCTGCGCCCATTCAAAAGCGGTCTGCTCGAGTTCCTCATGCGGCATTACGGCATTGACCATTCCCATTTGGGAGGCCTCATCTGCTGAATAGGATTTACCCAAAAAGAAAATCTCCCGCGCTCTCTTTTGCCCTACCTGCCGCGCCAGATAAGCAGAACCAAATCCGCCGTCTATACTTGCCACATTCACATCTGTCTGTTTGAAAATGGCATGCTCCTTACTGGCTAATGTCAGATCACACACTACATGCAGACTGTGCCCGCCACCTACTGCCCATCCGGGCACAACGGCTATCACTACTTTATTCATAAACCTGATTTCTCTCTGCACATCCAGAATATTGAAACGATTGACACCATCCTTCCCCTTGTACCCGGTATCCGAACGCACACGCTGATCTCCTCCTGAACAAAATGCCCACACACCATCCTTTGGTGACGGGCCTTCGCCACTTAGCAATACCACCCCGATTTCCGGCGACTCATGTGCTGTGACCAATGCCTCCAGCAATTCATTCACTGTTTCGGGCCTGAAAGCGTTCCGCACTTCGGGCCTGTTGAAGGCAATCCGGGCCACACCTTCACACTGACGAAAGGTGATGTCTTCATATTCTTTGATGGTCTTCCAGGAAATATTATTTTTCATAATGCTGATTTTCTCTTAAATAATTCCAGTACGCTTCCAGCACTTCCGGATTTTTATCCGCATCGGTAAACACTTCCAGAATTGTTTTTCTTGTCTTTCTTGCAAAGAAAATTTTTAATGCCGCATCCAACGATTTTCCGTCTCGTGCAGTAAGATAGTTCCATCCGTAGGTTGCTGCAATTTTTCCCGCATTCAGATCTTGCGAGGTTTCAAAAAATGTTTTCATTTCAGGCGCTGCTTCCTTACCTGAAATAATTCTGAAAATGCCTCCGCCTCCGTTATTGATCAAAATAATTTTCAGATTCTGCACTTCAGCTTCATTCCACAATGCATTGCTGTCATAATGAAATGCCACATCACCGGTGATGAGTACAAACTCTTTTTCCGGAGAGGCCATTGCAGCACCCATAGCTGTACTGGTACATCCGTCTATGCCACTCACTCCGCGATTGCTATGGCACGATGCCAGACTTCCGTATTCAAATAGTTGTACATAGCGTACCGGCGAACTGTTGGATAAATGTAAATGAACCGTATCCGGAATCTTCCGGATGATTTTTTGAAATACAAAATAATCGCTGTAGGCACATTTTCCTGCAAAGGCGTTGTGTGCCTTTTGTATCTGAGTATTTCTCTGAATCCACCTGTCACGATAACCCGGTTTGCAATTTTTTATTCCTTTCCGCAGCTGTTCAAAAAACCGGCCTGCCTCCATAAATACAGGATGGGTAAGCGATTGATACGTATCCATCATAGCATCATGGGTATCTACGTTCCAATGCTGCTTTGGCGAATACTTTCTGAGAAATGCCTTGATTCTCTTGGAAACCACAGCGCCACCCACAGTGATCAGGAGGCCGGGCTTCAACAGTTGAGCATCCTTGTCATCCAATGTGGTGATGCACCGGTCAATATTCATTACAAACCTTTCGTCATACACATTGGAAGTAGATTCTGTCAGTACAATTGTGTTGGGCAGTGAAGCCATTTTTTTCAAGGCGCTTTCAAAGATCTTGTCTTTGGAATGCTGGCCTGCCAATATCATCACCCTCTCAGATGCAGTATATGTTTTCTGCATGGACCGGAGCGATGCATCGGAAAGGCGAATATCTGTGGCCACCGGTGTAAAACATTTTCTGCTTTTTATTGCAGTCTCCTCCACCGCATACAAAGGTTCGCTGAGCGGAATATTAAAATGTACAGGCCCCTTATCCTTTTGCGTGGCAAGGACAAATCCTTCGCACAGGCTGCGGGTGTTGTACCAGCTTTGTTCTTCATTGATATGATCTCCATTCAGTTCGTAGGACGCACGGATATAATTTTGATAAATGTTTGTTTGATTGATAGTCTGTCCGTCGCCTTGCCCCGTCCATGCTTTGGGCCTGTCGGCTGTAATCACAATCAATGGCAACCTCTGATAATAGGCTTCTGAGATGGCAGGTGCAAAATTAAGAGCTGCAGAGCCGCTGGTGCACACCACCGCTACCGGCCGGTTGAGTTCAATGATTTTTCCGAGCGCTGTAAATGCGGCGCTTCTCTCATCGCGGATGCTGATACAGTGAAAAGCCGGATGGCGGTGAAATGACAAGGTCAAAGGAGCATTGCGCGAGCCGGGGCAGATCACCACTTCTTTCAATCCGAGTGAAGCCAGCGTAGCCATCATCTCCCGGATACTATTCTTATCTGACAATTTCATACGCGTGCAAATCTACCATAGAATCCAGCATTGTACTGCTTTTTTGCACAGTTTCATTCCATTCTTCTTCCGGATCGGAATCTGCCGTGATACCACCTCCGCAAAAAACAGCGATCTTCTTTTCGCCCACCTGCATACACCGCAGGTTGATAAAGATCCGTGCGTGAGTGGTAAAATCTGTTTCACCGAGGAATCCGCAATAATACCGGCGATCGTAACCTTCATACTTCTGAATACACGCCAGTCCTTCCTGTACCGGAAGTCCGCCTACGGCGGGAGTGGGATGCAGGGCGTGCAGCAAGTCACTCAGCGATACAGTATCCGATTCCTCAAACTCATAGTTCGTCTGCAAATGCGCCACACTGCCGGCTTCCACAGATTCAGGTCCTGTTTTTTGTGTAAGCGTACAACCCATTTTTGAAAAAACTGATTCAATATGCTCACCCACCATTTCATGTTCCTGCAATTCTTTGTTTCGCCATTGGTAAGCGTGATTTTCATTGACCGGTTGGGTAGCAGCCAGCGCCATTGTCTTGTACAGGCGATGTTCTTTTTTCAATAAAAGTTCAGGTGATGCGCCCAGCCACAAGCCGGCCTGCGGATGATAAAAAATATGGGTAAATGCCTGTGGATGCTGCAGGCATAATTTTTCAAAACACGCCGGCGGATCAAATTTCTCAGGCTTATCCACCAGGCTTACTCTCGATAGAATCGCCTTTCTCACTCTGCCCTCTTTTATCTCTTTCAGAAATTGCTGAACCTGCTCATAGTAGGTTTCCTGGGAAGTATTCAGGGGCAATGCGACCTGCACAGGCTCCCTTTCAGGAAGTGCGGCGATTTGCTTCAGCAGATTTTCATTGATACGCTTTTCCGGCACCACACTCAGATAAATATCGGGTGCATCAGAAGTACTGACAAAGGGAGCTATGTGAAAAGTCATAGCACCGGGCAAAGGCAACAGGTCTTTTTCAAGGCAAAGATTCAACTTGCTCTCACCCGGAAAGCGGTAAATGCAAAAGGGGATGTGTTTGGAGAGGAGGGTGTGCCCGACAGTAATTATCAAATCATTCAACACGGCAATTTTTTGAAAGGGCAAAATTACGAAGAATGGGCGGGAAGGAGGATACTTAACCAATCTTCTTCAAATGTAAAAATTTAGATTATTCCCAAATTCTTCAGCTCCACTAATAAACTCAAATCTCGTCAATCCCTAATCCTTTGAGGTATGAAAAAGTAGGATCATAAAAGTCTGATTTACGAGTTACATCTTCGTCTGAACCTTCTGGGACTACTATTACCATTCCTTGTCTTGCCCTTGTTAATAAAACCCGATATGAGTTTTTTAGATATAATTTTCTTTCTTCTTTCTTGATGTTATTCCATTTGCTTCCTACAAATGAAAAAGTTTTCCACCCTTCTGCCGAATATCTAAAATCACCATCCCACATAATGCAGGCCCAATCTAATTCTAGTCCTTGCACTTGGAATTCTGTTGCGACATCTTCCAAATAATATGAGGAACGAATATCCTCTTTGCTATCCAAAAACCAATGGATAGGATCCATTGGAGACTTCACATCAATTGCATAAGGCTTTAACCTAATTGCTTGAGACGATACCACAATTCCAAAGCGTTCCGTACCTCTAGCTTTACTTTTCAGCCATTTCTTTGCTTTGTTTATGTTACGCGTAATTACAATTGGATATTTATTCTTCAAGCCATGAAAGCAGCCTCTGGCTTCTTCCACATTCATATCCAAGAGGTACTTAACAAAAAGTGAAACATTTTCAGCTCGAAATGAGCGCATTGATACTGAGAGATGCAGATCCTTATTAAATATTACTGCTTTATGTTTTTCTAATAATTGTAAAGCATGACCAGCTGCATATTCACTATCGGTTAGTTTATTAGAAACATACACTTGCCATTCCGGAAAAGAGCGATTTATTGATTCTATCCATTCGCTTATTCCTGCTTCGCCTGTGTTTATCTCTTGACCACCCCCTACCAGGCAAACGACAACTGCCCAGTCTTCATGTCTATCCAAACACGAAATAAGGAACTCAGGTTCAGAGATAGAAAATCCTGATAAATTTTTCTTTCTCTTCATGAAGTTGGAAGTCTGGGTAATGTCCCATGCACGTTGAGCTTCATCAAATATCGTAACATGCTCAAAAGGTGGCGTTGAGTCTCTTAAACATTCATCTCTAAAATTATGAACGTTCTGTATCATCGACTTTACTTGGCTAAAAATTTCACCTTTCCTTACTTTGTTCCCCTTCTCTCTTTCTCTTTTTACCTTATCTCTTGTAAGAGCTTCTCTTAAAATACTTACTAATGGACCATTGCCAGAAAGAAAAACTGTTGAAGATTTTTCATTGTCCTTGTAATTCTTTGCTCCAATATTTAATCCTACCAAAGTCTTGCCTGCACCTGGAACACCAGTTACAAAACAAATGGCTTTTTGATTTTTTGATTTGGCTAGATGAATAATATTTAGAATTGCATCTGTTGTTGTAGATAGATTACAAGCTGAAGCATCAGTTCTTGCTATTTCTTCTACACCATGTCCACCATATAATGACATTGCAGCCTCAATGATCGTTGGAGTTGGGAAATATCGCCCCTTTGCCCATGTGTCAAGATTAATATTTTCACCTTCAGCAAATTGGAGAACATTTTTAATAATTTCCGCTAAATTCTCAATATTAGTTTTTATAGGTATTAATAAATTGTCGTTATGGGGCATCTCAGAAATTACCGAATAGGACTTCCTTGATTCAGTAGCAATTAAGACGGGGACAATTAAATTTGAATGGCTGGTCTCGTGAAAGTTTTTGAGATCGAGTGCATAATCCCAAACTTGATCAAAGGCACTTTGATTAAACTCTTTTTCACCGACTTTAAATTCCAAAACAAAAATGACATTTTGGATTATTAAAACTACATCAATTCTCCTTCCCATTCTCGGAATGGAATATTCAAAAAATATCCTCCCTTCGTAGTTGATTAATACTTCTTTTAATATTTTGATTTCTTGAGACCATGCAGCTTTTTGTGTTGGTTCATCCGGAAAATCACTGTTATGAGAAATAGTACCAAAGATTTCACTTGCTTTGGAAGAAATAAAGTTGGGAATAATATCAGAATAGAAATAGGAATTCATTTTGTTATTCTAATGTTTGTTGTTCTTTTAATTTAGTGTTTGCAACGTTTATGGCAAATTCAAAGAACAATTTCACAGCCTTTGTAAATTTGAATTGATTTCCTGTTCGCTTTAATACGTTCTTTGATACCCAAGTTCCAATGAATTTTTCAAATTCAGCAACAGATGTTTTTTCTAAAATCTCCCATTTTGAGGACTGCATTAAGAGTTGTATAGTTTCTGAAATATCAAAACTGCCTAATACAATCGAATCTCTAAAATTTTTTCCGCTATAATCTAATTCACGACATAGGATTGCAAGAAATAAAACAAAATCTCTTGTTCGTTTTTCGTTTACTTCATTTGAAGATAAATAGGCAAATTCTGTATCAATGGTTAATTCGTAACCATAAGATTCTTTGAAAAACTCTTTGTAATCGTCTGCAAATTCTTCCTGTTGCAAAACGGCAAAAAGCAAACTAGGGTAAATGATAAATTTGCCGTCCAACAAATTGCTGACAATTTCTTTATGTTCGCTCGGATAATTTTTCATACACTTTAACTTTTGGCATTTTTAAAACCGCGTCAGAAAGTTGAATATCAAATCGTGTTTCGTCTTTATATTCTGCAATTAAATCTTCTTCTAATATAAGATTTGAAACTGTAAAAAACTTTGATAGCGTTATATTTTCAGTGTGCTCTTTTAGCGAATCAAAGCACCATTGATAAAAGTTTCCGGCTCCTTTTTCTTTCAATAGTTTTTCTTTGAAATAACTTGAATCGGGCAACCATTCAATTTCTTCCATAGTTTCTTCATACAGAATTTCAGGTGTTTTGTAATTGAATTGGTCAATGTAAAACTCAGCCTCGCTACTAAATACTTTTGAAAGTACGTTTGTTCTTACTTTTCGTAATAAATCAGGTAAAGGAACAATATAGTTTTCAGGATTATCAACGTTTTCAACAAAATGATAAAATCCACTCAAAATAATAGAATCACTTTTTATTCTTTCTAATAGAGGCAACAATTCTCTTGTGAGTTTGCTTAATGTTTGGTCTAAATCTGTCTTTGCGTTTACAGAGCTTGCATACAATTTCTCAAATTCTCTTCTAAATGTATAGTTGTCCGCTAAAATTCTTTTTTCACTTGCATAACGTTGAACCTGAATAATTACATTGATAACGGAATTTGGATTGTCTATGTTTAAAATAGCATTTAAAGGAATGATGTATTCGTCTATCCAATAATTCGCTTTTTGTATTCGGACAGAAAGGTCAGAATTATTTTCTGCATTTACTTTTAGAGATTCCGTATCTCTCAACAAACGATAAGTTTGCCCTTGTATATCGTTTAAAAAATCTTCTATTACTTTGATTATTTCACGAATGAACACAATTGCTTTTGTTTCGTCTTTTTCGGTTTGCAAATTTGTGAAATAGCTAAAAACTGCCTGATACCTGTTTTTCAAAGTTTCGGGTAAATCCAAAACAAAATCGTCAAAGATAAATTCCAAAAATGTAGTGTAAGTCCCATTTAGTTTATATTCCCCTGTTGGAAGTTGGCGACAAAATTTTAAATCAGTTGAAATTTTTTGAAGATGAACTTTTCTTTCGCTACTTGTATTATGTTCGGAAATAAGCTGATGAAATCGGTCTGAATCAATAATAAAATCGGGCTTACTAATGTCAAATACTTTCTGTATAAAATCGTAGTGATAATACAGAAAACTAACAATGTCTTTGCCTGATATATTTAAGTTACTCATTTGAATATCGCTTGTTGTTCTACAAAATGACCTGTTTTAAAAATATCTGCTCTGATTTTCACAACAATTTCTTCCTCGTTTTCTAAAACCGCTTTGCTTGGTTGTTGTGTTCTTCCTTGTTTGGTTTTAATAGTTCTTGATTTGGTTTGTAAAAGTGTTTCATAATTATTCGGAACGAATAATTTGGTGTTTGCAAAGTATCCCATCGGCTAACTACATCCAAAACTAATTCCATTCTCGGTTACCTTT
>CAYXAL010000003.1:0-33180 GCA_964463015.1 uncultured Ginsengibacter sp.
TTGTTTACCTCGATAACTCAAGCTCATGGCCTAAAAGCTATGAGCTTTTTTATTGTCTCTTTGTAACTGACAGAAATCACAATGCAAGGCAAATCCCTGGTTATGCTATAGAAATTAATTGAGTAGAAAGTCTGAGTAATTAAAGGTGAAATATATTCAAAATCTCTCCGGCCACTGACAATATTAAAAAAGAGAATGGTCAGTGAATTTTGTCTTTACCTTTATTACAGAATTAAACTTTTATAAATTCCGGAAAAATGGAAGTTCCAGGTAATCAAAAAGATCATCCAGGTATATATTTTCCACCTCCTTTGTTGTATGTGGCAGTTTTTGTTGCAGCAATATATATTCAAAAGATTATCCCGATCAGAAAGATATTTTTCCAAACAAGCACTTCTCTGATTATCGGCCTGATAATTATTCTACTTGGAATATTCTTTGCATTTCCTGCATTGTACAGATTCGTCCTAACCAAGAATACCGTGATCACCAACAAGCCGGCTAACTCATTGCAAACAGAAGGTATCTATTCTCATAGCCGAAATCCGATGTACGTGGGTTTATGCTGTCTCTACCTTGGCTTATCACTCCTTTTTGGCAACTGGTGGCATCTGATTTTGTTTCCAATATTGATCCTGCTCGTTTATGCATTGATAATACGGCGGGAGGAAAATTATCTCACACGCAGATTCGGAGATGAATACAAACAGTACCGGTCCAAAGTAAGAAGATGGCTTTAATGTCACGCACAAATCAAATAAAATTTCTTGTACGGAAATTTCTTCTTTGCTTGTGAATCATCCACAACCCGGCAACGCTAAGGTTACTCTTTGAATTATTACTCTTCAGGACATCCGGAGTTTCTTCTGTGATTCTTATCAGCTTTGACATACCTGCCCTGTTCAGCAAGGGAAGCAATGTGTTGGATGGAAATTTCATGATTGTTGATTTTAAAGTTGTTATTACGATTATTTATTTCATTTTGTTACAGAAAAAAAAGTCTTTTATCCTGTGCCAAAAAACATAAAATAAAAGTGCCACTTTGTATTTGTATTGAAAATCATCACGTTACTTTAGAAATGCTCCGTTCTATGTGTACGGTATTGAAATAGGATTGTCCGTTTTTGAAACAGTTGTCAGGAATAAAGAACATGGAGTTTGACATCCTGTTTATTTCCCAGCTGGTTTAACTGGCCTCAGAAAGAATTCAGGCTTCATTTTGAACTTTAAGAAAATTCAATCCCTTATCTTTAGCCAAAGCTTTCTTGCCGATGATCAAAACTATCTTCGTTCCCATCTTGTTTTTTTTCATTCAACCGTCACAAGCACAATTTTCTGATCAGTTTTCAGATGGTGATTTCACCTCAAACCCCGGATGGATATCCACTCCGGGAGATTTCATTGTCAACAACAATTTCCAGCTACAGAGCAACAATACGACGGCTTCTGCCTCATTCTATATCTCCACTCAAAGCCACATTGCACTAAATGCCCAATGGGAATTCTGGGTTAAGCTTGATTTTAACCCTTCCTCGGCAAATTATGCTGATGTATGGCTTACCTCATCTCAATCCCAGCCTGACCAGGTGGCAAATGCAGGTTATTTTGTAAGAATCGGAAGTTCGGACGACGATATTTCACTTTATAAGAAGACAGTCTCAGGCAGTGCTGCAAAAATCATAGACGGCACAGACGGCCTCCTGAATAAATCCGGTAACACCCTCAAAATAAAAGTACTCCGGACATCAAGTGACGAATGGATACTGATGAGAGATATTTCAGGATCAGGCAATAACTATGTGGTTGAAGGAAAAGCGACCGATAATACTGTAAACACTTCATCCTACTTTAGCATTTTCGTAAAACAAAGTACCTCTTCCTTTTTTCAAAAGCACTACTTTGACGACATATCCGTGGGAACATTCACCACCCCAACGAGCTTACACCTGTCTGAAGTAAAAGCCCTCTCTTCCTCCACTCTTCTATTAAGTTTTGATCAACCATTGGATGCAGCAAGTATTTCGGATATATCACACTATCATATCAACAGCCTGGGAAATCCATTGTCCGCAACTCTCGATCCCTCAAATGGAAGTACGGTTATTTTAAATTATAGTTCATCTATTTTACCCAATACCAACTACAGCCTGATTGTAAATGGCGTTCAGGATATTTTTGGAAATTCTGTTCGCGATGAGCAAAAAGATTTCAACTATTTCCAGGCCGCAAGGTATGATGTCGTTATAGACGAACTCTTTGCCGATGTTTCGCCGCAGGTTGGACTGCCTGCTCAAAAGTTTATAGAGTTGAAAAATACTGCAACTTCAACCGTCAATCTAAAAAACTGGAAACTTTCGGATGGCATTAGTGCTGCAATTATCCCCGACTATGAATTAAAACCGGATAGCTTTTTGATTATTACAACCATCAGCGGACTGGATGCCTACAAATCGTTTGGCAGCACTATCGCAGTCAGCAACTTTCCTTCACTCAATATTTCCGGAGGGCAGATATCTCTGATCAACGACGAAGGCAGTACCATTCATGCCGTAAAATATGATCTGAATTCATACAAGAACGAATTGAAAAAACAAGGTGGGTTTTCGCTTGAAATGATCAATACGAAAAATGGCTGTGGAGGTGTGGAAAACTGGACAGCCTCCAACGATATTACCGGTGGCACTCCCGGACGGAAAAATTCTGTAGACAGCGACGATTCACCATCTCAAAATATTCAGGTTCTTCAGGCATACCTAACAGGTAAGGACACACTAAATATTGTTTTCAACAAAAGTATAGACAGCACATCAGGGGTAACCCTGTCAAACTACACATTCAGCGACGGGATCACAGTCCTTAATGCAGAAACAATTTCACCATTTTATGATAAGGTAAAAATCATACTTTCCCCAAAAGCAGATTCCAACAAGATTTACAACGTGACTGTAAATAGTATTACAGATTGCATGGCCAACGGGCTATCCAAAAATACCGCGCGGTTTGGAGTACCAGCAAACGTCAACCCGGATGACATTGTTATTAATGAAATACTGTTTGACCCCAAACCCGGTGGGAGCGATTATCTTGAACTCTATAACCGGAGCAACAAAGTCATAGACGTGGGAAAATTGTACATAGCCAATCGCAACTCCTCAGGCCTTCCAGCAAACTTTGTGGCTATATTTAACCAACCATTTTATTTATTTCCGGAAAGCTTTTTGCTGTTGACAACAAATACCGATGCAACAGTCAATGAATTTCCAATGGCCAATAAAGAGTCATTTCTGGAACTCAATGCACTTCCATCTTTTTCAGATGATAGTGGTACCGCTATCGTGATGGATCAGCAAGGTCAGATCATCGATGAAATCAATTATAACAAGAACTGGCACTTCAGCCTTCTTAAAGACAAAGAAGGAGTATCCCTGGAAAGAATCAGTTACGATGGCCCCTCAGACAAGACAAACTTTCATTCTGCAGCAACCACTGTAAATGGTACTCCCGGATATAAAAACTCCCAAAGCGGTGCGCAATCCGGACAATCCGGAGAATTCATTCTTGAGCCGGAAGTCTTTTCGCCGGATAATGACGGCACAGATGACTTCCTTACCATCCGCTATGAATTTAAGTCGCCGGGCTTTGTTACAAACATTAAGATTTTTGACGCATCAGGAAGAATGGTACGCTATCTCGAAAAAAACAGCCTCAGTGGTATGAAAGGTTATTACAGGTGGGATGGCCTGGACGACAAAAATCAAAAATTGCCTCAGGGAATCTACATCATATATTTTGAATCGTTCAATGCTGACGGAGCAAAAGAAGTGCACAAAAAAACGGTGGTGCTTGCAAGGAGATTTTAGATGAATACCTAATAGGCACTACTCCGGAAGGAAACATCTGTTTTTTTTCAGAAGATATATGAACTTCTCTTAGTTAAGCATTTTGCATAATCATTTATGTACGTTCTGCATCAATTAATTCCTGTATTTAAAATGTCTGTAAACCTGGTTCCATAATCTAAGGCTTCATACTACACATTACCTGCAATGTTATCACCCAACCAGGCTGCAGACAAATAATCAAGCGACTTTATCATAGTCTCACAAATCAGAAAAAAAAAATTCATTCATCCTGTAACCTTTCCAATCTGTTGTAACTCTCTTATGATACAAGAACAAAATTTAAACAATTTAAAAAAGTATCTATCATGAAAAAGTTTAAGAATTACGTGTGTACGATGGCTGCATTGATCGGTTTTGCTTTCATCTATACACCAGCAGCAGCACAACAGAAACCTCAACTTACCGATCCTGAGATTGCATCTGTTGCTGTGACAGCCAACCAAATTGATGTTGACTACGGGAAAATTGCTTTGAAGAAATCTCACAATAAAGACATCCTTGATTTCGCAAGAACAATGATCAGAGATCACGAGGGAGTTATCAAACAGGCTGTAGCGTTGGCTACCAAGCTCGGTGTTACACCTAAAACGAATGCCGTTACAAAATCACTGCTTGATAATTCAGTGAAGATCAAAAAAGAACTCAATGCCAAAAAAGGTAAAGCGTTTGATAAAGTGTATATAGACAATGAAGTCGCTTACCACGAAGCTGTGATTTCTACAGTGAAAAACGTATTGATTCCGGAAACCCAAAATGCAGAATTGAAAGATCTCTTTATCAAAATATCTCCGGTACTGGATGGACACCTTGCCCATGCTAAAAAAGTACAAGCTGAACTCAAATAATGATTATTATGAAAATCACATTAGGTAATACGAAATGGATCTTTGGAATGGCTGTATGGCTTATAGCATGTAATACTCCAGGAAATAAAACTGAATTTCACCCAGTGACTGATACGGTAAAAATCAACGTGATGAAGTTTACACCACAGGAAATAACGGTCAATAAAGGCGATACCGTTCTATGGATCAATGAAGGGATTGTATCGCATAATATTACCGAGTTTCCTGACAGTTCATGGGGCTCGGGCATTTTAGATCCGGGAAAACAATTCCGGAAAGTGTTTGACAGCAGTTCTGATTATTATTGCAGTCTGCATCCGATCATGAAAGGAAAAGTGATTGTAAAAACCATTGAAAAGTGAGGCTAAGGAAAAAAAGGTGATGGATTCCTTTTTTATCGACTGCCACGAATACCAATTCGTGGCAGTCCTTTTTTTACCCATTGTAACCCATTTATTTTCGAATCTCGACAATTGATTATAGCAAAACCTCATTTACAGGCATGGACATTGTACCACGACAATGAAGAATTCCGGCAGTGGTTTGTAACCATTTCACAGGGATTCTACCCAAATAATTAAATAGAAAGAAATGAATCCCTCACTCGTTGACAAAAAAATTTCCGACCTCCAGTGTATCTCAAGAATACTGGATGGTGAAACTGAATTGTATGAAACAATCATCCGGAAATACAATGGATACCTGTACAAGATTGGCAGAAGCTATGGCTTTGAACATTCGGATGTGGAAGACCTCATGCAGGAAACATACATCAATGCCTTTCTGAATCTCAGCAAATTTGAAAACAGGTCATCCTTTAAAACATGGATCGTGAGAATCATGTTGAATCAATGTTACCACAAAAGGCATAAGACAAGTACCATAAATGAAATAACCGGCAAGGAGGATATTGAAGAAAATGCAACGGTAATGTTTCAACCTGCTCAGAGAGACCCGGGCAAAGCAATTCAAAACTGGGAATTGAAAGAAGTATTGCAAAAGGCCATTCAAAAAATGCCTGATGATTACAAAATGGTATTCGCACTAAGGGAACTGAATGGCATGAGTGTGAATGAAACGGCTGAGGCTCTATCTATTTCAGAAAGCAACGTAAAAGTTCGAATGAACAGGGCAAGGCATCTGTTACAAAACAAAATCAATCAAACCTATTCTCCTGAAGAGATTTTTGAGTTTAACCTGATTTATTGCGATGGTATGGTAAACCGGGTGATGCATGCCATCAATGAAGGGAAATGATTTGAGTATAAAATACTTCAAACATGCAGGTACAATATTTTCCTGCACAGGCGGTTGCTGAATATTTCAAATGAAATTTTAGACTCAGAGGTTTCTATGATCAGATTTTTTGTAATCACTCACGCAGGAAGCACATAACCAGACGATTTATCTCCAGATTATTACCATAAGGAAATCAAAAAAAATGCGGATAAGGAGTTGATTTTCCTTACCCGCATCAATCAATCATTCATCACCCGAATTGCTACAAAAACAGTAGCGAACTCAAAGCTTCGTTTTATCTCACTCAGAGATCAATAATTTTCATTCTTCCGGCATTTCTCGCATAATCTAAGGGCTATTGCAAAACACCGGATGTATTACTAATGACTCTATTTCAGGTACCCATAATATTCCTGATCTGTTGCGCAATCCCACCAAACAGGCATACTCCAGATATTCGGATCAGCTGCATGAGGGTTTAACGCAAGGGTATTGATAGAGTTGTAGTTTATTTCATACGTAGGAGGAAGCATCCAGCGACGCATCCAATATCTGGGGTCTGTCGGAGAGCCTCCTGTCAACTGAGCTTGTCCGGAAAAGAGTGGGCCTCTCTGATATCCCGGATAAATAACACCAAAACCTCCGACATCCCCCGCACTGAAATCAAAGCGTCGCATGTCGTTATAGTTTTCAATGCTACAACCCATAGCAAGATACTTTTGCAGCATGATGTCCGACATGGTCAGGTTACCTGCAGCTTGGCATACTGCATTGCTTGCGAGGTAAGCACTGATATCCGATGCATTCATTGGTGCCATATCCGGATTTGTATTGGTATAACCTTCAGCCTGCCATTCTGTAAGTTTGGCCTGCATAAAATTCAAATGAGCCTGAATACCTGCCAGATAGGCTGTGTAGGCGTTTCCTTTATCTCCTTTTCTCATATATACCTCAGCCTTGATAAAGCACATTTCGTGATAAGTAAGTATTTCCTGATCGGAAACAGGGCGGGTCTGGAATGAGCCGGTAGAGCCTACAACACCGGCATTGTAGGCAGCCAATGAAGGATACCAGTTTACATCAGTAGCCGATTGTGGTATGCTTCCTGCGGTAGCCAGAGCGGTACTTCTCAATGTCACATAATTGGTGTCGCCTGCAAGTACATAGTTGGTACTATTAATATATAGAGATCCAGCAGGATAAGTTACTGTCACATTATTACCATTTACCGTATAGGTTTTACCTGAAGTAATTAAGTCATTAATGAAATTGGTCCTTGCAGTAGCATCCGAGATTGCGTAAGTCTTATCTGTATTCGTCGCAGCATAGCTTGCAGTTGAGATGGATGTAGCCGTGCTTTTCAACAAGCGGGTTGCAGGGCCATAAGAATCCACACCAATTGACCGATTCCAGGTATAGGAAGAAACTTTACCGCTTCCATCCAGTTTAACATTTTGCATAGCGGCAGGAACCACTTTACTCATTCTTGGATCTACCACTCCGGAACCTCGCATATTGGTCAGCAAATTGTAATAAAACTGAGAGATACGCTGACCACTACCATACGCTACATAGTTAAATAATCCGTTAGTGACTACAGGATCCCCCAACAGATAATCCGTAACTGTACTGTTGTTAAAACCGGGAATTACTACATTATCAGCTATAGTCTGCGGTCCTTTGGACAAGCAATAAAGAATAGAATCTGCATTATACAAATCTGACTTCTTAGAAAGTTTAAGCATGTATCTGGCCTTCAATCCCCAGCACAACTTTATCCATTTACTTACATCCCCATTATTCATGTAATCTCCTAAGGCAAGAGATGGAGCTCCGGTTTCCTGAGTCTTTCCGAACAATTCAATAGCCTCATTTAATTTATCCATACATCCATAATAAATTGTTTTACCATCGTCCGGCTTGGGACTTGGATTCCCCGTTGCAGCATCTTTGTAAGGCATTTCACCATAAATGTCCAGCATCTGCATAAAACCGAGTGCATGAAATACATCTGCAGCCGCCATGTAGTGATAGGCTCCTTTTTTCTGTGCAGAGTTATACATATCCACTACGTTGGAAGAAACCGCAACAAACCACGTTTGATACGGAGTTGTAGAATTTCCTGAAGAACATTGCCACGTCGTGGTAAATGTATTTTGCGTTGCTGAATTACTGTAATAGACTCCGGCCTGGCATGCAGTCCGGTAATTGGCTACACCTGATGAATACATATAAAAGTGTTCGATCCATGGCAATCGATTTTCTACCAACACGCTCTGATTGTTGGGATTGTCCGGATCTGTATTTACGTCTAACCACTTCTTACACGAAGTTGAGCCGATCACCACCACACAACCTAATATTATATATTTTAAATTTTTCATAATAAATCATTTAATTATTTTAGAATGTAAGATTAACACCGAATGTGAAACTTGCTACAGCAGGTACTCCAAGGTAATCAATACCCGTTGAACCAGAGCCTCCCGTTCCACCCGCAGCACTAACCTCCGGATCCATACCCTTGTAATTAGTCCATGTATATAAATTTGTTCCTACCGCGGTAGCAGAAAGTCCTTTTATTACTTTTTGATTCTTGAGGAACCTTGAGAAATCGTAGGTCAATGACAATGAACGGAGTTTTACCCAATTAACCGACGTAAGGAAATTCATGGAATTGCTTGCATAGTTTGACCAATAGCGTTGAATCATACTGATTCCTGAGTAGGTTGTACCATTGATGGTATAAGATTGATCTGCATTATAGGTTTGAGAAAAATCCTCTCCTGTCTGACTGTTCACTCCGGTAACTGTCACAGATTGTCTGTCATTCTGCAAGGTCAATTTGCTAAGACCATTTACTACCAAGGCATATTCTGTACCATTAAATACATCACCTCCGTTGCGAATATCAAGAAGGAATGACAAGGTAAACTGCTTATAACGCAAAGTATTGTTGATACCACCGATAAAATTCGGTTCACGATTTCCTACAACCGGATTAAGGGTATTTAATTTATATAATCCTGTGGTAGGATCTACCTGATAGCGACCGTTTGCTATTTCCTTTCCATCGGCATCTTTTTCACGCAGATAAGGGCTACCTGTCAATCCCAAAAAGTATCCACCATTAGGAATTGAAGCGGCCTTAACTGTTCCAAACTGCGCATCTGTCGGATAGAAATAAGCCACACCAGGAAGGAATTGTCCCAATCTTCCCTGGTTGTAAGAAAAATTCACCACCACATCCCAGCTAAAATCTCTTCTTGCAATCGGCTTTCCTGTAAGAGCAATTTCCATTCCCTTATTTATTACGGAACCTGTATTGAGCGAGCTGAATATAAATCCACCGGATTGTGCCAGGCGAGGCTGAGCGATCTGATTTTTCGTCTGGCTGTGATAATACGTATAGTCCAGGCCTAAACGACCATGAAGGAACCTGAATTCACCACCGACTTCCCATGAATCCTGAATTTCCGGTTTAATGATGGGGTTACCGGCAGCCCATTGATTACCTACCAGAATATATGATCCTATATTATATGGAGGATTTACGTAGGTATTGGTGGCATATGCATTGGCATCCTTACCGACCTGCGCCCAACTTGCACGAATCTTTCCAAAGGAAAGAATTTCATGAGAACGTAAGAATTCTGAAAATACTAAAGCACCACTTATAGAAGGATAGAAATAGGATCTGTTTTCCAATGGCAGAGTCGATGACCAGTCATTGCGACCGGTAGCTGTCAGGAACGCAATACTCTTATAAGATACCCCCACTTCCCCATAAGCACCCACCAATCTGCGTTGCATGGTTGCATCTGTAAAAAACTTATTATCTGTACCAATGTTATTAAAACTGATAGTTCCCGCCGTAACAAAGTTATACCCCCAATGGTTCTGGTTGCTGGTCTTTGTATTCTCTGATGAAGTACCCACCATCAGATGTGCATCAAAATCTCCAAATGTTTTGTGGAAATTTGACATTACGGTTGTAGTAATGTATGTATAATCATAGATATCCTTGCTCAGCCGTCCATTCTGATAGAGAGGGCTCACTGCAGAGCCCGGGGCAATGTAGGTATAATCGTTTGTTGTGTATTGGTCATATCCCACACGGGCTATGAGGTCCCACCACTTGGTGACTTTATAATTGCCACTAACACCACCGGTAAAACGTTTTGTCTGGGAAGTTAATTTATCCTTGTTTATTATCCAGTAGGGATTATCTATATCATTTTCAAGTGCAAGGGTTCCTGCATAAGGACGGAATTGGGAGCCATCCTCATTGATAAACTGTTTAATATTTAAAGTTTGAGGCCAATTATAAAGCGCCTGCATACTACCTACACCGTTATATCCACCACCAGACCATAAGCCGGCAGTAGTCAAAGTCCTGTTCGTATTCGCAATAGAATAAGCTACATTGGCATTGAGCGTTAGTTTTCCATATCTCTGTTCTCCATTGAACCGGAACGTTGTTTTATCATAAGAAGTATTGGGAACGATTCCTGACTGATTATAATTAGAGCCCGACAAATAGAAGGAACCATTTTTTGAACCACCGGAAACGTTTACGTTATTATCATAAACAAGACCGTTCCGGAAAAAACTACCTATGTTATCATAAATGGAAGTACCAGATGCAATTTTAGGCCCCCATGAGCTATAGGATATATCATTGAGTACTCCATTGGTAGAATACACACCCGGTCCAAATTCAGTTTGGACTTCCGGAAGTTTGTTTGCCCATGAGGTGCTTATCTTGCTGTTGATACTAATTGTAGTAACACCTTCTGAACCTTTTTTAGTAGTTATAATAACCACACCATCAGCAGCTCTGGAACCATAAAGAGCCGCCGCAGCTGCACCTTTCAATACAGACAGGCTTTCAATATCCTCTGGATTGATGTCCATGATACGGTTTGAGTAAGTGGTATTACTACGTGACAATCCATCCGTTCCTGTATTTCCGGTCACCGTAGTAGAGTTATCATAGATAATCCCATCAATCACAAATAACGGCTGATTTTGCCGGCCTTCTGATGTGGAGTTACCACCACGAATGGTAATAGAAGCACCCGCACCTGCAGAACCACTAAACTGTGTAATGTTTACTCCCGGTACTTTACCCGCCATAGAATTAATCACATTGACATTCTTATTCTTCATCAATTCATTTGCACTGAGATCCGTTACCGAGTATCCCAAAGCCTTACGTTCTTTCTTAATTCCCAATGCTGTGATTACCACCTCACCTAACTCACCTGATTCTCTTTGAAGTGTAACGGAAATTGTAGAAGAATTTCCAATCTTGATTTCACGGGTAACATATTCAGCAGCGCTGACTACGAGTACATCATTCGGACCCGCACTGATTGAAAATTTACCATTCTGATCCGATTTCGTTCCTGTATTCTTCCCTTTCAGAAGAATCGTTGCTCCATCAACCGGTGTATTATCTGTCGATAATATCACACCGGTAACGGTTTTTTGTTGGGCTAAAGTAGCCTGGCTATATTGTAACAGAAGAAGTACAAATAGCGCCGTCACAAATTTTCTCATAGTAAATGTTTAAAAATTGATGATATATTCTATTTATAAAAGTTTTTGTTTTTTCAATCGGAATATCTGACTTGCAATATGCTCTGCATAAAAAAATATTATTTAATTCAAAAGAAAAAAATCATTAATTAATCCCCATCATTAATTACACTCCCGGTTTTACAACACTGTGATTCCTGCATCTACATAAGGTTTTAAAATCGGATCATCTGAGGGTAATTCTGTTACCAACACATCAATGTTTTTGATACCACAAATGGGAATCGGTTGTCTTGTATTGATTTTTTCTGAAATAGTCAGACAAACCAATTTTCGTGAAGCCTCGGTCATAGCCTTTTTAATCTGAACAATATCCCAATCATTGTCAGACACTCCCTCATCTACACTGATCGCGTTAATTCCAAGAAGGCAAATATCCACCTTCAACTCACGGATTTTTGAAATCGCCTCTGACCCAACCGTTATTCTTGAATTCCTGCTCACTTTATCGCCAATAGCAATCACATTGATCAATGGGTGATTGCTGTATTCCATTAATGCAGGTAAACTGCCGGAGATAAAAGTTGCGTGCAGATCCGGCGGTAATACTTTTGCCATTTCTATCACGGTGGTACCCCCGCCTGAAAGCACAAACATATTATCTGTAATCAACCTAACGGCCTTTTCTGCAATAATCTTCTTTTGCTGGTAGGCATAAATCTCTTTGCCTGATCCATTTCCATTCTGATATGAAAGAGATACCGCACCTCCATGCACTTTGATGATTTTCCCGGCTTCAGCAAGTTCCTGCAAATCCCGGCGAATCGTATCGTTACTCACCTGCAAATCATCTTTCAGGTCATTTAACAGCACTTTCTGATGCAGGGTTACCAGTTGAATTATATAACCATGACGATCAATCTTTCGCATACCAGGTAATACCATTAATCAAATATAGAAATTATTTGTTAAAAGTTGCAAAAGTTGCAAAATAAAATAAAAAATGTTGCAAAACACGGTATTTCAATTTCTCACTGCACATACCAATTTTTGCAAAAGATTAGATAGCACAACGCTTCATTACATTCTGCAACAACCTGTCAATTCTAATCTTAGACAATACCAGGAGACTCAATCAAAGGCATGAAAGAAGAAATGTTCATGAAGTCTTCAAACTATTTAATACCTGCACCTTGCAATTAACTGTATGTTATGTTGCAAATCTGGCACAAATCGCTATTCACTTTGGGAAATAAAAGTCGTTTTTACTTTCTATCCATAACTTTTCTTTTCAAAAAGTCAATCGTTGCTTCATAGATCTTTACATAATTATGAAACCTTAGCCAATCGTGTGTATCGTCAGGAATAAGCAGTGATTCAAAATATACTTGCTCCTTTTTTAGCCTGTTGAGAAGATTCATGGTTTGCTCAAATTCAACATTCCGGTCATCATCCGAACAGATCAACAGAACCGGGGAAGTCCAGGTATCAACAAACGAAATCGGGGAAGAATTCCAAACTACGGTATCGGCAAGAGCTGCATCCGGAGCATGTTCAAAGTTTGTAGTATATTTTTCTGATGGTAATAAATCATGAACTCCGGAGATATCAACTCCCGCTGCAAATAAATCAGAATTTTTTCCCAGAGCTGCTGCTGTAAGATATCCACCATACGATCCGCCATAAAGTCCAATCCTGTGTGCATCCACCTGCGGTTGATTCGCAAGCCATTCGCCGGCAGCTTTGATATCCTGGTATTCTGCGAGACCTCTTCTTCCTGCATCATCAGGGTGGTGAAAATCTGTGCCATACCCAATACCCAATCTGTAATTTACGGAGAGCACGACGAATCCCATGTCTACCAGTTTTTGATTTACCGCATAATGCGCCGCATAATAATCGCTGTAATTCCACCCCAATAACATTTGTCGCATTGGTCCTCCATGAATATCAATTACTGCAGGTTTCTTAGGTGCACCACCCGGTTTTTCAAATAATTGTGCGTGAATCACCATCCCATCAGGTGCTTTGAAAATTACCTGCTTTGGTACCACTAAGTTTTTCTTATTAAAGTATGCGGGCATCAGGTTGGAACCAATGGCCTGAATCATGTTTTTATTTCCGGATACAGTCATCGGAAGTGGTGGAAGAATCGGTGTGGAACCGATAAATGCAATTTTATCACTTCCAAAATAAACAGGCTTCACTTCTATACCCTCGCCGGAGGTAAGAATTTTCATATCGGCCTTGTCCACAGAAACAGTCCCGATATGCCTTCTGTCAATATCCAACACGTCATCACCTGTATTGGCGCTGAATACAAGTTGCTTCCTATCGGGAGATAATTTAATAAATTCAGCCATAAAGTTACCCGGAGTCAGAAGCAATGATTTTCCACCATCAGAAGAGATTGAATACAGATGTGGCCAATTGTCTTCGGTGGATAAATAAACGATTCTATTGCCTGATGCCCAATGCAGGTTAAACCTACCGTCGGTGGTAGGGATTGAGCCCCTGAATGTATCCGGAGATTTCCAAATCATTTTGCTTCCTGTACCATCTACCTGTGCAACTCTGATCTGCCAGGGGCGGGGATTCTGCTCCAGCAAAGAGTCGGGCGCCCCACCTGTTCCCGGAAGCCTGACAAATACAATTGACTTACTATCCGGCGACCATTCAGGTGAAACATCACGCGAAAATGCAGGATCGATCCACTTTACTGGAGTGATGCTGTCCGAAAAAATTCCAATCAGTGAATGACTTCCTCTTGAAGATACAAATGCGAGTCGCTTACCATCCGGCGACCATTCTGGCGAGTTGTTGTTTCCTCGTGCAAAAAATAATTGCCTTGCCTTTTCGGAGCCATCTAGTGGCATGACCCAAACTTCTCCCTTATTAATAAAAGCCACACGTTTGCTATCCGGTGAAATGACCGGATGATCATCGGATGGACCATTGTACAAGGTTGTAATCTTTCCACTGGCAAGATGAATACTCAATAACTCAAACGTAGTCTTTGATGGTGAAGAATTCGGGTTGACAGGCAATTCAGTATTCCAATTCCCTCCTGGGTCACCGCCTCTGAAATACAACAGCCACTTGCCGTCTGGAGAAAATTGCAAACCGTCAATCACCTGCCCGTCATCCTGGTTGTACTTCGTCAATTGAATCATAGAGCTACCACCATCTTTGCTCAAAAAAATATTCCGGTGTCCTTGTTGATTAAACACCCAAGCAATTTGTCCGGTGGAGGGAGATCCGCAAAGGTTATTGGGATACGGGAAACTCAGTAATTCTTTGATTGAAGTTTGTGAAGCAACAAACTTTGAATTGATTGTGAGGGCTCCTAACAACAAAACAATTCGGAAAACTTTTTTGTACATCTTGATAGTGGAAAAGAATTTGAAATAATAAAGTGAATACCGATACCGAAATTAAGAATATAAAATTTCTGTTTACAAGACTTCCTGCGCTATTCTATGAAATGAATAAGGCTGCCATTACAGACAGCCTTGTTCAATGAGTTTACTCAGAAGATTTCTACTGATCCCACCACAAATGGTCTGTACGCTCATAGGCAGGTACATTTGCACCATTACGTGTCGTTTCTGTGCTCGGGTAATCTCCACGGCGAATGAATGTGGACAAGGACGCATTCACCGGTAAAGCGAAAGACTGATAATTGTAATCAAATCTACGCATATCCACCCATGTTACAGGTTGAAGGAAGCAGGCAACATATTTTTCCTTCATGATCAATTTCAGGGTCAGGTTATCTTTGCCAACAGCCACGGCAGGATTTGTGATATACGTCTGAATATCAGAAGCTGCTACGCCCAACTTTTGCATGCTCGCATTAATCCCTGCGAGATAAGCCGTATATGCCCTGTCTTTGTTACCATTCCGAAATGCAGCTTCGGCTTCAATAAAGCGTACTTCTGAATTGGTTATCATCATCAAGGGAGAATTCGTACTGGAATACCATTTATTTACATCGACATAACATTGTACATGGTCAGTATTTCTGACACCCTGATAACCGGCGCCATTGGGTGTACCCCGGTAACCTCCTGCTGGATAGTCAACCCCTGCATATTTTCCAGCCTCAGTAGGTAGGGTTATTTGTGGCAACCTTGGGTCGAAAACGCCATAATAAACTCCATTTGTAGCGTTTACAAAATAGGAACTCAGCCAAACATCCAGCACCAGATTGGCGTTGTCTCTTGCATCCTGTGCCCAGGGATTTCTCACTTCAAATGCTGTAATCTGCGCATCATCATCGTTGGTGGTATAGGCATTATCCACTGCAGCCAACACAGATGTGGCATTATAGGATGGTAATTTACTTACCTGGTTTAATAGTCGTGCTTTCAATGCATAGGCTGTCTTTATCCAGGCACTCACCTTGCCTCCATGAATGTAATCACTCGGTCCGTCCAACTCTCCATCCGCCGCAGGTTGCGATAATAAGGAGATACCCCGGTCAATCAATGCCATACAAGTATCATAGATACCCTTCTGGTCATCATATTTGGGTGCAAGATTTGCGCCTCCCTGGAATGCTTCAGAATAGGGAAGATCACCCCAAACATTGGAAGCGAGACTCAGGTTGTATGCAGAAAGAATATCTGCCACACCCTGGTAGGCAATCTGACCTTTGTCGGCCGCAAAGCGATTCATATCATACAAGTCGGTGAGTGTGTTATAAATACTTCCCCAGGAAGTACTAGGATCCGATTGCTGATAGGTATCGGCAGTTCCATCCGCACTTGGAGAGGCAAGATATTGCGTATAATAAGAAGTGAGACTTGCTACATAATAGGCATTATAGGGAGAGAGATTGGTAACATTTGCCAGCAGCCCCTGAATGGGAGCTACAAGGTTTGCATTAGGATCCTTGTTGACATCCAGGTACTTCTTACATCCCGAGGTCAATGCTACTATCACCAATAAACAACTTAGTTTCAAATATTTTTTCATGATGATAAGATTTAAAAAGTTAGGTTAATACTGAACAGATAATTACGAAGCGGAGGATAGGTAAATCCTGCTTGTGAACTACTATTCAATGCTCCGGTAATCGCATCACTTGCTTCGGGATCAAAGCCATTATACTTGGTTGAAAGCCACAAATTATTTCCTGTAAAGCTGACAGAAGCATTATGGATAAATGTTTTTCTGAGAATAGAGGAAGGCAATGAATAGCTGAGGGAGATGGTGCGCAAGCGAACCCAGCTTGCATCCTGGACGAACTCTTCTGTAACTCCCCGGTAAACATTCCGGTAATATCCTGATCCGTAGTTGACTCCATCCGGCCCAACGCCCTGTCCAAGCCAAACCGCTTTTGTATTAGGAGTACCGTCTGCCAATACACCCGGGAAGACAATCGTCTGGTCTCTGTTCTCAGTGTACTTAGCAATTCCAAAGGCTGCCATAAAGTTGTCTAACTGATTCCATTTCTGAAGTCCTTGTTGAGTATCAAACATAAAACTCAGTGAAATACCTTTATATCTGATGGTATTTGTAATACTTCCAATCCAGTCGGGCATAGAGTTTCCAACTATTTTCTGGTCAGAGCCCGGAGCCCTTACAGGAAATCCGTTTGAACCAATAATCATTGGAAGGCTCTTGTCAATATATAATGGATCGGGAGTCTTGCTGCCATAATATCTGGCCCAGTGAGTGCCGTAAATATCCCCTACTGAATGACCCGGCCTGTACAAGAATGAGGGGCCGGAACCTCCATATCCAAAGGAGGATCCTCCCGGAATGTATTCAAGACCCTTATAAACAGAAATTATTTTATTTCTATTGGCTGAGAAATTGACCTGCACATCCCATGAAAGGTCTTTTTTATCAAGAGGCCGTCCGCGCAATGACAATTCCACACCCTTGTTTTGAATTTCTCCCGCATTGAGTGTAATACTCGTTTGCCCTGTACCCGGTGCAGATGAAACATCCATGATCAGGTCTTTACTATTTGATTTATACCAGGTAAAATTCAGTCCAAGTCTGTTATTGAAAAAATTCAGGTCTGTACCTACTTCAAATGCAGTAGTCAATTCAGGCCTTAACGAAGGGTCTCCGGCAGCATTATTTCTTGTGTAACGGATCACATCATTGATAGGCGCACCTGTTGGTATGTAAACAACACTTGTACTGTATGGATTGGCGTCTTTTCCGATTTGTGCCAATGAAATCCTGAATTTACTTTCGTTCATCCATGTAGGCAATTTAAACATGTCTGAAAAAATATAGCTAAGGCTTGCTGAAGGATAAAAGAAAGAACGATTCTCTTTTTCCAAAGATGATGTCCAGTCATTTCTTCCTGTGATCGTAAGGAAAAGATAATTGTTAAAGGCGGCTGTTAGTTCACCATAGGCGCCAATGATTCTGTAAATCTCATTGTATTGTCCTACATTTTGCACTTTTGCATTGCTGAGTGTAAAAAGATTATACACTACCAGTTCACTACCTGTTGCTGCCACCATCAATTTAGATCTGTCAAGCAGATCATGACCTACTCTCAAAGTAGTCTTGAACTTATCACTCCAGTCATGTTTGAGGGTAAGCATCAGATTACTATTGATCTGCCTGAAAGAATTACTGTATTGACCAACAAAACCCTCACCATTGTCATCAGAACCAATAATCTCGCCTGGCACACCTTTAGGACCAGGCTGAGTATGTGTACGTTTATCCGCATAATAATCCATACCTACCCTATAACTGGCAGACAACCATGAAGTAAAATCGTAATTAAAATCAAGACTTCCGATCATGCGATCTACATTGGATCTGAACTTATCAGTATAGGCAGACCACCATGCATTGTTATTTCCATAGGTCTTTTGTGTACCATCCGGTTTTATGTAATCTCTAACATCCCAACGGGGAGACCAATAAGAAAGGTTTTCGTTAAACCGGTTGGCGTCATAAAAATTTCCATCTGTATTGATGTAATAAATTGAACTTCCCATACTGAACTTATCATTGAATTTCAATTTACCATTCAGTCTCACAGAAATATCCTGATACCAGGTAAATGGTATTGTTCCGTTTTGTTTAAAATAAGATATTGAAGAAGACAATGACGCTTTTTCAGTTCCACCGCCAATTGTGAGAGTATTTCTGAACTGATTCCCATTAATATAAGCTCTCTTATACTGATTAAACAACTTATCAGGATGGGTCGGATCAATTTGCTTGGCCTCTGCAATTGTTGGCCCCCATTCAGGCCAGAAGGATTCGGGATCATATTCACCAGAAAATCCCTGTGTATATTTATCCTGTACTTCAGGGAATTTATCCACCTGATCAATTCCGTAAGTAGCTGCATAGTTTATTCTGAACTTTCCGGTATGAGCAGACTTCGTAGTAATAACCACCACACCATTTGCACCTCTCAAACCATAAAGTGCAGTGGCTGCACCGCCTCTCAAAACATTGACACTCTCTATATCAGCAGGATTGATATCGGCCGCTCTGTTTGGCATAGATGCCGGCAAACCACCGCCTGTTCCCTGATCGGAAGTACTGTTGTCCATGGGAATACCATCGATAACAAACAGAGGTTCTGTCCCCAGATTCAATGAGTTGACACCACGAATGAGGATATTGGATCCCTGTCCGGGTCCACCTCCTGTACTTGTAATGGTGACACCTGCAATCTTTCCTTGCAGAGCATTGATCAGATTGGGCTGATGCGACTCTGTAATTTCCTCTGCATTCACACTTTGCGCTGCAAAACCCAAAGATCTTTTCTGCCGTTTGATGCCCAGTGCAGTTACGACTACTTCAGATAGTTCACCGGTTGCCTGCAACTGAACGTTCACTACAGATTGATTTCCGACCGTAACTTCTGAAGTCTGGTAATTAACAGAAGAAAAAACGAGTACAGGATTCTTTCCTGTAACCGTAATTGAATACTGCCCGTTTTCATTGGCAGTCACTGAGGTGTTGGTACCCCTTTGTTGTACAGTTGCAAGAGGTACTGCCAATCCGTTTTCACCGGTTACCTTTCCGGTAACTGTCTTGCTCTGACAAAATGCAGAAAACGGTATCAAAAACAGCAACATCACACAACCATAGAAAATTGCTTTTCCCATAAGTAAATAAATTTTTGAAATTTACAATGTAGAATAAAATATTGCATAAAAAGCAAGAAAATACAACCATTTAACAGCACTACTTTCCTGTTTTCCGAATGAAAATTAGGAAAAAAAATTAAACTTTTACCAAATCCTTCACTTCTTGTTGATAATTTTTTATGAATGGTGAGAAATAGATTAATATTTACTAAAAGCAAGATTGATTATTCATTCCCTGATAAAACTGCAAATAACGCTAAATCATCCATTCGTTTTTCAGCAAAATCTGGATTTGCCTATTATTGTTTTCAGAAGTAAATCAATAAGTACGGCCTATGCTAATGTTCTTCTCTCTTAAAAATGTTTCCGATCCCCTTACCTAATTTTTGAATCGTCTCGATACCCCGTGAAATGGGTTCCAAAGAAATATCCTCATACAATTCGGGGTCATAATTCTGGCTAAACTGCTGTGGATAAATAATCACTTTACTGTTTTTGGAAAAATATTTTTCCATCTTATGAGGCAGGCTATCCAATACACTCATGTAGGAGGCGGCACCTTTGCGCGAAGATGCCAGTACAAAAAGATCATCTTCCCGGATGTTTCTTGAAAGAATCAGAAAGTCTTCCCAGTCGGTAAAATTCTGATAACTGATCGTAGAGGTAAACTTCGCCTTTTTATAAAAGCGCTCTACAGCCTGTGCCGTTTCGGAATTACTGTAAAATTGAATTGGAATCGTCAACTCCTGTCCAAGTTTCGACAATTTAGTAATCCAAAAACGGAAACCGTCTTCTTTCTCACTAAAGGGAGGTGCTGCTACAACAATGCGTTTGTGAAGAACCAAAGGCTTTTCAAAATTGCAAATAAAAATTGTCCGGTTGATCTTCGACAATATTTTATCCAGTCTTTCTCCCATCAATTTATCGATCAAGAATGTTCGCCCCGGCCATTCCACAACGACTACATCTGCCGTAATTTCTTTGGATATCCGCGCTATACCGCTTGCCGCATTGTGATCGATGGTAGTAATCACCTTAATATTAGTCTCGGTTGCTGATCCTTGCTTTACAAAATCTTCCAGCTTATTCCTCGCCTTAAGGATATTCACTTCAGCTTCGTCGTCGTTGGATACCACCGTTAGTAGTGAGATCGGGTTGGGCGAATTTTTGTCTTTTATTAAAACAGAAAATTCAAGCAGCTTTTCGAAGTTATCCAAATGCGATATGGGCATCAGAATATGCTCATTGTTTTGTCGTGCCGACAGCGTGAGTTCATTGGATTCGGTATCAGACTCTACTATTATTTTTTTTGCAGCCTTTTCGGTTGCAAAAGAAGCAACCACACAAGCGATAAGAATTAATATAACAGTTCCGTTGAGAATATTTTCATCCAGGATATTGGCTCTGAATCCTACAAGGATTACTGCAAGCGTGGCGGCTGCATGTGCACCACTCAATCCAAAAATTAATTGCCGCTGGGCATCTGAAAACTTGAAGCTGATTTGGGTAAGCCATGCCGCAATCCATTTTCCCGCCAAAGCCACCAAGGTCAATGTGCCGGCAATTATCAATGCCTGTGTACCACTGAAGATTACTTTCACATCCACAATCATCCCTACGCTGATCAGAAAGAAAGGTATAAAAAGTGAATTGCCAATAAATTCTATCCGGTTCATCAGAGCAGAGGAATGAGGGATTAATTTGTTTAAAGCAAGTCCGGCAACAAATGCTCCGATGATAGGCTCTACTCCGGCTACTTCAGCCAGGAATGCTGCAAAGAAAACTACCGCAAGCACAAAAATATAATGGGAATGCTTTTCACTTTCCAGCGTCCTGAAAAACCATTTGGCAATTCTTGGGATAACCAAAAACATGATGGCAAGAAAGATGATAAGCGATATCCCCATCCTGAACCAGAATTGGGCATTCAGATTCCCATGAGCACTGGCAAGAATGATCGCAAGAATAATCAACACGGCCGTATCTGTAAAGATGGTCCCGCCTACAGTAATCGCCACAGCTTTATTCTTTGCAATACCCATCCGGCTTACAATCGGATAGGTGACTAAGGTATGCGTGGCAAACATACTCGCTGTAAGAAAACTCGCATTAAAATCATATTTCAGAAAATAATAGCAGACAGGAAATCCAATCGCCAATGGTATTGCAAAAGTGAACAACCCGAATAATGCACTCTTATTTTTATGCGCTTTGAATTCATTTAGGTCTAATTCAAGTCCCGCGATAAACATTATATAAAGCAATCCGATGGTAGAGAATAAATCTACAGCGGAATTCTTTTCAAGCAAATTGAATCCATAAGGGCCAATAATAACTCCTGAAATAATCAATCCGATGATGCCCGGAATATTAATTTTCCTGAGCAGAATCGGAGACAGAAGAATAATGAACAGAATTAAAGAAAAGATCAGCACAGGATTTGCCAATGGTAGCTTAAACTCATGCATAAAATGTTTGAATAAATCTACCATAAGGCTTTTTAAAGTAAATCAAAAAATATAAACAGTGGTCATCAACTGTGATCCGCAATATAAACGAACTCTTTTAAAAGATGACTCACAAAACGAATTATCGGGGTCCAGGTAAAGCAATATTCTATTGACATAAATTTAATTAATAATTCGTATATCCTATCTGTTCAGAAAAAAAATCACTTCAAATTATTTTATTTTCCAACAACCTGATAATATCGTCATCAATTTTACCTCATGCCGCAATATCCATAATTGAAATAAAATATGGTTTCAAATTCATAGATCCATCAATTCAATCGGTTGATATGATTTCAAAAATCTAATTACAGAAAACAATTGAGACGAAGCGTAGGTAATTGGCCTGGTCTCACATCAATCAATTTTCTTTAGAAGTCTAAATACCAATTTTTTGTGAAAATAGCTGCCTCAGTCTCCTGGCACGGTATTGAATTATTTTTTTTATTGAAAAGGAAATTTACATTTGCCGCATTATCAACTTCTGAAAAAAGACATTCAACCATTTAAACAAAAAGGATTATGAAAAAAATATTGTTCTTAATGATTGCATTCATTGGGTTTTCGGCAAGCGGAGTTTTTGCGCAAACTTATAAGACTGCAATTGGTGCAAAATTCTATGTAGGTGATGGCACTGCAGGAGGCTTCAATATTAAGCACAGCCTCGCTCAGCATACTGCTCTCGAGGGATCTTTATTATTCTTCACCGGTGCTATAGGTCTGGAGGGCCTATACGAATACCAGGGCCCAATCAAGGGTGCAGAAGGTTTGCAATATTTCCTTGGTGGCGGTGGATTGCTGGCATTTGGTACAGGTAAAGGCAATAACAATACATCCTTTGCACTGAGGCTTACAGGTGGACTGGACTATAAATTTGAAGGCGCCCCCATCAGTGTGAGTATGGGATTTGATCCCATTTTTTACCTGGCACCTTCTACAGGTTCATCGCTTACTTTAGGAATCGGATTCAGATATGTCCTTCCTTAAAATAAAGTAATTACCAATGAAATTCCCGGCCCGATTGCCGGGAATTATTTTTTATCTAATAGGCATGCAAGTCAGAGATAAGGTACTATCTTTCATTGATTATTTTTATCCTCCGTTTAAGAGGATATTTCCAAAGCAGACTTTCCGATATGCCGTTTGCGGAGGTAGCAATGTATTACTTGACATATTCCTGTTTTATATCAGCTTTCATTACATCGTAAAAGAGAAGCCTCTTGACCTGGGTTTTCTTGTACTTAAACCCTACAATGCCGCCCTGATTATGGCATTCTGTGTCACTTTTCCTCTCGGATTTCTTCTTTCTAAGTTCATTGTTTTTCATGGTTCTTATCTGAAAAGCAGAATCCAACTTTTCAGATATTGCCTGGTGGTAGCTATCAACTTATTTCTGAACTACGCCTTGCTGAATATTCTGGTGCAATATCTCCACTTCTACCCTACCATCTCCAAGGTCTTCGCCACTGTGGTCATTGTGACATTCAGTTACCTCTCCCAGAAACATTTTACATTCAGAATGATCGAAGACAGATAAACCTATTGTCAGACTGACATTTTTGCATCTTCTTCTCTGTTGGCATAAACCTTGTCAATATGCAAATAAAATCGCAAAAAAAATATTTATATGTCAAAGATTATAGGAATTGACCTTGGGACTACCAACAGTTGCGTGTCAGTTATGGAAGGCAGCGAGCCTGTAGTAATTCCCAATGAAGAAGGAAGAAGAACCACACCATCTGTGGTAGCCTTCTTAAAAAATGGTGAAAGAAAAGTAGGCGACCCTGCCAAAAGGCAAGCCATTACAAATCCGACAAATACCATCATGAGTGTAAAAAGATTCATGGGGCATAAATGGGATGAGGTGTCTGTAGAAGCAAGCCATTATAGTTACAAACTTGTGAAAGGGGACAATGACACGATCCGTATTGATATTGAAGGTAGATTATACACCCCTCAGGAAATCTCAGCTATGATTCTTCAAAAAATGAAGAAAACAGCAGAAGATTATCTCGGGCAGGAAGTTTCAGAAGCAGTCATCACCGTACCTGCATATTTCAACGACTCTCAAAGGCAGGCCACCAAAGAAGCAGGCGAAATTGCCGGATTAAAAGTAAGGCGAATCATTAACGAACCAACGGCAGCTGCATTGGCTTATGGATTGGACAAGAAGAACCTGGATCAGAAGGTAGCTGTATTTGACCTGGGTGGAGGTACCTTCGATATTTCTATTCTGGAATTGGGCGATGGGGTCTTTGAAGTAAAATCTACCAATGGGGATACCCACCTGGGTGGTGATGATTTTGATAAAGTATTGATGGATTGGTTAGCCGATGAATTTAAGAAAGAAGAAGCCATTGATCTCAGAAAAGACCCTATGGCATGGCAGCGACTGAAAGAAGCATCTGAAAAAGCTAAGATTGAGCTTTCATCTTCAACCGAAACAGAAATAAACCTTCCTTATATCACAGCTGTAGATGGTGTTCCTAAACACCTGGTGAAAAAACTCAGCCGTGCACAGTTTGAAAAACTTGCTGATGATTTATTTACCAGATGCCTTAAACCATGTGAAGCTGCATTAAAAGATGCCGGTATGTCGAAGGATCAGATCAATGAAGTGATCCTGGTGGGCGGTTCTACAAGAATTCCGAAAGTACAGGATATGGTAGAATCATTTTTTGGAAAGAAACCTCACAAAGGAGTTAATCCTGATGAGGTAGTGGCCATTGGCGCAGCCATTCAGGGAGGTGTACTCACAGGTGACGTAAAAGACGTGTTGCTCCTGGATGTAACACCACTCTCTCTGGGTATCGAAACAATGGGCGGTGTGATGACAAGGCTGATCGATTCCAACACCACCATTCCAACAAAGAAAACCGAAGTATTTTCTACTGCCGCCGACAACCAACCGGGTGTACAGATTCATGTATTACAGGGTGAAAGGCCGATGGCCAATCAAAACAAGAGCCTCGGTACATTTAACCTGGACGGCATCCCACCGGCTCCACGAGGTGTACCTCAGATAGAAGTGACATTTGATATAGACGCCAATGGTATTCTCAATGTATCTGCAAAAGACAAAGGAACCGGAAAATCTCACAACATCCGGATCGAAGCCGGAAGCGGATTGAGCAAGGATGAAATTGAAAAAATGAAGCAGGAGGCTAAGGCCAATGAGAGTGCGGATAAAGCAGCCAAAGAAAAAGTAGAGAAAATAAACCAGGCAGACAGTATGATCTTCCAGACAGAAAAGCAGTTGAAAGAATATGGGGATAAAATACCTGCCGACAAAAAAGGAACGATAGAATCTGCGCTCAACAAACTCAAAGATGCACACAAGAGTCAGGATATTTCTGCTATTGACTCTTCACTTGCTGAATTGAATACTGCATGGACTGCTGCCAGCGAAGATATGTACAAGGCTACCCAGCAACAAGGGCAGGATAATGGGAATGCTCAGGCACACACCAACGACACTCACACAGGAAGCACTGCCGGAGACAATGTGACCGACGCTGAGTTTGAAGAAGTAAAATAAAAAATCTCTGAATGCAATGCATTCAGCAATTCAAAAGCCGCTTTTCCACTGAAGCGGCTTTTATTTTTAGTGGACAGTTCGGATCTGAAAAAAATCAGCGCATTGCTTTGGTAGCTTTCTATTTAAAAATACATTTGCAAATCAACCAAACCCATTGCAAATGAAAAAAGGAATCGTTGCTTTATTATTCTCAACGCTTTTATTCCTGATGGGATCCCTGTCCACCCGGGCAGCCTATAGCGTTTCGTCATTGGACGGTAGTACAAAAATTCCTGAATATTTGAAAGCAGAAAATTTCATTCGCATGAGTGCTTCAGAATTTCAACGTGCCACGGGTCACAAACTGAATCTCTTTCAAAAAATGTATTTCAAGAAACTGCAAAGGAATCTATCGAGGTCACAAATTACCCCTGGTACAACCATCCTCCCCTATTATGATGTTCAAAAAGGAAAATTCAAAATAGACGGACTATGGTTTGTATTAGGATGTATAATTGGGCCTTTTGCCATATTATTTTCTTACACCTCCAAACAGCCAAAGTATAAGCGAATTTCAGCATTAATTGGGTTCCCAATCTGGGTGCTCTGGTTTGGCTGGCTATTTATCTTTTAAATCCGAAAACAAAAAGGATGCTAAAGCGGAGAGGCCACAAAGTGTACATTGTACATAAAAAGGATGTGATTTCATAAATGAAAGCACTTAATTTCGCTCAAACGATTTCATAATGATCCTTCAATTTCTCTTAAGATACAGTACGCAGTTTGGGCAGCAGATCTACCTGATATCTGAAAATCTTCCCGGGCTGTCAGAAGGAAAATTATCCATGCAATACCATGACCAGGACTCGTGGATTGCTATGATAGAATTGCCTGACAATTATGATGCACAAATCAACTATCACTATTCAGTCAGGAATGCCGATGGGCTGGAAATTCCGGATGGAGAAGAAAACAGGTTCATCAAATTAGCGCGAAGGAAGCCTACAAAGCAAATTTCAATCATAGATACCTGGAACGATGCAGGTAATTACAAGAACGCCTATTTTAGTAAGGCTTTCAGGCATGTGCTCCTACCGCATATCTCCCATAAAAGACAGGCTACTCCTGAAAAATATACCCACGAATTCCGGGTAAAAGCTCCTTTGCTTAACGTCCATGAAACCATTTGTCTCTGTGGCTCTACAGCACATCTGAAAAACTGGGACGAGCAGAACCCTATACTGATGACTCCGGAAAACAACTGGTATGTGACGCGTATCTGCCTGGAAGAAAATGAATGGCCGGCCACTTATAAATATGGTATCTACAATCTGCACGAAAAAAAATTCGTACGATTTGAAGACCGGGGAAACCGATTGCTTCGAAACTGGGAAGTGAGTGATGGAATTACCATTCTGCACGATGGGTTTGTAGATATTCACCGCGATCTATGGCGTGGTACGGGTGTGAATATTCCGGTATTCAGCCTGAGATCAGCAAAAAGTTTTGGCGTTGGTGAATTTACAGATCTGAAACTACTGATCGATTGGGCAAGAAAAACAGGAATTGAGTTGATTCAATTGCTGCCGATCAACGACACTTCTGCACAAAATAACTGGCAAGACTCTTATCCATACGCTGCAATCTCATCGTTTGCTTTACACCCCTTGTACATAAACCTTGAAAAGACAGGAGGCAAAAAAGGATCTGCCCTTGTAAAGGCTTTGAGCCGAAAACAAAAACAATTAAATGCATTACCCGATGTAGATTATGAACAGGTGATGAAATTTAAGTTGTCGGTATTGCATGAATTGTACGATTTATTGAAAGATGATCTCAGGGAAGACAAAACCTATTTCGAATTCTTTGAGATCAACAGGCACTGGCTCGTACCCTATGCTGCATTTTCCTATCTGAAGGAAAAATACAAGACGGCTGATTTTAATCAATGGAAGAATCATTCAGCGTATGATGAATCATCCATTCAGAAACTTGTTTCACCAACGCATAAAGAATACGACAAGATTGCATTCTATTATTTTGTACAATATCATCTGCACCTGCAATTTAAAGAGATTACCCGCTACGCTCACAAATATCAGGTGACGCTGAAAGGGGATATACCCATTGGAATCTACCGGCATAGTTGTGACGCCTGGGTAAGTCCCAAACTGTTTAATATGGATAAACAGGCAGGTGCTCCACCAGATGATTTTGCAGCTACCGGGCAAAACTGGGGATTTCCGACTTACAACTGGGAAGAAATGAGAAAAGATGATTTCAAATGGTGGCGCGATCGCTTTGACCATCTCAGTAAATATTTTGATGTATTCAGAATTGATCACATCCTGGGATTCTTCAGAATCTGGAGTATTCCATTAGATCATATTGAGGGCATCATGGGAAAATTCTCACCCGCCATTCCGGTGCATATTCATGAATTTTCTCAACACGATATTCCATTTGATTATGACAGATTTTGCAAACCATATATCACACAGGAATTAATAGAAAAAGTCTTTGGAGATAATGCAGAGGAGGTTTGCAAAGAATTTCTTGTCGCAGAAAAAGACGGTACTTTTCAATTTAAGGAGAAATTGAATACACAAAGAAAAGTGCTGCAACATCTGCAAGAGCTTGATCAACTATCCCTGAAGGATAACCTTTTTCAACTGCTTAGCAACGTAATTTTGTTTGAGGAAGAAAATTCTCAAAAACAACAATTCCATTTCAGATTTGGAATCCACAAGACCTATTCATTTCAACAGTTTGACAACTCCATTCAAAGCAAATTGAACCGGCTTTATAATGACTACTTTTTTTCCAGACAAAATTATTTCTGGAAAAAAGAAGCCATGCAAAAACTTCCGCAACTGAAGCGAAGTACCCGAATGCTGGTCTGTGGCGAAGATCTGGGAATGGTGCCGGATTGCGTACCTGAAGTCATGCGAGAGCTTGGTATCCTGAGCCTTGAGGTTGAAAGAATGCCTAAGAGCCACCTGAAAGAATTCTTTCACCCGGCAGATGCTTCCTATTTATCGGTTGTCACTCCATCTACCCACGACACAAGTACGCTCAGAGAATGGTGGGAGGAAAATCCGGAAAAAACACAGAAGTTTTACAACCAAATGCTGGGTCATTATGGAGAAGCACCTAAGCACTGCGAACCCTGGGTCATCAAAGAAATTATCGTTCAGCACTTGTATAGTCCTGCCATGTGGAGCATATTCCTTCTTCAGGATCTGCTTGCATTAGATAACCGACTCACAACAGATGACCCGGCAAAAGAGAGAATCAATATTCCTGCAATCCCCAATCATTACTGGAAATACAGAATACCGGTTAATCTGGAAAAACTATTAAAAGATTCTGCGCTGAATGAAGAACTCCAAAAGTATATCAGTGAAAGTGGCAGACTTCAGAGAAAATAAACAGATCATGATTCAGGTAAAATACAAAACTTCAAACCTTCCGTTTAAACATCCGTTTACCATTTCGAAAGGAACCAAAACCCATCAGAAATCATTTTTGGTTGAATTAGACTTCATGGGTATAAAGGGGTATGGAGAAGCTCCTGCCATTCCTTACTACAACATTACCGTTGAGAAGATGGAAGAAGATCTGAAAGCAAAAAAAATATTTTTCGACAAAGCATCTTTCAATACACCCGAAAGGTTCTGGCATTATCTGTATCATATATTTCCGGACAATTACTTTCTGATGTGTGCTCTGGATATGGCAGGCTGGGATATCTATGGAAAATTGCAACGAAAACCCTTGTATAAATTGTGGAATCTCAACACAGCCAACAATCCAATGACAGACCTCACCATTGGCATTGATACAGTGGATAAGATGGTATTAAAAATGAAAGAAACACCCTGGCCAATCTACAAAATTAAGTTGGGTACAGATAACGATATCGAAATCATCAGGGCACTCAGAAACCATACCGATGCTGTATTCAGGATAGATGCCAACGCGGCCTGGAAAGCAGAAGAAGCGCTTGAGAAAATAAATGCGTTTAAAGATTTGAATGTGGAATTTATAGAACAGCCGCTCGCAAAAGATGACTGGGAAGGCATGAAATTTCTTTATGAAAAATCTCCATTGCCATTGATTGCAGATGAAAGTTGTGTATTCGAAACCGATGTGATGAAATGCCGCAAACACTTTCATGGCATCAATATCAAACTGACTAAATGCGGCGGTATTACTCCGGCTCTAAGAATGATTAAAAATGCACGCCATCTCAATCTTAAAGTGATGATGGGGAGTATGAATGAAAGCAGTATCGGAACAGGTGCCATAGCGCAAATGTTGCCCATGCTTGACTATGTGGACATGGATGGCCCCTTACTCCTAAAGGGCGATAATGCAGAGGGCACTACTTTTGATTTCGGAAAAGTCAATTACCTGCCCGAACCCGGATTGGGAATAAAAGTAACTCCATTTGAATAAGGGAAAAACAAATTAGGATTACTTCCCCTACACCTTCATTCAATCACAGGTACAGCGTGGGTTAATATAAATTTTTCAGACGGTTACTATCACAAGGCTTTCATTTATTATTTCCGGCAATAGACAATACTAACAGACGAATAATACTGATACCCTCCTTTGTTGTCAATGTAACCTCAGCAAAACACCAATCGATTTCGACAGGCATTTTATTACGAAAAATATTTATTGTGCACTAACAAACATGCCAGTTTTAGACTTCAATGAGAAACTCATTCCGAAAAAGTGACTCAATTCGAATAATTAATACAAAAAGATAATACCCCATTTTGCGAATAAAATAATCGATGTGCAAAATATTTTAATTATTATATTTACCCTCAGAAAGAATACTACTGCATACAATGCCTCCTAAGCATTCTTTCATGATAATTCTATTACCTTAAATACCACACCTGTGAGAAAAATTTTACTCCTGTTGATCGCCGGAATTTCATTCTCCTTAGCTGCGAGTTCACAGCCACTATGTGGATTCGATACCAAAATGAATGAGCTTAAAAAATCAAATCCTGAATATGCTGCCCAATTTGAAAAAACCGAGCAATACATTCGGAATTATATAGCCTCTCATCCCGAGAATCTGCGGAAACCAAAGGTCGAATATACGATCCCGGTAGTCGTGCACGTAATGCATACAGGCGGCGCAATCGGTAGTATTTACAATCCCACAGATGCACAAATAACGGGTGCCATTGATTATCTCAATCAGGTATATGCCGGTACCTATTCCGGTATGGAAGCGCCTGTAGAGGGAGGAGGAGTGGTCAATTTGGAGCTTCAGTTTGTCCTGGCAAAGAGTACTCCATCCTGTGGCTACACAAATGGAATCGAAAGAATAGATGCTACTGCTCTACCCAATTACACAGCGAAGGGTGTGAATAGCAGCAATAGCGATGGCTGTCCTGATCTGGTATTAAAGAATTTTGCACGTTGGGATCCTGCCAACTATTACAATATCTGGGTGGTGAACAAAATAGACGGCAAAGATGGCACCTCCGGTCAATTTGTGGCTGGGTATGCCTATTATGCAGGCTCACCGGCAAGTGTAGATGGCACCGTAATGTTGGCTACTCAAATGAAAACCGGAGCAAAAACATTGCCTCATGAAATTGGCCATGCTTTTAATCTGGCCCATGTCTTCGAAGGCTCTACATTAAGCACAACCTGTCCGACAAATACGAATTGTAATACAGATGGAGATGGAGTTTGCGATACGGATCCTGTTTCCATGAATGCAAACAGTTCCGGAGTCATCAACTTTACCTGTCGTACGGGAATTAATTCCTGTACAAGTACCAACTACACGAGAAATACGGAGAGCAATTTCATGGGATACACGTATTGCTACACCTTATTTACCAATGGACAAAAAGCGCGTGTACAAACTGCAATGTCGCTACCCGGCAGATCAAGTTTATTTACATCTCCCGGACTATCCACATGCGGCCCGGTGATCAATTTCAGCATTCCTTCATCCGAAGTGACAGAAAGCAATACCACTCAGGATGGATGCAGAAGGTACAAAGACTATACCTATCAAATGACAATCGGAAGTGCACCTTCTGCTTCGGCTGATGTGACACTTTCATACAGTGGCACCGCTACACAGGGCCTTGACTATGACATAACTACAAACGGAGACTTTACATCACCCTCCAACGTATTGACTTTTGCGGCAGGCAGCACCAATACTCATGAGGTTAAAATACGGGTATATGACGATGCTCAGGTAGAGCCTACAGAAACAGTCATACTAAACTTTACAGTGAACACAGGAGGCGATGCGGTAAAGGGCACCTCAAATCCCACATTTACCTTAAATATTAAAGACCAGGATGTTGCACCTGTGGCTGCCGGCTCAGCCACTTACTCAATCGGAACATTTGCTGCCAATGGCAACGAGCCATTTAATGCGTCCAATCTGAAAGAACGTGGACAGATTCTCTACAAAGCGTCTGAATTATCTGCAGCAGGCCTTACCAGCGGAGCAATAAACTCCATGCAACTTTTTATCAATGCTAAAAATACGACCGGTAGTTTTAATAATTTCACCATCAGTATTGGCACAAGCACATTAGATCATTTAGTGGATGGAAGTGCAACACCAGGAACCAACCTTACGCCTGTATATACAAGTCCAGCTTTCAGTACAGTGGCCGGTTGGAATACATTTACGTTCTCCACACCCTACCAATGGGATGGTATAAGCAATTTAGTCGTTGAATTTTGTTATAATTCCACAACCGGTACCGGTACAGATAAAACAGGTTTTTATAGTGACGGAAGTACATCCACACAAGCGAATTTTATTTTCAAATCCGGAATCGATTGCTCTACTCAATTTACATTTGTCAGCTACTACGGAAGTGGATATAAACCGATCGTACGGTTTGGATTAAGCGTGACAGGTACTGAAATAGAGACCGCTGCTGCCGCTACACATACTGAATTCCTTGGAATTGGAAGTGATGATTATTTCTATAGCAATACGAACAAACTAATCGCACGGATTAAGAATCTGAATGCAGAACCCGGATGTGTACAGGCCTCCGTCGAAAGTGCCGGAACTACATGGCAACCGTTACTTACCGGATACCGCTCCGCAAAAATTTTCCGGA
The DNA here is from genome assembly GCA_964463015.1 of uncultured Ginsengibacter sp. GTDB lineage: Bacteria > Bacteroidota > Bacteroidia > Chitinophagales > Chitinophagaceae > Ginsengibacter. The sequence goes on from CAYXAL010000003.1 coordinate 32,787, forward strand.
TAACTCCAACTGCCAATGGAAGCGCGACCGGATATTCACTTTCACTTTACTTTACATCAGCCGAACTTGATGGAAGAGATCCTTCCAAACTAAGAATTGCAAAGACTTCAGCGACATCGATGAGTGAGGTGAATGCATCCAACACATTATTAGTAAACCCTGTCGTTACAACTCTAGGAAGCAATTCTGTATTTACTGCAGATTTTACCGGATTCTCACAATTCTTTTTGGTTGATCAGTCGGTTGCATTGCCTGTAACATTGATATCATTTACCGGAAAATTGAATGACAGGTCAGAAGCTGTGTTAGATTGGGAAGCAAGTCAACAATATAATTTCAGTGGGTTTGATGTAGAAAGGAGTAACGATGGCCAGAATTTTTCTGCAATTCAGAA
>CAYXAL010000003.1:33280-169114 GCA_964463015.1 uncultured Ginsengibacter sp.
GTGGGTTTGATGTAGAAAGGAGTAACGATGGCCAGAATTTTTCTGCAATTCAGAACATCGCAGCGAAGCACGGTTCCGGAGGTTCATTAAAATACAGTTTTACTGACAGAAATATTGCCGATGGAGCCAATTACTACCGGCTTAAGATGATTGATTTAGATGGTCAATATTCATACAGTCGGGTGATCAGGATCAATTATCAGAGCCCGGATAGGTTTGTTTTACTCGCAGCCAACCCCGTTAGTGATGCGATTACCCTGATTGTACCTGATAAGAATCTGAATCCCCTGAAGGCGGTACTCTTTAATACTTTGGGAGTCAGAATAGCAACCTGGCAGCCAGGAGTCAAAACAGGTGTTGTCCGTTTGCCAATCTCAAAATACTCGCTCGCATCGGGTATTTATCTTTTGCAAGTCACCGATGGAAATAGGGTAGCTACATTGAGAGTGCAGAAGAAATAAAATCTGAAATAGAATGTATCATTTCCCCTGCGAAATATTTGCAGGGGATTTTATTATGTGAACTCATCAAATATCAACACAGAAATAGAACTATAAGTACCTATCAATTGATACAAGTGGAATTCAAAGTACATTTTCCACCTACAAAAAGTATCCATTAAAAACGGAAAGCGATTTACATTGGGAGAATCAGTTTCCAACAGCCTCTTTAGCCTCTACCCATGCATTGTTTTCTTTGAGTAGGGCAATCAACTCTTCCACAGCTACCTCAGCGGGAATATTTCTTTTCACGACTTCCTTTCCTTTGTATAAGGTAATTTTTCCTGGTCCACTCCCCACATATCCAAAATCAGCATCCGCCATCTCACCCGGGCCATTGACAATACACCCCATTATGGCAATCTTCACCCCTTTGAGATGATTTGTGACAGCTCGAATTTTTGCAGTTGTTTCCTGCAAATCAAATAGTGTACGTCCGCAACTCGGGCAACTGATATATTCTGTTTTTGAAATCCGTGTACGGGAGGCCTGCAATATTCCGAATGAGACAGAAGTCAACAGAGAGACCGGAAGACCGGCAGTTTCATACGTTTCTCCTGCAAGCCAAACGCCATTTCCAAATCCCTCAATCAAAAGAGAACCGGTATCTATGGCATAATCTATTAACCTTTCTTCTTCCGAAGGCCGTGTTGCTTCCGATATTAAAATGCAAGGTTGGCGAACACCGTGCAGGTATAATTCAAAGAACATTCTTCTCAGGCTCTGCATCCTGTTTTGATTACTGCTTTTCATACAGATAACTGCAGATGGGTCATTTCTCAGTTTCAGGAAAAATGTATCATCGTAATGCTTATCGCTTTCTGAATAGCAATCGAGCAACACAAATTTCATTTCTTTATGACCATTCATCTTTAAATATTCATCTGTTGTCAATAACGGAAATGCATTTTCAGGATGCGATTTCCAAAGGTCATAACGATAAATAACTTTCAGCATTCCCGGTAGTGCAAAGTCAACCGGATATTTGCAAAACAAATAATCCACAGCAAGGTCACCGATTTTCCATTTATCCAATAGTTCATCATAGATGTATCCTGCCGGTGCAATATCTGTCCTGGTTATTTCCTTATCAACCGGAACGATCACAACCGGAACATTCTTACCACCAATATTCTGAACGCTGACTGTATTTCGTATGTACCTCCCCGTTATATTCAGCGGCGCCTTCGCAGGATCGGCTACGGCAGGAAGGTGAGAAGGCTTTATGTGATTGTATCTGCACACAATATTCTTGCAAACAGGCAGTTCCAATTCCGCATCTTCAGTAAGGGAAACCCGGATGGTATCTCCGATACCATCCTCCAGCAATGTTCCTATTCCGATAGAAGATTTTATTCTGCCATCCTCTCCGTCTCCTGCTTCGGTAACTCCAAGATGAAGCGGATAGCAGTGGCCCAATTCTTCCTGCATACGCATGACGAGCAACCGGTAAGCCTCTACCATTACGATCGGGTTACTGCTTTTCATGCTCAAAATGATGTTGTAATAATTTTCCTCCTCAGCTATCCGGAGAAATTCCAATGCGCTTTCTACCATACCGTTGGCCGTATCTCCATAACGACTCATTATCCGGTCACTCAATGAGCCATGATTGGTACCTATTCGCATGGCTGTACCATATTCTTTACAAATCTTAATTAACGGCACAAACTTACTCCGGATTCTATCCAGTTCCTGATGGTATGCCGCATCTGTATAGTCGATCACTTCAAACTTCTTTTTATCGGCATAATTTCCCGGATTGATACGTACTTTCTCAACAATGCGGGCTGCAATCTCTGCGGCATTGGGTGTAAAATGTATGTCTGCAACAAGTGGTGTATGATATCCTCTTTTCCGCAATTCATTTTTAATATTCAGAAGATTCTCGGCATCATTTTTTGAAGGTGCGGTGATACGCACCAATTCTGCCCCGGCTTCAATACAACGAATGGCTTCTGCGACAGTTTTTTGTGTATCCATCGTATCAGACGTCGTCATGGTCTGAATCCGGATCGGATAATTACCACCAATCAATAAATCACCCACTTTCACTTCAAGTGTCGGTAACCGATGGTAGGATGTAAGAGACTCTGTAAATAATTGCATAGGATTAATATAGCGTCTGCAAAATTACGGTTTTATTCAAGGGGCCTCACCAATCTTTTGAGGGTTTGTCCGGTACCGAGGCCTTTGATTTATGAAGTTTATCCTGCAATTGTTTTTCATTTTCCATGAGTGCTTTCAGTTTTTCAACAGCATCTTTCTGGCTGATCCGCGCCGGGTTTTGTTGTGGCTGAGGAGGTGGTGGATTCTGTTTATTCTTTTGCTGATCTTTATTCTGTTGTTTCTGATCGTTTTTCTTTTGCTGTTGATTTTGTTGCTGCTGTTGTTGCTGTTGTTTTAGCGCCCGTTGAAGGTTTTGTCTTGCTTCCTCATCATTTGGATTCAGGAGCAATGCATTCTTATAGGCCATAATACAATCCGGTAATTTTCCGGATTTTTGCAATGCCACTCCCTTATTGTAAAAGGCTTTTTGTTTAATCTCATTCTGCGTTGTATTGGTTATGACCGCATCAAAATATTTTGTGGCATCTTCCAGCCTGTCTTTCCTGTACAAAGTGTTTCCCATATTAAAACCGGCTACATCACTTTTACTGTCTTTTTCCAAAGCTGCATTATACTGCTGCTCAGCTTTGTCATAGTTTTTTTCCTGAAAATATTTATTTCCGTTTTTGATATCCTCTCTAACCGATTGAGCATTGACCTTAAGGCTAAAAAATATTATAAGAAGCAGTGACATTGCAATTGGCTTAACTTTTCTTCGTTTTTCAGAAATCAAAAATTCCATAACAAGCAAAACCAATGCGGCCAGCAAGAAGTACCAATAATACTGGAAGAAGGAAAGATAGGATGAGTCACTCAATGCTTCACCCGTTGAAATACCTGCCAATTGACTCTTCAGATTCTTCACAATTTTGTCCGGATCTGAATAAAGCTGGTAACTGCCATGAGTTGCATTTGCAATAGAAGAAAGTTCCTGCTCATTTAATTTTGAAATTACGGTTTGTCCCTTTTCATCTACTTTGTATTGCCCGGTGGCTTCATCCGGAATGGGTGAACCCATTGGAGAACCAATACCTACCGTATTCACCATTATCCCCATTTTAGCAAGTTCCCTTGCTACAGTTAAAGCCTCTTCATCATGATCTTCTCCGTCGCTGATTAGCAACACTGATTTATAACTCTTTTCTTTGGGATCAAAAGAGGCCATGCACATTCTCAATGCATCACTGATCACTGTTCCCTGTACAGGTACATCATCCGTACTTGCGGAAGCAACAAACATTTTTGCTGCTTCATGATCGATAGTCATAGGCATCTGCAAATAGGCCCTTCCGGCAAAAATGACAAGGCCGATTTTTTCATCAGGCATCTGATCTATTATTTTTTGGATCAGTTGTTTGGCCCGTTCTAATCTGTCGGGTTTAATGTCTGTAGCCAACATACTTTTACTTACATCCAATGCAATCATTAAATCAGAACCTCTGCGTACAATCTTTTGTGAAGGATCAGGTCTTATCAATCCTGCCAATGCAATACCACAAAGCACAAAAGCCAAAAGATAAAGTATGAATTTTAACCTGAATTTTTTAAGAGAGAATTCTGAGATAAGATCTTTGACCAGGGATGCGTCACCGATCTTTGCAGCAACTTTCTTTTTCCATCTGATTACATAACCAAATGCCAAAAAAAGCAGGACAGCCGCGACCAAAACAAGGAGATACTCAGGATGTTGGAAATGTAACATGCCGTGCTAAATTAAAGCCTAATAATTAAGACACAAGAGGTAGGATTGTTAAAAACAAAATTGTCCATTAATTTATAGGAATTCATTGACTTATTTAATTTCCTGCATGCTGACCAATCGCTTGTAAATACCGTTTAATTCCATCAATTGATGGTGATTGCCGCGTTCTGTAATTCTTCCTTTTCTAAGCACAATAATTTCGTCTGCATTTCTGATGGTACTCAGCCGGTGAGCAATGACAATACTGGTGCGTGCCGACATCAGATTGTTAATGGCATCCTGCACCAGTTTTTCACTCTCCGTATCTAATGAAGATGTAGCTTCATCCAATATGAGGATCGCAGGATTTTTCAGTACTGCCCGTGCGATGGTAACCCGTTGCTTTTCTCCACCACTCAACTTTCCTCCACGCTCTCCCACCAGTGTATCATATCCGCGTTCTTTTTGTCTGATAAATCCGGCGGCATTGGCTACCTCAGCGGCTTTCTCTATTTCTCCACGTGCTACTGTACTTCCCATCGCAATATTTCCGGCTATTGTATCATTAAACAAAATCGGTTCCTGAGTCACGATCCCCATCTGGCTGCGCAATGAATGCAAATCATAATTTTTTATACTGATTCCATCAATCAGGATTTCCCCTTTTGTAGCATCATGAAACCGGGGTATTAAATCTGCCAAAGTACTTTTGCCTGCACCGGAAGAACCCACAAATGCAACAGTCTTTCCTTTTTGAATTTTCAGATCGATCTGATCCAAAATCTGAACATCATCATAATAGAATGACACATTCTTAAATTCTATGGAGTCTTCGAAACTTTCCAGATAAACCGGATTCTCCGGATTTTCAATCACCACCGGTTCCTGAATTAACTGTTCAATCCGCTCTACACTGGCTGCACCTTTTTTAATATTGTACGCAGCAGTAGAAAGGGCTTTGAGCGGCTGAATGATCTGTGAAAAAATAAAAATGTAGGCCAGGAAATCTCCGGGATTCAGAAACTGATCTCTCAGCACCAATCTGCCACCATACCAGAGTACGACCACCACCACTGCAATGCCCAACACTTCACTGAGCGGTGAGGCCAGGTCACGCCTTCTGTTTACCCTGTTTTTTATCCTGAACAATTCTTCATTCTGTGTTTCAAACCGGTCATATTGAACCTTCTCTGCATTAAAGGCCTTAATGATCCGCATCCCACCAAGTGTTTCTTCAACTGTGCTGAGGATTTGACCCAATTTTTCCTGGGCCAATGTGCTTTGTTTCTTCAGCGACCTTCCAATCCTTCCAATGATCAATCCGGAAACAGGTAAAAATAAAATCAAAAACAAGGTAAGCTGAGGGCTCAGCACTACCAGGTAGGCAAAAAATAATATAATCGTGACCGGTTCACGAAATAATGTTTCCAATAAATTGACAACAGAACTTTCCACATCACTCAGGTCATTTGTCAACCGGCTCATCACATCTCCTTTGCGTTTTTCATTAAAAAAACTTACCGGAAGCAACAGTATTTTTTTATACATACCGCTCCGCATATCATTTAATACCCCATTACGGATTGGAGTAAGGAAATAAATACCCGTGTATAAAAAGATATTCTTTAAAATAATGAATGTCAGAATCAAAATACAAATAATGCCAAGCGCCTTAATATCTCCATCAGGCTGATGAATGACATCAACCAACTGTTCTTTCAGAATGTTCACGGGATTTAAACCCGCCAATGCACCCTGATTACCGGCTTCAGAGAGTGTATCCTGCTTTTTAAAAATCAACAGAAGAAACGGGCTTAGCATACCCAAAGAGATCAATGAAAACAGATTGGAAAGAATATTAAAAAAGAAATAGGAAAAGATCAGCTTTGGATAACGCTTCACATATCTGAAAACCGTTCGTAAACTCTTCATTGTCCTGGCAGATGATAATTTTAGAGGCAAAGTAACTAATTTTACAATGAACCAATTCGTGATATGATGACAGAAGGTAAAAGACAAAAACAGGTTGCTGCTGAAATTTCAAAAGAACTTAACGAAATATTCCTGAAACATCACCTGAATATGCTGGATGGTGGAATGGTTTCTATCTCCGATGTAAAAGTGACGCCTGATCTTCAGGAGGCCAGAATCTACCTCAGCTTCTTTCAGATTAAGGACGAGAGCGGTACGCTGGATCGTTTTAAATCAAAAACAAATGAAATACGGCGTGACCTCGGCAACCGGATGCGACATCAATTGCGGACAATTCCTCATCTTACATTCTTCATAGATGACACATTGGATCATGTATTTAAAATTGAAAAGTTATTAGCCGATCTGAAGAAAAAAGATGACAACACCGGTAATCAAAGTTCTGAACATTAATACAACTCCTCTTGTATTTTAAATTTGCCTGGCGATATTTTAAAGCGAAAAAAAGTACCAACGCCATCAATATCATTGCATGGGTAACCACCGGTGTGATCGCATTTTCTACCATGTGTCAGGTGCTGGTGCTGAATGTTTTTAATGGTTTTGAATCGTTGGTAAAATCATTGTACGCTAATTTTTATTCGGATATCAAAGTCAGTGCATCTTCCGGAAAAACCATTACTCTGAACGATCAGCAATTACAACAAATCCGTGCAATGAAAGAAACAGGCAGCACTTCACTCAATGTAGAAGATAAGGCATTGCTGCAGAGCGGTGACCAGCAAACAGTGGTGTTGCTGAAAGGTGTGGACAGCAATTATTCAAAAGTGTCCGGTCTTCCAAAAAGTATGTACCACGGACATTTCAATACCGGAGATGCAGCACATCCATTGCTGATTCTTGGTTCAGGTATTGAAAATGCCATGGGAGTATCCGCAGACAGAGATATCTACCCGGTCACCATTTTTTTGCCAAAGAAGACAGACTTCACCGGAGGAAACCCATTGGCTTCATTGAGTGAAGGCAATGCGCAATTGGCAGGGAGTTTTGCTATTCAACAGGATTTTGACAATAAGTATGTCATCACCAATATGGCCTTTGTAAAACAACAAATGAATTATGCACCCGATGAATATACTGCTCTCGAAATACAATTGAAACAACAGGCGGATGCAAATTCATTTGCAGAAAATCTCCGGAAAAAACTTGGGAATAAATATAAAGTACAGACAAAATTCGAGCAAAATACAAGTCTTTATCAAAGCATGCGATTGGAGAAATGGTTTATCTATGCCGTGCTGACGCTCATTCTGATTATCGCAGCATTTAATATTATCGGTGCATTAACAATGCTTGTACTAGAAAAAAGAAAAGACATCAGTGTACTCTTGTCCATGGGCGCAGATAAAGGAATGATCCGAAAGATTTTTTTAAGTGAGGGTTTGCTGCTTGCCGCAGGAGGTGCTTTTGCAGGAATTATTCTCGCACTGATCATTTCACTGCTTCAAATAAAATTTCATTTCATCAAATTATATGGTAATTCATTTCTGATTGATTATTTCCCTGTAAAAATGGTTGCCTCTGATTTTGTATGGGTGGTACTGACCTCATTGATTATCGCATTGGGAGCATCCTGGTTTCCTGCCCAAAAAGCAGCAAAGCAACATTTTGATCTTAAGACTTAGACAAAAGCTCCCCTCTCCTATTCGCCCAGAGATTATCATAAGAATATTTTGATGACCCATGAAAAATCAAAAAAGGCTGCTCTTTTTCGAAACAGCCTTTCCTTTTTCTCAAACCTTTATTAAAACCAACTTCCAATCCATTTCTCACTCACCTCATTTCCCATCTTACGCCTTCTGCGCTTTACTTTAATATTATGCACAATCATGGCAAATACCATTAGCGGAATAAAAAGAATTGTCAATGGCGGAATACCCAACATACTGATCCACTTCCCTCCAAACATCCTCCGCATTGGCCTCTTGAGACGCTCTGCGATGAGATACATGCCCGGTACCATAATTAGAGTCATAAAGAAAGCGAATGCCAAACCGAAAATAATTGTCCAGGCAAGAGGCTTCCAGAATGTCGTGCTATCGCCGCCAAAGAAAATATGCGGGTTCAGTTGACTGAACATAGTGACAAAATTGATATTGAAACCCACACCCAATGGTATCAATGCGAAGATGGCTGCCAATGCGGTCAGCAATACCGGAATAATCCTGATCTTACCGGCTTGTATAACCGCCTCTTTCGTCTTCATACCCCGCGCCCGCAATTCATCGGCAAAATCAATTACCAGAATTGCATTCTTCACCACAATACCCGCCAAACCTACAATACCAATTCCCGTCATCACTATAGATACCTGCATGCCTGTAATTGCAAATCCTAAGAGTACCCCGATCACACTAAACAAAATTTCTGTCAATATGATCACGGGTTTACTGATCGAATTAAATTGAAGTACCAGAATAAACAGAATCAGCATCAATGCTATCAACAATGCTTTGCCTAAGAAAGCAGCGGTTTCCGCCTGCTGCTTGCTCTCTCCTGTTTGCTTAATGGTTACATTAGGCAACTTGTCAAAGTCTTTTATTGCAGATGCCAATTTCTGATTTACATCGGCAGTCGTATATCCTGTAAGAACATTACTGAAAAGAGTAATCACACGCTTTACATTCAACCGTTTTACACTCCCATAGGTGCTTGTGAAATCTACATTGACCAAAGTGCTGATCGGAATACTCTTCACCTGCCCCCCACTGGCCATATCTCTGAATACAATATTCATATTGAGCAAATTGGTCAGGCTTTGTCTTTGTACTTCATTATTCCGGATCCAAATTTTATACTCATCGTCATTGTCTTTAATCTTAGAAACCTCCTGGCCAAACAATGCGGTGCGTATCTGCTGCCCGATCTGAGCAGTCGATACACCTTCAATCAATGCTCTTTCCCTGTTGATAGAAAGTGTAATTTCAGGATTTGTCAAATCCACATCCATTTTCAGATCCTCCACTCCCGGAACATGAAGCGAATCAAGGTATCTCTTCAGACTAACCGCTGTGGTCGTCAGTGTGTTGAAATCATCGCTGGAAACTTCTATATTAATTGGTGGATCGGTAGGCGGTCCCTTTTGCTCTTCTGCTACAGAGATTTGAGTACCCGGTATTCCCTTAACGACATTCCGGATAGAGTCAAGATAGGGCCTGGTAGCTACGCCGTTTCTTTTCTCATACTCGACAAAACTCACCTGCACCCTTCCCAGGTTTGGTTGTGTACTTCTATCTCCGCTATTCGGATCGCTTGCCCCCACCGCTACGTTGGAAATTACACTTTCTACAATCGGATTTTTCTTTCCGGACGGACCATTAAGCACATTCATTATTCGTTTTTCCACCACATTGGTTACTGAATCCGTAAAGTCCACATTGGTTCCCACCGGAAGTTTGAGATAGACATATATAATATTGGGATCACCTTCGGGAAAAAAGACCACCGGCACTTTTCTTGCCCAAAAGAATATTATCGTCACTCCCAACAAACCAAACGTACCCAACAACAACCAAACAGGCCTCCACTTTGCAGTAGCCCATCTCAATAGTTTTTCATAACGATTCATTATTCCGGGGAGTACCCGGTTTTGAAACTTATGAATAAGCGAATCAAATACATACTTATTCAATACTACCACCAATGCAAAAAATATCAGCAGATTGCCTATGAATGTCAACCCAACCAGATCAAAGAAAATACCGGCAATCAATGGGATCAGGAATGCCTTACTTTTAAACACCAGAGATTTTTTCTTCAGGTGATGATCTTCCTCTGCATGTACCATAAAATCCACCGCAAATACCGGGTTCATTACAAACGCCACTACCAACGATGCCGTCAATGTAAATATCAACATCGTAGGCAGGTAAATCATAAACTTACCAATGATACCCGGCCAGAACAGCAGTGGGAAGAAGGGTGCAAGAGTGGTGAGTGTGCCTGTCAACACAGGAATAAATATTTCACCGGCAGCCATCTTTGCAGATTCGATTGCCGACACTTTTCCCTTATTTTCCATAAATATCCGGTGGGTGTTTTCAATGACGACGATCGCATCATCCACAATGATCCCCAATCCGAATAACAATGCAAACAATACAATGAAATTCAGCGTGACATCCGATCCGGTGATCAACTCTGCTGCAGGAATAAACAGAAAAGCAACAAACATACTCAATGGAACTGACAAGGCTACAAAGAATGCATTGGTTACTCCCATGAAAAACATCAGAATCAACAACACCAATACAAACCCGATCACGATACTATTCACCAGATCAGTAAAACTTGTTCGGGTGGCTTTGCTTTGATCACCGGTGATGACCACATTTAATCCGGGAGGAAACATCGTTTTCTTCATTTCTTCCACAGATTTTTTTACATCGTCTGAAGTTTGAATCAGGTTTTCTCCTGACCGTTTGATGATATTGAGGGTCACCACATTCTTACCATCAAGACGTGCGTAGCTTTCGCTTGTTTTGACCGTATCTTTTATTTCGGCAATGTCTTTCAGATAAATCGGTGCACCACTGGTATTTCGTACAATAACTTTTTCAATATCATACTTGGTTTTAAACTGCCCCTTTATCTGAATGGTGCGTTTCATGTTGGCTACTTCGAGTAAACCTCCGCTGATATCTACATTTTCACGTTGTACTGCATTGGCTATATCGCTATAAGTAATCCCTGCACTTTGCATTTTGAAATTATCCACATTGATCTGAAACTCTCTTTCCGGTGCACCTACAATATCCACTCTGGTGATTTCAGGAAGTTCTTCCAATTTATCCTGTGCATCGTCAGCAAATTTTTTCAGAGACATCATGTCATAATTTCCACTCAGGTTTACATACATAATCGGAAACTCACTGAAGCTCACTTCCTGCACATTGGGTTCCTGGGTAAGATCGGTGGGCAGATCGGCCTTTGCTTTATCCACTGCATCCCTTACTTTCTGCACGGCCACATCGGTTTTCACATCGGTTTCAAACTCCACAATAATCGCAGAAAAGTCCTGGAGCGATGTACTGGTAATCTTATTAATCTTTGCACCGGTAATCCCCTTGAGTTGCTTCTCAATCGGAATGGTCACCAGGTTTTCCATGTCCTTTGGCGAGTTGCCGACATTGATCGTCTGAATATAGACGGTAGGAATAACGATATCCGGAAACTGCTCCTTGGGCAGTGTGACAAATTGGAATATACCTACCAGAGAGACGAAGGCTATCAGCAAATAAATAGATGTCCTGTTGCGGATAGACCAACTGGTGGGTTTGAATTCCTTATATTTTTCCTGAAAATTTTCTAATGCTTTCATAAACAATTTTAATTTGCACTCAACTTCTCCGAGTGTAATATTTCAATAGGTCTTATTGTTCCGTAGTCGTAAGAGGTTGGCTTTCAAACACCCCCTGAAAACCTGATGTAATCAGCATATCACCCGGTTGTAATCCCTGTTTTACTTCTACATAATCATCACTGAATTGTCCTATCTGCACCTGTTTCTTCATAGCTACCAACAGGCCGTTTTCTTTGACTGCCACCATCACATACTTGCCTTTCTCATCATTCTGAACGGTATTAATCGGCACAGCAATCGCATTGGCTGCACTGTAATCCATGATCTTGACTACTGCGGTCTGGTTGGGTTTCACCTTCAGGCCATCCGGTACTTTTATTTCTGCATTAAACCCACGTGTGGTAGCTCCAATGCTCTGGCTGATAAAGGAAATTGTACCATCAAATGATTTATTAATGTCGGGCAATTGCACCTTTACTTTGCTTCCTCTTGAGATACTCACTGAATAATTTTCAGGAATAATCACACTCACCTTTGTATCACTATTGTTTACAATTCTTATATAACCACCTGACAACGGATTACCGTTAAAGGTTTCTCCTACATGCGCAGTGACTTCATCTACTTCACCATTGACATCGCTATATACATTACTCTGATTCGCCTGTGTTTCAGCAGCCTTTACATTCGCCTGGATAGTACGAATCTGGCCCTCCAGTGTTTCAACATTCGTCTTGGCCTGCAACAATTGAACTTCTGTTCCGATATTGTTATCCCACAAATTCTTTTGACGGCTATATACTGACTTCGCCAACTCCAACTGCGCCTTTACACTGTTCAACTGTTGTTTGACAGCATTTACACTTTGAATGGCTACACTGTTGTCTAATTTCAGAATCAACTGCCCTTTGCGGATTCTATCACCCTGCTTCACATAAATCGCTTTGATCTGTCCGGGCTGTCCGGACGGTGTAACGTAGCTGATGCTTTTATTATCTACACTTCCCTGCAATGTCAGATAATGAGAGAAATCGATTTTTTGAATGGGAGTGAGCCCCACCAATTTTGGTTTCTGCGTTGACACACCGGAATCTGACTTTGCAATTTCTTCTTCCAGAGTGGAAATCTGATTATCCAACTTTGTTCTGTCGTTTTTTAATTTCTCCAGCCTGACTTTCTTGTCGTTCAGGCTGCCTGCCTTTTCCTTGACACTATCTCCGCATGAAATGAGCAATGCGAATACAGAGGTGAAGAGAATTGCTTTTGTTATCGTTTTCATTATTTAAAATTGTATGGATGATGTTTTAAAGTTTTCCTGCTGCGCTCAAAAAATCTATTTTAGCTATTATGGCGTCGTAGATTGAGCTGTAATAATTATTTTGTGCGGTCACCAGGTCTGCCTGTGCTGTTGAGATTTCCTGATTACTCCCTACACCCTGTTCATATTTTAACTTAGTAGCATTATATACCTGATCTGCCAACTGAATATTTTTTTCCTGAGTATCCATATTGTACAAGGCAGTCTTCATATTGAGCCGGGATTGATTAATATCGTTGGTGATGGATGACTTTAACTGATGCAAACTGTTTTGAGTCTGCCGGAGTGTAATCCTTGCACTTTCAATCTGTGAATTTTTTGAAAACCCTGAAAAAATGGGAACACTCAATCTCAGCGCCAGGAAGGATGAAGTAAAGTAAGGGCCTTTGAAAAAATCAAACCTTTCACGCTGTGCACTTTTGCTGTAATTGGCAGAAAAGGTAAGTGTCGGCAGCTTACTCAATTGATACCTTTTTACATTCAACTCCTGCAATTCTGCCAGATTTTCCAATTGTTGATATTCCTTGCGGTCTTCAAAGTGATATTCTTCACTTAGAATTCCATTTTTGATATCATCGTTTGTAAGTTTCTCTGTGAGCACAAGGGAATCTTTCATATCCATTCCCATCAGAAATTTCAGGCCTTCCATTCCGGCCCTGATCTGATTCTGAGCCTTTAATCTTTGAGTTTGCAGGTTGCTGAGTTGCACTTGTACCTTGTCCACATCCAGTTTCTCCGCAAAGCCATTTTGATAAATGATTTTTGTATCGTGCAACAATTTCTCGTAGTTGGCGATATTGGCATCAATAGAAGAGATCTGCCTCTTGCCGACTACCAGTTGATAATACAGCTTATAAACATTTGTCTTGATCTGTTCTTTGGTAACATCTGCCGCCAGTTGCGCATTTTTTATGGCTGCATCCCGTGCCATCAGTCCGACAAATACCTGCCCGTCAAAGAGAATCTGATTCAGATCAATACCACCATTGAGAGAAAATTTGGTTCCAAAACCGGCGCTGATGGTACCAAAGTCTCCCGGTGAGGTGATGGGATCACCATTTCCGTTTTTCACGCCATTGGCTATCAGGACGGCATAAGTACTTTGTGCTATGAAGTTTGGAAATGTTTGCACAGAGACTTTCGGATTATAACTTACACTTCCAGTAGCACTGATACTAGGTAAGGCAGATGCCGTAATCTGTTTGTTGGTCTGAATTTGCTGCTGAATATCCAACAGAGCATTCTTCACCGTTTCAGAATTTTCCAGGGCAAATGCTACCGCTTGTGACGCACTGAAATAATGCACCTGTGCTGAATCCTGCGATTGAGCCTGCACCCTGGCCGAGATTACACATATGAGTGATACAAAAAGAACTACTACACGTTTCATTGTTTCGGATTTGATGTTTTAGTCTGCTTTTCCTTCGAATACTTCTCAATTAGTTTTAGCCCTTTTGGGGTAACAATGGAATACAAATACAATTCATGCAATGTCTCCATTACTTTGGCAAGTGTGTATTTTGACTTTGGAAATATCCTTTCATTAAAGGGAAACGGAATCATTTCCAGGCGAGCCCTGGCATAAATTTCTTCGTTGATATCTTCCCTGAACAAACCATCTTTCTTTCCCCATTTCAAATTATCTACAATGATTCCAAACAGGTAATCCTGCATGAAATTCAAAAACCTTTTGTAGGAATTGGGATAACCCCGTTCAAGATCAAACAACAAGGAAGGATTCATTTGATCGGTTATTGCCTTTACCGCATCAATCGCAAGAAGGATTTCATGCACTGCATCTTTTGCCTCCTGACGGCAACACACACAACTTTGCTTATTGCAGTCCAGCATATCCACCGTGATTTCATCTACCAATTCACTCTTATCACTGAATGACTGATAAATGGTTTTCTTGGACACACCCAGTTGGTTGGCGATCTCGTCCATCGTGACAGACCGGATGCCATAGATATGAAACAATTCCTTTGCCTTCTCCCTGACTCTGTCTTTTATTTCCATAGCGGGCGCAAAACTATGGAAACTTTTTGCATGTTTAAAGTTTCCAGCCTGATTTTTTGATAAACATTTACATTTCAGGGAGAGACGGTAAGCCGGGGAGTAAGGAAAAGAAATGAATTAATTCCGGTAGAGCGGGTTCTTCAGAAAGGAAGAATCCGTTAAAGTGTAAAGAAAAAGAACCAGATCATATTTTTCCTTCGGCGAAAGATTGATTGGAGTATTCAACTTCGGATCAAGTGTACTGCTGTGAACGATTCCCGAAGTATAATGATTGACGACACTCTGCAATGAATAAAATCTTCCATCGTGCATATAAGGTTGGGTGACTCCGGCGTTGCGCAGGCTGGGCACCCTGAATTTTAGTGAATCTTTGGGATCACCGGTTACTTTCATTCTTCCGTAGTCTTTAAGATACGGATCTAAGGGAAGTCCATTATTCCGATAGGTATTGTCAGTAAACAGCGGCTCTTTGTGGCAGCTCTCACAATTCTTTTTGAATACTTCATACCCATGTTGCTCGGAAGGATTGAATTGAGATTTTCCGTTTTTTACCAAATCGTATTTAGATGAGGCACTCACCAGCATGCCGGTAAATTGTGCCAGGGCCTTCAGAATTCTTTCCTTATTTATTTCTTTAGATCCGAATGCTTTGAAAAACATACGGGGGTAATCTTTATCTCCTTTCAATTTCAGTACCACCGAATCAATGTTTTCAGCCATTTCATTGGGCGACGTGATTGGAGACATTGCCTGCTCGGCCAATACATCAAAACTTCCATCCCACTGATAGGAGCTAAGCCATGCAAGGTTTTGCAATGCCGGTGCATTTCTGGTGGTAAACTGGTTATTGAATCCATGGCTCAGATCGTGATCAAAGGTTGCAAAGGCTGCCTGGGGTTCATGGCAACTTGAACAAGGAAATTTTCCATCTTTGCTAAGTCTCCCGTCGTAAAACAACTTTTTTCCAAGCAAAAATCCTGCATCGGTTGGCGTATTATCTTTAAAAATATCATAAGGCTGTGGCCATCCCGGAGGTACAGTAAGTTTTATTTCCCTCGGCCTACTCCCAGGCAACATGGACACCGTCAGTATCGCAACCAGGACACACAATATGACGAAGATTTTTTTCATAAAGGCTGGCAATATCTATTCTGACGGGTCGTTTTGAATCTTTTTTCTATCCTGTTTTAAATTACTTCTGCTTTTCTTCTTTGATAGTCGCTTGAGCTTTGATGCTTTGGTGGCCTTGGTAGGTTTTCGTTGTTTCCTCCTGATGAGCGCATTGGATATTAATACGTGCATCTTAACGATAACATCCTCCTTATTTAATAACTGACTGCGCTCTTTCTGGCTACGCACCTGCAAATAGCCTTCCTTGTTAATCTTA
Source organism: uncultured Ginsengibacter sp. (assembly GCA_964463015.1). Lineage (GTDB taxonomy): Bacteria > Bacteroidota > Bacteroidia > Chitinophagales > Chitinophagaceae > Ginsengibacter. The sequence continues at coordinate 49,589 of CAYXAL010000003.1, forward strand.
TTCGCCAGTTTCTCCAGGAGAATTTCTTTTTGACGGTCCGTAAGTTTCTTTGAATTCCGGATATGAAAATTCCCCTCCACACTGGTCTCCACCTTATTTACATTTTGTCCGCCGCTCCCACCGGACCGCATGGTCTTAAAAAATATTTCATCTATAAGATTCAGCATGACCGTAAATTTACAATTTTATGGATGTGTTCAAAGTGAGGATATGTTTTATTTTAATTGGTAAATTGTCGTATGATTTTCTCATTTTGAAAAAAAATCAGGATTTTCGCCTGACCCTACAAATGAAACATGGTGGACAAGCAAATATATAAGTCATTGTGCGACCGGAAGGCAGCAGGCAGAAAGTCTTTTGGCGTATTGATTGATCCCGACAAAGTCAATGACAGCCAATTGGAAAAGCTTTGCCAACTGTCCAACGATGCCCAGGTAGATTTTTTTCTGGTAGGTGGCAGTCTTGTTATTTCTGATTATCTGGACAGAGGTATTCAATTCATCAAACGAAATTCAAACATACCTGTCTTACTATTTCCGGGAAACAGCAATCAGACTTCAAAATATGCAGACGCATTGTTGTATTTGTCGCTTATCAGTGGCCGCAATCCGGAATTTCTGATCGGGCAGCATGTTATCAGCGCTCCGATTGTAAAAAAATCCGGACTGGAAATAATCAGTACAGGATACATGGTGATTGATGGTGGTGCACCTACCACAGTATCTTACATCAGCAACGCCACTCCGTTGCCTGCTGATAAAGAAGATATTGCCATGTGTACCGCAATGGCCGGCGAAATGCTGGGTATGAAATTAATTTATATGGACGCAGGCAGTGGCGCCCGTAAGGCAATTTCTGAAAGAATGATCCAAAAGGTAAGCGAACAAACAGAAGTTCCGTTAATCGTTGGCGGAGGCATCACGGATCCGGAAAAAGCCTACCTAAATTGTAAAGCCGGAGCTGATCTGATTATTGTCGGAAATGCAATTGAAAAAGACACTTCCTTAATCCGCGAAATGTCTTCTGCGATTCATTCTATTCCTGTGAAGGTGAATATTTAAAGACTCATCATTTCCTTAAACTTCACCGATTGTCTTCTGCTGACTTCAATCTTGTCGCCACCCTGTAAATCAAGCAACAGGCCACCATTAAAGTAAGGTTCTATTTTTTCTATCATCCTCATGTTGACAATGTGCTTTCTGTTGGCTCTGAAAAATAAATGCTCATCCAGTCTCTCTTCAAGCGAATTCAGGGATTTTAAGATAAGTGGCTTGTTATTTCCAAAATATACTTTGGCATAGTTGCCCACACTTTCAAACAACCTCACATCTCCCAATCTTACAAACCAGCAACGCTCGCCATCTTTTACAAAAACACGATCATTTTCTCCAAGCATTGTTCTTTTATTAGAAAGATCCCCTTCTGTTTCCTTCCTGACTTTTTGCAGGGCATCTGCAAGTCGTCTTGGTTCTACCGGCTTCATGAGATAATCCAATGCATTTGCTTCAAACGCTTTGAGTGCATATTCATCAAAGGCTGTCACAAAAATTACCTGTGGGGCTTTTTCCAATTGGGCAAGCATGTCAAACCCTGTCTGGCCGGGCATTTGAATATCCAGAAAAATAAGATCGGGATTCAGTGATTCAATTTTCTCAATTCCTTCCTCTGCATTCACTGCCTCAGCAACCACTTCTACTTCGGGGAATTCTTTCAGCAATCTTTTTAATTCACTTCTTGCTAATCGTTCATCATCTATTAAAATAACTTTAAGCATAATTGACATTTTCTTTTCTCAAAAATATTAATTCACAGGCATAACCACTTTCGCCTGCACCATTTGTTCTCCTATGTTTGAAATCGTAAAGACAGAGCTGCCATTATGAAGAAACTGCAACCGGTTTCGGGTACTCTTGATTCCAAAGCCTTCCACTTCTCCCTCTATAGAACCTGTATTTTGTACAATGAGTTCTAAATGGTGTCCCTGAAATTTTGAAATGATGTTGATCACTCCACCATTGATTTGTTTGCTTATTCCATGTTTGATGGCATTTTCCACCAGAGTCTGCAACATCATCGGTGGCACCGGTTGATTCAGTGTAGACTCCTGAATATCAAAATTAACATGCAGCCTTTCTTCAAACCTGATTTGCTCAAGCGCGAGATAATCCTTGACAATACTCAATTCGCGTTCAAGAGTTACGGTTTCCAGTTTTTCTACCTGCAAACTACTTCTCAAAAGATTCGACAACTCTGTAATGGCGGTTCGGGCGCGTTTAGGATTTTCTTCTACAAGCGCTCTGATGCTGTTCAAAGAGTTGAAAATAAAATGCGGATTAATGTGCGATTTAATCGTTTTTATCTCCAGTTCCTTCACTGTTTTTTCGAGCCGTAGCCTGTCCAATTCAGCTTTTCTGTTTCTCAATACATAATGCCACGCCATATAAATCAGCAACCACAGGGCAATCAGAATAAAATTAAAAATGATATCCCACCAAAAACGCCCTTTCCTTGGATTATCAAACTGCCAGTTGCCATTTGCATCCCTGTGCCATCCGGTATTGTTCTTGATTTTTGCCACCTTATTGTAGGTAGCCGAATCGGAAATCTGAAGACTGGATTTTGCATAATACCCCACAGGGAGATCCAATTCCTTTTCCATATTCCTGGCAGTGACCAACGCCTGTTCCTTTTCATAATCAGCCAACGAGTTGTTGGTCAAAACGGCCGTGGTGCGCGCTCCATAATAGCTGACAAGCCCTGTAGCGGCTACACTTACTATGAATATTGGAATAATCCGATTGATAGATACCTGCAACCAGGAGGTGCGTCTCAATATCATCCTGAGGATATGTGTAGCCAGAATATACCAGACAAACTCTATAAACAGTACTGTCAGAAACAGGCGACCCACTTCTCCACCAAAATATTCCTCACGGGCAAACAGATATACAAAAAAAACATTCAGACATATCCAGCCTCCCCATCCAAGGATCTGACACGCCCAATATTTGAAAAGTGTATTTTTCATTTTTACAAATTTAATAGGTGCATAGTTGGCAATCCGAATGCTTTTGATTAGTGGCTATTGTCATATTTGAAAGGTATTCAATCCATTCAGAGAATTGAAAACTCCGGAATTTCTCAATTGTCTTTACTGGAAGTTTTTGACAGAATCCTGTGAACACAATATTAATTTATTTTTGGAATGAAAAAAGGCTATTAATTTTAGCAGGCATGAACCAGAATCTAAATAAGGAGAAAGAAGAACTGAGCACCACAGATCGGGAGTTTGAGAATAATATCCGGCCCGCCGTCATGGATGAATTTTCAGGCCAGCAGCAGATCATCGATAACCTTACAGTATTTATCAAAGCCGCAAAGAAACGTGGAGAAGCATTGGATCATATTCTTTTTCACGGCCCTCCGGGATTAGGAAAAACAACCCTTAGCCGGATCGTTGCCAATGAACTGGGTGTAAATATCAAGGAAACCAGTGGCCCGGTTATCGAGAAGCCGGGAGACCTCGCAGGATTATTGACCAATTTAGAGCCAAACGATGTGCTGTTTATCGACGAAATTCACAGGATGAGTAATGTCGTGGAGGAATATTTGTATGCCGCCATGGAAGATTACCGTATCGATATTATGATTGATACAGGACCCAATGCTAGAAGCGTACAAATAAACCTGAATCCATTCACACTCATTGGGGCAACCACACGAAGCGGCTTGTTGACCGCACCGCTACTCAGCAGGTTTGGCATCAAAAACAGGCTGCAATACTATGATGTGGCTACCCTCGAAAAAATTATTCAGCGAAGTTGCAGCATCCTCAAAACCAAAATCACCAGCGATGCGGCTCACGAGATCGCCGGACGAAGCAGAGGAACACCCCGGATTGCCAATGGGCTGCTCAGACGTGTGCGTGACTTCGCACAGGTATTGAGCAATGGTATCATTGACATTGCGATTACAAAGCACGCACTCAAGGCCCTGAATGTAGATGAATATGGTCTTGATGAAATGGACAACCGGATACTCAGCACCATTATCGAAAAGTTTAAAGGTGGCCCTGTGGGAATTAATACCATAGCCACCGCTGTTGGCGAAGAGACGGGCACGCTTGAAGAAGTTTATGAGCCTTTTCTTATTCAGGAAGGATTTATTATGCGTACTCCAAGAGGCAGGGAAGCTACTGAAAAAGCATACAAACATCTGGGAAAATGGCCGCACAAAACCGGCGGCACTCAGGGATTATTCGATTAGTGAAAACTATCCATGATTTATCTAATTCCAATTACACTTTCTGAAAATGCTACCGAGACCATTCCGCCATACATAATGGAGGCAGTAAAGCAATGCAATGTATTGTTTGTGGAAAATCTCAGGACTGCCAGAAGATTTCTTAAGAAAATGGATTCCTCCATAATGATTGACAATTTTCAATGGTTTGAAATCGGAAAGAATGAAAATGATGTAATCAGCCATTTCAGGCAACACATAAAAGACAAGGCCATCATCGGGATCATGAGTGAAGCGGGCTGCCCCGGAGTAGCAGACCCCGGTCAGCTACTGGTTGGTATAGCCCAGCAAATGGGCGAAACGGTAAAGCCACTTACAGGGCCATCCTCCATCCTGCTGGCATTGATGGCCAGTGGGTTGAATGGACAGCAGTTTACATTCCACGGTTACCTTCCGGTACAGCCACATGAAAGAAAGATGCGGATCAAACAAATAGAAGAAGAATCAATTAAAAAAAATAGCACACAGATTTTTATAGAGACTCCCTACAGAAATGAGGCTATGGTAAGAGACCTTATCGAAGTTTGTAAACCCAATACGATGTTATGTATTGGCTGTGAAATCACTTCATCCGATGAATGGATAAAAACAATGACTGTATCTTCCTGGAAAAATCAAAAAACAGAGTTGCATAAAAAGACTGCAATCTTTTTATTGCATAGCCGTGTAAATTGATGACTGAATTTCGGTCTTGCTCATTAAAATTCAATTTCAAAATAGAACCCTATGGTTGAAATGGTTCATTCCACTTCAAAGAAAAAAGTTCAAAAAAATTTATTAGAAAAACAATAAAATAACTGCCCATTGACAAAATTGCCTCTGTCCTTTTACGACCGGAATGATGTGACTCTGATAGCCCGGGAATTACTGGGAAAGATATTGGTCTCTGAGGTAAATGGTGAATTTACTTCGGGGAGAATTGTAGAAACGGAAGCCTACGTGGCCCTTACAGACCGGGCTTCTCACAGTTTCGGAGGAAAGCGTACCCTCCGCAATGAACACATGTACTCCGCACCCGGCACTGCCTACATTTATATTTGTTATGGTATGCATCAAATGATGAATGTAGTAACGAATAAAATAAATGTGCCCGACGCCATCCTTATCCGCGCAGTGGAACCCCTGCAGGGAATAGAAATCATGATGAATCGTACAGGCAAGAAAAAAACAGACTTGACGATTACCCGCGGCCCCGGCAATGTGGGCAAGGCGCTTGGAATCTCTAAATTATTTAGTGGTGCAAATCTGCGAAACAACCTGATCTACATCTGTACGGATGGCTACATACCTTCACCGGCTACTATTGGCATCAGCAAACGGATCGGAGTGGAAGGTGCCGGAAAAGATGCGGAATTACCCTACAGATTTTTTATAAAAAATAATCCTTTTGTCAGCGGCAAAAGATTTTGATCTACTTGATGTAAATTTGCATTCCAAATTTTAAAATCAAAAACAACCGTAAAATGGAAAAAGTAAAAGTGGCGATAAATGGTTTTGGAAGAATAGGCCGCCTTGTTTACAGGCAGATTTTCGAAATGCCGGATATCGATGTAGTAGCTGTGAACGATCTGACAAGCCCCCGGCAGTTGGCCCATTTGCTCAAATATGACAGCTCACAGGGTAGATTTGAAGCAGACATCAAACATACCGACAATTCAGTGATCGTCAATGGTGACGAAATGATGGTGTATGCACAAAAAGATCCTGCACAAATTCCATGGGGAAAACACAATGTAGATGTCGTATTGGAATGTACAGGCTTCTTTACCGATGAGGAGAAAGCCAAAGCGCATCTGACTGCCGGTGCCAAAAAAGTGGTGATCAGCGCCCCGGCCAAAGGAAATGTAAAAACAATTGTGTTCAATGTAAACCATCAGATTCTTGATGGCAGTGAAGAAATCATCTCTTGCGCAAGCTGCACTACCAATTGCCTGGCTCCTATGGCAAAAGTGCTCAACGATACCTTTGGAATTGTAACCGGACTGATGACTACCATTCACGCTTATACGAATGACCAGAGTACGCTGGATGCACCTCACCCCAAAGGTGATCTCCGCCGTGCAAGAGCAGCTGCTGCCAATATAGTTCCCAACAGTACCGGCGCTGCCAAAGCAATCGGATTGGTTTTACCGGAACTTAATGGAAAGTTGGATGGTGTTGCACAACGTGTTCCGGTTATTACGGGTTCCATCACCGAGCTTACCTGTATCCTAAACAAAAAGACTACTGTGGAAGAAATCAATGCTGCCATGAAAGCGGCTGCCAATGAGAGTTTTGGATATACAGAAGATGAGATTGTAAGCTCCGATATTATTGGAATGCGTTATGGATCACTGCTTGATGGCACTCAAACCAAAGTAATCTCCAATGGCGACGTGCAGATGGTAAAAACTGCAAGTTGGTACGACAACGAAATGAGCTATGTATCTCAGTTAGTAAGAACAGTTTTATATTTTGGAAAGTTGATCAGGAAATAACCGACTATAAACCCTGCTGAATATTCTGTTTGAAACGGATATTGCACCATTTATAATTTACATGAAGCGGTTGAATTACTTTCAGCCGCTTTTGTTTTTCAAGGAAAATTATAAGGCCGGAAGTAATCTGACAAATCCGGTTTTTGAAGTTATCTTCAAGTCAACCAATCGGAATCAGCCAACGCAACCTATCTATGAAAACTATTTCCTTTCCGAATTCTAAACAGGATACAAATAAAACTATACAATGCAATCCGGCCGTCATCTGATCAAAAATTCGATGCATGCCGATGGAACTTATGCAAATGAAAAAACGGCTGATATTTCATCAGCCATTCCTGAAAAATCTTCCCGATTCTTTGAATAGAATTTATTTTACTTCAACAGAATTATTCAATTCATCATCCACCAGAATTCTACCACAGTTTTCACAAACAATGATTTTTTTACGCTGGCGAATTTCACTTTGTACCTGGGGTGGTACAGCATTAAAACATCCACCACAGCTATCTCTTTCTACCGGAACTACTGCGAGACCATTTCTGTAGTTTTTCCGGATTCGATCATAGCTGGTCAGCAGACGCGGCTCTACTTCTTCTCTAGCTGCACCTTCCAATTTTTTATAATGCTTTTCTTCTTTATCCGTTTCACCGATGATCTTCTCCAGTTCTGCTTTTTTAGCTTTCAGATTGGTTTCTTTTGTAGCCAATGCATTTTTTGCAGTTTCCAGATGCTTTGCCTTTTCGGCGATTTCTTCTGTAGCATCTTTGATGTGTTTTTCCGCTAATTTGATTTCCAGCGTCTGCATTTCAATTTCCTTATTGATAGCCTCAAACTCTCTGTTATTTTTTACATTCTCACTTTGCTTCTCATACTTTTTCTTCAACTCCTGAGAATCTTTGATCTGTGTATTCTTTTCTTCAATAAATTGTTTGATTCCATTGATTTCTTCTTCAATACGGGTTTGACGTGCATTGAGTCCGGCAATCTCATCTTCCAGGTCACTCACTTCCATCGGAAGTTCTCCTTTCAGAATCTCAATATTATCCAGTTTACTGTCTATTTGTTGTAGTTTGACTAAGGATGCCAGTTTTTCTTCAATAGAGAAATCTTTTACTTGGGCCATATTCGTATTGTAAAATTTAAATATTCGGAGAAATTCAAACCCTTTCTACAGGAAATAATGCACCGGATTGGTTTGACGCTCCGTTTTTTGGACGGCAAAGTTAGGAAAATTATTTTGTAAAATAGTAGCCAAAAGTTCTATTGTAAATTGTTCGGTCTCATAATGACCGGCATCCACGAGTACAATTGCCCCATCGGCATCAAAAAATTCATGGTATTTTATATCAGATGTGATATACACGTCAGCTTTTACGGCTTTTGCTACCGGCAACAAGAAAAACCCGGAGCCTCCGCATACTGCTACCGTCTTTACGGCCTTGTTTCTCAAGGAAGTATGTTTCAAAATGGGGGTTTTCAACTTTTCTTTTACTAACTCCAAAAAGGCTGTTTCCTCCATCGGTTGGGCCAATTCTCCATAAAGGCCGCTGCCCACTCCTGAAAGTGTATTCTCAAGGGAATGAAGATAATAGGCTACTTCTTCATAAGGATGAGCATTTTTCAGATTGGCAATCATCTGATTTTTTTGATACCCTGAAAAAACAACCTCTATCCGCACCTCTTCCTCCCCGTGCCTTTGATTTACTTCTCCCACAAAGGGATGAGATCCCTCCAATGCCTTAAATGTTCCGGTACCGGCTACATTAAAACTGCACTCACTGTAATTGCCTATGGCACCTGCACCGGCCTCAAACAAAGCATTGCGTACTTGTTCCGCTGCAGCCGCAGGAGCAAAGGTGACCAACTTCATCAATGTGCCCTCCTTTTCTGCAAGTACTTTACAATTTTCTAATCCCAGCAAAGTAGCAAGCACTGAGTTCACTCCATTGAGTACATTGTCCAGATTGGTATGAATCGCATAAATCGCAATATCATGCTTAATCGCAGCAATGATGGTGCGCTCCACATAATTACTTCCGTTAATTTTCTTAAGTCCTTTGAATAGGATGGGATGGTGAGACACAATCAGGTTGCAATTCTTCCGGACGGCCTCTTCCACGATTTCAGGTGTGGTATCCAATGTAACCAGCACTCCGGAGTAGACAGCATTTTTATCACCTGTCAACAAACCCGCATTGTCATAAGATTCCTGGAGTGAGGGGTGCGCATAATTTTCCAGAAACTGAATGATATCCTGTATTTTCATGAAGATTGTTTATTGCCGAAGCATAGTTAACTGTATGTCATCTGTGCTACCCCAAGGGGTAAATTTTAAAGTAGGAAGGGCCTTACTTGCAAACCGCCAATCACGATTAAGAAACTGAAATTCTATGGGGGAATTCGGAAGAGAGATTTTCAGTTTGCTATAATCTTCATTGCTGCTCCAGGTGCCATCATAATTTGAACCTGATTTGGCTACCAGCAAAGGGCCATTGTAATAATCACTACCTTTTTTCAGAATGAAGGTATATCCGGAATATTGATCTGTCAGGTCGGTTCCCTGATTTTTTGCAAGCGTGATGATGAAAGTCTGATCCAGCACATTATCTTCAAAAAACTGTTCAAAGACGGTATTCTGAGTCTTCTTATGGCATCCGGCAATAAGAAAAACAGCAATAAAAAGCAGCACTGATCTTTGTTGTATATTGGTCATGCCATTTTTGTTTCAAATCTAAACGTTTTTGATGGTACGCCTTAGTATAATTGCATTATTAGCATTTTTTCTGCAAATCCAATCCTTGCATGCACAGATATTTTCAGGCACCAGCCCTTCCATTCAATGGAATCAAATCAATACCCAACAATTCAGGATTATCTATCCGAAGGGAATTGATTCGGTGGCCAATAAGGTTGCGACGATTCTTCATTATACCGGCCCCTTCACACTTCAGTCAATTGGTGACAAAACAAAAAAAATAAATATTGTTCTCAGAAACGGAGGCTTGGTTTCGAACGGATATGTATCCTTAGCTCCATTCAGAAGTGAATTTTATCTCAGTCCACCACAAAACGCCTTTATGCTTGGCAGCATTCCCTGGCCGGATATGCTCTCCGCACACGAATACAGGCATGTGCAACAGGATGCAAATTTTGACACGGGACTCAGTCATATCCTAAGAGTTATCTTCGGACAAGAAGGTCAGATATTAGCCAATGCGGGCGCCGTGCCCGACTGGTTTTATGAGGGAGATGCGGTTTATATGGAGAGCAAACTTTCCCGTCAGGGACGAGGCGCTTTGCCCTGGTTTTACAAAGATTTCAGAGCACTCTGGTCCTCAGGTAAAAATTATTCATGGGCGAAACTCCGGAACGGATCCTACAAAGATTTTGTACCCGATAAATACATCCTGGGATACATGATGGTAGCCTATGGAAGAGAAAAATTTGGCGATGATTTCTGGAAAAATGTTACGGGCAATGCCGCTGCCTACAAGTCGTTGTTTTACCCCATGCAGTCTGCCATAAAAAAATATTCGGGTGAAAACTATTCTACCTTCAGAGAAAATGCTTTGCGATTTTTTAAAGATCAGTTCCGGGATTCTGTTTCAGCCTCTGAAACAGGGTTTTACATCAATGAATACAGGCCACAATTCACAGAAAATGGCGAAGGTCTGGTATATCTTTCGGAGAGTGTAAAAAAAATTTCTGCCTTTTATTCAATTCAGAATGGAAGAGTCAGAAAGATCCGCACGGATGATAATATGACGGATGATTACTTTAACCTTCAGGGAAACAAAATCATCTATGCTTCTGCAAAAACGGATATACGCTGGGGTTATAAACAATATAGTGAAATTCAAATTCTGGATATCGTGTCGGGCAGGCAAAAGACGCTTACAAAAAGGACAAAATATTTTTCACCTGCACTGAATCAAAGTCAAAGTAAAATAGTCGCGGTACACGTAGAACCCAATAGCACCACCTCATTGCACCTGCTGGATGCAAAAAACGGAAAAATCCTTAAGAAGGTTCATTTGCCGGATATTCTCAATTTTTCATATCCAATTTTTTATGGAGATACAGTTTTTTGCGGTGTATCCGACAAGGATGGAAAAAATTCAATTTTACTATTTAATTCAATGACCAATCAGTATGAATATTTACTTCCGTTTTCCGGTAATGTGATTGGTTGGCCCTTTATACAGAATGATACCCTCTATTTCAGCTATTCTTACAAAACCAATGATTGCCTGTTTGCTGTTACACTACAAGACAAAAAAATATGGCAGATCATTTTGCCTCAAAAGGGAATAGGCGCTTACCAGTTCTCGGCAAACAATGATTCAGCAGCGATCACCACCTTTACAGACCAGGGATTCCGGATTTTCAGATTCCCTAAGTCTGAATTAACCTTTAAGGAGATACCCGCAAACAAGTTGGTATTTATCACTTCTTCGTTTGGCATCACAGAAATCAATGGAAAGAATTCCAACTTATTGCTATCCGTAGGGGATACCACTTTTGAAAAGAGGAAATATTCTCCGCTAACTTCCCCATTCAATTTTCACAGTCTTGAACCTTCGGTGAACGATCCGGAATACAGTCTTTCTCTTTTGGGAGAAAACGTGCTCAATACCCTAACATCACAAGTTTCTTTTACCTACAACCGTTCAGACAGGTCAAAACAAATCGGAGCCGGCATCACTTATGGCCGATGGTTTCCGGTAATGAGTATCGGCATGGATTATCATTTTGACAGAAAGATTTTCAGAGGAGCCGACTCCGTCATTTCCTACAATTCTCTGGAGCCTTATGCAGGATTTTATATTCCACTCAATTTCAGCAAAGGACGATCACTGACTTCATTAAACTTTGGAAGCAATTTTAAGTTGAGTTCAAATACTTTTCAAAAGTCCACTCAAAAAAAATTCAAGGATTTTTCTTACAGTTACCTCAGCAATTACATTTCATTTGCAAATCAAAGCCGGCAGGCCACTGCCCAGGTGCAGCCACGATTCGCACAGACATTGTTTCTGAGTTATAAGTATCCCCTATCGAATGTCTCAGGGTTTCAATATACAGGAAAATTACACATATACCTGCCGGGAATCAGCCAGACGCACAGTCTGAATTTTGTTCTTGCCTATTCAAAAAGAGACACGCTTTACCAAATTAATTTTTCCAATTCATTTCCATTCTCGAGAGGATACATTGCAACCAACAACCAAATCCTGAGGGGATTGCAGATCAACTATGAACTTCCGCTTTGGTATCCGGAATATGGAATTGCCAACATAGTCTATTTTAGCAGGATAAGAGGCAATTTTTTCTATGATTACTCAGAAGATCAATCTACAGTAAGCAATACAATTTACAGACGACATTTCAGGTCGGCAGGAGCAGAGATTTATTTTGATACCCGATGGTGGAATCAGACACCGGTTTCATTTGGTGTACGCTACAGTTATTTATTGGATAGGGGTGTTACAACCGGGAATGGCAGTCAATGGCAATTTATTATGCCAATCAATATATTTAACAAATAAGAATTAACTTCAACCCTGATTAATCTGTCTGGAAATGCAGATACCCTATTAAAATGAAACAACATGGATTCTCAAGATCAAAAATCAAAGAAAGTACCTGAAGGAGAGGCAAAATCATGCGATTTGGCAAAAGCAACGAAAAATACCATCTTGTTTTTACTGGCCACAGCGGTGGTTGGCGCAGCAGTTTATCTCACTATCAAGGAAGGACAGCGTATTAAGAAAGAAAATGAATTGCTCGACTATGAGGTGTGGTAAGGCAATATGAAGGAATTTATTACGTTTATTTTATTGATTTAATGTTATTTAGCCTTAAATCGAGTTTATCATTAAAAAATCCTATATTTTTGTCCTATTGAAAAGAATTTTTTACATACTTCTCTTTACCGGATTTAGCCTCACAGGCATTTCACAATCCAAACCGGCACCGGCGCAGGAATCTGCAAAGGTGGTAAAGCTTTATCCTAACCCGGCTGTATCCTTTATCAATATTGAACTGGACAAAAAGTATGATCCATCTTACTCTATTGTTGTTTTCAGCTTTATTGGAAAGAAGGTTGCTGAAATCAGGGTCTCCGAGCAGAAAATCAATATCCCGCTTACAGACTTCTATCGGGGTATCTACATCTACCAACTTAGAGATGGACAGGGAAATATCGTAGCTTCCGGAAAATTTCAGGTAGTAAAATAGCTACAATTCTTCCTGCCGGTTAATCCAAATCATATTTGAACAAAGATTATCATCCTTCGTTATTGAAATGAATGTCAATTTGTCTAATTATTATGATTGGCAAGCAGTTTGCCTGTCGTAATTTCGCAGCCATTTTAATACAATGACATGAGTAATAAACAAAACGGAAAGCACGAAAAAGAAAATATAAAAAAAGAAGCATCTCCGGCAAACTTCGGTGAAGAAAAAGAGACAATGACCTCAGAACCGGAATCGGTATCCAATGAGGAAAAGGATCATACATCTGCGATGGAAAATTTACAGCAGGACCTGGATTCCCAAAAAGAAAAATACCTCAGGCTCTTTGCCGAATTTGAAAATTATAAAAAACGAACAGCAAAGGAAGTTTTTGATATCCGTCAAACGGCTGGTGTGAACATAATCAGCGCACTTCTGGAAGTTCTGGATGATATGGATCGCGCCGAAGAGCAAATTCAACAGAATAACAACAATGCCCATGGATTGGAAGGTGTCCAACTGATCTTTAATAAATTCAGAAAAATATTAGAGCAACAAGGGCTGCATCCCATTGAAACTTTGTATTCAGATTTTGATGTTGAAAAAGATGAGGCCATTTCTGAAATGCCTGTGGAGGATGAAAAACTCAGGGGAAAGGTAGTGGCAGAAGTACAGAAAGGATATATGCTGAACGATAAACTGATCCGCTTTGCAAAAGTGGTAGTGGGAAAATAACCAGACTGAGTTCCAATCAAATAAAAAACCAATGACTGTAATTTTGATTATGGTCTTTCCAAAAAAGCGTGAGTGAAACAATGACATCAAAAAGAGACTATTATGAAGTGCTGGAAGTAAGCAAGAACTGCACTGCGGAAGAGATCAAAAAATCTTATCGCAAAATAGCGATGAAATACCACCCCGACCGTAACCCTGGTAACAAAGAAGCCGAAGAAAAGTTTAAAGAGGCGGCTGAAGCCTACGAGGTATTAAGCGACTCAGAAAAAAGAGCCAAATACGACCGGTTCGGACACAATGCATTCGGCCCGGGCAGAGGCGGTGGAGGATTTGGAGGCGGCATGAATATGGAAGATATTTTCAGCCAGTTTGGTGACATATTCGGAGACGATATGTTTGGTAGTTTCTTTGGCGGAGGCAGATCAGGCGGCAGGAGAAACAGCGGAACCCGAGGAAGCAATCTTCGTGTCAGAATCAAATTGAACTATGAAGAATTGGCAAAGGGAGCTACCAAAACAATCAAAGTAAAAAAATACATTTCCTGCTCTCAATGCAATGGATCCGGAGCCAAAGACAGAAACAGCATGCAAACATGCCATACCTGTGGAGGCAGTGGCCAGGTACGCAGGGTGCAAAATACCTTTCTTGGGCAAATGCAAACTGTAACGACTTGCCCCGAGTGCAATGGAGAAGGAACTACGATTACGAGTAAATGTTCCCAGTGTAAAGGAGAAGGCCGGGTTTATGGAGAAGAAAGTGTAAAAATTGATATACCGGCCGGTGTAAGTGAAGGTATGCAGTTGAGCATGTCCGGCAAAGGAAATATGGGTGAAAGAGGCGGAGGCCCAGGAGATTTAATTATCCTGATTGAAGAAGAGAAACATCCACAACTTCAAAGAGAAGGAAATAATGTAGCCTTTGACCTATACATTAGTTTTACAGATGCAGTATTTGGTACCCAGACCGAAGTGCCTACAATCGATGGGCGCGCTAAAATCAAAATTCCTGCAGGTACACAAAGTGGAAAAATATTCAGATTGAAAGGAAAGGGATTTCCATCCATTGATTCCCACACCAAAGGAGATCAATTGATCCAGGTAAATGTGTGGACACCTCAGAAAGTGTCAAATGAAGAAAAAGAAATACTGGAATCACTTCAAAACAGTGATAACTTTAAGCCCCAGCCAGATAAAAACGAAAAGGGGTTTTGGGAAAAAATCAGGGAAACCTTCAGTTGACTTGACCATGCGCCAGTTTCAGAAAGGAGAAGGTGTATTAATCTGAAAAGAAAAATGAATCTTTAGAAAATGGTTAGGAATCTTTCTAAACCGTCATTACTCAGAATATCTATCCTGATCGCAATTATTAATGCTATTGCTGCTTTTACAAGCGGATACTGCCAATCAGCCAAACCACCCATCCTGGGCTGGAGCAGTTGGAACAATTTCAGAATTCATATTGATGAAAATCTAATCAGGGAGCAGGCGGATGCGATGGTTTCGTCAGGACTTTATGATGCCGGTTACAGGTTTATTAATATAGATGATGGATACTTTGAAGGCAGAGATTCTTACGGTAAATTGAAAGTGAATCATCAAAAATTTCCTTCCGGGATGAAAACCCTGACAAATTATATTCACAGCAAAGGCCTGAAAGCCGGAATCTATACCGATGCAGGAAAAAATACCTGTGGATCTGTTTGGGATAATGACTCAAACGGTATTGGTGCAGGTTTGTATGACCATGAGGAAAGCGATCTATACCGGATGTTGAACGATTGGAATTTTGATTTTATAAAAGTGGATTGGTGCGGAGGAAAACTGATGCATCTGGACTCAGCCACCGAATATCAAAAAATCATTGATATAGTCAGGGCAATCAAACCGGAAACCATCTTTAATATTTGTTGTTGGAAATTTCCCGGAGAATGGGCCATTTTAAAAGCAGATTCGTGGCGTATTTCGGGCGATATCCGGCCGGAATTTTCCTCCATTTTACATATCATTGATCTGAATGCCGATTTGTATAAGTATGCTTCTCCCGGGCATTACAACGATATGGATATGCTCCAGGTAGGAAGGGGGATGACCTATGAAGAAGATAAGTCACATTTCTCCATGTGGTGTATGCTCAATTCACCCTTACTTGCCGGAAATGACCTACGAAATATGTCTGCCCAAACAAAAGAAATACTTACCAATTCAGAGGTCATAGCACTCAATCAGGATATGGCATTCCGGCAGGCTAAAAGAATATTCAGACAAGGAAATACAGAAATCTGGGTGAAACCACTTGCCGGAAAACCCGAAGAATCATTTGCCATTGCCATCCTGAACAGGGGCCCAAAAGCCAAATATACACTCACACCGGCTTCTGCCGGTCTTTCCACTAAGTATCAATTACGTGATCTGTGGGCACACAAGGATTTAGGGATCCTTGAAAAAGCGAAAACCTTTCATTTACCCGAGCATGGAATTATTGTTCTTAGAGCTACCTCTGTCAAATAATATCCTTCAAACCCCTATTTTATAACAGCAAATTTGAAAAGAGGAACATTACCTTTGCACCTCTAAAATATACAGGTATTATGTTCAGAACGCATACTTGCGGTGCATTACGATTGTCCGATAACAATATAGAAGTGACCCTGGCAGGATGGGTACAGACGATCAGAAAATTTGGAAGTATCACTTTTGTGGATCTACGTGACAGGTATGGGATTACTCAATTGGTTTTTGATGAAACACTTACAGGAGAATTAGACAATAGCGGAATCGGACGTGAGTTTGTATTGCAGGCAAAGGGCGTCGTCAGAGAACGGAGCAACAAAAATAAAAATATTCCCACCGGGGAAATTGAAATCAATGTCGTTTCTTTCAGAATCCTGAACCCTTCAGCCGTGCCTCCGTTCACTATACAGGACGATACCGATGGCGGTGAAGATCTGCGGATGAAATTCCGGTACCTGGATCTGCGAAGGAACGCACTTAAAAGAAATATGGAGTTAAGATACGCAGTGACAAGAGCAACCAGAAATTATCTCCATCGTCATGACTTTATCGAAATAGAAACACCCTATCTCATCAAAAGCACACCCGAAGGTGCAAGAGATTTTGTAGTGCCCAGCCGTATGAATCCACACGAGTTTTATGCGCTGCCCCAATCACCGCAAACCTTCAAACAACTGTTGATGGTGAGTGGATACGACCGTTACTATCAGATCGTAAAATGTTTCAGAGATGAAGACCTGCGTGCCGACCGTCAGCCGGAGTTTTCTCAGATTGATTGTGAAATGTCGTTTGTAGAACAAGAGGATATTCTGCAAACATTTGAAGGTCTCATCAAATCCATCCTGAAAGATGTAAAAGGAATTGAACTCACAGACCCCTTGCCCAGAATGACTTTTGCCGATGCGATGTGGAATTATGGTAATGACAAACCCGACGTTCGTTTTGAAATGTTGGTAAAAAATCTGAAAACAGAAACTGAAATTCATGCTGATGTTTTAAAGGATGCTGCCTTTGATGTTTTCAATAAAGCAGAAACGGTACTTGCCATTTCAGTGCCCGGGGCAGCATCCTATACACGTAAACAAACCGATGAACTAACCGACTGGGTACGGAGGCCTCAAATCGGAATGGCCGGACTGGCCTTTATCAAATACAACGAAGATGGCAGTGTGAAGAGCAGTATAGATAAGTTCTTTACGGAAGATCAGTTGAAGCAATTCGCATCCTATTGCGAAAGCAAGAAGGGTGACCTGATCCTGATTCTTGCCGGCAAGGAAGAAAGAACCCGGAAAGCCATTTCCGAACTTCGTTTGCTCATGGGTGATAGACTGCAGATGAGAGACAGCAACATCTTCAAACTACTCTGGGTGACTGATTTCCCATTATTTGAATATGATGAAGAAGGCAACCGTTGGGTAGCGCGTCATCATCCCTTCACCTCTCCCAAACCGGAAGATGTGGAAAAGATGATTCAAAATTCACCGGAGATCACAGACAAGGAATACTACCTGAAACATCCTTTTGCCTCTATCAAAGCCAATGCATACGACATGGTGATGAATGGAAATGAAATCGGCGGTGGCTCTGTAAGAATCTACCAAAAGGAGTTACAACAAAAGATGTTTGCTGCACTCGCAATCAGTGATGAGGAAGCGCAGGAGAAATTCGGTTTTCTGCTGAATGCATTTGAGTATGGTGCGCCTCCTCACGGAGGTATTGCCTTTGGTTTGGACAGAGTTTGTGCAATATTAGGAGGGAGTGAATCCATTCGAGACTACATAGCCTTTCCAAAAAACAACAGTGGAAGAGATATGATGATCGATGCTCCCGGACATCTTGAAGAAAAGCAATTGAAAGAACTCAGCCTTGCACTCGTAAACAAGGCATGATTGCATCTACCCAATAAATGATATCTAAACCCGCATTAATTAATAAAAATTAATTTTGTAAAAAATAAAACTGTATGGAATTTAAGCTGACTGAAGAACAATCTATGATACAACAGGCAGCTCGTGACTTTGCAATCAATGAATGCCTGCCAGGAGTTATCGAGAGAGATGAACATCAAAAATTTCCTAAAGAACAAATTGAAAAGTTAGCCGATCTGGGTTTTATGGGAATGATGGTAAAGCCTGAATACGGTGGTGCCGGTCTCGATACTATCAGCTATGTATTGGCCATGGAAGAAATCAGTAAGATAGATGCCAGTGTCAGTGTTTGCATGAGTGTGAATAACAGCCTTGTAAATTATGGCCTGCAGGAATTTGGGACAGAAGAACAAAAGAAAAAATATCTGACACCGCTGGCTCAGGGTAAGAAAGATGGTGAATTGTATATCGGCGCATTCTTGCTGAGTGAACCGGAAGCAGGCAGTGACGCTACCTCACAGAGAACTACAGCAGAAGAAAAGGATGATCATTATCTGCTGAATGGGGTAAAAAACTGGATTACCAATGGTGGTACAGCTTCTGTTTATCTGGTGATGGCGCAGACTCATCCTGAAAAAGGAAGTCATGGTATCAACACTTTTATTGTAGAAAAAAACTGGCCCGGCGTAACGGTTGGACCAAAAGAAAATAAACTTGGTATTCGCGGAAGCGACACCCACAGCATCAGTTTTCAGGATGTAAAAGTGCCTAAGGAAAACCGGATTGGTCCGGATGGCTTCGGGTTTAAGTTTGCTATGAAAACCTTATCAGGCGGTAGAATCGGTATTGCCTCCCAGGCTCTTGGAATTGCAGGGGGCGCCATGGATCGGTCCATTGCCTATTCAAAGGAGAGAAAAGCGTTTGGTGTTCCCATCAAGGATCATCAGATTATCCAGTTTAAGATTGCCGATATGGCAACACGGATAAGTGCAGCACGGTTGCTTTGCCTGAAAGCAGCCTGGGAAAAGGATAACGGCATTGACTACACGAAAAGTGCAGCAATGGCCAAGGTATTCTCAAGTGAGACAGCCATGTGGACAGCTACGGAGGCCGTACAGATTCATGGAGGATATGGTTATGTGAAGGAATACCATGTAGAACGCATGATGCGCGATGCAAAGATTACACAGATTTATGAGGGTACCAGCGAAATACAAAGAATCGTTATCGGCAGAAGTGTCTTAAAATAATCTCAGGATTTGGACGCAGAAAAATTTAAACTAATCAGGTCACAACTGACGAAGTCGTCTGCTACTTTGGTGGCTGTAAGCAAAACAAAACCTGCTGAAGATATCCGAAAACTATACGACCTGGGGCAGAGGGATTTTGGTGAAAACTACGTTCAGGAGTTGGTTTCCAAACAGCCACAATTACCGGAGGATATTCGATGGCATTTCATTGGTCATCTCCAGAGAAACAAGGTAAAGTACATTGCTCCTTTTGTACATCTGATTCAAAGTGTGGACAATGAAAAACTGCTGAAAGAAATAAATAAAGAAGCTCAGAAAAATAACAGGATAATTGATGTGCTGATGGAGGTGCATGTTGCCAAAGAAGAAACCAAATTCGGAATGGACAAAACCGAAGTTATTCATTTGCTGAAAGAGACGTCAAACTATCCAAACGCACGTATCAGAGGTATTATGGGAATGGCAACTTTTACTGACGACACCATTCAGGTAGAGAAAGAATTCAACGAACTGCACCGGATTTTCCAAGATAGCCGGCTTCAATACCCCAACGAAGAATTCAATATCCTGAGTATGGGTATGAGTGCTGATTATCCGATAGCCCTCCGGTGTGGAAGTACGATGGTACGCATTGGTTCCTTACTTTTTGGCAAAAGATAATAATCAAAAATCAAGTCCCAGGCTGAAATACCAGATTGGCTTTCCTCTGAAAAAACCATTCATAGGCCATCCGGCATCTACTTTCACAAAATACCCCAATAGCGTACTACGTGCACCAAATCCATATCCACCTAAAAACGGTCCAACTCCCGGGCCTTTGATCTTCACCTGCACCGTAGGATCTGAAGCACTCATATACACAATACTTGGTCTGCCGATTTTGTCAAACTGGCCATTCCATGCAGTACCCAGGTCAATAAATTGCGTTAATTGAAAATTTCTAAGGAATGCATTGTTGATGGGCTTACTAAACAACGTGGTGAAAACAGGTAATCTGAATTCTGAGTTAATCACCACATTGTTATTCCCGTTGGCTGCATTTTGTATAAACCCTCTCAGATTCACTGCAAGTGTCTGAAACGCATAATCCGCATCGGGATCAGGCTGATTTGCCGGATTAAAGTACCTGTATTGTTGTCTGCCATTGACGACCTTGGTATTCTCGCCAAACATGAGCCAATTATCAATGCCACCAAGATAATAGATCAGTTTTTGATTGCCCCAGCTAAAATCACCGGCCACTCTGCCAGCCCAGATAAAATTTCTGAAAATGGGATAATAAGCCCGGGCATCAAAACCCAGATTAAAGGTATAACGACCTTCCAACGTATCCAATTTGGAAAGTTGACTGTTCCAGTCTGCGTAAATTTTATACCGCACACCATCCCAGATATTCATCACCGGGTTCAGGGAGTTATCATATACATATTCCACATGCAGTAGTCCATAGCTCTTTGCCTTAAAATCAGACTTAAGTGATGGAACATCTACTGATGTAAACACAGTTTTGTCTCTTCTAACGCCGGCACTCACACGAATACTTCGCACCACATCAAACGGATACGATAGATTTACCTGATACAAATTGCTGAATAATTTGCCCGGGTATCCATCCTGAGATGAACCTTGCAAAACACTTTTGTAATAAAGCAGTCCCCAATCTACACGCTTTCTGAAATTCGAAAACTGAAGCATCCAGTCATTATCCTTCAGATTGCTGGAAATACGGAATCCGCCACTGATCCTTACATCCTCCATCAGATCTGCTGTACCCATACGAATCATCCCGTTGAATCCATTGTTTGAAGTAAGCGTCACCGGGCCACTGCCATACTGATACGGTTGAAAACGGGTACCCAGCACATCATTGTTAAATCCGACTACCACATAGTCTGTAGCAAACTTTGGCGGTTGATAAGGAAAGAGCTTTGCATTGTTCAAAACCCGTTCCTGATTTACTTGTGGAGAGACTTTATGAGCGGTGTCGGACGCTGTCACCTGAAACTGTTGCTGAAATACATCCTCTTCCTTCCCCTTGTCGGGGCTCAATACCTCCTCCCCTTCAGATAGTTGTTTTCTCTCCATCAGATTCTGCATATATGCAGTAGGCCTTGCACTTACATTTCTCCTCCGGAGTGTATTCTCATCAATTTTCAATTTGTACAAAATCTTTTCATCACTCTGCCTTGTCACTTCACTTACCTGATGATTTTCTCCTGCTTCTCTGGTCTCCCGGATACTACTCGCATAATTAGACAATGGAAATACATAGGCAGAATCATTCGATAATGCAACCACTGCAATAGAGTCAACATCTGTCTTTTTATAAACTCTCAATGTACTGTCCACCTCTCCTTCTGTTGGATTTCTTAAAATGTCCTTTCCAATCAAAACCAATGTATCCACACCGGCACTTTTTGTAGAAAAGAATCCAGCATATCTGTTCATGACACCACTCTGATCACTCAGAAATGTAAAGTGATTGTCGTTATACTGAGTTGGATATCTCGCATCTCCAAAAGGGAGGTTGGTAAGTTGAGTGATTTGATTTAACTCCGGTTTGCCTGCGGCGAAATTTGTCACCATAAAAATATTAAAACGGTTCTTCATCAAAGAAGTATCTCCACCTGCTGCGGATGCAGTCGGGCGATTGCTGCTGTATATGATTCCATTTTTATTGGGGAATGCCACAAAACTTGCATCCAGGTCATCATACACATCATTTGTGATCTGTTTCACTTTTTCATTTTCTATATCATAAGTGAAAATATCCGTTTGTCCGTTCTTGACAGCACTCAGCAGCAAATTGTTATTGTTATAGATAAATTTCATTTCCTGTACCTGATCAAAAACATCCGTCAAATCTCTTTTATACGGCTTCACCCTGGTGATGACATCGAAGACAAAAAATTTCAATCTTCCTTCTTCCTCATATAATACGGCAAGTCTTGTCCCCTTTGGATCCCAGGCCATCAATGGATAATTCGGGTTGATGTCTCCCAATTTACTTTTTGTGCCTATTTTCAACAAGGTTTTGGTAGTCCCGTCCTCATCCAAAATGAGGCGGTATTGGCCCTTTTTGTATTGAACTACTGCGAAAGAAGAATTTCGCTTATTTGGATTCACATTAAAATGAAAATAATCCAGTCTCTTACTGATATCCACACTGGTAACCTCGCTTCCTTTGGGATAATTTTTTCTTCTTCTGATATCTGCATCATACTTCTCTTCCTGATAGGTCATGAAACCTGCCAGTAAATCTTTAAACTTTTTCATCTTGGCCACCTGCTGAGTCGCCCTGTTCAGGCTCTTGTACACCCTTGCCAGATACAGCAGGTACGTGGTATTTTCCCGTTTATATTTTTCTTCAATATAATACCAGAATGCATGGCCTGCCAACTGTGGTTTGTCAAAAGCAAGCTGATAAAAATTCTTGTATTTGAGACTCAGTATTTCACTCTTCAAGTCATCGTCCAGAGCTGGGCTCCAGTTTTGGGCAGCATACGCTACATACCCATCCACAAGCCAGTCGGGCAAATCGAGAAGTGCCTGGTTTCCTGCCATTTCACCCAAATCATCCCCAAATAACATATTTTCAGTCAGAATCTTTGCGATACCCTGGCGGACTTGCCTGCGTAAATCCGCATGATCGCCATTGAAATAAATCACCATCTTATTATTGACCAGTTTGGTAGTACCACCGGTATTTTCCCAATCAATCCCCAAACCTACATTACTCTGCATCATATCATCGTAGGAATTGTAAATTAATATATTGGCTCTACGCTGTAAGGAATACTCTATAAAACTTTCAATAGAAGGAAGCTCTTCCTCAGCAATCTGCATGACATACTTTGCCAACTGTTCTCCATGATCGTAGAAGTAACAATTAAAATTCATGGATTGGTAATATTGCCATGACAGTTTCTTATACTGAACTCGGTTCTTTCCAAATTGGACACTGCTCACCTGAGCATAATCGGAAAGTGGAAAAAAAATAATCAGAAAAATGAAAAGCAAATAAATCTTTACGGGAATACGAATCTTTTGGTCTTGCATTTCAGTATGGTTATATTGCCCTAAAATTACCCTTTCTCAGTTAATCGGTGAAAAGTATTTGACATTAATATCTATCCGGTATGTTTCTTATAAAATCTTTTACATTTAACCCAATCCTGGAAAATACTTATATCCTGTATCATTCATCCGGGGAATGTATTATTATTGACCCGGGATGCTATTTTGATGATGAAAAAGAAGTGATAGAAACCTTTATCACGGATAACGGATTAAAACCGGTCATGCTCTTGAATACCCATTGCCATCTTGACCATGTGTTTGGAAATAAGTTCATTGCCGAAACTTACCGCCTGACGTTGCATATTCATCCCCTCGAGAAGGAAATATTTAATCTGGCTCCGGCATCCGGTCTGCTCTATGACTTGCCATTTGATAATTACTCCGGAGTATTTTTGTGGCTGAATGAAGGAGATACTTTACGGTTGGGAGAGGATGAAATGAGTGTCATTCATGTGCCGGGGCACTCGCCTGGGAGTGTTTGCTTTTATTGTAAATCACAAAAATTTCTCATTGGAGGGGATGTTTTATTTCAGAGAAGCATTGGACGTACTGACCTACCCGGCGGAGACCATGATACGCTACTTCAGCAAATCCGAAAAAAAATATTTGTACTTCCGGATGATGTGATCGTCTATCCCGGACATGGTGCTGTCACATCTATTGGCGAAGAAAAAAAATACAACCCATTCTTTTAGGTATTTTTATTTCTCAAACATGAGTGGATGCATGTTATCCCAATGGGTAGCATCCTGATACGCTTTGGCTACCTCCAGTATGGTGGCCTCATCATAAAGATTACCAATCAATGTGATGCTTGTAGGCAATCCCTGTTTATTAAATCCGGTTGAAATGCTCACTGCAGGATGACCACTCAGATTGGTTATTGCAGCCTGATTACCTGCCCAGGTGGGACAAATGATCACATCATATTTCTCCGTAAACTCATTGAGTTTTTGCATCAGTATATATCTGTGACGGTTGGCATTGACATATTCCACTGCTGGGATAAATCTGGAAGATCTGAAATAATTTGGCCATTCACCTCTCCCTTGTCTTTTCATTTTGTCATCCAATCCTGTTCTTGTAAAGGCATCAAAAGCCGCTGCTGATTCTGAACCGATCACCAATCCGATAATACCAAAAGGATAAATGGAGGAATCAGGAAATTGAACTGCTTCCGGATTTGCGCCAATTTTTTTCATGACACTCAAAAACTCATTTTCATTTCCAAGTGTATCCTCTGTATTAAAATAATTAGAGGCGTAGGCAATTTTCAGTTTTGATAAATCAACTTTTTCTCTGTAATTAAAGGGCATGTTTACCGCAGAAGCATCCAAATGGTCTGTTCCGTGAAGATAATAAAACACAATTGCTGCATCCTCTGCACTCCGGCAAATAGGGCCTGCTTTATCCAGGCTCCATGAAAGCGTCATTGCTCCATACCTGCTGATACTTCCAAACGTAGGGCGTAATCCGGTAGCCCCACAAACGGTAGATGGAGATATAATAGAACCATAAGTCTCAGTACCAATGGCAAAGGGTACCAATCCGGCTACGGTAGCGGATGCCGGCCCTGCGGAAGATCCACTGCTTCCTGTTTCAATATTCCATGGGTTGCGTGTACGTCCGCCAAACCAATAGTCATCCATGGCTAATGCGCCCATAGTTAGCTTAGCAACCAAAACCGCTCCGGCGTCTTTCAGTTTCGTATATACATAACTGTCCACATCGAGTTCCTGATTTTTGTAAGGTTCTGCTCCCCATGTCGTTTTTGTTCCTTTTACAGAAAACAGATCTTTTAACCCATAAGGAATCCCATGAAGTATTCCTCTGTAATGCCCTGCTGCTATTTCTGCATCTGCCACAGACGCCTGTTTCATTGCAATTTCTTCTGTGACAGAGACCACACAATGCAGCGTATCGCCAAATTTCTTTAGTCTTTCGATAAAAAAACCAGTCAGCTCTTTAGAGGTTATTTTCCGTGATTTGATCAGGTAAGCTAATTGAGGGATGCTGTAAAAGGCAAGCAATTCTTTGTTTGCAGGGAGTTCGGTCTTTGGCAGTATAAACGATACAGCCTTTTGCTTATTACTTAATTGCATAAAAGGCAAGACAGGGGTGAAGGAAAGTGGTAGTGGAACTGCATTGGCCAGGTCATACCGGTGCATCTTTCCATAAACAACAGAATTTCTGCGAACGCCTCCCAACATAGAGTCTTCTTTGCTTTCTGTGAATCGAAGATTTACCAGTTTCTCAGATGAACGAATATCCTTAATCCCGATGGTATCCTGGGCAAGCAAAGGTGAGGCCAGAAAAATCAGCAATAGAAAACAGAGTGACTTAGACATAACGAAACTTTACATCATGCTAAGTTAGATGTTTCACATTTACATAAATGGAAAATTCAATATTGATTCTTAATATGGGGAGGTCAGGCGTCTGAGTTCTTTTTGCTTTTCCACCATCTGTAACCAATAATACCAATGGCTAAGTAAGGTACTGCCATCAGATAAAGAATACCGGCGTTTAACCCCTGAGCAGGTTTAGAACCTAACTGCATGGCTGTCTTGGTACAGATTGAACATTGTGCCTCAGCAGTAATTGCAGCTGAAACCAAACACATCACCAATACAAATGCAATAAACTTTTTCATAGACGTACAAAGATAGATATTCGTATGCCACAAAAATGAAAAAATTGATTCAATTCAATGCATAGTAAATTTTAAGCCAACTCTTGCCATGAATTCATAATCAAATGGTTTTTGAGTAAGACTTTATCAAAAGTCAGGTACAATATGCTATTTATAAGTATTGTTACAAAAAAATCAAGTACATTTTAATACATTATCAGACTATAAACACCACCAAGAAAATGTATTCATAGCTATTTGCAAAGTTGCCTTATTATCTTAATACTTTACCTTCAAACTCGGAGTGTCATTGGTATCCATACCATAATAACTAACATAGAGAGTTTCAAAACTATAAAAATCATGATCAGGCCTTTCCATAATAAAGTAATCGTAACGGGAGTTATCAGGTGCAGGATAGGGAGGAACCTGAATCCACTCGACTGAGTTGCTTCTTATCACAAATACACTTAACTCTTTATTCCTTGGAATGTATTTATAAATACCACCAATAGCAAGACTGCTGTACCATGGAAACACCCACCTTAGATTTGTAAATGTTACCTCATTCCGCCCATAGACAACCCCTATTGTAGAATCTGTCGGTTGTATTGCCCTTACAAAAACACTCACTGTATCTCTTCCTTCTAAATTTCCAAAACCAATTGCATACGATGTTACAGTAAGCTCAAATTTGTACGCACCTTCCTTAAGTCCAGACACTGTTGTTACTATTTTGTTCCTATCACTTGCAAAATAATAGGAATCAGTACCGTCTATTTTCCTCCAACTGGCTACCACAAATGTGTTTCCACCTAAATCATAACTTCCAGTCAACTTAACGTTACTGTCTGGCAAATATATTGTTACATCCTCACCAGCCATTACAATTGGTGCTTGCCTGGCCCTACCAATCTCAAATGCCGGAGTCTCTTCTCCGAAATCGTCCAATGATTTTCCACACGAATAAAGGAAAAGAATAATGAAGGATATCTCTATGCTCCATATTAAAGTCCGGTAAGAGAATTTCATATTTTTAAAATTTTGAACTATGAATATTAATTACCACAACATAAAAATACATTCTCATGATCTCCAATTGTGGTACAAAACCGACATTCATAAATTCAAAAAAATCCTAAATAGGAATTGAGGGAGAAAGAAAGCAATAACAATTTTGTAAGGCCAAGAATTCTACCTGGTGAGTTAAATTCTTCTTTAAACAAATGGCTGGGGATAGCATCTCCAAATGACTTGTACTCTTTGACAAGATGTTGATAATCTGTATAGCCGCAGGACATTGCAATCTGATACCAATTCAACTTTGGAAAATTTAGATGCATCCAGTAAGACTGATTGAACCGTGCTATACGTAGAAATTTTTTAGGGTTAACCCCAACCCTTTCATCAAACTTCCTTTCTAATTGACGCATTGACATATAGGCATTCCGGGCAATCCATTCAACTGTATGGTCCGGATTACTTGTTACCTCAGAAAGTATATTGTCAATGTAGGAGTAACCAATTTTGACATTCCGCGTCAACCTGAATAAATAATCCTCAATGATGCAAATCATTTCAAAATAAGATTCTGCACTTCTAAGGCGTTCATTCACCCTTCTTAATTCTGCAGAAAAGACAGATTCAGCATCTATATCCTTATCCAATAATTTTAGAAATGGGATATTTAATAGCCTATATAATGCGCCGGGTTTGAAATCTACCGTGAGCATTAAGAATTCCGGATAACTGATGTAACGATCTACCCTATGTGTGAATTGCCCTGATAATATTGATCCTTCTCTTTTGAATTCCAGGCAATCCACCAAACTATTTACTGTCTCCTGGCCACGTATATAAAACAGAAGGCATTGCTCGGGTCGTAGAGGAAACGGTTTTACGGTGGGAATCACCCCTTTTGCAAAAACAAAATGGCGCAACCTGTAATGTTTTACGAATTCCTTTAAAGGTTCTGATGGCAAAATATCTTTTGCAATCATCTGTAAATGATTTACGAATTAACACGTTGAATTCAGAGTGTGATTTTATTCGGAGGAGTGGTTAATAAACAATAGAATAGGATTAATAAGGATCGTCAAAAATCAACTCTGTTATTCTATCCAAAAGTCACCTGATTGATCCTGCAAAAACTGTCAGGTGAAACTCTAACATAGGGCCTTTAAAAATTTACGACTCTCTAATTAAAAAAAGTTTGATAAAGGTAACAAACAAAGATAAATTCGTTATTGTGGATCATTTTGACTTCCTTTCAAATTCTAACCAAAAATGAACTTCATATTTCTCAAATCGCCAATAAAAATTCTTTACATATCTGCATCAGAATGATAATCTTGTAAAACACATATAGGTAAGAATGAAAATCTTCTTAAAATAATCCAAATAAAACAGGCTTCACATCTCTGCAAAGCCTTTGTAATATTATTCAAACCGATCGTTATTGAACTTCCGCCCCTTCCACAAGGACGGTGACTTTATTATTCAAAATTTCTACAAACCCACTGTTAATAAGGTAAGTCCGGATGGTTTGTTTATCAAGCAATACTTTCAACTTTCCTGATTTTAATGCGCTTACCATAGCGGCGTGCTTGTCCAGGGCCTCAAACAATCCGTTGCTTCCCGGAAGTTGGACTCCATACACTTCGCCGCTGAATACTTTCTTCTCAGGCGTTAAGATTTCCAAATTCATTTCTTGCTCGATTACTTGTATGATAAATAATTATGAGGCCTTGGCTGCTTCAAGCATTTTCTTACCCTTGGCAATGGCCTCATCCAGGTTGCCTACCAGGTTAAACGCTGCTTCAGGATATTCATCTACTTCCCCGTCCATGATGGCATTAAATCCGCGAATGGTATCTTCAATGGATACAAGCACACCTTTCAGACCGGTGAACTGCTCAGCCACATGGAAAGGCTGACTGAGGAAACGCTCTACACGGCGTGCACGGCTTACAGTCAATTTATCTTCATCACTCAATTCATCCAGACCAAGAATAGCAATGATATCCTGCAATTCTTTATAACGCTGCAAAGTTTGCTTTACCCTGTTGGCACAATTGTAATGCTCTTCACCCACAACGGCAGGAGTCAGAATCCTTGAAGTAGAATCCAACGGGTCCACTGCAGGATAAATTCCCTTATCGGCAACCTTTCTGCTCAATACAGTAGTTGCGTCAAGGTGGGCAAATGTAGTAGCCGGAGCCGGATCGGTAAGGTCATCCGCAGGTACATATACTGCCTGTACGGAAGTAATAGAACCATTGCGGGTAGAAGTAATCCTTTCCTGCATCAAACCCATTTCAGTAGCCAGAGTAGGTTGATATCCTACGGCAGACGGCATACGTCCCAGAAGTGCTGACACCTCTGAACCAGCCTGAGTGAATCTAAAGATATTATCTACGAAAAACAGAATGTCTCTTCCTTTGCCCTGTCCATCCCCGTCTCGGAAATATTCCGCTACGGTAAGTCCGCTCAATGCCACACGTGCCCTTGCTCCCGGAGGTTCATTCATCTGACCGAATACAAACGTGGCTTTAGAATCTTTCAGTTCATCCATATTTACGGTATCCAGATCCCAACCGCCTTCTTCCATGCTGTGCTTAAACTTGTCACCATATTTCATAATTCCGGCTTCAATCATTTCACGAAGCAGGTCATTCCCTTCTCTGGTACGCTCACCCACACCGGCAAATACAGACAAGCCGCTATAGGCTTTCGCGATGTTATTGATCAATTCCTGAATCAATACCGTCTTACCCACACCTGCACCGCCAAACAACCCAATCTTACCACCTTTGGCATAAGGTTCAATCAGGTCTATCACTTTGATTCCCGTAAAAAGAACTTCAGTAGATGTACTCAGGTTTTCAAATAAAGGAGGTTGAGCATGAATGGGCCTTCCTGAAGTCTTACTTACCTGAGGCAACCCGTCAATCGCATCACCGGTTACATTAAACAAGCGGCCATGGATCGCTTCACCGGTCGGCATCACAATCGGACGGCCTGTATCTATCACTTCTACTCCACGTGTCAATCCCTCGGTAGAGTCCATTGCAATACAGCGCACGCTGTCTTCACCCAGATGTTGCTGCACTTCCAGTACCAGTTTCTGACCATTTGGTCTGGTCAATTCCATCGCATTGTAAATCTGTGGTAATGTACCTTCGGTCTCAAAGTGTACGTCAACCACCGCACCGATAATTTGCCTGATTTTTCCCTTATTTGCCATAAAAAGAAGTATAGTATTTGAAATTGGCGGCAAAGGTAAGGCTTGTGATGAATATTACCACACAAAAGAGCGGATATTTATCAGACAGGATTCTAAAATTTTCAAAAAACTTGCTTTATTATTCTCCTGCTAACAATGGGTAGATTTTGCCTAAATGGCATTCTGTATCAATATCAACCATGACCAAAGTATGCTGGCTATTTCAGAAACCTTCCTATGACAGGTAATTTCATGAACTCCTTTCGTTCAATTCTAAATAAAAACCACAGAAACATCAGAATCAGGAGCGTCGCAGTGGCCAGGCTATAGATCAGATTGGTTGTCCATGTATTCAACAAGCGGTGGAAAAAATAAATGATTATAGCAATCACGATATAAGCCACCAGCTTTTTCCAGGCATAAGGTACCGGATATTCTTTTTGCCCCCACAAAAAGGAAATAACCATCATACTTCCGTAACAAAGGAAGGTGGCCCAGGCGCAGGCCATATAGCCAAAAACAGGAATAAGCAGATAGTTGATCGCAAGAGTCAATACAGCTCCGATAATAGTGATCCAGGCGCCGGCTATCGTTTTGTGAGTAAGCTTATACCAAATAGAAAGATTATAATAAATACCAAGAAACATATTGGCAAGGAGCAGGATGGGCACTACTTTGAGGCCTGTCCAGTATATTTTCAGTTTAGCCTGATTTGTACTCAGGAAATATTTCCAGATATCAAGATAGAGCGATACCACCAAAAACATGACACAAATGGTAATGACAAAAAATTTCATCACCCTGGCGTAAACTCTCTGCGGCTGTGCTCCCTCTGCCTGCTTAAAAAAGAAGGGCTCTGCCCCCATACGAAACGCCTGAATGAACAAAGTAATCAGAATGGATAATTTATAACAGGCAGAATAAATCGCTACTTCACTTCGGGCAGCATCTGCCGAGGTCACCGGTGCGAGCCAGGACAACATAATTCTATCGAAAGTTTCATTAATCATTCCCCCAAATCCGGCAATCACCAGTGGCAAAGAATACACCATCATTTCTTTCCACACGGATTTATTAAACTCCCATCTGAATGAGAAAAACTCCTTGTAAAGGCACAACCATGCGAACACTGAGGCCATAAGATTGGCAATGATAATATACCCGACTCCGTAGGCCGGGTTATAAAATGTGCCTATAAAACTGTAAGGATTTTTTTTTGCAATACCCGGGCAAACAGACAAAAGAAAATAGGTGACAGCGATCTGAAAGACAATGGTCAGAATACGGATCATGGCATACTTGCGTGGTCTTTGGTCTAACCGAAGTTTGGCAAATGGCAGTGTAGAGAGTGTATCAAACGCAATAATCAATGCCGAATATGTAATAAATTCGGGATAGGCATCCAACCGGATCCAATGTGCAATCGTTTTCCTGAAAATAATCATCAACCCTGCAAATGCAATCGTTGATGTGACAATAGAAATGATCGCTGTATTGTAAATATCCCGCTTAAATTTTTCGTGAGTGGCAAAACGGAAATAAGCTGTTTCCAATCCATAGGTAAACAATACATTCAGGAAGGGAATGGCCGCATACATGATACTCATGTCTCCATAGCCTTCTACGGATAACTTGGTAGTGAAATATGGAGTCAGCAAATAAAAGAGAAAACGGGCGACGATGGAACTCGCTCCATACCACATGGTTTGCCCTGCTAATTTTTTTATGCTGCTCAAAAAAAAGGATATTTAGAAAGGTTCAAATTTAATAGTATAATTTATCACATGCAACAAATGGATTACGACGATTTGTATAAGATTGTATTAAATCACCTTGAATCTTCAAGGTGGAATTACACTCCATATCCGGCAGAGCAGGGCTTTTCACGCCCTCTGCCACCACCATTTCTGTATTTGTAATGATTCTGCATTCATCCCACAAACCCTTATCCAGAAACTGCTGAAGTGTATATGCCCCCCCTTCTACAAGAATACTTTGTATTCCCTTTGAATGCAGGAAAGTCAAAACGTCTTCCAGATAATTCTCTTTACTCACTTTCCGGAAGGTTACCTCTTCTTTCGATTCGCTTTTGACGGTATTAAAAACCAGTGTAGAGCCGGGTTCACCAAACATCCTTCTGTTCACCGGCAAATGGTCATTACTGAGAATAATTCGTAAAGGATGTGTGCCGGTACCGGATCGGTTGGTCAGCCGTGGATCGTCATTCAAAGCAGTATGATTACCTACCAGAATGGCGGCTTCTTCACCTCTCCATTTTTGCACCAGGATATTCGTGTATTCATTACTGATATACAATCTTCCGGAATGTTTTCCCATGATCCCATTCATCGTTTGTGCCCATTTCAGTATGATGTATGGGCGTTTTTGGTTGTGAAATGTGAAGAATCTCCTGTTCAGGTGAATACATTCCTTCTCCATTGCACTCATCCTTACTTTAACACCGGCATTTCTCAGCGTAGCGATACCCTTTCCTGATACTTTTTCATTGATATCCATGCAACCAATCACCACCTCCGGTATTTTATTTTCAATAATCAGATTGGCACATGGTGGTGTTTTGCCAAAGTGCGAACAAGGCTCCAGACTCACATACATTACAGACTCCGGTATCAGATATTTCATCCCATCAGGTACGCTTTGAATACAATTGACTTCTGCATGCGGCCCGCCCCATTGGGTATGATAGCCTTCTCCGATTATATATTCATCATGCACCAACACTGCACCCACCATCGGATTGGGCGCCACATGGCCTTCTCCTGATTTGGCAATATCAAGGCACCTCTGCATAAAAAGAGAGTCGTTCAAAATGAAATCATTTATTACTTCGCAAATTAAACTAAGTTTGATGAATGACTGCGCAACAGGCATTTGAAGAATTAAGGCAATCTCTTTATTCCCTTTATGACAAGAGAGAGTCAGAAAATATTGCCGATTGGGTAATCGAAACGATCACGCAAGAAAAAAGATGGCAAAGAAGAAATAGCCCGGTGCAAC
Source organism: uncultured Ginsengibacter sp. (assembly GCA_964463015.1). Classification (GTDB taxonomy): domain Bacteria; phylum Bacteroidota; class Bacteroidia; order Chitinophagales; family Chitinophagaceae; genus Ginsengibacter. The sequence goes on from CAYXAL010000003.1 coordinate 82,923, forward strand.
TGTTACCGAAGCAGGAATATGAATTCATAAAATACCAAAAGGAGCTATTGCAACATCGCCCGGTACAATATGTTCTGGGAGAAGCATGGTTTTGCGGAATGAAATTTTTTGTCAATGAGCATGTCTTGATTCCCCGTCCGGAGACGGAAGAGCTTGTCGATTTACTGGTGAAGGATCATTCCGGACGTTCCCCTCTCGTGATCGATATCGGAACAGGTAGTGGATGTATTCCGATCTCCATTCGTAATAAACTGAATCAGTCCAGAGTGATCTCCTGTGATATCAGCGAAGGGGCGATTGAAGTCGCAAAAAAAAATGCCATCCACCTTAAGGCAGAAGTCGATTTTCGTTTGTTGGATTTTTTGGATGAAAGCAACTGGTCGTCGCTTCCAGATGCAGATATTATTGTGAGCAATCCGCCATATATACCTTTTGATGAGAAAGAATTATTAGCGAAAAATGTTGTGGACTTTGAGCCGTCGGTAGCATTGTTTGTTCCGGAAAAGGATCCTTTGATTTTTTATAAAGCAATAGTCCATTTTGCCGAAAATAAACTTGCTCAGGATGGAAAGATCTATTTGGAAGCCAACGAAACTTTTGCAGAAAAAGTAGCAGAATATTTCAGGGGTAACGGATTCACAGCCGATATTCACAAAGACTTATTCGGCAAAGAACGTTTTGTTACCATTATTTGGAACTCACCGACGCAGAAGTAGTCGCCCCAAGTGCTTTGGCTACTTGCATGATCCTCACGATATCTCCCCAACTTACCAATGAGTCTGCATTGATCACTACCGCAGGCTTGCTGCTGTCTGTAATCAACAATTGGCTACGTAAGATACCCGGTAAAGAATCGAAAGGAATTTTCTGATGGCCAATGAATATTTCTTTATTCTTATCAATACTTACAATGACGCTTTGTTTTGCCTTGGCATCACTGCTTGCCTTTGGGTTGCTCATCTTGATGACATTGGGATTTGCCATTGTAGAGATGATGAGAAAGAAAAACATCAGAATGAAAAGGATATCGTTCAGCGGACCGGTATCCAATTCTGTATCGTCATTCTTAAATCTTTTTCTGATGCTCATTCCTGATAATTAATATCTGAAAACTGGATTTATCTCTATCTGGTTGGTTCCTGCAAAACATCGGTAAATTCTGCTACCGCAATTTCCATTTTATTCTCTACCCGGTTGATCTGTGCCACCAGATAGCTATGCCCGATATAAGCAAGAATACCAATGATGAGTCCTGTAGCAGAAGTAATCATTTTGATATAAATACCATCCGCAATTGTATTGGGTGTGTATTCAGCACTGGCGGCAATACTTTTGAAGAGAGCCAGCATCCCTATGATGGTACCCAGAAATCCAAAGAGCGGTGCCACACGTGCTACAATGGAAATGATAGAAAGATTTTTCTCCAACTTATATAATTCCAGCGTACCTACATTCTCCATACTTTTTTCAATAGCGTCCATAGGTTTGCCAATGCGCTGTATCCCCTTGTCCACGATTCTGGCAACGGGGTTGTCATTGTTTTTTGAAAAACTTCTTGCGGCAGTTACATTACCGCTCACAATATGATCCCGGATTATCCGCATAAAGTTATTATCCAACCTGTTTGCCTTATTAATAGCAATAAGCCTCTCAAAAAAGAAATACAGGGCAGCCACAAAAAGTAATCCGAGAGGAATCATCAGGACACCCCCACTTACCAGTATGTCCCATAAACTTTGTGACTTCGAAATTGACGCAACAGCAGATGTCGTATCTGCCTGCAGAAAAAATAAATCCATTTAATTGGGTTTGGTCACAAATGTAAAAAGTAATTTGAATAATGAAGGAGGGCTTTCTAATGGTGGAAAACTTTAACTATTATGTTAACGGGGTGGTTAATTTCTAATAACATACATCAAACTTTACAAAAAATCTATTACCCTCAACTCCTCTTCTCCCAGATCATACAGAGATATACTATGGCTTCTGCGGCTTTCGTCATATCGCTCACACTCACCCATTCCTGTTTGGAATGAATCCCCTGCATACCTGTAAATAAATTCGGGCAAGGCATTCCCATATAACTAAACCGGCTGCCGTCTGTGCCTCCACGAATGCTTTCTGTTTTTACCAAAAGGCCGGTTCGCCTGATTGCTTCCGCAGCGTATCCTGCCACATCCGGATGTGAAGCAAGAATATTTTTCATATTACGATATTGCTCGTACACTTTGTATTCCATTCTTGCACCGGGATATTTATTTACAATCTCTTCGGCTATCTGTTGCAACCGCATTCCATGTTGTCTTAATTTATCATCATCAAAGTCTCGAATAATAAATTCTACAGTTGCTTTTTCAGCAATCCCTTCCACGCGGGTCGGATGTACGTAGCCTTCTTTCTCTGCTGTGGTTTCCGGCGACCATTCGTTTTTCGGAAGAGCATGCAAAATTTCTCCTGCAATCTTTAGTGCATTGACCAATTTCCCCTTTGCATACCCGGGATGTGCAATCACTCCGTGAATAATAATCTTTGCTCCGTCAGCGCTGAATGTTTCTACCTCAAGGCTTCCGGCTTCTCCCCCATCCAACGTATATCCATATACGGCATTCAGCTTTTTCATATCTGCCTTGGCTGTCCCTTCACCGATTTCTTCATCGGGTGTGAACAAAATTTTAATTTGTCCATGAACCACGTCAGGATTAGACAACAGATATTTTGCAGCCTGCATAATCACTGCGACACCACTCTTGTCATCCGCACCCAACAAGGTATTACCGGATGCGGTGACAATATCGGTACCGATTTTCTCTTTTAAATAGGGGTGATTGGCCGGTGACAGGACTTGTGTTGTATCATCCGGCAGTGTGATTTTACCACCATCATAATTCCGGTGTACGATAGGCCGTACATTGGCACCACTACAGTCGGGTGCTGTATCCACATGGCTGCAAAAGCATATTACCGGCACATTCTTTTTGGAGGTATTGGAAGGAATGGTCGCATATACATAACCATATTCATCCATAGAGGCGTCCTCTACACCCATCGCCAATAACTCATCTACCAGAATCATAGAGAGATCCTTTTGCTTTTCTGAGGAAGGATGTTTACCACTCTGGGGATCACTTTGTGTATCGACCTGTACATATTTCAAAAACCTTTGCAACAATTCTTCTGAATCAATTTTTATCATACCCTATTTTTCTTCAAAAATAAATCTATTAGAATTGGTACGGTCCTAAAATTAGAATCGGATTTATGATTGGCACATTTATTGGCCTGATACCACCTGAATTAACCTATTGACATTTCAGGATGAAAAATAAAGTTTCTGTGTTACTGCTGTTTTTTTTCTCTTCTGGCTTTCTGACGTTAAATGCACAGACACCCCGCACCACAAGCATTCCCGTGGCTGCTACGAAACACTTCGCCAAACACTTTCCTAAAGCCACCGATATAAAATGGAAACCGGTTGGTACCAATTATACCGCTGAATTTGAAATCGGGAAAACAGATTACAAGGCAAACTATGATAACAGGGGTAAATTTCTCTCTTCAGTGAAGGAACTCACAAAGAGTCAATATCCGATGGTTGTTAAGGAAGCAATTGCCCGTGATTTTCCAAAATATAAGATAGATGACTTAGACGAAATCAATACAAACGGAGTATTGACTTACAAAGCAGAACTCGATGGCGCCCCGGATCTGAATGGCTGGTATAGCGCTTCGGGTAAACTTCTGAAAATGAAATCTCGCCAATAATTTATCCAATCAACCTTTTCATCACATGATCTGCGATGGGGCAGAATGTCACATTCTTCATGGTAATATTTTGCCTCTTTAAAAAGACATCTTCATCGGTGTAGGGAAACCGGTGGCAATCCGAAGGGCGCTCAGAATAAATACTGCAATAATTATCCGGTCCCAAAAATGGACATGGCAGGGCTCTGGCCACATAATCTCCTTCGTTGTCAAGAGTCAGATAGGTTTCGATAAACACACTCTCCTTCATCTTCAGATGCTTTGCAATCCGTTTAATGTCTGTAGTCTTAAATCTCGGAGAATAGTTTTTACAGCAATTTGCACATTCCAGGCAATCAAACTTTTGATAGGCTTCTTCGTCCAGCTTTGCGAGTTTCTTTACTTCATTCCTGACATTGGCTTTCTTCAGATAATTTTTGTACTTCCTCAGTTGATCCTCGTTGTTATTTTGCCAGTTCATCAGATGTGCGCTTTATTTGGAAGCCCTTTTGTAAAGATAATATGCAAGAAACCCAAATACAATGTTGGGAAGCCAGGCTGCGACCACCGGATTAAACTGGGCCTTCATGGAAAACACAGCAGAAAATCTTCCGACCAGAATGTAGATCACACAAATGAGAACTCCGATAGCCAGATGAAAACCGCTACCCCCTCTGATTTTTTTGGATGCAATGGTAGCGCCGATAATTGTCAATATCAATACAGAAACAGGCGTGGCATTCCGGTTTTGTTTTTCGAGAATGAGCGAGTTCACATCTTCGCCACCACGGATTTTTTCAAGTTTGATAAAATCATTCAGTTCAGGCGTAGTGAGCTTATCTTTCATGTAGGCATCTGTCTTCAGATCCCTCGGCCTAAAATTAAAAGTCTTGTACATAACCGGAGAATCAGCGAGTGTCTGTTTCAAGCCATTGATTGTTCGAATATTTACCTGTGACAATTGCCATTTTCGCCGTGCGGTGTCCCAACGGATACTCTGTGCATGAAGATTGTATGTGAGCGCAGTGGAGTCAAATCGCTGGATGAAGAAATTACTACCTGACTTCGTGGAGGTATCGTAATAGCGAATTCCCGCATAGGAAAAAGAATCGAGCCGGAAGTGCTTATTGGAAATGGTGGCGGTATTTACATAACCCCCATAATTAAAATCGATATATTTTGAATTAAAATTGCTCCACTTCTCATTGGCCGGAGGAAGAACATACTGATTTACCCACCACAAAAATCCTGTAAAAAACAATCCACAGATAAAATACGGCAACAAAAACCTTTTGAAACTGATGCCTGAACTGAGAATGGCGATGACTTCACTCCGGTTGGCCATTTTAGAAGTGAAAAAAATCACGGAGATAAAAAGAAACAAAGGAAAGAGCATGGCATCAATGTGCGGGATGAAGCCCAGATAATAATCAAAGAAAATCTGACTGGCCGAAAGCCCCGTCTTTGCAAAATCATCTGTCTTTTCACTCAGATCCACAATGATCACAAGCACTGTCATCGCGATAATGCAAAACAGAAATGTGACTATAAATTTTCTCAATATATATCGATCCAGAATTTTCATCTGTGCGCAAAAGTAAGATGATATTCAACAGTGACTCAGCGCGCAGTCTATTTTTATATTTATTCTGTCCATAGGAATTCCGGGCAACAATGAATATTCAGAAAACGTTATGACTTCAATGTCCCCGGCTCATCACCATAAACACCAGGCGAATAGGATAATTTCCCGGAACAAATCTGACAATAAGGTTATTTTTATGGCTGAAATACCATCCAGCTTGCTCAAAGGACTACTTACCATACTGTTTTTGACACTTTCCATTTTCTCATCTGCACAATATTACATCAGGGGAGATGTGAAGAATTCGGAAAATGAACTTATGCAGAATGTAAAAATTTACCGTCCTTCTACACGAAATATCTATTTCAGCGGAATGACCGGAGGTTTTGGAATCCCCTCCTCAGAAATATACGACTCGCTGATTTTCACCAAAGATGGATTTGACACAGTACGTTTAAAGGTAAAAACAGACGAATACCAGCATGTATTTATGCGTATTACCACCCGGAAAGATGAACCGGTCAAGCAAAAGATGACTTCATTTACAACGGGAATCGATGAAAATGTGAATCCCATTACAACCTATTATGGAGAGACTTATACCAGCCTGATCGAAAATGATTTTGTAAGGACTACCACAAAGGCACAAACGACTTTCGGGCTTAGAATTGACAAAGCGTCTTACAGCAATATCCGCAGGTTTATCAATCAGGATATGCAGGTTCCTTCCGATGCGGTAAGGTTGGATGAAATGCTCAACTATTTTAATTTCAATTATCATCAACCTGATTCCAATAAAACATTTCACATAGAAAGTCAGATTACAGACTGCCCATGGAACAATAAGTACCGGTTGCTCATACTGAACATCTGCGCAAAAAAACTTGATTTGAGTAAGGTACCGCCAAGCAATTTTGTATTTCTGATTGATGTATCGGGTAGTATGGATCTTCCAAACCGGTTGCCCTTACTTAAAGAAGCCTTCCAGCTATTTGTCAAAAACCTGAGAGCAGAAGATACTGTATCTATCGTGTCTTACGGAGGCACTGTCGGCATACGGCTGCCGCCCACCAGCGGTGAAAAAAAAGATAAAATAAACAAGGCTATTGAAGAACTGTATGCTTCGGGCGATACACCGGGTGAGGCTGCTATCCGTACAGCTTATCAACTTGCCAACAACACCTTTATCAAAGGAGGAAACAACCGGATCATTCTCGCTACAGACGGAGATTTTAATATTGGCCAAACATCAGAAAAAGAATTGGAAGACCTTATCGAAAAGGAAAAACAATCCGGAATTTTTCTGACTTGCCTGGGTGTGGGAATGGGCAATTATAAAGATTCCAAAATAGAAGTACTTGCCAAAAAAGGCAATGGCAACTTTGCATACATTGACAACATCCGGGAGGCAGAAAAGGTAATGGTGATGCAGTTTACACAAACGATGTATGCCGTAGCCAGTGATGTCTATGTGAATGCAAAATTTGATTCTTCAGTCATCAGCCAGTACAGACTTTTAGGGTATGATAACAAAGTCAATAACCTGAAAAACTTTGTAGGCCTTCCGGAGGGTGGTGAAATCGGTTCAGGCGCAGGCAACACCATTATTTTTGAGGTGGAACCGAATGTACAGGAACAACTTTCCACAGGGAAACAAATCGGCCTGATCACCATTCATTATAAAAATCCCAAAGACACTGCCAATCTGATTCAACAGTACAACTGCTTTGATAATTACCAACCATTCGGAACGGTAAAAAAGAGTCTTCAGTTCGCAACCGCAGTGGCTATGTTGGGATTGAAGCTGAAGAAATCAAAATATTTTCCTCCTGAAATTTCATGGGAGGCAATACGTCAGGTTGCATCCGGTGCTGTAGAGCCCCCTGACGATTATCTGGAAAACCAATTTCTCACCCTGATAGACGATTGTAAGAAGATCTATAATCCAAGACATAGAAAGCGTCGTTAATCTGTTTCATTGACCCGGCGCATGGCATCAATTTTGTTATCAAATCACCGGCGGGTCTCCAGCTTGATTGGTATGGTTTCATAAGATTTGACGAGTTCATGATAATTTTATTTGAATTATCTGAAAATTAGGGTTAAATTACAAACACAGATCTGATCATCCTGAGAGACTGTATTTCCGTAAATCATTCATCATTCCTAAAAACCCTGATCATGCTTTCCATACACACCCCAAATAACACAACCTACCCCGGAGAATTTATCCCTAAAAGTCAAATACTGAATGCACTGGCAGAAGGTGTTTTTGAATCAGATAAAATCACTACCCACCCGAGCCTTTCTATCTCTGATTCAGAAAAATATTATAAAGTAGAATTGACAATCCCCGGACTGAAGAGGGAAAACCTGTTAGTGACTGTCAATGAAAAAGGCAACTTATGTATTTTGGGGTTTAATGCAAACATGAAAGACCCCAAATCTCAAAGCATGAAGAAGTCAAACACGGGTATGGATACTTTTTTGAGAGAGATTCCACTGCCCGGAGATGTAGATACAGACTTTACCTCAGCCACCTGTCATGCAGGCACACTCTCCATCATCTTTACAAGGTCAAACAAGAATAGCCGGAAAAGGAGTTCAACAATTGTAGTTTATTGAGGTATTCAAGAAACCGGTTCTTGAATCCGGATTCCATGTGATCAATCGTTTCGAAAAAAAATTAAGGGCACATTTGAAGTGCCCCTAATGAATATTCAACCTGTTTTCCAACTATTGATTTTGCAGATTGGCAGACCCATTGTCCTGATAGGTAAATCTAAATTTATAGATAAGTGTCTTGGGATACATGGCTCCCTGATCATAATCTGCATATTTTACCTGAAGAATTTCAAGTTTGGCAAAATGACCATTCGCCGTCTTTATGACAAAAAACAAACCGGCTTTAGGGCTAAATGCATGTGAAACCGGATCATAAATGTACCATGCACCCGGGCTAAAGGGATTGCTGTTAATAGCCAATCGAGTTGTAGAAGTATCGTAAGAGTACCCATCAGTAGGTGCTGAATTAAAAGAGGTATAATCTCCCATTTTTACAATGACTCCTGCCTGACCAGGACCACTTGCATGGCTGTTAAGAATTATGCTGGCAAAATTGATCCCGATATCCCACCTACTTGTTGCAGAATCTGAGATTGGGATTACTTTTCCTTCGCTCAGACTATAAAGTGTAAAATGCGATCCCTTAAAAGGCATTGATATAGAATCAGTAACTGCCAGTGTTGTATTCGGAGATTCCTTTTTGCAGGAGGTCATTCCCAAAATAATCAGACCTAGCAAGAATAACGGCCCTGTGATTTTCTTCATTTTCATTTAGGTATTTGTTTTTTATGATTAATCAGAATTTAAAATTGATATTGAAAAAATAACTGCGGCCAAATTGCGCAGGAAGTAGTACAGGCTGGGTATAATCAAGTATATTGTCTATTCCTGCCTGTAGGCTGAGATGCGTACCCATTTGTTTGCACACAATCAAATCCAAAAGCGCATAACCTTCTGCAAATTCCTGTGGTGCATCAAGAATATCGTTACCGTCAGTATAATTATTAATTCCCTGAAATCCATACTTACCCCTGTACTTGGCGGAAAGCATGATGCTGCCATCCAATGTGGCATTGGTATATTGAATACTTAGATTTGCTGTATGGCGGCTGCGGTTGTAAAGCCCTTTATAATCCTGTAAAGTAACCAATTGCGAATAGCCGGTAGAAGGATCTCTGCGATAGATCTTTTTCGCCCTGATTTCATCCAACACATCCTTATCCTTTGCAATCAAAAAATTATAACCGGTTACGAATCTGAAATTTTTATTAAGATTGTAATTCACATTCAACTCGAGGCCTTCCGTGAAAACTCTGTCAATATTTTTATAACTGAATATAGCCTTGCCATTGGTCTGATTAAACGGCAGATTATAAGTCTCAATCAGATGGTTGATGTCATTTCTGAACAGGTTTGCCTGTACAAACAGATCAGAGGAAATGGTATAGTCAATCCCCAGATTGTAACCGATAGATTTTTCAGGAGATAAGACCAATCCGTTCAGATAAGGTGTAATATCTACTGAAGCAGGAAGCCCGCCGGTATTTTTCAAACGCTGCAATCCGTTACCGAGTTCCCTGGCGCCCAGGATGGTATATCCGACAAGGCTGTTGGAGAAATCCAGAAATTGCTGTCTGAAATCGGGAGCTTTGAAACCCATACCTACACTGCCTTTCAGAATTAAAACCGGTTTTATTTTATAGGCTACGGCAATTTTCGGGCTGAACTGTGCGGGATAAAGTGAATTCTTATCATATCTTCCTCCTGCGATGACATTCCATTTTTTGCCAAATACCATTTGCTTTTGCAAAAAGACAAACCACGAGTCCATCTGCCTGTGGGTACCATACCGGCTGCTGTTTACTGATTCAAAATTGTATCCCGTACCGGTCACCCAGAGTCTGTCGGGATGCCCGATATTCACCTGAACTTCCGGCCGTAACAAGAATTGATTGAAAGTGATTTTTTCATACAGCGAATCATTTCTTTTCAGAAATGCATTGGCATGATTATCATATCCAATGGTATATACACCTGCCGTAAAACTGAGTTTGTCGTTTATTTTACGATCCCATTTGCCATACAGGCTCTGATCTATTTCATAGGTGGCTCCCTGTATGATCTCAGGCCCTTTCTCATCTGCAATAAGATAATTATTGTCCTGCCGGCTATGATAATATCGTGCAGAAAAAGACAGCGTGTTTTTTTCATCAAACCGTGTCACTGTTCGCACGTTCATTGAATAGTCTCTGGTAGGGTCAATGGTTTTTCCGTAAATATTCTTATCAAAATCCCATCCATCATTCTGAAAGCGCCTTCCCAATACATCAATGGATGTCTTACCCAATCTGTACCCACCTGAAAGAGTAACACCCAAAGCATTGTTGGAACCATATTGCAGGCGCCCGTTAAGGAAATTTTTTTCCGGAGTGTGCGTAATAATATTGATGACACCTGCCAGCGCGTCCGAACCATACAGGCTGGTAGCGGGCCCGCGCAATATTTCAATTCTGCTGATATTGCCCACCGCGATTCTTCCAAGATTCAGAATACCTGCATTGCGTCCTGTAAGCGGCTCCCCATCGAGCAATATCAATGTATAAGCCGGATCAAGACCCTGCATCTGGATTCCGGTACCGAATGGATTCGGGTAACCTTGCAAAGCCACTCCCAACGGATTTACAGCAACCACTAATCCCGTCTGCATCTGTAAAATCTGCAACAAATCTTCAGAACCTGTTTTCTGAATTGTCTTGCCGGAAATCACCTGGATCGGCATGGGAAGGTTGCGCACAGTATTTTCTGTGCGTGTACCTGTCACCACAACTTCATCAAGAATTTTTTCTGCAGAATCTGAAGCGACCTGTGCCGATAGTTGAAGACAAAAAAATATACCGCTAAGTAAAAGTGTGAAATTCCGTACCATGTTGCGTATGCAAAATTGAAATTTGCATTCCTGACATTTATCATAACAATGTCAAATTGTTTTTCTGATAATTATTTTCAGGTCTGAAAAATTGAAATCAGAAGGATTTAGAATCCGTTGATTCCAGGAAAATTTGATGGTGAGTCTTCGCTATAGTGTATCCATGTAATGCCACACTCACAAGGGTTTGGAGCAATGCAATAAACGGTAAGCTGCAATGCCATAATTTTTTACCAGCCATTTCCTATTCACAATCTTTCGGATATTCATACCCGAAAGATTGACAAAAATCTGACAATTCAATTTGATGGTACAGTAAATCAGGAAAGTAAATTTTTTCCGAAACCAACCGAATCGCTCAAACAATACTTATCTAAGTAATAACTCACAAGGCTTAAGGCCTGTATGTTTCTTAAATGCCGTAGAAAAATGACTGATAGAACTATAACCGAGCAGATTGGAAACATCGGTCACCGTGAGTCCTTTTTCATACAAGAGATATTTGGCATGTTCCATTCTCTGCGATTGGAAAAAATCAAAGATGGTAGTGCCATACAATTCTTTAAAACCCTTTTTAAGATAACATTCATTGATGGCGGCCTTACGGCTAAGTTCTCTGATGGTAAGCGGTTCACAAATATGCTGGATCAATACCTCTCTTGCCAGTTCAATCTTTTTCCGGTCTTCTTCATTGGCAAGAAACTTACAGGTGAAGGTTTCCGGCTCTGTTTCATCACCGGCCATACACTCCATCGCATGCAACAGAATCATCTGCGTCTGTGCATTGGTGAAGATATTGGCCATATTGTCGGTATAGGGATGATTCATCAATGCCGATACGATGTCCTGTATCTTCCCGCATAGCGGCAACAACCGGGTAAAAGAACTGGTATGTCTGAAATTGAGAATGTTTTCTGAAAAATTGGTAGTGCGTACATCTTTGATAAACTGTCCGAGGTGAAGTTCATCAAATCTGAAATAGGCAATATCAATCGTAGTTACTGAGTCGTCACAATTGGCAGAGGCCGTTCTCCTGCAAAAACTACATTCCTGATCATACTTTGTACAGTAGCGGTTTCCGGAAATACAAAATACCAATTCCAGATTCCTGTTTTGTTTATCCTCACTGTAATTATACCTGAGAATTCCCATGTCTTCAGGATCAATATGCTCCGGCTTTCTGTATCTACGCATGATGTAATAAATGGAACCGGGTATGTCCTGAACCCTTTGCTGCAACAACTCTAATTCATCCTGTTCAATTGCGACGCCTGCTGAAACTGATAATATATTTTCAATAACTTCCATTAAATCGACCGCAAATTTACAAACTAATCAGCACTTATCCATACCCGGTTGTTTTGCCCCGGCTTTGCTCCTTTTTCATCTGATGAAGATATTCTGAGAAGCAACGAAACCCGGCTTAACATTTATTAACATTTTTACTGCTTTTATGTTCAAAACCTTAGAGGTTTTATTGGGTAAACCGCCTTGCTTTTCGTAAATTTGCCTATTCAATCAATTATAAATTTCTATTCAGATTTTATGGCAGAAACAGCAGAGGCAAAACCTCTAAAATCAACTTACGGCGCAGACAGTATTCAGGTATTGGAAGGTTTGGAAGCTGTAAGGAAAAGACCCGCTATGTATATTGGAGATGTGGGCAACAAAGGGCTTCACCACCTGGTTTATGAAGTCGTTGACAACTCGATAGATGAAGCGCTTGCAGGTTATTGCAACAGGATCAGCGTAACGATCAACGAAGACAATTCCATCACTGTAGAGGATAACGGTCGTGGCATACCTACCGGAATAATGAAAAAGGAAGGGCGAAGCGCTCTTGAGGTCGTAATGACGGTATTACACGCCGGTGGAAAATTTGATAAGAACACTTATAAAGTAAGTGGCGGATTACATGGTGTCGGTGTAAGCTGTGTGAATGCGCTCAGCACCAAATTTCATGTCACTGTAAACAGAGAAGGCAAAACCTTTGAGCAGGAATACCTGCGCGGAATACCGGAATATGCTGTAAGGGAGATCGGTACTTCCGACAAGACGGGAACCCGGGTTACATTCTGGCCCGACGAAACCATATTTATCACCACCACTTACAATCGGGATATACTGGAAGGAAGACTTCGCGAGCTCGCATTCCTTAATAAAAAAATCACTATCGTACTAAACGATCTCAGAGAAAAAGATGAAGAAGGAAAGACATACTCCAAGACCTATTACAGTGAAGGAGGTATTACAGAGTTTGTAGAACAGATCGATAAAAATGCAAGCCGGCAATCTTTATTACCCACAGTCATTTATTGTGAAGGGCTTGACGAAGCGACCAATGTAGCCGTGGAAGTAGCCATGATTTACAATACCAGCTACCAGGAACATCTCTTCAGCTATGTAAACAACATTAATACCATTGAAGGAGGAACTCATGTATCCGGATTCAGGCGTTCGGTAACACGGGTGTTTAAATCCTATGGTGAGAAAGAAGGGTTGTTTGAAAAAGCAAAAGTAGAAATCGAAGGCGATGATTTCAGGGAAGGACTGAGTGCTGTGATTTCTGTGAAAGTACCGGAACCGCAATTTGAAGGCCAGACCAAAACAAAACTGGGAAACAACGAAGTGATGGGTGTAGTGGATAGCACACTTAGTAAAGTTCTTACATCCTATCTGGAAGAAAATCCCAAAAGCGCCAGGATCATTATCCAAAAGGTCATCTTAGCGGCTCAGGCACGTGCAGCCGCAAGAAAGGCGCGTGAATTGGTTCAGCGAAAAAATGTACTTACCGGTGGCGGGATGCCCGGCAAATTAGCCGATTGCAGTGACAAAGATCCATTGCGTTGCGAGTTATTTCTTGTAGAGGGAGATTCAGCAGGTGGCACCGCCAAACAGGGAAGAGACCGAAGCTTTCAGGCCATCCTTCCATTGAGAGGTAAAATCCTCAATGTGGAAAAAGCCATGGAACACAAGATTTACGACAACGAAGAAATCAGAAATATTTTTACCGCCCTTGGCGTAAAAATCGGTACACCCGAAGACCCGAAAGAGTTAGACACATCCAAACTCCGTTACCACAAACTCATCATCATGACAGATGCGGATGTGGACGGAAGCCACATTGCCACACTCATTCTCACTTTCGTGTACAGGTATATGAAAGAACTGGTAGAGCAGGGTTATGTATATATTGCGCAGCCGCCGCTGTACCTGTTAAAGAAAGGAAAGGAACAGGCTTATGCATGGACTGATGAAGACCGGAAGAAATGGATACAATCCGTGGCTGAGGGCAAGGAAGATTCAGTAAACATTCAACGGTACAAAGGTCTTGGTGAAATGAACGCTGAGCAGCTTTGGGAAACCACGATGAATCCCGCTACCCGCACATTGAAACAAGTGACCATTGATAATGCCGTAGAGGCTGACTCTGTATTCAGCATGTTGATGGGTGATGATGTACCACCAAGAAGAGAGTTTATTGAAAACCATGCGAAGTACGCGAAGCTGGATGTATAATCAGAAATAGCTTCGTTGGAAGATAATTTCAATTCTTTTGTTCAATGCATTCGATACACGGTGGATCTGTGTGGAGAATGGTATCATGAACTTTCAGGAAGGTTCATCCTAACGATGGTCAATCCTTTAACTTCTCAGCCAATTCAAGGGTATGTTGTAAAGAATGTTTATTCCTCCAGTCGTCATGGCCTGTAATAATGTATTTCGGGTTTCTGCACAGGGATTGTACATTTCTGATTGTTTTCGCATAATCATGTATGTCAGCATCTGCCAGATTGCCCAGGTTTGAAGCATCTGCACTTTTAATCAGGCAACCTCCATAAAGTATTTTCTCCTTCTCAAACCAAACGATGATGTTATCTATTGTATGGCCGCCTCCCGGATAAATCACACGAAAAGAAAATTGACCAATATGAAAAGTAGTGTCGTGATCCATTAAAAATTCAGCGCGCTTCTCACCCTTTAATCTGCTTAATGAATCCGTCATTCGAGTGGTATATGTCTTGATTCCCTTACTTCTGTAATATTCCAACCCTCCCGACCTGTCTTCATGAAAATGTGTAGCCACACACATCACTACCTTTTTGTGATGTCTCGCATAAATGGTATCCAATAAGTTTTGAAACTGCGCAGTATCCCACGGCGTATCAAACAAGACCACTCCTTTATTGGTAACGAGATACATTGCATTTGCGCCGATCTTTTGTCCTTTATACGTTCCATAAGATTCATACACATAAAAGTCACCGGTCAGGTGGGTCACTTTCAAATGATAATCCCTGGTTTGCCCGAATGAAACGATGCATATTAACAATAGTAATACTGAAAATAAAATCTTCATAAATAAGAAATCTTCCGACAAAAATAGTTGTGTTGCACAAGAAAATACTTTTTGAATAAATAATTCCGAAAACACAAGGCGCTTACCTTTGACGCGTTTTCCTGTAATATTGTACCCAAATTTTTATATCCATGCGAAAATTCTTCAGATATCTTTTGGTAACCGTACTGTTCTTTTCCAATAACGTATTCGCTCAGGTGGACTATCCTGTTTTTAAGTATGGTACCGATATTCAACCGGCCGACAGCCAGCAACTATCCCTGCATATCTATAATCTCAATTATTTATACAATACAGAATTCTTTGGAAATATTCCGCTCAGCGGCACCTTATTCGGGTATGAATTCATTCCAGAGTTGCAATACCAGGTTTCTCCCCGGTTTATTTTGAAAGCGGGTATTTACCTGCAACAGGAATTTGGACGGCCGCATTACACCACAGTGGCCCCTACCTTCACCGCCAAGTATCAGATGAAGCATGCTTCATTTATCATCGGCACATTGGAAGGAGGAATGAATCATGAATTTATCGAACCCATCTACGATTACAAATTATTGATCAATGAGCGATTGGAAAACGGGTTTCAAACCAAAGTAAATACCAACGTATATACGCATGATTTGTATCTGAACTGGCGAAAGGCGATCCATCCGGGCGATCCGTTCAAAGAAGAATTTGATGTGGGATACTCTGCAAAATTGATTCCGGTCAATACGAAAAAATGGAAGGTGACCCTACCCTTTCAGTTTATTTATTCTCACAAAGGCGGACAATATGATGCTTTGAATGAGCCGTTGACTTCATTGATCAACTTTGCTCCAGGGGTAGGAATCACCTACAAGCACAATGGCAGGATTTTAAACAAAATTCAATTTGACAATTATTATGTGAATTACAGAGATATCTCGGGCCAGAAAAGACAACCCTTTAAAACCGGCAATGCATTTCTATCCCATCTATGGTTTGACCTGAACAATTTTGGTATCGACATCCGCTACTGGAATGGGATGGGATACATCGGGCCAAGGGGAATGCCGCTCTTTCAGTCCGTTTCTGAAAAATATCCGGGCCTGGTAGAAAAACACAGAGAACTCATCATCATGAGTTTTATCTTCAATAAAGAACTCGCTAAAAACTTATACTTCAACTTCAGAATGACTCCGTATAAAGACCTGATAGAAAAAATGACAAGTGGTACAGGGCTTGAATACTATTATGAAATGTATTTGAAATATGTCATGAAAATCAATCTGGGTAAGGTTAAAAACAATCTTTAATACTCTTTTACTATCTATTTTCAGATGAAGCTAATTGAATAAAAATTCAAAAAGTCTATCTTTGACCAAACTACAAAACTAACTGAATGAAAAAATTACCAGTAAAGGTTATTATTGTTCTATTTATTTCTGTCTTGACCATTGGTTGTAAGAAAGACAAAATTCAAGAGCCGCCTATAGCGATCGCTGATAACTCTGAAATTACTCAACTGCCAAAAGACTCCATTACCTTAACCGGAACAGGAAAAAGCACGAATGGCAATATTGTAGGGTATTTATGGAGTCAGGTCACAGGACCCAATATTGCGTCAATTGTATCACCGGGCGCTGCTACCACCACCATCAGAAATCTGAGAACAGGAAAGTACGTATTTCAATTTGCAGTGATAGACGACGCAGGTTTAACAGGAGTAGATACCGTGTCGGTAACTGTAACTCCATCTCCTATCATTACCGTGACTTTACAACCCAGCAACAACTACAACGAAACGCACATACTGGGTAATCTCAACGGGCTTGATTTTTCAAGCAACATCGCCGTTGAATTTGGAGGGGCTACCTGGACCTACCTGGGAGAGCCATTTTCCATGAGAGCAGCTTTCAATTTTGACTTAACCGGTATTCCTTCAGATGCTACCATAACCAGCGCAAAACTTACATTATACAGCAATCCAACGCCGCTCAATGGTGATCATGTCAATGCAAATTCAGGTTCTGATAATAGTTTATTACTTCAGCGAATTATTGCATCATGGGATGCCTCTAAAACAAATTGGACAAACCAACCACAAACGACTACTTCGGGACAGATAGAATTTCCCTCAACCACACAACCATTCCTTGATCTTACCGATATTGACGTGACTCAATTAGTAGGCTCCATGATATCCAACAATGCACGGTATGGATTTTTCTTAAAACTTAAGAATGAATCAATGTACACATGCAGAATATTCTGCTCCAGCAAATATTCTGAAGCATCTAAGCACCCTAAGCTGGTAGTCACATACAAAATAAATTAGTAATAAGTTTTTAATCACTCTTTCAAAACCGCCTTACTGATGAACAGGGCGGTTTTTTTTAGTGACAAATACGCTTTTTTTCTTTGGTTATTAAGGGAGAAGCTCTTGTTTAGACGATCAAATTTTGTAGGGACTGTTTCTCAACACCTAAGGGAATGCCCATGAAGACAGGCTTTTCTGCTATTTGGCGATTTTGCATTAATTTCACGCCGTAAAAAAATTACATAAAGAAACTTTCAAATATATTATGGCTGAAGTGATAAGAATGCCGAGAATGAGCGATACGATGACCGAAGGGGTAATCGTAGAATGGCATAAAAAAGTGGGAGACAATATAAAACCCGGCGATGTATTGGCTGATGTAGAAACAGACAAAGCCACCATGGAACTGGAGAGCTACAATGAAGGCACTCTCCTGTATGTAGGAGTGAAAAAAGGAGACAAAGTACCTGTAGAACAAGTGGTTGCTGTCGTAGGAAAAAAAGGGGAAGATTATTCAAAACTCTTAGATGGAGGTGCTCCTCAATCTTCTGCCAAACAAGAGAAAGCTGCACCAGCCGGTCAAAATGGTCAGCCGTCCACTAAATCCTCGGAATTAGCTGCGCCAACCGGTGTAAAGGTAATACGTATGCCTTTGCTCAGCGACACGATGAAAGAAGGCAAAATAGTGAAGTGGAATAAAAATATAGGAGATAAAGTGAAATCGGATGACGCCATTGCTGAAGTAGAAACTGATAAGGCCACCATGGAAGTGGTAGGGTATGAAGAAGGTACTCTGCTATACAGGGCGGCTGAGGAAGGCGAAGCCGTTCCGGTGAATGATATGATAGCATTGATTGGCCCTGCCGGTACCGATGTAAAAGCCTATTCTGAAAATCTGAAAAATAAACCAACGGGAACAGGCGATTCGCCCGCAACAGAAAAAACATCTGCACCTGCTCAGGCTCCTGCAGCTCATACGCAGGGTGAAACCATCGATGAAAGCGGCAGAATCAAAGCCTCACCACTTGCACGCCGGATTGCAAAAGATAAAGGGATCAGTCTCTCTTCTGTGACCGGTTCAGGAGATGGCGGCAGGATTATTAAGAGAGACATAGACAAATTTGTTCCAGCCGCTCAACCGAAAGCAGCAGAAAAAGAGGGCGCAATTCACATGCAGCCTTTTGCAGCTGTAGGCCAGGAAGGTTACGAGGATATTCCAAACAGCCAGATGCGCAAAACCATTGCACGCCGTCTGAGTGAGAGCAAATATCAGGCTCCTCATTTTTACCTCACAATGGAGATCAATATGGATCATGCCATCAAAGACCGCAAGGCACTAAATGAAATCAGCCCTGTAAAAATTTCATTCAATGATCTGGTCATTAAAGCCTGCGCAATGGCACTTCGTGAGCACCCTGCTGTCAACAGCAGTTGGATGGGCGATTTCATCAGAAAAAATAAACACATTCATATTGGCTCTGCAGTTGCAATGCCGGACGGATTGATTGTTCCCGTAATCCGGTTTGCCGATCAAAAGTCGTTGTCTCAGATAGCAAGTGAAGCAAAAACATTGTACGAAAAAGCAAGAAATAAAAAACTTCAACCAGAAGAATTTTCGGGAAATACATTTACCATTTCCAATCTGGGGATGATGGATATTGATGAGTTCACAGCCATCATCAATCCACCGGACAGTGCGATCCTTGCCGTAGGCAGAATAAAAGAAGTGGTGGTAAGAAAGGGCGATGGATTCGGGGTAACCAATGTAATGAAAGTAACATTGAGTTGTGATCACCGCACTGTAGATGGAGCAGTAGGGTCAGCCTTTTTACAAACCGTGAAAGCCTATCTGGAAAACCCGGTCAGGATGCTAATCTGAAAAACAGGCCTTAACATTCCTTCAGACCTAAGGGTACAAATACTGCGAGACCTCCATCGGCAGTTTCCTTGTATTTAGTATTCATATCACGGGCGGTTTCCCACATGGTTTTAACCACATTGTCAAGACTTACCTTGGCAAAATCCGGTGCACTTTGCATAGCAAGCTGACTTGCGGTAATCGCTTTGATAGCTCCCATGGTATTTCGCTCAATGCAAGGAATCTGTACCAATCCTTTGATCGGATCACAAGTCATCCCCAAATGATGCTCCATACTTATTTCAGCAGCCATCAGGGCTTGTCGCTGACTGCCTCCGAGTCTTTCTGTAAGTGCAGCCGCAGCCATGGAAGAGCTTACTCCAATCTCTGCCTGACAACCTCCCATAGCTGCAGAAATGGTAGATCCTTTTTTATAAATGCTTCCGACTTCTGATGAAGTCAGTAAAAAATGGATGATCTCTTCTTCATTATATGCATCATGAAAAATCACATAGTATGCCAACACTGCGGGAATCACGCCTGCTGCACCATTGGTAGGTGCTGTGACAACGCGGCCAAAAGATGCATTTACTTCATTTACTGCAAGAGCAAAACAGCTAACCCAATCCAGAATGTAGGAGAAGTCCTTTCCCCCTTCTCTGATGCATTCTATCCATTCATCAAAACCCGAATAATTCTTCCCGTTGAGCAGCCGTTTATTCAGATCAAAGGCCCTTCGTTTTACACTCAATCCACCGGGCAATACTCCGGTAGTATGACAACCTGCATAAAGACATTCTTTCATCACCTGCCAGATATCCAGCAGTCGCTTTCGTGTTTCTTCCTCGGAGCGCCATGCACGTTCATTTTCCAGTACCACTTCACTGATACTAAAACCTGTCTTCATACACCAATGAAGCAAGTCTTCTGCCACATTGATTGGAAATGGCAAAGAAATTTCATTTTCTTCTTCTTCACTTTCATGCTCCTGTACTACAAATCCTCCACCAATAGAGTAATAGGTTTCTCTGATCTGCCTGCTGTTATTTGTTGTAGCTACAAAAGTCAAAGCATTGGGATGAAAAGGCAAACTTTCCCTGAACAAAAACTCAATATCTCTCTCAGGTTGAAAAGATATTAAATGTGTCCCGTCTAAGTGCATTTGGCCACGGTCTTTTATCTGAGAAATCTTTTGATCGATTTTTTCGACATCAAAGGTGACCGGATCATCTCCTGCCAAACCCAATTGCACCGCGATGTCGGTACCATGCCCTTTTCCTGTTTTTGCAAGTGAACCATAAAGTAGCACCTTGACTGAATGGATTTCATCAAGTATTTTTCTTTCATTCAAGACATGTAAAAACCTTTGGGCTGCTCTCCAGGGGCCTAAGGTGTGGCTACTGCTCGGGCCTACACCAATTTTGAACATATCAAAAACGGATATAGCTTCATGACTCATAAGTCAAAGTTACACTTATATCAATTTGCAAATCGATCAATTTGAATAGGTTAATCCGGGAAAAATAAAAATCTGATCTTCCTCTTCTTTTAAGAGATCAGATGAATCCTGCAACGGATCCCTATTGAATTGAGACGGCCTTCACCTTAAATACCAGGTAACTGTTAGCGGGTATGATAACCCTTCCATTCTGATCAGTCACATTATTACCGCCATAGCCCAATGTAGGAGGAATATAGATATTCATTTCTCCTCCTCCTTTCAATAAAGGAATCGCCTTCTGCCATCCGATAATCGTTTGGCCAAGTGTGAAAGTGACTGCTGTAGAAGAAGAATCAAACCCACTGCCATTAAAAAACCCTCCCCAATAAGTAGCCGTAATGGAAGAGCACAGATTGGAAACTGTGCCGCCTGTACCTGGGCTGATGATTTCATAATAAAATCCGGAAGGATGAAGGTTTGCGTGGGTGATATTATACTTCTGTAAAGAATCTGCCAGTGCCGTCTGTTCTGCCTGTGGAGCAGTACGATTGGAATCCTGAAAGTTGCACGAATTATTTTTCTTACAACCCACCATTGCAGTGACCAGAAATATACAGAGCAGCAGAATAAATCTCATTGAAATAAATTTTCTTATAGGGTTTTTTAAAAGAAGGCAAAGAAATGAATTATTCTGATTTCTCAGATTTATTTTCTCTGATCTTTAACTCTTTGTATAACTGCTCATTACTCTCCCAGCGCATTTGCTGCCGGAAATAGGCATAGAATATCGCAATTCCGATAACGCAAATTGATATCAACACTACCTGTGTCCGTGTAATAGGTACCAGGTTTTTGTACCAATCGTGAAATATCACTGCCACCAGAATTGGCAGTGCGAATATCAATCCCCAGGGTCCTCCAAAAATCATTTTGTTCAGGAATGAACTCTGTTTTTCTCTGTTAGATTCCCAATAAACTAAAAATTTTTTCTCCTCTTCGGTTAACATGTTGCAAAGTTAAGACAGAAGGATATATGAAATTCGGGTGGAATGGGCAATTACTATTTGAAACTGGCAAAGATTAATGTAGGTTTGTAACAATAAATTTATGTGTTTTGAAAATAGATCAAGTCCTTATCCATTATTTGCTGAAGTTTAAAGAACTTCCTTTACAGGGCATTGGGGTTTTCAAACTGGAAGGAGCTGTCAGCGAACCGGCAGAGAAAGAAAAACCACTGATTATCCCTTCCGATGCGATTTCTTTTGAATACAATCCAAGAACCAAAGAGGATGAAAATCTGGTCAGTTACATTTCAGAAATGACCGGCAAAATCAAACCACTGGCTTCGGCAGACCTCGATTCTTATCTTACATTGGGCAGACAATTTCTGAATATCGGAAAACCATTAATTATTCCCAACATAGGTACTGTAGAAAAAAACAGTGCGGGTGAGTTTACTTTTAAAGGAGGGAATTATGCAATGGAAAGAATAGCTCCTCCGGCAGAAAAAAAGGAATTGGAAGAAATGGAGCCTGAAAAGGAGGAATCATTTTCTGATTTTCCATTAAGACAAAAAAGCAGAGGGAAAGCGGTACCTTATGTAATTCTGTTAATCATTTTGGGCTTGATCGTGTGGGCGGTCTGGAAATTTGCATTTGAACACAAGCCTGAAAATACGGTTACCCACACTGAAATACAGCCGGTCAATGAAGATTCTTTGAACAAAATACGTAATAGCGATTCGACTGTACACCTGCAAAACCAACCCGCAGACAGCCTGAGCACCAAGGATACTTTGGGATTTAAGGTAGTCGTAGGCATATACAGAAACATCAATGCGGCACAACGAAGACTGAACGACCTGGAGCTTTCTAACCGGAATGTAATCCTGTACACCACCGATTCGGTTCACTTTAAAATTGCAGAGCCTTTTAATCTTCCACGGAGTGATACAAGTAAAATACTTGATTCACTCAGGCCATATTACGGAAAGGACAGAAAGTATTATATCGAATAGTTGCATACATTTCGCAACGTTATCCTGGTACTTTACGCACAGCAAGTACCCTCTTACTTGAAAACTGATTACCTACCTATTTTTTAAATGGCAGCACAATAAAAGTCCCGGAAAAGGAATACAAAAAAGCAGCCCTGCTTCGGCGAATTACAAACCCCCGTTAATCGCATAAAAAAAGAGCATCACAAGGATTTCACAAAGTGTAACCAACAGGATGCCGCGGTAGGCAATTTTTTCATCACTTTTCTCTTGCATAGCAGGATAATTTTTTAATTATAGGTACAAAAATAACAATTCATCTTTCTATTCAAAAAAATAAATTATTGGCTTTCTGATGTATTCTCATGAATAGCACTTACAAAATCCATAATCTGCTTTTCAAATTTTTCATGCTCTCCAAACAAAAACTGATGCTGCACCGGCCATACAAATATGGGAATACCGACTAATTCTGATTTGAACTGTTCCAGTCTGACAGCATCTTTCTCCGTTGTCAAAATTATTTTCTGCAAACCCTCCAATTTTTCAAACGCTTCCTTAATGTTTGCAATATCCTTGAATGAATAAGCATGATGATCCGGAAAAATCATTTTGCTGTTCTTTCTGTATAGTTTAGAAATTACCTGCTGCAAAGGGGCCGGATTGGCAATTGCACAAACAAGCATTGCAACGGTATCCGGTGAGTTTATTAATGTGGACTTATCAAACAGATGATATGGGCTTCCATATTGTAAGGTCGTAAAATAAACCGTCTGCTGAGAGGATGGCGATAACTCATCTATTATTCGCAATGCTTCCTGCCGTGTCAGATCGGGGCTGCATTTGGTCACAATCATTATTTCTGCACGTTGCTTGCTGCTCTTCAGGTCCCGTAGATTTCCTGCAGGCAACAACCGGTCCCTTGTAAACAAATTGCTGTATTCTGTCAGTAAAATATTCAATCCGGCCTTGATCGGCCGGTGCTGAAAAGCATCATCAAGAATGATTACTTCTACTTCGGGGTATTCAAGCAGTAACTGAGGAATCCCAATCACCCTATCCTCTGCCACTGCAACCGGTATCTCCGGAAACTTCAGATGAATCTGCATTGGCTCATCTCCGATATCAAAAGCGTTGCTGTCTTCACCTGCAATATAAAATCCTTTTGTTTTTCTCTTGTATCCCCGGCTAAGGGTAGCTACTTCAAATCTTGTTTGTAAAACACGTATAAGATATTCTGCCATTGGCGTCTTACCGGTACCTCCCACTGCTAAATTTCCAACACAGATCAGTGGAAAATCAAAGGAAGCTGACCTGAGAATTTTTTTGTCAAACAGTTTATTTCGAATCCAGATTGCCAGACCATAGATCAGTGACAACGGGTAAAGTAAAATTCTTAATCCATTAATCATGTCGCCAGATATAAAGTGATTCAGGGGTGCAGCAATAATCTAAAGGAATATCATATTCATCCCGATCATCCACTTTCTGCATGGGATCAAAAAAACTAAGTCCGACTTTTATTACATCCGCCCTGCAATCGAGAAGAAACCTGTCGTAATACCCTTTTCCATACCCTACCCTATACCCCTCTTCGTCAAAGGCGAGCAAAGGAATTATGACCAGATCAATATCCTGTGGATAGACTAACTCACCCGATACAGGTTCATCAATCCCATATTCATTTTTCTCCAGCAGGCTTTCATCAGTAAGCAGGTAATGTGCCATCACAGGACTTGCGGCATCAACTACAGGAGCTGCAATTCTTATCTCAGGAAAACGAAATTTAAGAAAACGGAGTATCAAGGAAGTATCAGGCTCCTTATGCCTTTCAGAAGAAATAAAACTATGCACTAAGTGTAGATCAGACAATGGGATTTTCTGAAATTGCAACAATATCAGATCATTCAGTTTGTCTATTTCCGAATGTGTTAACTCAGATCTTTTTTGTCTGAATAATTTTCGTAATTGTGCCTTCGTCATATACGTATTCGTGGCAGGAACTTCGGGGTTTGCTATCTGTTCATTGCTAAATTCAATCAAAATGCGATTTTCACTGCATAAAGCACCTATCACTTATTTACAAAAATAGAGAAAACAGTAGTGCCATAATTTCTCTTTGTTTTAAACAGGGGTTCGTTATCAAACTGATGTTGAGGGGTATGTTCCAGAATAAACCATCCTCCCTGTTTTAATAATTGATGTTCATAGATAAGCCTGGGCAATTCATCCAATCGCTGTAACGCATAAGGTGGCCCGGCAAAAATAAAATCAAACTTTTGTGTACAATGTTCAATATACTGAAACACATCCGACTTCAATACCGCAGCGTTCTCAATCCGGAGCATTTCAATATTCTGCCTGATGAATGCATACATCTTCGGATCTTTTTCCACAATGGTCAATGGCCCTGCTCCGCGCGAAGCAAGTTCATAACTGATACTTCCGGTACCTCCAAAAAGATCAAGTGTAGTGAGGCCCTCTATTTCCAGGTTATTCTGAAGTATATTGAACAAACCTTCTTTAGCAATATCTGTGGTTGGCCTTGTAAAAGGCATTTTCACCGGTGGATGAATTTTTCTGCCTTTATATTTTCCGCTGATTATCCGCATACGTCTAATGCAAACAAATGGCTGAAATAATGTGAGGGATACTGCAATATTTCGTCTGTAAACTCACAAAATGGCGGAAGCGCTTTGAAGGAAATACTTGTAAAATACTTATAGAGTTCCTGAAATAATGAACTCTCTTGCTCAATATATCCGCTTACTTCCAGATCAATATCCTCCAAAGAAAATACATTACGAACAGACAAAAGATAATAAGATACATCCTGAACAGACTGATAAGGGAAAGTATTCACCAAAAGGCATTTCCCATTCTGATAAAGGGCAACCACGAGTTTGTAACTGTAAAATATCACCTGCATTTTTCCTTTGGAATTCACTGCATCCCCAAGAAGATTGGAGTATTGGTGCCAATGAGATGCATTGGGAAAATATTTCTCAAATACTTCAGCCATCCCATTCCCCACGCGATAGCAATTGTAATACTGTGACTCTGATATTACATCCGTCTCAATTTTCCCTGAAGAGTCTGCATCACCATATAACAAATTAATCGCATTGCCTACGGTACTGCTGTTATAAAGTGCAAAAGGAATCAACACACTTTCCGGTACGGAATATACTACCGAAACCTTTTTATAGTTTTTGGACAAGTAGGATTTTGAATTAAATAATATTTCCAATGCAATCGGATATCCCACCAATGGACGGCTCTTGTCAAAATGATAGACAGCCAATCCGATATACTTTTGATCGCCCTCATGCTTGATGGCAAATGAAATACCCTCATAGCTCACCTCACAAATCAGGGAGCAGTCTTCCCCATAATGTGATGCCGGAATTATTTCAAAATAGGTCTTCATGAAAGGCTGCAAGATAAGAGAATAATAAAAATTCTGACCGAATCTGTAACTGAAAAGTACAACTCCCTGTTTCAATACCCTAAGTTCCATTGAAAAATCACATCTTCATCAAATAAAGAGTAGAATGGCATCCATAGAATATCAATCAATTTTCAGGGCAATTCTTTAGCGAAATGAAAACATCAATTCCCTTACCTTCGCAGCCAAAAAAAAAGAAAATGAGCAATCGCACTTTTACGATGATTAAGCCCGACGCCACTTCCAAGGGACATACAGGCGCTATATTAAAAATGATCAATGAAGCAGGCTTCAGAATTGCAGCCATGAAAATGACGCATTTGTCAAAGGAAAAGGCCGGTGAGTTTTATGCCGTTCACAAGGAACGTCCGTTTTATGGGGAACTCGTACAGTTTATGAGCAGTGGCCCTATTACCGCAGCCATTCTTGAAAAAGACAATGCTGTAGAAGATTTCAGAAAACTGATTGGCAGCACCAATCCTGCAGAAGCCGCAGAGGGAACAGTGAGAAAATTATTTGCTTCCTCTATCGGAGAGAATGCCATTCACGGAAGTGACAGCAATGAGAATGCAGCGATAGAAGGAGATTTTTTCTTCAGTAAGCTGGAGCAATATTAATCTCCTCTAATTGGATATTCTTAGCCCGCGGATCACATAGCCCGGGCTTTTTTGTGCCAGTAAATATTGTATGCTGATTACCCCGCCAATGGGGATGCATATTGTTATGGCAGATAGGAATTATCGTTGTCATTGTGAGCGGAGACGAACCATGTATAATCCTCTTTCCATCCCTCGTCTTCGCTCAGGAGGACAGCGAATTGTCATGGTGAGCAGAGACGAAACACGGATTTATCCTTTAGCGAAACACTAATTATTTTTTACAGGAGTCACTTCATATCCTTTCTCTCTCAACAATTGAATCAACCCTTCTTTTCCAGGAAGGTGACCTGCGCCAACCGCTACAAACACACTCTCATTTTTTACCAGTTTATCCAATTTGTTTACCCAATTCTTATTTCTGTCTGTAAGAAGTATCCTGCCATATTTATCATCCGAAAATTCACTCTTATTGATCAGAATCCCAACTGAATCCAATTGCTGGTTTTTATAAAGTCTCACCATCTGGTCAAATTCCTGCTTCATCTGTTGAGTACTGTCCACATTTTTCAACAATTCCTTCGCCTGCCATTCATAAGGAATGCAGTCAAAAACAGATGCCTGAAATTGAATGGTCTCCAATCCATTGATTTCTTTCTTGTACTCTTTCGATAACTTGACCAATTCCTGTTCCACTCCTGTTGGAGTTTTACAACTCATCAAGCGCGGATAAAACAAGGCAACCAGAAAATAGGGCTTCATTTTCTGAAGCATGGTGAGCGGTGTACCCAATGAATCCAGAAAAAATTCAGATAACCGCTTGTATTCTTCAGTCGTATAGAGATCTTTCAGGGTTTTCCCATCTTTCATACTCATAAATAATAATCCTCCCATGAGGGTAGATGGGTCATCCATATCCATTTCCATATAGACTGTATCGCACCGTTGCATTGCATCTTTCAATGCCTGACTGAAATGAATATCCTCTTTACAGAGCAGGTGAAATGTACCAAAGAGATAGGATGGCTTTTTAATTCCATTACCCGAAACTTCCCATAGCAAGGTGTTGCTGTTTTCATTTACAGGGGCCTTCCCTGATTTTGAAGAACTGCACCCGGCCCACAATAACGGGAGCCAGGCAAAGAGGAAAATTCTGATCATCATGTTTTAAAAATAAAACTTATTTACCACTTACCTATAATCTTGCTATTTCGTAGCACACTACCTGCTGCATTCATGGCATCTCCCAGCAATCCGCCAAATCCAATCCTGTATGTGAATACAGGCTTGTATCCGTTTTGCATACTCATCAATACATCAAACCGGAAAATCTTCAAAATATTTTCCAATCCGGCAAACAACTCCAGATGACTTGCCCGGGGCGATACATACAAGGCATTTGCTCCTTCTACCAGAAACCAATTCCATTTTTTCAACAAGGGGAGTTTATTGGTAATGAGTCCCCGTGCATGATGTTCAATATGCAATTCTGTGTAAAAGGAAGATTTGTTGCTGTATTGATAAACGCTTGCATTCTGAAATGAAAATAAGTACTGATCTACCACATGCGAGTTTGTTGCAAAAAAATGTTTGTAATCCTGAGCAAACAATTTTTTTGAATTGAAAAACCCGCCGGTACTGAAATAATATTGCAGGCTGCCTGCCAATTTCAGATTCACGTCATCCGTGATATTTGCCTGCCATTTGTCAAAATTCACATCGCTACCCAGGATGCCATGAATGCCTTTCTGGTATTGAATTTCAAAAATGGGATATTTCGAACCCAACGATACTCTGCTATTCGGATATTGAATGTATCGCTGTCCGGGCTGGAAGCGAAGTGAGGCATAGAGCACTACCGCCTGATGTCTTGTAAACTGTGTATCCATGATTTCCACAGGATAATTGGGAGTAAAACGATACCTCCATTTTTTATTCAGAATAAAGTCGGTAGTGTTTTCCAGCGGAAGCCTGTCTTCATACAATCCTTTGATTTCAATACTGCTGCCATCATCCCATTTTTTTCTGTAACCTGCTTTCAGAAAATAATTTTCGTACAACTTCATATCATTGTTTCCATACAACAAAGTAGAAACAGAATTTACAAGACTACTCACTGTACTCTCTTTGAAGAACTGACTCACCCGTTTGCCTCCTGCTATAAAAATATCGTGGTAATTA
This sequence comes from uncultured Ginsengibacter sp., assembly GCA_964463015.1. GTDB lineage: Bacteria > Bacteroidota > Bacteroidia > Chitinophagales > Chitinophagaceae > Ginsengibacter. Next base: position 111,901 of record CAYXAL010000003.1, read on the forward strand.
AAATAGTTCACGTTCATCTGGCTGGATCTGTTTGAAAACACAAGTCCAACCCATGGATTCAGATGCTGATTATTAAATCCATACCGGACATCAATGATCGCACTTACCGATTTATGCTGCTTTACAGAATATTTTGAAAAGACTACCGAAGGATTGACTGCCAAACCCTCCACGGTATTGTATTGAAGCGTTTTCAGTAGTGCCTCCGACCTGAAACTTAATATCCCATTCTTTGCCGGAGTTTTTTGATAGACTCCATTCAATAGCCAGTCTCCAACCGACATTTTATATTTTTTTCTCTTTTTTCCGGCGGTGGTATCCCGGATCACTTTCAAACTATCTTTCACCACAAAATCCCTTACCTCATCCGGCTCTAAGGGTACAGGCCTCATTTTCTCCCAATACAAACTGTCCCTCTTGTTGGCTGCTGTATCGTATCGGATGATCGTTTTCCCAAAAAAATCTTTTGGAAATTTTGGATTGAGATCATAATTGGAATACACATTGATAAAGTTTCCATTCACACGAATTCCCAATTGATTGGCTGAAAAATAGATTGTTTGATTGCTCACTCTCCAGATATCTTTCCAAACCGGAGTATGAATCTGTGAGATTTCCAGGGTATCGATCAGTTGCAATTGCGATTCTTTTGTAATCAACAATTTGCAATTAAAAATCCGCCAGTCTCCTTCAGTAATGTTGAGCACGCCTGAAAACAACGGTTCATACTTTCTTTTGGGAATAACCTGAATCGTATTGACCTCTTTACCATCTTCAAAAAAACTTCCAAGAAATTTGTACCTATAATAATTCAACGCATTGTCGGCGATGGGTGAAATAAATCCACGTTTACCCAATGTACCCTGCGATACATCCACATTGTTTTTATAAAAATCAATAAACACGGGAAAATCAAATCCAAAGCCGTCACTACCACTCACGCGGCTGCTGATCACATCCATTTTGATCTTATCCGGCTTTTCAACGGAGACATGGGTGAGTGATTCCGAAAGGTATATAATCCCCTTTCCTGCACTATCGAGTGCCATATCCTTTTTATCTTCCTCAGGTATTTTTCTGCCGAGTACTCTGTTGGGCAGATTTAGCAATCTCGCTATTCCTTTGATATACACGTCTGCAGAGAATGCACTTACTTGTCCCTCATAGTAAGGCCTTTGGCGGATGGCTTTCCGGATAATTTCATAGGCAGGGTCCTCTCCGGATTTTGAAACGATGATTTCTTTTAATTCAAGTCTTTGTTGCTTCAACACAAAATCCAATTCTGTATCAGAATTTTTCAGTTCAATTCTTTTCTCGGTGGTCGTATAGCCTACATACCTGCATTCTACAGAATAATTGCCCGGCTTCAAACGTATCTCATAAAATCCTTCAGAATTGGTAACCACTCCATAGGATGTTCCTTTAATTACGATAGATGCAAATGGCAGAGGTTTTCCGTCTTCATCTTTCACCACACCATGAATCCGCTGTCCTGTACTACTCAATGAAAGAAGCACGGATAAAAAAAGAAGGATCAATCTCATCAGTAAACTTTTGACAACTTACAAAATTGCCTACTTTATTTTTTTATGTACAAAACTTCCGGCAAGTGCAGCAAAACCGGCAACCAACCCGCCCACCAATGCTGTCATTAATATTAATGCAAAGGGATTATCATTTTTCAGGATTAATACAGAAACCCGATGTGCCAGAATATCGTGGTTCGCATGACTGATGCTCCAGGCCAATGTACCCCACAGGAGAAAGAGTGCTACAAAGCCGGTAACGAAGGATACAAAACCTTTTTGTGGTATAAAAGCAGCTACAACGAAGGCAGCCACTGCGATTGACCACCACGGTAGAAACAAACACAACACGTAACTAAGAAACGCTATCAGTATCAGACTTACTATAAATCGCATAGAATTCGTTTTAATCATTTTAGAATGAGAAATTAATTGCCCTCCGGAGAAAAATGCATCGTATAAACTACCTTTCTGCTGAGTGCTTCTGAAGGCTTCATTACCCACAACTTGTAATACTTACCGTTTACCCAATGATCGACAAAATCATCGTAATACCGGCTACCGGGATTACCGCTTTGCCCGCCGGGGTAAACGCCATAGGCTTCGGTTTCATCCGACATTTGTACAACCATCCTCCAACTGGGGCCATGTTGTTGTTTGGTAGCATTGATCACATGGGTACCTCCGCCAATATTCAGGTGTAATCTGCTGAAAGCGTCCAATCTGGCCAGGTGCAACACTTTGGTATCTTTGAATACCGCCCATTGAAGCCTGTTTTCCTTTTCCAACTTCTTAAAAACCGGAACCAGCATTTTGAATGCCTCCATCACATCATCACTGAGCGTTTCTTTCCGGGGTGTATTGATGTTATCAAAAAATCTGAAAGAAGAATCTTTTCTGAGAATGACATCCAGCAAGGTGCTTTCATGCGGCCAGGGAAGTTTAAGTTTGGAAGCCATGATTTCATCTGTCCAAACAGTACTCTCAAGACTGTCCCATAGATTTACAAAAATTGTAGCACCTCTGGAATCAGGATCGTTTCGATAGTCCCAACCTTTCAAGGTATCCAGATATCTTTTGCCGTCTTCATCCAATTCATCCGCTTTTATGTTGGCCAAAAGATAGGGCGTAGCCAATTCTCCGAACACATTAAAGTTGTCTGTCTGCAATTTCATCATATCTTCCGGAGTGATATCATTCATCTGCTCCAGTCTTCTGTTGATTTCAAAACCCCGGTAAGGAGGGTAACTGCCACCGAGATAATACGGATAGGCTGTATCTGCAGGCAACTGATTGGCACTGCTTACAAAGCCTCTTACAGGATTCACCAAATGAGGATTCTGCTCCTGCGGAATATTGTATTGCCAGAAATAACTGCTGTCCGTTCCCGGCATTACAAAATCTCCCTGTCTGTACCATTTGGCGGGAAATTCTCCCTGATCCCAAATGGCAATATCGCCATGTTTGGATGCAAAAATGCAATTCTGTCCGGGAGTATGCAGGTTCTTTATCGCATTGAGATAGTCCTCGTAATTCTTTGCCCGGTCAAGCAAATAAAAAGTTTTGAGTTCATTGCTCGGATCATGCGCCTTCCATCTTACGGCATAATCTTTCTTACCCGTATTCCTGGAGCCGGTAAAGTTCTTATCATACATTACCGGTCCTATTTTCGTATAAGCAACAGTGTCATAGAATGCAGATTGTCCTTTCACATGAATATTTTCAATGCGAAAGGTTGTGGGCTGCCATGCATTTTCAAACCAATATTCTTTGCGTGTCGCATCTTTAAATTTAATTTCATAATAATCCCTGACATCGCGCATGGCATTGGTAAAGCCGAATGCAATACTGTCATTAAAACCAATAATGACAGCGGGTGCTCCGGGAAAACTTACGCCATACGCATTGAACGAAGGTGTGTTGATCTGTATTTCGTACCAGAGTGAAGGGAGATTCAGTCCCAGATGAGGGTCATTACAAAGAATCGGGGCTCCACTCTTTGTCTTAGAACCCGCTACAGCCCAGTTGTTGCTACCATTGTCGGGGTTGGGCTTTTGCTCTTCAACAGAATTGGAATCCTTGTAATTAAAATATAGTGAATCCGCAGACGCCGGAATATGAAGTGGTTGAGGCGGAGCTTCATACTTCGTACCACGGGGTATAATGGGATCCAGCGAATCCATAATGATTGGGTAAATCTGATTAAAATCTCCGGAATTAAAAACTGATTTTGCATTGGAAGACTCAAAGTCATTTTCATATCCGGCCAGATCAAGCGCCATATATTTCAGAAAAAGAGCCGATTTCAGATTATTCCATTTTTCAGGTACATACCCGAGCAACTTGTACTCTATAGGCAACTGCCGTTCATTCAGGCTTTCTATGTAGGCATTGATCCCTGCAGTGTAACTATTGCATACCGCAAGTGTTTCGGAATCCTTCTCCATTTCTTTCAGAGAATTCTCGGCAGCATATACCATTCCCAGTCTTCTTTTATCCCTGTCAAAATCCAACCCTTTCGGACCTACGATTTCACTAATGCGCCCGGCCGCGGCATGGGTCTGAAACTCCATTTGCCAAAGGCGGAATTTGGCATGCAGATACCCCTGAATAAAAAAGGCATCCTGATCATTCTCCGCAAATACATGCGGGACCAACCTTTCATCAAAATATACAGTGGCCTTTCCTTTCAACTGAGGAAAAGAAAGCGTGCTGTTGTAATCCATATCATAGGGATCTGCATTCTGCCACAATCCATGTTGTGGACTTAAGAATTTCCCAAACGGTAGTGGTGCAAGCCATTGAGAATTCAGGATAATAATCAGCAGTACGGATAATGCCGAGAAAAATAATAGGGGTATAATCCTCATGAATGAAAAGTTAGGTAAAGGTGATAGGCTAAAGTAAGAAAGAAATTTCTGCTATCACAATTTGAATTTACATTCCTGAAAATAAAAATGCCCGTTCTGCAATCTCAGGATAGTCCTTACCCTTATAAGAATTAACTAATTTTAATCACTTTCACCGGACAGGCTTCGGCTGCCATGAAGGATTCCTTCTTGATTTGTTCATTGACTTCCAGAACGTAAACATTTCCTTTCCGGATGGCTTTTACCAGAGTAGCTTTACCATCCCGCTTTGACATGCGCCAGATATCAGGCTGCAGTTCAAAACAAATCCCACATCCTATACATTTATCCCTGTAATGAATCAGCTTAGGCATCCTTGGTGGTTATCAATTTATATAATTTGTCGGTACCGGTAGTCTTTTGAGAAAAAGGGAAGGTCAGCAAATCTCCTTTTCCGGCCTCCTTTGCAACGATTCCGTTGACACGAAAATCATTGAGTGAAAACCTCTGAACTCCATAATTTTTACCAATCATCATTAGTTCATCACCATAATTCAGGCTTCCGGTCTCTATTTCAAATTCTGCTACCTGGATTTTTGGGTAATACCTGCTGCTTCTTCCTACATAAATCTTTTTTTCTGTGGCTGCCGAACCGGGATTATTTGTCCACTCTCCCAATTTTCTACCCAAATAATACCCTTCCCAAAAGCCCCTGTTGTACACTGTTGACAGCTTATTCATCCATCGATCTACTTCTGCCGACTCAAAGGTGCCGTCATGGACAGACTGCAATGCTTCCTTATAACAATTTGTTACGGTAGCCACATAGTCAGCTCCTTTTCCACGGCCTTCAATCTTCAGAATATCCACCCCCGCATCAACCAATTCATCCAGGATTGGAATTGTACAAAGATCTTTTGGCGACATGATGTACTCGTTATCGATCTCCAGCTCGTTGCCTGTTTCCAAATCTGTGACTTTATAGGGGCGCCGGCAATTTTGCGTACATGCGCCTCTGTTAGCTGATGCATTCTGTTCATGCAGGCTGAGATAACATTTTCCGGATATGGCCATACACAATGCACCATGTGCAAAAACTTCTACACGAAGTCTCTCTCCTGAAATTCCCCTGATGTCTTCCCGATCAATGGCTGAGGTAATACCCTTGACCTGCTTCAGACTCAGCTCCCGGGCAAGTACAATCACATCTGAAAATGGAGCAAAAAATTTTACAGCTTCAATATTGCTTACATTGGCCTGAGTAGAGATATGCAATGGGATTCTCATAGTACGGCACATTTCAATCACTGCAAAGTCTGAAGCAATCACCGCATCAATACCATGCTGCTGCACAGCCTCAAGAATACGACGGATGAGTTGCATATCATAATCATACATCACCGTATTCAAAGTAAGACACGAACGCACACCATTTTCCTTACATATCCTGCTGATTTCAGCAAGGTCTTCAATGGAGAATGAATTTATAGATTTAGCGCGCATATTCAACTGTGCTGCACCAAAATATACAGCGTCAGCTCCTGAATTCACCGCAGCCATCAGGCTTTCAAACGAACCGGCAGGAGAAAGTAACTCAACTTTTTTCATGGTTAAAATATATTGGTCAGCTTACTTATAAATGTTTTTCTTAAATCAAAGTTGCAATTAGCACAAAAAAATCATACTACGTTATGATTTCAATCATATACAGAAATACATATTGTAAGTATTTATGCGGCAAAAAAATAAACAATGAGTCTCAGCAAACGTTCATGGGCAGAGCCCTTCAAAATAAAAATGGTAGAGCTTCTTAAAATGACCACACCTGACCAACGCAGGAAAGCGATCAAAGAAGCCGGCTACAATACTTTCTTATTAAAATCTGAAGATGTGTACATCGATCTGCTGACCGACAGTGGCACATCGGCCATGAGCGATCGGCAATGGTCAGGATTGATGCTGGGTGATGAGGCTTATGCCGGGAGTAAGAATTTTTATACCCTGGAAAAAGCTGTCCGGAAATTTTATGGATATAAACACCTTATCCCGACCCACCAGGGACGCGGTGCAGAAAATATTTTATCTCAGGTTATGATTAAAAAGGGTGACATCATACCAGGCAATATGTACTTTACTACGACAAGGCTTCATCAGGAATTGGCCGGTGGTACTTTTGTGGATGTTATCATTGATGAAGCACATGACTCTGAAAGCCTGCATCCTTTCAAAGGGAATATAGATTTAAATAAACTTCAAGCACTGATAAAAAAACATGGAGCTAAAAAAATTCCCTATGTATGTGTCGCCGTAACCGTAAACCTCGCCGGTGGCCAACCTGTATCCATGGAGAATCTGAAACAACTGCGTGAACTTGCATCGAAACATGGCATAAAAGTCATGCTCGATATGACTCGCATAGCAGAAAATGCTTACTTTATTCAGCAACGTGAAAAGGGTTATTCCCGAAAGAACATTGCCTCTATCGTAAAAGAAATGTGCAGTTATACAGACGGCGCTACATTCAGCGGCAAAAAAGATGCGTTGGTAAATATTGGCGGATTTCTGGCAGTCAACGATAAAGATATTTATGAAGAAGCAAGCAACCTGGTAGTCGTGTACGAAGGGTTGCATACTTACGGAGGACTCGCAGGCAGAGACATGGAAGCCATGGCTATCGGTATAGAAGAATCCGTTCAAGACGAGCACATGAAGGCACGTATCGGCCAGGTACTTTACCTGGGTGACAAGTTGCAGGAAGCAAAAATTCCAATTGTGTTGCCCATTGGCGGGCACGGCATCTTTATTGATGCCAAAAGGTTTTTACCAAATGTCAGACAGGAACAATTTCCCGCACAGGCATTGGCAGCAGAGATTTATTCAGATTCCGGAGTGCGGACTATGGAACGAGGCATTGTTTCTGCTGGAAGAAATGCCAGAACGGGCGACCACAATTTTCCCAAACTGGAATTAGTGCGGCTTACTATTCCACGCCGGGTCTATACTCAGGCACACATGGATGTTATCACAGAGTCAGTAAATCATGTATATCAAAATCGCGGGAAAATAAAGGGATTAAAAATGGTGTACGAACCAAAATACCTAAGATTCTTTCAGGCAAGATTTCAGAAACTCTAATGATTCAATATGACACTGGCAACTATAGTTGACCAAAGAAAAAATATTGGAAAAACAAACCAATCATAATTACCAACTGTACTCATAAAAGTTGATATGGTATAACTCTTATCCTAACAATGCAAGCATTATAACCATCCATATCAAATCTAAAATTTTATATTTTCTCCTTCACCTGCCTTGCCAATTTGGACTCCACATTCGCCAATAAGGCCATAAAATTATCCCCGCTATCTGTTGCCACAATATCCGGGCCCGGCACACCCAATTGCACTTTTACCGATTTCTGATGAGTGGATTTACCTTTCTTATCTTCAAGGTAAATGGAGGCATAGACGATCTTCCCGGAAGAAAACCGGGTGAGATAAGAAAGCATCTTTCTTATTCTTTCTTCCACGGCTTTATCCGGAGTGAAATCCACCGCCTGTACATCCAACTTAATGCCTTCGAAATTTTCTGTGTAATTCATTGATCAGGTTTTAATTGTGTGTATGAATCTATTTAATAATATTGTAAATATCCATGATTTCCTTGGCTACCTTTTTGGTTTTGAATTTCAAATCAACCAACTTTCCTGTTCGCATATCAAACACCCATCCGTGAATCTGAATTCTTTTTTCCAACAAGGCCTTTTGTACATCGCTTGTCTTCACCACGTTGATACACTGTTCTAGTACATTTAATTCTACCAGCCTGTCATATCTTTTATCATTGGATGCGATTTCATTCAGTTCTTTTTTGTGCAACCGGTACACATCACGGATGTGTCGAAGCCACGGATTGAGAATCCCTTCATCCTGGCATTCCATCGCCGTCTTAATTCCGCCACAGTGGTAATGCCCGCAAACAAAAATATGCTTTACCTTAATATGGTTCACTGCGTAATTGATGGTAGACAAAGCATTCAAGTCATCATTGGGAATATTATTGGCCACATTTCTATGAATAAAAACATCGCCCGGTTGGGCAGCCATTATAGCCTCTGTAGAAATCCGGCGGTCGGAGCAACTGATAAATAAATATTTGGGCGTTTGTCTTCTGCTGAGTTTGTAGAAGTAGTCGGGATCATTTTTTAATTTTCCCTTTATCCAAACTTCATTATGCTCTAAAATCTCTTTAATATTCTTATAAGACATGATGGATACCTCTGGATTTTCTAAAGATTTATATGACTGTTAATACCAATCGTCAATTTACGATTGGTATTTGGAAAGACCAACTTATTCACCCATATTTTCAGAGTATCCTTAACCCATAATTCAAAGCCAGAATCTACTTTTTTGCAAAATGCTTTCGAACTGCGGGAAAAACTTTTGTACCAAGCAGTTCAATATTTTTCATCATCAGAGGATGGGTGGGACCGCCTACGTCCACATGAGCAATGTATTGATCAATATCAAACAGTTCAATCGTTTTTATGATCTTTCCGGTGACATATTCGGCATCACCCATATACAATGCACCACTGGGGCCAAGTCCCGCTTTGAAACTATCCGGTGTATAGGACCCTGCCCAGCCTCTTTCTTTTCCTATTTTATTCATGGCAAAGGCATAATGCGAATAATATTTTTTCATTATTTCTTCTTCCGACCCGGCGATGAATGTGTGAGAATGTATGCCGGTCTTCATCGCCTTGCGATCATGACCATATTTCACGAAGGCATTCTTGTAGTAATCAACCAATGGTTTAAACTGAGCTGGATCGCCTCCAATAATGGCAAAGACAATGGGCAGACCCAATCGTGCTGCCCGGGCTACTGAAGAAGGAGTGCCACCGACTGCGATTGACACAGGAATAGTCCTTTCGGGTCGCGGATAAACGATTTGATTCACTATTGGATTTCGAAACTGGCCTTTCCAGTTGATAGTTTCGTTACTTCTGAGTTGAAGCAACAGATCAAGTTTCTCCTCAAACAAGGCCTCATAGTCTTGCAGATCATATCCGAACAATGGAAAAGACTCTATGAAACTACCCCTGCCGGCCATAATTTCAGTCCTGTGACTGGAAAGCATGTCAATCATGGTGTAATCCTGAAACAACTTGACAGGGTCGGTAGAACTGATCACATTTACCCCACTGGAGAGCTTGATATTTTTGGTTACCGTCGCTAACGCAGCCAGCAAGGTTTCGGGAGAAGGAACGGCATAGTCTTTCCGATGGTGCTCACCCATTGCAAACAAATCTATCCCCAACTCATCGGCCAATTTCACTTCTTCAATTATTTCTTTCAGCCTTTCAGATGCCTTCTGATATTTATTTGTCTGAAAATCCAGGCTCATATCTCCAAACATTCCTATTCCTAATTCCATAGATTTTTATTCGTTTAATGTAAAAAACCATTTTTCTTTCTGTCCGGCCTACGAATCGCACTACCTCTTAACAATGAACGATGTTGTTGATTATTACAAAATGATTCGCAACCTTGTCGCTTCTTAGGATCATATTGTCGCTTCTTCAGAAGCGGCTCAAGGTTTTCATCTTTTCATGAATTGCTGAATCCTATTACTTTTTTAACCATTGATACTTCAGTAATCGCTTCAATCATAACACCGAATGGACCTGCCGATACCAAAGCAAATTTATGCCAATATATTCTATGGGTTGATTCCAAAAAATTCTGCCCGGCACAATCCCTCGTTTCAGAAATAAACAATTCAATCCGATAATCAGGAAAACAATTTGATGTATTGTTTGCAATTTCAACAGGAGCATCAGTATTTAATTACCATTTAAGATTCCTGAACCAAAAACTTACTTATAATTCAATTCAGGCAATACATTTGCATTTATGGATACAATTTCGCAGGATACAAAGAATATTTTAGGCCTCAGATTGGTGACTGACCCACGATGGGTGGACCTGGCGGCTATTTCCATTGAAGATATTCTGACCGATCATGCCTGGTGTGAACAAAAAGCAGCCACAAGTTGCATTTCCTTGGTTCAGAAATATAACGATAAAGAAAAGTTAGTGAATGAACTTGCGCCCATTGTCACAGAGGAATGGGGGCACTTCAGAATGGTAATCAAAGAAATCAATAAACGAAAATTAAAATTGGGCAAGCAGCGCAAAGATGCCTATGTCAATAAACTTCTGGATTTTCAAAAAAAAGGGGGCAGCCCGGGAGAACGTATGCTCGACCAATTGCTGACCATGGCGTTGATTGAAGCCCGAAGTTGCGAGCGATTTAAAAGACTCAGTGAAGGCCTCGGGGACGAATATCTGAGAAAGTTTTACAGAATGTTTATGGAAAGCGAGGCCGGTCATTACACGCTGTTTATCACACTTGCAGAGGAATATTTCCCCAAAGAAAAAGTCAGAAAACGATGGTCAGAATGGCTAAACTACGAACGGGAAGTCATGATGTCGCAGGAAGTTCGTGGCGACCGCATTCATTAATTGATACTATTTTTACCTACTTTATTTTATGTCTTTTACATCCGTCATACAATCAGCTACCACAGAGAGCCTGAATCAGCTTTATGGAACAGTCGTCGAGGCTAAAGATTTTCAGGTTACCAGAACCAAACCCGAATTTGAAGGCGACTATACCGTGGTATTCTTCCCGCTTCTGAAAATGTTTCGTAAAAAACCTGAAGAACTGGGGAATGAGTTGGGTGCCAAAATTCTTGAATTATACCCCGGCACATTCACTTCATTTAATGTTATCAAAGGATTTTTAAACCTTCAGTTGGGCGATCAGGATCTGAAAAATTTTCTACAATCAAAATATAACGATACACAAACCGGTTTTCAACAAACATCCGGCAATACGGTGATGATTGAATACTCATCGCCCAATACCAACAAGCCCCTGCATCTCGGACACCTCAGAAATATTTTTTTGGGATGGAGCATGAGCCGGATTTTGGAAGCCAACGGGTACAACGTGGTGAAGACATGTATTGTCAATGACAGAGGAATACATATCTGCAAAAGTATGATTGCCTGGAAGTTGTTTGCCAACGGTGCTACACCTGCAAGTACAGGAAAAAAAGGGGATCATTTTGTAGGGGACTATTATGTAAAATTTAATGACATCTACCAACAGCAGATTCAGTACCTGATAGCTCAAGGTATGGATAAGAAAACTGCCGAACGGGAAGCGCAGGTAATGAAAGATGCGCAGGAACTCCTTCGCAAATGGGAACAGGGCGATCAGGAAGTTCATTCCCTTTGGGCCACTATGAATGGTTGGGTATATGAAGGATTTGATAAAACGTATGAAAGAACAGGAGTCGGATTTGACAAAGTCTATTATGAAAGCGATACTTACCTTTTGGGGAAAAGATATGTTCAGGAAGGTTTAGACAAAGGAATACTTTTCAGAAAAGAAGATAAAAGTGTGTGGATCGATCTTGCCAAAGAAAATCTGGAAGAAAAACTATTATTAAGATCGGATGGCACTTCGGTATATATAACACAGGATATCGGCCTGGCAGCAGAAAAATTTGAGGAATACCCGTTGAAGAAAAGTATCTATGTGATTGGTGACGAACAACTGCATCATATGAAAGTGCTGAAGGCCATTTGCAAAAGACTGGGCTTCCCGTTTGCCGATGAAATTTATCACCTGAGTTATGGTATGGTAGAACTTACCACCGGTAAAATGAAAAGCCGGGAAGGTACAGTGGTGGATGCAGATGATCTGATTGATGACATGGTGAAAACAGCAGCAGAACATACCGCGACTTTGGGCAAAGTGGAAGGATCCACTGAAGAAGAACTTTCGCATCTGTATGAAATACTCGGATTGGGTGCAATGAAGTTTTATCTCTTGCGGGTAGATCCTAAAAAGAAAATGGTCTTTAACCCTCAGGATAGTATTGACTTTCATGGGTTCACAGGCCCCTTTGTGCAATACACCTACGCCAGAATACAATCCATCATAAGAAAAGCCGGTGTTGAAGTAAAAGCGTTTGTCTATAAGGCAGAATCAGATACTTTATTTCCGTTGGAAAGAAAATTGATTCTGGAGTTGGAAACTTTTGAAACCGCCATTTCAGAAAGCGCAAGAGAAATGGATCCGTCCATCATCGCCAACTATGCCTTTGGTGTAGCAAAACTCTTTAACAGCTTCTACTCTGAGCATTCCGTAATTCAGGCAGAAAGTATTGAGAAAAAAAATCTTCGATTGGCATTGAGCATTATGACAGCCAATATCCTTTCAAATGCACTTGGCCTGCTGGGTATCAAAGTACCGAAGAGAATGTGATGCTCACAATAATCTTCAGCAAAAAAAATATTTTGTAAGCAACCCCTATTTCATCATTTTCAATCCATCCAATACTGCCCTGTGCAGGATCGTGGCATGATCTTCATCCGGCATGTAATCAAAAAACACTTTTACAAAGGGTGAATTTCCTCCACGCAGTTTGTCAGCCAAAAGATTTGCATCCACTTCCATTACATGGGGTGTTGCTCCGGGGGTAACCCCTTCCTTTCCTACTGCAAGAAAAATTTTTGTGTGATGTGAATAATTGCTGTCTGTAATCTTGAAAGCTCTCCTCAAAATTGCACCATCATCCCACCAGAGAGAAGGGCTTACAATAAAGTAACGGCTAAACAAATCCGGGTATTCATTCAATATCTGAGTCGCTAGTAATCCACCAAATGATTGACCAATGAGCGTTTTTTCTGAAGAGGTCTTGTAATGCGAGTAAATGTAGGGCTGCAATTCATTTTTGATAAACTCAATAAACTTCTCAGAACCTCCCGATTCAGGAAATAATCTTTTCATCGCTGTGTCATGCGTAGGGGAAGTCATATCCCTCCTTCTGTTGACATTTATGATACCCACTACAATGGAAGGTTTGCTCCATTCTACCCAGGGGAAAGAGGCAAACTGATACAACCCGGCTATGTGAAGAAAATCCTCATCCATTCCACCATCCAAAAGATATACTACCGGATAGTGGGTCGTATCATTTGTGTTATACCCTTCCGGCAGGTAAATATTGCAACTTCTTTTTTCCTTAAGAATATTGGAATAGATATCTGCTTTCTCTCCGATCGTGATGGGGGTGGATTGATTCTGCTGGCTAAATGCAGCCAGGGTAATGAGGATAAAAAAAGAGAGAAGGAATTTCTTCATATCCATTAATTTATTCTTTCAAATGTAGAAGACATCGTCAGAAAATATTCAACTATTCCTCTTTAGAGGAAATCTAATAATTCTTTCTCTTAAAATCTCCGCGCTTCCAGGCTTTGATAAATTCTGCCCAGGCAAATGGATTAAAAATATTTTGCGGAGGCAACTGACCTGCACTGTAATATTTTCTGGCATTCTGTTGCATAAAATACTGATTGGCCTCCTTTCCACTCATCGGATATACCGACATTAAGGCTCTCCGGTTGGCCTCAGACATATTTTGCCGGGCTATTTCCTGCTGATCGTCAGGCACCTTTGTACTTGCAAACTCTCTTTCAAATTCTTCCCGGGTAGGATACTTTTTGATTATGGTAGTAGGGAGATAAATCGTATCCTGTACCAGGAGTTGAATCATACTGTGTTGATTCCCTTCAAGGCTGCGTGGGATAGTCACCAGTTTGGGCTTGTATCCGACACTTGTAAATTCAAGCCTGTCTCCTTTCAACACAACAATTGAGAATACACCGTCATCATTAGAAACAGTTCCCTGATTGCGCCCCATCACACTGATACTGACGCCCGGTAAGGCACGCAAGCTATCGGCAGACATCACTACACCATACAATTGCACTACTGAATCTCTGTACGATTCAAATTGTGCCAGGGCGGCTATTGAAAACGAAAAAATGAAAGCCAGTGAAAGTAAAAATCTCTTCATCAATTCAAGATAAACAAATTATGTGCAAGGCTGAAATATAATGATAATACAATTTCCTCTTTAAGGAAACAAAGTAAGAGTATCAATGGCTAAATTTGCGCCAACTAATTGTTTTTAACATAACATTCAACCATGAGAGAATCAGAAATATACAGAGCCCTCTCAACTGTGCAAGACCCTGATCTGAAAAACGACCTGGTAACCTTAAATATGGTAAAAGACATACGCATCAATGGGAATGATGTTTCTTTTACTGTGGTACTTACCACACCCGCCTGTCCGCTGCAGGAAGGATTCAGAAAAGATTGCACAAAGGCTATCAAAGAAATCTATCCGGATGCCAATGTCAAAATTGAATTTACAAGCCGAACCACGTCTGCACGAATGGATAAACAAGGCGTATTGAAAGGAGTGAAAAACATTGTGGCTGTCGTGAGTGGCAAAGGTGGTGTAGGCAAGAGTACTATCGCTACAAATCTGGCTCTGGCAATGGCTTCCAAAGGAGCAAAAGTGGGTTTGATGGATGCGGATATCTATGGCCCGAGCGGACACATCATGATGGGTGTACGAGGCGAAAAACCGATGATGAAAGATGTAGATGGTAAGCCAAAAATTGTTCCGATTATGAGGTATGGCATTGAACTGATGAGTATCGGATTGCTTGTGGATGAGCGTCAGGCCGTCGTTTGGCGTGGCCCTATGGTTAGCAGTGCTATCCGTCAGTTTGTGACAGACGTCGCCTGGGGCGAGCTGGATTATCTGGTTATCGATATGCCACCGGGTACAGGAGATATTCATCTTACCATCGTACAGTCTGTACCGGTAACCGGTGTGGTGGTAGTCAGCACACCTCAGTTGGTTGCTTTGGCGGATGCGAAAAAAGGAGTGGCGATGTTTAGTCAACCGGGATTGCGGGTTCCGGTGATAGGCCTTGTAGAAAATATGAGCTATTTCACTCCTGCGGAATTACCCGGAAACAAATATTACATTTTTGGTAAGGAAGGTGGTAAAAATCTGGCCGAAGAATTTGATATTCCATTTCTCGGTGAAATACCGTTGGTGCAGTCGATACGCGAAGGAGGAGATATCGGTGTGCCGGCGATGATGAGCGATGATACTGCATCCGTAAAGGCTTTCGAAACACTGGCAGATAATGTCATCCGGGGTATTTCTACTATCAACGCTGCAATCAATAAGCCTGCTGAGCAATCAATTGCCCTTTAATCCTATTGCAGGATAAATAAAGAGTTTTACCTCTCAATTGCAGAAACCGAAGGGATTATTTGATTTTGCCACATGGTTATTTTTTTTGATTTTTGTATAGCCATGCCACCCAAAATTATCATAACCATTGATGGCCTTTCCAGTTGTGGGAAAAGCACACTCGCCAGACAATTGGCCGGAAAATTAGGTTATCTCTATATCGATAGTGGCGCCATGTACAGAGCCATCACTTTATATTTTCTCCGCAATAATGTGAATTATGAAAATGCAGAGGAAGTGGTCAATGCACTTAAAGACATCAACATCAGCTTTGAAGTAAATCCCTATAATCATAAATCGGAAATTTACCTGAATGGTGAAAATGTAGAATATATCATCCGGGATTTTGTGGTGGCTGAAAAAGTTTCAGAAGTTGCTGCCATTGGAGAGGTTAGGAAATTTGCAGTAGCAGCTCAGCAACAAATGGGTATCAACGAAGGAATTGTGATGGATGGCAGAGATATCGGAACTACCGTTTTTCCAAATGCACAAGTCAAAATATTTATGATTGCCGACGAGGCAGTCAGGGTTGAAAGGCGTTTTACTGAAATGTATGAAAAGAATCCAAACATTTCTCTTGATGAGGTAAAAGCAAATATTGCGATGAGAGATTATATAGACAGCAACCGGGAAATAAGTCCGCTCCGTAAGGCAGAAGATGCGGTAGTCCTCGACAATACCAACCTTTCACAAAAGGAGCAATTGGACTTTGCCCTCCAACTTGCAAAACAGCAATTGCAACCAGCATAATTCACTTGCTTCAGTACCTACACTAATATTATTGAGTTAATGCACGAAGATCGCTCCCTGTGGGTGCCTGGTAAATTTGTATATCAAAATAATATGCTGCTGCGAGAATATGATCAAAAATATCAGATTGTATGTTCTCATATTCAACCCACTTAATCGTATTTGTAAAACAGTAAATTTCTATCGGAAGGCCATGCTCACCCGATGTTTGCTGCCTTACCAACAGCGACATATCGTGTTTGATACCCGGATGATTCTCAAGATATTTTTGAATGTACATTCTGAATACCCCTATGTTAGTCATTCTTCTTCCATTCACCAATACATTGGTGTTGACATTTTTCTCCTTGTTAAATTGTTCTATTTCTGCCTGCCTGCCAATAATGTATTCTTTGATCAGGTCTATTTGTTTTAGGCGCTCTCTCATTTCAGGATCTACAAATTTGATGGAACTGACGCTGACCTGCAGTGTCCTCTTGATTCTTCTTCCTCCACTCATTTGCATACCTCTCCAGTTTTTGAAGCTTTCGGTGATGAAATAATGAGTGGGTACAGTAGTGATGGTCTTATCCCAGTTTCTGACCTTTACTGTATTCAGATTAATCGCAACCACATCGCCATCTGCATTGTATTTTGGCATTTCCACCCAGTCGCCGATCCGGATCATATCATTGGCAGAGATTTGCACACTGGCAACGAGTCCCAGAATTGTGTCTTTAAAAATCAATAACAATATGGCTGTCATCGCGCCAAAAGCACCTAAAAAATACAAGGGCGATTTGCTCAGAATGATTGACAAGCTCAGAATAAATGCAATTATATAAAGCACAATTCGGAAAAGTTGAAAGTAACTTGCCAACGGTTTTTCAATAAACAGCTGAGACTCGGAAAGATGATCTTCCGTCGCCCTCAGAAAAACAATCACCAACCTTACAATTACAAATACCATGTAGGCATCTACGACCCTGTCGATATATACCAATGTTCTTGGAAAATCCTCAAACAACACCGGAGCAGAGATTTTCAATACAATTACCGAAACCAGATATCCAATTGCAGCAAAAAGTTTGTGTTTGATCAGGAGATTGTCCCAGTTATTCCGGGCACGCATGATAATTTTTGACAACACCTGCTGCAACAATTGGCGGGTAATATACACACTCAAAAAAATCAGGAGTCCGGAAATGATCAGCATCACGAGAAATACAATCCAAGGAATCAGACCAGACGGAATCTGCAGATGTTCTAAAAATTGCTCAAACTTTATTTTTAATTCTTTCAATGTACTCCTGTTTATGGACTATCAATAATCTGAAAAAAATCCGGCAAAAAAAAATTCCCTTACCGGGAATTTCAGTGGCAGAGATTCAATTACTATTTAGAAATCATCATCCTCGTCATCAAAGTCATTGCCTTCGTCAAATAGGCCGAGAGACTTGAAGTCATCGTCCACATCAAATTCATCATCTCCTTTCTTGCCCGACTTTTTAGACTTCGACTTTGGCATATCAAATTCTTCAAAGTCCGGATCATAATCGTCCTCGTCAGATTTATTCCAGTCATCCTCTTCATCCATGTCATCCTCCTCATCATCGTCCTCACGTGATTTCCTGGATGTTTTTCCCTTTTTCTTTGACGTTAACTCTTCATCTTCTTCCAATTCATCATCGTCATCGTTCTCGTCAAATTTTTTGTTTTGTTTTGAAGGTTTCTTCTCTGCCTTATTGTCTGATTTTTTAGCAGGCGTTTTCTTGTTTTTATCGGATTTCGCTTTCATAATTTTCTCCGGAATTTAATTAATACAGGTTCTTTCAAAAATTTTTTCTAAACCAAAAATAGGAAATATTTTAAAAGGTAAAACAAGGCAAAAATTTTTCAATCATTATGCCTTAATCAATTGATCAGTACCGGGGCCATTGGAAATGAATCTGACAGGCACACCGAGCTTTTTATTAATATATTCAATATATACTATCATCTCTCGGGGCAGTTTCTGATATTCTTTAATTAGTGAAATATCGCAGTTCCAGCCATCAAAGGATTTGTAAACAGGCTCAATAGTGAGCTTTTCCATCTGGAAAGGAATTCTATTAGTTTCTTCACCGTCTATTCTATATGATTCACACAATTTCAATACGGGCAATTCATCCAGCACATCCGCTTTTGTCATTACCAATTGAGTCACGCCATTAATCATGCAGGCGTAATCAAGGGCTACCATATCAATCCATCCACACCGTCGTGGCCGACCGGTAGTACTTCCGAATTCATTCCCTTTATTTCGGATTAAGTCTCCGTCATTGTCATGCAGTTCTGTAGGAAATGGCCCACCTCCTACCCGCGTACAATAGGCTTTGGTCACACCGGTTACTTCCTTAATCTTGTTGGGAGCAATGCCCAGACCACTGCACACTCCGGCAGTAATGGTGGTAGAAGAAGTCACATAAGGGAAGGTGCCGAAGTCAATATCGAGCATACTTCCCTGAGCGCCTTCAGCAAGAATCTTTTTTCCGGAAGTTAAGGCCTCATTGACAAAATACTCTCCACTTACAATCTGCAATCCTCTCAGGAATTCCAATGCGGCAAAAAACTTTTCTTCCTCCGCAGTGATGTCTTCATTGAATGAAAAATTGTCTAACAATTTCTGATGCTTCAACCTAAGCTTGATGTATTTGGATACAAAATTTTTGTTGCGAATATCACCTACCCGCAATCCATTTCTGCCTGTCTTGTCCATGTACGCCGGGCCAATGCCTTTCAATGTAGAACCGATCTTTTCATTTCCCTTGCTTTGTTCGCTGGCCCTATCGAGTGCCTTATGGGTAGGCAGGATCAATTGTGTGCGGTCGCTGACTAATAAAGATTTTTTATAATCAACTCCAAAGGTTGAAATGGTATCACATTCTGCCTGTAATGTTACCGCGTCAAGCACGACTCCATTTCCAATCAGGTTTAAGGTATTGGGTTTGAAGATACCCGAAGGTACCTGATGCAAGACCACTTTCTTACCGGCATTATAAAGTGTATGACCAGCATTCGGGCCTCCCTGAAACCTGGCGATAATGTCATAATTGGAGGCGAAATAATCAACCACTTTCCCTTTGCCCTCATCTCCCCATTGCAGCCCCAGAATTACATCAACCATTTCGTTTCTATATTTTAATATTTGAGCGGTAAATGTAAACCCAAAATTTGCAGTAGCAAATTTTCATACAACATATAAGAGGAAATTATTCCAAAAGTTTTTCACACTTTGAATGTTAAAAACCCCTGCTCCAATAAACAGGGGGCAAACAAACAATAAATAATTTTTA
Source organism: uncultured Ginsengibacter sp. (assembly GCA_964463015.1). Classification (GTDB taxonomy): domain Bacteria; phylum Bacteroidota; class Bacteroidia; order Chitinophagales; family Chitinophagaceae; genus Ginsengibacter. The sequence continues at coordinate 131,549 of CAYXAL010000003.1, forward strand.
TCAGGCAACTTTCAGCATACTTAATTTGCTGATTTTAAACTTGCGTTGGGCGTATTCTTTTGTAAGGTTGAATGTCTTGACTTTCTGTGAAGGGAGCTCATACATGGCATCCGTAAGAATACTTTCACAGATACTCCTTAATCCTCTGGCGCCGAGCTTGTATTCCATGGCTTTCTCAACCATAAAATCATAAACGTCATTTTCAATGACCAGATCAATGCCTTCCAGTTGGAATAATTTCTTGTATTGCTTGATCAGTGAATTTCTGGGTTCGGTGAGTATGTTTCTTAATGTTGCATCATCAAGCGGATTCAGGTAGGTCACTACAGGAAGCCTTCCCAGGAGTTCAGGAATCAATCCGAAATGTTTCAGATCCTGTGCATTGACAAACTGCAAAAGATTTTTTCGTTGATACTCCTGCAAATCTTTGTTTACACTAAACCCGATTGCATTGGTATTAATTCTCCGGCCTATGATTCTGTCCACACCATCAAAGGCACCACCGCAAATGAACAGAATATTGCTGGTATTGATTTTTATCAGTTTCTGCTCAGGATGTTTTCGACCTCCCTGTGGTGGCACCAACACTTCTGTGCCTTCGAGCAGTTTTAATAATCCCTGTTGTACGCCTTCACCACTTACATCCCGTGTAATACTCGGGTTATCACTTTTCCTGGCAATCTTGTCTATCTCATCTATATAGACAATTCCCTTTTGCGCTGCATTGACATCAAAGTTGCATACCTGCAAAAGTCTGCTCAGAATACTTTCCACATCTTCCCCTACATATCCGGCCTCTGTAAATACCGTGGCATCCACAATCGCAAAGGGCACATTCAGCACACGGGCAATGGTTTTGGCCAGCAGTGTCTTACCGGTACCGGTTTCACCTACCATTATGATATTGCTTTTTTCTATCTCAATATCGTTTTCTACTTTCTGGTTTAGTCGCTTGTAATGATTATACACTGCTACGGCAAGCACTTTCTTTGCATCGTCTTGTCCAATCACATATTCATCAAGATATTTCTTGATTTCCATTGGTTTCTTAACGGTGAGTTTGAAATTGCTGTTGCCGGTGTTTTTCTCTAAGGCAGGGGGGATTTCCTGCAGAATAATTTCCTGTGCATGTTCAACGCAATTTTCACAGATGTGGCCTTCCTGGCCTGCTATGAGAATCTTTACCTCATCGCGTGATCGGCCACAAAAGGAGCAGTGTAAAATTTGTTTTGCCATGGTTACTTTAAATATCGGCTAAAGTAGTCTTTATTATAATAAATATTTCCAAAAAATATTTTTACAACTTCTTCAGAATAACGTCCACAATGCCATATTTCTTGCTTTCCTGTGCATCCATCCAATAGTCACGATCAAAATCTTCCATAACTTTCTCAAAAGTTTGCCCGCAATTATCGGCAAGAATTTTTGCGCCTATTTCTTTTGCTTTCTGAATTTGTTTTGCCATAATCTCCAGGTCAGCACTTGTGCCACGACCGCCGCCACTGGGCTGATGAATCATGACCTCACCATGCGGATAAATAAATCTTTTCCCTTTAGTACCTCCACTGAGCAATATACTTGCCATGCTTGCAGCCATGCCCATGCATATTGTACTTACAGGGCTTGATATCATCTGCATGGTGTCATAGATTACCATTCCACTGGTTATTACACCTCCGGGGCTGTTGATATAAAAAGAAATTTCTTTGCCCGGGTCATTCGCTTCCAGATACAACAACCGGTTGGTAATCTCTCTGCTTGTCTTGTCATTTACTTCTCCCCAAAGAAACACTTTACGCTGCTCCAGAAATTTTTTATCATAAAGAAAAGCGCCTTCCATCATTCGTTCCATTGCATTATCGGGCATCTCCTTTTCTGGCTGTTCTTCGTCTGATCTCAGATTCTTATTTTGAATTGAATAGGTCTTCATGATTATTTTTCTTTTTGTTTTCTTGCATTTGTGATTAACACTTCATCCACCAGGCCGTAGGCTTTCGCTTCCTCAGCGGTCATCCAGAAGTCGCGCCTACTATCTTTGGAAATCTTTTCGATAGTCTGTCCTGTGTGATTACTCAATATTTCATAAAGTTCATTTTTCAATTTTACTACTTCATTTACCGTAATCTGCACATCCGATGCCTGCCCCATCGCACCGGCGCTGGGTTGATGCATCATGATCCGGGAATGTTTGAGCGCGCTTCTCTTTTCATGTGCACCTGCAGCCATAATGACGGCGGCCATGCTGGCAGCTATCCCTGTACAAATAGTCGCTATATCCGGATTGACAAACTGCATCGTATCGTACATGCCCAATCCCGCATATACGCCACCGCCCGGAGAATTAATATATAATTGAATATCCCGGTTGCGATCCGTACTTTCCAAAAACAATAATTGGGCTGTGATAATGTTACCCACTTCGTCATTGATGGGATACCCCAGAAAAATGATTCTATCCATCATCAGACGGCTGTACACGTCCATGACTGCGACATTCATTGGTCTTTCTTCAATTATGTTGGGAGTAAGGTTGGTAACGTTATGCTTGATATAACTATCCAGCGTATTGCTGCTGATGCCTCTGTGTTTTACAGCATATTTTTCAAATTCCTTTCCGTGATTCATGTACGTATTTATTTTGTTCAAAATATTTTTCCCTCTGTCAAAGGTCAAATATAATGCTAACAAAAAAAATGCGACAAATTGGCTAACTTATTTTTTGGAAGTTCAGTGCGTGTGCTGATGATCTTTTTCCATTTTCGCAAAATCTTCCTGCGAAATCTCCTGTTTTTCCGTGCTGATCTGAGACTTTACCCAATCGAAAACTTTTGCTGTCAACAGCCTGTGGTATCTGGATTCCAATTGTTCTTTGTCTGCCATCATCCGGTTGACATAACTGTCAGTCCAGGCAAATTCTTCAGAATCAATATCCACGTTTCCAAAATACCTGGCCAATTCACTTTTTATTTCTGATTTGATATCATCGGCGGTCACTTTCAGATCATTGTCTCTGATGATTTGCTGAGAAATTAAGGACCATTTGAGTTCTTTCAGGAATGAAGGCATCTGATTGGTGATCTCTTCTTCAGACTTCTTTGTTTCTGTTGCCAGCAACAACTTCTTAAGAAAGCTTTCAGGCAAATCGGTTGCGGATGAATCCATGAGCAAATGGTAAATCTGATGATCCAACTGATTGCTGGATACGTCATCCAATTGTTTTTGTTCTTCTGCTTCAATCGTATTTCTCAATTCTTCTTCCGAATGAATATTCTTTGAAGGATATGCTTTCTTGTATAGATCTTCATTTAGCGGATGCTTCTCAAGGTCATTGACTTTGACAATTCTGACAGTAACAGCAGAATTCACTTTTTCACTATCTTCTTTCGGAATGCCGATATTTTCCAAAACACCGGGATATTTTTCGAAGTCAATCATTTCATTCAGTCTTGACTGAAGTATATCATCCTTTTTCTTTCCGGTAAGCGCTTTCTGAAAGGATTCTGTAAACACTTTTACATACAATGACTGGTCTGAAGAAAAACCGCCTTCTACCGGTTGGCCCTCTTCATTAACCTGTGTAATATTCAATTCGACAATATTGTTTTCATTGGATACCTCACCGGCTTCCTTCAACTCTCCGAATTGTCCCTGAAAACTATCCACACGATTATCAATATCTTCCTTCTTTACTTTTATTTTATATGAAGTGAGCTTTCCGGCATTTGAAAGATCGATTTTCAATTCAGGTTTCCTTCCGACTTCAAACTGAAATTCATATTCGGATGGATTCTGCAAATCCAGGTTGGGCAACGTGCCATCCGAGGGTATGGGTTGTCCAAAAATTTCCAGATTTTCTTTTGCGAGAAACTCCTGAAGTTCTTTTTCGGCAGATTTAATCACCGCTTCACGGTAAAACTCATTGCCATACATTTTCTTAATCATCCCTGCGGGTACCATTCCTTTTCTGAATCCGGGAATATTGGCTTTCTTGCTGAATTTCTTCAGGTCGCTTTCGAAGGAAGGCAGATAATCCTGCTTATCAATCTTTACTGAAATCTTATCGTGAAGATTTCCAATCTGCTCTCTGGTAACACTTGCCATTTTCTTAAATTTTATAGAAAGGTATTCACCTTAACTTTTGTAGAAAGTGCGCATGGAGGGACTCGAACCCCCACACCTTGCGGCATCAGATCCTAAGTCTGACGTGTCTACCAATTTCACCACATGCGCGATAAGGGGCGGCAAAATTACGAGATTTGAATTAATAAAATCACTCCATTTATTTAATTAAAATATAATTCAATTTCAATGTTTTCTTTAGTCATCTGTTCCAAAAAGCAGGCAATCTCCTCCACTGAAATTAACTTCATTAAAAATCTCACCGGAAATACCGAATATCAGTAAATTCGTACCAATGGAAAAAACACTGAATATTCCTCAGTATGAGATGAATGAAGAGCAGGAGAAAAAGGAGATCCTACGAAAATACCGTGCACTGTTACGAGCGTTAAAACCAAAACTGAAACCCGGAGACAAAGAACAAATCCGCTCAGCATTTGAAATGGCAGTAGAAGCGCATAAGACAATGCGGCGCAAGAGTGGCGAGCCATATATATTGCATCCCATCGCTGTGGCAACGATCTGCGTGGAAGAAATCGGGCTTGGTGTCCGAAGCACCATTTGCTCACTTCTGCATGATACTGTCGAGGACACAGATATTACACTCGAGATGATCCAGCGTGAATTTGGCGCAGAAATAGCCAGAATCGTGGATGGGCTTACAAAAATTGCCAATGTACTGGACTCCAACATTTCCCAACAGGCTGAAAATTTCAAAAAAATCCTTTTGACGCTCACGGATGACCCCCGGGTAATCCTGATCAAGTTGGCTGACCGGTTGCACAACATGCGCACACTGGAAAGCATGAAACGGGAAAAGCAGTTAAAAATCTCTTCAGAAACCGTGTATGTCTATGCACCACTGGCACACCGGATGGGCCTTTACAATGTCAAGACAGAACTGGAAGACCTCGCCATGAAATACATGGAACCCGACAGCTACAGATACATTGCTGAAAAATTAGATAATACAAAAAGAGAACGCACCCGGTATATCAACGATTTTATCAGGCCACTGAAAGAGAAACTTACCCACAGCAATTTTGATTTTGAAATTCATGGCCGCCCCAAGAGTATTCACAGCATCTGGAATAAGATGAAGAAAAAAGGTGTGTCCTTTGAAGAAGTTTATGACCTTTTTGCGATACGTATTATTCTGAATTCACCTCCTGAAAGAGAAAAAGAAGATTGCTGGAAAGTTTACAGCCTGGTGACAGATGAGTACATCCCGGCACCAGAGCGGCTTCGTGACTGGCTCAGCAATCCGAAAAGCAACGGATACGAAGCCTTACATACCACCGTAATGGGCCCTCATGGTAAATGGGTAGAAGTACAGATACGCACAAAGAGGATGAATGACATTGCAGAAAAAGGACTGGCTGCACACTGGAAATACAAAGAAGGAACCACTGAAGAAAACCGCTTTGACAAATGGTTTCAGCAAATAAGAGATATGCTGGCCAATCAGGATACAAACTCTGTAGATTTTCTTCAGGACTTCAAACTTTCCTTTCTTGCAGAGGAAATCTATGTCTATACTCCCAAAGGAGATATCAAAATGTTACCGGTCGGATCCTCTGCCTTAGATTTTGCATTTTCTATCCATACCAAAATCGGTGAGAATTGTATCGGAGCAAAAGTGAATCACAAATTGGTGCCCATCAGCCATAAACTCAGAAGCGGTGATCAGGTGGAGATCATTACCTCTTCGAAGCAAAAGCCAAAATCTGAATGGCTGAAATTTGTAGTCACTACAAAAGCCAAATCAAAAATAAAAGACTCTCTCAAAGAAGAGAAAAGAGCCATTGGTGAAGAAGGTAAGTTGCTACTGACCAAAAAGCTTGAACAACTGCACATTCCGGCACACCTTTCACAATTTGAAGAAGTGGCTGCCTACTTTAAAATCAATTCTACGTTAGACCTTTTTTATGACATCGCTGTCAAAAAAATTGACCTTAATGAAATAAAAGGCTGGAGTTATTCCGGAGATAAGATTATCTTCCCCAAACCGGAAAAACCCATTCAGGAAGAGAAAGAAATTTCAACAAGAAGTTTACCCAAAAAAGATACAGAGCTTATTATTTTTGGCGAAAGCAGTGACAAGATCATGTACTCACTTGCCAATTGCTGCAAACCTATTCCGGGGGATGATGTGTTTGGATTCATTACGCAGGGAGAAGGCCTTAAAATTCACCGGACAAATTGTCCAAATGCTGCAAGATTGCTTGCCAACTATGGCCACCGCGTAGTGAAAACGAAGTGGGTCAAAAACAAGGAAATTTCTTTCCTTACAGGTATCAAAATTGTCGGGCTTGATGACGTGGGTGTAATCAATAAAATCACCAACCTCATCAGTGGGACTCTTAAAATAAACATCAATGCGCTCACTATTGAAGCGAAGGAGGGCGTATTTGAGGGAAATGTAAAAGTTTATGTCCATGACAAAGATGAATTGGAAACGCTCGTATCCAGCCTTATTGAATTGCCGGGTATTGAGAGTGTAGAGCGCTTCGATACTGAAGGTGTCAATTGATTTTATTTTTTTCAATATCAGGCCTGATTTGAATTCTTCTCAAAATATCAACTGGTACTGCAGGCATTTCTCCGAATTGTCTGCTGAAGAATTATACGATATACTGCAACTCAGAATTGAAGTATTTGTAGTAGAGCAAAATTGTATCTACCAGGATTGCGACGGGAAAGATCAGAATGCCTGGCACCTGTGCGGGTATGATGAACGCAATTTGATAGCCTATTGCCGGATTCTCCCCAAAGGTATTGCATACCAGGAGGCAGCCTCCATTGGCAGGGTTGTCACAAAAAACAATGCACGCGGGAAAAAACTGGGAAAGGAATTAATGCAAAGAGCTATTCAGAATGTCCGCAATCTCACGGGAGAAACTGAAATCGTACTCAGCGCTCAATTGTATTTAAAACGTTTTTATGAACATTTAGGCTTCGTACCAGAGGGAGACGTTTATCTTGAAGACAACATCGAACACATTAAAATGAGAGGTCATTCTTAACCTGTATTTACAATAATTTTTCTAATAAGGCGTTTTAGGATATGACAATAGCAGATTACTGCGTTGCCATAAAATCCATCTGCCTTATGAAGAATCGTTTACTTAAATATGCATTGGGAACTACCCTCCTTGTTTTTTGTATGACGACTGCAAGATCCCAGTCATTACAATTCGGCAATGATAAGTTTCAGATTGATGTGGGGCTCAATTTCGGGCCTACCTTTTTCTTAGGAGATCTCGGTGGTAACCGCGGTACCGGAAAGAGATTCATCAAGGACGTAAACTTAGGGCTTACCAAACTTATGAAAGGGGCGTTCATAACAGTATATCCCAACGATTGGCTCGGAATCAGAGCAGCAGCACAATTCGGAAAAATTGAGGGTGAAGATAAAGTCATTGAAAAAAACGGCGGAGCCGAACTGTTCAGAAAACAAAGAAACCTGGATTTCAGATCAAATTTGTTTGAGGCTTATGTAGCTGCTGAGATATACCCTTTGCAGCTTTTGTATAATCGTTATGGTGATTATAATCCGAGGCTTCAGCCTTATGGAGTCGCAGGTGTAGGAGTTTATCATTACGATCCCCAGGGATCACTGACTGACGCCAATGGGAATAAGACCTGGTACTATCTGAGGCCATTGCACCTTGAGGGGCAGGGCTTTGCCGAATATCCGGACAGAAAAGAATACGAGCTCACTCAAATCAATATCCCTTTGGGATTGGGTGCCAAATACTGGATTACCGAAAAAATAAATGTCAGCCTGGAAGTCTTGTTGCGTAAGACTTTTAACGATTATGTAGATGATGTAAGCACTACCTATATTGATCCTACATTGTACGATAAATACCTCTCTCCTGCCGACGCACAGATTGCACGCAAAATTTCAGATAAGATGGATAGAATTGTAGGCAATCCAAATGTAACCAGATTTGCTCCGGGTGAAAAGCGTGGAAATCCAAATCAGAACGATAGTTGGGTGACAACCTTCCTGAAATTCGGTTGGAAGATTACAGGAAATCCAAGCAGACACGAGTTGATGAAAATGAGATGTCCTACCAGATTCTAAAAATACTACTATCTCCTATTAATACCTCAAAAATCATAGACCACCTTATCAAAACCTCTCCCCCAAAGAACTCCAGCAAAGTATTCGGCAGAAGTCAACCCCGAAAGGAACCTGCATTTCTATGTACCGGAACCCCTGAAACCACAACAATTATTTGATTTCGTTGAAATGCTTTGCTGTTTCTTATGATTTTTTAGGTGGTTGTAGTTCTTCTTTCAGATACTGAGCCGTGTAACTTTTCTTATTCTGAATTAATTTTTCGGGAGTACCTTCAAACAGAATATAGCCACCTTTGTGGCCTCCTTCCGGCCCCAGGTCTATCACATAATCAGCTACTTTAATGATGTCCATATTGTGCTCAATGACAAGCACCGTATTGCAGCGATCTGCCAGTTTATTCAGCACCTGTATCAGCATGGCTATATCCTGAAAATGCAAACCAGTTGTGGGTTCATCCAGTATATAAAATGTTTTGCCTGTATCGCGTTTACCAAGTTCCGTGCTCAGCTTCACGCGTTGTGCCTCCCCCCCACTGAGTGTGATAGCACTCTGGCCCAGAGTGATGTAACCCAAACCTACTTCCTGCAATACTTTAATTTTCCGGTACAGGTAAGGTACATTCTTAAAAAATTCCACAGCATCATCTACGGTCATTCCCAATACATCACTGATGGATTTTCCTTTGTACCGTATCTCAAGCGTTTCCCGGTTATATCTTTTGCCATTACACTTTTCACACTTCACATATACATCGGGAAGAAAATTCATCTCAATTACGCGCATGCCGCCTCCCTGGCATACTTCGCATCTTCCTCCTTTCACATTAAATGAGAATCTGCCGGGTTTATATCCTCTGATCTTTGCTTCAGGAATAGCAGCAAACAATGCCCTAATGTCTGTAAAAAATCCACAATAAGTAGCAGGATTGCTTCGCGGTGTACGGCCAATGGGTGACTGGTCTATTTCAACTACCTTATCAATGTGCTCCAGGCCCATGATTTTCGTATAGGGAAGTGGAGACAACTTGCTATTGTACAAATGTTGGCTGAGAATCGGGTAAAGGGTTTCATTAATCAGGGTAGATTTGCCACTTCCACTTACACCGGTTACACAAATGAACTTACCCAATGGAAAAGTAACATTTACCTTTTTCAGGTTATTGCCGGACGCACCTGTAAGTGTCAGTACCTCACCATTCCCATTTCTTCTGGTACCGGGAATCGGTATCGATTTCTTTCCATTCAAAAAAGAAGAAGTGACTGTATTTAATCTAAGAATATCCTCCGGTGTGCCATCGGCTACAATCTTACCGCCAAGACGTCCTGCTGCAGGACCAATATCAATAAGGTAGTCTGCTGAAAGCATAATGTCCTTATCATGCTCTACAACCAACACACTATTTCCGATTTCTCTTAATTCTTTTAGCGCTTCAATCAACCGATGGTTGTCTCTCTGGTGCAGGCCTATACTTGGTTCATCCAGAATATAGGTGATGCCCTGCAACCTGGATCCGATCTGTGTGGCCAATTTTATTCGCTGCGATTCTCCGCCGCTCAGTGATTTGGAAGGCCTGTCAAGGCTTAGGTACCCAAGGCCCACATTGAGTAAAAAAGACAACCGGTCACGGATTTCCTTCAGTATATCTTTGGCGATCAGGTTTTGTTTTTTATTTAGCCTGTCTTCTATATTCTTAAACCAATCATACAACTCTTCCAGATTCAGGCTACTGAGCTCACTGATATTTTTTTCATCAATCTTAAACCACAGGCTTTCCTTCTTTAGTCTTGCTCCTTGACATTCTGGGCAAGGTTTCAGCTCCATAAACTGCTCTGCCCAACCGCGCACATGATCGCTGGCGTCTGAAGAAGTAAACCAACGATAAATCATATTTACGATTCCTTCGTATTCATCAGAAGCTGAAGCAACCTCATCCCAACTGGCAGAATTCCATTTGGCAAGCATATCTTCAGGCACAGTTTCCGTTCCATACAAAATCAGGTTTATTGCGGTTTCCGGTAAATTCGAAACAGGTTTATCCAGGCTGAATTTATTCTTCTTTGCAAGTTTTTGGATCTGGTTAAATGAATAAACATCCCGCTCTTCGCCCAGTGGTGCTATCCCGCCTTTGTTGATACTCAATTCAGGATCAGGTATGATCGATTGCAAATCCGGCAAATACACATTTCCCAGTCCTTTGCAATTCGGGCACGCACCGTAAGGGCTGTTAAACGAAAATGCATTTGGTGAAGGTTCTTCATAGCTGATCCCCGTATCTTCACACATGAGGCGTTTGCTATATTGAACTATCTGACCGGAAGGGTGTAACAATAAAAACATCAGATCTTTCCCGGATTCCAATGCTTTTTGGATACTGTCGCTGATTCTTGCCCGTTGTTCTTCCTTGACTTCAATCCGATCAATCACCAATTCGATATCGTGTATTTTATAGCGGTCCACCTGCATCTTCGGAACCAGGTCTTTGATTTCACCGTCTATACGAACTTTTACAAATCCTTTTCTGCGCATATCTTCAAAAAGTTCGCGGTAATGTCCCTTTCTACCTCTGATAATCGGTGCCAATATAGAAAGCTTATTTCCCTTGAATCTGTGAAAAACATTCTGTACAATTTCCTCTTCCGACCACTTCACCATTTTTTTTCCTGTATTGTAACTGTATGCCTCCCCAATGCGTGCATAAAGAAGGCGCATGAAATCATATACTTCTGTAATGGTTCCAACCGTGCTTCTGGGATTCTTATTCGTGGTTTTTTGCTCAATGGAAATCACAGGACTGAGTCCGCTAATCTTATCCACATCCGGACGTTCGATATCGCCCATAAACTGCCGTGCATAGGCAGAGAAACTCTCCATGTACCTTCGCTGTCCCTCGGCAAAAATGGTGTCAAAAGCAAGCGAGGACTTGCCACTGCCACTGATGCCTGTGATCACTACCAATTTATTCTTTGGTATCGCAATATCAATATTCTTCAGATTGTGTTCCCGCGCACCCCAAATCTCAATAAACTCGTTATTGCCGGTATAAAAGTCTGTATTGTAAGATTCCATTTATGAATATGCAAAATTAGGAGGTTTCAGATTCGGAATGAACCCGAACGCTAAGTGGATTATAAATAAGCGTTTCTAACTTCTTTTTGTGAGCGCACTCATTGAAAATTGAGTTGAAAGTCAGGTAGCCTGTTTCAAATCTTTTTCCGCCATTCATCCGTTTTTGTGCAATGACACCCAATGGTTTCTGAAATTTATCCGGAAAAAATTCCCTACATTCATCTATACATTTCATTCCTACTATTTGCACCCTCAATAATTATCAACATGCAATTACCTAACCACAAAAGTTTAAGAAAATCCATATTGGCCCTTGAAAAATTATACCCCAAAGATGACCTGATAACTTCCTATCCGGATTTCCTCAAACACCGCGACTACCTGACTCAATACCGCTTCAATCCGATATTATTTCAACACATTCTCCGGCTTGCTACCGACTTATGGACTACAGACAAAAGAATCAACCGTATTTCGCTGTTGCAGGCTATTAATGCTTATGGTAATCTCTTCAAAATTGACAATAATAATTCCGGCTATTACTATAGAAGCTTTCGTACCGTAACGCATTATCCTCCCGAAACGACAGAGCTGTTGTTCGAATTATTCAAGTTGGTTTTCGATATGCCACAACACATTCTTCCCACACAAATTGAAGAAGCAAGAAAGCTCTGTAATTCAATTCTGATAGGCGTTCAGCTTACACGCTCCGATGAAGAATGGTTGTGTTTAAAATCTGTTGAATCTCCAACCATCATAAACAGAATATTGAGATACCCGGTCAAATCAAAGGTTATATCTCAATGGGCCAGAGAGAATTTTTTAGAGGACGGTCTTAGGAATCGCCGCGCTGAATTAATCAGTTGGATTTTGGATGAAGATGCGTCCTTTGCCCTCGATAAACAATTGTTGATAGACGACTTTGAATACATGAATAAAATGGATACGATTGCGATTAAAAAGCATAATGACGAACTCTTTGCCAATTCTGTCATTGAAAATGCATTGAACAACCAATTCCCGGACGAGACACCGACCTATGGTTTATCCGGGCAGATTTCTAAATTTAAGGGCTTCACACAACCAAGGCCTCAACTGAATTTGCCCAGAAGATTTTATTTAATTCCAATGTTAGAGGATCAGGAGTTTGACCGTGTACCCGACATGAAAAAGCTGACAAAACAATTTCATGAAAATCTGGAACTATACACTAAAGTAACCATGATAGGGGCTATCGGATATTCAAGACTGAGCAATAGAACAAAATCTTCATTATTGAAAAAATATTACTGTAATGAAACTTACAGTTGCATGCTCAAAGTTTGTTCAAAAAATAAGAACTTACCACACTTGAAATGGATGCTGGCCCAGTCGTAATTTTGATCAGGTTTCTTTTTATTGAGTTGACAGGTCCGGAACCAGGCCATCCTTTCCTACCGGCGATTGAGCAGATTGTATATCCGGCCTTGCTATCCCTGATTCTTGGATTGTGGAAAATAAAATAAACGGCACAATGGCTGATAACAACGGCATTCGGATTGTACCCTGAAATTTATTCAGGAAAACCAATGGATGATTCAAAAAAAAATCCTAAAACATTTGAAGTTTGTCCTGTTAATTTATCAATCCCATTACATTTGTTGCTCCATAAACAATGAGAAAATGACAGAACTGCTTTTCTCTAAGAAGTGGCTTTGAGAAAAAATTTAGCAAGCGGGAGTCAAAAGAATTTATTAACTAATTTTTTTTGGTTTAAGATTAAATTACACATCTTTGTCGGAATATTTTATTTAGTTTTAACGTCTGCTTGAAAACAAGAAAAAAGCTATTATTACACCCAATAGAAAATTTATTTGAGATTTTTCTACAATAATTAATTTTATTACTCGTTTTTATTTACCGGAAACGGTCTGAAAAAGATCGAAATCCGATCAAATACAATTATTGAATGAAAAAGTTGTCCTTACCCGTAAAGTCAATTACAATGAACAAGAATTTGCTGCCTCTGCTGGGATGTGCTGCACTCGTACTGACCAGTTGTGGAAAATTTGGCAAGTCAAAAGGGCTTCCGAATGACGGTCAGTTGCACGGTGTGGCTCCTTCAGCAAAATACACCCTGCCAAAACCTCCGGGAATGGTTTATATTCCTCCTGGAACCTTTCACATGGGACCAAGTGATGAGGATGTGAATTATGCATTCACTGCCAGAAACAAACAGGTTTCAATCAATGGCTTCTGGATGGATGCTACCGAAATTACCAACAATGAATATCGCCAATTCACAAATTGGGTAAAAGATTCCATCGCAGCCAAACTGCTTGGTTATGTAAAGCAAAGTGCAGATGGGAGGGAAATCATTGATCAGACCAAAGCAAAGCAAATCAAGTGGGACGACAAGGCTACTCTTGAAAAAATAGATGCCATGATCGTGACACCTGACAACAGGATATTCGGCAGAAAGGAAATAGACCCTGCCAAAATAATTTATCACTCAGAAGTTTACGATTTCAAAGAGGCCTCCAAAAGGGAGAATGCAAATGTACCCCGTGGAAAATTCATCGTGCGCTATGATATTCCGGTTTATCCGGACACATTGTGCTGGGTACGTGATTTCTCTTATTCTTATAATGAGCCGATGGCTAAGCAATATTACAGTCATCCGGCCTTTGGAAACTATCCGGTGGTGGGTGTGAACTGGAAGCAAGCTACAGCTTTTTGTGAATGGAGAACACAGTACCTGAACAGCTACCTGGAAAGTAAAAAAAGAGCTTCTGAATCTCCATTCCGCCTGCCTACAGAAGCAGAGTGGGAATATGCCGCACGCGGTGGTCGCTCTCAGGCTCCTTATCCATGGGGTGGACCCTACCTCAGAAACAGGAAAGGCTGTCTGATGGCAAACTTTAAACCGGGCCGTGGTAACTATCCGGAAGACGGAGGATTTTATACTGTACGTGCTGATGCCTACTGGCCAAATGACTTTGGTCTGTACAATATGGCCGGAAACGTAGCAGAGTGGACATCTTCACTTTACTATGAAGGCGGTTACAACTTCCAGCACGATATGAACCCCGACATTCGCTGGAACGCTAAAGATCAGGACCCTCCACGTATGAAGCGTAAGGTAATCAGAGGAGGAAGCTGGAAAGACGTAGGATATTACCTTCAGGTAAGTACCCGTACCTATGAGTACCAGGATACCTCTAAATCTTACATAGGATTCCGTACAGTGATTGATCTGCCGCCATCCTCAGGTAAGAAAAAATAATGCGATTCAAATCAGACAACCCAAAAGAAAACAACCCAAAGAACAAGTATTATAGAATAAAATTTTAGTTCCGAAAATCTTAAGGCCTGTATTAATTAATTCTTCAAAAAATTAATATGGGCTTTTCTTTTCAGGAGCTCACTAACCCTCAAAAAAATCAAACCAAACAACCTTTAAAATTCAATTATTATGTCTCAGTCTCAGCAACTTCCCAGGAGAAACTTCCTAACACTCGTAGATGTGTTTGTAAGCGCCGGAGCCGGCGTTGTAATATTCGCTGCATGGGCCAAATTAACTCATCAGTCTTATGCAGACACTATGCTAACCATCGGGATGTGGACAGAAACAGCCATCTTCCTTATTTATGCAGTTATTGAATGGGTAAAACCGCACCAAAGAGATCATCATCAGGTTTCAATGGTAGAAAAATCCGCATCTGATCAACAGTCTCCATTGCAATCTATGGAAGAAATGATGAAAGCCGCCGAAATCACACCGGCCAATATGAAGCGCCTGGGTGAAAACTTCCAGAAATTGGGAACCACTGTGTCTCAATTGGGCGAGGTAGGCGATGTAGTAAAATCTACCGGTGACTTTTCAGCAAAAACAAAGGAAGCCAATAATGCACTCGGAATGATGAAAGATGCATTCATGAATTCTGCAAATACCATGAGCAACTTTAACAGCGCTGCTGACAGTGCACGTGGATTTAAAGATCAGGTGCAGGTATTGACTAAAAATTTAGGATCATTAAATACGATTTACGAACTGGAGCTTAATGAAAGCAATAATCACCTGAAGGCTTTGAACAACTTCTACGGCAAAATGGCGAAAGCAAGTGAAGTAATGGTAACGACAGTAGAAGATGCTCAAAAAACCAAAGATCAGATCAATGCATTGGCAAATAATCTTGGAAAATTAAACCAGGTGTATGGCAACATGCTAAGTGCAATGCAAGGAAGGCAATAGCCTGTTTTTAAATCCAACTAACCCTAAAGAATTAAAATCATAATATTATGCCATTACCCAGAGAACCGCGGCAGAAGATGATCAACGTAATGTACCTCGTACTTACAGCCATCCTTGCACTGAACGTGTCTAATGAAGTAATCACTGCCTTCAAAGTGGTGGACAAGAGTCTTATTACTTCAAACGAAATTATCAGTGAAGGAAATGAAACGCTTTATAAGTCACTCGAGGCCAAATTGAATGATCCTCAGTCTGCGGAAAAAGCAAAGATTTGGGAACCCAAGGCTATGCAGGCCAGGGAACTTTCTGCTTCATTATACAACTATATTGACAATCTGAAACTGGATCTGAAAAAAGCCGCTGATCTCAGAATTGTAGATGGAAAAGAAGATTACCGTGAGGATAATCTGGATGCTTCTACAAGACTTTTTGAAACAAAAGGTGTCGGTAAGGAATTGGAAAAGAAGTTGAATGATTACAGAGAAGCCATGCTCAATATTGATCCGGAAATCAGAAAACAATTTGAAGCCAACTTTCCGGTGAATACAAGCACCAAAGACTTCCTGACAAGAGAAGGTAAACACAAAGATTTTACCCAAACCTATTTTCACATGACTCCGACGGTAGCCGCTTTGACTATACTGAGTAAGTTTCAGAATAGTGTGAAGAATGCGGAAAGTGAAGTTGTCACCTTCTGTCATAATCAAATCGGGGCTGTAAAAGTAATTTACGATCAGTTTTCAGCATTGGTAGGCCAGAGTTCCAACTATGTAATGCCGGGACAGAAAATTGACATTACTGCCGGTGTGGGCGCATACAGTAAAGCTGCACAACCTACAATTACTATCGGAGGTACTCCTGTAGCCGTAGGCCCGGATGGAAGAGCTGAATATACCATTACCGCCTCAGGCGCCGGTAGCAAATCGGTACCGGTGGTTGTAACTTATACCAAGCCAGATGGCACCAAAGAAACAAAAACCTTCCCTGTGGAATACACTGTAGGTACACCCGGTGGTTCAGCCGTAATGCTTGATAAGATGAACGTATTTTACATCGGTGTAGACAACCCTGTTACGATTTCTTCAGGTACAGGCTGGGACAAAACCAAAGTTTCAATGAGTGGGGGCAGCCTTACACCTGCGGGTGGTGCCGGTAAGTATAAAGTGAGAGTAAGCACTCCCGGAAAAGCAAGTATTACTGTAAATGCAGATGGGAAAGTAAGCACCTACGATTTCAGAATCAAACAAGTGCCTGACCCGATTCTAATGGTAGGGCCAAGCGATGGCGGACGTATCCAATCTGTAATATTCAAAAACCAGAGGTTTGCACGTGCCGATCTGAAAGACTTTGACTTCGATTATCATTATAACATTGTCGGAGCTACGGTTTATTTTTCCGGTGCTAACTTCGCAAATATCCAATCCGCAACAATCAGCGGAGGAAATCTTTCTAACCTGGAATCACTTTTACAAAAATGTATTCCCGGTACCACAGTAACATTTGATAATGTAAGAGTACAAGGCCCCGGTGGACCGGTTAAATCTATCCCCGGAGCTGGATTTGTTTTATATTAATCGCTGAGTAACGGTGACAATCTCCTATTCAGCTTCAAAAGAATAAAAAAACAGCACATGAAAAAAATTATTGTAAAATGCTTATTTGCGGCTCTCTGCCTTGGCGTGATAACCAATAGCGCAGAAGCCCAGACAAAAAAGCGTACAGTAAAAAAGAGGACAACTGCAAAGAAAACCCAGACAGCAGTAAAGATGAATGTAAAACCAGCAGTAGATACTGTAGTTGTTCCACCGCAGCCTCAGGTTGCCGTTGTGGATAGTCTTCCTATACCGGTGGTGAAAAAATCATTGAGAAATGATGATGCCATAGAGCGCAATCTGGTAAAGGAGAGAGTACCTCTGCCTTATGAAAATATCAGGGAAGATGATGCTGTGTACAGACAAAAGGTATGGAGAGATATCGATACGCGGGAGAAAATGAACCTGCCCTTCCGATACTCTGCCAATGAGGACAATGGGAATCAACGATTTATTTCAATTCTATTAAAAGCTATACAAGATGGGCCGGATCATGGTGGTGTAACCGCGTTCAACCCAACAGACGACCGTTTTACAACTCCCATGACCAAAGCCGAGGTTGCTAAGATAATTTCCGGGGAACCTGTAACGGTGCCTATATTTGACTCTTTGGGAGCTATTACCGGTTACAAAACGACTGCCCCGGAAGTGAACTTAGACTCCTTCTACAAATTCAGGATTAAAGAAGAAGTGATCTTTGATAAAGAAAGCAGCCGTCTATTTTGGAGAATTCTTGGAATTGCCCCTTTAAAGAATGTCATCACAAACCAGGGAATCAATCTGGGTGAAACAGAATTGTTCTGGGTATATTACCCGGACATGAGACCCATCTTCGCCAAGTATGAAGTGTATAATGGTAAGAACTATGGAGCCAGGATGAGTTGGGAAGAACTGTTTGAAAGCCGGATGTTTTATGGCCGTATTGTGAAGAGTACGATTGACAATCCAAATGATCAATACATCAAAAATGAAATGGGCTTTAAAAACAGTACGATTCTTCAGTTGTTGGAAGGCGAAAACATTAAGGAAAAGATTTTTAATTACGAACAGAACCTGTGGAGTTATTAATTTCTGATAACAATAATTGTATAAAAAAAGAGAAGTAAAAAATGCTTCTCTTTTTTTATGTCTTCTGATATCTGTCTGAAAAAAGATAGTGGATGAAATTTCTACTGTACGGTTATTCCCGGAAAGTCTCCCGGGCAATTACCAATTTTTGAATTTCACTCGTGCCCTCGCCGATGGTACACAACTTACTGTCTCTATAGAATTTCTCAACAGGAAAATCTTTTGTATAACCATAGCCTCCAAAAATCTGCACGGCATCGGTTGCGATTCTTACTGAGATTTCACTTGCAAAATATTTGGCTATTGCGGATGATTTGGTTACTGGTAGATTTCGGGACTTACAATCACAAGCCTGATCAATCAATAATTCAGCGCTTTCTATTTCTGTCGCCATATCCGCAATCTTGAAGGAGATAGCCTGAAAATCAGCAATGGGTTTTCCAAACTGATGTCTTTCTTTGCTGTAATTTACCGAAGCCTCATAAGCTCCCCGGGCGATTCCCAGAGACAAAGCTGCAATAGAAATTCTGCCACCATCCAATACTCGCATTGCCTGAACAAAACCATCGCCCACGCTTCCCATCCTTGCAGAATCGGGTACCACACAATCCTCAAAAATCATCTCAGCCGTTTCGCTGGCACGCATGCCCAGCTTGTTTTCTTTCTTGCCACCCCGGAAGCCTTTCGTGCTTCTTTCTACAATAAACGCAGTGGCATTATCACGTGTATGGGGTTCACCTGTTCTACACATCACTACAGCAACATCACCACTGATACCGTGTGTGATCCATGTCTTTGTACCATTAATCACCCAATTATCGCCATCTTTTACAGCCACACACTTCATATTTCCGGCGTCACTTCCTGTACCGGGTTCGGTAAGTCCCCAGGCACCAATGTACTCTCCCGAAGCAAGTTTGGGAAGATACTTTTCCTTTTGAGCTTCATTACCAAAAGCCAAAATGTGCCCTGTACAAAGTGAATTGTGCGCTGCCAATGAAAGCCCGATGGAACCATCCACTCTGGCTATTTCCTGAATGATGGCATTGTATTGAAAATAATCTAACCCCGAGCCACCATATTTTTCAGGCACGAGTACACCCATAAGGCCCAGCTGCCCCATTTCTTTAAAAATATGAATGGGAAATTCCTGCTTTTCATCCCATTCCATCACATGAGGGCGAATATTTTTCTCTGCAAAATCCCGGGCCGTAGCAGCCACCTGTTCGGTTAGTTCCGATCTTCTAAAATCCATTGAATAGCTTTTGCGCAAGATACTTTATTTGAACCATGTGGTATGTTATGTCCGGATTTCTACCTTTAATAACACTACAGCAGGGGTCATTCGGATGTTGCAATTACCCAACCAATCATGTTTGTATCAAATTACAGAACGTGTATTTATCAACTTTAAAGAACGATTAAATATTTCAGGCCAAATCCTGAATTTTGAAAAATTATCATTATCTGCTCACAATACGGAAAGATAGCTGCTAATCTTATTGTATAGTTCTTCATCAATAATTTTAATCTTCTTCAAATCTTCCAGCCTTTTGAAATTACCGTGTTGATTCCGATATTGAACGATAGCATTGGCTACTTGCCGGGATAAGTATGGATGTGCATTCAGTTCATCAACCGTGGCCTCATTAATATTCAGGGTTGCTATTTTGACTTCACTCAAATCCAGAAACTGTTTTATTTTCTGAAATGTAGAATCCGGAAGGAATCTGGTTTCTCCAACCTGATCTATGGATACAAAGCCTCCGAGTTTTTCTCTGAAATTTACAATCCGGTTGGCTAATTTGCTGCCGATACCCGGAAGGGATTTCCACTGATTGGTATCTGCAAGATTGATATCCAAATGAGCCAGTACTTTTTCTGCTTTTGGCTTATATGTAAATTCTTTCTTTTCCGGTTCCGGATAGCTGACTCTCTCCTTCCCAGCTTTCGCTTCAGAAATCCTCACAAAAGGAATTAACCTGTCGGCATCTTTCCGTGGGAGTGTATAAATTTTGTATAAGTCTTGTGGGACATGAAATCTGCCACCCTTCTCCCGGTATTTGATTATGGTGAAAGCAGTTTTTTCTTTTACACCTAATCGTATCCAATCTTCCGCACTGATCGTATTGGGATCAAAATTAAAGAGCTTTACATTCTCATTCCTTTCTGTTTCATTTTGTGAAACTTTGTTATTTGGAGTAGCCGGATAAAAAGAATCTGAGGAAACTGCATTGAGTTGGTTTACCCTTTCCATAACAGCTTTCTGATCAATGTTGGCCTGCTTTCTGAGATATGGAAACAATAATGGGAGCAATAGAACAATTGCGATCAATATCACCAATACGGTGACACCCTGCCGGTCTTTTCTGGAAAAGGTAAAGTAATCTCTTACGAATTTCTTCCACATATCCTATGGTTTGGCATGAAAAATTCTAAAATTCCAATCCCACACTCACTGTGAATTCATTCGGAAAATCGGATTCAGGTTGTCATTCCATAGGTCGAAAAAATTGGCCTTACCGTATAAGGGTAAACGTCCCCTTTTCGGCAATCACATTCCCAAGATAATCAACCCCTTCAGCCTTCCATACAAATACGTCAGCATCCTGAGATTTACCTTTAAAGTCGCCATCCCATCCCTGACCAAATACATTGGTCGTAAAAATCAATTGGCCTGTCCTGTTATACACATTGAAAAATTTCATAGACTTCATTCCGATCGCAACCGGTTTAAGAATATCATTCAGGCCATCATTATTCGGAGTAAAAGCATTGGGAACATAAAACCCGGGTTTGAGTTTATACACTTTTACATTGATCGTATCTGTGGCTGTACATCCTCCTTCTGCTACAATCCTGACTACATACTCCAGATCTGAAGAAAGTAGAGCAATCGGATTTTGAATCAAGGGATTGTTCAGACCGGTTGAAGGTGTCCACAAGAAATTTTCTGCCTCAGACTTTGCAAACAATTGTAAAGGCTGATCTACTACAATGGATGTATCTCTGGGGCCTGCATCAACAAAGGGAATAATAACCTTTACCTGAACCGTATCGTAAGCCGGCTTTGGGCAGCCAAGTACATCATTCACCTTTAAAATGTATTGAATAGTATTCCCCGGAGTAGCTACAGGATTTGGTATCCTGTTATTATCTAAAAATACGGCGGGTGTCCATTCATAAATGCTTCCACCGGACCCCGACAATTGCACTGAATTATGAATACATATTGCGGTATCCAGGCCTGCATTGGCATTCGGATATGGTACCGTTCTGATATTCACATTGCCATTGGTAGTGCATTTCCCAATAGATGCCAACAGGTTGTATGTTATATTTCCTGCAGGAACTGCAACAGGCTGTGGCGAAGTCGGAGATAATATTGTCGCAGAAGGGCTCCATTGGTAATGCAATGCATCACTCAAAGGTTTCAGCAAAACGCTGTCTGTAAGACAAATTGTAGTATCTGAAGGCATTTTCAGCGTAACCTGACTGACCACTCTTACCACCACAGAATCTACATTATTGCATCCTCTGCTCTCTTCATAATTAGCATAATAAGTAGTAGTTACATCCGGGCTTACCAATGGATTAAAGCTATTTACATCGCTGATATTGTATGCGGGTGTCCAGACTACAGTTCCCCGCCCTGTACCAACAGCGCCCAACTGTAAGGTATCAATATTACAAATTAATGTATCGTTGGTTACGGAGAAAGGAGGTTTCTTCAGAATCTGTACAGTATCTTTAAATGTCTTCTCACAGCCCTTGCTGGAGGTAATCTTCAGCGTGACGGGATAATCACCTTCGGCTGCATAGGAGAATACAGGGTTCCGGTTGGATGAAGTATCATTGTTGGAACCGGGCACACCAAAATCCCAGTTCCATGAAGTAATACTTCCGAATCTTGTCGTTGATTGGTCAGTAAAAAATATTTGTGAATTAATACATTTTCCGTCAACCCTGAATGCAGGCCTGAATCCGGGATAAACTTTTACCAATTGTTCTGCAGAATCTGAACAATCCTGCCCACGATTGACTACTAATTTAAACTTATAAACCCCCGTGTCGGAATACACATGAACCGGGTTGGCAAGTGTGGAAGTATCCAGAACTCCAGTAGAAGGGTCGCCAAATTCCCAATAAAAAGTTTTATTCAAAGGTGAAAAATCATCGTTGGTAAAACTTACAGCAAAACTATCGCACTGCACCGGTCTCGGATCGAGTCTGGCTCCGGCAAAGTCGCAGTTGGTTACATTCACAATAAAATCTTTGGTATTTGTACTCAGTCTTACTCCATTTCTATAGGATGTCACGGCGACAGTTACTACATATCTTCCAACCGGAGGAGCAATACCACTGATAATACCGGTCCTGGGATCTATAAATGCATCTTTACCCAAAGGCTCCGCCGAGCTAAAACCATTTCTATATGATACATCCGAATACGGAGGTGGTGCAGGATTAATATTGGTTGCATTGCGTGTAGCACCCCCATCGTATGCAGCTACAAAACCATACACCAACGAATCCCTGTCGGCATCTGTCGCATCAAATTTCAAGATAAATGGTTTGTTTCCACAAATGGCATCTATACTATTGGCAAACTCAGGACTATTGTCATTGACTGCCGGAATCTGACACATGAAAGTACTCCCCGCTCCAGTCCCATTACTATTATAAATATTTTCAATAGGCGACACCCGGCAACAGGTCTGGTAAGCTGCCGTATAACCACTGGTATTATTTGGCAAATCAATTTCCAATACATACCTGGCCACATGATAATCCAACGATGGAGGTGAGGTGATACAGGAAGGAAATGGATTTACGCTGACACCACCTTCCGACTGTTTCATTACATCAAAATATGCATTGTAAGCCGGGTATTGCTGATTATTGTCGTTGTTGAAAATCCCGATATACACATCCAGTGGCATCGCTGCGGCATCAGGCGGTGAATTCTGATCTCTGAAAAGTTTCAATACGATTCTATATCTTGATGTATTCGCAGCAGTGCCTTTTCCCAAATACTGATAGATCATTTCTCCACCAATAATATGCTTTGCATAAACAGGATATGCAAACAGCAGGATAACAAAAAAGAAAATTGTTTTTTTCATGAAGAAAGCTGTCAGGTTTAGGGACGAATAAGAGCTAAAATTCGCTAATTTTTGTTGGAAAAAGAAGAAGCAGAGTAAATTATTTATTTCTGCTGAAGGTAATCAGAAAATTACTCAGGCTTTCAGTTGTTTTCACCGACTCTTCCCACATTCCCATGTGGCCGGAATGCTCTAATAAAGTGACTGAAGAAACCGATGGCAAGTGACATTGCCTGAGAGAAACATCAAACGGAACTACTGTATCATGCCTGCCTATCAGAAACAATACAGGTAATTGAGTCGTCTTAAGTATTTCAGACCGGTCCGGCCGCCCTATCATGGCTTCATAATATTGAATCAACACCTCATCAGAAATTGTGGCAGATAATTTAAGTAACTCATCTACCAACCCCTGATTATTTGATCGGGTCTCCTCACAAAAGAGATTGGGAGTTATTGTTTTCAAAAATGCCTGCCCTCCATTGTGCTGAATAAAATTGATTCCTTTTCTTCTTATTTCAATTTTTTCTGCCGTATCTGCAAACGAGGACGAATGTACCAACCCAAAGGCTTGCAGGCGATCAGGATATTTTGCCACAAAAGCCATTGTTATATATCCGCCCATACTATGGCCAAACAGGTAAAATTTTTCAACAATTTTTTCTTTATTTATTATGGCAACTAATCCATCCGAAAAATCTTCAAGGTTTGCATTATTCTCAAGTTTCTCTGACCTTCCACTACCCGGAAGATCAGGCACAATTACCGTAAAATTGCTTTTGAGCCCCTCCACCTGATGCTTCCAAACCTCGCCATTCTCACCAAACCCGTGCACCAACAGGATTACCGGGCCGCTTCCGGCCTTTTGATAAAATATCTTTTTGCCTCGAAATGTAATTTCAGCCATAGCTTTTATGTTTTCTCAGATAGGTAATAAAGCTTCTGAAAATCAGAATCCCATTTAAGGGAATCAATGCAATATTCAATTCCTGAGGCAGAAAAAACCATCCGGCTATCAGTAGGATCTGAGCCAATGCGTAAATAAAGAAATAAATTCTTGCAAATCTCTTTTGATTGTGTACATAAAATGCAGCCACGAGATTTGTCGGCCATGCCCATAATAAATTGTAATTGTCTTTTGTCATGTAATGGTCGGTCCAAAGCCACATAAATATTAATAACAATCCAATCAATCCGCAAATGAAAAAAAATACTCCGTCTAATGATGCAAGTATTCTTTGGATAAAACGATTCCCGGAAAAGCTCAGGAATGCAATGAGCACGAATAAACAGGAAAAAATGAAGAGAGGGTTTGTAATATTATCATCCTTTTGTGGCACGTATTGGCGTTTAAGTATCAATTCCTTTTCATTCACTAAAGGAATACCATTTATTGATGCACTGTCTAATGATTGCATCAGATAATCCGGCAGAAAAGTGACTTCTCTGTCTGTCATCAAACGATCGAGTCTGCGACCAAGCAATATATCAATACCCAATTTACTCCACGATTTGTTATTCCTGTTCAGGTAATCGTGAATTGCATCCCTGAAGGTAATCGGCTCAGCAAGAATCTTATGATACACAATTGAATTTCCTGAAATAGTATCTACCAGATCTCTTAACCGTGTAGTACAATTATCAAACGTGAAATCATACTTGTAAAACCGGTTTGCGGGCATCATATTCCAGTTAAGAAACTCCAATACTTTTTCCTTTTCCTCACAATTCAAATTCAGCACCTGCTCTGTAATGCTACGGTTTTCGGCATTATAATCAGCAGCAAATGAATTAAATTCCTCCACTGAAATAAAGTAATTCAATTTTCCGCGGACAAACTTCATGTAAAAATTGGATTCCTCGAAATTAAATGTCCCATAATTAAATACCAGGTCCCTTCCACTAACACTATCGGTAACACGAAGAGCGCTGTGTCCGAAGGTAGAATAGAGTTCATCACCGGGTGAGCAGGTCAGAAGGCTGACACGGATTTTGCAAGGGTCATTCTGAGCAATGACACCAGACGGTAAGCAGGCCAGAATTATCAAGGCCAAAAGGGAGAATATTTTACAATTTTTAAAAAATTCCTGCATCAGAATCGGGAGTAATTTGGAGCTTCCTTGGTAATTTCAATATCGTGGGCATGGCCCTCGCGTACGCCGGCATTCGTCACTTTCATAAATGTAGCTTTCTTCAGAGCGGCCAGGTCTTTGGCTCCACAGTAGCCCATTCCTGCACGCAAACCTCCGGTAAATTGATGAATCACCTCATGCAAATACCCTTTATAAGCGATTCTGCCCTCGATGCCTTCCGGTACAAATTTCTTTGCTGTTTCTTCCCCCTGAAAATAGCGGTCACTGCTGCCCTGTGCCATTGCACCTAAAGAGCCCATTCCCCTGTATTGTTTAAACTTGCGGCCCTCATAAATGATCGTCTCACCCGGGCTTTCCTCAGTACCGGCAAATATGCTACCCATCATGACACAATCAGCACCAGCGGCCAATGCCTTGACCACATCGCCAGTATAGCGGATACCGCCATCGGCAATGATTCCGATCTTCTTATTCTTCAAAGCGGCTGCTACACCCATCAACGCAGTGATCTGCGGCACCCCTGCACCAGTCACTACACGTGTGGTACAAATCGATCCCGGGCCAATACCAACTTTCACCGCATCCGCACCTGCATCATATAAAGCGATTGCTGCCTCACCGGTAGCAATATTTCCTGCTACAACATTCAATCCTTTAAAATTTTTCTTAATCATCTTTAATGCAGAAATCACTCCCCGGGAATGGCCATGGGCGCTATCAAGACAAATTAAATCAACTCCGACCTGTTTCAATGCCTCTACTCTTTGTGCTGCATCTTTTGTGATTCCTACACCTGCACCAACAAGCAGCCTGCCATAAGAATCTTTGGCAGCCACCGGATGATTTCTGATTTTTTCAATATCCCTGAAAGTAATAAGTCCTTTCAGAATACCCTTATTATCTACTACCGGTAATTTCTCAATCTTATATTTCCTCAGGATGTCCTGGGCCTTTACCAGATCGGTACCTTCAGGTGCAGTGATCAGGTTTTCAGAAGTCATCACATCGCTCACCTTCTTTCCAAGATGTTCTTCAAACCTAAGATCTCTGTTTGTCAGAATGCCTACCAACTTTCCTGCCCGGTCAATAATGGGAATCCCGCCGATCTTATATTCCTTCATCATTTGTAAAGCTTCTCTGATGGTTGCATTCGTAGGAAGTGTAATCGGATCAATGATCATTCCGCTCTCACTTCTTTTCACCTTTCTTACCTGGGCAGCCTGATCCTCTATACTCATATTCTTATGCAGAATTCCAATACCTCCTTCTCTGGCCAGTGCAATCGCGAGGTCTGCTTCTGTAACAGTATCCATTGCAGCACTCAGGAAAGGAATATTAAGCGTAATACTTTTTGTAAGCCTTGTGGTTGTATCTACATCTCTGGGCAAAACATCACTGTAAGCAGGTGTGAGAAGAACATCATCAAATGTCAAAGCCTCTGAAAGGGAAGGTAGCTCTTTGAGAGCAGATTTGAGTATCGTAGCCATGTGCAAAGATATAATTTTTGAAATCCTTAAAAATAAAATCTTTGTGAAGATGGCGTCATAAAATTCATGCTCCGAAAGAATAGAGCCGTTCCTGCACGGCATACAAAAGCGTGGCAGACTGCTAAATCGTTTCCTATCCGGAACCACTACACCAATTCATATCTCCTTCCGGGAAGTGCATTGATCAGCCCTTCCATTTCAAGCATGAGCAATGCTTTGGCTACCGCACTTCCGTTTAATTGACTTTTCAGATAGATCTCATCTACATGAATGGGGCCATGGTCGGTTACTAATTTGATAATCAACTTTTCGTCATCCGGCAATTCAATAAAAAGCTCACGTTGCACCTTTTTGGTTGACTTCTTCTTTCCTCCCCAACCCATACTTTGCAAAATGTCGGTTGCTGAAGTTACCAATGCAGCCTTATTGGCTTTGATCAGATAGTTACATCCTTCGCTTTTTGAATCACCTGCCCTACCGGGTAAAGCAAATACATCTCTGTTGTAGCCATTTGCCAATTCAGCGGTTATCAACGAACCACCCTTTTTGCCGGATTCTACTACCAAAATACAATCACTGATACCGGCAACGATACGGTTGCGTGAAGGGAAATTCTGCTTATCCGGATTGCTCCCACTCATGAATTCTGTAAGCAGCCCGCCTTGTTTCATCATATCTTTTGCAATCGGTTTATTCTCCACCGGGTATATCCTGTCCAATCCGTGAGCAAGCACGCCTACTGTTTTCAGATGATTCTTGAGCGCACTTTTGTGCGCAATTGTATCTATCCCAAAAGCAAGCCCACTTACTACCAGTACATCTTCCGCTTCATGCAATCCCTCCACAATATTTTCACACATACTCTTACCATATTCGGATTGATTGCGTGTGCCCACAATTCCAATAATCTTTGGAGAATTCAAATCTGCATCTCCTTTGAAGTAAAGCATTACCGGGGCATCATAACAATGCAACAACCGCTGTGGAAAATCAGCATCCTGAAAAAACAGGGCTTTAATATGATGTTTCTCAATAAACTCTATTTCTTTCTCCACCCCCTCAAAATCAAATCTGAGAATGGAATCAACCCTTTTCTTTCCGATCCCTTCGATAAGCCCAAGTTCTTTTGCCTTCGCCTTAAATACTTCCGATGCAGACCCAAAATGCTCTGCTAACATCCGGGCATAAACGTTCCCGACATTGGGAATCATAGTGAGCGCAATACGATAAAATAGTTCCTGCGGCATGGAAATTCTCATTCACATTAAGGAATAAAACAGCATACAAGATAAAAATTAATTTCTCACAATTTCTCTATTACATTTGTTTAAAAATATTTTCAGGCTATGATTGCGAAAAAATCCCTTCTTATTTTAAGTATCCTCACATTTCTGACACTCACATTGACTCATGCACAGGATACTTCCCAATTAGTAATTCAAGGGCGGTTTAACAGTGCGGAACAGCAAAAAAAACCATACGTAATCTTAATCTCTGCAGATGGATTCAGGTACGATCTGGCCGATAAGTACGATGCCGTTTTCCTGAAGCAAAAACGCTCAGAAGGAATCATGGCCGCATCAATGAAACCGTCATTTCCATCACTCACCTTTCCAAATCATTATTCCATTATTACCGGTTTGTATCCGGCACACCATGGTATTGTAGGCAATTCTTTTTATGCTGACCACGGTAAGTATTCCTACAACCTGAAGAACGTTAAAGCGGTGCGTGATCCGAAATGGTACGGTGGAATTCCTCTTTGGGTTTTGGCAGAAAAACATAAAATGCTCTCTGCAAGTTTTTATTGGGTAGGCTCAGAAACCAATATTGACAGCACCTTTCCGACTTATTACTTTCATTACAATGAACTAATTCCGATTGAGCGAAGAATCGCTATTGTCAGAGAATGGCTTCAGCTTCCTGAAGATCGCCGCCCGCACATGATTTCATTTTATTTACCACAGGTAGATCACATGGAACATCAATTTGGTGTAACCAACGACAGTGTAAAGGCTGCCGTTCAATTTGTAGATTATGCGGTAAAGCGGCTTAATGAAATGACTGACAGTCTTGGCCTGCCGGTAAATTTTGTTTTTTTATCCGACCATGGTATGGCAGATATTGATACAGCCAATCCCATATTGGTAACCCACCTGATCGACACATCCAGATTCAAAATGGCTTTTGGATCGGCGATCATCAATTTGTATGCAAAGGATCCAAAATTTATAAAATCAACTTACAAAAAATTGAAAAGCGAGGCTGCAGGATATGCAGTCTATTTAAAGAAAAACGTACCAGGTAAGTGGCACTTCGGAAAACGTGACGATTGTCTTAACCGGATTGGAGATATTATTCTGGTAGCGCCGGATGGTAAAGCCTTTGCTTTCCCTAAAGGAAGAGTAGCTGCCGGCGGCCATGGGTACGACAATGATGCGCCTGATATGCAGGCTACCTTTTATGCCTGGGGGCCGGCTTTTAAAAACAATCTGACAATTCCTTCCTTTGCCAATGTGAACGTTTATCCCATGATAGCTCACCTATTGGGATTGCCCTTGCTTTGCAGAGTGGATGGAAAACTGGAAGTGCTAAAGGGAATTCTGAAATAAAATAAAATACCGGGCGATAGCGGAATTTAAATCCGAATAAATGCGGAGGACAAATTAATGGCATCTGCTGTCCTTGGTGTGTTTTGTTTTTCATTCCAGGACAAAATGTATTTTCCACCGACTCAGAAAATTATTTCTGTACAACCTTCAATTCTGTTCTCCGGTTTTTTGCTCTGCCTTCTTCTGTTGTGTTATCTCCGATGGGATCAGTCTCACCTTTACCGGTGTATTGAAGTCTGTCTTTGTTGATGCCCTTACTGATCAGGAAATTCACTACGGCCAATGCACGTCCCCTGCTCAGTTTCATGTTATCTTCCTCTGCGCCTACATCATCGGTATATCCAATGATCTCCACTTTCATTGTTGGGTTTTCATTCATCAATGAAATGATATTGTCCAGCTCCGCAACGGATTCAGCCTTCAGGTCTGTTTTCTTTGTATCAAAAAATATATTTTTCAAAATAACAGATGCATTCACCTCGATGGGTTGGAGCGGAATGTTTGCCCGGAAAGTCTCTTCCGGTAATGCCTTGCTGATATTATAGTTTTCGGAATAGAATAAATACCCTCTTCGTTTGACCGTAAATGCATAGTCCTTTCCAACGGGTAAGGTCACCAAAAATTCTCCCTCTTCATCTGTTTGTACTTTGCTTACTGCATTGCCGGAATGTAAATCGGTTAATACCACCATCGATGGCAATCCGCTGCCTGTTTTTTTATCAAACACCCTGCCCTGTACCCAAAGGGTTTGCAAAGGACGAATTTTCTCGGGTAATTGAAAGGTATAAATATCCAGGCCTCCTTTTGAATCAGCTCTGTCGCTGCTGTAAAAGGCTGTATGCCCGTCAGCGGCTATGAACAAGCTCCCTTCATCGTCAATCGTGTTGATGGGATAACCAAGATTCAGCGGTTTACTCCATTTGCCATCGGGTTGTTTTCTGCTCATAAAGATATCCGGCTTCTCACTGTACCCCGGATGTCCGTTGCTGTTAAAGTACAGAGTTTGATTATCTGCATGAATGAATGGGGTGCTTTCATCACCGGAGGTATTGATTTCGGGGCCCAGATTTTCCGGTTCACTCCAATTGCCTTTTTCATCTCTGTGGCAAACCCAGATATCTTTTCCTCCAAACCCTCCCGGGACATTGCTGCTAAAATACAAGTCCCGCTTATCGGGAGAGAGTGATGGTGTAGATTCCCAATACTCACTATTCACATTCGTACCTAAATTGACAGGCCTGCTCCATCCATTTTTTGCCAGATAGGAAATATAAATATCACAACTCCCAAGACCTTCAGGAAAATCACAACCCGTAAACAAAAGCCACTTGCCATCCTGCGAAATAATCTGTGCTCCTTCATTGTAATTTGGACTGTTCAGGCTGCCGGGAAGCAGGGTTGATTTCCGCCAGACTCCATTAATTTTTTCACTCTGATAAATATCTTCATTGTTCTGAATCCTTCTGGTGAATATCAGTTTTGATCCATCAATGGTGAGGGTAGGAAAATATTCAAGATTCACTGTATTAATACTATCACCCAGATTCACAGGTTCAAAAACATAATTCTTATCAGATACCGTAGCCATTGAGTCTGCAAATTCAAAAGTTTTTTTTCTGAACTCACCTGCTTTCCGACTCCGTTCATTCAGGTTTTGAATATCAAGAAACCGGTTGACAGCTTCCAATGCATCGTTAAACCGCCCGGTTCCGGCGAGATTAATAGAATAAGGTAGCAGGTAATATTTTGAATAGGAGGAATCCAATTTGAATGCCTCTTCGAATTCTCCGGAAGCCTTCTCATATTGTTTCATTTCACCATATACACCGGCTAATGAAAGGTAGGCATCTACAAATCGTGAATCAATTTTTATCGCTTCATCCAATAATTTGATTGCCTGAGCGTATGCTCCATTTTGCGCCTGACTATAGGCAAGATTAAACAATGAGGAAGCCTTTTTGTTTACCTTTTCCGGATCGTACCATTGAGAAAATGAATTGTATGTGATTGCACAAAAACAAAAAAGCAAGGTGAACTTTCTTACCATAACATTTAAACGTCGAAAATAAGCTGAACTACACTAACTGCTTGTTAATTCAGGGAATATGAATGTATTTATGAGATTGCAAAGAAAGTCTCCAATTTGGGTATTTCTTGACATACTCAATAATCAAAGGTGTCATCTGTTCCACCTTACTCCACTCAGGCTGTAAAAACAGAAAACACTTATTACTCACTTTTGATGCGTACTGTTCAGCCCACAGAAAATCAGATTTATTAAAGACAACGACTTTCAATTCATCAGCACAGCCCAGAACACTATCTACAGGAGGCTTAAATTTTTTTGGTGAAAGGCATATCCAGTCTAACTTTCCGGTGAGCGGATGTGCTCCGGAAGTTTCAATATGTGTCTGAAATCCTGCTTCCTTTAATTGGGTAGTGAGCTCTGTCAGGTTATACATCGCAGGTTCTCCTCCGGTAATAACGGCGATCCTTGCCGGGTGTTTCAGGGCTTCAGCAACAATCTCTTCGACCGAATACCTGGCATGATCTTCAGCATTCCAGCTTTCCTTTACATCACACCAAACACAACCCACATCACATCCGCCAAGACGGATAAACCATGCTGCCTTACCTGAATGAAATCCTTCACCCTGGAGCGTATAGAAACTCTCCATGACAGGCAGAGTCTTAGATGTGCTATCAATATGTAAATCTTTCGTTTTCATTTCTTCACTGCCGGATTACGGCGATATGCATCAAACGTATTTTGCAACAATGCAGCAATCGTCATCAAGCCCACCCCACCCGGTACGGGTGAAATATAACTGCATTTTTCTTTTACCTGATCGAAGTCAACATCACCCTTCAGGCGAAACCCTTTTTTGGCAGTTGAATCCACTATTCTGTTAATGCCGACATCTACTACAACGGCTCCATCTTTTATCATGTCTGCCGTGATGAATCCGGGTTTACCGATGGCAGCAATCAGAATATCGGCCTGACGACAAATAGAAGGCAAATCCCTGGTACGGCTGTGGCATAGGGTTACAGTCGCATTTCCATACTTCTTATTGCGGCTCAATAACAAACTCACCGGGGTACCTACGGTATGGCTTCGCCCCACCACTACCACATGTTTCCCTTCCGTGGATATCTGATAATGCTGGAGCAGCATTATGATGCCCCATGGGGTGGCAGATACAAATCCGGGTAATTCTAACACCAGGTTTCCCAGATTGACCGGATGGAAACCGTCCACATCTTTGGAGGGATCAATAGCCAGGGTCACTTTCTTTTCAGAAATGTGTTTCGGTAAAGGTACCTGCACCAGAATTCCATCTACATCTTCTCTTTTGTTTAATTGATCTACTATGGCAAGCAGTTTTTCTTCAGAAATTGTATCCTCATGTTTTATCAATGTGGATTGAATGCCTGTTTCAGCACAATTTTTCACTTTTGAATTTACATAGGTATGACTGGCCGGATCATCCCCAATCAAGATGGCAGCGAGATGAGGTGGCCTTTTTCCCGATCGCACCAATTCTGCAATTTTCTCCTTCAAAACTTCCCTGGAAGCGTTGGAAGCAATCTTTCCATCAAGCAATTTCATGGGCGCAAAATTAATCATGTTCTAAGAGAATAAATATTTAAATTGCTCACTCAGCATCCGGTTTAAAACTAACTGAATTGAAATTGAAATTTAAACTTACAACTTCACTCCTTTTTTTAGGTACGATGGGTATGGCACAGGCCGTCAAGTCTCCTGTGGCCTCTACATTTGCGTTGATAAACAGCTATTCAAAAACAAATAGTGATGCATTTTCATTTGTTTATAATACAGCAGCGCTGGCACGGCAGAAAAATATCTCAGCAGGTGTCTTTGCTGAGAACAGATTTATGGTAAAGGAGGTCAACTTATACAGAGGCGTTCTTAATCTACCCACCCAATTAGGCAACTTCGGTATTCAGGCAGACTACTTTGGATATAAGAATTATAATGAAAGTCAGATAGGCATTGCCTATGCACGACCATTGGGAGAGTCGTTTGACCTTGGAGTACAATTCAATTACTATTCTTATCGAGTACCTTCTTACGGCCAGGCCTCTACTGTAGATTTCCAGATCGGCGCTATTGCCCGCCTGACTGATCAATTGAACCTTGGTGTACAAATCTATAATCCGATCGGAGGGTATCTGTCTAAAGTGCATGAAGAAAAACTGGCTTCTATTTATCAGTTCGGAATCAGTTATGAACCTTCAGAAAGTGTCATCGTGCAGGCTACAGTTGAAAAAACTGAGCAACAGGATATCAATGTCATTGCAGGATTGTTTTACCAATTTAACAAACGCTTTTTTGCAAGAGCAGGTGTCCAAACAGCTACCTCAAGTCCGTTTGGGGCTGCGGGTGTTTCTTTCGGAGATTTTCGTATAGACTTATCTGTTAGTTACCACAGTCAATTAGGATTCAGCCCCGGCTGTATGTTTATATATAACCCGGTCAAGAAGTAAGAATGCATGTAAGACAGGTCATATTATCAGTTTGTATTTTCATATCCCTCTTGCCTTCCAGGGTACTGGCACAGGAAAAACCCACTCCCGAAGTACCGGAGGAGGTAGAGAGGCGCCTGGAAGACATTACCTCCAACAATGAGGATGAAATGCCGGATGATGACAGCTACCTTCAGGATCTGGAATACTTCAGCCGTCACCCGATCAACCTGAATAATACGGATAGAGAAACCCTCCAGCAACTGCAAATGCTCAATGCTGCCCAGTTGGACCATTTCTTTTCTTACCGACAGATATTTGGTCCGTTTGTAAGCATGTATGAATTGCAGGCTATTCCCTTGTGGGATATCATCACCATCAGAAGGATTTTGCCCTTTGTTAGAATCGGATCTGATGAAAATATTACTTCAGTTATGGGCCGATTTAAAGGAGGTGACCATACTGCCCTACTGAGGTACACAAGAGTACTGGAATTATCGGAAGGTTACACAAGAGATACTGCAGGAGGTAAAAGCTATTATCCGGGTAGCCCTGACAAAATTTTATTCAGATACAGGTACCGCTTTAAGAATAAACTTCAATATGGCATTACCGCTGAGAAAGATGCGGGAGAGCAATTTTTTAGAGGTAATCAGAATCTTGGATTCGA
Source organism: uncultured Ginsengibacter sp. (assembly GCA_964463015.1). Lineage (GTDB taxonomy): Bacteria > Bacteroidota > Bacteroidia > Chitinophagales > Chitinophagaceae > Ginsengibacter. The sequence goes on from CAYXAL010000003.1 coordinate 166,179, forward strand.
TTTTTATTCTGCACATCTTTTTGCAAAAGATATAGGTATCATCAAAGCAATTGCCATTGGGGATTTTGCCGTCAATCTCGGCCAGGGTCTAGTGCAATGGCAAAGCTTGTCATTTAGTGGGCCGGGTGATGGTCTTTTCATAAAAAAGCAGGGCGAAAAACTGCGACCTTATGTATCTGCCGGTGAAGTGGCCTTCAACAGAGGGATCGGGATCACCCTTGAAAAAAATAAGTGGCAGGGAACATTCTTTATGAGTTTCAGAAATGTAGATGCCTCTCTTCAATCTGATACGATTGATTTTATTACCTCTATCAGGCTTTCCGGTTATCATCGTACCGTTTCAGAAATTAATGGAAGAAACATTCTGAAACAATTCAGTATGGGTGGCAATCTTCAATATACTACCGGAAAGTTTAGAATCGGCTTAAATGCAGTGCAGTTTTATTTCAACAATCCAATTCTGAAAGGGGATGAGCTGTATAAAAAATTCATCATTCCGGGAAAAAAGACAGGAAATTATTCAGTAGATTACAGTTTCACTTACAAGAATCTTCATTTCTTCGGAGAGGCAGCCATTGACAACAACCTGGATCCGGCATTCATTAATGGAATGGGAATCAGCGTGAGCCGTTATGTGGACTTCAGTATCTTACATCGCTTCATTCCCCGAGACTATCTTACACTTTATGGAAGCGCATTTACAGAATCTACCACTCCTGTCAATGAAAACGGATTATATACCGGCATCAACATCCGGCCATCCAATACGATTCGAATTGATGTCTATGCTGATATTTTTAAATTCCCCTGGCTGAAATACAGGGTAGATGCGCCATCTTCCGGGTCTGAGTATATGGTACAATTGTACTATCAACCTAACCGCGGATCTGAATTTTATATTCGTTACCGGAAGACCAATAAAGCAATAAATACCCTTATTCCCGGTCATGCACTCAGCGCCGTAGAAAATAAAATACGGGAATCCATCCGAGTGCACACCGGAATGAAGATCAACAGCAATTTCACCTTTCGTGCGAGAGCCGAGGCCAATTGGTACGACGGGAAGCCCGGATTTATGATTTATTCGGATATACTGTTCAAACCACTTATGAAGCCCCTGAGTGGAAATATAAGGCTGCAATATTTTGAAACTCAGGATTACGACAGCAGAATATATACATTTGAAAACGACGTACTTTATAGTTATTCTATTCCAGCCTTCTTTGGAAAGGGTTTCAGATATTATCTGAATATCCGGTACAATTTATTGAGAGATTTAAGCCTCTGGGCACGTATTGCACAAACCTATTATCCTGACCAAACAGAGATTGGCAGCGGGCTTGATAAAATCAGAGGAAACAGGAAAACGGAGTTGAAGTGCGAACTGGTATGGAAATTCTAACGTAAACGGTTACTTTCCCTTATGAGTTTCGCATCTCTATAAATACCTCGTGCAGCCAGAATTAGTAATATGATAATAGCGGGATGCAGCACAAACCACAATGCAAAATTACCCTGTTCATAGTGATTTATTTGCCTGATGTACAAATAGAGCAGCAGAATCTCTCCCAAAATACAAAGGAGGGTAATCCGCATCTGAATCTTGCGTTGTTTAAACAAAAAAATGGTAATCACAATACAAGTCCCCAACACGCAAGACAAAATCAAAATCCATAATGATGTAGTGCCTGTAAGCTCGTGAAAGGAACCGTCAGCAGAAGTCCTGCCACTATAGAAAGGGAAATTGATGGTTAGAAAAACTGCAATGGCAGCCAGCAATAACCAGACACTCTGAATACGTTGAATCATGGTGATTAACTTTTATACAAATATAAGTGGACAGCAAATAAAATATTTCGTCTCAAATGGCATACTATCAATCATCCTTCACGAAAGTTCAGGATATAAAGGAAACTGCTCCATCAAAGACTTCACTTTCTTTTTGGTGGATTGCAATCCGGCTTCATCATTCAGATTCATGAGCACACCATCTATTAATTCTACCACCGTAGGCATATCCTTCTCCGTCATACCTCTGGTAGTAACGGCCGGTACACCTACGCGTATGCCGGAAGTGACAAAGGGGCTCTTGTCGTCAAACGGTACAGCATTCTTATTGACAGTAATCCCTGCTTTATCCAGTGTTTCCTGGGCTTTCTTTCCTGTGATATTCTTATTTCTCAAATCAATCAACATCAAATGATTGTCGGTACCATCGCTGATGAGTTGGTAACCGAGATCATTAAAAGCCCTGGCCATTGCTTTTGCATTTGCCTGAATTTGCTTTGCATAAACGGTAAACTCATCGGACAAAATTTCTCCAAAAGATATGGCTTTGGCTGCAATGATATGCTCCAACGGGCCTCCTTGTGTACCCGGAAAGACAGCCATGTCAATAAGATGGCTCATCATGCGGATATCCCCTTTTGGAGTCTTCAAACCGTAAGGATTTTCATAATCTTTGCCCATCATAATAATCCCACCACGCGGGCCTCTCAGTGTTTTATGTGTAGTGGAAGTCACAATCTGGCAATGCTCAAACGGGTTGTTGAGCAAGCCTTTGGCTATGAGTGCAGCCGGGTGTGCCATATCGCACATTACTATTGCGCCAATACTGTCTGCAACCTGCCGGATACGCTTGTAATCCCAGTCACGGCTGTATGCGGAGGCGCCACAGACTATTATTTTAGGTTTGTATTTTTGAGCCTGTTGTTCCAGCATTTCATAATCTACTCTTCCCGTTTCTCTTTTTACGCCATAAAAATGAGGCTCATATAATTTGCCTGAAAAATTCACCGGTGAGCCATGAGTCAGGTGACCGCCCATACTCAGATCCAACCCAAGAATTTTATCTCCGTGCTGAAGCACCGCCAACATCACTGCAGCATTGGCCTGAGCGCCACTGTGAGGTTGCACATTGGCATATTCGCAATGAA
>CAYXAL010000003.1:169214-264154 GCA_964463015.1 uncultured Ginsengibacter sp.
GCAGCATTGGCCTGAGCGCCACTGTGAGGTTGCACATTGGCATATTCGCAATGAAAGATTTCTTTTAACCTGTCAATAGCCAATTGTTCACTTTCATCCACATATTCACATCCACCGTAATATCTTCGACCCGGATATCCTTCTGCATATTTATTGGTCAGTACGCTTCCCATAGCACGCATAACTTCGACACTGGTAAAATTTTCGGATGCGATCAGCTCAATTCCTTCACGCTGGCGACTCAATTCCTTTTGAATGATGTCAAATACCTTTTGATCTTTTGGCATATTAATAGTTTGCAGCAAACCTACAAAAAGTTGGCAGACGATTCAGAATGAAAAATGAAAGATTTTCTGAGCATCTTTGCAGAATGGAATTCATTTTCCAAACATTTACTAAATTCACCCTCTGCAATTAACACGGTTGTGACGACACAAACACTTAATTGAAAACCATGAAGGCCATTATTCCTGTAGCGGGTGCGGGTACCAGACTCAGACCGCACACCTACACACAGCCCAAGGCGCTTATACCGCTGGCCGGCAAAACTATCCTGAGCATTAACATAGACCAGATGTTCAGCGCAGGAATTCGAGAATTTATTTTTATTGTCGGATACCTTGGGGAGAAGATACAGGATTATGTCAGGGAAAAATATCCACAGATACAAAGTCACTTTATCTTTCAAAACGAGCGAAAGGGCACCGCCCACGCAATCAACCTGGCGAGAAACATTATTGAAAACGACGAACTTTTCATCGCATTGGGAGATACGATCTGCGAATACGATATTCATCAAATGCTTAGCCAGCCACACTCCGTATTGGGTGTAAAGAAAGTAGAAGACCCGAGAAATTTCGGAGTTGCGGAAATTGACGATCACGATACCATTTTACGCGTAGTGGAGAAACCTGCCATTCCCAAATCCAATATGGCGCTGGTAGGGCTTTATATTATCAGAGATTCAAATTTGCTTTTTCAATGTCTGGGCAAAATATTATCTCAGGGTATTAAGAGTCATAATGAATTTAACCTGACAGATGCTCTGGAATGTATGATCAGCCAGGGGAGTATTTTCAAATCGTTTAAGGTGGAGAATTGGTTTGACTGCGGAAGGAAAGAGTCTTTGTTAGAATCCAATTCCATACTGCTTCAGAAATTTGGAGGAACAATCTCAGAGCAAAATAAATTTGAAAATACCATTTTTATTCCGCCGGTAAGTATTGCGGAAGAATGCGACATAAAGAACTCCATTATCGGACCGCATGTGGCAGTAGGGGAAAACACAAAGATTCACAGCTCTATTATCAAAGATTCCATCATTGGTTCTTATTCGAAACTTTTTGATGTAGTGCTCGATGATTCATTAATCGGCAGTGACACAGAAATCATCGGGGAAACTAGATCACTAAATATCGGAGACAATACAGAAATAGATCTGGGGTAAACAAAGAAGCCTTTCAATAATGGGAGTACCAAGAAAATCAAATCCTGTCAATACAGCGCTTTGCTCATTCGGTATGAGTGGAAGAATTTTTCATGCACCTTTTCTCAAAATCAGTCCACACTTTCATGTTTCAGCAGTTTGGGAAAGAACAAAAGAATTATCAAAGGCATTTTTTCCAGGGGTGAAAATTTACAGAACACTGAATGAAATTCTGTGTGACGAAGGAATCGAGTTGGTGATTGTCAACACCCCCAACTCTACCCATTATGAATACGCAAGGAAAGCGCTTATTTCCCGAAAACATGTTGTGATAGAAAAACCATTTACCATCACCGCCAAAGAGGGAATACATCTGAAAAATCTGGCAGAAAGAAACGGTCTTATTCTTTCCGTTTATCACAACCGCAGATTTGACAGCGATTTTAAAACAATCTGCCATGTTCTTCAATCTAAAAAGTTAGGTAGGATTGTAGAGGCCGAAATGCGCTTTGACCGTTATCGCACAGAACCCGGAAAGAAAAAGCATAAAGAACAGCCCGGAAGCGGAACCGGCAACCTGTATGATCTGGGCAGCCATCTTTTGGATCAGGCCATTTATCTTTTTGGTATGCCGGAAAAGATCTTTGCAGATATTGATATCCTCAGAAGTAAAAGTAAGGTGGATGATTTTTTTGAAGTTATACTTTTTTATCCTGACAAATTACGGGTACGGATACACAGCAGTTATCTGGCGCCGGAAGTAGCACCCGGATACATTTTTTTTGGAGAAAAAGGAGCTTTCAGCAAAAGGAAAAGCAATGTCCAGGAAGAAGAACTTACTCTGGGGAAATTACCCAATCCATCCAATTGGGGAACTGAAAAAAAATCTCTCCATGGCAAGTTGGTTACCTTTCAAAAAAATAATCCTCTAACCACCATTGTACCATCTCTCAAAGGAAACTACGGCGACTTTTACGAAAAACTATATTCCGCCATCCGGAATCAAACTGCTTTGCCCGTCACTTCATCTGACGGTATCCGTGTAATTCATCTGATCGAATGTGCATATGAAAGTAATCGGCTGAAGAAGGTAGTGAAAGTTCCTGAAATCAAAATGTGAGCTTGAGCTTGATTTTGACAACTTTGTGATAATCCTTCACCAAACAATGAATAGTTTTGCGGCAAAAATTTTTGACCTCATGAAATATTTTTCAAACACACCGCTTGGCAGGTTCAGATTTATCGCCGTGTTGGAGGGTGTTTCCTATCTGATACTCCTGTTCATCTCAATGCCACTGAAATATTTCTATAACGACCCCTCTGCTGTGACTTATACAGGCTGGGTACATGGCATCTTATTCATGCTTTATCTGGCTACCCTGACCAATGTAGCGGGCAATGAGAAGTGGAAATTTGGAAAGAGTTTCATAGCCTTTCTGGCTGCATTGATTCCTTTTGCCACTTTTTATCTTGACAGAAAATTGCATAAGGAAGAAAAAGCAAAATTGGCCAACGCAGAGTAATCCATCCTCAAAAAAATGGAGCCTCTCAGCTCCATCATAAGGTTTCTCAATCTGGGGATAAATTCATTTCAAAGCAGGGAAAGTACGATCGCACTTCTTATTTCACTTATTCCATTTTTAATTGCCCGCCTTTCCGAATCAAAGCGCAGGAACAATTAACCAGATTAAGTGTTTGGTTAAAAAAGCAGCACAGAGGGCCTTAAATGTATTACTATATTTCATCATAGCCAAACCTTAAATCGAAAAATGCTCAATTATTGACAAAAGGCATTATTCTTAATCAAATTATCCAGGTCAGAAAGGATAATCAATCCCAATGGTGGCATTGAAATTCTGGTATCTCCAGATTCTGTTTGCCAGATCGGATCCAAATAAATTACTGAAATTGATGGAAGGAAACTGCCATCCCGCATTATCTGTCCAAAGGTCAGGTCTCTTGAATCTGACACCTACATCAAAGCGAATAAGAAAATAGCTGAAGTCAAACCGGAAGCCTACACCGGAAGAAACACCCAGTTGTTTATAAACATTCTCAAACTTAAACTGAGTGGTATCCGGAAGTCCATCGGGCCTTGTATTTCTGAAATTCCAGACATTTCCTATATCTGTAAACAACGCCATCTTAAACAATACCGCATTTGAAAACAAAGGAGCCACATTAAACCGGTATTCTATATTGCCTTCCAATTGTATGTCGCCTGTGCGGTCATTAAATCGTGCGCCTTTGTAATAGTAGGGCGCAAGAGCTTGCCCGCCTACTCCAATCCCCTGCACAGGCCATCCGCGCATACTGTTAGGGCCACCCCCATAATATTGTTTAAAAAATGGCAGAGTTGTATCGCTCTTACTTAACGGAACACCTACTCCTGCGAATGCGCGCAAGACCAATGCAGATTTAGGATGATTGTAGGTACGGGTATATTCAATGTCTGCCTTGGCAAACTCCTTCAGATACTTGTTGAAAAAATTCCAATTATCTGCTGTCTTGCCTTTTTGTTTCAGGAATCCCCACAATAGTCCGGACTCTTCCACATTCACCTGCAGCTTATTCATAACTTTCGGATTTTTCGCCCCATGAGTCCCTACCGTATAAGTCATGCTGCTGCCCATTACAAGCGCTGTATTGAATGAATAACGAAGAAACGGGAACTCCATCAGGGTACTGTCAAATCTGGGGCTCCGGTTGTACAGTCTGCGAAAATCGAAATTGAATAATTTGAAACTCCAAAGCCTGTTCTCCGCTTTTGAAAAATTAAATCCGTAACTCGTATTGATAATTTGTTGATTGTAAAAATCGATACGGTTGATAAAAGAAAGGTTGTTATTGATAAAAGACTGATTGGTTACCCAGTTTTTATTATTGAAAACTGCGAAAGGAAAAATAAATTTCGGAAAGACAAAACTGTTATTAAAGCTCAACTCACGACTATTGATAAATGTACCGCCGCTGTTTCTTCTCTTGGTATTAAACTCTACGCCCAGCTTAATTGAATTGGTCATTTTGATTGCGGCCTTTGCAAAATTCCTGTCGGTAACAGAGAGATTTGCAGAAAGACCCAACAGGTTGCCCGTTGCAATATCCGGAAGATTAGAGGTATTGCTATTTGCTGAATAGCTCATTTCGATATTTCCCTGAAAAGCAAATTTCTTGAGTGGAATTAATTTGATTACCAGATCCATCAACGCCGTATCCTTCTTCTCAATAATATCAATGTTGGGGCTCTCCCAAACCCCCAATTTATAATACCGGGCGATGGTCTTATAATAATCATCTTGTCGAAACACGTTCCCCTCCTGCAAAAACAGATTTCTCCGCAAAAGATTATACCTGAACTTTTTTTCGTGAAATTTTACGGTAAACCTTTTAAAGTTTCTGGTTTGTAGTGAAGAATCCGTATAAACATCCCCGGGTTGAAAATCGGGCATGATAAAAATATCATTAATGAAATATTTTTTAAGGCTGTCTTTTTTCGCAGGGTTATTGAGTTGGAATCCAACCCGGATTGTAGGTTTTTCTCTTTTTGATGCTGCCTCTGCAAGCAACTGCAATTGCTCAAAAGGATCTTCAGATACTGTGGTCAAGGCTGCAATGGATGTATCGCCTGTCACTCTGATTTCGTCAGAGGTAAATTTATAGTATCCATAGTTTCTGAAAAGATTGACAAGCCGGTTTGTTTCATTGGTAATATCGCCTTTGGTGATTGGAGATCCTTTTTTCAGCAGCGATTGTCTTTTGGTACTTACAGCTATTTGCTGCAACTCTGGCTGATTAAACAGATAGGCTACAGTATCTATGGTGGTTCGCTTTCCGGAAATCACATGATAGTTAATAATCACCCTTTTCTGATGACTCTCTTTTTTCGAAACCGTATCAAAATCATAGGTAACTTTTGGATTAAAATAACCTGCATTCTTCATGTAAGCGACCATGTTGGATGCTGATTTTGAAACATACTGGGTATCAAACCTGGGTGGGTTCTTGATATAATGGAGAATAAATGCTACATCCTTGATCCGCACTTTGGCACTATCCTCCAACTGATTATTGAGCCTTGACTGCATCACTCCCAATTCATCTTTAGAGGCAAGCTCAGCGCTCAAGGCAATATTGTTCTTAAAGACAAATGGAACATTTTTTTGATACTTTCGTATAAAAGTAAAACCCGAATACTCTTTAGTGGAAGAACAACTACTGAAAAGTACAATACCAATCAAAGGAATTAAAATTCTGCATGCCCACTTGTAATCATCAGCCAATTTCATAATCAGATGTTATCCAGAAATACAGTCAAATATATTCAAAGTTTAAACCACAAAAAATTCAGAGACATACATAAGTCTTTCATCGCAGAAACTCCCAAGGTCGTTTCCGAATTTCTCGATTCAAACTATCAACCGGAGCAAATCTATGCAACTTCAGAATGGATTGCCTCCATTGAACAAAACATGGATACTACATCGCTACCCATACATCAGATTAACGATCCGGAATTAGCAAGAATATCACAATTGAAAACACCTCATGATGTAGTGGCCATCTTCAGGATCCCGGAAGAAGATATTCCTTCAAATATTTCAGGAAAAATTTCAATCGCTCTGGACAACCTGCAAGACCCCGGTAATCTGGGTACTATCATCCGGATTGCCGACTGGTTTGGCGTAGAGAATATTTTTTGCAGCACACAAACTGCCAACGCCTACAATCCCAAAGTGGTGCAGGCTACGATGGGAAGCCTTGCCCATGTGAAAATTCATTATCTGGATCTTGAGCGTTTTCTGAACACTACTTCTCAAACTATTATCGCTGCTACATTACACGGAAATTCGCTGTACAATACCCCTCCGATCAATGAAGGAATTTTACTGATAGGTAATGAGGCTGCCGGTATTAACGATATACTTATGAATACCGCTACCATGAGACTAACCATTCCACGTAGTGGAAAAGCTGAATCATTAAATGCTGCTGTGGCTACTGCTATTTTTCTTTCACATATTACGAGCCCTAAGTAGCACTTTGAAATGGATTTTTCTATTGATAAACCTTCCTATTCACAATTACTCTGGAAAGGCCACCCAGCACTATTGGACATTAATTTTACCGGAATACACATTCCTGTTGTAACCATCATACACTTTGATAAAATACATTCCACGGGGAATAATGCTCACATCAATATCAAAAGCGTTTGTAAATATTTTGCCATACTTTGTCAACTTACCACCCATACTGTACATGTAATAATACAAAGGCTTGACGATATTCTTTACACTCCTGATCGTGACTTTTGTAGTTGCAGGATTGGGAAAAGCCTGAAATTCAGTATTCCTGGCGTATGAGTAGGTGCTGTCATCAATAGCCATTACCGTACCAGTGTAAGTAAATTCCAATATTCTGCCCTGATTAAGCGGTGCTCCATAGGAACCATCCGGCCTTTTCCCCTGCCCACCCTGGTCGCATGCTGCATAGATTTTTAACCCATCGGGTGAAATGGCCACATCACGAAATCTGCCTTGAAATTCCATAGCAGGCACAGTAAAAATATCTGTCACGGACTTACCGTCATCACTCAATTTCAGGCGAAATATCAATCCTCCTTTCAGAGAAGGTACCAATAAGGATTTATTCCAACCCGGGATTACGTTTTTTTCATAAATATCTATTCCTGAAGTGGCAACGGTAGGCCATGTCAGGTAATCATTGCTTAATGTGCCCGGATTGCTAAGGGTGAACAAAGTATATATAGGTTCCTTTGCATTCAATGTATTGCAGTTGTCTTGTTCACTTACTATATTCTGACCGGCCAGGGTCAATCCGTTATAGTTACCGTCACAATAGCCTGAAACCTTTGGCCATCCATAATTACGTCCTTCTTCAATAATATTTACCTCATCATCAGTTCTGTCCTGTTGTTCGCTGCTATAAAGAGTTCCGTCTTTACTGAATACAATCCCCTGTGGGTTTCTATGCCCAAAACTCCAGATCGGATTCTTGGTACCGGATGCCGGAAATGGATTGTCGTTCGGAATCCATTTATCCCATTGATTCACGTCGCCATCCTCTTCCAGATTAAAACGCAAAATTTTCCCTTCGGTCACTGAGGTATTCTGTGCATTATTTGTACGTCCGGCATTATTAAACTGGCCTGCTCCCATATCTCCGATCGAATAAAAAAGATAATCAACACCATTCACCTTACCAATTGCCAGCCTGCCGCTATTATGATCATTACTCCCGTTCAGGCTTTGAATTAAAACCTTTTCGTCAGACAAGGAATGGGTTGCCCTGTCATACGTATATCGCACCACCTTCGTCTTGAAAGTACAGGGTTGAGTTGCATTACAATTATTTCCCGGGCTGGTACTGTATTGATACACATAAGCCAGGTACACGTAAGGCTTTGAAGGATTGGGCCATTCAGAATACATTGACGGATGCAATACCAATCCCATCAATCCACCTTGTGGCCATTTGGGAGGGTTGGTAAAATTTTTCTTGGATGTCAGATCTATCAATACCGATTTATTCCCGGAAACCGGATCAATTCTACTTACGAGATATGCCTTATTTTCAGTTACCCACAGAGAATCATCAGGACCATAAGTCATTTCCCATGCTGAATTTAACTGATAGGAGGGATTGACAACCCTCATCGTAAAGGGTTCATTCTGAGCAAATAATATTTGGCTTCTGAGTAGGATACCTATTACCAAAAGCCAGGAGTAATTTGATTTCATAAGACTATTCCGTTGAATTGGATTTGAATAATAACGGAAAAGAGACCGGGTTAGTATTAAGCAAGATTATAATAATAAAACTGCATTGAAACCGTTATAATAAGGGGAATTTAATCTCCCTAACAATGCGTACCAAATTTTCCAATATGAAGCTAATCTACACTTTCATACTTCTGGCCTTGTCTGTATTGGTAGCGGAAGTCTCCAGTGCTCAGAATTACACGTTTAGCTATACCTATCAGAATATTACCAGAGTAAATGGTGGAGGTACCTTGGAGGTAGGAGACGTCATCGAAATCAGGGCACTGATGAAGGTAGATAAGAATGCCACGAGAATGTATTACTTAGATACAATCTTTACAGGAAGTGGCCTTCAATATGTTCCGAATTCCATGAAAATAGTGACCAATGAAGGGCTTTTATTCAAGGGAACTTATACGGATGCCGGTGGAGATGATTTGGGGATTGCTATTACCGGAGGTGGAATGACAAGAATCTGCGTCAACATTGGTACCGGAGCATCGAATGCAACTGTCGGAAATTATGGAACTGCTTTGGCCGGAGGAAGTATTACCCCCGGAGACAAACCCAAATTTTACGGAACCACTTTGTTTGTGGTAGCCTATCAGTTAATTGTAACCGCCAGCTTTGGCGATATTATTTATCCGACGGGCACCTTTTACTATAGAGATTTCAACAGCATTAACCAACGTGAAAGATTTGATTACGCAGGTATCAAGATCACACCCAATGACGGGTTGTGTTCAAATTATTCCAGTGCGAGTTTTACTGCAGAAAGCAGCTTTGGCACAGGTACACTTCAAAACCGGGTAGCCGGTGTAAATTCACCCGGGTATGTAAAATTTAATCTGGGGCCAGGCAATCCTGTGGATGGGCAATATTCAGTAGCCAACAATACCAGTGGAGACGGAAGTACAAACAATGGCATTCCGTATGGTTCCGGCACATCGAGAGTTTTTAAAGTGTGGGATATAGTAGGTGATCATACAGGATCTGTAGATCCTAATCTCGGCAACCTGCCCGTAGCCCCTGGCGATAAAGGAGGTTACATGCTGGTGGTAAACTCAGCCTATCCAACCGGGGAGGCATATAGCGACGTAATATCCGGCTTATGCCCGAATACTTATTACGAATTCTCTGCGTGGATCAGAAATATATGTGGCTTCTGCGGGATTGACTCAAACAGTAAATCAACGAACAAGCCCGGAGTATTGCCCAACCTTGCATTTACCATCAACGATATTGACTACTATAATACCGGGGAGATTCCCTGGTCTCAGGTATGGGTAAAAAGAGGATTCATTTATAAAACCGGTCCTTCAGAAACTTCCTTTAAAATAACCATTAAAAATAATGCAGCCGGTGGCGGTGGCAATGACTGGGTACTTGATGATATCATGCTGGCTACCTGTTATCCCAACCTGATTATGAGCCCAAGTGATACCGCTAAGGTCTGTGCCGGAAATATTGTCAATCTGTACGACACAGTAAGAAGTTATTTTAATAATTATACCAATTATTGCTGGGAGAGAAGCACAGATGGAGGAACAACATGGACGAGCACAGGTGTCTGCGGCTCCAAAACACCTGTATTCAAAAATGGCATGTGGGAATATATTATTGATACAGTATTCACATCCGTAGCAGCAGACAGTGGTACATTTTATCGCGTCAAAGTGGCTACCACCCCCGGCAACCTGACTGATCCGAACTGCTCCGTGGACAACAGTCAAAAAGTTTTCCTTAAGGTGTATAAATACGATTGTTCTGTGTTGGAAAGCGTATTGAAAAGCTTTACAGGTAGAGTCAGAGAAGATGGAAGGTCGGTTATTACATGGTCGACTCTGAATGAAGATGGGGTACGAAACTTCGATCTTCAGAAAAGTACCGATGGCATTACTTTCACCAATATCCAGACTCTGCCGGCGGTATATCGAACAGGCGGGCAATATCAATATGAGGAATTGAATGGTCTGAATGGAAGGGTTTATTACAGAATTCAGATAAACAGTATGCAATCGCAATCTGCCTATAGTAAGGTCATATCACTATATCAGCTAAACAGTTCATTCAGTCTGCAGGTAAGCAACAATCCTTTTTCCACCAAACTTCAATTGGAAGTAATGGCTGCAACTGAAGGCCTTCTGGAAATTCGGCTTATTGATGGATACGGCAGACCTGTAAGAAAAAAATCAATGAATGTTTCAAAGGGCTCGAATTCCATTTATATGGAAAACGTATCAAATCTGCCTCCCGGAATGTATATAATTAATGTATCCTTAAACGGTCAAATGCTTCAACAAAAATTAATGAAGAGCAATTAACCTGAAAGCATTACATCAGAAAATCTGATAGCTTTTAATAACTGCTTCGGAAGAAAAATCTTTTTGATAGACAAGGCCTACATTTCTTGCATACCACCATTGAGTGTCCATGCCAAGATAGGTAGTTCCGGAATACAATTCTCCTTTAACCTTGATGACATCCGGAAATGAAAATGTACCCACAGTAGCAGAAACAGCCTTTTCCATAATTGTAAACTTAATATGATAATTTACTGTGACTCCATTCACCACCAAAGGAACCACCGGCCCATCCCAGGTAGATCCCTGAGCTACATTATCTTTTAAAATGATGGTTTCAACCCTTACGGGAGCAATGCCTGTCGTGAACTCACTGTAATCAAACAAGTCGTAATAATTTCCACTTGACTTCCTGAAAATTCCAACGGTATCGTTCTGCACATTGGAACTGTTATCTCCAATACCAATTACGGTATAAGATAAGCCATTCACCAGCATACTTCCAGGTAAAACCTGGGTATAATGTGTGTTGATGGAATTTTGCACAAAGGTCCAATTGCTTTGACCGGTAAGCGGCATATAATCACCGGACGGAGCAGCTCCCTGCTCAAATGTTATCTTAAAAGCACATTGACTATTTCCATAGTGTACGATAAAATCCTGATCTCCGTCAAGTGCAGGAATTCCAGACCCCTGCAACGTTACCGATTTTGTACCTGTGGAAGTAAAATTACCCGAGCCTGTGAAATTTATACCATTGACCATGTCAGAATAAATATAATAAGTACCCGGAACAGCTACTGTAACCTGTACGGTTACACTGTTTCCCGGATTCATCACCACACCCTGCTTATAATTGCCATTGATAGTAATGGGCAGGCAATTTCCATTATCGTCTCCAAGTACTCCGGAAGAAGTAACCTGAGGAATCGTATTGTCATTAAAAATTGACTTGAAGACTCCTTCCACAATATCGATGTTGGCAGAATCATCCTTCCGGGCTGTACCGCTAAATGTGCCTGTAATCAAAGAATTGTTGATAGAGTTTACCTTCACGATAAACTCGCCATTCAGCTGATTTGCATCATAAAGAAGCGGGGAACCATTCCCATATTGAAATGAAGACTGATAGGCAGATGCCTTGTAAGTACCTACTACAAAAGTATCGGCATACAATACCAGGTGAAATGTTTGCTGTCCGTCATTACTGGTGCCTATCAGATGCAGCTCCTTCAACTGATTTGCCCGGTTGATGTAGGCCGTATCCATATTGCCGGCAAATTCTTTTCCGCCTTCTTTAAACTGCCAGTTACCGGCTGCGATATTTGTATTGGTATCAACATTTTCCAGGCTGTATTCTTTTCTGCATGAAAAAAACAGCATCAGAAAAACAGGCAAAAGCCAGAGTTTCTTTTGAGCAAAAAGAGTTATACTTTTCATCGGGTGGCTCATTAAATTATCCCCGGAGAAAGATATCTTCCGGGAATTAAAATTATTAAAATAAAACCTCAGATGGTAGATATTTCATCATTCATGAGTGCTTTTTTTTTAACTTCAGATGACTGTTCATTTGCTGTCGTTTTGAAAAACTTCTTTTGAAATAGCAGTATTGAAATAATTCCTACTGAAATGGAAGCATCTGCAATATTAAATATTGGCCTGAAGAATTCAAAGTCCTGCCCACCCCAAACAGGCACCCAGGAAGGGAAAGTGGCATCACGGATAATCGGGAAGTAGAGCATATCCACTACGTTCCCATGCAAAAAGCCGGCGTATCCGTGTTCGGGAAAAATATGCGCTACATTCATGGCTACCGGGCTGCTGTATTCATAAATTAATCCATAAAACATACTGTCTATCAGATTCCCAAGAGCACCTGCAAAGATCAATGCCACACAAATTATGAATCCCGGGTGAAGTTTTTTCTGAATTATTTTTCGGATATAAAACACCCCAAAAATCACTGCACCCATTCTGAAAACGGTCAACAAAATTTTTCCCCATTGCCCGCCAAATTTCCAGCCATAAGCCATCCCTTCATTTTCCACAAAATAAAGTCTGAACCACTCTCCGATCACATTGTGCGATTCGCCTATATAATAATGGGTTTTGATATAAAACTTCAATGCCTGGTCTGCGATGACAATAAAGGCAATGACTAAAACAATTTTAACTCCTTTCACCTGAAAATTTTGTTCGGGATAAACTTCGATTATTGTATAAGAGGCAAATATAACACAATTCAACCTTGAGGAATTCCCATCTATGGCTTTATTACCAATTATTTAAAGTCGGAAATATGTATCCTTTCGTTGCAAAAGGTGTATTCTTTCTCATCATTACTGGATACAATAACCAATTTATCTTTTCCGAAATTCTCTATCAGGGAATAATAGAGTTCTGTACCTGCGGAGTCCAGATTCGTCAACGGTTCATCAAGCAGCATAACCGGCACATCACTGAAAAACGCCTGTGCGAGTTTGACTCTTTGTTTCATGCCGCTGCTGTAGTACCTGATTTGTTTGTGAAGCGACTTCCTCAGTGTTACCAATTCAGCCATTTGCTCAAAGTCCATGGTTGCAATTTTTGGCTTTATGCTGAAATGAAATTGCAGGAATTCTGAAAGGGTCATTTCTTCAATCAATTCAAGATACGGAGCAGCCAAAGCCACAAACCTGCTGACTATATTATTGGAAATTTCCACTCCGTTATTCAAGTATCTGACAACCCCCTGACTTGGAATAATATATCCTGAAATCAATAACAGTAGAGTCGATTTACCGGAGCCGTTAGGGCCTGTGATTGCATACTTTCCCGGTTTATCAAATTGAAAATTTACATTACGAAAAATCCATTCTGTATTAAATCGTTTGCCAACATCTTCCAGTTGAACGTGCATATCAGTTGACGTTGTTTTGGGAACTTTCTTCAAAAGCATCTTTACTGGCATGTTTCAAAATTCCTTTCTTACTATTTCTCATAAAATTGAGAATCACATGCTTCTCTTCTGAATCCTGTATTTCATTCTCAATATGATCTATAGCCTGAGAAATGTTATATCCTTTTAGGTAAACAATCCGGTAAATATTCTGAATACCCGCAATCTTTTCGCTGGAAAATCCACGTCTTTGCAAACCGATAGAATTGACTCCTGCATAACTCAATGGCGCTCTGCCGGCCTTAATGTAGGGAGGTACATCTTTAATAATTTCCGAACTACCGGCAATATAGGCATGCGCTCCGATTCTTGAAAACTGAATTGCAGCCGCCATACCGCCAATACTTACAAAATCGCCAATTTCCACATGGCCGGCTAACTGAACCGCATTGGCAATGATCACATTATTTCCAATGACGCAATCATGTGCAATATGACAGTAAGCCATCAGAAGGCAATTACTTCCAATGGTTGTTTTGAGCTTTTCGCGGGTACCCCGGTTAATGGTGACACATTCCCGGATAGTGGTATTGTCGCCCACCTCTACTGAAGTAATTTCTCCTTCAAACTTCAGATCCTGTGGAATGCCACCAACGATTGCATTTGGAAATACTCTGCAATTTTTGCCCAGTGTCACATGATCCATGATTACAGCACCCGACATGATGTGTGTGCCATCTCCAATCTCTACTATCTTTTCAATAACGGCAAACGGATCTACCCTTACATTCTTACCAATCTTTGCGTCGGGATGTATATGTGCAAGAGGACTAATCATTCTTTACGGTTCGTTTTACGATTTGAGCAATAAGGATAGCCTCAGCCACTACTTTATCACCCACAAAGGCCGTACCTTTCATTTCACAGATGCCTCTTCGGATGGGATTGATGAGTTCCATCTTCAGAATCAATGTATCGCCGGGTACAACTTTTTGCTTGAATTTACAATTGTCGATCTTCAAAAAATAGGTATCATATTTATCCTCTGTATCTCTGGGAATGGCTATGAATCCTCCGGCCTGGGCCAACGCCTCTACAATCAGAACTCCGGGCATTACAGAATTTTTCGGAAAATGCCCCTGAAAAAACGGTTCATTATAAGTTACGTTCTTTATGGCTACTACCCTGGTGGAAGTGAGTTCAATAATTTTATCTACCATTAAGAATGGAAACCGATGCGGTAGTGTATTTTCAATCCGGGAAATATCCAGTACAGGTGGAATGTTTGGATCGTACGGGGGAATTTCCTCTCTAAACTTATTCTTTTTAATATGTTCTTTTATCTTCCTGGCAAACCGAATGTTTGTAGAATGTCCTGGCCGGTTAGCAATAATATGTGCCTTGAATGGATAGCCCACTAAGGCCAGATCACCGACCACATCCAGCAACTTGTGACGGGCCGGTTCATTGGGAAACCTAAGCGTCAGATTGTTTAGGATGCCCGCTTCACTCACCTTGACATCCTTCTTGTGAAATATTTTTGAGATCCGGGTTACCTGTTCATTATCCACTGGCTTATCTACCACCACAATGGCATTATTGATATCTCCGCCTTTTATGAGGTTATTATCTACCAGGGCTTCCAATTCATGAAAGAAACAGAATGTACGACAGGATGCAATCTCTGATCTGAAATCAGAAATTCTCTTAAGATCTGCGTGCTGTGTCCCCAACACTTTACTGTTAAAATCAATCAACGTATTGATCCGGTAACCATCGAAGGGAAGCGCTACCATTTCCACTTTCTTCTGGTCGTCTTCCAGTGAAATATTATGATAGATATGGTAATAAACCTTTTCTTCCTTTTGTTGTTCCACCCCTGCTTCAGCCATCCGATCTATATATACACCGGCGCTGCCATCCAGGATGGGTACCTCCTCACCATCAATTTCAATCAGGGCATTGTCTATCTCCATCCCGGTCAATGCGGCCATCAGATGCTCCACAGTGCCTACACGGCCTCCATTGGCCTCGAGCGTAGTGCTTCTGTTGGTTTCCACTACATTATCTACATCTGCTTTAATAACCGGTTTGCCCGGCAGATCCACCCGTTGAAACTGGATTCCGGTATTTGGCGCTGATGGTTTGATGTGCAGTGTGACAAACTTTCCTGTATGAATACCTGCACCGGAAATTGTGACTTCATTTTTCAGCGTATGCTGAAAACTTTTTTCCGTTTCCTTTGCCTGTTTGACTCCCATGTGGCGAAAATAATAAAAGTATTGAATTGGAAGTGGGTACAGGCAGCCTTTAAGGAAAAAACAACGAAAACATTTTCAGGTTAGAGCGCCTGTTTTTTCAATAAAAATTCATAATTATCTACAAACTTTTGTATATTTAAGTTGCGAACATTATCTTCGCACTCCTTTTTAAGTAACCCAATTCTATCACCACCCAAAAAAAATTTTTATTTTTTATGGCTGTAAAAATGAGATTGCAACGTCATGGCTCCAAGAAGAGACCATTCTACTTCATTGTAGTTGCAGATTCCAGAAGTCCGAGAGACGGTAAATTTATCCAGAAACTTGGAACGTACAACCCTTTGACAGTGCCTGCTACAATTCAGATTGACAGGCAAAAAGCACTTGAATGGCTGCACAAAGGTGCCCAGCCTTCAGACACTGTACGCCGTATCCTGAGCTTTAAAGGTGTTTTGTATTTAAAACATCTGCTCAGAGGAGTTTCCCTTGGATTATTTGATGAAGCGACTGCAATGCAGAAGTTTACCAAATGGAGTGAAGACCATGATGCTGAATTTGCTAAAAGACAGGAAAAACACAAAAAGGCCAGAGCCGCAGCGCGTCCTGCCTTTGTAAAGAAAGAAAAACCGGCTCCGAAGAAAGAGGAAGAGGCTACTACAGCTGCTCCTGAAAGTACAGAGCAGGGAGAATCTACTCCGGAATAATAGTTTTCCTGAAATAAACTTAGTAAGACCGGGTCAGAGTACAAATCTGTGCCGGTCTTTTTTTTGAATCCGTTCCCAATCCGAATTCATTTTACTGTGCAAATATTTCTTAAGCCAAGGTAATGCAGTTGAAGGTTTGTAACGTGTGACAGTTCATTCTGCCGGTTTCCTGCTATCAATCATGAACATCATCAAAAGGAAAACAATCACAGGTGTTGCCAACCTTCATCAAAGAGGCAAAATGACTGTATCCGCCAAAATAATTCTTTCCCGATCTACTTTTTTAAGACACTTTCGAATAATTTGAAAATCCGCTTATATTCATCCATCCAACTGGTGGGCTCCACAAATCCATGATCTTCCATCGGATAAAGGGCCAGTTCCCAGTTTTCCTTTTTCAATTCAATCAGCCTTTGCGTTACCTTAATGATATCCTGGGCATGTACGTTCTGATCTACGAGGCCATGACACATCAATAAATGACCCTTTAATCCTTCTGCAAAATAGATCGGTGAACTGCGATGGTATGCAATGCTGTCGTTATACGGTTCATTCAGAATATTGCTCGTGTAACCATGATTGTAATTTGCCCATTCAGAAACAGAGCGCAATCCTGCCCCTGCCGCAAATACATCGGGTGTCGTAAACATTGCCATCAATGTAATAAACCCGCCGTAAGAGCCGCCATAAATACCGATCCGTTTTGGATCTACTCCATAGGTCTTCACCAGATATCTGGCCGCATCCACATTATCGGTCAGGTCTTTGCCTCCCATGTATCTGTAAATACCTGTTCTCCAATCTCTCCCATATCCTGCACTGCCTCTGTAGTCGGCATCTATCACATAATATCCATGATCAGCGAGCATATTGTGAAACATAAATTCATGATAATAACTGCTCCACCACTTATGCGCATTCTGCAAATACCCGGCGCCATGTACAAAGACGACGGCCGGCATTCCGGGTTTGGGGTTTGCAGGTTTGTAAACTCTGGCATGTACCTGTGCCCCATCCCGAGCTTCAAAAGTGATTACCTCCGGATCTCTCCAGGGGTAAGCCTTCCATGCATCACTCATCGCTTTATGCGTGATCTGCTCTGCCTTACTACCCGGCTCATTTTTTTGCAAATACAATTCCCAGGGCTTATTGGTATAGGAGTACAATACGGCAAGCTGTTTTCCATCCGGAGAAACCGTTACATTATTTGCGCCTGTCATAGTTGTCAGGCGGTCTTGTTTGCCATCGCTGATTCTCAATCGGTAAAATTGTTGCTGACCCGGCTCTACCTCGTTGGTGGTGACATAAAAGTATTTCTTATCCGGGCTTAATTCTGCTGTTTGAATTTCATAATTACCGGAGGTCAATGCTTTCGTTTTCCTTGCAGCCACCTCAAAAGTATATAAGTGAGAAAATCCGGTCTTCTCACTTTGATAATAGAGTATATTGTTGCTGATCCACCCCAATGATGTGTACATTCCGGGGCCACCGATCCAGGCTTCATCATGCTGATGGTCTGCCTGTATCAGTTTATTTGCAGAAGCATCCCACACCATAATCCACCTGTCTTTATTATCCTGAGATCGTATGTCAAACAGAAGATATTTGCCGTCGGAGGACCACTCACTCCTGAATCCAAACGAAACACTTCTGGCTTTGTTGTCTTTCTTAAGTTTTTCATATTCTTTCGGATAATCTTTGTAAAAGGTCGGAATATCCCGGATTCCTTCCAGGGAATCAACAGCTATTTCAAACAATGTATCCTTCACAGCGTTGTAAACAAACATGGAATAATCAGCTAGAGGTTCGCCTACTTTTTTACGCCCGGGAATATCTGTGGTATAGCCCGATTCTGTTACATAATCCGGCACAATCGTATTGCGGCCACGCTTGGCTGGTTCAAAGAGGCGATATGAAATTGTGAGTCCATCCGGGCTGATACTTAATCCCTGCAAAAACTTATCTCCTTTATAAAACTCATGAATATTTTCTTCCTTAAACCGGTCGTTGTATGCTTTCCTCAAATCTGATTTGTTCTTCCGCTCTTTCAGCACCTGCATATATTTCATCTGTTCGTTTTTGAGCCATTGCTCTTCAGTGGTGAGTGGTGGTTTAGAATCTGAATCTTTCATTTTCAGGAATTGGGTCAGTTGAGTGGTTTGTCCGGTGGAAATATCCCAGGCATATAAATCTTCACCGCGTTGGTACACTAATTTTGCTCCGTTAAATGAGAATACAGGATTGGATTCAAAATCTGCTGTTTGGGTCACCCTGATCAGACGTTCAGGTTTTGTGGATTTATAAAAAACATCTCCATCCTGCGTAAATACCATTGCAGTGCGGCTTTCATTATAACGGACACTTCCCGGTCGTAAAAGATTCCTCTTTTGCATGGGCGTTGCCTTTCTTGGCTGATGATCTTTTAATGTTATAAAGTAGAGTGAATCTGAAACGGCTTTTTCCGGGTTCCAATTAAAAAACAGAGTATCACTGTTCACACTCCAGAATGGATCTGAAGGCGAAGTACCTATCCATTTATCATCCTGCATGATCTTATCAATTGTAAGAGTAGATTGGCACCAGGCCGACAAGGGAAGCAGCAAGCCGAAAGTAAGAATCAGATTTTTCATGATGGCAATTAGTTTTAGAGGTCACTAAGGTAATTATTTACAGAAATTTTTGTTTTGAAATGTTTGAATGAAGTCCTGTTTCTCTCTATCTTGCCGGATAAAACTGCAATTATGAAAAAGTATTTATTTTTTGTTTCAATATTATTTGCTTTTACTGCTGCTACAGCCCAACCTCCAAAGGGTGATGCAAAAAAAGGCGACACATACGGCGACAAAACCGTCTGGAATACAAAATCAAAAACAGGAGATCTATCTGCGATCAAAAGTAACGAACCGGTTGATGGCAATTTTTCCGGAACGGTAAAAGAAGTATGTCCCAAAAAAGGCTGCTGGATCAAGCTGGAACTGCCTGATGGCAAACAAGCCACCGTTAAGATGAAAGATTACGGTTTCTTTGTCCCTACTGCCCTTGAAGGCAAAAAAATTACCATACATGGTACTGCAGAATTGAAAACAACCTCCGTGGCAGAGTTGAAACATCTGGCAGAAGATGCTAAGAAATCCAAGGAGGAAATTGAGGCAATCACCGAACCAAAAGAAGTGATCACTATCGTTGCCAATGGCATCAGGGTATCGGGATAGTTCAGGCTGAATCTAAATATCAATTTTTATTGGTGGTAATTTATCATACGCTACCGGAAGTCCGGGATCAGAAGATTCCCTGAAATTTTTTGCAATTGAAACGGCTTCCATACAATTGGTTTCAATTTGTGAAGTGGCAATCTCTTTGATGCGTTCTTCATCTGGATTTCCAAGCAGCCATTCAGAAGCAAGGTCATCAGAAAGAATCACCGGCATGCGCAATCTGGTATTGTGAATCTGTGCCATCAATGAATTGGCAGCAGTGGTAATTACTGCAAACGTTTCAATGTATTCACCGGTTTCTTTATCCTTCCAGGGTTGCCAGACACCGGCCATATAAAAATATTCTTTCCCTTTTAAGGTAATATGATAAGGATATTTTTCAGCAGTTTTTACCGGTTTCCCTGTTCGCTCACTTATGGGAAATACATGTCTCCACTCATAAAAACCGGAAGATAGCACCAGGCAACGGCGATGCAAGGCAGCATCTCTGAATATTTTGTTTGACTCTAACAATTCTTCCCCCTTCGCATTCAGCGTAAGATAAGGAGCCTGCCACATGCCGTTATCTTTCTTGTAACCCAACCTGAATTTTTTTGCTTTCTCCCGAGTATCTATGTAGGCAGGAAGAAATCCCCATTCCATACTGTCCAATACAATTTCATTCTCATGCACACTTTTCAATACCGGATAAAGGCTATAATCAAATCCACTCACCAAAGGCCTGTTCACAAGCTCACGATTGGTGATGGCTATTTCATAATCTTTCAACATAATAAATTCCCTCACCGGAATCTTAATACCATTGTAATAACACATAGGCATTTTATTTTTTCAAAGTTAAGGCGAGCGGTTATGTTTTGAAGCCGGTTTTACTATCTCATCAATCCTTGCATTCTCTTAAATTCCATTATTTTGTAGAATCAAACGAAGAATTTGTCTGGCAAAAAAATCAACTACGGCATTGATGCACCCAAAGTGATACGCAACCTGTTGTTCATCGGGGTGGCGCTCATCCTTCTTTCCATCTTCCTGCCTTCATTCAAAATTGCGGATAACATTCTTATCAATTCAAGTATGTTTATCCTTCCGGGAATCTCACTCCTTTTAACCGGGATACTCATGCTCCTGTACAGTAGGTTTGGAAAATTCAGACAAAGAGAGCGGATGCTCAACCTGGTTGCATGGCGTGGGGATGAAATCGTATTGGATGTTGGAACCGGTCTTGGGCTTTTGATGATTGGTGCAGCCAAAAGACTAACCACCGGAAAATCGTACGGGATAGACATCTTCAATACCTACGACTTATCGGATAACAGTATTGAACAAACGAAAATAAATACTGAATTGGAAAATGTGGTAAATAAATGCACCATTCTCCGGGGGAATATTCTGGAAAACAGTTTCAATTCCGGTACTTTTGATGTTGTCGTTTCCAATCTTTGTCTCCACAATATCTACAACAAGCAGGACCGGATAAGAGCCTGCAATGAAATCTTCAGGATTTTAAAACCGGAAGGCAAAGCCATCATTTCTGATTTCAAACATACCGGTGAATACCGGCAAACCTTTGTGTCATGCGGAATGAAGGTTCACAAAGAGGGTACTTACTATTTTGACACTTTTCCGCCACTGACCGTTATTGTGGCAAAAAAATCTGAATAATACACCTGCATATCTGATGGGCAAAAAAAATATTTTGGTATTCAATCCCATTTCCACAAGGTTTGCAATAGTTTTTAAATATGTCAGCTAAAACAAACATCAAACAGAAAGAAGCAGGAATTCCAAATTCGCTCAAATACTTCATGGCAGCATCTTGTGGCATCATGGTTGCTAACCTCTACTATTGTCAACCTCTTCTGGGAGACTTTACAGAGGTTTTCCATACCTCAGACAATGCTTCTGCATGGATCAACATCTGTTCTCAATTGGGCTATGGTCTAGGTTTATTTTTTATTGTACCCGTTGGAGATATGGTACAGCGCCGGAATCTATTAACCTGGATGCATGTGTTTGCAGCATTATCCGTCGCTGGAGCCGCACTTTCGCAGAATATCGGTATGCTGTATTTTTTCAGTGTTTGCATCGGGCTTACTGCCACTGCATGCCAGGTGTTTGTACCCTTGAGTGCACACCTTGCCTCAGATGCTGAGCGGGGCAAAGTCATCGGAACCATCATGGGAGGCTTGCTTTCGGGAATTCTTTTGTCAAGGACATTGAGTGGAGCGGCTGCCGAATTGTGGGGCTGGCGTTCTGTATATTGGATTGCCTGCGGATTAATGCTGGTGATGGCTGCACTCGTATATAAAATGATACCTGGTGAGCGGCCCGGGTTTCGCGGTACATACGGAGTGCTTATGGTTTCATTAATCAGGCTCATCCGTTCACAACGCCTGGTGCGCGAAAGTGCGTGGATCGGAGCGTGTACCTTTGGCGCTATTTCAGCTTTCTGGAGCACGATGGCCTTTTTTCTGGAAAGACCACCATTCAATTATTCCGTATCCGTAATCGGGTTATTTGGAATTGTCGGACTTGCGGGTGCGGTCATATCGCCTTATGTGGGTACAGTCAATGATCGTAAAGGTCCTTACTTACCAATGCGTATAGGCATACTCGTTATGCTAATCGGATATGCCATCCTGTTTTACGGGAAATGGAGTGTCTGGATTGTGGTTGCAGGCATTATTCTGATCGACGTGGGCTTGCAAAGTGCGCACGTGCCCAACCTCACCCGCGTATCTTCATTGATTCCAAGAGCAAGGACACGGTTGAATACCATTTACATGACCTCTTTTTTTATTGGTGGTACCTTAGGTTCTATTTTGGGAAGCTATGCCTGGAATCTGTTTGGATGGAATGGAGTGTGTGGCATAGGTTTATTGTTTGTAGTAGCTGCATCCGTCCCGATATTCTTCAGGAGAAAGGAGTAAAATCATTAGTCGAAAAGGCAGATACTAATTCTGATGGAAGATATCTCTGTGCAAATAGGACCTTTGGCTTTTGAATACAGATACCCCCTTCTATCAAAATTCAGAATCATTGCAACAACTCTAAACATTTCAATCCGGCCGGGGCCCTTCATTTTTTAATTCAAAACACAAAGTCCTTTCGACTGTTCTATCTTCGACAGCTTTATTTTCCTCTTACAACTAAAGATTTTGCAATAGCCCGGAAACTATTGCAAAATCCATTTTATTCACCCAATTCAACCCAATGAAAGTCTATAAAGATTTCCATCATTACTTGTAATCGATCCTTACCTCTGCATCATAATCCCCATTCAGTGCGACATCTTTCTTTAATTGCGAAGCCTTTCTTACCAACCTCACGAATTCTTTCCGGTAGCCTTCGGGGTCTTCTCCAAGTGCTTTGCCAGCAATCCGGATAACAGAACTGTAAGAAGCATTTTCCTTAAACTCACTGTCACGAAGTAACATGCTGAATTCTGCTACCGAGGCAGCAAACCTGAAATTGTCGGATGTATTTTCAAATAAAATTTGATTGTCTTTGACCGGATGAACCATCAACTTACTCACCTCTCCATCCGGAGTTTTATAGCGAAATTTTATAGTGGCAATTTCATCAGACATTGAAGATTTATTTTTTCCGGTATTCTTCTGATACTTCAGTGGATCGACATCCTTAAGGAATGGCGAACTTGTTCCGGCAGGAATTATTTCATACAATGCCGTCACCGTATGCCCGCTTCCCAATTCTCCGGCATCTTTTTTATCGTCATTAAAATCTTCTTTGTTAAGCATTCTGTTTTCATAACCTATCAGGCGGTATCCGGCCACTGTCTCAGGATTGAATTCTACCTGAAGTTTTACATCTTTTGCAATGGTAAACAAGGTGCCGCCAAACTCATTCACCAAAACTTTTTTGGCTTCACTCAATCCATCAATATAAGCATGGTTTCCGTTGCCCTTATCGGCGAGTTGCTGCATCTTGTCATCCTGGTAATTTCCGGTGCCATATCCCAAAACGGTCAGAAATATTCCTGCGGTTCTTTCCTTTTCTATCATTCGCACCAACGCCGCATCGCTGCTCACTCCTACATTGAAATCGCCATCTGTGCAGAGGATCACACGATTGTTACCTTCTTTCATAAAATTCTCCCTTGCTACTTTGTAAGCAAGTTGAATACCTGCCCCACCTGCGGTAGAGCCACCTGCTTCCAATGCATCAATAGCTGTCTTGATTTTCATTTTCTCATTTCCTGAAACAGCCGGTAACACAAGTCCTGCATTTCCGGCATATACTACGATGGAGATCTTATCTTTTTCTCTTAATTGATCTGTGAGCATCTTTAAGGAGGCCTGAACAAGCGGCAGTTTATCCGGCATATTCATAGATCCTGATACATCTACCAGGAATACCAGGTTGGATGGCGGCAGATTTTCTACCGGAATATTTTTTCCCTGAAGGCCGATTAGCAACAATCTGTTCTGAGCATTCCAGGGGCTTGTACTCATCTCGGTCGTGATGGAGAAGGGATCATTTCCGGCGGGTTGAGGATAAGAATATTTAAAGTAGTTAATCATCTCCTCAGTACGCACAGCGCCATCCGGAGGCAACCGACCGCTATTTAAAAATCTACGTACATTGCTATAGGAAGCGGCATCTACATCAATAGAGAAAGTGGACAGTGGCTCATCGGATACTTTCCTAAACCCGTTTTCTGTAATAGAACTATATCCTTCACGATTGTACTCCTGTTCGCCAACATGTACGTATGGAGACGGCGTAGAATATATAACGCCACTCACCTTTCCCGAAAGCATACTTGCTGTTTTATCCTGCTCCGATTTATTCTCATATCCCAGGCCGGGTACGATTACCTCTTTCAATTTTTTCGATGTTGCGAGAAGCACTACATTGATAACCCGTCTGCCATTGATCTTGATTTTCTGATCTTCATACCCAACTGCAGCGTAATTCAAAGCGTTTACACTCTCTTTAACGGTAATCTGATAACTTCCGGAAGGATCAGTCACCGCATACACTTTACCGGCATGAATGGTAGCACTTAAAGGTTTCCCGGCTCCATCTGTAATCTTTCCGGTGATAGTAATGTCATTTGATGTTTTGATTGCTGCATAACCCAAAAATACAGGCAGCATAAGGAGGATGATTTTTTTCATAACAAAATATTTATGGTCGTTTTAATACCGGATGCATCTTTTTTCAGGATTACATAAGAACATAAAAATTATTTTTGAATAATTTTAATTGTGGCATTCATCAGAACCATACCAGCTACCGGAGAAGATCCGGAACTAATAGCGCTTTATCAATCACGTGGTGATAACCAGGTATTGGGTCAATTGTATGACCGGTACATGGAAATGGTATATGGTGTTTGCCTGAAATATCTGAAAGAGCCTGAAAATGCAAAAGACGCAGTAATCAACATTTTTGAAGAGCTGACAGTCAAACTCAAAAAGTATGAAATAACCAATTTCAGAAGCTGGCTTTATCAGTTGGCAAAGAATCATTGCCTTATGAAATTGAGAAGCAATAAATCTGATCCAAAAATCAGCGATGTGGAAATTGTGCAATTGGCAGAAAATTATCATCCAGAGAATGTCATGGATAAGGAACAACAACTGAACTCATTGGAAAATTGCATAGAGCAATTACCTGCAGAGCAGAAGGAGTCGGTTAAATTATTTTATCTGGAGGAAAAATGCTACAAGGAAATAGCTGAGCTTACAGGCAAGGACATTAATCGCGTAAGAAGCTATATTCAAAATGGCAGAAGGAATCTGAAAATATGTATGGACAAAAAAGCAATGCAAAAAGCATAGGCCATGGAAGGAAATAAAAAATATTCAGCAACAGATCTTGCACGCTACCATTCGGGAGATATGTCTCCAATGGAAATGCATGCCCTGGAAAAAGCTGCATTGGATGATCCTTTTCTGGCCGACGCTTTGGAAGGCTACGCTCATTCCAAAAATCCTGACAAAGAATTGAAGGAAATAAGGATTCAATTGGAGGAAAAGAAAAATAAAAACCGCGTCTTCGGTTTCCCCGCACGATCAAAAAATCTCTGGTGGAAGATTGCCGCAATATTTATACTCCTGGCCGGAGTGGGATATTTTTTCTTTTTTCTCAAACCGCAGAAAATAAATCAACTCGCCATCAATGAAGATCGTGCTATGGCTGAAAGTACTGCTACAGTTGTATCCCCACCCATTGATTCTGCAAAAACTTTATCACAGCCTTCTGTGCAAAAAGCACAACCAAAGTCCAATCCAAAGGAAGCCTCCAAAGGTTCAACTGAAAGACAACTCACCCAGGTAACTTCTGTTAAGAGTAAGAAAGAAATTACCACTGCGAAAATATCCGGTAGTGGGAGTAAGGCAAGTGAAATCCCTTCGGCGGTAACCTCCGTTCACGATATGAATTCCACGGCAGTCAACCGGGAAACTTCTGTTGTCAAACATGGCCAAACTCAGGATCCCGGCGATAAATCATTTTTCAGATCCCCGGATAGTGTATCCGGTATTGTTACTACACCGGGGATTCAAGATGAAAATAAAAATCAGAAAATTGAATCCGAAAAAACCGCCCCTTCACTCAAAGAAATTACTGCGACCGGATATGGCAACAAACGAAAAGCCGGTTCAGATAAAGCGCTTGAGGGCAAGGTAAGTGGAATAAACGTTTCCGACTTCTCTCCAAAAGGAGGCTATGCCAGCTTCAATCAATACATCAAAAAAAATGCAAAGCCCGCAATCGATTCCTCCGGCAAAATAATTGATGCTGATATTTTATTGTCGTTTATTCTTGACAAACGCGGTAGGCCTGAAGACGTTAGAGTAATAAAATCCAATTGCAAGCCTTGTGAGACAGAAGCAATTCGTTTATTGAAGGATGGCCCCAAATGGATAGGTAAGGCGGGGATAAAGCGAGAAGTCAGGATTATGTTTTAGCCTAAGGGATGTGTTTAGGTACATACCCCGATATTCAGAAAATAACTCTGAAAGATTTAAGAAATAACCCTACGGTTTGGCTGAGCAATCTGGAAAGGCGGCTACCTTGCAAAGTAGGCAGAGGTGAGTAAGTGATGTATGAACCATCCGATTGTATCAGATGATACGCTTCTGATTCCAATTGCCTGTCCGTAACAGTGAGGCCGTACTACATTCCGCAGATCAACCTCTTTCAACTAAAAATCCGGATAAACGAATTCAAAAATCTGAAACCCATTTATCCGGAACTGAACAATAACTGTTCTATAGAATGAGCATTCTTAAAAGTTGAAACCGAGCCTTAAACCAAAATCAGAAATAGAGCCCCCGTCCACACTCAAAGATTCATAACGAAGGCCTATTTCAGCCACTCCAAATTGAACTCCAACAGAAGGGGCAAACAAGAATCCGCTGTGAGTGACTGATTGCAGTTCATCATTATCATCCGCAAAGAATTGCTTGAATGATCCATAACCGATTTCACCCATTGCAAAAAAGCGATCCTGAAAAATGTACTTATATCCTGCCCTTACCGGAATCAGAACACCAGCTTTCGCATCCTCACCTTCAAAACTCTTTGGTATAAACCCAATACCGCCGGAAGTCAGGGTAGCAAAGCCCGGCCCTACATGATAAGAAAGCCTGAGGGTAAGTCCGCCTGCGAAATTGTAAAAATCTTTTGCATCACCGACAGGTAATCCGGCTTCAAGGCCAACCCCAAAACTGAATTTCTTTGTCAGTTTCTGTGCTGATAAATCGCTGTGAAGCATTAGTAAGCATACTCCGATCATTGCGGAGAAAATAATCTTTCTCATAATTAATGTGTTGATTTGATTGAAAATTTAATTGGGTTAATAAATTATAACGTTCTTTTCCCTGAGAATGTTATCAAAGTACCATCGGAATCTGTAAACTTACCATTGATCTGATCTCCAGAAAGCGTCCCAATGGTAGTGCCGTCCATTATAAGTTCATTATTGCCGTTGATGGTTCCATCTACATCTTCCGGTTCATTACTGCCATCCTCTCTTGAAACGCCTCCCCACAATTTTGCTGCCCTTGACAATAAAATATTAAATGTACCCTTCTCGGATCTGGAAGTCTGGTAAGTACCTTCAAAACATTCTACCAGTGAAGTGGAAGTTTCCTTGATAACCATTAATTGCGCATTGGGGTGCCCCGGAATATTCGAAGCAGTTACCGAAGGTGAACCGCCATTGGCATTTACAGAAAAAGTAATACTCACGGGTGCGCCGTTGAGCGTGCCTGTAAATGGAGCAATGTATGCCGATCCATTTTGCCAGGAGACACTGCTGGTGAGTGCAATGGTGGTGCCATCTAACACAGCAGTAGCAGATATGGTGCTTCCATTGTTCATAATATCAAAGGTGATGGTACCCGATGAACCCACAATGATTCCTTTGTAAATCCCTTTACTGCTTCCATCGTTGGCCGCCAAGGCATCCGGCGTAGCCTTGCATGTGGTGCATTTATACGAAGTATCTGTTTGATCAGATGATTTTTTACAGGAGGTAAAAATGAAAGCGCCGGCAAAAGCCAGGACTATCCATAAAAATTTTAGTTTAAGCATTTTGTTTTGTGATTTGCAATGGGTTAATAATAGAATTACTTGCTATCGCAAACATAAAGTGAGTGCATAAAAACTAAAATGTGATAAAAGTGGTATTTTTTTGAAAAGTGGATAAGTATGCAAGAGAAGATTGTCCGATTGTGAAAATAAACTTCCCGGCTTGTAAGTAAAATGTAACAAATGTATTCCCTTGTCTTCAAAAGAAAGAGGATAGACTCTTATAATTTCACCAACCATTAAACACAATAGACCTGAGAAGAAGATTCCTCCTACGTCGGAATAACACGCGCTTGTATAGCTAAAATAAAACGCTCTTTGTGATGATTGATGGATATTTTTCTTATCATGGTGAGCGGAGGTCTTTCCTGTCATGGTGAGCGGAGACGAACCATGAAACCGAATCCCCTTCTTAATCCGACCTTCGTCTTCGCTCAGGGAGACATCCTCTTCAGCCTAATTCATGATGGATTATAGCAATCCGGTCTTCCGGAGAGCTTCTGCCCTTGAATTGACCTGAAGTTTTTCATAAATATTTCTGACATGAGTACGGACGGTATCAATACTCAAAAAAAGTTTTTGAGCAATTTCTTTATAACGGTATCCATTACTCAGAAGTTCCAGAATTTCTTTTTCTCTGCGGCTCAAGTCCTGAAAGAGTTCATTTGTCACTTCTTTTGTTCTGAAAGTTTCAATTACCTTTCTTGCAATCTGGCTGCTGATGGGAGAACCGCCCTGCATGACCACATAAATGGACTCTACAATTTTTTCCATTGGTGTGGTTTTAAGAAGATACCCTGTAGCTCCTGCTTTCAACGCCTCAAAAATGGTTGTAGAATTGTCATATACAGTAAGCACTACTATCTGCATTTTCGGATGCAGGATTTTCAATTGTTGAATACACTGAATTCCATTCATCCCCGGAAGGTTGATATCAAAGAGGGCAATTTCTACCGGGTTTTTGGTGAGTTCCTTGACAGCTACTAAACCATTGTCATATACACGGAGGTCGTTCAGTTCGATTTGCAAGCTGATTTGTTCTGCAAGGAAATCCCTCACGCTAATATCATCTTCCACAAGAGCCAGCGATTCTATCTTCAGAGAGTTTGCCATAACGTAAATTCAAAATTGCAATTCATTCCTCATGAAGGGAATGTGAATTAAGTAGTAGGTTCCAAAGGTATCGTATAGGAAATGCACACTCCTTTATCTTTTCCGGATTCTATGCTCAGCACTCCATTCATTTCTTCAACCCGTTTCCTGATATTTTCCAAACCATTTCCATAAGTACCGGATTCTGTCAGCATTCCTACCCCGTCATCTTTTACCTCAAAACTCAGCACCTCTTTGTAATAAAATATTTTTACCTGCACCTCGGAGGCTCTGCTGTGTTTAATACTGTTATGTACAATTTCCTTTGTAATCAATAAAATGTTTCGCTGTTGCCGGCTGGTCATTTTTTTCGGAGGCAGATTTTCCGGAAAATAAAATTCGTAATTCATCCCTGAATGTTCCAGCAATTTATTCAACTGCTCACGAAGGTATCCCAAGGTTTGCTGGAGTGTATTGTTCTCGGGATTCATATTCCACACGATCTCACTGATGCTGCTGATAAGCCTTCGACCGGTTTGAGAGATCTCTTCAATCCTTGGCCTGAAGCGGCTCTCAACATTTGATCGCATGGATTCTCCCAAAAGGGTGATCTGAGTTAACCCTGCCCCAATATCGTCATGAATCTCTCCGCGGATACGCTCTCTTTCATCATGAAGGGCCTGCTCATGTTCAAGTTGTGAAATCCGGATTTTCAATCTTCTCTGAGCCAATACTTTTGTAACAATCACAATGATGGCCACCACCAGTACACTCAGCAAAGAAATGAACCACCAGGTCTTCCAGAATGGTGGATGGATGGTAATCCTGAGCTGATAAGGCCTCTCATTCCATACATAATCATTGTTGGAAGACTTTACTTCAAAAACATAATCTCCCGGAGGAAGTCTGGGATATCTGACATTGTTAACCGTTCCTGAATTTATCCAACCTTTATCGAATCCTTTCAGCCTGTACGCAAATCTATTTGCATCCGGATTGGTGAATTCCAAGGAAGCAAATTCAAATGATAAAGTGTTTTCATTGTATGGAAGAGTAACTTTCTTCAGATAATTGGTTGCAATTTCCTTTTCAAATACCTGATCGTTAACTTTAAAAGTAGTAAGTATGGTCTGTGGTACAAAATGATTGGTAACAATGGAAGACGGCTTAAACCAGTTGATTCCATTGACTCCACCAAAGATCATTGTACCGTCTTCCGCCAGATAAAATGCGCCGCTGTTAAATTCATTTGACTGTAAGTCATAGGTGCTTGTATAGGTCGTAAACCGGATATTTCTGATTATGCCTTCTGATCCAAATTTGATTACCGCATGATTAATTCCCTTATTGGTACTCAACCAGAGTGAACTGTCATTCTCAGCGAGTATGCCATAAACCAAATGATTGCTCATTCCATCCTTTTCACCAAATAACCGGTATTGCCTGCTCCGGGGATAATAACAAATAAGGCCCGCTTCACTGGCCATCCAAATCAGGTCATACTTTTTAGAAAAAGAAAAATCCCGGAATCCCCAGTTAGGAAAAATATTGTAGTTGACAGAGATCTGTTTGCCCCGAAGGCTAAGATTCCAAAGCCCACTCCTGACTCTACCCACGTACAATGAACCATCTCTCCCTTTACCAATCGCATAGGCATAACCTCCTATGAAAGGGTCTTTTACAGACAAGACTTCCTTGGATATTTTGCCCTTCTCATTTACTTTGATAAAATAGACTCCTTTATTTGTTCCGATCCAATAATGATTGCGGGAGACCTCCGTAATGGTCAGAGCTTCCAATTGATTCGATTGAAATCCCTGAGGCTCTTTCAGATCAATATACTCAATAAACCTGATCTTCTTTGGATCCACATATCCTACCCTGTTGCCGGAATTCATCCAAACCCTTTGTGAAGAATCTTTGTAAATAAGATATATCGGACGTGGTGAAGAAGATCCGGATGCTGTAAAATACTTTTTCCTGACTTCTTTCGTTTCAGGGTTGATGATATACAAACCTTTACTATAGGTACCCACCCAAATATCTCCACGATCATCTTTATAAAGACTCTTGACCATCAGGTTTTCTTCTTTTGAATTTCCATCGGGAAACTTCATAAACTTTTCCGGCTTCATGTCTATCCTGTATAACCCATCACCTTCAGTACCTATCCAAAGATTTCCAGACCGGTCCGAAAAAAAACAGTTGATGAGATCAGTCCCTAAATCAGGCATCTTATCGGGCAGAATACTTGTCGTTTTATTTGTGACAGCATGATGCACATTCACCTTATTGATACCGCCGCCTGAAGATCCTACATACAATATATCTCCGGATAGTTCTTCAAAACTTCTCCATATATTCTTCCGGTTTCCATTTTGCTGAAAAGCAATAGTTTCCAGGGCATCTGTATCCGGATCAAAGCGGTAAAATTTATTGGCACTTCCAATTGCGAGCATTCCATCTTTCAATAATTGAATAGACATAAACTGATGATCTGGAATTACTTTTGAAAACAGATGATTCTGAAGGTCAAATCTCAATAGACCGACACTGGAAGCGATCCAGACCTGATTGTTCACTAATTCACCACAAAAGCTTGAATTGATCGTAAGGCTTCCAATCCTGCCGTATGGAAAAAAACTAAACTTACCATTTCTGGTACTTAAGGATACCAATCCATAACCCGGGCACAGAAGCCATAACAGGTCATGCTTATCTACAGCTATCGGATAAATGCTCTTAGCGATATTATTGTTTATCCGTACATTCTTCAAAAAGAATTTCTCTTTTTTCAAGTCCAGCATTACCAACCCTTCATCTGTATTAAGCCAAAGAAGGTCATAACGGTCTTCCACAATTCTGCTATTAATTGTACTCCCGGGTAGAGAAGATGAGGATGAATCCTCTGCATTTTTCCTGAAAATTCTGAATGTTTTTCCATCATACCGATTCAATCCATCACCTGTTCCGAACCACAAAAACCCTTGCCGGTCCTGCATGATGCTATAGACAGAATTTTGGGAGAGTCCCTGGTTAACTCCTATTTTCTGGACACGCGGAAACCTGACCTGTGCAGAAAGAACAAGCGGGATGAAGATGATTGGCAAACAAATTTTCAGAGATAAATGCACATTTAAAAGTAGCATTAAATCCATCACAATCTCTGAAGAAGAAAGGAGTATTCCAAAATTCTCTGTTTGTAAATAAGCATTGTGACTGCAAATCCTATACATTACTGAATCACCTCTGCACTCAATTACCAGCCGGCCAATTCCAAGCTACTCCTTATCCAAAATTCATTAATTGAGTTTAGAAAAAGCAACCCTGTTACAAGATTTTGAAACGTAAAGAGTCAAAATACCTATTGAAAATTGCGGAAGCAAATAAGAACAACACAACGTGATCGGGCCAACAAAAATCCGTTTCTTTACAGACTCTCATTCCGCAAGAATTTCACGGCTACTCATCCGCAAAGATTTAGTTCATCCGATCTTTACCGGAAGGTAAGCGGCAACCGTTGGCACCACAACAACCCTGATTGACCAAAGCCATTACCAGAATCAGAATCGCGGGAATGAGTAACATCAGCTCATGGACCTGGATAGACTGTATGATAAGCACAATGCCCATTACCAGATAAAGCCATCGCCTGAAATGCCATCCTGTGAAGAGTGTATGGGTAATTCTTTTCATCATAACCGTTACAGAAAATTATCCCAGTTTTCTTTGCAATCCTGCCCAACCGCCACCATTGTGCACAGCAGTATAGCCATTGGATTCCAGAATTCTCTTGGCAGAACCACTTCTCATGCCCGAAGCACAACAACAAATGATGCATTTGTTTTTGTCTTTGAGTTTGGAAAGATTGTTTGCCAATTGATCTACCGGAATATTGATAGATTTTGGAATGTGCCCACCGGCATATTCTCCCGTGCTTCTTACATCCAGAATGATTGCTCCTTCGCGTACGAGTGATGCGTAGTCTGTGGGACTACCGGCACCGAAAAGATTCTTAATGGCTTTCAACATTGTTTTGCTTTTTTTCTTTTTTAAAAATATTAAAGAATATTCCACCCATCACAGCCCCGTAAAGTGTACTGTTTAATGGTCTGGAAGTAATCGCACAGGTGCCGGAATTGCATCCCACAAAATAATAATAAAGATATCCGCCTATGGCACCCAAGGCCACACCTACAATCAACAGCCTGTACTTTTGAAAAAATTTTTTCATTTTATTCATCTTCTGAAATTCCGGTTATTTATCCCTTCAAGGATACTTCTTCAATTGCCGGTTTATTGTTAAAGATCTGTTTTCCGTTGTAATTAACTTCCCAGGTTACAGGCAACGCTTTCTTCAACATATTGCTTACTCCACAATATTTCTCCTGTGAGTCTGTCACAGCACCCAGGGCAGCGTCCCGGTTTTCATCACTTCCGGTAAAATCATAGATAACATGAATGGCAGTATATTCGATCGATACTTTCTTGCTGATCTCACCGATTACTTTCATATCAAAGTTATCCGGATTCTTATCCGCCTTTCTCAAAATGGCTGCTATGTCCATTCCGGTGCATCCTGCCAAAGCAGTCAATACAAAAGGTTTCGGAATCGGTCCATTATTTTCTCCTCCCACTTTTTCAGGGCCATCCATAATAATGGTATGCCCATTTACCAATGCATTGAACTGCATTTTTCCCATCCATTGTACATCTATTTCGTGTGCCATAATAAATAAGTTTTTATTGAGTTTGAGTTTTCTTTTTGGTAGAAATGCCGAGTATGCGGTAGATCGGGCAGAAATTAATGAGTGCCGTAGCCACCAACACAGCGGCAGCGATCAGTAAAACGATCCCTGCAGTTCCGGTTACCAGATCGGTCATATAGAGTACGACCAGGGCAATGGCGATGACCAGCCTGATCAACTTGTCTGTTTTATTAATATTTGCTTTCATGATTTTGATATTAGACAGCAAATTTCGTCATACAAAAACAGAAAGTTTGTTACTTATGTTACAAAGGAAAGGGTACTTATTTCAGGGTGATTTTATTTCTGCCCAACTCTACCAGTGCATTGGCTTCCATCTGACGAAGCAGTCTTGACACAACTACACGGGCCGTGCCCAGTTCGTTGGCTAATTGTTCGTGGGTGAGCGTGAGGGTATTGCTGCCGGTGAGTTCACTTTTCTTTTTCAGGTAGTCCAGCATTCTTTCATCCATTCTCTTAAAAGCCACCGCGTTTACCACCTCGAGCAGTTCTTCAAAACGCTTATGGTAAAGCCGGAAGATATAATCAAGCCATTCCGGAAACTCTTTGATCAGCGCGCCCACCTTTTCCACCGGGATAAAAAGGATTTCTGTTTTTTCTTCCGCAATGGCTTTCACCTTACTGGTATCCTGGTGAATGCCGCCCAGAAAAGACATGATGCAACTCTCGCCCGGACTGATATAATACAACAGGATTTCCTTGCCCTCTTCATCCGTACGCATCACACGAATACTGCCGTTCATGACTAACGGAATAGCCCGTATGTAAGCATTTTCATTCAGAATGATTTCATCCTGTTCAAAAGTTTTTACGATGCCAAACTGCATCAACTTTTCTCTGATCTCAGGCGATGATTTAAATTCTGTAATGTTTTGCAATACCATGATCTTCCAATTAATTTCTTTTGCAATATTTCCAAATCAAGATACCGAAATAAACGCTCAATTTCACTGCATAAAAAAAGACTACCCCTTCAGGCAGTCTTTAAAATATTTAAGACTTAAAATGCTTACTCGCCTACTACTTCAAAGTCCACATCAAAATTATGGCCATTGCCAAAATCAATATGCGCTTTGTAAGTTCCTAATTCCTTCACATCATCAGCAATTGTGATCTTACGGCGGTCGATTTCATAATTGCGCTGATCGCGTATCGCACGGGCAATCTGCACAGAAGTCACACTACCAAAAATCTTTCCGGATGTGCCGGTCTTAGCGCCGATACGAAGCGGACTGGCCTGAAGGGCAGATTTCACTTCATTGATCTCAGCCAATAACTTAGCTTCTTTTTTGTCTAATTGTTTCTGACGCTCTTTCAACTTAGCCAGATTGGAAGAGTTGGCTTCCACTGCCATTCCGTGGGGAATGAGAAAGTTACGACCGTAACCATCTTTTACAGTTACTAGTTCATTCACTCCGCCCAGGTTGTTTACGTCCTGTATTAATATTACCTGCA
Organism: uncultured Ginsengibacter sp.; assembly: GCA_964463015.1. Classification (GTDB taxonomy): domain Bacteria; phylum Bacteroidota; class Bacteroidia; order Chitinophagales; family Chitinophagaceae; genus Ginsengibacter. The sequence continues at coordinate 204,668 of CAYXAL010000003.1, forward strand.
TTGCTTTGCATTTTTACCCAATCCCTTGTAAGAGGGGACTTTCAATTCACTGCCCGAGGCAATGAAAATTAGGGTGGTTAAAAAAAATTATTTCAATAAATCCGTTACATAAGGCAGAATGGCCATCTGACGGGCCTTCTTTATCGCATCGCTCACCTTGCGCTGATACTTCAGCGAGTTTCCGGTAATGCGGCGTGGCAACAATTTACCCTGCTCATTCAGAAACTTTTTCAGAAAGTCGGCATCCTTATAGTCAATGTATTTAATACCCAGTTTTTTGAAACGGCAATATTTCTTTGGCCTTTTCTCGGCTTTGATGGCCGTGAGGTATTTTATTTCGTTTGGTTTAGGCATTGGTTACCTCCTCTTTTTGATTAGCGGTTGAAATTCCTTTTGCCTTTCTGGCATTGTACTCTACGGCATACTTATCCAGAGCCGTGTACATGTGGCGAAGTACTGATTCATCGCGCAGGAGCTGAGTTTTCAGCTTCTCATTGAAGTCGGATGGCGCTTTGTACTCCAGCACCCAGTACAGACCTGTGGTCTTTTTCTGAATCGGATACGCCAGTGATTTTAAGCCCCAGGCATTTTGATGCACTACCTCACCGCCATTGTCAGTAAGCAGGGCGGCGTACTTTTTCTGAGCCTGATTGTACTCATCCTCAGAAAGTACCGGGGTAAAGATCACCATCAATTCATAATTGTTCATGCGTTTGATTTGTGATTAAAAAATAAATTTGGGCTGCAAAAGTAAGGGAATTTATGATTTGCGGCAATAAATTGGCAGCTTTTTAGCAAGTCATATACAAGTTTTCAAATATTTGAATAAAAACTGGTATTAATCAGGGGCTGTCAGCATAGTCAGCACCACTCAACTATGGTTCCGGCTATCCGTTTATAGTCCGCCGCAGCCTCAGCCACCCATCTTCAGCGGGCTATCACTCCTATCCGGCAGCCGCCCGGCTGGGGGGGAAGGCGATGGGGCCGGGAAAACGATATTTGTTTTTTCAGATTGAATCAATGCTATCAGGCTTCCAATCCTGGCATTTAATCATGGTTGAGTTCTATTTGTTAGTCCTGTGCCGGGTATTGAAATCATTCCCACCATACATTTTAAGGGGTAATCACTTGATAAAATTTTCACTTCGCATTTCAAATTCATCAACATTAATCAAAAAAGGGAGTGTAAAAACACCCCCTGGTCATTATCAAATTTTAGTTTGACTTATGAGAAGAAATTGACTGGATTGAAAATTGCCCATCTGAAATGTTTCAATTCCTAATCACCGAAAATCTCTTTTAATTTTTCATCTATTTGTTGTTCTGAGCCATTGTGCATAATGATCTTTCCCTCTTTATCCAACAAAACATACGTTGGCAAATAAGGTATCATATACAATTCTGCAATTTTAGCCGGCATATTTTTCACAGGAAACTCATCAGCTACCTGCAGCCACGGCATTTTTTCATCATCCAATGCTTTGAACCAATCGCTCCATCGGGAATCGTTGGTGATGCTCAAAATTTCGAAACCTTTTGGGTGGTATTTGGCATACACCTCCTTCCAATGTGGTATAGCTTTGCGGCAGGGCACACACCAACTGGCCCAAAAATCGAGCATTACATATTTACCTTTAAGGGAAGAAAGTGAAAGCTGCGAACTATCTCTCTGAAGCAAGGTAAATTCAGGTGCGGCATTACCTGGTTGTAATGCATCTCTTTTTGCTGCTGCCTTACTGAGAATATCAAAATAAATTGTAGAATCGGCTGGCGCCTTAAATTTTGAAATTAATGACTTCATGTCCTTCAATGGAAGATCTTCATTGAACATGTAGTATTGATTCAACATATATGCGCCTGCAGCGGATGAGGGATTGGCGGTAACGAAACTGTCAATCCATTTTATTTGCAACGCATTCAACAGTCCTCTCACGGAATCCATTTCATCTTTGATTCGATTCACCGCATCCTTATTCTTTGCAGCATTTGCTGCATCATAAGCTGCATTCAATTTTTTAAATGTGGGTTCAAAGACTTTAAGCGATGGAGCATCCTGGTATTTCAACCATTCATCCTGGCTTGTGGAGCCGGTAATGGAATAATCTTTTATCTGGGCGCCTTTGCTTCCTCCATAGGCAGTCCAGTCGAAATGCTCCGACCCGGTAGTATCTGCAGTAACGGTAATCGTGCTATTCTCCACAAATACAGGAAATGACCAGTTGCCAGGTTCTATTAAAATGCTCATCATTTCAGGGCTTCCCAAATTGCCTTTCAATGAAAATTTCCCTTCATTAAATTTCAGGCTATCGATAGTTGTCGATGTCCTGTCTGCCTCATGATACCTTACCAATTTTACAAGGCCTGAATCTATTCCCTTTAAAGAACCATTAATTGTATATCCACTCCTGCCCGGAGTTGGGCTGCAACCAGCTATCAAAAAAAGAATTGTAATCGCGGTACAGAAGTTTGCTAATATTTTCATTGATTTTTTGCGTTTATTTTTTTACAATCCCAATATGCGGCTATTGAATTGCATCTCAGGCCATTGGGTTTTTATTAATCAAAAAGTTCAGCCAGTTTTTCATTCAGGGAAACACCTCTTAAATCCTTTGCAATAATTTTTCCCTGCGGATCAACCAACAAAGTACTTGGTATCCCCTGAATGCCGTAATAAGTGGACACTTCATTTTTCCAGCCTTTCAGATCAGACACCTGTGTCCATGGCATGCCATCATCTTTGATAGCTTTCTTCCATTTTTCTCCATCCTCATCCAAAGAAACACCAAGTACAGTGAAGTTCTTGTCCTTGTATTTTTTGTATGCGGCTAATACATTTGGATTCTCTCCCCTGCATGGCCCGCACCAGCTTGCCCAGAAATCCACCAGCACATACTTTCCTTTAAAATCAGAAAAATGAATCGGCTTTCCTTCTGTATTATTCTGAGTAAAATCCAACATGGCTTCGCCAATAGCGCTGCGCTTCAGGATTTCTAACCGCTTTGCAACGCTTTTTCCAGAAACCGAATTTTGTAACGACGGATCCAGCAAATCAAAGGACGACTTCACATCATTGTATGCTCCCATCATTGCCCTGTCGGATACAAGGCTCAGGCTAAACAGGCTTTTGGGATGCGATGTAATGTATTGCGTTGTTCTCGTTCTTCTTTGATTCCTTAACTCATCCACATTTTTCTCGAGGGCAATTTGTTCTTCTTTACTCACCTTGCCCCATTTCTGGTAAAGCGGCGATTCCTGGTCACTGATATCCTTCAAAGATTTTTCAAAAGCATCGGCTTCATCCTGAAGAGATGAGCCGGTAACTTTTAAGTCCTGGGTAGCATCAGCTTTACCGGTAATTTTTATATCACCCGCCTCTGCAAAGAATTCAAAATACCGGTCCGGAAACATAATGTACACCTTATGCGGCTCCGGCATGTCTGCGCTCCAGGTAAATTTTCCATCTTTCACCGCAACTGAATCAGACACGGATGAATCCCCATTTCCATAGTTGAAAGTGATCCAGGAAGCGCCCAGCCCGGAAATATTTCCTGAAACATTTGCCTTTTGAGCAAAGGAAATTGATGACAGTCCCATAAATAGAATGAAGACAAATTTGGTTTTTTGAAGCATTGATGTATGTTTTAGATTTTTAATAGTAATTCAAAGCCTTAAAGGCCCGACATAGCGGGAGTTCTTACTCCCCAAATATTTCAACCAACTTCTTATCCATTGCCTCATCATTTTCTCCGCCACCTCCATAGCGTCCAATGATGACCCCTTGCGGATCTATGAGAACTTTTGTGGGCAAAGTATGAATTCCAAAATGCACTGAAATATCGTTGGTACGATCAAAATCTTTACCATCGAATTTCAGCCCGCGAAGGATGTGCTTCCATACACCAATACCGTCCTTTTCTACTGCTTTCTTCCATGCATCGGGATTAGAATCATCATCAGATATTCCAATAATTTCAAAGCCTTTGTCTTTATATTTTGAATACAGGGACAGCAGATGCGGATTTCCTTTTCTGCAAGGCACACACCACGATGCCCAGAAGTCAACCAGCACATATTTACCTTTAAAATCAGCAAGGCTAAGCATATCTCCTCTGAGTTCCTTAGAAGAAAACATATACGCTTTGGCGCCGGGTGAGCCCATTCGCAGGCCATCTAACTCTTTTTTGATTCCTTTGCCGACTCCTGCGTTCTTAATACTCTCAGGTAATTTGCTGAAGCGTTTCTCCCCTTCCTGTATAGTCAAAGAAGAAATCCTATAACGCAATAAACAAGCAGTAACATAAGAGGCAGGAAACTTATTCATGAAGTCTTCATCAATTTTTCCCAATTGATCATAATAGGGATCCATTTTATCTTTTGCTTCAGTAGCCTTGTTTTTTAATTGCTCCAAAGTTGCTTCATCCTTACCTGCCTTTCTTGCCTGAATATACTCTTCATTGGCTTTTTTATATGCAATGGAAAGGGGTTTCAATTGATCCATCACAGGCTTTTTCATCTGGTTTAAGATATCAGCTTCCTTTTGAACAGAAGAACCCGTCAATTTCCCTTGTGAAAAGTTTGCATTGTCAATATCTAATTGCATAGTACCCGGTTCAATGTAAAACTGAGCAGTATTATCGTTGGAAAATGACTTCAGGTCTGAAATTAGAACAACCATCAAAGGCCCTTCAGTTTTTCCTTTGAAAGTAAATTTACCGTCTTTGATAAATGCACTATCAATCACCCTGTTACCAGTAGCCTCATTCACATAATTCATATAAATGAAAGCATCTGTTTTGCCATTGATAGTACCACTAATAATAAAGGGCTTCGATTGTGCAAGGTTGATGGAGGATATTGCCATTATGCACATAACCATAAAATAAATCTTGTTGAACATTTGAAATAATTTTTTATTCTTTAAGAGTTTTAATAAATCAGAAACAAATCCGTCTAACCGTTACCCAGAAGCTTACTGAGCATCTTATCCAATGCTTCTGAATCTACTTTACTTTCGCCATACCTGCCGATGATTACTCCATTCCTGTCGATGAGAATTTTTGTGGGCAATGTTGAAATATTATATTGTTCACCAATATGCTTTTCATTCTTCTCATTCCGCATCCTCTTCTCCATGTCAAAACCGGATAATACATGTTTCCAAACGCCAATTTTATCCTTTGCAACTGCCTTTTTCCATGCCTCCGGTGTTCGATCATCGCTTGCAATCCCTATGATTTCAAAACCTTTCGACTTATAAGTTGCATATAAATCCAAAAGGTGTGGGTTTCCCTTTCGACAGGGCAAGCACCATGATGCCCAAAAATCAAGCAATACATAATTCCCTTTGTAATCAGAAAGGCTTAACTTATTATCATTGATATCAATTGTTGAAAAATTAAATGCATTAGTTCCGGGAATACCAATCTTTCTCTTCTCTAATTCCTTAGCGATTTCTTTACCAAAATAAGTCGCTTTCACATCATGCGGGAAACGGGCATAATATTTCTTTATCGAATCTACTTCCATCTCTCTCGACAGAAAGTATAAAACCTGCGGAGCATGAAATGACACAGGATAGTTCCTTAAAAATCCTTGCTGCACTTCTTTTACCTCTGCGTTGTACGGAACCAGCACCCAATTTTTTAGTTCCTGGTATTCGAAATTACTGCGTTTGTTTGCAGCCTCAAGGGTATCAAAAACCACACTCCAGCGATTACGAATCTTCTGAAATTTAGCTTCTAACTCCTGGTATTCTATTTGAGTTTTTGAGCCGGTAATTTTTGCTTCCTTATATGTATTTTCTTTTACACTTACATGAATTTCGCCCGGTTCAATATAGAATGAAGTAGTATTGGGATCATCAACACTCCCAGGTTTTACCTTTCCGCTAAAATAGGCCATAGTAGGCACCTTCACAAAACCGGAAAACCGAAACCTGCCATCCTGCAACTGAGAGCTGTCTCTAATTAGGGGTCCATTTTCTCCCCGGTAAGACAAGTACACTTTATCGATGGTATTATTAATTATTTTACCAGTAACAATGAACTGATTCTGTCTCCTGTGTTGAGCAACAGACGTTATAGTAGAAAAAAGGAATACAATACTCAAAAGAGCCTTCATAATGAATTCAATTTATACAAGAGAAAGATTGATGATAATTACCATCCATAGCCTGGATTCTGTTCCCCAATAGTCGGGTTTTTATCATGCTCAGCCTTAGGAATCGGCAAGATGTATTGAAACTTTTCCTTTATGGTTGGCTTGATCACTTTTACTGTTTCAAAAGGCAGACGTAACAATGCAAACCAATCTGCACCATCTTCCGTTACCAGGTTTCGCGCAAACTCTTTATAGATCTCTATTAGTAACTCATCTGAAGTTGTAGCGTTATCTACATTGGAGAAATCAGTAACACCTGCATGGCCAAGAATATTTTTAAGTATAATTTTAGCATCAGCCAGATTACCACCTGAACGAACAATAGCTTCAGCTTCCAATAAATAAACTTCAGTAAGCCTGAAAGCATATTTTGCTTCAAACTGCGGCCCGTCAAATTTTGTATAAGTCTGATTGGCACCAACCAGTTTAACCATCCATGCAAGTCGTGGATCATTCTGCAAATAATCTATAAGAGACTCCGTTGCATAAAATTGTGATGCCCCGCGATAAAAATAAGTTTCCGTTTCTGAAGGCTGATTTGGGTATGCTTTTATACCAAGAATAATTTCTTTACTACTCAAACCCTTTGACTTAAAAATATCTACAACGGCAGTTTCCAGTACATAAGGTCCGTTGGTAATAATATTATCAGCCAAATTAACGACTTCCTGATAATCCCCAGCCGCGCCCCGATTCATAAGTATTCTCATTTTCAGAGCCATTGCAGCCCATTTGGAGGCATAATAATTGGGATTGCCATCTCTGATATGTGCAACAGCATCTTCAACATCTGCCAAAATAAAATCATAACTTTCTTTGACGGAGCTTCTCGGTGTTGCAATATTTGAAACAGTAACCGGCACTTTTCTCAGCATCACACCATATTTACTGGATTCATCAAAATACTCTCCAAAGTAACTCAGCAACCCATAGTATGCATATGCTCTCAAAAACCTTGCTTCAGCCAGAATTTCAGACTTTCGGGTAGCATGAATTTTTGAATCATCTAATGGTTCTAACTCATGGATAACACTGTTTGCCGCATTTACGAGATCATAATAAGCACGCCACATACTGGCCGTCTCATAACTTTCAGATGTGAATACGTTTTCACCTCCCATATAAGGTCCCTGGTAATAGACAATATTCCCAGCCATGGATGAAGAATATATTTCATGTACCCTCGACCATTGGGTACTGGGCAAGCCGGTTGTATAATTGTCACTTACATTTGCAAACCGGTAATAAGCTCCATTCAAGGCTACCTGTGCACTCTTAGCATCTACAATCAGGTTGCCTTCCACTTTTGCCTGTCCTGGTAAGGCATTCAAATCTTTTTTGCAGGACTGATTGCTGTATGCTACAACAACTAAAACCAATATTTTTATGATTATATTTTTCATAATTATTCTTTTTTGATAAATTAAAGGCCAATACGGATACCTATTGTATAGGTACGGGATGTAGGATAACTACTGATATCACGTCCGCCTCCTATAATACTGTTTGGATCATCACTCACCTCCGGATCGAGTCCCGGATAATTAGTAATCGTAAACAGATTGGTTGCAGAGAAATAGAAAGAAGAACTCTTTAGTTTTAGCAAGCCAGCCACCTTTTTAGGTAATCCATACGAAAGGCTAAGAGACTTTAATTTAATGTATGAAGCATCATAAACACTTGCATTGCTCAATGGCCTGAATTGATATCGGTACAATAGTCTGGGCCGATTAGAATTCGTATTTCCGGGATGGTATCTTCCTAATATAGCTACTCCCCTATTAGCCAGGTTATCTACAGTTCCATTAGCTACATCAGCCTGATAAATCAAATCATTTCCATAGGAGAATGTAAACAGGGTGGTAAGTTCCAGGTTCTTATATCGAAAAATATTTGTTATTCCTCCGTAAAAATCAGGAGTGGCATTTCCAATAATGTCATTAGAATAATAAGCAAGCCCCGGAGCCAGTCCATTTGAATCAAGCTGAAATATCTCGTCACCTATATTCAGGTAAGGAGCAAATATAGATGCATAGACAAAGGCAGCCTTATAATCATCCAGTTCTTTCTGGCTTCTGAATATACCCTCAGAAACTCTACCATATAATAGACCAAGTGGTTCACCTTCTTTCACAATGCTGGTGCCTAAATTCAAAGCGTCTCTGTCATTTGGATTGGAAAAAGGCCCGCCCTGTATATCCAGAACTTTCGAAACATTTCGTGAGATATTCAATGCAGTGGACCACGAAAAATTCTTTCTTCTTAGTACCTCACCACGTATGTCTATTTCAAGCCCCCTGTTACGAATCTTTGCAACATTCAATATTACGTTATCAAATGAGGAGCTCGGTGCAGTGGTTACATTCAACAACAGTCCGTCAGTAGTCTTTTCGTAATAACCAAATGTACCACGTAACCTACCCTGAAAGAATGAATAATCCAGGCCAAGATCTTTTTGAAGGGTTTGCTCCCACTTAATTTTATCGTTCCCCAACTGGGTTGGCACCAATGCATTGGTACCAGCATAAGCCACCGGGGAATATAAAGTTCGGAAAAGGTGGTCAGCAATATTTTGTGTACCCGTCAACCCGGCGCTTATTCTCAACTTGATTTCATCAATCCAACTGACGTGTTCCAGGAAATTCTCTTGCGAAATACGCCATGCTATTGCACCTGAAGGAAAGTAACCTGTTTGATTTGTGGATGCGAACTTGGATGATTGATCAGAGCGTCCGGTAAAAGTGAATAAATACTTTTCTTTGAGCGCATAGTTAGCCCGGATATAAAATGAAAGCAATGAGTTCTGCACTGCGGGGTTGCTTCCTTTTACGGTTACCGGTATTGCTGCAGAATTGAGATTATTCAAAAAATTATCATCAGGATACCCAGAACCGCTGGCAGAGAAGAAACTTGATTTGTACTTTTCCCAGGACGTTCCAACCAAAAGGTTCAGCCTGCTATCTTCATTAAATTCTTTATCCCAGGTAAGAGTGTTCTCATAAAATGTATTTAATGACTGTGAATTTGATTCAGCTCCTGTTCCACCATTTGAACTCACAGCGCCATAAAATGAATTTATCTTTACATAGCTGGGGACATAATTTAACTGATCGTAGTTTCCATAATTTACTGAAACTACCGAACGGAATTTTAGGTTGTCCAATATTCTGTATTCACCCGCCAATGACCCTAACAGAGTGATATTTTTTGCTCTATTAATCCCAGAAGCAAGTGCTAACGGATTCTGATAACCCTGGTAGGCATTATTAAGTAATCCGAAATTGGAGAAAGAGCCATCGGCATTATAAGGGCTTTCTGTAGGTGGTGCAAATAATGCGTGTGAATAAATACCGTTGGTAATATTATTTTTAGTAAAACCATAATCAAAGTTGGTAATTATCCGTAACCGATCTGTAATCTCATTATCCAGGTTAATCTTACCGGAGATTCGGTTAAAATCAGTACCAATCAGAGTCCCGGTTTGATTAGTATAGGCTATAGAAGTGTAATAACGGGTTCCATTTCCACCACCTCTTACAGAAACATCAGCATTTTGAGCAAATCCATTTCTCAAAACCAAACCTAGCCAATCGGTATTTGCCGTTCCAAAAAAATTAGGATCATTTACAATTTTCATTGCTTCTGCCAAAGGCGGTCTGCCCACTCTCGCTCTTTCTGTATTGGTATTAGTTGCTGCCTCTTTCATAATCATCTTATATTGCTCAGCATTTAATACTTTTTCTTTTAACGGAGAGGTAATACCTGCATAATAGTTCAATTCCAAAACGGGCTTCGAATTGAATTTACCCTTTTTGGTTGTAATGATCACCACACCATTCGCAGCCTTTGAACCATAAATCGCAGTCGCAGATGCATCCTTCAAAATATCTATTGATTCAATATCATTAATATTCAGACCTGCCAGGCTATTTAGTCCCCTGGCAAAAGTTCCTGATACTGTATTGAAATCTTCTCCATAATAAGTTTCTACAGGGTTTGCAATTTCTGCTTCATTCGCTATATACTTATTTTGTACCTGAACAGGCACCCCATCTATAATGTATAAGGGGTCATTACTACCCAAAAGTGAAGCCCCTCCTCTGATACGTATTCTTGTCATACCGCCGGGTGAACCATCTGCCTGGATTACCTGTACGCCAGACGCTTTACCTGTCAATGCCTGATCAATACTGGTAAAAGGCAAATTTTTAACTTCCTCCTGATTTACGGTTGAAATAGCACCCGTCAAATCCTTTCTTTTCATAGTTCCATAGCCTACCACTACGACTTCTTCACCTTCCTTCAGTTCAACTTCCATTGTTACATTCACGATGCCAGAGGCACTTACAGTGCGGGAAACACTTTTATATCCAACAATCGTAAAAACTAAAATATCGCCAGGATTGGCTTCAATAGAAAATCTTCCTGATCCGTCGGATGAAGTTCCAATCGTGGTGCCTTTCTTCATGATTGATACTCCTTCAAGCGGATGACCTTCCTTATTCACTACAGTTCCCTGGATTGTCTGCATGATTATTACTGGAGTCTCAGTGTATGTTTCCTGAAGAAAATCTTGATTGAAATTAGTTTTGAGCTTCACCAGAATGGTTTTTCCCATCAACTCATACGTCAATGGCTGATTCAAAAAACACATGTTCAGCACATCCACCAGAGATTTTTCTCTAACCTGGATGCTCACCTTACTGGCCTGGGATATCCACTCATCACGATAAAAAAATGAATAACCTGTCTGCCTGTGAATTTCATTAAAAACAACCTTTAATGAGGCATTTCGCTCATTGATTGTTACTTTCTGGGCAACCCCGTTTGCGTGAACCTGAAGGCAAACCACAAACATCAAGAAGGTTACCAGTTTCATAAATTTCAGCGTTTGGTTGCATGAATTAATTCTACCTTTCCGTAGAATTGTAATCAATTCCATAAATTTGAATTTGAGAATGAATAAATGGTTGAATCCTAAAGTTTTAATTATTATTTGTTCTTTTCAACCGGTAGTGCTGCGAACACTTCCGGTTTTTTATTTTATGATCAATTTTTTTCCTACTAATTCATACTTCACACCGTAGGTTTCTAAAGCATACAATACTTTTGACAATTCGAGTTCACGGCTCACAATACCTGAAAAATGGCCAGATGGCTTCTGGCCTTCATAAATTACATCCACATCATACCACCTGGAAATTTTGTTCATAATTCCGGTAATATTTTCACCTTCAAATGAAAAGTAACCATTCTTCCATGCCATCACCTGATCTGTATCTATCCTATTTATTGTCTGAAAATCATGGCTAACAATATTAAGTCTTGCCTGCTCTCCGGGTTTTATTTTCACGGACCCTCCTCCTGCTGTCACTTCCACACTTCCCTCCAGCAGTGTTGTATTGATTTCACCATCGTCTTCATACGCATTCACATTAAAATGTGTACCCAATACTTTGACTTCCATCCCGCTTGCAGAAACATAAAACGGCTTTGCTGCATTATGCGCAACTTCAAAATATCCTTCCCCTGTAAGTTTTACTTTACGATCATCACCCAAAAATGCTACAGGGTAAGTGATAGATGATCCTGCATTCAGCCACACATGCGTGCCATCTGAAAGCACCATATCAATCACCTTGCTCCCACGTGGGTTGGATAAAGTATTATATTGAAGCTCTTTTATTAATTCACCATTACCGCTTTGGTATGCAATCTGCCCATTCGCCAGCTTAACAAGTGTAATATTTCCCAGAGCAGCCAGTTCACCATTTTTCAAACTGTCTAAATAGATTGTTTTTCCATCGGCCAGAGTGATCATTGCACGACTTGCATCAGGCGCCTGAATGTCTTTGGAGACAGCTATTTGAGAGGCCTGAATAACAGGTTTCTTGTAATACTTATTGATACCAAGCCCTACACCCAACAGTACAATCACAGAGGCGGCTACCCAATACCAATTTTTTATTGTACGATGCCCTATATTCAATACAGGGGCCTGCCCTACCTTATCTACAGCCAATACTTTCTGAAGCGTCTGTCCCATTTGCTCCTTGCTGATCAATTCAATGTCCGAATGGTCATCAAGTTGCATTTCATTCAAAACCTCAATTACCTTTTCTTCATCACTGTTCACCAACAGAAGTAAAGCCTCCAATTCATCCAGGCTGGCCTTTTTGTTTAAATAAAGCTCTATTAATCTGCGAATCTGATCTTTTTGCATGGAGGTATTCCTGACTTTATAATAATGACAATTCTAAATCAGAACTATACTATTCCTACCTAAAAAAAATTTTAAAAATATTTTATCATAAGCCAGATCAGTGAAACGATATGGCCATGAACAGACAGAAAATGCCGGATTTCTCTTAATGCAATGACAAGGGTGTTTCTGACTGTATTGACTGAAATGGACAGCGTATCAGCAATTTCGGAGGGATTCATTCCCTCTGTTCTGCTAAGCTGGTAAATCCTTTTCCTGGCAGGGGGCATTTTTTCCACTGCGATGGCCACCAACTTGTTGATCTCTGCAATTGTTGTTTTTTCTTCAGGTGTGACAGGACTGCTCGCCTGTTGAATCGATTGAGCCATTGCATGTTGGGATCTGGTCAGGCTGCTGCGAATGGCATTGATACAGGTGCGTGAAACAATTGTATTCAGCCATCCCCTGAGATTGGTAATCTGAGGTAGCTGATCTCTGTGTAGCCAAACTTTGATAAAAGTCTCCTGCAGTGCATCTTCTACCTGGTCTGCATCTGAAAAAAATCTTTTTACAAATGGGCGAAGTATCGGATACCAGGTATTAAAAAATACCGTATAAGCTCCCTCATCTCCATCTGCGATGCGTAAAAGCAGCTCATTGTTTTCAGATAATTGATCGTAATGCAAGTGGTTATTACATTAACTAATGTTGGCCTGCAAGTTAAATCAATCAATAATTTTAAGGGTAGGAACTGTATAAATAATTATTTCTTCCGGAGAAATATCCGGGTAAATTATTGATGATGCAAAGGTGCTAAACTCAATAGCTTCTACATAGGCATTAGATTAGTACCCTTCATAATCTTCAACTTTCCACCAAATCCGTAAATCCAAATACCTCTCCGTCAAACAATCCTTTGTCGCTCAATTTTAATTTTGGGATAACCAGCAATGCCATGAATGACAGGGTCATGAAAGGCGCAGCGAGTGTACTACCCAATTCCTTTGCTGCCCGGTCAAGTGCAGTGTATTGTCTGGCTACTTCATAACCGTTCTCATTACTCATCAATCCTCCCACAGGCAATGGCAGTACTTTGCTGATCGAAGGATTCTTGCTGTCTGCCACACTGATACCACCTTTGCATTGTATAAGAAGGTTGACCGCCTCACAAATACTTTCATCATCTACCCCTACGGCAATGATATTGTGACTATCGTGCGCTACCGAGGAAGCAATGGCTCCTCTTTTCAATCCAAAATTTCTGATATAGGCCAATGCGGGAGGAGTATATTTCTGATACCTGTTTACAACCGTTATTTTCAAAATATCCCTTTCCGGATCGCTCACGATTACTCCTCTGCCGATGCTGGCGATTTCATGAGAACCGGTTGTAATCAACTGACCATCTAAAGCATGAATCAATTTGATCCTGCTACCGGTAGTGTGTACACGAAAATCTTCCGGAGATTTTTCTGAGCAATTAAACTGATTGATGGTATTGGCCTTCTGAGGATGCAACAAACTTTTTCCACTCTCTGCAACCTTTATTCCGTTAATGTAGGAAGCGGCAACCTTAAAACCAGTCAGATCTTCACAAAGTATGAAGTCCGCAGCGTCGCCCACCCTTAACCTGCCAGTCCGCATCTTGTAATGCAATGCAGGATTCAGGCAGGCTGCTTTGAGCACTTTGAACATATCCACTCCTTTAGCTACCGCCCTCCGGCACAACTCATTGATGTGACCATGTTCCAGGCTGTCCGGATGTTTGTCGTCGCTGCAAAACATGATGTCGTCTTCATAATCATTCAGCAGATGAATCAGCGCTTCAAAGTTTCTGGCTGCACTTCCTTCACGGATCAATATTTTCATTCCATGTTTCAATTTGTGCAGCGCTTCCTCTTCTGTAAAACATTCGTGGTCTGTGCTGATCCCTGCCTGTATGTATTTTACAGCGTCTTCCCCCATCAATCCGGGTGCATGGCCATCTACGGGTTTGTTGCACTTCTTTGCGTGAGCTATCTTCTTCATTACTTCCGGATCATGATGAAGCACGCCGGGAAAATTCATCATTTCACTCAGGTAATAAATTTCCTTCGACTCAAGTAATTTACCTACTGTATCAGCATTCAGTGTGGCTCCGGCAGTTTCAAATGTGGTAGCCGGCACACAGCTCGGCGCACCAAAATGAAACTTAAAAGGCACGGACTTTCCGTTTTCTATCATATAATGTACACCTGCCAGTCCGCAAACATTGGCGATCTCATGCGGATCACTGATGGTACCTATTGTTCCATGCACTACAGCCAATCTGGCAAACTCAGAGGGTACCAGCATGCTGCTTTCAATGTGTACATGAGCATCAATAAAACCTGGAAGGATATAAGGCATTCCGGGTACCTCATTACCCGATTGTTGAATTCCGATTATCTTTCCCTCTTCAACTGACAATGATCCGGAGTAGATTTTCTTAGAGGTGATATCTACTATATTCCCTTTGATGACCTGCTTCATAAATTTTACCAATGAAAAATTTGAAAATATGTGCAGGTGAAGATAGTGATGATCTATAAATACCGGGATCGTTTTACACACGAATCTTTGAACTGGATAATCTTGCTTTTCCCTGAGACTGTGCTATCGCAGCACTCCATTTAATCCGGCAAATCCAATGTGACCAATTTTTAGCTTTAGACCTTTTCACAGCAAATCCCTGTCAATCAAACAGGAAGGTTTCGCGAACTATTCCTATGAGAAAATTCAGAAACCATCATTGTCAGATAATTTAATTGAGACTGTCATTCTCTTATTAAAAAACAGTAAAACATTTTTCAGGCAAGAATTCTTTCAAACTCAAATAAAGACAATTAGCCTGGAGAAACTGTTTTCAAAGACTAAAAATCTTATCCATCACCCTTTCTACCATTTCATCACAATAGACCAAATGAAACTCAAACAATTCATTCGAAGTATAAGACCTTTCCAGTGCGTCTCTCAACATTGCTTTGGCCCTGTTTAACCTAACCCGTACATTACCTTCAGTGATATCAAGAATGCTCGCCGTATCCGAAACACTCAACCCATTCATTTCGCGTAGTGTAAACACCATACGGTATTCAATTGGAATATGGTTCAGTGCTGTTTCAATAATACTTCCCAACTCCCTGTTTTGTACTATTTCTCCTACATGATTTATCTGTTCCATGAACATTGGTTTTGAACGATCATTAATTTCCTGCATAATTTCTTTCTTAAAACTTGATTTATTTCCTTTCCTGTAACAGTTATTCAACATTATCCTGAAGATCCAGGTTCTAAAATTAGCTCTCTTTTCAAACCCTGAAAGGTTCTTATAGGCATCTATATAAGTATCCTGCATTATGTCCATTACATCATCGTGGCTAAAATCGTAAGACCTCCCGATCTTATACAGATATGGGTTGTTTCGTCTTACCAGAATTTCAAAGAAATATTTTTCGCCTACCAGCACACGGTCAATAATTTCAGCTTCTGACAATGTTTCCAACAATTTCATGGTTGCTTAACTTTTTTGATTGAAATTTTCTGATTGTCTGGCCATTACAAAGGCTACAACCGCCATCACCAGGTCCCGGACAGCTACATCCAGATGATTGAAACTCACTAATAAAGAAATTGCTATCACTCCAAGCCATGCTGCTACTATATAGCCTCCGATCTCTGCTTTCAGATAGACAATAATGCCTGCTATGATTTCGATAACACCTACTATCATCATAAACACATGAGGTGAAACCGGCAGCATATCTGCGATAGAAGGACTGACATATTGCGCCCAGTCTGTGAGCACATTGGTAAACTTATCTATCCCTGCAACAATCGGTACGATTACAAAAGTGTATTTCAGAATATTAAAAGAAGACCTTATCTTCTGAACAGCATATACATTTTCCATTTTATTATTTTTTTTTTGAGTGTAATAATTTCTTGTTTACAAAAAATCATTCTCCATTTTCTACAATTTTAGGTCAGACAGCCAAATTGTATGAGCAGGTGTGCTTTTGCTTCAGAATTTTTCCGAAAACTGTTTCGCAATCCCTTCAGACAGCATATCTGCCATCATCATCATGTGTTCATTGGCCACTCCAAAATCTTCCACTGCTTTGGTATAATTTCCCTGTAACAGATCTACAGAATAGGTAGTTGTTTGTGTGATGTGCCCCTTCATCATATCCCTCATATCATTCTGAGGCCAGTGATCCGGATTGGCCGAAGAAAGAAAGTCTGCAATCTCCTGTGCATTGGCATACCATTCATCCAGCGCAGAACTGAGTGCTGCCTGATTCCCATCTTTGGCGGCTTGTAATACCGGTACGGCATCCTGGATATGTGTAGTGAGTAGTGCTGCCAGTTTATCACCTGCAGCCTGACCGTAATAAGGTACAATAGCAGCGCCCAGATCCTTTTGATTTTGTAATAGCCTGTTGAGATTGGCTTGCAACTGATCCTGATTATGGAAAAATGCAGCTACAGTGGCATAAGTCCACTGCATGTGGTCTGACCAGAGGCTGTGCATCTTTGTATTCAGTTTTACAAACTCTTCACTTTCTAATGGTGAAACTTTTTCCTTTTTACAACTCTGTACAAAAATGGAAGTAAGAAATAAAAGAGTTAATGCCAGAATGGGCTTCACAACATTATTCCGATAGCGGTTGATGGCTGTTTGTTTCATTGTATTTAATTTTTGTCGGTTACTAATAAATGATTAGATACAATGACTTTAAAAAACGTTACAAGAAAATCTATCAAACTTCTACTCTTGTAAAATACTTTCTTAATGTGCCATCCGAAATCAGGTAGGTTTTTAGTGTTCTACACTATAGCAAAAACGATTTCCGGAACAACAAGCAACCATTGCTATAGTAATCTGACCACTTTAGTAAAAGGAGCTATCTCAGGCTTTGTATCAGTCAATGTGGTTTGACAATCCGAGATTACTATTCAGTCCCCAAAAAAGCAGAAACACCAATCAATGATCAATTGCGGATATTTCTAAAAAACTACCTTTAGCCTCTTCAAGTAATCGTAAAGAAACATATTTAAATTACGTTCTATCATGAATAATTTTTTCTCTTTTACAGATACATTTATAACTCACCAAACCCCTATTGGAAATAATGAATAGACATGACACTTTTATGACACGTTGCATAGAACTGGGTCTCAGAGCCAAAGCCAATAAGAGCGCACCTGTAGGTTCGGTAGTCATTCAGAATGGCAATATTATTGCGGAAGGATTCGAAGGTGAAAAATGGATTCCCTCTGGTATTGCCCATGCTGAAATCATTGCAGTATTGAAAGCCATAGAATACATAGGTTCAAAAGACTTGAGTCAATGTATTCTGTACACCACAAAGGAACCTTGTTTCATGTGCTCCTATCTGATCAGGCAAACCGGAATACAAGGAGTCGTATTTGCATCCAGGGTAGAGGAAACCGGAGGTGCAAGCTCCGACTTTCCGATACTCATTACAGACAGAGTACAGAGATGGCCGTCACCTCCTATTATTATAGAGGGTGTCCTTAAAGAAGAATGTGAAAACCTCTTAAAATAATATATTATGAGACTTGATGGATACAAAACATTACCCGAAGGCTACAAAGCTATGATGGCATTGCAACAGGTAGTGAACAAAAGCAGCCTTGAACACAAATTGCTTGAACTGGTAAAAATCAGAGCATCCCAAATCAATGGATGTGCACACTGTCTGGATATGCATACCAAGGATGCCATTGCTCTTGGCGAGAGTGCGCAACGATTGCACCTGGTCGCTGCATGGCGCGAAGCACCCTTTTATTCAGAAAGAGAAAGAGCCGCACTGGAATGGTGTGAATCGCTCACCAGATTACCCGAGAGTGGTGCACCCGATGATGTCTATGAAAAATTACCGCCCCTTTTTTCTTCCAAAGAAATCATGGAATTAACCTTTGCTATTGTCGCAATCAACAGTTGGAACAGGCTGGCGGTAGGGCTTAGGTCAGAAACAGGCAATTATGTTTCCCATTTGACTGCAAAGCCTGAGGCTGTTTGATAGCATGATACAGGGTTTTCATGTAATGGATGGGCTTAATTGACAAAATAAAATGAAGTCACTACTTTGCCAATCCTGAAACTAATCTCTTGTATTCATTACAAACATCATAAATAATCCAAAAACAAGGAATACCACTCCTGTATAAAGATTTTCATTCGATGCAAGGTCTGCGCTCACATAATGACCCACTAAAAGAATAATTGATACCAGTGTAAAAAAAGTTCCAATGATAAAACTCAGTTTGGTTATTTTATTCAGCATACGATAATATTATTTGAATAAATGATTAGAAGAATATAATATTTAGAATCAAGGTGAGCAACAATAAGACAAGGCCCAATGTGCTGACTCTGAAGTACCATTTTTGTTTCTTCTCCTTCGGCATTTCAGTCAATGAATAAACCAACCCCTTCAACTCTGAATCCGATTTCGGTTTAGTCATAAGACTGACAAAAATTGTAATCAGGAAGTTGGCGGTCAATGAAAATGCTGCGACTATAAATGCCTGCCCCATACCGCTGTGAATAGTGAATAAGGGAGCAATCCAACCACCCTTACCTTCGGCAACAGTAAGGCCATGAACCAAAGCAGCCACCAGTGTTCCGCCAAGCAGCCCTGCAAAGGCACCATGTCCGGTAGTCCTTTTCCAAAACATCCCGAGGAAAAAGGTAGCAAACAAAGGCCCGTTCACAAAACTAAAAACCAGCTGAAGGAAGTCGTTGATATTATTGAATCCCTTGGCAATATATGCTGTAGCGATAGAAATTAATATCCCGGCTACTGTAATAAATTTTCCAAACCAGAGATAGTGCCGGTCTGACTTTGATTTCACAATATGTGCCTGATAGATATCATAAGTGAGTACAGAATTGAATGCGGTAACATTACCTGCCATTCCACTCATGAACGATGCGATCAATGCAGTGATCCCGATTCCCAATAATCCACTGGGATAATAATGAGCGATCATTGACGGCAAAGTCATGGTAAAATCCAATTCACCATTAGCACCAGTCGGAATACTATATCCTTTGGATTGAAAGGCGGGCTGCATCAGTGTAATGGCAATGAGCCCGGGCAAAACAACAATCAAAGGCATCAACATTTTAGGAAAGGCAGCAATGATTGGCGTACGTTGAGCATCTTTCATATTTCGTGCTGTCATGGCACGCTGAATGACCAGAAAGTCGGTACACCAATATCCAAAAGAGGATGCAAAGCCCAATCCTAACAACAATGCCATAAAATGTAATCCCATCGGGTTGGAATCTGCACTTCCCATATACTTCCATGTATGTGTCATTTCAGGGCTCAGATTTGCTTTGATAGCTTCCCATCCGCCGATATCCTGAAGACCCACTATCACCAATGGAGACAATCCAAGAACGATCAAAAAGAATTGAAGTACTTCATTGTAAACGGCGCTGGTCAATCCACCAAGAAATGTATAGATCATGACTATTCCTGCAGCCAACCAAATAGATACATGAAAATCCCATTTCAAAATCAGCTCTAACAGTTTGGCAAGTGCATACAATGAAATACCTGAGGAAAAAACAGTCATCACTGCAAATGAAACTGCATTAAAACTTCTGGTTTTCTCATCAAAACGCATCGATAAGTATTCAGGTACGCTCCTTGCTTTACTGCCGTAATAGAAGCGCATCATATAGACCCCGCAAAATACCATTGCCAGGATAGCGCCGACCCAATAAAAGTGGACGGTCATGATACCATACTTGGCACCGGAGGCTACCATACCAATAACTTCCTGGGCTCCCAGATTGGCTGAAATGAATGCCAGACTTGTGATCCACAGCGCAATATTTCTTCCTGAAGTAAGAAAATCCTTACTTGATTTTATCTTCCTCTTGATAATAAAACCCACAGAGATTACAAAAACAAAATACAGGAAGATAATAAGATAATCGGCAAAATGTAAGTTCATCGGCAGTCAATTTTAAGATTTGTAATTAAGGCAGTCAATCGAACTATTTTATTTTAGAGTTTTTTCTGACAGGTGTAGAGTCACGTACGATCAGGTTAGGAGGCAATACCGAGTGCACCTCTTTCATATCCCGGTTCTCCATTTGCTCAAGTAAAATCTTTACTGCATTTTTTCCGATCATTCGAATGGGCTGGGAGACTACCGTAATTGCCGGAGATGCAAGCCGAAACAGATCGTTGTCATCAAAACAAATCACGGCAATATCAGTGGCTACTTTCTTTCCAAGATTACGCAGGCTTTCCAGCCCGGGGATACCAAGGTTGTTTGAAGTAAAGAGTATAGAGTCAATTGATTTATTTGCCTTTACAAAATTTTCAATTGTACCAATGATCTTCTGATCAGAATAACTAAAGGGGACTTTCAGAGCCAACTCCGGCAATACCGGCAGGCCATTTTTTTGTAACCCTGTAGTATATCCTTCCACACGATCCCGGATCTGAATCTGGTCAGTATCATTTGTTATTAAAGCGATCCTGGAATACCCCTGCTTCACCAAATGGGTAACACTGTCAAAAGCTCCCTTAAAGTTGTTGAGCGTCACATAACTTGCAGCTAGGCTTTGAAAGAAACGGTCTATCAATACCACCGGCATTTTTTCATTCATCAGCCGTTTGATCTCAGGAAGCATATTGGCAGTTGGTGCTATAATGTAGCCATCCATCTGCTTTTCCAACAGGGAATCCAATACATTTCTGGCTGTACCCTCATCGTTTTTACTATTACAAAACATTACCGTATAACCATACCTGTTTGCCTCCTCCTCAACACTTTTTGCCAGATGACCAAAGAAGAAGTTGGAAATATCATCTACGATCAGTCCCAACGTGTAGGTCTTACCGGTACGGAGGCTTATGGCAAACCGGTTGGGACGGTAATTCAATTCATCAGCCACCTTTGTAACCTGATCAATCATTTTCTTGCTGATCTTACGCTCTTCACCCTTACCGTTCATAACAATAGAGACCGTAGTGTGAGACACTCCTGCCTTCCTGGCAATGTCCTTAATAGAAACTTTTTTCATACTCAACATTATTTCCAATCGGATATAAGGTCAATCCTGCCATGTAATCTCTGACAACTTTACCGGCCTGCTTTCCAGCATTGATTTTCTGGCAGCATAGGCCATTATCGTCGCTTCCAGCATATCATCGCCACTCACAGGCAACTCCTTGTCATTCCGGACTGCGTCAATAAATAATTCCATCTCTCTCAAATAGGACCGCTCATATCTTTCGGTAAAATTGTTTAAAGGTAATGCATGGTGTATTCCATTTTCATCAAACACTACGTTCTGATGATAAAGATTATTCTCTACCTGAATCATACCCTCATCACCAAAAACTTCCAACCGCTGATCGTATCCATACATTGCCTTGCGGCTGTTGTCAATGACTGCATAGGTACTGTCATCGAAAGTGACGGTGATCAAGGCCGTGTCTATATCACCCGCCTCTCCTACAGCCGGATCCATAAATACCATCCCTCTGGCAAAAACCTCTGTGGCCTCTTTATTCATTATAAACCGAACCATATCGAAGTCATGTATGGAAAAATCCATAAACATACCCCCTGAAGTTTTGATAAATTCAACCGGAGGAATACCCGGATCACGATTTGTGATCTTGATCACCTGTAGCCTGCCTATTCGTCCTTCATTCACCATCTTCTTCGCGTGAGCAAATTCCGGGTCAAACCTTCGGTTGAAGCCAAGCATCAATTTTATTCCGGACTGCTTAGCCATTTTCAACACTGCATCTGTCTTCTCTAAGGACAGGTCCAGTGGTTTTTCACAGAAAATATTTTTTCTTTTGTTGATTGCCCTTGAAACCAAATCTGCGTGTGTGCTGGTAGGGGTGCAGATGACCAAAGCATCAATGCTGCTGTCGTTGATCAAATCATCAGGGTCATTGCTGAATGATATTCCTTTAATATCTCTTTCAAAATCCTCCTTCTTCTGCAAAGCATCTGAAACGGCAATCAACCGTACATCCTGAATGGACTGATACAAATGCCTGAAGTGGACCTTGCCCATCCGGCCTAGTCCGATTAGTCCAACTTTGATTTTTTCTGTTGTCATCGCCAATTTTTTTTTGACTTAATTATGCCGGTTCTTTCAAGGCATTTACCACCTCTGATAGTTTTACCGGTCTGTTTTCCATCATCGATAATTTTGCCGCATAGGCAATCAGGGTTGCCTGCAGCCCATCCCTTCCATCCACAGGCATTGGCTTATCATCAACCAATGCATCTGTAAACAATTCCATTTCTTTCAAGTATGAATTTGCATAACGATCCATGAAGAAATCCAGTGGTAGTGCATGATGAATTCCACTCTCATCCGCGACTATATTCTGATTATGCAGATTATTTTTTACCTGAATCATTCCTCCATTTCCAAAAATTTCCAGCCGCTGATCATAACCATAGCAGGCTTTTCGGCTGTTATCTATCACCGCATACGTTCCATCCTTAAAAATAAGTGTCGTCAAGGCTGTATCCACATCCCCGGCCTCTCCGACGGCTTTATCTACCAGCACCAAACCCTTCGCATAGACTTCCACAACCTCTTTACCCATGATGTACCGCGCCATATCAAAATCATGGATGGCCATATCCAGAAACAAGCCGCCAGAGTTTCGGATATAATCAATCGATGGTAATCCGGGATCACGGCTGGTAATCTTTACGATTTGTACATCTCCAATCCTCCCCTCGCTCACCATTTTCCGGGCCTGCATAAAATCCGGGTCAAATCGCCGGTTAAATCCTAACATCAATTTCACACCCGCACTATCAGCCAACTTTGAAAGCATTACCGTTCTTTCAAGCGACAGATCCATTGGTTTTTCGCAAAAGATATGTTTCCTGTTTTTGATCGCCTGTTCTATTAATGCAGCATGCTGGCTGGTTGGAGTACAAATAATCACAGCATCCACTTCCTGATGGGTGAGCACATCCTGCGCATTGTTTGAAAAAAACATTTCAGGATGCTTTGCTTGCAATTCAGGCTTATCCAAAAGGGTATCGGCTACCGCAATTATTTTTGCATTCGGGAAATACTGATTAATATTTCTGAAGTGAATCTTCCCGATTCTACCCATGCCCAACAACCCTAATCTAACTTGTTTCATTACTTAATATTTAAATTATATCCCGATTTTTTCCAGGTATTTTCTGTTGTTTTCCGCATATTTTTTTGGATTTCCCATCCCCGGCAAGACATCCTGTTCTACAACAATCCAACCCTGATAATTCCTGTCAACTAAAAAATTTTTTATGTCTCTAAAATCAACATTGCCCTTTCCAAGTTCACAAAAAACTCCATGAGCTACCGACTGAAAATAATCCCATTGATTCTTCACAGAAGATTCACCAACAGACTTTGAGAAATCTTTAAAATGAATATGCCAGATCCGATCCCAATATTTTTCCATTATTTCCAGAGGGTCCTTCCCGCCCCCAAAGAGGTAATGTCCGGTGTCAAAGCAAAGCCCTACCAACTCAGGATCTGTGGCATCGAGAAATGTTTTGATTTCTTCAGGAGTTTCAATATACCCTGCACAATGATGGTGAAAGACCAATCGCATTCCATATTGATTTTTCAATGCTGCAGCTATTTTTTCAGCGCCTTTCGCAAAAACATTCATCTGTTGGGCTGTCAGCCCTCCGACTCCATTGATTCTGCCCGCATTTTTTGTCCGGTATTCAATGGAACCATTTTCGTCTGCAAGCACAATCATCGCTTCTTTGTAGCCGGCATCATACATTAGCTTTGCCACATTCAGCACTTTTTGAATTCCGGCTTCGTGGTTTGCTTCGTTTGATAATGCAACGGGTACAAATGCCCCAAGTAAATTCAGTTTTCGTTTTGAAATCTCTTCATGCAGATACTCAGGATCTGTGGGCATGAATCCCCAATCACCCAATTCGGTTCCTTCATAACCCGTCTCTGCGATTTCATCCAATACCTGTGCATACCCTGCAGATTTACCTTCCAGATCAAATTCCAAAGCACCCCAGGAGCATGGTGCATTGGCAACTTTAATTTTTTTGTGGTTCATTCTTCTTAAAATTTTCTTGACCAGTCTTTGGGCCATCTTTCGATAACCACTTTCGTCTGAGTAAAAAATTCAATGGCATGTTTTCCTTGTCCATGGAGGTCACCAAAAAAACTATCTTTCCATCCACTGAATGGGAATTGTGCCAATGGTGCAGCCACCCCAATATTTATTCCAATATTTCCGGCCATCGCCTCATGGCGAAATTTTCTTGCGCTTGCACCGCTGGTTGTAAAAACACATCCCATGTTCCCATATCTTCCACTGTTAATAAATGCGATCGCTTCCTCTACTGTTTTCATGTGCAGAAGACTCATCACCGGGCCAAAAATTTCAGTCCGGATGAGTTCACCGGATACCGGAATATTCTCAAGGATGGTTGGCCGGATAAAATTTCCATGCTCATAGTCTTTGATTTTTGTATTTCTGCCATCCAGCATAACAGAGCCACCTTCCTTTACTCCTTTTTCAATCAGTGCTTCTACTCTCGATTTACTTTCTTTGCTGATGACAGGTCCCATCTCTACTCCTTCATTCAATCCATAACCCACCACTCTTGACTTCGCAGATTCATAGAGTGCCTCCCTTATTTTTGAATTGTCATCCACAGTTATCACTACAGATGCCGCCAGACACCTTTGTCCCGCACATCCATATACACTATCTGAAATAATCTGGGTAGTCATTTCAATATCGGCATCAGGCAAGACCACTACAGGGTTCTTTGCACCTCCCTGCGCCTGCACTCTTTTGCCATTGGCCGCGCCTCTGCCATAAATATATCTCGCGACCTGAGTACTGCCTACGAAACTTACAGATCGAATAATCTCATTATCGAGTATCGCATCCACCGTGGACTTGCCTCCATGCACGAGACTGATCAACCCTTTGGGAATATCTAACTGATCAATCAATTCAAATATCTTCATCATGGTCAACGGTACTTTTTCAGAGGGTTTAATAATCATACTGTTTCCACAAGCAATGGCATAAGGTAAAAACCAGAATGAAATCATGGCAGGAAAGTTAAACGGGGCTATGCATGACGTTACCCCCAACGGTTGTCTTACCATATATTCATCAATTCCTGAAGTAACATTCTCCAGAAATTCACTTTGCATTAGCATAGGGGCCGCCGAAGCTACCTCTACATTCTCAACAGCTCTTTGAATTTCTCCAACCGACTCTGCAAATGTCTTTCCACATTCCTGTGTAATCAATCGGGCAATTTCATCACGGTTTTCTTCCAGCAATGTCTTCAACCTGAAAAGAGGTTGTATTCTTTTCAATACAGGCACATCTTTCCACTGCAAATAAGCCTTAAAAGCAGTCTCTGCTGCCTTCTCAACATCTTTGGCCGTCTCTTCGCCATGGGGTACTTTGGCCAACAATTCACCCGTAGCCGGATTGATCACATCAATCGTCTCTGAAGAACTGCTTGATACCCATTTTCCATCGATATAGTTTTTTAGAATATTCATTCTGACTCTTTTTTTATAGATAATAATTTTGTTTCTTACTATTTTTCTCCAATTTCCTGTAGCTATCTCTCACAGAGGGTTTGGAAGATACTTCTGCCACAGCGACCTCCCACCATGCGTAACCGCCCACTCGCTCTTCGCGATCAGTTTCGATATAAATCACTGTTGTCTTCGATTGAAGTTTTGCATCCTTTAAAGCCTGCTTGAAATGGTCAATCCCTTTGGGTCTGAAAACAACCGCACCAAGACTCTCTGCAT
Source organism: uncultured Ginsengibacter sp. (assembly GCA_964463015.1). GTDB lineage: Bacteria > Bacteroidota > Bacteroidia > Chitinophagales > Chitinophagaceae > Ginsengibacter. The sequence goes on from CAYXAL010000003.1 coordinate 230,905, forward strand.
TGGCTGCAAGATCAACCGGAAGATTCCTGCCTTTCAATTTGCCTGATTTTTGATCGCGGAATTTATAATAGGTACCAAATCCTTCAGACCCAAGCGAAGCCGACAGCCCGCCAATACTTGCATACCCATGATTGTCAATTAAGATTACAGTAAGTTTATACCCTTCCTGAATTGAAGTAACCAACTCTTGCGCAAGCATCAGATAACTGGCATCTCCTACCATGACATACACTTCCCGCGAGGGATCGGCCATCTTGGCTCCGAGTCCTCCTGCTATTTCATACCCCATGCAAGAATATCCATACTCAAGATGAAAACCTTTGTGATCTCTGGTCTGCCATAATTTATGCAAATCTCCGGGCAGGCTACCCGCAGCACAAAGCACAATATCTTTTTCAGATGAAAAATCATTCACCGCTCCTATCACTTCTCCCTGGCTCACCGGCACGCCATGATTCAACGAATAAATTTCTTTCACTTTCTTATTCCAGGTGCGGTTTGCCTTTGCAACAGAGTTAATGTATGCAGCACTCACCCGATAGCCTTTTAATAAATTTCCAAGTTCCCGGATTGTCTCTCTTGCATCTCCCACCAAAGACAAGGCACCTTGCTTCAGCGAATCCAATTCACAAACATTAATATTAATAAATTGAACTCTGGAGTTTTGAAAAGCGGATTGTGAGATCGTCGTAAAGTCGGTGTATCGAGTACCGATGCCTATGATTACATCAGCTTTTTCACACGCATCAATTGCTCCGGGCGTTCCGGTTACACCTACTGCACCTAAATTCATTGGAGAATCAAATCGAAGACTTCCTTTTCCGGCAAAAGTTTCAGCAACAGGAATTCCGGTTTTCTCTGCAAACTTTTTCAACTCATCACAGGCTTCACTATAGATGACTCCACCTCCCGAAATAATCAGTGGTCTTCTGGAATTCCGTATCATGGAAGCGGCTGATTTTAAAATTGATTCATCAGCACGAATGCGTGGAATTTGCCAAATTTTCTTCTTAAAAAGATCTACTGGAAAATCAAATGCTTCCGCCTGCACATCCTGAGGCATGGCTAAGGTCACTGCACCGGTATCTGCCGGAGAGGTCAATACCCGCATTGCATTGACAAGTGCGGAAATCAATTGCTCCGGCCTGTTGATACGATCCCAATATTTTGAAACCGGCTTAAAACAATCATTGACAGAAATATCTTTCGAATAAGATTGCTCCAGTTGCTGGAGTACCGGATCAACTTTTCGGCCTGAAAAAATATCACCCGGAAGCAACAATACAGGCAATCTGTTGATGGTGGCTGTGGCCGCTCCGGTAACCATGTTGGTAGCTCCCGGGCCAATGGATGTAGTACATACGAATGCACCCATTCTGTTTTTTACTTTAGCGTATGCAATGGAAGCATGCACCATAGCCTGTTCATTTCGTGATTGGTAATATCTGAAGGAAGGATACTGTGACAAAGCCTGCCCAATACCTGCCACATTTCCATGACCGAAAATGCCAAAGCATCCTGCAAAAAAAGGCTGAGTTACTCCATCTCTTTCCACATACTGATTCATCAAAAATTCGATGGTTGCCTGAGCCGTTGTTAATCGTTTAGTCTTGTTGGCCATTTACTTTTCTTTTTTTAGTTCAATTTATTATCATAGTCCTCCCCTGGATGCAGCAAACTCCATGACTTCCTCATAGTAGGGCATACTATTGGCGCAACCGGGTTTCTGCACCACCCATGCTCCACATGCATTTCCAAGCCGACATGCCTTATATAAATCCCATCCCTGAAGATAACCGAAGATGAATCCGCTTGCGAAGGCGTCACCGGCTCCCAATACATTCAGCACTTCTACCGGATATCCGGGTACATTCTGCCTTCTTCCGTCTTTGTAAATAATTGTCACTCCTGCTGACCCTCTTTTTACAATAAGGATTTCCGGACCGGACTGAATAATCTTTTGAATAGACTCTTCAATGTCGCCGGAAATTTCAGGTGCAGATATCTGCTGATGTACTATTTTCACCTGATCGGAAGATTGTAGTGTAGCGGCCAATATTTCTTCCTCTGTTCCAATCGCAATTTTCACTTTGGGTAAAACAGCCCGCACCATCAATCCGAAAGATCGAATATCCTTCCATTGGTCTGCTCTGAAATCAATATCCAATATGACATCTACGTCATTTTCTCCGGCTATTTCTATTGCGTAGAATACTGCACTCCGGTTAGGTTCAATATTCAATGCTGTCGCGGATATTTCCAATGCTCTGTAATCCTGAATCCTTGCATTGATCACATGATCAATATTTACCTGACTATCGGCTGCATTGTCACGGTAATATACAAGCGGAAACCTGTCCGGGGGTTCTATACCCAAAACCACAGCGCTTGATCTGGCGCCTGCAATAGTGGCTATGGTATCCGTATTTACTTTCTGCTCTTGCAGAAAGTGAACAATAAACTCTCCCACTTTATCCTGGCCAACTCCACTCAAAAGTGCAACGCTTGCACCAAGCCGGCTTGTGCCGACAGCAATATTCAAGGGCGATCCTCCAACGAATGCATCAAAACCTTTGATATCCACAAAATCTGCCCCGATATTTTGTGAATAGAGATCAATTGACGATCTGCCAAATGTTATTAAATCATATTTTTTTTCTTTTATCACAATTCTATAGGTTATTCATTTGTGCAGTTACCATAGGCACTCGTTTGTCCTTCCCTTTCCATGAACCAAAAATCCAATCATGAGCAGGATCTGCCGTATTTGCCAACGATTGATCACTTCCGGCCAGAAAGTTCAGATAATAGCAATTGTACCCATGAGCAGCGGCAACCGGATGATAGCCCCTTGGCACACGGACCAGGTCATCTGACCTAAGCTGCATTAATTCATTCAGGCTTCCATCTTTCGTATATACCTGTTGGATGGCATATCCCTGATCACGATCTATCTTGTAGAAATAGATCTCTTCCAATTCTGCTTCCTTCAATTTTCCATTCAGGTCAGTTTTTCTTTCATCATGCTTATGTGCAGGAAATGAACTCCAGTTGCCTGAAGGGGTATAGACTTCCACAGCCACTATTCTGCTACATCCGAATCCGGGTTCTATGAGACTGTTAATTTGCCGGGTTGCATTATCTCCTCCCCGAATCTCAATTGCTACCTCTTCAGGCGTTTTAAATTTTGGTGGAAAGTCATCCTCTGCACGGCACCATCCTACAGCCAAATCCAGAAGATTACTTTGTGCAGTGATGGTAAACTTCGTATGGCGTGGCAAATACAGAGTATGGGCAATACCGGAGAACACATTTTTTCTTCCATTGATGGTTTCCCAATTTCCTTTATCTGACGTTACCTTAAAATTGCCGCTTAATAATACAATGCCATATTCATTTTCACCGGTATCACCTTCCCATACTTCCCCTACTTTCATTCTCCTTGCTTCAAAATTCAAAAATTTCCACCCGGCATTTTCTGCAAGCATTTTCTGATAAACTCCCATGCCTTCTTTAGCATGACTCACCAGTTTATATTCTTTAAGCATTTTTTCCTGATTGAACCTGATTAATCTAAACCTTTATCAATTTTGACTTCCCGATACACCTGAGGATTTCGAATCTTCGAATCATGAACTCACTGAACTGCTTCATATACTCTTTTCCCGGGATCACCGGATCAAAAAGTTCAGGTTGTTCTTTGAAAAATTTACGATGAACCTTCGTCCATAACAATCGTAAATCAGTTGCAATATTTACTTTACAAATCCCATATTGAATTGCTTTTTGCAACTCCATATCCGAAACACCACTTGCATTTTCTTTCAACTTTCCTCCAAAAAAATTAATCTCTGCCACATCACTCTTGTTCACACTGGAAGCTCCATGAAGTACCAAAGGGAAGCCCGGTAGTTGTGACTGAATCTTCTCAAGCACTTCAAAACTTAGCCCCTTTCCCCCACTGAACTTGTAGGCCCCATGACTTGTCCCTACAGCTACTGCTAGGCTGTCACATTCTGTTCTCAATACAAATTCCTTTGCCTGCCCCGGATCAGTATATCTTGAATGATCTTCCAATACCTGAATGTCATCTTCTATGCCACTCAACACTCCCAATTCTGCTTCCACCATGATATTCTTTTTATGGGCTATCTCCACTACTGCCTTCGTACGGATGATGTTCTTTTCGAAGCCGTCGTGTGATGCATCAATCATTACAGAATTGTAATTATTTTCTATTGCATCAAATACATGATCCTCTACCCCATGATCCAGATGTATTGAATACAATGCATCAGGGAATATCACGGAAGCTGCATCAATCATCGCCATCAACATTTTTGGGTGTGCATAATTTCTGGCTGCTGGTGTTAACTGCACAATAACCGGAGTTGACGATTTCTGTGCGGCCTGGAACAATCCATGAATCTGCTCCATCGTAAACACATTCACAGCAGGAATTGCAAATCTGGAGTAACACTGGTCAAAAAGCAATCTGGTGGATATTCTGGGCATTAATGTTGATTTCCTGACCCATTAAACTGATAGCAACCCACATCAGACCCCGGCAAGGTAATCTCTGAGGCTCCATATTTTGGATCCACCGGTACCAGCGCCAACGGTGCAAGTGCAGTCGAAGTTCCTTTGTTGATAGCAGGTGATGCTGCGGTAAGCCGGAAGTTAAATCCCGACGAGTACGCAATATTCGGATAGTTCGTCTGGGGAAGGTTGAAATTTACAAACAATGGATTATTGGCACCCAGAATGGAAGCCGGTGCAGAATAAGCAGCGCCCAATTTGTACGTAGTATGCAAAGTAGGTATCAGCACATTGATATCCGGAATATCCGTGCTCTTAGGTTGAGTTACATCTCCCACCGGATAAATATTATCTGCGTTACTCTGATCCTGCACATAGGAATAGTTGAAACCATAAGAAGTATTTGCCGTATCACATGTCTTTACAATTCTAAGTCCAATCCTTCCATTCACCATCAGGTTATTAAAAATTTTTCCCTTGGCTTCTTTTTCATAATTAATTCCTGCACCGTGAGCAGCCCACTTCGATTGCCTGTATCCACAGTTGACAAGTGTATTGTTATAGAAGTTAATATTACATTGTACAGGAGATGCTCCGGAATTTGAGATCTTAGCGCCGTTTGTTGCAGCACCCATAAACAGGTTGTAAGCAATATCTCCGGTTGTTCCACTTTTTGCATTGATTGATTCACCGGAAAACTGGCCATTTTTTTCAAACGTGTTGCGCATAATATTAATCTTACCAAAGCTTATCTGCACCGCCACATCTGTGGTGCCATAAAACCAACTGTCTTCTATATCACAGTAACCATTCATGTTTTGAAAAAATACAGCCCAGGATTCTGTATTGGTGGCAAGCCCTGAAATAGGCACGCTTGACCATACGGCACCAGCAAACTCAACGTGGGTCCATTTCATGACAAACAAAGAACAACTGGTATCGCAACTGATCCCAAACCATCTGCCCACGTAGGCTGAATCGGTAGCCGGCATTGCATTTGGATTGTCAGTTTTGGTAGTAAAAGTACTGATCCAATTTGGTTGGGCCTGTGTACCCAGTGATATAAATGTGCCCTTTACGATGATTGCTACATTAGGTTCTACCCGAACTGTAACACCCGGCTGCAACAGTAAAGTGTCTCCTTTATTCACCGTAACATCGCAACCAATGGTATAGGTTTTGCCGGAAAGCATCGTCCCTTTAATACTTCCACATAAAGGGGTCGCATCACTCACCACAGATCCGACTACCACATCGGGTTTGGAAATCTTAAACGTATCATCTGTCTTATTACATGATGTTATCAGGAAAAGTATCATTCCTGCAAGGCAACCAAAAAATTTGTGATTATATTTCATAATAATAGTCATTAGCAGTAATTAAAATTATGTTTTTATAAATGGTATCTTAAGCCAATCAAATAAGACTGTCCATAGAACTTTTTATCAACCAATATTCTCCCATCTCTCTCCTGAAAAGGTATAAATGAAGTCAGCAACGAATGATCGTGAAGCATCTCTGTAATATCCTTTGTATTCAGAAGATTTGTAAACTTGAAATAAAACGAAAAATGTTTGTTCAATTTTTGTTCACCGGACAGATCAAGGATTACATTACCCCTTTGCCAATAATCCATTCCGCTTCCTTCTTCAGAAGCATCATCTTTCCCGAAATAGGGTGATGCATACACGATGTGCTTACCGGTATATATGGCTGCTAACTGCAGTTCTGTCCCTTTCTTTGCATCTTTATACAACAAGGAAATATTTCCGATATGTGCAGCCTGGCCCTGCAATGGCCTGGTTACATTTTTAAGTACTGTGGTATCATTTCCTGTCACGGATGATCGGTAATAGAACTTGGTAGCTGCAGTTACTTTTGAATAAGTGTACGTATAGTTGGCCGAGATACCAAATTTATGGAAGTATTTGGTGTAAACTATTTCACCGCCAGCGTTTATTGCCCTTCCGATATTCTGAGGCTTAATCACGCTGTTGCTCGTGGCAGGCCGGTCGTAAACAAACTCTATCGGATTATCAATAATCTTATAGAAGGCTCCAATCAGAATCTGATCTGCCAAACCCGGGAAGTATTCATACCTCAGGTCAAAGTTGTATGCCTTGGTATGATGCAAATTATAATTACCGGTCTCTACATAATATTCACCGGGCACCTGGTAGGGCACTACCTCAAAAAATCCCGGTCTGGCGATAGAATGAAAATAAGAAAAGAGAAGCGCCTGTTTACTGTTAAGCCCATATTTGATGTGCAAGCTGGGAAGCAGGTCATAATAATCAGCCACACCGGTCTTACCTTCCTGGGTGGTATTATCCGGTATAGCTGTTTGGTCATACGACTGATACGTATGCTCTACCCTTAAGCCACCAAGCACATTCCATGTAGTTCCCTTTTGCCAGCGGATTTCTCCATATCCTGCAGCAATATTCTCAACAGAACTAAAAATATTCGGGCTTTGTGGAGTTCCTTTATCCGGCAAGAGTGAATAATTATTTACATCGGTATAAGGGAGGCTTCCGTTAGGATTCTTGAACAGATATTGATTATAAAAATTACTTCTGTCTTTATGCCGGTACATCCCACCAACACCAAAATCAAAATTGCTCTCACTAACATTGAACTTGTAATGAAGATTTAAATAACCTGATAGATCTTCATCTGAATTATATTGCCAGGTTTTGGTCATACTAAAAAAGAGCAGTGGAGGAGTTGGGATATTCCCATTGATGTCTTTTTGAAAATTCTGATAAAGCAGCAAATCAGATTTGTCAGGAGTTTTCTGAGAAGCAGAAGAATAAACCGCAGACCAGTCTGCAATCAAATGCCCCGGCACAATAGAATGTCTGCCTTGCAGAGTGGCATTATATATATTCTGAAGATTATTTCTTGAATAATAGTCATATTTCACAACCCCTAAACCAGGAGCAGTACGCTGGTTGCTGCTTGAATCTACAAAATACCGGCTTCGATAATTATTCAATTGCATAAATATTGAATACAGACTTATTGTATTATGCTTATCCAGTCTGTAATCGATTTTTGCATGAAATGCATAGCGGTCTTCATGATTGGAATATGTTCGCTGCTCTGCATCAATATATTCAGGAATACTGGCATCCGTCAGAGGATGAGGTTGTGGACTAAATACGATAAAGGTTTCTTTGGTGACACGATCCGTACTTTGAATTGAGGAACTGAAAATAATTCCCAGTTTGTTCTTGAAAAACCTGTTGCCAATTGTAAAACTCAACTGTCCATTGGGGAGTGATTTGTGATCTTTGAATTCCAAATTCGACTTTGTAAAGTCACCATAAGTAGGTGCATAATCTGTTCCATGAATTTCCAAAGGAGATCTTGCGCTTACGGAGCGGTTATATTTTGAGAATGAATTTTCAAATAGCATCTGAGAATATCCCAATGCTGCCTGCGCCTGGAAAGTCATGTGTTCCGGAGCATCTTTCATCACCAGATTCATCACACCACCAATCGCATCGGCTTCCATATCCGGAGTTAAGGCTTTAATTACTTCCAGGCGCTGCAACACATCAGAGGGGAATATATCCATAGGCACGTAACGGTTCTTATCATCGGGGCTTGGTATCTTAATTCCATTTACCAATGTATAGTTATATCTCTTGTCCATTCCACGAATCACAGGATAGCGCCCTTCCCCATCTTCTCCACGATCTACTGTGACACCTGAAACACGTCTCAATACATTTGCAACCGTAACGTCCGGCGCCAACTGTATGGCTCTGGTAGATAGCACATTCAATGCATTCACAGACATCTTTTCAATCTGCCGGGCACTGGCATCTGAAAGCCCTGTTCTTGCCCTTCCCGAAACCTCAATCGTTTCAAGACTCTTTACAGTAGTCTCCAATTTAAACAGCACAGGCGCATTGTCACCAGAAGCCTTTACCGATACATTCTCTGATTGACTACCATAAGAAACCATAGTAACGGTTACATTATAATTTCCTGCAGGTAAATTTTTAAGGGTGAATGACCCATCAAGGCCGGTAAGTACCTGATACGTCTTTCCTCCGGACGATGCAGCTACCACTGCTCCGGTCAGAGGCTCGCCTGTTGATTTATCAGTTACAAACCCTTTCAGTGTCCCTCCCTCAAATCCGGGAGTTCCATAGGCGAATGAAAGAGTTGCAATCAGAAGACTGAATACAAAAATTGTTTGTTTAATAAAGCAATTCATAAGCGTCATTTTTTAAGAATGATTTTAATTCGGAATTCTGTGATGAAATATTGAGTTTGTTTTTTTATTCAGTGAATCATCTCTCTGATTATTCCCGACACACATGATCTGCCAGACATCCAATCCTGTAAATGAGCCAACACCAAAAACATTCAAAGGCTATGAAACCCTAATGAGCCAATCCGGATAAACTCCAAATATTTTTTTCAAAAATTACTGCTCGTTTCATAGCATTTTTGTATGTTTGTTAACGTTTAACGTTTTAGTTTCACGTTAAACTGACGTAAAATTAAAATTATTTTTCATTCCTCCAAATTTATTTTATGAAAAAATTATCAATCGTCTTGCTCTGTTTTGTTTCAGCTTCAGCCTTTTCGCAAAAAGTAAAATCAGATTTTAATCTGCATCGTCCTAAACTGGTGGTAGGGATAATGATTGACCAAATGAGGTGGGACTACTTATACCGTTATTATAAAGACTATTCAGATCATGGCGCATTTAAAAGATTATTGGCCGGAGGTTATTCATGCGAAAATACACTCATTCCTTATGCACAAACTGTAACGGCTGCTGGGCACACAAGTGTCTATACCGGATCGACACCTGCCTTTAATGGAATTGTAGGAAATGAATGGTATGATAAGAAACTGGACAGAGTTGTTTATTGTGCAGAAGATAAGGATGTAAAGATTATTGGCGGCGCGCCGGATGCAGCTCCGATGTCTCCCAAAAATTTGTGGTCAACTACAATTACTGACGAACTCCGGCTGGCCACAAACTTTAAAAGTAAAGTGGTTGGAGTAGCGATAAAAGATCGCGCAAGTATTTTCCCTTCAGGACATAGTGCCAATGCTGCATACTGGTATGACGACAAGAGTGGGAACTGGGTAACTTCCACATACTATATGAATGATCTGCCCAAATGGGTAAAGCAGTTTAACAGCAGGAATGTAGTGGACAGTTTTTACAAATTAAACTGGAATCCATTGACAGCCCTGAGTAATTACGATCAAAGTGATAAAGACAATAGCAGCTATGAAGGCGTTTCCTCACTTCAACCCTCCATCGTTTTCCCTCACAAAACAGAGGATCAGATTGGCAAAAACTACTCTGTTATCAGAGCAACGCCCTTTGGCAACACCATGACCCTAATGTTTGCAAAAAAAGCAATTGAGGAGGAGAAACTGGGAAACAATGCTGCAACGGATTTTCTGGATGTCAGTCTATCGAGTACAGATGTGATTGGTCATCAATTCGGACCCAACTCCATTGAAACAGAAGATACATACAGAAGGCTGGACCTGGATCTTGGTAATTTCCTTTCTTACCTCGATGCAAAAGTCGGTGCTGGAAATTATCTGATCTTCCTCACTGCCGATCATGGAGCATCCCAGGCTCCCGGCTTTCTGAATGAGCATAAGATTCCGGCAAATGCATTGTCAACCCGGGTTAAAGAACTCAATAAGGCAGTCGAATCTGAATTCGGAGTAAGTAACCTCATCGCCGGAGTTTATGTTTATCAACTTTATTTAAATGACCATAGAATAGATAGTGCAGGGATTAAGAAAGAAGATGTAAAAGAATTTCTGATCGATTACCTTAACAAACAGGATGATATTTACCTCGCTTATGACACCAAATACATCAGCGTGGTCAATCTGCCGGAAGCAATTAAAGAAAAATTCTTCAAAGGATTTAATCCGAAGCGAGGTGGTGATATACAGATAATCCTTAAGCCACAAAACTATTTTGGCGGATCTACCGGTACACAACATGGCGTATGGTATCCTTATGATGCTCACATACCACTCTTGTTTTATGGATGGAGAATAAAACCCGGGCAGCTCAACCGGGAAGTGTATATGACAGATATTGCTGCCACTGTTGCTGCGTTACTTCATATTCAAATGCCAAGCGGATGTATTGGTAAACCAATCTTTGAACTGATAAAATAAGCACATGGGCCAGCAATTTCCAATATTCACACTTTCTCAATATTAATACCCCGAATATTTATCTTGCCCAATATTCCAAAAATCATTTTATGAATAAGAAAATTTTTCTATTATTTCTTGCATATAATATCACCCTGGTTTCTACCGCTCAAAGGTGTAAGATGGATTATCTTGGTTCAAAGACCCTCTATAGAGCTGGCAATGCTGCATACATTCAACCTCCCAAAGGCTATTACCCTGTATTTATCAATCATGTGGGCAGGCATGGCGCAAGGCATCTTACAAAGGATGTAACTCTTACCTATGCATATACGATTCTTCAGAAAGCCGATAGCCTTAATGGATTAACAGCATCAGGGAAATTACTGAAATCCCGCGTATGGAACCTTGCAAAAATTGAAAGAAAAGATCATGGCAATATTTCTATGACCGGGCAGCAAGAGCAAAAAAATATTGCATTAAGAATGTACCTGAATAACCAACATCTTTTTAAGGACACCGCGCTTACAATAGATGTCGCATACAGCAGCAAAGTCAGAACAAAGCAAACAGCAGACGCTCTTTTATCAGGGCTGGAAATGAAAATGAGCCATAATCCAAGGGTAATTGCAGAACTAAATGATACCATCACACGATTTTACGATATGTCACCAGCGTACATCACTTATAAAGATTCCGGAAATTGGATTGATACGCTTTCAACACTTAAGAAATATTTGAATTTTGATTATTATATAAACCGGATTACGAAACGAATATTCACCACAGGTTTTCTAAAAAATATATCCTCTGATAAAAGAGAAAAATTTGTATCCGATATTTTCGGATTTAATACGATTATATACTCCTTGCAAAAAGAAATCCTGCAATCAGGATTCACGGCTACACAGGTTAATTTCAATACATTCTTTAATTGTGCCGAATTGAAAGCTCTTGGAGAAATTGATGACGCAGAAGACTTCTTGTCGAAAGGTCCGGGAATTGATGCCAGCGGTGTACAGGTAAGGATTGCCTTACCGCTCCTTATAGATTTTATCAAAGCCACAGACAATTACATTCGCACAAATTCTGTCTCTTTAAACCTTCGTTTTACCCATGCTGAAGCGATTGCACCATTTGCAGCCCTCTTAGGAATAGAAGGATCATCCCAATCCTCACACAACATCAAAACCTTTGAGAATATTTGGAGTGCAAAGAAAACAATTCCCTTAAGCGCCAACATTCAATGGATCTTATACCGGAAGAAAGGATCCGAAAACTATCTTATCAAATTTTTGTTGAATGAAAAGCCAGTCCACATTAATGGTGTTACCACAAATACATTCCCCTTCTACAATTGGGAAGATATCAGAAAACTTTACATAAATAAAATCGGAGAATATAATAGTAATCTGAATGAAAATGGATTCAACTATTTGCAGGCGCTTCATTAATCTGCCTAATCATCAAATCCACTATCTGCATTTGCGATAAAGCATCTATTATTTTAAAGACAGGAATACAGTTAAATAAATTGCGGGTTACAATATATTTGAGAAGACTTCAGAATCATAAATTATCTATCCTACGTACTAAAATTGCTCTCCATCCCTCTTCCTCAAACACGCTATAGCTCTGAAATTTGAGAATCTATTTTCTCCCAAAAAGCTTTCCAAATATTCCGGCCAGGCCTCCTGACTTTCCCTTTCCTGAAACAGCTGATATGGCATCGCCGATGCCTACCTGGCCATCTCCATCCTGATCCAGCAGGGACGATAATATATTTCCGCCCCCTGAAGCACCTTGTGAACCTAACAGCCCCCCAAGCAAACCACCCAGCCCGGAACTGTTACTCATACCGCCACTATTTCTCGTTTGTCTTCCCAGGTAACCCATAATAACCGGTGCCAGCATGGCAAGAATTGTAGAAATCTTTGAAGAACTCACACCAGTCTTGTTACTGAGGGCATTCTCCATCGTACCTCTCTTGTCTCCCAAAATATGGCCTAGAATGCCATCTCCATCCGCAGCATCACCACCCGATCCGAAAAATCCTGAGAGGTTATCCAGAATGCTTCCATCATGTTTGGATAATGCACCTAAAATTCCGTCAGCGCCTTCCGTTGAAGAGGCGTTCTTCTGAAGCATACCCAGCAAAGCGGGCGCTGCTGCACTTATGACTGAGGAAGTTTCACTTTCTGAAGTTCCAGCCTGTCCGCTGATACCACTGATTAACTGCTTTCCCAAATCTCCGCTTAGGAGTTGACTAATATCCATAAGATAATTTTTTGATGATTGAAAATTGTGATTCTGAAACGCACTGATTGTGATTTTCAGAAACCGAATATATGAAACTAAGCCGAATTCAAATCAACTTACAACACCTAAATAGACCAAAATCAAATGTTGTCTTCCGCCAACAATGGTTACCATTATGAATAAAGTCGAATCTGTTTTGCCATTTATTATTCAAAACTTCAGGTTATTATTCCACCCATCAAAGGGTCACTGCTTCCTTCACTTCCACTCTCTACACGCCCGGCTAAGCGATGGATAAATCCGGCATTGTCTTTTATCAAAATTGAAAAGTCATACCATCCAAAACTCTTTCTTAAGTCTAAGAAGACACTTTCCTTACCGCCGGGTTCAATTTTTCCGGTGACGGGTTTACTCCCGTAACTATTGTCAACAATCCGGAAAAGCTGTGATGCATTTGTCGGATTTGAAATCCTGATTTCCAGATTACCAGAAAGCCTTGCCTTATTTAATCTGTTTCTTTGGTAGTCACATTCTATAACGAGTGGCAGCTTTTTGGCCGAGTCGATAAATTCCCTGTAAAAACCATTGGGGCCATATACTCTCAAATGATATCCCTCATCCTTAAAATTATCCAACGGCCATTCATAAGTTAATGTATCGCCCGCTTTTACCGCAAAATGCCAGGCCCTCAACGGTTCAAAAACCTTACTCCCGCTTTTCTCACTTTCCCTTGTAATAAAATCTCCGGGTGCATACACGATAAAGGGTGCGCCCGCAGAATCACTTCCGAATATCTGATCTCGCGCCTGCATTGTCAGTATAAATTTCTTGTTGTCCTTACTCAATCTACCATCTGCATAAAGTTGATACGGCAAAGGTCTTGATGGCCTGGTTCCTTTCTCCTGAAGCTGAAGGGAGGATGAACCAATCTTATTCATCCTCGACAACTCATCCGGGGTAAGCTTTTTGAAATCAGCCGGTTCTTCCTTGAATTTAGCATTGAAAATTTCTTCCAGAAAGGGGTCCCTTGACAGAAAGAAGGAAAGTTTCTCCTTCTCTTTTCCATCATATCGTGTAAACGCAGAGGTTAGATTACCGCATATCGCACGCCGCCACTCACTGATATTTTCTTCTCTGATATTCTTCTTGAACTTCTTATTCAGAAAATCTTCCAGAAATTGCAGGGAAGAAGTATGATCGAATACCTGTGAACAAACCTTGCCTCCTCTTGTCCAGGGTGATGCAATAATCATGGGCACTCTGAAACCTAAGCCCACAGGGCCTCCGCGAGCTTCCTTTTTCTTGATTCCATCCCTCAGTTCATTTTCCAGCTTTACATATTCCACACCGGTTTTGTTCAATCCCGGAGAGCATATACCGGTCATGGGATCGTCCGGATCGGGAGTTACAAAAGGAGGAATGTGATCAAAGTATCCATCGTTTTCATCGTAGGTAAGAATAAAAATAGTCTTCTTCCATACTTCCGGATTTTTGGTAAGAATATCCAAAATCTCTGAAGTAAACCAAATACCATACCATGGGGCACTCGGGTGATCAGACAAGTTTTGAGAAGGCACCAACCACGATACGGTGGGTAATTTTCCTTCATCCACATCTTTTCTGAATTGATACAAGACATCCCCCTTGGGTGTAAGCAATTTCCTTTCTTCACTTTTATCCTGATAGCTCAATGTTTCGAGCGAATGATAATCCGGATCACCTTCATTTGTTGCAAATGCGCGGCGAAATAATTCCTTCTGGTAATCTGATAGTTTATCAAAATTCTCTGCACTCCATTGAATCAATTCTACCTGCGTGTCCTGCAATACAGATTTCTTCTTTTCAATTTCCTTACTGAGTTTTTCATAATCCTTATCTGTTGCCTGCATGGCAACCAACTTATCTTCAAGAATTTTGATTTCGTCAGGAAGCGACCTCGATCTCTCCTGAAGGGTTTGAACATAGCGTGAATAAAACCGGACATTGTATTGAGATAATGCCTCCAGCAGGTTGCAGCCGAAATTAGACAACCAGGCTCTCTCCTCCCCTTTGAATCCACCTCCTGCAGTAAGATCGTTCTGATATACCTTCCATGAAATATTATTCTCCTGCAGCCTCTCCGGAAAAACTTTCCAGTGAGCCTCGCCGTAGGGAATATCATTCCGGATATATGCTTTTGCATTGCCTGATTTCTCTCCGCGAATGGTGCCACCCCACATAAAAAGCCTGTTGGGCCAGGTGCTGGACATGACCGAGCAGAAATGCTGATCACAAATCGTAAAGGCATCTGCCATGGCATAATTAAAAGGTAAATCTTCCCTTGTATAATGGCCCATCGTCAATGGCATATCGGCATACTTCTTATTGCCTGAGCGCTTTGCTTCCAGCCATTGATCATAACGGCTATGATTATCCGCATCTACCTGGCTTGACCGGGAGTGTGGTACGGAACCCATCCAGGTAATCTTTGTATCCCTGATATCAAACCGGAACGGCATATAGGTTTCCCCGGCTTTGTTTGTCTGAAACCAAACCAGGTTTTTATCCGGCAAATGAATGGCACGCGGATCGTTGAAACCTCTTACACCCCGCATGGCTCCGAAGCAATGATCGAAAGCTCTATTCTCCTGCATCAGAATCACCACATGTTCAGCATCCAGATAGGTGCTTCCCGTATCAGGGTTTATTTCCAAAGCTCTTCGTATGGAAGCGGGTACGGCGGAAGCAATTCCGGCTGCTGCAGAAAGCAATGCTGATTTTTTTAAGAATTCTCTTCTGGTATCCATAGAAAAAAAATTATGTCAAAAATCTGATCTTACTCCAAATGTAACCCATGAAAATCGGACAAAAGCAATAAATAAATCTCTATCCTTCACATAAGATTACTCACTCCACGAGATATCCCCGGGCAAGTGCAATAAACTTACTTACCTGATTATCTTTCCATCCCTCATTCTGCTTAAGCTCCACCATCATAATCTCTGCTACTTTAGCTGCGAGTGCAATGGCAGTCCTCGCATCATAAAATAATATTCTGGTTCGTCGTGCCAATACATCTTCCACCGTTCTTGCCATTTCATTTCTTACCGCCCAAACCACCTGAGCTTTATTGATGTCTGCACCGGCAATTAAGGGATCAGACCATTCATTATTTTCTTTCATCAGATCCCTGACAAATTTTTCATCCGAACCATAGAATGAAAAATTATTATCAGAAACAGTTGCTGAATAACCGTGAATTTTCAAATTGGTTGTGATGCAATTTCCTGACGGCAGCATCTTTCTTTTGATCACCCGGTCCAATGTATCTTCTGCCATGTGGCGATAGGTAGTCCACTTACCACCAATGACAGACACAAGGCCGCTTTCCGAAAAAATTATTTTATGACTTCTTGAAATTTCCTTTGTTTTTTCATTTGCGTCATTGGTAGCTGCCAATGGCCGGAGCCCCGCAAAGACACTCAGTACATCGCTTCGTAATGGCTGCCTGTTTAAATACGCACCGGCTGTCTGAAGGATAAAATCTATCTCACTGTTTAAGGCACGCGGTTCCAGGGAATGGCTGTTCAAAGGGGTATCTGTAGTTCCTATCAACACCTTTCCATGCCAGGGAATCGCAAAGAGTACCCTGCCATCTGCAGTTCGCGGGATCATCAATGCATCCTCACCCGGGAGGAAATGTTTCTCCACCACAAGATGCACACCCTGACTCGGTCGAATGATGGACTTCGCATCTGGATTATCCATCGCTAAGATTTCATCAGCAAAAACACCGGTTGCGTTAATAATTATTTTTGCCTTCACTTCAAATTTCCTCCCTGATTCCTGGTCGAGAATCAAAGCGCCATCCAAAAGATTTCGCACATTCTTATGCAACGAAATTACCCGGCAATAATTTATCACTACAGCACCCTTCTCTGCCGCAGTTTGCGCCAGGTTGATGGCTAAACGTGCATCATCAAAGGCTCCGTCGTGATACAAAACCCCGCATTTCAGCGACCTGCATTTTAATGAAGGCAATTTGCTTAATACATTCTTTCCGGTTAACAATTCAGATTTTCCCAGACTGAGATTACCGGCAAGCCAGTCATAGAGTTTTAATCCGATGGTATAAAATATTCCCCGCATCCAGGAGTAGCAGGGAATAATAAAGGACTCATTCTTTGTAATGTGTGGAGCATTCTTCAGCAGTAAACCTCTCTCTTTCAGAGCTTCTCTTACCAGGCTGATATTCCCCTGTGCCAGGTATCGCACGCCGCCATGCACCAGCTTTGTGCTTCTGCCGGAGGTGCCTTTTGCAAAATCTTCCTGTTCTGCCAACAGCGTCTTGTATCCTCTGGAAGCGGCATCCACAGCCAGCCCAAGGCCGGTAGCTCCTCCTCCGATAATCAACACATCCCATTCCACATCCTTCTCTAACTCTCCAATAAAATCATCTCTGTCAAACCATTTCATCTTTTCAATTTTTCAAAACATACAATAAACTTATGCAGATTTAATCATAAATATTTTATTTTCATAACCCAAACTTCATCAATGAACCAATTGATACTTACTCTTGATCAGGGCACCACGAGTTCCAGAGCGATCTTATTTGACAAATCCGGCAGCCTCGTCTCGCTCGCACAGAAAGAATTCAAACAAATTTATCCACAACCCGGATGGGTAGAGCATGACCCTATGGAAATATGGTCGTCTCAGGCTTCCGTAATTACTGAAGCTATCGTAAAAGAGAATTTCAAAGCTGAAAATATTGCTGCCATTGGGATTACGAATCAGAGAGAAACTACCATCGTATGGGATCGCACAACCGGCTTACCTGTTTATAATGCTATCGTATGGCAGGACAGAAGGACTTCGCAGGTATGCGATGCTATAAAAAAGAAAGGGCATGGCAAGGCGATTCAGGAGAAAACCGGATTGGTCATTGATGCTTATTTTTCTGCCACTAAAATTCAATGGATACTCAACCATGTACCCGGAGCAAGAGAAAAAGCCATTGAAGGCAAACTTGCCTTTGGTACCGTTGACTCCTGGCTGGTCTGGAATCTTACAGAAGGCGCATTGCATATTACAGATGTCAGCAACGCATCACGCACCATGCTCTTAAACATCCACACGCTGCAATGGGATCCGGCATTACTTGATCTTTTTGAAATTCCCGTTTCTATGCTGCCTGAGGTAAGATCATCCAGTGAGGTATATGGCACTACCTCAGGAAAATTGTTGGGAGCACGAGTGCCTATCGCAGGTATTGCCGGCGACCAGCAATCTGCCTTGTTTGGACATATATGCAACAAACCGGGAATGGTCAAAAACACTTATGGCACCGGTTGTTTTATGCTAATGAATATTGGAGAAAAACCCATGGTTTCAAAAAATAATCTACTCACTACTGTGGCCTGGAAGGTGGGTGAACAGGTGCAGTATGCCCTGGAAGGAAGTATATTCATCGCGGGGGCCGTAACGCAATGGCTCAGAGATGAACTCCAAATTATTTCATCGGCTTCAGAAATTGAAACACTCGCTTCAAAGGTTGAGGACAATGGCGGGGTATATCTGGTACCAGCATTTGCCGGATTGGGAGCACCCCATTGGAATCAATACGCAAGAGGAAGTATTTTTGGTATTACCAGAGGTACGAATCGAAATCATATTTGTCGTGCAGCACTCGAAGGCATTGCCTTTCAGGTGATGGAAGTACTGAAAGCCATGGAATCAGATTCAGGAATTGAAATTAAGGAACTTCGTGTAGATGGTGGAGCGACAAACAACAATCTGCTGTTGCAATTTCAGGCAGACATTTTACAAACAAGTGTAGTCAAACCGGAGGTAACAGAGGTGACGGCCATCGGTGCAGCGTACCTGGCTGGCCTTGCCGTCGGATATTGGAAAGATATTGATCAAATACAACAACAATGGAAAATCAGAAAACATTTTGAACCGGGAAGTGATAAGAAAGAGAATTTGATCAAAGGATGGTACCGAGCTATCAAAGCAGTAAATTATTGGGCAGAAGAAAACAACCTTTGATTTAAATAAAGTTTAAAATCTTTTGACCGGATAACTGCAACCTCAGCCATCAACCTATGCTGCCAATATTAAAAAACACTACATTTTAATTCACTTTTAAAACCCAACAACAAATGTCTCCCGTCATTGCAGAATTTATCGGAACACTCATTTTAATATTATTGGGAAATGGCGTGGTCGCCAATGTTGTATTATCCGGAACCAAAGGCAATGGTAGCGGATGGATCGTGATTACTACCGGATGGTCACTGGCTGTCTTTGCCGGCGTAGTCATTGCAGGGCCATACAGTGGTGCGCATTTGAATCCGGCAGTTACAATAGGACTTGCTGTCGGTGGCAAATTTGACTGGTCGCAGGCTCCCATGTATATTTTAGCTCAGGTGGCAGGCGCAATGGTTGGGGCCTTGTTGGTTTGGATGATTTACAAGGATCATTTCAAAGCAACCACCGATTCAAAATTAAAGGCTGCATCCTTCTACACGTCACCCGCCATCAAAAACCCGGTCACAAATTTACTCAGCGAATTGATCGGCACATTTGTCCTCATTTTTGCAGTCTTTTATTTTACCAATGCAGAATTGGGACATGAAAAAACACCCATCGGTCTGGGTTCCTTGGGAGCAATACCGGTAGCATTTATCGTGTGGTCTATCGGGTTGTCGCTGGGCGGTACTACCGGATACGCCATCAATCCTGCCAGAGATCTGGGGCCAAGAATTGTGTACAACCTGCTGCCCTTTAAGGATAAAAATCAAAGTGATTGGAAATATGCCTGGGTGCCGGTTGTGGGGCCTGTGATCGGCGCTATCATAGCTGCAGGATTGTTTTTGATGCTGAGTTGAATGCTTAAAGAGGGCTGATAAGTGATAATTTGTATTTTAAAAATTGGATAATTAAAAAATCCGCATCTTACTATTTCTTCTTTTTGCCAACCAACTTATAAGAATCTTTAATAAACTTCAGAAGCATCCTGTTCTCTAATTCCCCATTTACAATTACCGTATTCCAATGCTTCTTGTTCATGTGATATCCCGGCAAGACAGCATCGTATTGCTCGCGCAATTCAACAGCATCCTCCGGGCGGCACTTTACATTGAATTGCAACGGATCTGCATCCAATGAAAGCAATAAAAATATTTTTCCGGATACACGAAAGACAAGAGTATCCGGCCCAAAGGGCAAGTCTTCGGTTACGGAAGGGAGAGACAATGCATAATCTCTGATATATTCAATATTCATATTGAAAGATTAGGATTACTCCACAGACAAATATTTATACCTGATCTTTCCTTCAATACCCTGCATATCAATTATCAAAATCTGAGGAGTCAATTCACTGATGTTCATATCTACAGGCATGGTGCTACAATTGGAATTTACAATCAGAAGCGTGGGCGACTGCACGACATACGTACCCAGACAGTCCGGATTATTCCCGGAGTTATCTTTTTCACGGTATTTCTTATCATCTGTAAAGGTCATGGTATGTGAATTTTTGTAATCCACCGCATGCCATTTAAAGTCTCCACCGTTGGCATATCCATAATACATCTCTGTCAGCAACCAACTGCCAACAATCCCATTATTCTTGATAACCTCTGTTTTCTTACATGAAAGAAAACCCAGGGCTAAAATCGCAGCATACATAATTATTGAACATTGCTTCATAACAATCGCTATTTAAGATACCTACTGCCTCTGACAATCCAACGTCTCAAAACGCTGCATACCAAATTCTTTAAAATAAATAAAGGCAACTCTTCTCATTGCCGTATTTAACCGATCTTTTTCACTTTTTGATTTTATGAGCTCTGACATTTGAGAGTTTCTTATACACAGGGCACGAAGGCACATGCGCTCCGGGCAGATAACCGGTGCTCATCAGAAATTCATTGACTATCTCGCCGCCGACAAAACGAAAATTGGTTTTGAATAGTTTGACCCATTCCTCCTTTGATTTGGGATAATGAAAATCAAGCCAGGCTTTAAACGAACCAAATTCCTTCTGCAGGGTCAAGACCGTTTTCGCATTTTCAATAGCTGCATTTATTTTTAAGCGGTTGCGGATGATCCCCGCATCCTGTATCAGCCTGTCAAAGTCTTTTTCCCTGAAGGCTGCAATTTTTTTAATATCAAAATTCCGGTAAGCCTTTCTGAAATTCAGTTGCTTCTTTAAAATCGTATCCCAACTCAATCCAGCCTGGTTGATTTCAAAGATCAGCCTTTCAAATAGTTCATTATCGTCTATAATCGGAAATCCATAATGCTGATCATGATAAATCCTGTGCAGGTTTCCTTTATCCAGCGCCTTTACATATTCACAATATCCTCCGGCCATAAAATATCTATTTTAAAATTGAGTATTACGAAAATTACTCAAATCAGATAAAATATTATCGTTTATATTGTGGTACAACAATATTTTTTCTATGAAAAGAGAACTCACCCAATGGTACAGCCCTGCCTTGCAGAAAGATATGCCGGTAGCTGTATATGGCGATTATGGATTTGCCTTACTCCTGATTCCCACAGCAGCAGCCGATTACCTGGAGTATGAACGTTTTCAAATGATGGATGTACTTGCCCCTTACATAGACAGTGGTAAGGTAAAAGTGTTTTCTATCAACAGCATCAACAACGAAAGCTGGCTGAATAATGAAATGCTTCCGGAACACAAGGCTATTCGCCATAATCAATTCAATCAATATGTATTTGATGAGGTGGTTCCCTTTATCAGAAACAACACTTCCTGGGAAACTCCCATCATCACTACAGGCGCCAGTTTCGGAGCACTGCATAGCATGAATCTTTTTTTGAAGCGACCGGATCTCATCAATGGTGTCATCGCCATGAGTGGCGTGTATGACCTTCATGAATACACGAAAGGATACAGTGACGAACAGACATATTACAACTCACCCATGAGTTATATGCCGGACCTTTCTGATAATTGGTTTCTCGAAAACATCCGCAGGAGTCATCACATCCATATTTTGAGCGGAAGCGGAAGCTACGAAGATCCGGATGCTTCCCGGGCATTTGCCGGTGTGCTCTACAATAAAGGCATCAATTACGAGTTGGACATCTGGGGCAATGATATGAATCACGACTGGCCTACCTGGAGAAAGATGCTGCCGTATTATCTGGAGTCCAGGTTTTAGAAAAAAGCAGCTATAAACCTCATTCTTGCTGAAATAGGATAAAGTCTGAATAGTTTTGCTATTCAGACTTTACGATTTATCAGATCTAATTTTCCAATGAAATATTGCGAACGGAAAAAGATGGCACAACACTGTTCAACAAAAGAATCACAAACGCACCCCTGCTACTTCAATCCCATGGATTGAATAATGTCTGCAATACGTTGTCTCAATTGTTTCAGCTTATCATCAAATGCAGCTACATCTTTCAAATCGGTATTTACACTGAAATAAAATTTGATCTTTGGTTCTGTACCGCTTGGGCGTGCTGAAATCTTGTCACCATTTTCCAAAATAAATTGCAACACATTGCTCTTCGGGAAATCAAGTTTTGCAGAAGTGCCTTTCAACAAATTTTTTGATTCAAGGGTCTGATAATCGAGTAGCATTGCGACTTTGCTTCCGGCTATTTCCTTCGGAGGGTTGTTACGGAATTGCTGCATCATCTCAGCAATTTCCTTTGCTCCGTTCATGCCTTTCTTTGTGATTGAAATTAATTCTTCATAGTAGAATCCATACTCTTTGTAAATGTCCAGCAACTTATCAAACAGGGTGCGTCCCTTGTCTTTTTCTACAGCTGCCATTTCACAAATGATGGCAACGGCGCTCACAGAGTCTTTGTCGCGTATCTCATCTCCGATCATCAACCCAAAACTTTCTTCCCCGCCGATGATGTACTTCTCTTTCCCTTCCTTCGCACGAATCAGGGCAGATATCCATTTAAAGCCGGTGAGTGTATTATAACAGGTTACCCCGTTTGTTGCAGCAATTTTATCAATGAGATCAGTTGTCACGATGGTTTTGACTACCATATCCTCGGGACGTGCAATACCCTTTTCTTTTCTGGATTCCATCATATAGGTAAATGCAAGCAATGCCGTCTGATTGCCATTCATCAGTACCCATTCTCCATGATTATCCTTAACACCAACGCCTACACGATCTGCATCCGGATCAGTGCCCAACAAAATATCTGCATCCAACTCCTTCGCATTTTTCAAACCAATACTCATGGTTTCTCTTTCTTCCGGATTCGGATACGCTACCGTGGGAAAATTTCCATTAGGTTCTGCCTGTTCGTTCACGATATGTACATTATCAAACCCATAAGCAGCAAGCGCTTTCGGCACCAATTTGATTCCTGTACCGTGAATGGGTGTATAGACAATCTTCAGATCATGCTGATTGCGACAAGCCTCAGGATTTACACTCAGGCCCTTCACCATTTCCAGATATTTCTTGTCCATATCCTCCCCGATGAGGGTAATATTCTCTTCATTGCCCTTCCACTTCACATCGTCAATATTTTTTATCTTCTCAACTTCTGTTATGACATTTTTATCATGAGGTGGAACCATCTGGGCTCCATCATCCCAATAGGCTTTGTATCCGTTGTATTCCTTAGGATTGTGTGAGGCAGTGAGTACCACACCACCCTGGCAACCTAAGGTGCGGATGGTAAAACTCAGTTCAGGCGTGGGCCTGAGTGACTCAAACAAATACACCTGAATATCGTTGGCAGCAAATATTTCCGCAACAATTTGTGCAAATTCTTTACTGTGGTTCCGGGAATCAAAGGCTATCGCAACTTTGACTTTCTTAAAATTTTGTTTCAGATAATTTGCATATCCCTGTGTGGCTTTACCAATGGTGTATTTATTCATCCGGTTGGTACCGACCCCCATGATTCCACGCAACCCACCTGTACCAAATTCCAGGTCTTTATAAAATGCATCTTCAAGTTCTGAAGGACTTTCCTGTTGCAATCTGCGGATTTCATTTTTTACTTCTGCATCATAGTTTCCATGCAACCATTCCTTAATATTACTTTCTGTTTTCGCTTCCATTTTTATAACTTTTAGAAATTTGAAGGTATTTTTTTTATTTCAAAAAAATCAGGCTAAATGCTTTCTGTTATTTTTGCGCCATGCAAACCCGGGCATTTATACTACTGACGTACCTGATTTCTGCTTTCTGTTGCAAAAATATTGAAGCCCAGATTCTGAATAAAGATTCTACTTATAAAAATAATTTACTTTCCAACAACCGGGCAGACACCGTTACCAAAAACTCCGTCTATAATCGTACCAGAGTAAAATGGGTAGCTGCAGGCAATGCCGTGGCCTACGCAGGTACTCTCACAGGATTGAGCATCATGTGGTATTCAAATTACCCGAGAAGCGGATTTCATTTCTTTAATGACGACGACGAATGGTTGCAAGTGGATAAAACAGGCCACATGTACAGTGCGTACCTGATCAGTCATGCCAGCAGCGAGCTCTGGCGATGGGCAGGGTTACCCCGCAAAAAAAGAATCTGGATCGGAGGGTTGAGCGGAATGGCTTATCAATCCATTATAGAAATATTAGATGGATTTTCCGCAGAATACGGATTTAGCCCGGGCGACTTTACCGCAAACATACTCGGATCGGCAGCTTTCATTTCACAAGAACTGGCCTGGGATGAACAAAAAATAAAAATCAAATTCTCAGCACATCCAAAACGATATGCGGAACCTGATCTTGAGGCGCGTGCAGATAAGATCTTCGGGAAGTCAGACATTGAGCGATTGCTGAAAGATTACAACATCCAGACTTACTGGCTGAGTGGAAATGTAAAATCGCTCTTTCACTCAGACAATTGGCCTGCCTGGCTCAACCTTGCTGTTGGGTATGGTGCAGAGGGTATGTTTGGCGCCAGGGATAATATTGGAAGGGATAAAGAGGGGAATATCATTTTTGACAGATCAGATATTCAAAGAACCCGTCAATGGTATTTAAGCCCGGACATTGATTTTACAAAAATAAAAACCAAAAGAAAGGGAGTGAAAGTACTTCTCTTTATTCTCGATTCTTTTAAATTTCCCGCACCTGCATTGGAATTGAGTAATGGCAAACTCAAAGGGCACCTGATATATTTCTGAATCAGCAAAACAACTCAACGACTCAACGACTCAACCCCCTCAACCTCCTAAACCTCCTCAACCCTCTCAACCCTCTCAACAACTCCCCTACTCAATTCTTGCTCCAAGGACTTCTCCGTTTTCTGTCTCCACCACAATCCGCTCAGACAAGGCGGTGGCCACTGAAAGGCCTGTAAAATCAGGCGTTACGGGAAATCGCTTATGGCTGCGGTCAACCAAAACCATCGTCTGCACTTTAGAAGGATAAAAATCGAGAAATGGTCTCAACGCATACAATAAGGTCTGTCCTGAGTTGGACACATCGTCAATGACGACGACCACCTTGTTATCAAAACTTACAGGCTTCTTCTCTACAAGAATGGAAACCTCTACCGGATTCTTCTTATTTATGGCAATCTCCAGAAGCCTGATTTCGCCTTCAAAGATCGGTTTTAAAAATCCGGCAAGAATACGGGCGATGATCACTCCGTTGTCCTGAATGCCGGCAAGGATGACTTCCTTCTCGCCAAAATTCCGTTCTGCGATTTCATAGGCCATTCTCTGAATCTTACGAAGCGCCGTGTCGTGTGTCATTATTTGCATATCTCCGGAATATTTTTTTACAACTACAATATTCGCCCATTATGGAATACTTTCAAAACTTAAACCACAACCAACACCTCGCAACCAAACAACTCAACAACTCAACACCTCACGCGCATCGGTCGGGTCGTTCCTCTCACAAAGCCAGTCACTGTCGGCCAGACCGAATACCCACAACCCCACCTGACCACGACGAACATTATTTTCATCCGCTTTCCTGTATTCGTATAAATTAACCTTTAAATTTACAAACTGACTAAAAAAATATTACCCCGATTCATGACTGCCCCGGACTCATTTTCAAATAAAGCATGGCAAAGACTTAAAAAAAATAAAGGCGCGATGGCCGGGTTGATTGTGATAGCACTGGCTATTTTGATAGCCATTTTTGCCTATTTTCTCGGTAACGATACTACACCCAATGCTGATAGACAGATTGTAGAAATCCAGGCTCGCAAGCCGGGTTTTACGCAGACATTCCTGCGTGTACTCAAAGCAAGGCAACCGGAAGACCACAACTTTTTCTACCGGTTACTATTCGGAAAAGAAGAGCCTTACCTTCTGGTGCCTGTGAATTCCTACCGGGTGGCGGGTGATAGTGTCATCGTTCAGAAATATGTGGATGAAGGAATTCAGGAAAGAATGGCGTATTCTAAACAAACACTTTCAAAACCGTATATCGAAACAAAAACATTTTGGCTCGGTACAGATAAATTCGGAAGGGATATTCTGAGCCGGTTGCTCGTTGGAGTGCGTGTAAGCCTATCCGTTGGATTGGTCACGGTCATTATTTCTATTTTAATTGGTGTTTCACTGGGAATGATTGCCGGATATTCAGGCGGGCGAACAGACGCTGTAATTATGTGGTTTATCAATGTGGTATGGAGTATGCCCACCTTGTTGCTGGTATTCGGCCTTACATTGACATTGGGAAAAGGATTTTGGCAAATATTTCTTGCAGTGGGCCTTACGATGTGGGTGAGCCTTGCCCGTGTAGTCAGAAGCCAGGTAATGTCGATCACCAATCTTGAATATGTGCAGGCTGCAAAAGCATTGGGATTAAGAGATGCACGCATTATGATCCGGCATATTTTACCAAATGTGTTAGGGCCGGTGATGGTGATCGCTGCCGCCAACTTCGCAAGTGCCATCATTATTGAAGCCGGATTGAGTTTTCTTGGAATCGGCATTCAACCGCCTACTCCGAGTTGGGGATTGATGCTGAAGGAAAATTACAATTTTATCATCACCCACAATCCCGCACTGGCGCTGGCTCCGGGTATTGCCATCATGATTCTGGTACTTGCCTTTAATCTGTTGGGTAATGGACTGAGAGATGCGCTGGATGTGAAAGGAGGGTGAGTGGGGAGTTGAGGAAGTTGAGAGGGTTGAGGGAGTTGAGAGAGTTGAGGGGGTTGAGGGGTTTGAGGAGGTTGAGGGGGTTGAGGAGGTTGAGGGAGGTTGAGATAAAAAAAAATGACTCCCAAAATTTACAATTCTCCCGGAAGTTATCGGAATCATAATTCCAAACCACTACCTTCCTCTTGTCATTCTGATAAAACGGAAATACAGAAACATGGCTGAGAAAGTGAGTCCGGTGATAAAGCCAATCCAGATACCAACGGCTCCGAGTTTCAGATAAAACGTCAGATAATACCCAAAAGGCAGGCCGATAATCCAATAAGCCAGAGCGATGAAATAGGTCGGCACTCTCACATCTTTGATTCCTCTTAATAAGCCTGCGGCTACAGTCTGCGTACTGTCGGAAATCTGAAAAAATCCACCAAACAATACCAGCGTAGCGGCAAGAGATACGACAGATAAGTCGTCATTGAAAATGTATGGCAATTGATTTCTGAAGAGGATAAAAAATAATGCACAAAAACTGCCATAGATCCATGCCATATACAAAGTACTCCTGCCAATGGCGCTGATTAATGGCCACTCTTTTCTTCCATAAGCATTGCTTGCCCGGATAGAACCAGCCTGCGACAATCCCATGCTGATGATAAATGTAAAAGAGGCAAGGCTAAGTGCAATCTGATGCGCAGCCAATGCTACAGCGCCCAAAGTACCAACAAGTATTCCGGAAACCGCAAAAGCGCCCGCTTCCATTCCGATTTGCATCGCAGATGGAAATCCAATCCCAAGTAATTCCCGGATTGTTTTGATTCTGAACTTCCAGACACGCTTACCAATAACAATATACCGCCTGAAGACAGGGTGAAAAAATACGACCAATGCAAGCACAATAAACAATACCGATCGGGTAATAAACGTACCCAACCCGGCGCCATACAGTTCCAATCTGGGAAAACCCCAATGGCCAAAGATCAGCAACCAATTGAGAAAAATATTCAGCGGAATAGCGCCCAACGAAAGTACCATAGCCGTTTTCGTATATTCAAGTCCGTCAGTAAATTGCTTCAGGGCCAGAAACAAAATCATCGGAATGATCCCCCAACCCATGATCTGAAGGTAGGGTACAGCCAATGCAGCGACCTCCGGATCCTGATCCAGGTGAAATAAAATGTCTTTGCCGGACTCGATCAATAAAGCAATCAAAACAGCCGCTATGGTACACAGCCAGAAGCCATTAAACAAATAATGACTCACCTGCATGCTGTCTTTGCGGCCATGCGACATACTGACCATTTGCGATACTGAAATGGTAATTCCTATACCGAATACAAATGGGATATTAATCACACTGCTCACCAACGCAGCCGCAGCCAGTTGCTTGTAACTGACAGCGCCAACCATTGCGCTGTCGATCAGGGCAAGAGAAATCTGTGAAATTTCACCAATAATAATCG
Source organism: uncultured Ginsengibacter sp. (assembly GCA_964463015.1). GTDB lineage: Bacteria > Bacteroidota > Bacteroidia > Chitinophagales > Chitinophagaceae > Ginsengibacter. Next base: position 259,422 of record CAYXAL010000003.1, read on the forward strand.
GAAATGCGAGAGAAAGCGTTCTCTTTGCCTGCATGCGAAGCATCTACTTCGTTGTTGAAATGAATAATATGGATTCTGCTCAATTGCCCAGCGTGGTGTCCAGAACTACTTTGCCGGCGTCCCGCTCAAGTTTATTCTTCTTCTTAAAAAATCCCCGAAATAAAAAATTATGCTGTAAAGCTTCCAGATCTTCATCAAGCTTTTTGCTGGCAGACTGAAGATTCCCAAGTGTTGTCTTAATTTTTTCAGAAGCCTGTTTATCGTTCAGCATATACCCAATCGGCGATTCGGTATTTTGAATTCCATTCTTAAAGGTCAATCCGGCAGCATTCAATGTGTTGATCATTTGCTGTGAGGAATCGGTCACAGATTTTAGTCTTTGTGTAATCTGCCTGAGATTGCTGAATACCACCGTATCCGTAACCAGATCATTGGCGAGCGAGCCCGGATGATTCAGTTTGGCAGTGTATTCTGCGGCAGCAGCACTCAATTTTTCAATATTCACGGCAGAATTGTTCAGACTTTGGGTAAGCGTATTTAGCTGGTTGGCCAGAGTTTCATCAGTCAATAATTTCCCTAGAGTCCCCTTTCCTTCGGCGATCTGACCGGTAATGGTTTTCAGATTGGCTGTTATGCCAAGCAGGTTGTCGTTGTTTTTAGACAGGTTATTCATCAGAGCTTCGGTGCTGAACAGTGTATCGGTGCGCAAAACATCATTGTCTTTAAGAAAGGGCGCCTGATTGGATCCACCATAAATCTCAATTATTTTATTACCGATCAATCCATCGGTAGATAGTTTGGCATGGGCATCATTGTGTATAAAGCCCTTGGCAGCCTCATCGATATTCATTCTCACTTCTACCAGGCCGCTTTTTACGATACTGACTTCACGGATGGTACCCACCTTTACTCCGGTAAACCAAATATTATTTCCCTTTTGCAATCCATTGACATTGGTGAAATAAGATTTCACCACAATAGAGTCTGTAAAAGTTTTTCGTTGTGCGCCGAGTGTCAGTATCAATACTACAAAAATTGCAACTCCAATTAAAACAAACAAACCCACAATGACGGCCCGGCTTCCTCCTGATGATCTCATAATGATTAATCTATAAAATTGTATTCATAAAATTGCTTCAACCTTGCATCCTCAGTTTCAAAAACTTCCTCAAATGTACCTTGTTTAATAAAATTACCCTGATACAACATGGCCACCCTGTCACCGGTACTTTTCGCACATGTGAGATCGTGCGTGATGATGATAGAGGTTGTATTAAACTTGTGCTTTACATGGTTAATCAGGCTATTGATCTCAATACTCGTAATCGGATCCAGCCCACTGGTAGGTTCATCATACAGCATAATCTTTGGATGCATGATCAGGGTGCGGGCGATGCCAATTCTTTTTCGCTGTCCGCCGGAAAGCTCTGCCGGCATCTGATTGATCGCCTGCAGCAACCCTACGTCATCCAGCACAGACTCTACTTCATGTTTTATCTGCTTGCGTGTCAGTTGCTTCGCATTTCTGACTAACGGAAACTCCAGATTTTCTTTAACAGTCATACTATCATACAAGGCGCTGTTCTGAAATGAAAATCCTATCTGCAATCGCAAATGCATCAGGTCTTCTTTATTGAGATCACAAACCTCATATCCAAACACTTTCACAGACCCTTTGTCTGGCGACAAAAGGCCTGAAATCAATTTGATCAAGACAGATTTTCCGGATCCCGACCTTCCCAACACTACAAAATTCTCCTTGTTGAAAATATCCAGATTGACCCCATTCAATACATGGAGGTCACCAAACGACTTGTACAGGTCCCTGATCTCAATGACCTTATCATCTTCACCTATGTCAAAATTCAAATTCATAAATACCGGAAATGATTTGTAACCTGAACGATCAGTATTTCTTCCACAAAAATTAAAAACATACTCAGTACTACCGCCGAATTGGCTGCACGGCCTACACCTTCCGTGCCGTTTTTGGCATTAAACCCTTTGTAACATCCTACCATTCCAATGGTAAATCCATAAACAATGCTCTTAAACAGCGAAGAAAAAATATCCAGAAAAGATATTTTGTCAAAGGCCGCTATAAAAAATGTTGTAAAGCTCGTCAGTTCATTCTGATGCACGTTGAGAAATGCACCCAACATAGACACAAAACCCGTATAACACATGAGCATCGGAATCATTAATGTAGTCGCCAATACCCGGGTTACTACCAGGAATTTATATGGATTGATTGCAGAAACCTCCATCGCGTCTATCTGCTCCGTCACTTTCATGGAGCCTAATTCTGCTCCCATATTGGAGCCTACTTTCCCCGCACAGATCAATGCAGTCACTAATGGCGCCAGTGCCCGGATGATGGCTATGGCAACCAACGAAGGCAGCCAGGATTGTGCACCAAATTCGGAAAGAGAAGGCCTGGACTGCTTGGTAAATACAAGCCCTGTGATAAAACCTGTCAGCGTAATCAGAAAAAGTGACTTGTAGCCCACCTGATAACACTGCCGGATTACTTCCTTAAACTCATAAGGAGGCCTGAACACCTCCTTAAAAAAACGTATGGTAAAAAGAAAAGCTGAATGAATTCCTTCAAAAAATTCATCCACCTTCTTGCTGATCAAATATTTTCCGGATGCTTTTAAACTCATAATCTGGATACGCCTGTGTTCAAAAATACCTAAAATCCAATTGCGGCAAAGATGACCACAAGAATTTGAAAAACCATATCTTTTTGGGCAACAGCTTTTCTTCAGGTCAGGAGAGGTGGATATTATACAACCCTTTGACGCATCAATCTGTACTAAAATAACGATGCCATACCTTCGCCTTTCGGAAATTACGATGATCCCGTTTTCTGCCGGCAGACCGGCAGAATTCAAATTCATATTTCAATGCAGCCATCCGGCGCCTTCCATCCTCCTCAAAATCAGGCAGCCATTGAACAAAATCAATTTTTTTTGCACACCACCTTCCAACTGCACTATTTATAATCAGCATACATTATATTTGACGTTCATCACTTTATAATAATGTTTAACCTGATACTATTTGGCCCGCCGGGAAGTGGTAAGGGCACTCAGTCTGAGAAAATAATTGCTGAATACCACCTGATTCATTTATCTACCGGAGACCTCCTGAGAAGTGAAATCGCAAGAAAAACACCTTTGGGCCTGGAAGCCAGGAAACTGATGGATAAAGGGAGCCTGGTTCCCGATGAAGTTGTCATAGGAATGATCAATGAGGCATTGGAAAAAAACAAATCGGCAGAGGGGTTTTTATTTGACGGTTTCCCGCGAACCAGAGCCCAGGCAGAAGCCCTGGATGATCTGTTACGGCAAAAAAACTCCTGCATTGATATCGTATTGGCAATGGAAGTAAGTGAAGATGAATTGGTAAGCCGGCTATTGAAACGCGGGCAAACCAGTGGCAGGTCTGACGATGTCAATGAAGAAATTATCAAGGCCAGAATTGCAGAATATCGTAAGAAGACCAAAGCCGTACTGGATCATTATGAAATAGAAAACAAAGTGGTACACATTCAGGGGGAAGGTACCATTGATCAAATCTTCGATCGCCTCCACAAAGAATTGTCGGCTGCAAAAGAAAAACACGCCTGCTAAGGGGATTTTATTGGCGAGGTTAAGATTTAAAGAAGATTCGCTGCTTAGCTACTGACGTAACTCAACAGTACTTCAGTAGATTGAAGGAAAAATGTCTCAAATAAAAGCGCTTAAACATTATCAAAACGCACATCAAGCACTTTGAAGGAATTTCAAAGCGGCCAATAATAGAATGGTAGCTAATTCTTATCAATCAAAAACCATGGGGCGCAGATCATCTTTTCTTGAAATTCATCCAGCCTTCCCCTTCTGATATTCTTTGTCCAAAGGCTTGCCTCTCCAATTTTCATTTTCAATTTAGACTTAATGGACAAAAATGATGCTCTGATTCGCTGTAATCATTTGCTGGCTTAGCTTTGAGGCCAATCAAAGGTTATGAATAAAAAAAGTGCTTTTACTGTGGATATCCACTGGCGCGAGTGTTCAGCGAAGCGTCACTCGTGCCAGATAAGGCCTGGCTATTTGAGAATGTGCGTAAATATTTTAACAAAATATTTATTTTTTGTTAAAGTTTATATAACTTGCTACTCAGTAATGTCCCATTAAGAGGAATTGAAGAGGTGGAAGTGAGACGATAAATGTGGATTAAACTGTGTTAAATAACCTCTGACCACATGGTTTCCACCTTAAAGATATTATTCTGCATTATTGCATTTCCGGTGCCCTCTTTAATGAAGGCGCAGTCCATCAAGGACACCAACAAAACACGTTCTACCTTCTATACCCGGCAATATCCCAGGAAAGTACTTGGTAAAATGCAACAATATTAGGTACGGATAATGGGTAAAACTGAAAAGACTCTGAAAAAGCTTATTAAATGGGAAAATAAAATAAGAACTGTTTTGAAAAAAGCAGATCCTCAAATGGAAGAACGGCTGTTCGGCAATGAAAAGAAAACATTTACCTCACTGCTTGATCAACTGAGAGCAGGAGAAGCTAACATTAAAGACTTTCAAGTACAATACGATGCCTATTTGGACACGCTTGCTTCATCCCTGAATTATTATGACGATTACAACTGGGTGAGCGGTTCGGGCAGCGGGCTGACAGGCACACTTGCCACAGGCGATATCAACAGCACCAACTTCATCACCA
>CAYXAL010000004.1:0-18050 GCA_964463015.1 uncultured Ginsengibacter sp.
TATAAAAATATCATTGCCCTTAAAAAAGCTGTATGGCACCACAGAGCTGTGATGGAAACCGTAGATACCGGTAACGGAGGATGGGCAGTGCAGACGAAGGAAAGTAGTACCGGCAGCGGGATTGAGGGTGTTACTATTCAGGAATTAGTCAGCGAATACAAATTTCAACGAATTGATTTGTTGAAGATAGATATTGAAGGTGCGGAACAGGAATTATTCAGTGAAAATTATGATTCATGGCTAAGCATAACTTCTTGCATAGCTATTGAACTGCATGAATTTTTAAGAGAAGGTTCGTCCAAAAACTTTTATAAAGCCATAGCGCCATATCATTTTTCCTTTTCTTCCAATGGAGAAAATCTGATTTGCAAAAGAACCATTGAATAGCACGATCTCACATACGGAAATGGTACCGCAACCTTTGGTTTCAGTTATCATGCCTTGTCACAATGCTGCGAAATATTTACGGGAGGCATTAGAAAGCGTTTTAAATCAGTCTTACACCAATCTTCAAATCATTTTGATTGATGATGGCTCCACGGATGAAACAGCAGAAATAATAAGAACGTATCATGACCCGCGGATTGAATATTACCTGCAGGAAAACCGGGGCCAGTGTGCAGCATCCAATGCAGGCATTGAAAAGGCAAAAGGCGACTATGTCAAGTTTTTTGATGCAGATGACGTGATGAACCCGGAGCATATTGAAGCACAGCTATCAAGGCTTAATGGAAGTACCACCGCGCTGGCTTCCTGTGCATGGGGCAGGTTTTATGATAACAATTATTTATCGGCTAAGTTTATTCCTGAAACAGTCTGGAAAGATATGCAACCACTTGACTGGCTTAAAACCAACCTGCGGCAGAACTATGATATGATGGGAGGTTGGCTGTGGCTGATTCCGGCACCGTTATTAAAAAAGTCAGGCGGATGGGATGAGCGATTGTCGCTGAATAATGATTTTGAATTTAGTATTAGGCTTGTGTTGAATGCGGAGATGATATTGTTTGCAGGGGATGCGAAGATGTATTATAGAACGAATCCATATCAATCTTCATCATGGGTGATGGATTACAAAAATATAAAAGCCGGTATTCTATCTACTGATTTAGGATGTTCATACTTATTGAAAGCTGATCCTTCAGAAGAAACAAGGTTAATATGCGCCAACAGATATCAAGAATGGGTTTATAGAGCTTATCCGGTTTACAAGAATATTGTAGAAGAATTAGAAGACAAAATAAATCAATTTGGGGGGAGTGACAGAAAAACGGATGGAGGTTGGGTTTGGAAAATTCTTTGTTCTATAATGGGATGGAAAAAAGCCGTCCGTTTGAAAAATATATTAAAAAAAGCAGGCTATAAAAAATTGCCATTTAATTAATTATAAATATATTATTGAATTAAATATTTATTATGAATTATGAAAAGATACTAGAGCAGGGAGGATTCATTTATAAAGGAGATTTTTATAAATTGACTTCTGCAATTGATAGTACCGAGGCTGAATTTTTAAAAAAGTTGATAGAAAAGCATAAACCAATGTCAACTTTGGAAATAGGGTGTGCAGAGGGTATTTCTTCTATGGTGATTTGTGAAACTATTCCAACAAAGGGTATTCATTTAATTCTGGACCCCAATCAATCTACTGAATGGAAAAATATGGGGAAAAATAATTTACAGAATGTTGGTTTAAATAATTTTGAAATTGTTGAAGAATACTCTGAATTTGCCCTGCCGGAATTTTTAAAGGACGGGAAAAGGTTTGATCTGGTGTTTGTTGATGGGTGGCACACTTTTGACCAAGTTCTTTTAGAATTTTTTTATATCAACAGGCTTTTACCAATTGGAGGGATTGTTGTATTTGATGATTCTTCTATGCCGGGTATTAATAGAGTTATGAGATATATATCTAACTATCCCAATTATGAATGTCTTGGAAGTAATCGGTCTGGCACAAACAGTAAAAGAAAGGCTTTTAATAAGATAAAGATGATAATTAAATTTGGAGCATCAATGTTGCCATTAAAGGTAAGGCGTGAAATATTTAATGATCTGACTTTGAGATCTGATAAATCGATAGGGATTGACGGATCTATGGTTGCCTTCATGAAAAAGGGAGAAGACCAGAGAGACTGGGGTTGGTATAAAACATTTTAAATGATTGCTCAATTCTTTGAATTGAAAGTAAATTTTATAAATAGTAATGTTCATTTCTCCCTCATCGGTTGCGGCCGCATCGGTCATCGGCATGCTGAACTGATTTCACAATTCGGTGAACTGGCGGCTGTGTGTGATGTGATACAGGATCGCGCAGACAAAATTGCACATAGATATAACATACCTTCTTATACAAAGTGTGAGGAGATGTTTGCATCACATCCCGAAACGGATGTTGTGGTAGTCTGCACACCCAACGGATTGCACGCAGTTCATACCGTCGCCGCGCTGAAAGCCGGCTTCCATGTGTTGTGCGAAAAACCGATGGCGATCCATGTTCACGATTGCGGCGAGATGATCAACACTGCCGACAAGATGAACAAGCGGTTGTTTATTGTAAAACAGAACCGCTTTAATCCGCCGGTAGTCGCCGTGAAGAAAGCGCTGGATGAGGGCAGGCTGGGAAAGATTTACAGCATTGAGCTGAACTGCTTCTGGAACCGCGATGAAGCCTATTATGCCAATTCGTGGAAGGGAACAAAAGAGCTTGACGGCGGTACGCTGTTTACACAGTTCAGCCATTTTATCGACCTGATGTACTGGATGATCGGCGATGTAAAACGGGCGCATGCCATCCTGCACAATTACCACCATCAGGGTATTATCGAATTTGAAGATACCGGCGTGGCTACCTTGGAATTTGAAAACGGCGTTTTAGGCACACTCAACTATTCAGTGAATGCCCATTCAAAAAATATGGAAGGTTCGCTGACTATCTTTGGAGAAAAAGGAACCGTGAAAATTGGTGGACAATACCTGAATGAACTGGAATATCAGGACATAGAGGGATATGAAATCACCGGCCTGCCTCCGGGCAATCCGCCGAACAATTACGGTCACTACACCGGCAGCATGAGCAATCACGACAAAGTGTATCAGAACCTGATCGATGTTTTGCAAAACGGTGCAAGCGTAGCTACCAGCGGATTTGAAGGGATGAAGACGGTGGAGATTATTGAGAAGATTTATGGAAGAGGAGTTGTTAATGGTTAATTGATAATTGTTAATTGTTAATGGAGAATGGTTAATGGTGAATGCTGTCGTGGTGAGCAGAGACGATAGACGATAGACGAAAAACGAAAGACGAAGGACGATGGACGAAATTGTCTGGTCATGGTTCATCTTCGCTCACCACGACAACACACTGTCCTCCTGAGCGCAGACGATAGACGATAGACGAAGGACGATAGACGATAGACGAAAAACGACAGACGAAGGACGACAAACGAAATTGCCTGGACACGTTCATCTTCGCTCACCACGACAACACACTGTCCTCCTGAGCGCAGACGAAGGACGATAGACGAGAAACGAAAAACGAAAGACGATGGACGAAATTGTCTGGTCATGGCTCGTCTCCGCCGTTAATAACTTGTAGGATACAATGATGAAAATTTAAAAAAAAGTTTTTGAAGATAAGTTCACCAAAGTACAAGAGCGCCAAGTTACACAAGGAGATAACCTGGTGAACCTTTGTGTCTTCGTGTCTTAGTGGCAGTAGATTTTCTTAACCTGGCCACTTCAAAGAACTTGATTTTATGAAGATTCTTTTTATTTCCACACTTAACCTTGCCACCAACCCCAGATTTTACAAAGAAATCATGTTAGCCAAAAAGACGGGTCATGAAATAGAAGTGGTTTGTTTTGAATTCAACAACTGGAGTTATCATTTTAATAAAGAACTCTTAGAGTCACTTGCAAATTGCAACGTTCACTTAATACCCGGAAACAGAAAACCTTTCTTTCAATGGGCAGGTAGTGTATTTAAAGAGCAGCTTTACCGGTGGATTGGTAGATATACCCGTCTGAAAGGAAAGATCTTATCACAGGCGGTTACCCGCCGCAGTGATTTGCTGATAAAGTACATCAACAGATCAGAAGGCGCGTTTGATCTGGTGATTGGACACAATCCCGGTTCGTTGTTTCCGGTGTTTTATGCTTCACAAAAATTCCATTGCAGATGCGGATTCGATGTGGAAGACTATCATCCCGGCGAGGGTGACAATAAGCTGGTGAAACGGTTGACGAAACACCTGATGAATCAATTTCTTCCGAAAATGAATTATGTCACTTTTGCTGCCCCGCTGATGAAAGAAAAACATATCGAAGACTGTGGCAAAGAGGGAGAGAACTGGCAGGTCATTCTGAATCTTTTCCCGAAAAACCAGTTTGTTTTTACTGAAAGAAAGAGGGACGAGCCGTTGCAGATTGTATGGTTTTCGCAGAATGTCAATTACAAACGGGGACTGGAACAATGGATTCCCGCATTGAAATTTTTTGAAAATGAAATTGAACTTACCCTGATTGGAAACAGGAAGGAGCCTTTTTATTCGGAATATGTAAAAGGGAATTTGTTTGTAAAATCGCCCGGTTGGATGAATCTGGAGGAATTGATTAAGAAAATTTGTTCTTGCGATATAGGTCTGGCACTTGAGATTGGCAAAGATGAAAATAATTTTCTGGCGATTTCTAATAAAATGATTGCGTATTATCAGGCAGGGCTTTACATTCTGGCAACAGATACGCCCGGGCAAAAGGAGTTTATGAAATCACACCCACACAATGGAATGATTTTATCGACCGCTCAGGAAGGGTTTATGGAAAAGCTGGCGCAGGTAATCGCGAGCAAAGAATCCATACGTCGCACAAAGAGAGAACGGTTTCAGAATGCATGTACATTCAATTGGGAAACAGAGTCTGAGAAGTTATTGAAATTGTGGGAGGAAAGACCTTTAGGGTTTGAGGAGGGAGCGGGCCAATGGTCGGGACACTAAGCGAGAGCATGAGGAAAGCAAGTGTCCTGACCAATAAGTAGAGCCTTCCAATTGCTTTTGGTCAGGCCAAGCCAATTGGCCCGACCAGGCTATCCACGCTGCACAGACGGAGCCGATGGTCGGGACACTAAGCGAGAGCATGAGGAAAGCAAGTGTCCTGACCAATAAGTAGAGCCTTCCAATTGCTTTTGGTCAGGCCAGCCCACACGCAAAGCCTGCCATTATTGGCCCGACCAGGCAGCGCTTCTATTAATTTCAAAACCTGAAATTCGAATATGTACTTTATCAACGGCGAGGTATATCATATTTATAATAGAGGAAACAACAAACAAAAACTTTTCTTTTCAAATGAAAACTATGAATTCTTTGCCAATAAAATTAAAAAGGAACTAACTCCTGTTTGTGATATCCTCTGTTGGTGTTTAATGCCGAATCACTTTCATTTGGTAATCTATGCTAATGAATATTCTATAAAAGAAAAAATAGGGTTTGAAGGAAAGCCTCTTCAGGAACTATCCGTAAGGCTAGGAAAGTTACTAAGCTCTTACACAAGGGCAGTCAACAACCAAAATGGCACAACAGGCTCTATGTTTCAACAGAAAACAAAAGCCAAAATCTTAACCAGAAGTAAGAATGTCAAAGACAGTGATTATCTGGTTAATGCAATGCATTATTGTCATCAAAACCCACTGAAAGCCGGATTGGTGAAGAAGATTGAAGACTGGCCATATTCCTCCTTTCCGGGATATTGTGGAATCAAAGAAGATAATATCACTAACAAACAACTACTTTTAGATTTAACCGGTTATTCGTTAGACACCTTCTACTCAGATAGCTATGGGAGGATGGATGGATTCGAATTCGAGGAAGAGTAGGAGATGGTCTGGACACTGGGCGAAAACTTCAGAAGGGTAGGTGTCCTGACCAATAAGCGAAGCCCTTACACTAGTGGTCAGGCCAAGCCAATTGACTCGACCAGGCTATCTACGCTGCACAGACGGAGCCGATGGTCGGGACACTAAGCGAGGGCATGAGGTAAGCAAGTGTCCTGACCAATAAGTAGAGCCTTCCAATTGCTATTGGTCAGGCCAAGCCAATTGGCCCGACCAGGCTATCCACGCTGCACAGACGGAGCCGATGGTCGGGACACTAACCGAGGGCATGAGGAAAGCAAGTGTCCTGCCCAATAAGTAGAGCCCTCTTAACACTATTGGTCAGGCCAGCCCACACACAAAGCCTGCCATTATTGGCCCGACCATACCCACGCTGCAAACCTTCAGGGTTATAACAAAAAATGAAAAAAATCCTCATCATATCACCACACTTTCCGCCATCCAACCTGACTGCGGTGCATCGAGCGCGCTTCTTTGCAAATCACCTGCCTGCATTCGGATGGGAACCGATAATCCTGACGGTGGATGAAAAATATTATGAAGAGGCATTAGACTGGAATCTGTACAAACTATTGCCTGAAGAACTGCGTATCGAAAAAGTAAAGGCGATGCGAGTAACACAGCCAAGAATCATTGGTGATATTGGCTTGCGGGCTTTCTTCTCTATGTACCACAAAGCAAAAAAACTGATCAGAGATGAAAAAATTGATTTTCTCTGCATCACCATCCCTTCTTTTTATGGAGCACTGTGGGGACGGTGGCTGCACGCATCCACCGGGATCCCTTACGGAATAGATTATATCGACCCCTGGGTACATGAGTTTCCGGGTAGTGAAAAAATATTTTCACGCCACTGGCTGGCGACTAAAGTGTCAGAAATATTAGAACCCCTTGCTGTCAAAAAAGCTTCCTTGATTTCCGGAGTGGCAGCCAGCTATTATGAAGGTGTGATCGACCGCAATCCAAATTTGAGAGGCAAGTGCAAGTTCATCGCCATCCCTTACGGAAGTGAACGCTCAGACCATAAAGCAGTGCAGGAAATGGATATTCATCCTTATCTATTTTCAAAAGAAGCAGGAAAAATCAAATTGGTTTACGCCGGTGCTATGTTACCCAAGGCTTATGGCCCTTTGGAACAGGTATTCGCAGCCATGCAGGAAAATAAGAAAGAATTCAGCAATGTGGAGTTTCATTTTATCGGGACAGGTAAATCTCCCAATGATAAGGAAGGCTTTAACATCAGGCCTCTGGCAGAAAGGTATAGCTTGTGGCAGTCTAGCGTGTATGAGTATCCGGCGCGGATACCCTATCTGGATGTACTGGTTCATCTGAATGAAGCCGATAGTGTGTTTATATTGGGGAGCACAGAACCACATTACACCCCTTCCAAAGTGTATCAGGCTGTATTATCCGAAAAGCCGATACTCGCCATTCTGCACAAAGAGAGTACGGGAGTAGAAGTAATTCGAAACTCTCATGCAGGTGTGGTGCTGGATATTTCGGGAGAAGAAGATCTGCCGAAAATTCATCAAACATTCAATAAGCTATTCAAAGAATACCTGGAATTTATGAAAGGGTATAATTATCAAATGGTGGATCAGTCGCCGTTTAAAGAATATTCTGCAGAGAAGATTACGGAAACTCTGAGCAAAGTGCTCAATAGTGTTATATAAAATGAAATCCCTTGCCATCATAACCACTCACCCCATTCAGTACAACGCTCCATGGTTCAGGCTTCTGGCGCAGCGGAAGAATATTGCCGTCAAAGTATTTTATACCTGGAGCCAGGTGGAGCATGAGGAAAAATTTGATCCGGGATTCGGGAAAAATATTGAATGGGATATTCCGCTGCTGGAAGGATATGCATACACATTTGTAAGAAATATTTCTAAAGAACCCGGATCAAAAACCTTTAAGGGCATTGATAATCCGACCTTAACAGAAGCAATAGAGGCCTGGAATCCCGATGCCGTTCTCGTCTTCGGATGGAAATTCAAAAGCCATCTGAAAGCGATGAAATATTTTCATGGCAAAATTCCGGTTTTGTTCAGGGGCGACAGTCACTCTCTTGGTCGGGATTCAGGACTGAAGAATTGGTTAAGGAGACAAGTTCTCCGGAATGTTTTCAGAAATGTGGATTATGCGCTCTATGTTGGATTAGTAAATAAGAAATACTTTCTGAAAGCAGGTGTAAAGGAGTCTGGGTTGATATATTGTCCACACGCTATAGATCAGAATTTTTTCAGCGTTACAAATGATGTACAGAAACAGGCTTCATACTTACGGCAGAAACTTCAGATATCTGACAATGATCTGATATTCTTGTTTGCAGGAAAATTTGAAGAAATCAAAAATCCGTTGCTCCTGATAAAGGCGGCGGCTAAATTCAGCAATCCATCTGTTCATTTTGTTTTTACCGGAAATGGGCCCCTTGAAACGGAGATAAAAAAGGAAGCAGAAGGAAATATCTACTTTCTCGATTTTCAAAATCAAAAATCCATGCCGGCAGTTTATGAAATGGCAGATGTCTATGTACTTTGTTCGCATAGTGAAACCTGGGGTCTGGCTGTAAACGAGGCAATGGCCTGCGGCAAACCGGTATTGGTTAGCGACCATTGCGGATGTGCACCCGACCTTGTCGAAGAAGGCAAAACAGGATTCGTCTTCAGATCAGGAGATGAAAATGATCTGGCCGGTAAGATTCAATGGTGCATTGATAATAACAAACAACTGCCTGAAATGGGAAAGAATGCATTGAGAAAAATTCAGGACTGGTCCTTTGAGAGAATTGTCACTTCTGTGGAGCAACTTGTAAATCGTATCGTTAAATGAACTTCCTTTCAAATGCGTATAGGTGGCTGCCGGCATTCAGAGGGAAAAAAAGACTGGGCGCTTTCCTGTTCAGAAATCTGATCGGACAAAATAAAGATCAGATCGTTTCATGCTTCTATGGTTTGAAACTTCATCTTCTGAATACACAAGACAGCGTAGGCCGCGATCTGTTTTTTGATGGAATATATGAATCTGAAACAGTGAAACTTATCCTGGAACTATTGAACGATGGAGATGTGATGATAGACGCAGGAGCCAATATTGGAGCGATTTGCTTGCCTGTAGCGAAAAAAAAATCAGCCGGTATCTATGCATTTGAACCTGCACTAAATATTCATGAAGTTTTGCAGCAAAACATTCAGATCAACGGATTAAGAAATGTTTTTGCTCAACCTATTGCGTTATCTGACATGGAAGGAGAACTGGATTTTTATGAATCAGACAGAGTACATGGATGGAGCGGGCCGGTGAAGATTGATAGTTTTACTCATTACAAAGTCGGGTGTACTACTTTGGATGAATTTGCAACAAATCAGGGTATAGATAAGATTAGAGTCCTCAAAGCCGATGTGCAGGGATGGGAATATTATTTATTCAAAGGTGCTGAAGGATTGTTGAAAGAAGGTAGGATTGATCATATACTTTTTGAATTTGAATGGTGGGCAGAAAAGAATGCAGGGCTGGAATTGGGAACTGCACAGCGATATTTAATGGATCATGGATACCATCTTTCAACGCTAAATGGCAGAAGAGTTGATAAACCATTGACCAATGGAACTGTGATGTTGCATGCGCGTAGATGAGGGATTAAGATGCAGTTTTATTTTTATTGAGGTGTACGCAGACTCTTTTGTCGTGGTGAGCGGAGATGAACCATGACAGCATTCACCATTAACAATTGACAATTAACAATTAACAACCCTCTTGTTCTTCCCAACTCTCTTTAATGTAAGAATCAACTGGCTGGCTTATTTTCTCGGGCTGGTAGGTGTAATCCTTGTGATTCCTGACATATCTGTCTGGAGATTTCTTGCTTTGGCCATTGCCGGCCATCAGTTTTTGTTGTTGTTTTACTCTTATGGATACGTAATTCCTGCCAGATATTGGGCAGGAGCCATGGCATGCCTGCAATATCTCGTCGGGCCCTCCTTTGCATACAGTGGCCTGGATGAACTCATGTATTTTAAGTACCGGATGCAGGTACCCGAGGATGTATATTTCTCTTATGCGATTCCTGCGGTCATTCTTTTTATTCTGGGCCTTCACATATCGGGAAGGTTGTATGGTGAGAAAGTGGATGAAAAAGCGGTTCATGATTTTGTCAGATCAAACAGTCAGTTGCCTTACGTTTTTATTGCCATAGGATTTTTGTCATCATTAACCTCTGGGTTCTTTGGTGCGGAACTCGCCAATGTATTATATATTTTGAGCGGATTTAAGTTTATTGGATTGTTTATGTTGTTGTTGAGTGGACAACAATTGAAACTGCTGCCCATGATTCTGGTAATTGGTTCTATTGTTTCAAGTTCATTAAAGGCAGCCATGTTTCACGATCTGCTCACATGGCTTGTTTTCGTACTTGCTGTTTTGGCGGTGAAATACAAGCCTTTTGTTGTAACCAAAATATGGATATCGATTGGCCTGGTTTTGATGGTGGTTGTCATTCAACAGTTAAAATCTGCATACCGCCAGAATACTACGGGTGACAGAGGCATCGGCCAGTTTGAGGAGACATTTCATACGGTAAATCAGAGTGGTGGAGTGTTTGATATGAGTAGTATTGCAGAGAGCAATGTTCGTATCAACCAGGGGTTTATTGTGACCAACGCCATGCAATGGGTGCCGGATCATGAACCCTATGCGATGGGAGCAGAGTTGTATAAAATCCTTGAAGCAGCATTTTTACCGAGAATTTTAGCACCGGATAAATTGAAAGCCGGCGACAATTCATTGGTCTTTAAATATACGGGCATGGTGATTCGTGAAGGCACCAGTATGAGCCTTAGTGCTTTGGGAGATTTCTATGTCAATTACGGAACTTTTGGCGGCTGCATTGGTATGTTTTTTTTCGGATGGATGTTTAATCTGGTCTTAAACGGGTTTCAAAAATTCAGCAGAGACTTTCCGGTAATTATATTGTTTGTTCCACTTGTTTTTTATTATCCCATCCGCCCGGATACAGCGTTGCAAACAGGTTTGGGACATCTGGTAAAAGCAAGTTTTTTGCTGTGGGTGATGTTACTCTTCTGGAAGAAAGACCTAAGCCGTCAGGGCATTGCATTGAAACTGAAAATGCAGGAACTAAAGGAGAAGATGAAAACTGCGGAAGCAGGTTAATGCCTTCTCAGTAAAATTTCTGTCATACGACAGACAAGCCTCTCTTCGCTTGGAATGACACATACACTATTCGTGGTGAGCAAAGACGAACTATGACTAAGCAATTTCGTATGTCGTCCTTCGTCTATCGTTTTTCGTCTATCGTCTGCCTCAGGAGGACAGTGTGTTGTCGTGGTGAGCGGAAACGAACCATGACAGAATTCACAATTCACAATTAATAATTATTCATTCACCCCTTACCAAAATAAATTCTTGCTGAGACTTCTTTGAAAATCTTCATCACGATACCCTGGTTTCTTCCGGCCTTTAAGGCAGGTGGACCGATCCGTTCTTTGGCTAATCTGGTAGATATATACCATGATTCAGAGAAATTCATCTTTACCGGAAACCGGGAAATTGACGGGGTCCTTTTAAAGGGTATTGAAAGCAATCAATGGATAAAATATAACAATACTACGCAGGTGTGGTATGCGTCAAAAGAAAACATCCGTCAGCAAATCACAGAACAAACAAATAAAATCAAACCCGATATTATTTATATGATCGGCCTGTATTCCTGGGATTATACAATAGTTCCGCTGATCTATTGTAAAGCACCCAAAAAGATAATTTCTGTTCGGGGAATGCTCCATCCCGGCGCATTGAGACAAAAGGCCTTCAAGAAAAAACTATTCATCCGTTTATTTAAGTTTCTTGGGTTTCATAAGCGGATTGTATTTCACGCTACTGATGAAGAAGAGAGAAAATTTATTCAGGATGTATTTGGATCTGGAGTGACGATTGAAATTGCAGGAAATATTCCTGCTTTGTTTGAGGCGCAGCCGTTACCCATAAAACGAAAGGATGCATTACGTTTGGTGACGATTGCGCTCATATCGCCCATGAAAAATATCCTTGCTGTGCTGCGGGCTCTTCAACAGGTGAAAGGCGAAATCCATTACCAGATTTTTGGTGCAGTAAAAGATGCTACCTATTGGGAAAAGTGTAAAAAAGAAATCCGTTCATTGCCACCTAATGTAACGGTGGAGTATAATGGAGAGGCTTCATTTGATGAGGTAGGAGAGATTCTGAAGGGATGTCATGTATTTATTCTTCCGAGTGAAAGTGAAAATTTCGGACATGCTATCTATGAAGCTTTGTCGGCAGGCCGTCCGGTGATTACAAGTATGCACACACCCTGGAAAGAACTGGATAAATACAGGGCAGGGATGAATGTAAATCCAGAAAATATCCATGATTTGACAAATGCGATTGATTTTTTTTCCGGAATGGAAATTTCAACGCTTGAAGAATGGTCTGTATCTGCACATCAGTATGCGGTGGATAAATTGGACAGGATGAAAATCCTGAAACAATACGAGGTTATGTTTTCGTTTGGTGATAAAGCCACTAAAACCAGAAAAGGTTAATGCATCCAAATCATGGTTCGTCTCCGCTCACCACGACAAAGTACTGTCCTCCTAAGCGAAGACGAAGGACGGAAATTTGAAAATGAATGATTGCCATGGTTCGTCTACGCTCACCACGACAAAGTACTGTCCTCCTGAGCGAAGACGAAGGACGGAAATTTGAAAATGAATAATTGTCATGGTTCGTCTCCGCTCAGGAGGACAAAGTATTATCCTCCTGAGCAAAGACGAAGAGCGGAAATTTGGAAATGAATGATTGCCATGGTTCGTTTCCGCTCACCACGACGAAAGTTTGTCTCAATTTTTTTTCAATTAATTTTGGCTACTTCAACCCCGCATGAAATTCCCCGCTAAATACATACTGAAATTTCTGGGCATATTCTGTGTTCTTTATTTTGCCACTCAGGTAGTCATTGCCATGGCAGCTCCAGAAGGGAAATATTATAGCTCGTTCGTAGCAGATTATTTTGATTATGTGCGTGCATTGAAGGTGTCACTCATGCGCGGTTCTGCATTTATTCTCTCACTCTTTGGAATCGCTACTCACGAAGCACCAGGATTTATGTTGCGTATGAATGGAGGACGCGGTGTCATCATTGCATATTCATGTGTAGGATATGGAGTGTATAGTTTCTGGGCCGCATTCGTGATCGCAAACAGGGGCAGGTTTCTGAAAAAACTTTGGTGGGTGGTGGCAGGTCTGTTTTGTCTCTGGCTGATCAATGTAATTCGTATTTCACTGTTTCTTACAGCAATCAACAAAGGTTGGCCAATGCCATTGGGTATTGATCACCATACATGGTTTAACATTGTCGCATACATTTTTATTTTTATGATGATCTTTCTTTACGACAGATCTTTCAGGGAAAAATCAGGCGACCCTGAAGTGCAGGGCAATTCAGCCTCAGGATTACAACAACGTACAGGATGAATATTATAGGAGTCAACGCATGGCATGCGGATGCATCGGCATCCCTGGTGGTGGATGGAGAACTGAGACTGGCCATTGAAGAAGAACGCTTCACAAGAAAAAAACATTGGGCAGGATTTCCTTCGCGGGCGATTCAGTTTTGTATGAAGGAAGCCGGCCTCAGCCCGGAGGAAATTGATTTTTTTGTGATTGGCCGGGATCCGGATGCAAAGATTCTGAGGAAGATGTTGTATCTGGCCAAAAACCCGGGAGGTAGTTTTCAGGTTATCAAAGACCGGTTTTCAAACAGCCGAAAAGTCAGAAATGTCGTTTATGAATTGACCATCGCAGTGGACAGGCCAGCCTCTTTCTTTAAAAACAAAATTCTTCACACCGAACATCATCGCAGCCATCTGGCCTCAGCCTTTTATGCATCTCCCTTTGATGAGGCTGCATGCATCTCTATCGACGGATCAGGAGATTTTACGACTACGATGACAGCAATGGCCGTGAAAAATAAAATTGAAGTACTTGATTCTGTTGACTTTCCCCATTCTGCCGGAATATTTTATTCAGCATTTACTCAATTGCTTGGTTTCCCGCATTATGGGGATGAATATAAAGTAATGGGCATGGCTCCCTACGGCAAAGCGGTGTATGCAAAAGAGATCGGCCAGGTAATTTTTCCGGAAGAAAATGGATTGTTCCGCCTCGACCTTTCCTACTTCAGAAAAGGTACAGAAGGGATAATCAGTTATGATGAACATTTCTCACCGGTTGTTGCGACACTGTACAGTAACAAAATGACCGGGGTGTTTGGCCCTGCCAGAAAACCCAATGAGCCGCTTACACAAAAGCATAAAGACCTTGCCGCTTCTGTGCAACATGTAACCGAGGAAATTCTTTTTCATATGATGCGTCATCTGTACGATAAAACCCATTGCCCGCAACTGTGTGTCGCAGGTGGGGTAGCCCAAAACAGTGTGGCCAACGGAAAGATCAGACTAAATACTCCTTTTAAAAAAGTCTATGTGCCAAGCGCCGGGCATGATGCAGGAATCTCTATGGGCGCAGCTTTGTATCAACATTATAAAATGAATCAGGAATCAAAAAGATTTTTCATTAAAAGTGCTTACCTGGGAAGCCGTTTCGGAAATGAAGAAATCAAAAAATACCTCGAAGAAGCCGGTTTGCATTATTTTGAAGCAGAAAATGACACATTGTATCGGGAAGTCTGTGAAATGTTAATCAATGGCGGAGTAGTGGGTTGGTTTTGCGGCAGAGCAGAATTTGGGCCAAGAGCATTGGGAGGCAGATCCATTCTTGCAGACCCGCGCAGACCGGATGCAAAGTCGCTCATCAATGAAAAGATCAAACGAAGAGAGAGCTTTCGCCCCTTCGCACCTTCCATTCTTCGTGAATATGTTTCAGAATATTTCGAACAGGATGATGAAGTGCCTTTTATGGAAAAGGTGTTTCGTATCAAAGAAGAGAAACGATTATTGCTTCCTGCGGTTACCCATGTGGATGGCACCGGCAGGTTACAGACAGTAGATCGAAATATTTCACCCGCGTATTATAATCTTATAGATACATTCAGACAACTCACCGGTATTCCGGTATTACTCAATACTTCGTTTAATGAAAATGAACCAATTGTCAATACACCCGCGGAGGCAGTCAATTGTTTCTTAAGAACGGATATGGATATGCTGGTGATGGAGAATGTGGTATTAAAAAAGAAGGCTTAGAAATTGGATTCCCGAAAATCAGCGGTTCAATTGATTTTCTTTGCACTCAGTTTTTTTTAAAATGATAATTTCAGAGTGAAAAAAAAAATTTGGAAATGAGTAACTGTTTGGTAGTAAATTTTTGATTCACAACTACTTATAATTTATATTTTCAGATTACAAAAAAAAATATTTACTTCACATTTAATCCCACTATGAAAGTATCACTTATTACAGTTTGTCTCAATTCGGGAAGGTACCTTTCTCACTGTATGGATTCCGTTCGTGCACAGGTACACAACGATATTGAATACATCATTGTAGATGGAAAATCAGACGACAATACATTTGAAATCATTCAACAAAATTCGGATATAGTCAACCATTTTATTTGTGAGCCCGACAGGGGAATGTATGATGCGATTAACAAGGGGATAAAGATGGCCACGGGAGACATTGTCGGAATATTAAACAGTGACGATATACTGGCTGATCCCTATGCAATATCAAGCATTGTGGAATGTTTTGAAAGGTCACATTCAGATGTTGTATATGGAGATCTTATTTATGTACAGCCGGAAGCGACTGATTCAGTAGTCAGATTCTGGAAAGGCAAGAAGTTTAAACGTAGTAATTTCCGGCTCGGCTGGATGCCCGCCCATCCTACATTTTACATCCGGCGTAATCTGATTCAGAAATTTGGTTTGTATGAAAACCATTTTTATACCGCAGCCGACTATGAGTTTATGGCAAGGTATCTTTATACCTACAGATGCAGTGCAACCTATCTGGAGCAAATTATTGTAAAAATGAGAAGTGGCGGAATGAGCAATGGGAATCTGAAACGAAGGCTCAGAGCCAATCGCAGAGATTATCTCGCCATGCGAAAAAATCACATTCCCTTTGCATTTATTGTTAGTATTCTCAAACCTCTGAGTAAACTTCATCAGTATAAAACATCTCTCTTAAAGCAGGCAAGGACTTCGCTTGCTAAAAGACCATCTGTGAAATACATTCACAGAGAGTCACAGAAAACCCCTCATGTGGAAGTTGTCAAATAAGAATAAGGAAATTCTTTATTCAGGATTTTCATGGTTACAGAGAGATTTGCATTGTCATCTGCTACCCGGAATTGATGATGGCTCACCGGATGTTGAGACATCCATCGAACTTATCCGGCATCTTTCTGCAGCCGGTATCCGGGAATTTGTATGTACACCGCACGTGATTCAGGATATGTTTCGTAATACTCCGGAGACGATTCAGCAGGCCCTTGACAAACTCAGGAAAGTCCTACATCAAGAGGGATTGCCTGTCAGGATTTCGGCAGCAGCCGAATACATGCTTGATGAATTTTTTCTTGAATTACTTCGCTCAGGGCAACCTTTGTTAACCCTCAATGGGAAACATATACTTACAGAACTTCCCTGGGCCATTCAACCTGACAATCTGGAGGAATTGGCGTTTGAAATCAATACCACAAATTATCATCCGGTATTGGCGCACCCGGAGCGATATGCCTATTATCACGGTAAAAAAGATCAGTACACTCGTCTGAAAGATTTGGGATTTTCGCTGCAGATGAATCTTTTGTCGCTGTTGGGTTATTATGGCAATCATGTGACTACGGCTGCGCGCTACCTTTTGAAGGAAGGTATGATTGATTTTCTGGGAACCGATCTGCACCATGCGGATCATCTTGCTGCGCTTACCGACAGTCGCTCCGTAAAAATATTTGAACAATTGTTGGGAGATCGTCGTTGGAATACTTTTGAATAGTTTTTTTTTGAGGTAGAAAACAAACGATTGATTGCTTCATCTTTTGTTTAAGCTCAGGGTGAGTACCTTGTCGTTGTGAGCAGAGACGAACCATGACTTCTGATCCTCAGTTCAGACTCTTATTCCAGTAATCCAACCAATCCAGCATTCTGGATGTAAATCCATACTCATTATCAAACCACGCACTTACGCGTACCATTTTTCCGATCACGTTGATTTCCGTACCATCTACGATGCATGAATGAATGTTACCTTTAATATCCAACGATACCAGTGGCTCTTCAGTATATTGAAGGATATTCTTGTATTCTGTATCAGCACTATTTTTAAATAGTTTTTTTATTTCTTCTGTGGTAACCGCCTTCTTGAGCAGAACGAAGAAATTGGCGTAGGCGCCGTTGGCTACAGGTATTCTTGTGGAGGATGCCGATAATCTTCCGGCTAACGTAGGAAAAAGTCTTTCCAAAGAATCACATAAATCAATATCCACCGGAATAATAGATTCAGCAGCGGCCCGGCCTCTGCGAAACTGGTTGTGTGCCGAATCTACCAATGCTTGCCGTGAAGTGTAACTATGCAGGATATTGACCATGGCACTTTCAATCCCAATGCTGTTCAGCAGGTAAATGATATGTGTGCTGCAATTGGTCATGCAACCACCGGGGGATAGCATATCAAGTTCACCGATATTACCATTTTGATTAAACCCAAAGATCTTCAACGGAACATCTTCCTTGCCGGTAGTAGAAAGCAAGACTTTCTTAGCGCCGGAGGCAAGATGCATTGCCGCTGATTTTCTGTCCAAAAATTTCCCGCAACATTCCAGCACTATATCTACTCCGAGCTCTTTCCATGGGAGCTTCTCAGGATTTGACTCATTGAATACATGAATATCATCAGCGCCTATCCGGAGTTTTCCATTTTCATATTTTACTTCTTCTCCAAACGTGCCATACACACTGTCGTACTTAAGCAGGTACGCTAAGTTGTCGGATGGAATAATATCATTCACCGCTACGACTTCATATTTTCCCGCCTCTCTGATCCTTCTGAATAATAATCTGCCAATTCTTCCCATCCCATTAATTGCAATCCGCATAATAAAGACTTTTTTTTGCAAAGATAATCCAGTGGAGTTTAGGGTTTAGGGTTTAAAGTTCAGGAGC
>CAYXAL010000004.1:18150-29968 GCA_964463015.1 uncultured Ginsengibacter sp.
ACAAAGGGAATCGCTACAATCATAGAATCAAACCTGTCTAAAAATCCACCGTGTCCTGGCATAAACGTACCGCTGTCCTTCACATTGGCCATCCGTTTTAATTTGCTTTCCAGCAAATCACCCACAGTTCCGGTTACAGCGCTGATAAGGCTGATGAAAAACCAGTCAACAGGGCGGTAGTATTCAGTCATGCTGCCGATAAGAGTGATCACGATAACAGATAAGATAATTCCTCCGGCAGTGCCTTCAATGGTTTTCTTTGGAGAAATTTTTGAAAGCGGAGTCTTACCGATCAGGGAACCGCTGATGTACGCCATTGTATCGTTGATCCAGATAGAAAAAATAATCGCACAGGGTACCACTTTAAGTAATTGGTCGTTGGACACCTTTGTATCCAACCGCATAAACAATAAAAGTGCTATGGGCAAAGAGATGTACAAAATCCCAAGGATTACCTTCAACACATATTTCCCGGAAATAAATTTGTTGATGAGTTTGAGAAATTCATACCATCCGCCAAAATGAATGATGGTGAACAGTAGGATAAAGCTCCATCTGTTCCATAGCAAACCCGCAAGCATCACCAATGCAAATATAAGGGCAGTGACAGTGCGGGTTCTGAATGTTTTGATGTCAAATGCCATAATTAAGGTCAGTTATTTTTGGCTATCCAGTTGTGAAAATCATCCTCCTCATCGGGCTCTTTGTATCTGAACTTTTCCAGTACCAAAGTGGATTCCTTTCTGAATCTGTAAAGCACAATTATGAGAAAAACGAGAGCTACCAATCCCGACCACATGGGGAAATTTTCTTCTACATCTTTGGAATTTGCGGTTCTGCCTGTCTGCATAATATACATAGCGGTTACCTGCAATCCATTAAACAGAAAATGTAAAAATACAGACAACCAGATACTGCTGCTTGCGTAGAATACAATACCCAATACAATCCCCAATCCGAATCTTACCAGAAAGCCATAGTAAGACATGTGAACAAGGCTGAAAATAACAGAAGTAAGAATGATCGCTGCCGCCGGACCACCAAACCATCTCGTAAAAATATTTTGCAATCCCGCCCTGAAGAAAAATTCTTCAAAGATGGCCGGCAGAATGGCAATAATTAACATCGATAATAGATATTTTGAGAATGAATTGATATTGATAAAAACTGCCTCCTGTAATTTCCGGTCATCTTCCCAGCTTTGAAATTTGGCAGCCCAGTCTTTTGGAATGGGAATCATCCTGTTGAGTTCAGCAAGCGCACCTCCGACAGGAAATACCAATATCAGAATAGCCACCACCCATAATAATTGTTTGTAGGATGTGCTGGTTCGGCTACCGGTAAATTTCCAAACACTCCTGTAACAAATCATTGCAAAAAATATCACAGGCAGGAAAAAGAGAAAAAAGGTAGTTACACCTTGTATTACCATAAAGGCTCCGTAATAAGCAGGGTTAGCCATATCGGACTGCATAGACAAAACAGGCCTGTGTGTCATCAACGACCAGATCGCAGCCGTAAGCATGACGGCCACAACCATACCGATTCCGGCAAGGCCGATAAAAATGCCAAGTTGCGCGGGAAAGCTAAAATTCTTTGAATTTCTGTCTTGCAGCATAATCCATTTTTTTAAAGTGCGTAAATTTACAGCCTTGCTGTCCCGAAAGCAAAAGAAATTAAAAAACCGAAAGAGAAAATATCAATTTGGTAAAGATTGCTGACATACAGTTACCCGATTTTCCCCTGCTGCTTGCACCTATGGAAGATGTGAGTGATCCTCCTTTTCGCATGGTTTGCAAAGAAAATGGCACAGACCTGATGTACACAGAATTTATCAGCAGTGAAGGGTTGATACGCGATGCCATTAAAAGCAGGAAGAAACTGGATATTTTTCAGTATGAAAGGCCTGTAGGTATTCAGATCTTCGGAGGAGATGAGGAAAGCCTTTCTATGGCAGCAAAGATTGTAGAAGTCACCAATCCGGATCTGTTGGATATCAATTTCGGATGTCCGGTGAAAAAAGTGGCCTGCCGTGGGGCCGGGGCAGGTGTACTCAAAGATGTGCCGTTGATGGTTCGTCTCACAGAAGCTGTGGTGAAAAGCACTTCACTACCGGTAACTGTCAAGACAAGGTTGGGGTGGGATGAGGATACTAAGAATATTGAAGAAGTTGCAGAACGACTTCAGGATGTAGGTATCCGGGCGCTGGCTATTCATGGCCGTACCCGCACTCAGATGTACAAAGGTTCTGCTGATTGGACATTGATTGGAAGGGTGAAAAATAATCCGAGAATAAAAATTCCGGTTTTTGGAAATGGTGACATCGATTCTCCTCAAAAAGCGGTAGAATATAAAAACCGCTATGGTGTAGATGGCATTATGATTGGGCGTGCAGCCATTGGGTATCCATGGATATTTCGTGAAATAAAACATTTTGTAAAGACCGGTGAATTGTTGCCTCCTCCAACGATTGAGGAAAGAGTAGATGTATGCAGAAAGCATCTGACCCGTTCGGTAGAATGGAAGGGTGAGGTAGTTGGCGTCAATGAAATGCGCCGGCATTATACAAATTATCTGAAAGGGCTTCCGAATATCAAAGATTTCAGATTAAAATTAGTGACACTGAAAGAACCACTGGCAATCCACGAGGTTTTGGATGAAATAGAAAATCATTACAAAGGTTTTAAGTTTGAATCCCAGCCCATTCAGTTAATTAACTACCATGAAAAATGTGTTGTCTGATTTGCAATCAGATGCTCTTCCGTTATGAACAGATCACATGAAGACTTTATGAAATTGGCATTGCATGAGGCCAACCGTGCATGGGAAGCAGGGGAGGTGCCTGTTGGCGCGGTGGTTGTGATCAAAGACAGAATCATTGGCAAAGGCTATAATCAGGTAGAGATGCTGAAAGATGCGACAGCACATGCTGAAATGATTGCAATGACCTCTGCCTTTAATTCGTTGGGTGGAAAATATCTGATTGACGCATCTTTGTATGTCACAGTAGAGCCCTGCACGATGTGCTGTGGAGCATTATACTGGAGTAAAATTTCCAAAGTAGTTTATGGTGCAGCCGATCCTAAACATGGCGGACTCTCACTTCATGGAAATCTATTGCATCCGAAAACCGAATTAATCGGTGGCGTCCTGGCTGATGAATGCGCCCGGCTGATAACAGATTTTTTCAAAATGAGAAGAAAGTAATGCGCTTGCAGGTAACCAATTCCTCATCCGATTGAATAATATTAAAAAACGCCTGCTCGTAAGAAGGAGGCGTTTCTTGCATATTAATTTGAGAGTTTATTTTGCTTTGGCAAACAGTTCTGCTACTTTTTTCCAATTTACCACATTCCACCAGGCGCTCAGATAGTCGGGCCTTTTGTTTTGATATTTGAGATAATATGCATGTTCCCAAACATCCACACCCAGAATCGGAGTGCATTTGCATTCTGCCACATCCATGAGTGGATTGTCCTGATTGGCAGATGAACAAATCACCAGCTTACCACTCTCATCTACCGCCAGCCATGCCCACCCGCTTCCGAAACGGCCTGCACCTGCGGCATTGAATTTTTCCTTCATGGCATCGAGACTTCCAAAGTCTTTGTCTATTGCCTTTGCCAATTCGCCTTCCGGCTTGCCACCACCATTGGGTGACATGATTTCCCAAAAGAAAGTATGATTCCAGTGCCCACCTGCATTGTTGCGGATGGCAGCTCCTGCTTTGCCCGCAGATTTCAGAATGTCTTCAAGCGATTTGTTTTCAAATTCTGTACCGGCTATCGCTTTATTTAGATTATTGACATATCCCGCGTGGTGTTTGTCGTGGTGAATTTCCATAGTCTGCTTGTCGATGTGAGGCTCCAGTGCGTCGTAATTGTAAGGCAATGGAGGTAATGTAAATGCCATAACTTAAAAATTTAAATGTTAAACAATATGACGATAAAACGATTGTTCAAAACACAACATCCAAAAGAATTTTTGGGTTTTTCTGAGTTCAATTCTTTTATACGATCGACTGATAAGCACAAATTATATGCCTTGCATTAAAAGTACGACAATTAGACAGCCACAGGTTGAAAAATTATTTCAATATTTTCCAATTCTTTATTCACAATTCTCCCGTCCCGATAGCGATCGTTTTCTTTTGGGATCATTATTTTTAGCCAAAATCTCATCATGGTACAGGATCCTTTCCGTGCCCTCCCCAGGGGTGACATCTACTGACTCTTTTCACCGTGAGCCAAAAGCCTTTTATCGGGCCGTATTTTTTAAAGGCTTCAAGACCGTATTGGGAACAGGTAGGCGTATATCTGCATGAAGGACCCAACCAGGGCGATATGACAAGCTGGTAAAAGCGGATAAGCGCAATAAAGGGAATTGACAAAATGTGTTTTACAGTCATTACTGCAAAAATACTAATGCTTTGACAGGTTGCCAATGATGATCGCAGCCATCGCCAGAGCAGCATCTTTGAGCGCATTCGTAACAAACAGAGAGCGTGCAGCCGCATTTTGTGCGTGAACCATTCCGGGTATATCCACAGTAAATACAATGATGAGCAGCAACAGAGCCAGGAGATATCCGGCCAGGCGGGCCATTCTGTCAATAATAAAAGAAACTGCGGCGAGCAAAAGTGCTGCTCCCGATATATAAGTAAGAATTTTTTCAGCCGGTAAGAAACCCGGAACATTCTGTACCATATTGGCAGCATTGAGAATCTGTGATGCACCAAATAAGCCAATTATGATACTGAAGATGTAAATCGGAATATTGGAAGAAATATAATTTTTCACTGCTGAATTTTTTGATTATTGATGAATTAAAAATAACCCATTTTTCCAATTTTCCTGAAGGAAGTTTTCTCTTCTCAGATTATTTTATTTGCCAAGATAGTTGAACGGTGAAAATTGTTTCAGTTCTTTTCTGATTTTTTCTGAAACATTCAGCGTATCAATAAATGCGTGGATAGTTTCCCTTGTAATGTGTGTATTGCCTCTTGTGAGGTTCTTGAGCGCCTCATAAGGCGAAGGATAATTTTCTCTCCGGAGTATGGTTTGAATTGCCTCGGCTACTACAGCCCAATTCTGCTCCAGGTCAGCATTCATCTTTTCCTGATTCAGTAGCAACTTGCCTATGCCTTTGGCAACAGATTGCAGGGCGATAAGTGTGTGGCCAAGCGGAACGCCGATATTTCTGATCACGGTGGAGTCTGTCAGGTCTCTTTGCAATCTGGAGATGGGTAATTTCTCAGCCAGATAAATGAACAGGGCGTTCGCAATTCCAAGATTTCCTTCCGCATTTTCAAAATCAATGGGGTTCACCTTGTGTGGCATGGCACTGCTGCCTACTTCATTTTTATTCACTTTCTGTTTGAAATAATCCATACTGATGTAGGCCCATATATCCCGACAAAAATCTGTAAGAATGATATTGATTCGCTTGAGGCTGTCAAATTGTGCAGCAAGCATATCGTAATGTTCGATCTGAGTGGTAGTTTGCTGTCGTTGTAAACCCAATTTGGTTTTTAAAAAAATGTCTGCAGATTTTTTCCAGTTAAACGTTGGAAAGGCTGCATAGTGAGCATTGAAATTGCCGGTGGCGCCGCCGAACTTCCCGGTAAATGGAAGGGTATCCAGTAGTTTCAATTGGTTTTGCAGTCTCTCATAAAACACAAACCATTCTTTGCCCAACCGGGTAGGAGTGGCCGGTTGGCCATGCGTTCTTGCCAGCATGGGCACATCTTTCCAGTCAGCAGCAAGGTTTTTTATCGAGGTAGCCAGTTGTTTTATTTGAGGAATATAAACCAACTCCAATGCATCGCGCCACATCATCGGAAAGGCCGTGTTGTTGATATCCTGCGATGTTAGCCCAAAGTGTACCCATTCGGAATGCTTATCCAGCCCCAATTCCTTAAGTTTATCTTTCAGAAAATATTCTACAGCCTTTACATCATGGTTGGTGATCTTTTCAGTTTCTTTAATCTTCAGGGCGTCATCCACAGAAAAGGATGCTTCAAGAGAACTTACTTTTTTGTAATTTTCTTTTGACAGCTTGAAAAAACCATTTTCCGAAAGAAAAAGGAAATATCTGATTTCTACGATCAACCGGTACCGGATGAGTGCCCATTCTGAAAAATACCCGGACAGTACATTGGTTTTAGAATAATATCTGCCGTCCAAAGGTGACAATGCTGTAAGAGGGGAGAGGTTCATATAAAAATCGACTGTGAAATAATGCCGCAAAAATAGATGAATAGCTACAGATTATTGCCGGTAGATTTTCCTCTTAACTGAACCATTTCTCACTGAAAATATCTCACGTAAATAAATTACCTGATTAATGTTACTTTTCCTTTCAGGTTTATTTCATTGCATACGTTGGTGCCCGTAACAATACATACATACACATCTCCATTTTGCTTTTTGCCCTTATACGTTCCATCCCAGCATTGATTTGGATTGTTTGTCTGAAAAATCAACTCTCCAAAGCGATTGAATATTCTGAAATCAAGATTCTGAAAATCAGTAAAATGTTTCTCACGGTTTGCAGAAATTTCTATTCACAAAATAAGAATTAAACGACAATGGGGCGTTATTATTTCTATTCATTTTTGATGCGCATCCATTTAATGAAAAATTTGGAATCCTGATTGTGTGAAAAATAATCGTAATAAACATTCAATTTCATAATCCTATTTTTGCGTCGGATTTTTTCTATCAAATTATGGCTAATAGAATTTTGACGTTATGAGGTGGATAAACAGGCTATTAAATGTAAATCTGATCAGGCCGGATGTCAAAACCTCTGTCATGAATGCGAGAGGCAACATCAGAGACGATTTTCCATCTGATTTTGAAAAAGATGATATAAAATTAATCCGCTCTGTACTCCCATTTACCATGACAAGTCATGAACGGCTGGTGTCTTTGTTAAATTCATTGGATTATCTGGTAAAGAATAAAATAGCGGGAGATATTGTTGAGTGCGGCGTCTGGCGTGGAGGCAGTATGGCATTGGCAGCCCGGAAATTGGTAAATCTGAAGGAAACTCAAAGAAAGTTATTCCTCTTTGACACGTTTGAAGGAATGCCGCCACCTACCGATTACGACAAGAGCGCTGTGGATCATACAATGGCTAAAATACAATTGCAACAGGCCGACAAATTTGAAGGAAATAATGTGTGGTGCTATTCCACGCTGGAGGAAGTAAAGAAGAATCTTGAAGTCACCGGTTACCCAAAAGAGAATATTTGCTATTTTAAAGGGAAAGTAGAAGATACCTTGCCTGAGCCTGCTGTAAAGGATATAGCCCTTCTCAGGCTGGATACAGACTGGTATGAGTCCACGAAGCATGAACTTGAAACATTATTTGACCATCTTGTTCCCGGTGGGATTATGATTATTGACGACTATGGCCACTGGAGTGGTGCAAAAAAGGCAGTAGATGAATTTTTCGAAAAACGACAGCTTCCTGTGTTTCTCTCTCGAATAGATTATACAGGAAGATTGTACATCAAAAATTAAATATGGCGAATCTTTTCAAAACACTTTTCAGTAAACCTGTTTCCTACAAAAAAGAATTTCCTGTATCGGATTCACGATTTGAATCAATCATTCAAACAAACAGAAAATATCTGGGTGAGGTTTCTGATTGGATTGATGAGAACGCTTTTAAGAACTCATGCTTCAATTATGGCGTCCCGGATTTTATCAGAGAAGATATCAATAAGAAAATAAATGCCGAACCAACCTATACCGATTTGATGGTGTTGCTTGCTCAAAAGCACTTCAACGATATCAATTATCTGGAAATCGGAGTTTCGGTTGGAAAAAATTTTTATCAGCTCCTGAATGCAATTCCCGAAGGGCACTTCACGGGCTTTGATATTGAGGAAATCAATCCGGTATTATCCGGTAAACTGCAATACCATTCTCAGGAAACCTGGAAATCACCTGCTGACAGTATCAAAAAAAATGATTCTTCCATCAAAGAATACAATTATCGGAATAAGACAGTTGAATATCTTTCGGGGGATGTATGGGGTGAAAATTGTTGGAAGAGATTGAGCAAGCGAAAGTACAATCTTGTATTTTCAGACGCTTTGCATTCAGCCGAAGCAATATTATTTGAGTTTGAAATGCTGGTAAAATATGATCTGCTCGCAGATCGCTTTATCATCTTCTGGGACGATCTTCATGGAAAAATGAAGAAGGCCTTTCTCAATATAGTGAGAAAATATGATAAACATTATCAGATAGCGGATGTATATCTGATTCAGATAAACGGATGGATCGGACAGTATGAAGGAAAACATCCTGTAGGGATCATTTCAAATTTTACGATGTAGAATGAATGTACTCGTTAATTTTTCTAATGAAGATTATAAGCAGTCCCGATTAAAATTAAATGACTCGGCAAAGAGATTTGGTATAGAAAGAATCATGTCTTATGACGAAGATTCAATTCGCAGTACGGAGTTTTATAAAAAAAATTCTGAAATTTTCCTCCAACCAAAAGGGTTTGGTCTATGGTTGTGGAAGCCATATATCATTCAACAAGCATTGGAGCAATCCAATGAAGACGATATTATTATTTATTCAGATTCAGGGATAGAGATCATCCGTGAATTGACCCCACTACTTCAGATTTGTGAGAAAATGGAGATTTTACTTTTTGCAAACGGAAATCTTCGGAATCGATATTGGACGAAGCGGGATTGCTTTGTATTATTGAATTTGGACGCTGCCAGGTATTGGAATAGTGTTCAGGTGGACGCTGCATTCTGCCTGTTTAAAAATACAAATACCACAAAATTTTTCGTAGCCGAATGGTTGAATTATTGTACAGATATCCGGATTATAGGCGACCAATCGAATGTAATGGGCAAACCGAATTTTTTCGGATTTCACAGGCACAGGCATGATCAATCTGTGCTTTCCTTGCTGGCACTAAGGGCTGAAATTCCCGTTTTTCGTCAGCCCACTCAATTCGGAAACCACTATAAGACCAGAGAATTCCGTATTCCCGGCGAACGCAATTGTATCAGTCAATTCCGAACAAAGCAAGTGTCCTACTATTCTAAAAAACCGTTTGAAAACTCTCCCTATTTTCAATTACTGAATCATCATCGTGAAAATTCAAAACAGATTGTAAAGGTGAAACAGAATTTGATAGAGTTTGTATTAGCCTCCGGAAAACGCAGGATAAAAAAAATTATTAAGTTGCTGACCAGACAATAAAGCGTATGAATCCTTTAGTATCGGTAATCGTAGTTACGTATAATGCAGCGGAGTATATCGAACATGCTATCAGAAGTTTTCTTGAACAGACTTATGAGAATAAGGAACTTGTAATAATTGATGGGGATTCAAAAGATGGAACCTTGCAAATCATAGAAAAAAATCAATCCGAAAAAATAAGATGGATCAGTGAGCCGGACAAGGGAATCTATGATGCAATGAATAAGGGAATCGGCATAGCCAAAGGGGAGTGGATATATTTTTTGGGTGCTGATGATTATTTTATTGACAAAAATGTATTGGAGAAATTGTTTGGACCTGAAAATAAGGAGATAGAAATACTTTATGGGGATGTCTATAGTGTATTACTCCAAAGAAATTATGATGGACCTACTTCTATTGAAAAATTATTATTTAGTAATCTCTGTCACCAGAGTATATTTTACAGAAAAACCGTATTCGAAAAAGCCGGACTCTATGATTTGCGTTACAAGCTATTTTCAGATTGGGAATTTAATATCCGTTGCTTCATCGACTTTAAATTCATAACAAAATATGTACCTGTTGTGATTGCAAACTATGCAGCTTCGGGATTGAGTACTGTCTATGGTGACACCTTGTTTCTGCAGGACTTTCTGATACCCAAAAATCTAAAATATCTTCAGGATGCTGGTGCCGGCAGGTTGAATAATATTGTTTATTACGATCGATGGTGGAGGTTGCTGAGAAATGCTCGGCTCGAAAAAAACATCAAGTTTCTATATGCAAATCATCCGCTACCTCCGAAAATAATAAAGATGCATTCTTTCCAGAGGAAGATACCACAACGTGTTTTGTTTATGGGGATATTTTCGAAAATTTTTATGGGATTCAGTTACCTTTTTGCCAGATAAATCCATTGGCATTCATCTTCTTCAATTTAATGTAAGGGAGTTGCAATCCATTGCTGATCATCATATTCCTCCAGGGTATAGCCCAAATCGTGAAGAAAAAGCAAGATGTCAATGGGTTTATAATCAAATCTGGAAGTCAATTGCCCATTCAGCTCGAATAGAATTGCTGGCTTAAATTTTTTAAGTGTGATCTCAGCGCCTTTGAAAACCAATAATTCAGCACCTTCTACATCCACTTTCAGAAAATTGATTCCCGGCTGTTGCTGAATTTCCTGAATGTCATCAAGCCTTACTGACTTCATGACTGAACTTCCATTTGCGCTATGCACTTCATTGACCTCTTTGATGTATCTGAAAGCATCGCCGGTCTTAAGGTGTGCATTATTGGAAAGTTCTGAAACCATTTCAATCGCAGCTTCCTTATCCGATAGTGCAAAATTGAGTGTCACCACATTCACGCAGGAATTGATAATCAGATTCTCTTCCAGGATCTTAAAAGTTCCGGAATCCGGTTCAAAAGCAAATACTTTTCCTTCTTCTGAAATCAGCTTTGAAAAGAATATGGAGTACAATCCGGTATTTGCTCCAATATCAAGAATAATGTCGCCGGGTTTGACAAGAGAAACAAACTTGTCCAGAGTAGGGTATTCAAATGATTTCTTGCGGTTCACCAGAAATTCATACTTATATAAAAGCTCGCCGATGTCGCCTTGCCTCTTGTATCTGATTTTTATGCCCGGGTAAATTTTAATCGTGAATATTTTCGTTTTATTCCATGGCAGCCGCCAATAGAATCCACGCAGTTCCAGATAATAAATTGACAACAGTCTTCTTGTTTGTTTCCAAAGGATACCACTCATATTAACGGATAAATCTTAAAATTCAACAAATATAAAAGGATTGCTTTTGCATCTATTTCTTTTGAAGCAAATTATTCCATCTTTCAAAAAATCTCTCCTTCCCGAATTTCTCTTTCGCTTCTTTGAAATTATGATTTCCAATTTTCCTGAGCAGTTCTTTATCTGCTGCAAGCATGGATAGCGCAATGATGGCATCTTCTACAATCATTCGTTCATTTTTATTGTCAGGAATCAAAAAACCATTGATGCCGTCTTTGATATAATCCGGAATAGCATTTACGGCTGTGGAGACAATCACTTTCCCCAGAGACATCATTTCCATTACGGCCATCGGTAATCCTTCAAAGGCGGAGGTAAGCAACAAAACATCTGATTCTTTCTGAATTTGTAAAAGCCGGTTTCGGTCTTTCACGTTCCCATGAAATACACAATAAGGAAACTCCGAAGTATTGAGGATGGATGAAACATCTCCCACAAATGTGAAATGCAGGGGCAGCCTTTTTTCATGTGCCTTTTGCGCTATCGAAGCGACAAGGTGCACTCTCTTCTGAGGGGATCCGCGCCCGATAAAAATTACTTCCAGGTAGGTACCCGGTTTGAATACCGGTTCTTGAAATTCAGGTATCATGTTGTCTATGAAAACCATTCTGGACTTGTATTGTGAAGGAATGTTCTGCCGGTCATAAAACTTTTCGGCATCGTTCATCAATCTTTTTGTGCTAAATACCCGAGCGTCAATATCGGCTACAAACTGTTGTGTGTAATTAAACCATGTATCCAAGTGCGAAAGTTCTATGGTTCGTACTTCTTTATTGAGCCA
>CAYXAL010000004.1:30068-137361 GCA_964463015.1 uncultured Ginsengibacter sp.
TGGGCAAACAATTTTGCAATATCTGCATTGTTCATATTTGCACCTCCGATGTCGGCAGAAGGTGAAAAGATAAAAAGCCCCGGAGAAATATCAGGCCTGAAAAACTTCGAAAATAATTTTCCAAGCCACACCAACGGCCATGCCAGGGTTGTTTCTATTCTTCGCTTTCTAAGTGCCTGCCTGTATGTCAAAGCAATAAATCTTTAATTGCAAATCTATTGCAAATCATCAAGGGCAAATGTTCTTCCAGGCTGATTACCCTTGAAATAGAAGAAGAAAGCTCCAATCAGTATCAGGAAAACCAAAATACTTGCCACGATACTGACTGTGCGCCCGATGCTAAATGCCTCCGGTTCAAACTTAAATTCAATTTTATGCTTACCCGCCGGCAAATACATTCCTCGCAGTACATAATTGGTACGGAAATAATCAGCCTGTATTCCGTCTATATAGGCATGCCATCCCCTCGGATAATAAATTTCACTGAATACGGCTACCTGCGGTGAATTACTCTGGTAAGTGTATTCAATCTTATCATTCAGGTACTGATTCATTTGAATGGATGCGGTAGAATCGGGTTGCGGTAATTGCTTGATCTTTTCTTTGTATTTATCTTCCACAACGGCGGTGTCTTTCAGGTCGGTATGGTCCAAAGCGAGCATTTCTTCATTGGCTCCGGGTACATATTTTATTCCTTTGACAAACCATACATTTCCAAAAGCGTCCGGATTCAGCTTCGCTTCAGGCTTGCCGGTCTGAGGATTGGAGACAATAAAATATTTCGTATTCAGCATATTGAAGACTTCCATATTTCCTTTGCTGAGTTGATATAGAATCAGATCATTATACAGCGCCAGCTTGGCAGGATGATATCCGCCTACGGAATTAAAATGATATGAGGTAGACGCATCATTAAACGGATCAACGGTTTGATTAAAAACCCTGAAATGATTATGATCCGGGTCTTTTAAGATTTGCAAATCTGCCGGAGTGGGGTTAAAGGCCGATTCAAATTCACTTGATTCTACAAACTTGGTGTCGTTAAGATATCGTGTAGCCACCTGAATCAGATCGAATCCGGATAAAGCAATCAATCCGCCAAATGCAAGTTGCATTGCGATCTTTTTTCTGACGAAGAAAAATAATATAACAAATGCCAATGCCATCAGGACAACGCTTCGCGCAAGATCGCCTCCCATGTGCGACTTGCGGTCGCTTTGTAATGCCGTAATAAGGCCACTGCTGGTTTGCTGTGCCTGTGTCAGTAATTGAGGAGGAGGTTCCTGTCCGGGTGGTACCTGTTGTAAAAAACTGTGTTGGAAATTTTCACGGAGCGATTTATCGTTAGGGCCCGAGAATGAACTTGTGAAATAAAAGATCACCATAAATGTCAACAAAATGGCACTTACAATTCCACTAAGTTTCAACTTTTTGAATACTTCATCTTCATTGATATGATGGGATAATTTATTTACAGCTAGTACACCCAACAATGGGAAACATAATTGAGGGATTACCAGGGCCATGGTTGGTGCACGGAATTTGTTGTAGAATGGCAGATGGTCAAATAAAAAGTAATTCAGGCTGCTGAAATGAGAACCATAAGCCAGCACTACACCAATGATACTGGATATCACAAGCCACCACTTGATCCAACCTTTCAGATAAATCACTCCAAAAATAAAAAGTAAACAGATGACCGCTCCGAGGTACACCGGACCTGACGTGCCGGGTTGTTCTCCCCAATAGGAGAATGAGTTTTCGTATTGCAATGCCTGTTCTTCAGGTACTCCCAGTGCAGAAAACTGATCTGTGAATTTAGTAGGTGCATTGAATTCATCGCCACCATTGCTACCGCCATATAGTGCCGGAATCATAAAAGTAAAAGTCTCACCAATGCCAAGACTATAACGGAAGGCATAATCTTTATCCAGCCCGCCTTTAGTTTTTAAAGTTGAGTCTCCCAAAGTAAGTTCAGATCTTCCACCCCGCATACTTTCTTTAGCATAGTCATACGTGGGAAACATCGTGACAGCTGTGCAGGCAAGTCCGATCAGCCCCGCGGCTAATCCCAGTACACCCGATTTGATCGCTACAGAGGCCTGCTTTTCTTTGACACATTTAAACAAAAATGCAATAAACATGATAAAAGCAATGATCAATGTGTAGTACACGATCTGTACGTGATTCTGCATCAGCATCAGGGCTGCAAACACGGTGGTGACAGCAAACCCTATCCAAAACCTTTTTTGAAAGAGCAGCAGCAATCCGGCTAAAACGGCAGGGGCATATCCGATGGACATCATTTGCGTGTCATGCCCCACGGCTACAATGATCGGATCGAATGTAGAATACGCATACGAAAGCCCTCCAAGGACTCCCAGCCATGGGTTGGCACCGGCTACAATACAAAGGAAATAAAAGCAAATACACGCAAGGAAAAAAAAGTTTACGGGTTTAGGTAATCCGAGAGTAACAATGGATTGAAGGTAACCAACAGAAATCTTTGACCGGCTGTCCAGAAAAATCTGATAGGCAGGCATACCACTAAACATACTGTTTGTCCAGAGCGGATGGTATCCATATTTTTCATTGAATTCGAAAGACTGCTGCGCCATGCCGCGCCAACCCTGAATATCATGTTGTTCCACAACGCTCCCTTCATAGGCAGGTTTGCAATAAACGGAGGCTACCACCGCAAATAGAACAATAGCGATTATGTGTGGAAGTAATTTTTTAAAATCAAATTTTTTCATGAAAGGATTTCATTTAGATGGGGCAAAGTAAAAGTTTTTCCATGAGATTTCAGGAGACTTGCCTTTCAGCCTTTAATTGCAAAAAAGCCTTCCCTAAATATTTGCATATATCGCCTGCAATCAATGCTTCTTGCGAAACTTCTGCTGCCGCCAAATCACCTGCCAGGCCGTGCAGGAAAACGCCGAGAATACATGATTCCTTTGGTGAATATTTTTGGGCCAACAGTCCTGTAAGTATTCCGGTCAGTACATCACCCGAGCCTCCGGTAGCCATACCCGGATTGCCGGTTTCATTGACAAATATTTCTCCTTCCGGAGTAGCTATGCATGTGTAACGCCCTTTCAGAATTATGTACACATTATACTCTGCAGCTTTTTGGGATGCCAGCTCACGCTGATCGAAATCATTGGCACTTCTTCCAAAGAGCCTTTCAAATTCTTTTGGATGAGGCGTCAGAATGCTGTGTGCCGGGATCAACCGGAGAAGCGATTTGTTTTGACTAACCGTATTTAATGCATCTGCATCCACGACCATTGGCTTATTGAAAGTGGTAAAGACATTCTCCAAAAGTGCATGGTGGGAAGAATATTCACCCATTCCCGGTCCGATACCGATGGCATCATAAGATTCGATATTCTGCACCTGCAAAATAAAATCATCCCCGGATACAGTACACAATGCTTCAGGAATGGAAGACTGAAGAATGGAGTACCCTGTTTCACAGGTATGGCAGGCTACTTTTCCTGCACCTGTTCGCAGACAACCTATGGTCGAAAGAATTGCAGCGCCGATCATACCCCGGCTACCGGCTATCAGGCAGGCATATCCGTAATTCCCTTTATGAGTAAAGGCATCTCTTGGGCGGTACATCTTTGACAGCATATCCTTATCAATCACGTGGTAATTTGCGTTTTCATTGAGCTCATATTCTACACTGAGTTGAATATTCAATACCTGAACCTCTCCGGTATAAATTGAATTTTCAGGCATGAAGAAAGCCGGTTTTTTTCTTTGAAATGTCAGGGTCAGGCCGGATTGTATTATTGCATTTCCTTTTGAGGATCTATCGGCAAACATTCCTGAAGGTATATCAATGCTGATCACAAAAGCGGATGAATTGTCTATCTTGTCTATTAAACTTTTGTAGAAGTTGTTGGGGGCTTTATTGAGACCAGTACCAAACATGGCGTCGATAATAACAACATCCGCCAGGGACAATCCGGATACATCCTTTAAAACCACCGGCCGGGTAAGACGTTCTATTTTCCTGAGATTAATCTTATAATCGCCGGTACCTTCTGAATCTGAAGTCAGAAAAATTTCAACCTCAATTTTTTTTTCCAGAAGCATCCTGCCAATTGCAAGGCCATCTCCTCCATTATTTCCGGGGCCACAAAAAATTACAAACTTTTTTTCAGGAAATCTTTTGCAAATGACTTTGACACACTCTCTTGCAGCCCTTTCCATCAGATCAATGGAAGAAATTGGTTCATGAATGATGGTATAAGCATCCCAATTTCTAAACTGTTCGGCGGAAAATATTTTCATACATTGAAGATAAGTCAATGCATGATTCTGACATTATAAAGGCTTTGAAAAAGGTGAGCTTAAAGGGAAGGCGCTTTCTTGTTCTTAAAATAAATATCGCTTAAAAGCCTTTTCTGATTGGAGTTCTGAAGAGAAGTACTTTAAAAGTCATTCCGGATAGAAGTATTCAAATCAGGGTTTAAGAAATTGCGGATAAATCAGATATCCAGATATCTTTCTCTAATGATATGGATATGATGTTGTGAATGCCCTGCAATAACAAACAAGATGGCTCTCACAGAGATACTGTAATCATTGACAGAGCCCGACTTGTCAAAGTCTGCTTCATTCATACTCTTTACCAGCAAAATTGATGCATTCCTGACCGCTTTAAACTCTTCCACCAATGCATTCCAAGTTCTGTTGTTGGCATGTGAATTTCTTGCATATCCGTTTTCATCAAATCCGGGGATAACGCCTTTCTCTCCACGCGCTATGGCCAGCGCCCTGTAGCAAAAGATGCGCTCCGCATCTATTACGTGCTGAAGGATCTCTTTAATCGTCCATTTTTCTTCAGCATACTTATAGAGCGATTCTTCTTCATGCACACTTTCAAAAAAATGAATTTGCTCCGGTGATACATGGGCGATGAGTGCATTAATATCTTCTCCATCTACTAGTTTGATATATGTATTGAAGTATGGAGGGTAGGAAGTGGGGGACGGTCTCATAAAATTAATTAGTAATTAAAAGTATATGTTTTGTTTACTTGTCATTGTTAAAGGAATTTTAATTAGGGTAGCAAGTTTTCCAACTCAAGCAACTGAAAAGAAATAATCCTGTCCATCCCCTTTACTGAATTGCATACCAAAACCGATACGCTGAGCGTTTATTGTCCGGATAAGCAAGTTATATTCAGAATAATGTGAGAAGGGCTTTTGGCGGAAATCACAAGCGTTTGTTTCTGAATAGACATTTTATATTAGATTTACTTTTCAAAACGAGAGAAGCCCCCTATGTTGAAAAAGATTTTGCCATTTTTAATGATTGCAGTCGCCTTAGTATCCTGCAATAAAGAAAAAGAAGATTTCCAGTCGGCTAATGTTTCGGAATATTATCCATTGCAGGTGGGCAGTCATATTGATTATGACCTGGACAGTACCTTGTTTGTCAATTTTGGAAAGAAAGACACAGTAGTACACTATCAGGCACGTGATCTGGTGGATGCCCAGATTAATGACAATCTCGACCGCCCGGCTTTCAGAATCATCCGATATATCAGAAAGAACGAAATGGATGACTGGACACCCTCTGAAACCTACATGGTGACTCCGCTGGAACAAAGTGTTGAACTCACAGAAAATAATCTTCGTTACATCAAATTGGTCGCGCCGGTAAAACAGGATTTCTCATGGAAAGGAAACAGTTTTATTGATACCTACAGTACTGATCTTGACCTGAATTACCTTGACGATTGGGATTATATTTATGACAGTGTCGATGTGCCACTGACAATCAACTCTTTTTCCTTCGACAATACAATTAAGGT
Organism: uncultured Ginsengibacter sp.; assembly: GCA_964463015.1. Classification (GTDB taxonomy): domain Bacteria; phylum Bacteroidota; class Bacteroidia; order Chitinophagales; family Chitinophagaceae; genus Ginsengibacter. The sequence goes on from CAYXAL010000004.1 coordinate 35,902, forward strand.
TTTCCAAAGAGATGAATTTCTCGGACAGGATCCTTCTATCCCGGGCACTCAATATGCGGAAAAGAATTTTGCTTATGAAAAATATGCGAAGGGAGTCGGATTGATCTATAAAGAATTTTTACATTGGGAATACCAGGGCGCACAACCCGGCCGGGACGCCTATTATGAAGGTTACGGAATCAGGTTAACCATCCGGAATCATTGATTATTCGCAATCTCTGATTGGGAAAAACAGACCGGACTATCTCTGCCTTTAAAGTTTATCTTATAAATTGCGGTAAACAAATACTTCTGCCATGAAAAAAACTATTTGGATGCTACTGTGTATTGGTGGTATGTCGCCCCTTCCAAATTATGTTTCTGCACAGGTTGAATCATCCGGTCCATTAACTCAAAAGAATTTCAATTTCGATCAGAAAATTCAGAAGTTTACAATAAAGAGTAAACAACAGAAGAAGACTGCCTGGATATTATTGGGAGGTGGGCTTGCAGTAAATACTTTGGGGTCTGTTTTGTTGGGGAACAGTACAGGCAGCTCGGGTAGTGCAGCTACTCTGACCGAAATAGGAAGTTTGGCCACTATAGCCAGCATACCATTCTTTTTTGCTTCATCTAAAAACAAGAATAAGGCTCAACTGTATTATTTTGCTAAAAACATATCCCTGGCGCCAACAGACAGTATTCGGCATATTTATCTGGAAGATGCTGAAGAATATTTCAAGTCCAAAGCTGCTTCCAATCGTATTACAGCCATTATACTCTCTGGCGGTGGTGCAGCGCTTCTGCTTGCCGGTGTATTATATCAATCCAGAGACAGAGGAGATGTAGCCAGTCAGCTTTTTGAAGATTTTGCAGTTCAACCTTTACTGATCGTTTCAGGAATTTCAATGGGTGTTATGAGTATTCCCTTTTATGTCCGGGCCGGAAAGCATAGTCGCACTGCTAAAATGATTCTGAGAACCGGCAGAATTCCTGACCCGGAATTGGGATTTGCTCCTACATTTCACGCCGGCAAACACTATGTTGCAGTAGGTTTCAACGTTCAGCTATAAGAAGTATTCAGGATTCTATCCGTGAATAGATTTGAGAGAGAGTTTAGGTCAGATAGAAAATTACCCTTTTCATCACACTCTTTTTTATGGGTGATATAACAATCCCCTTGTTTAACCGTTTTATATTTGTTTTACTTTCTCAAGTGGAAGACCCCCTATGTTTACAACCAATTTTGTAATCATCCATAATCTGAATCTGAAAACATGAAATACCTTCTGTTTCTGCTTATTTCATTGTGCGTGGTTGTTTCTGTTGAAGCACAGTATTCTCAATATATCGTCCGGCTTAAGGATAAAAACGGTTCAGAATTTTCGGTGACCAGACCTCAGGAATTTCTTTCTCAGAGAGCCATTGACAGAAGGCAGAAATACAATATTCCGGTGGTTGAAAACGACCTGCCAGTGGTGAAGGCTTATCTTGACAGTATCAGAAACGCCGGATCTGTTGTAATTAAAAATACAAGCAAATGGCTGAATCAGGTACTCATTCAAACTTCCGATATCAACGCCCTCAATAAAATTAATTCCTTTCCATTTGTCCTAGGCACATCACCTTCTAAGCGGACTGCCCCCATTCAACCGGATAAAAGAAAGAAATTGACTCAGGATTTTAAAGAAATTGCATCTCCTGCCGAGGTCAAAGGAGCTACCGGACTGGATTACGGCTACTCAGAAGGCCAAATTAAAATTAATCATGGCGACTTTCTCCATGATAAAGGATTTAATGGCAAGGGTATGTTGATTGCCGTAATTGATGATGGATTTTATCATTACAAAACCCTGCCGGCATTTGATAGTGTACGGTTGCAAAACCGGATATTGGACACCTATGATTTTGTAGCAAATAAAGTGGATATGAATGAGGAAGATGCGCATGGAATGTATTGTTTCAGCCTCATGTCTGCCAATATGCCCGGCATGATGATCGGAACTGCGCCTGGCGCTTCTTATCTGCTTTACAGATCGGAGGATGTGAGTTCAGAATCTCTTTCGGAAGAGCAAAATTGGGTAGCGGCAGCCGAGAGAAGCGATAGTGCAGGGGCTGATGTAGTGACAACCTCCTTAGGGTACAATCAATTTGATAAACCTATTTTTAATCATACTTATGCGGATATGGATGGAAAGACCACCATCATCGCACGTGGCGCCAACTTTGCTGCTGCAAAAGGAATGCTCATTCTTGCTGCTGCAGGCAATGAAGGGAATAAACCCTGGCACTATATCATCACACCGGCTGATGCAACGGGAGTATTGACAGTCGGTGCAGTGGATATCAACAGGCAACCGGGATATTTTACCAGCTATGGCCCATCTGTTGACGGCAGGGTAAAACCGGATGTGGCATCTATGGGTGTGGCTACCGTAGTGCAGGCAGCCGCAGGAGGATTTGCTACCGCAAATGGAACCTCGCTTGCCACACCCAATCTTGCAGGATTAGTGACTTGTCTATGGCAGGCATTTCCGGAATTTTCTTCTTCTGAAATTATGGACTTTGTCAGAAAAAGCAGTCCGACCTACCACACACCGGATGCGCGCACGGGTTATGGAATTCCTGACTTTCAGGTGGCTTACGAAATGCTCATGACAGAAAGAATCAATCGAAATGCATCTGTAATTCTGGCAAACAGAAATATTGCCATCTATCCGAATCCATTCAGTGTGGTAACTCACGTTTTAATCAAACCCCAGGCTACGACGAACACAGTGGTTCGTCTTGTGGACATGTCCGGTAAGGTCTGCTTTAAGACAAGTATCGCTCTGACTTCAGGACAGATCTATATTTTAGATATCCAAAAAAATGCTTTGTCTCGTGGCCTGTATATTCTTCAATTGAGTGACGGGGTGAATAACTATCGTGAAAAAGTGGTGATTCAATAATTTTTCATTTTGTCTTTAATAGAGCCGCAAATAATGTATCCGATCTGCTTTCATAGCCTTTGAGGTAATTCATTTCGATCACCTTCAGATTAAATTGCTTAGAAAGAAACTGAATATTTTCTTCATTCTCCCTGGCAAATACTGAACAAGTAATATAAAGCAGATATCCATCCGGGATCAGATGTGGAATTACATTGCCGACAATATCCTGTTGCAATTTTGCGTAGCTGTAGATTTGATCCTTTCTGAAATTTGAAAGTTGCTCCGGTGTTCTTGACCAGGTGCCTGATCCACTGCAAGGCACATCTGCAATAATCAGATCAAATGGAGCGCCTTCAACTTTGCCCTGTGTTCGGGATAAATCAAGGCATAGTGGAATATAATTGCGGGCACCGGCTTCATGAAATCTTTTTTTCAGATTTTGCAGAATGCTTTTCCGTATGTCACTTACCGTTAGTTTTATGTTTTTAAAATAGTCAACGGCAAGCAGAGACTTCCCGCCACTGGCTGCACAACAATCCCAGACATGAATGGGCTTGTCAACAGCAAACGCCGCTTTCTCAAAAAAGACCTGGATATTCTGCGAGTTCATATCCTGAATCACTACATCACTGTTGATTTGAATTGATCCCTGCAATTGGGTGCGATTGGGTAAGGCAAGACAAGAATCAGAAATTTCCCGAAAGGGAATACCCGACTCTTGTAGTTTGGTTACTACTTTTTTCTTTTTACCCGGCCGGACTCTGATGAATAGCAAGGGTTGAATCAAATGAGAAATGTTGAAAGGAATTTTATCTATATCCTTGCTTAATTCTTCTGAAAATGGGAAAATTTTTTTGTAGTCAAATGCCACAGAAATCCGTGAAATATTATTGGGTCTTTCCTGGTTGTGAATATCGTTGAATGAATCATAAACAAGCGAACGCCCCAATTCAATTTTTTGTTCTAAAGTTATTTCAGCAATCACACCTGCTCCCATTCGATAGTATCCATAACACAAGGCTGAGATTTCTTTTCGATCGCGTGCTCCGTGCTGTTTGTTCTGACTAAAATATATTTTGAGATGCTCAGCAAAAGGATATTCACCGGTGTAAGTACGAACAATCATTGCGGCAATTGAGATTTGCCGATTTCTGATCTTTTCTCTGAAATCCTGTTGCGGACTCACTGGAATAATTTATAACCCCTTAAAGTTCAAGAAGTGTTTTGACAGGGTCTTTGCCAAACAGTAATTGTTCAGGGTTTTCCAACATTTGTTTTACTCTTACCAGAAAGCTGACAGACTCCCGTCCATCGATTACCCGGTGGTCATAACTCAATGCAACGTACATCATTGGCCGGATTTCAATTTTACCTTCCACAACTACAGGGCGTTCTACAATGTTGTGCATTCCGAGAATCGCACTTTGTGGGATATTAAGTATGGGTGTACTCAATAAAGATCCGAAAACGCCTCCATTGGTAATGGTGAATGTTCCTCCGGTCATTTCTTCAATAGTCAGTTTACTTTCACGCGCTTTCGTAGCCAGGTCAACCACCGCTTTTTCAATTTCCGCCATACTAAGGCTTTCTGCGTTTCTGATTACAGGTACTACAAGTCCTTTGGGTGAAGATACCGCTATCGAAATATCCACATAGTCATGATAGATAAGGCTGTCTCCGTCCAATCTTGCATTGACTGCAGGCCATTCCTGAAGAGCAAAGCAACAAGCCTTGGTGAAAAAGCTCATGAATCCGAGTCCGACATTATGGGTCTTTTTAAAAATCTCTTTGTATTTGGCCCGGACATCCATAATTGGTTTCATGTCGACCTCGTTGAATGTAGTCAACATGGCCGTACTGTTCTTAGCCTCTACAAGCCTGCGGCTGATCGTACGCCTGAGGCTACTCATTTTCTTTGCTTCTTCATTTCTTGAAAACAACGCTGCCTCAGTAGCTCTGCCCGGATGATCCATAATATGCAGCACATCATTTCGGGTAAGTTTGCCATGAGCGCCAGTACCTACCACGCCTGAGGTATTAATATTCTTGTCGGCAATGATAGCGGCTGCCAGTGGAGTAGCCTTTGGTTGTTCCTTTTTTTCTTCTTTTTTCTCTGCTGTCTCAGGAAATGGAATTTCCGGCTTGATGGTTTCTTTTTTCTTTTCCTCGGTTTTTTGTTGCGGCTTCTCTGATTCGGATTTGATGGCTACAGGCTCAGATTTCTTTTCTGCATTTCCCTCAGGTTTTTGGGCGCTGTCGTCTATTTCAGCCACAACCTGGCCGATTTCGAGAGTATCGTCCACACTGGCTTTTGTATGCAGGATACCGGCTTTCTCTGCATTTATTTCAAATGTTGCCTTTTCACTTTCCAATTCAGCGATTACCTCATCCCTTTCTACCCAATCCCCATCTTTTTTAATCCACTTGGTAAGTGTTACTTCATTAATACTTTCTCCGACAGTTGGTACTTTGATTTCTACAGCCATTTCCTTTATTTAATATTATCTAACAATTTATTCTTACTTGCATTAAATCGTGAATGCCATGTTTAGTATTTCTTCCTGTTCTTCCTTATGAACTCTTGAATAACCCGATGCCGTCGCAGCGCATGCCGGTCTGCTGATTATTCCAAAATTTAATTCTGAAAGATTCATTTTCAGAAAGGATGCAGCTCCCATATTCAAAGGCTCTTCCTGTACCCAAAACCAAATGGCTTTGTTATATTTTGCATATAACTGTTTCAGTTGATTTTGGGGGATCGGATAGAGTTGTTCCATCCTGATAATCGCTACATCGTTTGTATTGAAATCTTTTTCTCTTTTTTCATGAAGGTCAAAATAGACTTTACCACTGCAGAAAAGTACTTTGGTGGTTTTAGACGGATCTGCAGATTCATCATCAATAATTTCTTTAAACGAGCCTTGTGTAAATTCTTCAATGGCACTGTAGGTGGCAGGCAATCTCAAATTCGCTTTAGGAGAGAAATTTACCAGAGGTTTTCTGAATGGCCATTCCAATTGTCTTCTGAGTAAATGGAAGAAGTTGGCGGCAGTGGTAACATTGGTGACAACCATATTCAACTCAGCACACATTTGAAGAAATCTTTCGATTCGCGCGCTGCTATGCTCCGGCCCCTGTCCTTCATATCCATGTGGCAACAGCATGACCAGGCCATTCATTCTTCTCCATTTTTGCTCAGCACATACCACAAACTGATCGGTTATGGTCTGGGCGCCATTGGCGAAGTCTCCAAATTGTGCTTCCCAGATCACCAGTGCATTTGGGTTAGCCATAGCATAACCGTATTCAAATCCCAAAGCACCATACTCGCTGAGCAGTGAATTCCAGATTCGTAGTTTACCCTGATTGGGGCCGATATTACTCAGGCGATTGTAGGTCTCATCTGTTTTCTCATCGCGTAGCACTGCATGTCTGTGACTGAATGTGCCGCGCCGTACATCCTGTCCACTCATTCTCACATCTTTCCCTTCGCTGACAATACTTGCATAAGCAAGCAACTCTGCAGTTGCCCAGTCAAATTTTCCTTCCTGTTCAAATATTTTTTCTTTCTCCTGCAATATTTTTTTGATTTTGCGAAGAGGGGTAAAGTTTTCCGGAATAGCCATAATGGCTTCAAACAAACGTTTCAACTCTTCTGCTGGTACTCCCGTAATCGGAGAAGCGAGAAAGTCGTCCGAAGTGGCTTTTCTAAGACTACGCCACCATACCTCAGGAGTCTGATAGGTATAGGGAAGGGGATTCTGTTTCAGATTATCAAGACGTGCCTGCAAGTCGTCCCAGAATTTCTTTTCCATTTCTTTAGCCAGAATGGTAGTCTCTTCACCTTCCGTTTCCTGCAGGAATTTCACATACATTTCCCGTGGGTTTGGATGATTATCTATCAACTCATACAAGCCGGGTTGGGTAAATTTCGGATCGTCACCTTCGTTGTGTCCATGCTTACGGTAACAAACCATATCTATAAAAACATCTGCATTAAATTTCTGCCGGTACAGGGTGGCTACCTGGGCTACCTTCACTACTGCTTCAGCGTCATCGCCGTTTACATGGAATACAGGGGCCTGTATCATAGAAGCGATGGATGTACAATAATCTGAGGTACGTGCATCGTCAAAGTCGGTCGTAAAACCAATCTGATTGTTGATCACGAAATGCAAGGTACCTCCGGTACTGAATCCCTTGAGGCCACTCATCTGAACGGTCTCATAAATGATGCCCTGTGCAGCTATGGAGGAATCTCCATGAATCAGAATCGGTAGTATCTTATCGTAATTGCTATCGTAAATCACGTCGGCTTTACTTCTTGCAAATCCCAACACGACCGGATCCACTGCCTCCAGGTGAGAAGGGTTGGGCGCCAGTTTCAGATGAATGGCTTTCCCATCAGGCGTGATCACCTCGCTGCTAAATCCAAGATGGTACTTCACATCGCCGCTTCCCATAGTGCTATCCACCTTGGCAGTACCTTCAAACTCTGTAAAGATTTGTTCGTATGTTTTGCCGAGAATGTTTGCAAGAATATTCAACCTGCCTCTGTGTGCCATCCCAATAGCTGCTTCCTGTACACCGTTATTGGCGGCGGTGGTTATGATTGCATCCAGCGCAGCGATTGTTCCTTCTCCGCCTTCCAATGAAAACCTTTTTTGCCCGATGTATTTTGTCTGTAGAAATTTCTCAAACATTACACCCTGATTGAGCTTTTCAAGTATCCTTTTTTCCTGTTCCAATGATACGGGCTCTAACAAGGTCTTTTCAGCAGCATTGATAATCCATTGTATTTTCTCAGGATCGTTTATCGAATTGAATTCTATTCCTGTGTTGCCTGCGTAACATTTTTTCAGATGTTCAAGAATTTTTCCCAGATTTTCATAAGGGATACCTGAAATTTTGCCGGCCAGAAAGGTTTTGTCAAGATCAGCCGTGGAGAGCCCGAAATAATCCAAGTCAAGATGTGCCTTCCTGTCTTTTCGCTGGCGAATTGGGTTGGTGGTGGCAATCAGGTGACCTTTATTACGGTAGGCCTGTATCAGATTGTAAACAGCAAATTCTTTGGAAACAGACTCTGAAGATGCCGGTGATGTGGCCGTCTGGCCATTGCCATTGGAAGAAACGGCAAAGTCATACCCTTCGAAAAATTTTCTCAATTCTTCATCTATACTGTCGGGGTTTTTCTTGTAGTCGACATAAAGGTTTTCAATATAAGCAGGATGAGAAGAGGTGATAAATGAAAAATCTTTCATGATGGATGGCAACTGCCAGTTAAGTCTGTAGAAATTTTCTGCAAATATCGTTTCTTTTTACCAAGATAATTTCTAAATAATGGCAAAGATTTACAGGATGTTGCCCTTCTTCAAAACAAAAAAGAAAGTGACCGGAACCATTGTCCCACAACCTGGTTATTTTTCTATTCATTTTCAGCATTTCCTAAAACCAAAGGAAGGGGTTTGAATGGAAAAAGGAGAATCTATTCCAAATATGCGTACTATTTGTATTTGATAAAATCAGCTCGCATCACCTTCACAGTTTGCTTATTGGTAGAGGTGGTGGTAGTTACTGAGGCATCCCATCCGGTGGAGACCGTCTTATTATTGCTCTCGTCACCTGTAGTTTTGCTTGATAAGCCGCCGGTAGCCTGGGTGGTTTGATTTTGTGTAGTACCTACAACCTGGTTTTCAACTGAAGTAAATATCACTCCATCTGCACCTCTTTTTTTTGCTTCTTCAACGATCTTATCCTGAATTTTTTGAAACTTAGTCAATGGCCATGCCTGACCATCTACTTTTCCAATGACTTCATAAGGCTTTGTAACATCGGAAGAATTAAAAAATATATCCACATTGGATGTGGAAGGCAAGGATCTTCCTACATATTGTACCGAAGGACCACAACCCATTGCGAAGAAAGAAATTAAGCAGATCAGGAAAAAAAATACTTGTTTTATGTGTTTTTTTTTCAAAACTAAAAATTTCAGTTGTCATTTTACCTTGAATTCCCAAAAGAATTCAGATTATAATTTCATCAGGCCTCCGGATATCCGTAAAATTGCTTTTGGCCTTTAAAATGCCTGAAGTTTCGCACCTTATTCATTCATCGCAAGTTTGCATGAATGGTTTAAAGCCTTCACAAGCCCCTTAAACCTGATGTGAATACAATTTCTTAAAATTCTCTAATCATTCACAAATGTGTATTTTCTATCAATTATATTGTTATCTTTGCGCACCAAAAAAAAGAATACATGGCAAATCATGCAGCAACCAGGAAAAGTGTAAGACAAAGTGCGGTTAGAAATGAGCGTAACCGTTATCAGGGAAAAACTACCCGGAATGCAATCAGGGATTTCAAAAAAATTGACAGCAAAGATGCAGCGAATGAAAAATTTCCTGAGTTGGCTTCTAAAATTGACAAACTGGCAAAAAAGGGAATTATTCATAAGAAAAAAGCAGCAAACCTGAAATCCAAACTTTCAAAAGCTGCTCAGAAATTGAGTAAGTAGTTAAGGGAATATTTTTTTGAAATTTATTGACCGTCAAATTTTATTTGGCGGTTTTTTGTGTTTCGTAGTACATTAGCAAACCATTCACAATCTAAAACTTGCTTTATGATTCAACGCTACACGCTGATTTTTTTATTTCTATTTTCTTCTTTCGCAGCCATTGCTCAGGGCACCGAAACCTTTCAGAATATTCCGGCACTGAACCCTACATCTTCGTATGGAGCTTTTAACTGGACAGGTGACAATGGTCTTACCTGGTCGGCAACAGATACCCGAACTGACCTCACAATCACCGGCAAAGCGCCCGTGATACGCAATGGTTCTATTGTTTGCAACAACATACCCAATGGTATCGGTGAGATTTCTTTTAAGAATCAACAATTTTATAGTGGTTCAGGAGGGAAGCTGGATGTATATGTGAATGATATTTTGGTAGGAAGCGCCAATCCGACAACTACGCTGGCCACAGCTACCATTTCGAATATCAATGTTTCCGGAACTTTCAAACTTGAGATCAAACAATCGAAGACTGGTTTAAGAATAGGAATTGATGACTTATCGTGGACTGGCTACAATGCAATCCCTTGTACAGAACCAACATCGGCTGCAACCGGGCTTACCTTTTCAACAACCACTTCATCCATTACCGGAACTTTTACGGTAGCTTCACCGGCAGCCGACGGCTACCTTATTGTGAGGAGTACCACCTCGACTCCGGATGCATTTCCTGTGGATGGCACGAATTATTCTGAAGGAGCAACGATTGGATCCGGCACCGTGGTGACTACTGTTACGGCCGGCAATTTCACTGACGACAATCTGCCAGCAAATACAACTTATTACTACTTTATTTATTCACTCAATGATCAGGCTTGCGGAGGCGGCCCCAATTATCTCACTACTACCTATCTGTCCGGTTCGACATCTACGCAACCTCTGGGAGTTTGTGTAGCACCCACTACAACAGCCACTTCAATTGTTCTGACACCGGCCGCCACATCCATTTCAGGAAGTTTTACCGTAGCCGGTGATGCCGATACCTATCTGGTGGTTGTCAGCACATCCTCCACATTGTCCGAAACACCAGTTAATGGAACCTTATATACAACCGGACAATCATTTGGCGGAGGTAGTGTGGTAAAATTCAGCGGCACCAATTATTTCACAGCAACCGGGCTATCCGGCAATACCACTTATTACTTCTTTATCTTCTCCGCAAACAATTATTGTACAGGTACGCCACCTCTTTATAACACGATACCAGCTACAGCTTTCACTCAGACTACAGCTATATCAGGTATTCCTGCCGGTTACTACGATGGTACAGACGGATTAACCTGTGGGGCGTTAAAGACTAAATTGAGAGATATTATCTCCACAGGCTATGTGCAATTGACATACACCCCCGGTATTTGGCAGGCATTTCAATATACCGACATTCATCGCAATGATGACAATACAGCCGATATTATCTGGGATATGTACAGTGATAACCCATCCGGGCCGGAACCCTATACCTATACCTATCAGGTAGATCAGTGTGGTGGCAGTGGATATTCAGGTGAAGGAGATTGTTACAACAGGGAGCATTCCACTCCGAAGTCGTGGTTTAACGATCAGGAACCGATGTACACCGATATCCAACACTTATTCCCGACAGACGGCTATGTAAACAATATGAGAAATAACTATCCGTATGGAGAGGTGACAACAATTACTGAAGAATCTGACAATCACAGTAAATTAGGTACAGGTAATAACTTCGGATATACCGGGATTGTTTTTGAACCCATCGATGCGTATAAAGGAGATTTTGCCAGAGCCAGCCTGTACATGGCTACGCGATATGAAAATGAAATTATTTCCCAAAACTGGTCGGCAAACCTTAATGCCAATGATTTATTCCTGAGTGCAACCGATCAGCCCGATCCGGATAAAAGAAAGTTACAGATCTACGATGACTGGTATATCAAGTTACTTTTTAAATGGATAGCCGAAGATCCGGTGAGCCAGAAAGAAATCAACAGGAATGACGCAATTTATTATCTGACCGGACAACACAATCGTAATCCGTACATTGATCATCCTGAATATGCAGCTGTGGTTTGGGAATGTACTGGATTATTGCCGGTGACTGTGTATGATTTCAAAGCGATTCGTCAGGATAATAACATTCTGCTCCAATGGGATGCAACCTTTGAAACAAAATTCTCACACTTTGAAATTCTGAGAAGTGAAGATGGAAATAACTTCTATAAAATCGGCACAGTGAAAGGGTCTAATCTCAGCCGGTACTATTTTACTGACAATCAATTGCCGGAGGGTAATGTAGCCTATTACAGGCTGAACATGATCGATATTGACGGCAAATCTCAGTTGAGCAAAGTAGTGACCGTTCGGTTAAACAATAATTTCTCCAATGCCATTGTGTACCCGAATCCGGTGTCAGGTGTCCTGAAAATCAAAGTTGACCGGACGATAGCAGCAAACAGTAAGATGCAAATCATGGATATGACAGGGCGAATTATGAAAACAGAAACAATCAGGAACTCCGGAAATGTAATTCAGGAAAATGTAAGCAGCCTGATGCAAGGCAGGTATTTTGTGAAGATTTTCAATGGTGATGAAGTCATAAATTGTTCTTTCGTCATCATCCGGTAAATAATATGAAAAAAATCATCTATTGTCTGATACTGACTGCTGCAATGCAGACGTCGTATGCACAACAAACAGTTTTTGAAAAGAGTGGTGGTCTCCGGACCGCCACTTATTTTGAAGCAATCAGCTACTATAAGAATCTCGCTAAGAGCTCAGGTAAAATTAAAGTATTGGCAAAGGGAATGTCTGACGCAGGTTATCCATTGCATGTGGTTTTGGTGGACAATGATAAAAAGTTTGATCCCGTTCAATGGCACAGGGCAGGGAAAGTAGTCATTCTGATTAACAACGGCATCCATCCCGGAGAGCCGGACGGTATTGATGCCAGCATGATGCTGGTAAGAGATATCATGAATGAAAAAGTAAAATTGCCATCCAACATTGCATTGGCAATTATTCCGGTGTACAACATTGGAGGATCTTTAAACAGATTTCAGCTTACGAGAGTCAGTCAGAATGGTCCCGAACAATATGGTTTCAGAGGCAATGCACAAAACCTTGATCTGAACAGGGACTTTACCAAATGTGATTCAAAAAATGCGAGAACCTTTACTTCAATTTTTCACTGGCTCAATCCCGATATTTTTATAGACAACCACGTGAGCGATGGAGCCGACTATCAGCATGTGATTACGCTTATCTCTACTCAGTATGATAAACTGGGGCCTGAACTGGGTAAATGGATGAAGGAAAGTTTTGATCCCGGGTTGTATAAGAAGATGAAGGACAAAAACCGGGATATGGTTCCTTATGTGAATGTAGAAGGCTCTGACCCATCCGTTGGATATTCTATGTTTTATGATCCACCGAGGTATTCATCCGGATATGGTGCCTTGTTTCAGACCTTGTCGTACATGCCCGAAACCCACATGCTGAAACCTTATAAGGAAAGAGTGTATGCAACCTACGACTTCATGATTACCATGATGCAAAATGCTTCAGAAAAATCACATGAATTGATCACCCAAAGAAGAGCCGCAGTTGCAAATGTAAGGCGTCAGAAATTTTTTCCACTCCGTTGGACAGAAGATACAAGTCGATATTCTCTGGTAAATTTTAAAGGATATACCGCTTCTACAAAACCAAGCGGATTGTCTGATCAGAAAGTACTCTACTACGATCATAACAAGCCTTATGTAAAAGAGATTAAATTTTTTGATGCATTCAAGGAAGGAGAACTGGTAACAAAGCCTGCCGCATACGTTATCCCACAGGGATGGCGGAGTGTCATTGATTTGCTCAAGCTGAATATGGTAAAAATGCACAGGCTGTCAAAAGATACCACCATTAAAGTCACCGTTTACCATATTACTTCTTTAAAATCTATGCCCTTCGCTTATGAAAAACATCACAGAAATAGTCAGGTAAAGTATTCGAAGGAAATGCAGGATGTCCATTTCCTGAAAGGCGATTATTACATTCCTACCGGGCAGATTGCCGACCGCTTTCTGGTAGAAATGCTCGAACCCGATGGTGACGACAGTTACTTCTCCTGGAATTTTTTTGATGCAATCCTGCAACAGAAAGAATATTTCAGCGATTACCGGTGGAATGATATTGCTGTAGAGTATTTGAATTCCAATCCGGAATTAAAAAAAGAATTTGAGTCCAGATTAAAGAGTGACTCTTCCTTCTCAGGAAATTTGCGGCAACAACTGGCATACATTTATGAGCGGTCTACTTATTACGAATCGGCATTCCGGAGATATCCTGTTTACAGAATTGATAAACCTTCACGCTGACTTGAGTGGTGGCCTATTCGAATGCACTCCAATTACCAGGCACTATCCGGAAGGGGTTATTGAATTCATGAGTGGCCTTTTATCCTAAAGGTTTAGGATGTATTTTATCCTTACTTTATTCAAAAAATACAGGACTATTCCAATACAACATTTGCATTAAGAAACAATATATTTATTTAGTAAGTGCTACATTTGCTTCATGGCAGTGATAAAGTTCAGAGTTTACTGGGAAGACGACGATAGCATCTATCGTGACATAGGTATCCGTCATACTCAGACATTCAGAGATTTGCACCTTAGCATTCTGAAATGTTTTGAATTTGATAATAAACATGAGGCTACCTTTTACAGAAGTAATGACAGTTGGCAGAAAGGAAGACAGATCGTGCTGGAAAAATACGATATGGTCTATAAAGCAGAGCCTTTGCTGATGGATGAAACGACTATTGGCTCTGAATTGAAGGATCCGAATCAGAAATTTATTTATATATACGATTTTCACAAGCACTGGACTTTTCATCTGGAGGTAATCAACATCAATAAGGATGAAGAATACAGGGATTATCCTTTCTGTGCACGTTCGGAAGGAATCGGCCCAAGCCAATACGGCACCAAAGGGCTGATCAATGAAAAATTGGCTGAAATCGAGGAAAAGTATGATATTAATTCCGGAGTGATGCCGGATGGGTTCAGCAATGAAGGGGATCCCGACGAAGCTCCTCAGGAAGAGGAGGGTGAATAAGTATTTCACCAGCACATCCCTAAAACTATTATGTCATCTCAGAAAACAGTTGTTGTAATCTGCGGTCCGACCGCAGCGGGAAAAACTGATTTTGCAATTGCATTGGCCAAAGTCCTTCAAACAGAAATAATTTCTGCGGATAGCCGTCAATGTTATAGGGAGCTCAATATCGGTGTGGCCAAACCATCAGAAAAAGAGCTGAATGAAGTGCCTCATCATTTTATAAATTCCCATTCCATCTTTGATGAGGTGAATGCAGCAGCTTATGAGGATTATGCGTTGAAGGCTGTTTTTAGGATTTTCGAAAAACACGATTTTGCTGTGATGACCGGAGGCACAGGGTTATATGTGAATGCCTTCATCCACGGTATGGACAAGATTCCCGATACAGATCCTATGATAGAGGCAATAATCCGGGATGGCTACCAACAGAAAGGGATTGAATGGTTGCAATCTGAATTAAAAACTAGGGATGTAAGATTTTTTGCCGAAGGAGAAATTCAAAATCCACAACGTGGCATGCGTGCATTGGCCGTAGCGATGTCGACAGGAAAGTCTATCCTTGATTTTCAGAAAGGGAATTCTACTCAAAGAGATTTTCAGGTAAAGAAAATTTTAATTGATCTGCCCAGAGCAGAATTATACCAGCGTATTAATCAAAGAGTGGATATCATGATGGCATCCGGGCTTCTGAAAGAAGCAGAAGGCCTGTATCAATACAAACACCTGAATGCTTTACAGACAGTGGGTTACAGAGAATTGTTTGATTTTATGAATGGGAAAATCAGCCTGAATCGTGCCATAGAATTGATCAAACAAAACACAAGACATTATGCAAAACGGCAAATGACCTGGTTTAGGAAATATTTTCTGTAACCGGTATTCATTTGCCAGCATTCCTTCTTACCAAACAAGGAATTTACAGCTGCTTTCTCACCTCACCACATTCCCTCTGAGGTATTCTTCTACACTCATCTCTCTTTTTCCTTCAGGCTTTAACCGCCGGATATTCAGGAAACCATCGGCGGTAGCAAATTTTAAATACGATTTACCATCTGTCACAAAATCTCCCGGCGATAATGTGTGAGGAATGATTTCCTTGCTCGCAGAAATCACTTTTATTCTTGCATTTTGGATAAAAGTAAAGGCGACGGGAAAGGGATACAGCCCTCTGACAAAATTGTAAATCTCCGCTGTGGGCTTACTCCAATCAATTCTGCAGTCTTCTTTTTGGATTTTCGGGGCATGCTTTAAGATAACATCGGATGCGATCTTTTCCTGCGGTATTTCTTTCCATTCGCCCGATTGGATCTGGTGTACGGTCTTCAATAATAAATCAGCGCCTATCTGCATCATACGGTCATGAACTGAACCGGTCGTTTCTTCATCACCAATCGGAATCTTTTCCTGAAACAGAATATTTCCTGTATCAATATCGTGCTTTAGCTTAAAGGTAGTGACTCCTGTTTCCTTTTCTCCATGGATGACCGCCCAATGAATTGGCGCTGCGCCTCTGTACTGAGGCAGCAGGGAGCCATGCAGATTGATCGTACCTAACGGAGGTAGTGACCACACCGGCTCGGGCAACATTCTGAATGCCACAACAACCTGTAGATCTGCGTTTATTTTTTTTAATTGATCCAGAAATTCCGGAGATTTCAGATTCCCTGGTTGCAATACAGGAATCCCCTGTGCAAGTGCAAATTTCTTCACTTCACTTTGCTGCAATTTCATCCCACGTCCTGCGGGTTTATCAGGTGCTGTCACCACAGCGGCTACATGAAAGTCATGGTGCAGTATGGCAAGCGAAGGAACTGCAAATGCCGGTGTTCCCATAAACACAATCTTTAATGGTTTCCTCATGTTCTGTCAAAATCCTTGTACAACAAATATTTTTTTCTGATCTTTTTGAATTTGTCCAGACCGGGCTGCCAGCTTTTTCTGATTTCTTTTTCAGATTTCTGATCCCTGATCTGTTGCCACAATTCGTCATTTCCTGCAAGTTTATCAAAGAATGATTTTTTCATATCGCCGGATTTAGGAAGAATGAAAAACTTGTCCTTATCAGGAAAGAGTTTAAATGCTTGCAATATGTACCTGATCTGAATTTGATTATTTACTTCTTTCAATACTTTATCGGGTGTACCGGAGAGGTTCCATCCATAACATACTTCACCATAATGTTTGCTGCTCATAGCACCGGGGCGTGGAGAGGGCGTGAAGGAATAAAGAGAATCAGGAAGGGTAGGAGCGCCAAAAATCTGGAATGGTTTTTCTGTACCACGGCCTTCACTTAAAGTAGTTCCTTCAAAAAAACAGGTAGAAGGGTAGAGATAAACAGATTGTATATCCGGCAAATTGGGAGATGGTTTTACCGGTAAATGATACCGGCTGTGATGATCATAATTCAGGTTTTTTATCACACAAAGTTGAAATCCCTTCTTGTTTTTTTTGTCTGTGTTGTAAGCATTCATAGATTCAGGGCTGAGCCAATTTTCTCCAACCAGCATTTTTGCATATTCTCCGATGGTCATACCATACACCACAGGAACGGGTTGCATTCCTACAAAACTTTTGAATTCCGGTTTGAGAACCGGTCCGTCCACGTAGAATCCGTTGGGATTGGGTCGGTCCAAAATGATCAGTGGTTTGTGGTTTTCAAAAGCAGCTTCCATATATTCCTGCATGGATGAAATAAAAGTATAGAATCTGACTCCAACATCCTGAATATCAAAGATCAGGATATCTACATCTTTCAAATCTTCCGGAGAAGGTCTTCGCTTACTTCCATAGAGGCTTACTACGGGAATTCCGGTTTCCTTATCCACATAATTCCCGACTTTTTCGCCGGCGTCTGCCGTGCCTCTGAATCCGTGTTCAGGGCCAAAGATGACCTGTATCTGTACCCCCAATTTCTTCAATGTATCTGCCAGATGCACATTTCCTACCATCGAAGTCTGATTGGCAAACAATCCGATTCTTTTTCCTTTTATTAATGGCAGGTATTGGTCAGTTCTTTCAGCTCCGGGAATGATCCTATGCTGCGCCCACCCTGCAAGGGAAATTAGGACAATGATCGTTGATAATATAAATTTCTGCATGGGAGATTTTGGTTGAAAAGATGTTAATTGACAAGTTGTAAAAATATTATAATTGCTTGAAGAATGTGTAAATCCTTAAAAAGGATTACTTTGGCCGCTTTTTAATATTTACAACAAAAATTTTTCAGACAATGGCAAATGCAAAAAACGGAGACAAAGTAAAAGTTCATTATACCGGTAAGTTGACAAATGGTGAGCAATTTGATTCGAGTGTCGGCAGAGAGCCACTGGCATTCACAGTTGGTGCAGGTCAGATGATTAAAGGCTTTGACGATGCCATTCCAGGAATGGAAGTAGGTGAGAAGAAGACAATTACCATTGCTCCTGCTGAGGCTTATGGGGAAATAAACGAAGAAGCTATTGTAGAATTTCCCAGAAAAAATATTCCGGATTCTCTCGAAATTCACGAAGGCATGCAATTGCAATTGCAAAGTGAAGAAGGACATCCGATTCCCGTAGTCGTGAAGGAAATTAAAGAAGATGTGGTGGTGCTGGATGCCAATCACAGATTGGCCGGCAAAGAATTGGTTTTTGATATTGAACTGGTTGAGATCGGTTGATTTTTCAATTGGGTGATTTCATTTGAAGCCCTGTATTTTTATTTTGAGAGATCGTAACCGGCCTATCAAAAATTAATTTATGACAAGAATTGATCCCATCATCGCTGTGAAAAATGTGGAGTTGAGTGCTAAGTGGTACTCTCAGATATTTAATTTCAACAATGCACATGGTGGAGATCATTTTAGTGTATTGAAGACAGAGGATGGTGAAATTATACTTTGCTTACATAAATGGAAGTTGGACAATCACCCAACAATGATGCATCCCGAAAAAGATCCGGGAAATGGGCTGATTCTTTACTTCAGAACAGACAAAATGGAAACTATTCGGGAAAATGTGATCTCCGCCGGATGCCGAATCGAAGAAGACATTCATCTGAATCCGAATTCACGAAAGAGGGAATTTTCCTTTCGCGATCCCGATGGTTATTTTCTCAGCATTACAGAGTTTCATGAATATGAAGGTTAAAAATGAATCTTAATTTCTTATTTCTTTTTGTGCAGACCGACGGACAGGCGCACTTAATTTTCCGAATCTTACTCTATATTTACCGATAAAAAATCAATTAAAACTATTGCGTATGAGTAAATTGAAACAGCGCCTGATCGTCATGAACTTTATTCAGTTTTTTATATGGGGTTCGTGGCTTATTACCATCGGCGCTTATTGGTTTCAGACACTTCCAAAAATCTATCCGGGCAAAGAATGGTCAGGCTCTGCATTTGGAGCGTTATTTTCCACTATGGGCTGGGCTGCACTGGTGATGCCTTCACTTCTCGGGATCGTGGCAGATAAATGGATCAATGCCGAAAAATTGCTGGGTATTTGCCACCTTGCAGGTGCAGTCGTATTATTTATGCTGCCAACTATTTCAGATCCCACGGTAATGTTCTGGGTGATGTTGATAAATATGGCTTTTTATATGCCGACGATTTCTCTGGCGATTACTGTTGCTTATACTGCATTAAAAAAAGAAGGTTATGATGTGGTGAAGGAATACCCTCCTATCCGTGTATGGGGTACAATCGGATTTATTGTTGCGATGTGGACAGTGAGTCTTACGCATATGGAAACGACAGCAGGTCAATTTCATTTAGCCTCTGCCTCCGCATTGGTATTGGGCCTCTATGCTTTTACCTTGCCCAAATGTCCACCTGCCGGTAAGGGGATGAAGAGTGCTTCTTTGGCTGAATCAATCGGACTCAACGCTTTTTCTCTGTTCAGCAAACCGCGGATTGCCGTATTCTTTGTTTTCTCCATGCTGCTTGGGGCAGCATTGCAGTTGACCAATGCTTATGGAGATAATTTCCTGCATGACTTTGCTAAGATACCTCAATATGAAAATGCGATTGCCGTAAAATATCCGGCCATCATCATGTCTATTTCCCAATTTTCTGAAACGATTTTTATTCTGGCAATTCCATTTTTCATGAAAAGATTTGGAATCAAAAAGGTGATGCTGATGAGCATGTTTGCCTGGGTGCTTCGCTTTGGATTGTTTGGTTATGGAAATCCAACCGACGGATTGTGGATGATCATACTAAGTTGTATTGTCTATGGGATGGCATTTGACTTTTTCAATATTTCAGGCTCCCTGTTTATTGAAACGCAAACTGCACCTAAGATCCGCGCCAGCGCGCAAGGACTCTTCATGATGATGACCAATGGTGTGGGCGCCATCCTGGGAAGCATGATCAGCGGTGTAGTGATCGACCTTTTCTTTACCAATCCGGATAAATCGCTTCAATGGAAAAATATCTGGCTCACCTTTGCTGCTTATGCCCTGGTGGTGGCGGTATTGTTTATGGTAATGTTTAAGGATAAGAAAGATGAGGCGTATAAAGAATTGTCTATTGAAGATGCGGAGTTGGAAAGTAAGTTTAGGGTTTAAACGTGATAATTTTTCGCTTTTGTATTTGATGAACGGAGTTGCTCAATGAATAAAATCTTACCCCACAATTGTTATTTCGAAAAACAATAAAAAATGAGGGGATTATTGAGTGCAATGAATAGAAAACGAAAATGCAATATCTTTCAGAAAATTTATTCCGATAATCTCTGTTTCATGAGAATTGCTTTCACCCTTATGTTGCTGTTTATTTCAGTTGCCGTGTTTTCACAGCGTAAAACAGCATTCATCTCCGGAAAGGTGATTGATGAAAATGAAGATCCGGTTTCACGTGTGACGGTAACTATTCTTGGGAGGCAATCGGGAATAACTACATCCGACTCCGGTACGTTCCGGATGGAAGTTCCCGCGGAGAAAGCGTTTGCGCTGATATTTACCCATACAGGGTTTACAGATTTACAAAAAAACTTTTTGCTCAGTGAAGGGGAAGAGGAAAGCCAGGTATTCAGAATGTACAGGCGTGATAAAACATTAGAGTCTGTGGTAGTGAAGGATGAGCGGGGCAGAGAAGAGGCAGGATTGGTAAAGGTAAATCCCAAAAATGCAATTCTTGCTCCTACCGCTACCGGTGGCGTGGAAGGTTTAATTAAGATTCTTGTGGGCAGCAACAACGAACTCACTTCTCAATATTCAGTCCGTGGCGGAAATTATGACGAGAACCTTATTTACATCAATGATTTTGAAATCTTCAGGCCTTATCTTGTGCGGAATGGACAACAAGAAGGGCTTAGCTTTATCAATCCCGAGCTGACTGGTAATGTCAATTTCTATAATGGTGGATTCCAGGCTAAGTACGGAGATAAAATTTCCAGTGTACTGGATATTGAATACAAGAAACCCAAACAGTTTGCCGGCTCCGTTTATGTAAGTCTCTTAGAGCAAGGATTCCATCTCGAAGGAATCAACAGAAAAAAGAATCTGTCCTTTCTGGTTGGAGTAAGAAACAAGAGCAACCGCAATCTTCTGAGCAGCCAGGAGACCAAAGGAAATTATGTACCCTCTGCATCTGACGTGCAGGCTTTGCTGACGTGGAGACTCAGTCAAAAACTCCAACTCGAATTGTTAGGTATTTATTCAGAATCTAAATTTAAACTGCAACCCGAATCTGCTCAGAAATCTACAGCCGTCTTTTCTCCATTATTCACCGCCAACCTCGGTCTGGATATTTATTTTGAAGGCCAGGAATTGGATAAATACAGAAACAATCTTGCCGGGCTTACGCTTAAACAATCTGTAAATGATGACCTGAGATTGAAATGGATGATTAGCAGGTATGAGGATAAGGAGCAGGAAAATTTTGATATCGCCGGTGCCTACTTGTTCGGAGAAAGAAGTTTTGATAAAACACAACCCGGCTTCGGGCAAATCACCAACCCTCTTGGAGCCGGTGTCTTCCATAATTTTGCAAGAAATAACCTGAACATTGAGGTATTGAACATCGGGCATAAAGGCTATTTGTCAAAAGGCAGCCATTTTATTCAATGGGGAGCACAATGGGAACATCAGGCCATTCACGATAAAATAAATGAATGGATCATGCAGGACAGTGCCGGCTATTCGCTTCCATTTAACCCGGATCAGCTACAACTGCAAAAGGTGATTAAGTCAGACGTCGATTTGAGTACCGACCGCTATCAGGGATATGTGCAGGATAATATACGCCTTGGCAATTTGAAAAACGAAATGACTTTACAGGCCGGGGTGCGATTCAACTACAATGCACTGAACAATGAATTTCTGGTAAGCCCCCGTATGCAGTTTAGTGTTAAACCAAACTGGAAAAGAGATATTGTATTCAAAGCAGCAGCGGGTGTGTATGACCAACCACCTTTTTACAGAGAATACAGAAGGCCGGATGGTACTATCAACAAAAATCTAAAAAGCCAGAAAAGCCTTCAGTTTGTTACAGGATTTGATTACAACCTGCATTATGGCAACCGGCCACTTCGCATTACTACTGAAGCATATTATAAGAAACTGACTGACGTGGTCTCTTACAACATCGACAACGTGAGAATCGTATATTCTGGTGAAAATGATGCAAAGGCTTATGCGATGGGAATAGAAACACGGCTTTATACTCAACTCGTAAAGGATGCAGAAAGCTGGCTCAGTATTAATGTGAGCCGTACAATGGAAAATCTGAATAATGATTATTATTATCTGTACACCAACGCAAGTGGTGAGGTGATCAATTCTAATACCGAAGACAAGATTGTAGCAGACAGCATACGTAAGGATGTGGGATGGATAAGGCGGCCTACAGACAGGTTGTTTACAGTCGGTCTGTTTCTGCAGGATTATCTGAGTACCAACAAAAATTTTAGAGTGCACCTCAATATGATCTATGGCAGCAATATGACGTACAATGTACCCAACAGCGCACGCTTCCGCAACGGTCTCATCATAGAGCCATATTTCAGAGTAGATGTAGGTTTCAGTGCATTGCTGCTGAGTGAGAAATCCATGAGAAGAAGTCATTCACCATTCCGGTCATTCGATAATATATGGGCCAGCCTGGAGGTGTTTAATATTATTGACCGCGCCAATGTGATCTCCTATCAATTGATTAAAGACTTTGCAAACAACACATTCAGTATTCCAAACAGACTAACCCCACGTTTGATCAATTTTAAATTATTAGCACGTTTCTGAATTTTATAAATCAAATGGAGAAAAATAAAGAAATAATTAAAAGAATTTCTATTTACAAAATCAGCATCCCACTCAGGAAGCCATTTGTTATTTCGCTGGGCCCCATCTATTCAGCGGATAATATTATTGTAACAATTGAAACCTCATCAGGCATCACGGGTTTTGGAGAGTGCAGTCCATTTATGACTATCAATGGTGAGAGCCAACAGACCTGCTTTGAAGTGGGGGGCTATCTTGCCAAAGTATTGAAAGGACGTGCCGTGTCGGATATATCCGGAAATCATGCCGTAATGAATCAGGTGATTTATGGCAACAGCAGCATTAAGAGCGCCTTTGATATTGCCATGTATGATGCTGCATCACAATATACGAAAGAGCCGTTATGGAAATACCTGGGTGGGAAAAAAAATAAAAAATTATTTACGGATTACACCATCAGCCTGGGTACGCCGGAAGAAATGGCCGCACACGCATCCGGCTTAAAGAAAGAAGGCTTTAAGATCATTAAAGTAAAGTTGGGAGGCAAGCCAGAGGACGACATCAAAAGAATGCGGGCTATCAGATCGGCAATCGGAAATAAAATTGCTCTGCGGGTAGATGCCAATCAGGGCTGGAGTGTAACGGATGCAATTAAAGTGCTCAATGGTATTTCTCATTTGGATATTCAATATTGTGAAGAGCCTATCGCTCGTTGGGATTATTTAAACCTGAAAACAGTTAGAAAAAAAAGCAAAGTAAAAGTCATGGCAGATGAAAGTTGCTGTGACGAGCATGATGCAGCAAGACTCATAAGTATCAATGCCTGCGATATGTTTAATCTGAAGTTGGGGAAATCGTCCGGACTGTTTCGTGCACTCAAAATCATCCGCCTTGCAGAACAGGCTGGAATATTGATGCAGATTGGCGGCTTTATGGAGTCAAAACTTGCCATGACTGCCAACGCTCATTTAGGCATGACAAGCAAGTATATACAATATTATGATTTTGATACGCCGATGATGTTTACTGAAGAGCCGGTTAGTGGCGGTATAGCCTACGGCAAATCCGGCGAAGTAATTTTGCCAGAGGGCAATGGATTAGGCGCAAGGATGGATAATTCGTTGTTGAAGGAATTAAAGGCTAATAGAATAGGATGAATTTTCTGAATGTTCAGCAAGAGAATTGGATAGTTTTATTTTAGCTACCTTAGTTTCTTCGGGTATTTCTGAGATTACTTTTTATCACTAAATCTTACAACTATGGCAAAAGATTTTACCGGAGAGAAGTGGAAAGCCGTATCGTTTGATTTTGACTATACAAACGATTTCCGTTTGGAAGTATCCAATTTTGGCCGCTTGCGCACATTTAATAAGATATCAAAGGGTAATATTCTGAAAGGCTCTATGATTAATGGATACCGCATTGTGCGATTGAGATTTTATACACCAAGAGAAGAAAAAGTTCAAAAATAATTAGACTATCTGCAACGCCAGGTTTTTAAATTGTCAAGAAGCCTTAAATCTCTGAAGGAAAACAGACTAACTAAGAATACAATCCGGGAGACGGCGGAATTACTAAATACATTAAAAAAAAGCCTGAGAAAAAAATTTGAAGATGACCTGAAAGGCCGCGCAATCAACTATCATGCTCTTTTTCACCGGTTGGTGGCAGAATATTTTTTGAGAAAACCCACTTCCAAACAAACCATTGTCGCACATCTGGACTACAACAAACTGAATAACCGGACGGATAATCTGAAGTGGATGACGCCGGATGAAAATTATGAACATCAGAAACATAGCCCTTATGTAATTAAGGAAAAATCAGAAAGGAAATACCATCGCAGAAAAAATTCAAAGGCTATCAAACTTACAGTGACCAGAGTGATGCTGTTGAAAAAATTATTGAATCAGGGCAAACCCATGAAACAGTTGGTAAAACAGTTTAAAGTAACCGAAACACAGATATACAGAATCAAACGAGGAGAGAACTGGGGGGATATAAAGGCTGCAAATTGATAGGGCAGTTTCGAGAATGTTCATTTGCAACTCTATGCCTATCGGCTAATAGAATCCCCTTTCCGATCTGCCTGGAATTATCTGAGGGTAAAAATTTTAGCTTAACGGATATTCTGTTCGACTGAAAATTATTAACTTGACTTTCTTTGGATGGACAACTACACGATTGTTGTCTTATTCTCCATTTTTGATTGGTAGTGAAGATTGATCGCTATTTCTGCTTTTTGCCTTCCATGATCCATTCGTAATTGAATCTGACGCTCATTGGCGGTAAGTGCATCTCCCAGTATATTGGGATCCGGTTGAATAATGATGGCATTGAAATATTTTAATGGCTTTCCTTTCTGTTTATTTTCAAAATCATAGTCAAAAAGGATTTCTCCCGGGTGATTATCCTTTACTTGTTTTACCAGATAGTTTTTGGTAATAAATTCCCGGATGTCGTTGTTGAAAATTTCGGTAATCGCAATATCATCCAATGAACGCAATGCAATCTGGGCAATATTTTTATTCGAGTAATCTTCTTCACTAAGAGTCCCCGTACTGCAATTGATGATGATCAATGTATATTCTTCAGGCGAAGGGTCGTTTTTGATATCATTGATTACATCACCCAATGGCGAAACGTTGCGAATGCCCCCGTCCACACATTGTTTCAGTTGGATATGGCTAAGGTCAATTCTGTTTACCGGTGACCATACTATCGGCATCGTCGTAGAAGCCAGCACACCTTTGGCGAGGTCGTCGTCTGTTTTGAAATCACACCCATTCACATAATAGTATGAACCTGTATCAAGCGACACAAACCCGCACTTATAATTGCAATTTTTTAGAAGTTCTTTTTTCGCATGCACCCTGAGCTTTTTATAAAGTGGCGTATTGTCAGCCAAAGCCCTGAATGCCTGAAATTCTTTTTCGAAGGATCTGAAAATGGATTTACGTGAAAAGATTGCTTTCAGCAAGAGATTGCGGGTGGTTTTCGGAAAGTATTCCTTGATGGTATCCCAGGATAATTTAAATCTCAATTCAGGATTGTCGGTATCCTTATCAAAATTGGTGTCAATAAAATCTGAAGTATAGATTTCAGTAACCCCCTTTACGCCCACTTCATTCCAAATAGCCAGCAATTCATCCAGGTTATTCTGGGCTATCATGAGTCCGTTCAGAGCGCCTGCAGATACACCGGAAACGATATCAAACTTCATCGATTCAATACCGGGATTTATCAAATCCCAATATTTCCGGATAGTCTCCAAAGCGCCTGCCTGAAATGCCCCACGAAAGCCGCCTCCGCTCAATACCAATGCTGTTTTGCTCATGAATTTTAATTTGAGGTAATTGAATTTTGTGTGTGGATAAACTGAACAAAAGATACACTTTATTTCCAGTGAATCAAACGAGATCATGAAAAGTTGTTCTTCTCTACGGAACGATCGTAAGCAGGAACACAACAAATAATTATATCGAACAAAGCAACTGCACTACCAGTAAGGGCTTTTCATACGTACTGCCAAACAACGGGCTACGAAAGTCCTTTAAACCATAAAACACCGGTTTCTATTTTTTTGGTGACTTATCCTTGGTTGCCATACTATCGGATGAAGCAGGTGCTTCGCCCCGGATATCTTTTGCAGTGATTGAGTCTTTTTGAAATTCAATGGCATTGTCTTTCTTTTCTTGTTGCATGATGACAGAATCTCCTGTAGCCTGAGGATTGGAATTGCAGGACATAAGGAACATAATAACTACAAAAGAAATCAGTAATTTTTTCATTGTATGGGCTTAATTTATTAAAAGTTTTTTTGCTTGTCTTAAATTCACAATTTCAGCTTTATCAAAAATCAAGCCGATGAAAACATTGCCTGTTCACATGAAGCAAATTTTATTTTTGAAATCTCCATTGAAGTTTTTCTGAAATAGATAAGGTAGAATCCTAAAGAAAAAAGTACAATGCATTACCGCACACAATTGTATCATTATCGGACACTTTAATTTGAGATGGATTACTTAAATGTTTGATTATCAACAAAAAATAAAACGGTATATAATTGGCAAAAAAAACATAAAATCAAAATATAATGATCAGTCTGAGGCACATTTTTAAATGGTATAATACGGGTAGTAACCGCACTTTCATTCTTAAAGATATCAATCTTGATGTAGCGGAAGGAGAATTTATTTCCATCATGGGGCCAAGTGGTTCGGGAAAATCCACATTATTGAATGTGATTGGGTTGCTGGATGAACCCAATGAAGGGGAATACTTTTTTATGGATGAGAATGTACTGAAACTCAAAGAAAAACAAAGGTCTGAATTGTATAAATCACATATAGGATTCGTCTTTCAGGCATATCACCTCATTGATGAACTCACTGTGGAAGAAAATATTGAAACTCCTCTGATCTATCACAAGGTAAAATCGTCTGAAAGAAAAGCAATGGTGGCTGATATGCTCGATAGGTTTCAGATCGTCGGGAAGAAAAATTTGTTTCCCTCTCAATTGTCCGGTGGACAGCAACAACTGGTAGGGATCGCACGCGCACTCATTATCAGGCCTAAACTGATTCTTGCAGATGAGCCGACAGGCAATCTGAATTCAAAACAAGGAGAAGAAATTATGGATTTGTTCAAGACACTCAATAAAGAAGAAGGGGTCACAATCATACAGGTAACTCATTCCGAAAAAAATGCTGCCTATGGAAGCAGAATCATTCATCTGCTCGATGGCAGAATAGAAAAAATCCAGGATTCCACAATTTCCTAAACTGTACAATGATGACTAAAAAAATTGCGATTGTTATCCTCGTTTTAATAACAGTAAATGCACAGGCACAACATACACATACACTTACACTTAAACAGGCGATAGATACAGGGATTGCCAACAATCTTCAGGTAAACCAGGCTGGCCTGTTGGTACAGAGAAATGAAATCAACTGGAAACAATCCAGAGCCTTCATGCTTCCCGACCTGAATGCATTTGCCTATCATGGATTGAATCAGGGAAGAAGTATTGATCCATTTACCAACCAATACATCAATCAGAATGTGACCTATGCAAATTATGGTGCCAATACCAGCCTCCTGCTTTTCCAGGGTTTGTCTTTACAAAACCAGATCAAATCAAACAGATATGCATTCGAAGCCTCTCAGAAAGAATGGCAACAGGCAAGGGATAACCTTACCATTAACATCCTGCTTGCCTATCTGCAGGTATTGAGTGCTCAGGAAGTACTTGAGCAGTCGAAGCAACAAATCACTGTAAGCAATAAACAAGTAGATCGACTGAACATACTCAACAATCAGGGTGCCATCACTCCCTCAGAATTGTACGATCTGAAAGGGCAGGTCGCCAACGATCAACTATCTGTGAGCAATAACACAGCCGCATTAGCTTCTGCAAAATTAAATCTGTGCCAATTGCTTAATATACCGTATCAGCCCAACCTGGAAATTGAAAAAATAAAGGTAGATTCAACAGAAGCCCTGTACTCAAAAAGTCCGGATGATATCTACCAAAGCGCATTACGAAGTTTTGCAGAAATAGAAGCTACTCAATTGAGAACAGAAAGTGCAGAGGCAGGAATTAAGGCTGCAACAGGTAAACTATTTCCAATTCTTTCATTGGGTGGAAATCTGAATACCAATTATTCCAATGCAGCAACACAATCTTTCTTTGTTAAAAATCAGAATGTAGTTTCGGATGATTATGTGACGGTGGGAGGCCAGCAATATCAGGTTAATAAATCCGAATCGGTATATAATTCAAAGAAAATTAATTTCAGGGATCAGTTGAGCAATAACCTGTTTACTACGATAAGTCTCAATCTGAATATCCCTCTCTTTAATGCAAACAAGGTGAAGAATCAAATCCGATTGGCTCGTTTGGATATGAAGAACTCCCAACTCCTTGAAAAATCCTCAAGGACAGCATTGCAACAGGCCATAGAGAAGGCTTATGTAGAAATGATCAATGCAAAATCAAGAATGGATATTCTGAAAGAGCAGGTATCGGCATTTCAGGAATCATTTAATTCGGCTGAAGTCCGGTTCAACCTTGGAGCCATCACTTCAGTGGATTATCTGATAGCAAAGAATAACCTGGATCAGTCAAGAATCAACCTGATATTATCAAAATACGACCTGGCATTGCGTAAGAAAGTGCTACAGTATTACGAAGGAGAGAGAGTGTGGTGAAGGCAGATTCAGCAAGATGTAGTCATTTTTCAATTACTTTTTCATTTCTCAACTCAGAAGATATCTGTGTTGTCAGAAAATATCAATCGGTTGAGAAATAATTATCGCTGAATTTTCCAAAGTCGTAACGGATTTATTCACCCATTTTCTGAACTCTGCACAATTATTGTGCAATCACAAAACAGATGATCCCTCTACCGGTTTCAGAAACCTTTTCATAAAACAATGTAAGATGAAGCTTATACCAGAATCAGAGAACATGGAAGATTACCTGAAAGAAATTCCGCCTGTAATCCGGTTTAATACCCCGTTAATCCGTCAAAAAATAATGGAAATAGAATCAAAGGTTTCTTCAAAAAAGGAAAGAGCGAAAATTGCATTCGAAGTAGCAAGGGACGAAATCAAACATACATTTGATACCAAAGACAAGGTAATCACCATCAGTGGGGAGGAAGCATTGGAAAAGAAAGAAGGAATATGTTTTGCCAAATCTCATTTGCTTGCCACCCTGCTACGTGGAATGGGCATTCCGGCAGGTTTTTGCTATCAAAGAGTGTTGAGAAAGGGAACTGTAGAATCGGGTTATGCTTTGCACGGCCTCAATGCTGTGTATCTGGATGAGGTGGGTTGGTTTCGTTTAGATCCGAGAGGAAACAAGCCGGGAATAGACTCTCAATTTTCGACAAAGGAAGAAAAATTAGCCTATCCAATCCGCGAAGAATTAGGGGAGATCGATTATCCAAACATATTTATCGCTCCATTATCCTCTGTCATAAAATCAATGCACGAATCGAAGGACAGTGATGCCTTATTTTATAACCGGCCACAGGCAATCTGAAAAAAAATCCCGGCGATGAAGCCAGGATTTTCAAATTGAGAATAGATTTATTTAAGGTTTAGTTTGTTTCGTAATAAAGTTTCCGGTATTCCGGATATATTCATCATATCTGCTTTTCACTTCACTACTTTGTTCCTTTCCATCAATGAATAATGCACCATCCTGCACGGCTACCGAAAATGAATCACCTTTAATAAGGCCATCCGCTGTGAGTCTTTTAATGAAACGCTGGATGGTTTGCTGCACATTCTTATCGTGGCTGCCGGATTCGAGTGTCCAAACATCTGTTCCATGATCAAGTGCTGCTTCCTTCTGCAAAATCTGAAGATTATTCAATTTTGTTTGTCTTTCTTTTGCAATAGAGTCGTGAAACATTCCGGCTAGAGTAGGAGCGATCACAAGAGAAATAATACTCATGAGTTTAATGAGAATATTCATACTTGGTCCGCTGGTATCTTTGAATGGGTCGCCCACAGTATCTCCGGTTACAGATGCCTTATGTGGCTCACTTCCTTTATAATGAGTTTCGTTATTAATTACAGCACCCTTCTCAAAAGATTTCTTCGCATTGTCCCAGGCACCGCCTGCGTTATTTTGAAAGATACCCATTAAGACGCCACTAACGGTAGCGCCTGCAAGAAATCCACCCAATACTTCAGGCCCAAATACAAAACCGATAAAAAGCGGGGCAATAAAAGCAATGGCTCCGGGACCCATCATTTTCCGGATAGATGCATTGGTGCTGATGGCTACACATTTTTCATACTCAGGCTTGCCTGTTCCTTCCATAATGCCCGGAATGGTACGGAACTGTCTTCTTACTTCCTCTACCATCGCCATAGCGGCTTCACCAACTGCACGAATGGCCAATGATGAGAAAATGAAAGGGATCATCGCACCTACAAAAAGCCCGGCAAGCACATCCGCACGGTAAATATCTATTCCATCTATTTTGGCTATCCCAACAAAGGCCGCAAACAAAGCAAGTGCAGTCAACGCCGCAGAAGCAATCGCAAATCCTTTGCCGGTAGCGGCAGTCGTGTTTCCGACTGCATCAAGTATATCTGTTTTTTCACGAACGTCTTTGGGTAATTCCGACATCTCAGCAATTCCACCAGCATTATCGGCAATTGGTCCAAAGGCATCAATAGCCAATTGCATAGCTGTTGTCGCCATCATGCCGGCAGCTGCAATTGCCACGCCATACAATCCTGCGCAATAAAATGAAAGGAAGATACCACCTGCAAGAACAAGAATTGGAAGCATGGTACTTTCCATTCCTACGGCAATTCCGCCTATAATATTTGTAGCATGCCCGGTACCACTCTGACGGACAATACTATTCACTGGTCTCTTGCCCATCGCAGTAAAATATTCAGTAATAATACTCATCAGTGTACCGACAACAAGTCCGACCACAATGGCGCCAAAAACCCCATATTTTGTGAATTTATAATTTCTCAATACCATTTCAGTATCCGGCATCAACCACCAAACAAGAAAAAAACTTGCAATGGCAGTCAACACAATAGATCCCCAGTTTCCGAGGTTCAATGCTTTTTGGACAACAGCAGTTTTTAATCCGGCATTATCAGAAATTTTCACGAACAATGTGCCTACCATTGAAAAGAGTATTCCAATACCGGCAATCAACATCGGTAATAAAATCGGAGCCATGCCTCCAAATGCGTCATTTGAAATAGTTTCACGACCCAATACCATAGTAGCGAGCACAGTAGCCACATAAGAACCAAAGAGGTCAGCGCCCATTCCTGCCACGTCACCTACATTGTCACCAACATTATCGGCAATGGTGGCCGGATTCCTGGGATCGTCTTCAGGAATTCCTGCTTCCACCTTACCAACCAGGTCTGCACCTACGTCGGCCGCTTTTGTGTAAATGCCACCACCTACGCGCGCAAAGAGGGCAATACTTTCTGCACCAAGACTGAATCCGGTCAATACCTCAATGGTGCGTTCCATTTCAAGGCTATCCACCGGAGCATCTGCTGCAAAAATGGCTTTCAGAATGATGAACAATCCGCCCAATCCCAAAACAGCCATACCGGTTACGCCAAAACCCATCACACTTCCACCGGTAAAAGATACTCCCAGCGCTTTTGAAAGGCTGCTTCTTGCTGCCTGAGCGGTTCTGACGTTGGCTTTGGTGGCCACCTTCATTCCGATAAATCCGGCACAGGCACTGAAAATACCTCCGGCAATAAATGCCAAAGCAATTGACCAATGATTATTGGCACTGGTGTACCCCATAATTCCGAGCAGAACGGCTACTATAATTACAAAATAGGAGATTACACGATATTCAGCTTTCAGAAAGGCCATTGCACCATTGGCAATGTGATTACTGATTTCTCTCATTTTCTCATTTCCGGCATCTTGTTTACCTACCCATACGTACTTGTAAAATGTATATAAAAGACCGATGGCAGCCATAACCGGAACTGCATAAACCAAATTGTTCATAAAACTGTTTTAGTACTGATTTTTTTGGAGCGCAAAAATAGGGCAATTGAGCTAATAATTGAATATAAATACCTTAATTGGGGACAAGTTTTACTTATAATAGAAACTTACAGAAATCGTTGATGCCGGAAATTTAAAAATAATCAGCGTATGCTTTCCGGAATTCGTGGATTTAGGGATGAGTTTAATCTCCGAATAATAAGAGGTGTGATGAAAAAGAAGCTGAGAACTCCAGCAAACTAACAATACAATGGCTTAACTATCTCAACCATTTATTCCCTGATTAGGCAGATTTTTCTTCTGTAGGTACGGGATCGGACAGAACTCTCAACTACCTCAACACTCTCAACCTCCTCAACTTACTCAACTCTCTCAACCTTCTTTGCTTTCCTCACACATCGGTAGGGCCGGTCCGCAGACAAAACCATACGCTTTCGGCCAGACCGAATCCGCACCTCAATCCAAAGTCTTCTCAACCCCCTCAACTTTCTCAACTCTCTCAACCTTCTTCTTTCTGGAGGTCCCGAGCAGATTCGAACTGCTGTGGAAGCTTTTGCAGAGCTCTGCCTAACCGCTCGGCCACGGGACCCTGATTTAAAAAAGTTTACAAAAGTAAGGAATTAAAGTTTCAATAATTAATGATGCAGTAATAATTCAACAGAACTTTTTTGATTTGTTGTTGCAGCATATTATTTGATAATGAGGATATGAAGGAGGTAACTTCTTTTAAAAATTACACCTTTGGTGCAGCAGCCAGAATTTCTGCTGATGCATGATCTTTGAATTTTTCAAAGTTTGCAATAAAAAGTCCTGCAAGTTCCTTTGCTTTTTTATCATAGGCCTCCTTATCTGTCCATGTATTTCGAGGATTGAGTATTTCTGAAGGTACTCCTGGACATTCATTTACCATCATCATACCAAATACCGGATGGGCAGTAAAGCCTACCTTATTCAGGCTGCCATCCAGGGCTGCTGCTATCATTGCGCGTGTAAAAGCCAACTTAATCCTGTTGCCCACACCGTAAGATCCGCCGCTCCAGCCTGTATTCACCATCCAGACATTCACTTTGTGTTCGTCAATTTTTTTTCCAAACATTCCGGCATAGGTAGTTGGATGCAAAGGAAGGAATGGGGCTCCAAAACATGCACTGAATACAGGTTTGGGTTCAGTGACGCCCTCCTCTGTTCCGGCCACCTTAGCAGTATATCCCGAAATAAACTGATACATAGCCTGGGCTGCATTCAACTTGCTAATAGGTGGTAATATTCCATACGCATCACAGGTAAGCAGGAAAATATTTTTAGGCAATGGCCCAATGGAAGGGTGGATGGCATGGTCAATAAACGACAAAGGATAACTTACTCTGGTATTTTCGGTAATCTTTTTACTTGAAAAATCTATCCTGTTTGATCCTTCAAAAAAGGTGACATTTTCGACCAATGCACCTGGCCGGATGGCATTATAGATATCGGGTTCCTTTTCAGGATTCAAGTCAATGGTTTTTGCATAGCAACCTCCCTCAAAATTAAAAACGGAATCGTTGGTCCACCCGTGTTCATCATCTCCGATCAGCATCCTCGATGGATCTGCACTTAAGGTAGTCTTACCTGTACCACTCAATCCAAAGAAAAGTGCAGTATCATTGTCCTTGCCGACATTGGCGGAACAATGCATACTCAACACGCCCTTTTGATGAGGCAGTACAAAATTTAAGATTGAAAATATTCCCTTCTTGATTTCGCCGGTATATTTTGATCCTCCCACGAGAATCATTTTTCGGGTAAAATCGACAAGGGTGAAGTTTCCCTGTCTTGTTCCATCCACGGCAGGATCAGCTACAAAGGAAGGAGCATGAATGATATACCAATCAGGTTGTTGTTTTTCCAATTCATCTTCTGCAGGTCGCAAAAACATGTTATAAGCAAAGAGGTTGCCTGCCGGGTCTTCATTTAGTATCCGGATATTGAGCCTGTATTTCGGATCAGCACAGGCAAAGCAATCCCGTACCCAGATTTCCTTATCCTTCAGGTGTTGAAGCATCTTATTCAGGATTCCATCAAAATATTTTTTCTCAATCGGTTGATTGATGTTATTCCAATCCACAACGTTTTCAGTGATCTCATCTTTTACTGTAAACTTATCCTTTGGACTGCGTCCTGTAAATTTTCCGGTGTCTATCACCAATGCACCTCTTTCACTTAACCGGCCCTCGTTACGTTGTATCGTTTGTTCGATTAGCTTTTCAGGCGTTAGCTGATAGTTTATTTTTCCTGCAGAAGGTAAGCCAATCGCATGCAGAAGATTCTTTGGAGAGAACAAAATGGTAGGTACTGACATGAAAATCTTTTTATGAAAACGCAAAGTTAGCCAATCAATTATGGGGGCAAACTTTGAATGAGGAGCAATAATTGTTTATTTATTTTATGAAAAATTGAAAAGCATCTCAATTCTCTAAACAATCTTAAAATAGAGTAAATATTTTCTTACAGGATTTTTGAATGATTAGATGTTTCTAAAATATTTTTTTATGAATATGTAAATATTACACATTCCGGGTGTGTCAAATTTGAAAAAATTAATCACGTATATTGCAACAATTAAATATTTTCTTATGCGTAATCTCCCTGTTGATTCCCGATTGTTTATTGAAAACCGTAAAAGATTTATCTCTCAAATGGAGCGAAATGCGATTGCCATTTTTAACAGCAATGATGAAATGCCACTCAACGGGGATGCGATTTACCCTTTTGTGCAGAATGCTGATCTGTATTGGCTTTGCGGTATCACGCAGGAAGACACCATGGTAATTCTGTTTCCGGATCATCCCGATCCTGAGTACAGAGAAGTGTTGGTGTTGGTTCGCCCAAATGAATTAAAAGAAAAGTGGAATGGCTTCAGACTTCGTAAAAATGAAGCAGAGGCAATTTCCGGAATGAAGAAGATAATCTGGTTGGATGAACTCGATGCCTTGCTTCAGGTGTGGATTCATCTCTCCGATATCATTTATCTGAATACCAATGAGAATGACCGAAAAGCCAGTGAAATCGAAACAAGAGATTATCGTTTTGCACATGCTATTCAAAAACGGTATCCTGCCCATCAATACAGGCGCAGTGCTAAAATCATGCGAGAGCTCAGAGCAGTAAAGACTGCCTATGAAGTGGATGTAATGAAACAGGCTATTGAAATCACCAACAAAACATTCCGCAGGTTGCTTCAATTTATCAGGCCAGGTGTGATGGAATATGAAATTGAAGCAGAAATATGGCATTCGTTTATTTCGCAGCGTGCGGATGGTCCGGCTTACGGAAGTATTATTGCCAGTGGCGACAATGCCCGCATTCTCCATTATGTAAATAATAATCAGGAATGCAAGGATGGCGACCTGATCCTTATGGATTTCGGAGCCGGCTACGCTCATTATGCTGCAGATCTCACCCGCACCATTCCTGTCAATGGGAAGTTTACAAGAAGGCAAAAAACTGTTTACAATGCTTGTCTTGAAATACACAGGTATTGTGCTTCTATTTTGAAACCCGGGATTACCATCAACAAGTATCATGAAAAGGTGGGTGATAAGGCCACAGAGATTTTTCAAAGAATCGGGTTGCTGAAAAAACGGGATATAAAGAATGAAGATCCCAATAACAGGGCATACAGAAAGTACTTGTATCACGGCATTTCACACCATCTTGGTGTGGATGTACACGATTTGGGAACTAAAACAGAACCTGTAAAAGCGGGTATGGTATTTACAATCGAACCCGGAATTTATATTGAAGAAGAAAGAATGGGAATCCGGATTGAGAATAATTACTGGATCACCAAATCAGGGAATACAGACCTCATGAAAAATATTCCAATTACTGTAGAGGATATCGAAATGCTGATGAAAAAGAAATAGGCTGTATTTTGTGCAAGAAATGAAACATATTCCCAACCTTTTTACGCTGCTGAATCTTTTTACAGGAGTACTGGCTATCATCTTTGCATTACAGACAGAAGCGGTTTACATAACACAGAATGACCAGTTGGTCAGTAGTTTTAATATTCCTGAAAGCCTTACCCTTGCAGGTATCTGCATAATGATAGCCGCCATTATAGATTTTTTTGATGGATTTGTAGCCCGATTGTTAAATGCGACAAGCGAACTTGGTAAACAACTGGATTCACTGAGCGACGTAGTTAGTTTTGGTGTAGCTCCTTCAGTAGTTATCTATCAACTGCTCAGGATGAGCTTCGCAAGAGAGGAAGGTGGCCTGGATGTCAATACAGTCTGGTTATGGCCTGCAATTATTCTTGCGTGTGCGGCGGCGTACAGGCTTGGCAGATTTAACATTGCCAATGATCAAAAGACATCCTTCAGAGGAGTGCCCGTGCCGGCTGCAGGATTGGTTGTAGCTTCGCTCCCTTTAATTTTGCACTTTGGGAAAAACATGACGGTCAATTCATTTATTACCAATAAATGGATTTTGTATGCAGCGATTCTGGTTTTGAGTTACCTGATGATAAGCAATCACCGGATGCTGGCTCTGAAATTTTCAAAGTTCAGGTTAAAAGAAAATCCGGACTTGGTCATTTTATTTTTAATAACAGTTGTGTCTGCCTTTATATGGCATTGGCTTGCAGTACCGATTGTCTTTGTTTCCTATGTGATTATTTCCCTCTTTTCAAACAAAAAATATCAAAACGATGTATATCGCTGAAATAGATATCATGCCTCTTAAAGATTTGTTGGACCCCGCAGGTAAAGCTGTCTTAGACAGTCTTGGAAAGTTAAATATTCAACAGATTGACGATGTGCGGATCGGTAAACACATAAAGCTGCATATCGCCGCCAAATCAGACCAGGAAGCAGCCGAAATCGCAGGTGATGCAGTAAAAAAATTATTGGCAAATCCGGTAATGGAATATGCAGATATCCGCATTACCCAGGAAAGTTAAAGTCCTGAGGTGATGTTGTACATTGTACCTACTCCCATTGGCAATCTGGCCGATATGACCCTACGGGCAATAGAGGTACTGAAACAGGTAAATCTGATCTTGTCAGAAGATACCCGGAATTCCGGTAAATTATTAAAGCATTTCAGTATAGATAACAAGATGTATTCTTACCATCAGCACAATGAACACAAGGTCACCGGCGACCTTGTACA
This sequence comes from uncultured Ginsengibacter sp., assembly GCA_964463015.1. Taxonomy (GTDB): domain Bacteria; phylum Bacteroidota; class Bacteroidia; order Chitinophagales; family Chitinophagaceae; genus Ginsengibacter. Next base: position 73,370 of record CAYXAL010000004.1, read on the forward strand.
AAGAATGGCATCCGGTGAGTCGATGGCCCTGATTACAGATGCAGGTACTCCGGGGATCAGTGATCCGGCTTTTTTATTGGTAAGAGAATGTATCCGGCACAACGTCAAAGTGGAATGCCTCCCGGGTGCTACGGCATTTGTCCCTGCACTGATCAATAGCGGGCTTCCTTCCGTAAGGTTTTGTTTTGAAGGTTTTCTTCCGCAGAAAAAAGGCAGGCAAACAATGCTGAACACTTTGAAAAATGAAAGTAGGACAATGATATTTTATGAAAGTCCGCACAGGCTTCTTCGTACATTAAATGATTTTATGAACACATTCGGTAAACAGAGGCAATGCAGTGTCAGCAGGGAACTGACAAAAATATTTGAAGAAAATGCAAGGGGGCCTCTCGAAGAAGTGTTCAAACACTTTGAATCAAAAACGATTAAAGGTGAAATAGTGATTGTGGTAGCGGGAATCGGTGATGCACAGCCTAAAGGCGGGGAAGAATAAATATTTCACTTTTACTAAAGGGATTATTGCAGATATTAGCCACCCGAAAAAAACAGATTATGATAAAAAAATACCTTTTCTTTTTTGTTGTTGTTCTCATTCCCTTCTTTTCGTTTAGCCAGTACAGTTATTGGCAGCAGCGCGTAAAATATACCATGAATGTGGCACTGAATGTGCAAACCAACATTCTGAAAGGCACCCAAAAGATTGAGTATTCCAACAATTCGGGAGATCAGTTAAAGAAAGTGTATTTCCATTTATTCTGGAACGCCTTTCAGCCAGGCAGCGAAATGGATGTAAGAAGCCAGGAATTGGGCAAGATCAAAATTGGCGGCCAGCCCGATTGGGATGACCGCGTCAGGGATCGCATTTCAAAACTTACACCTGCAGAGATTGGTTATCAGAAGATCATAAGCCTTAAAATGAATGGAGTTGTTCAACCAACCCGGTTACATGGCACCATCCTGGAAGTTGACCTGACCAAGTCCATTGCTCCAAAGAGCAAAGTAGTTTTTGATGTGGTTTTTGAAGCTCAGGTTCCCGTACAAATCCGGAGAAGTGGGAGAGACAATGCAGAGGACGTACGATACAGCATGGCACAATGGTATCCTAAACTGTGCGAATATGATAATGAAGGATGGCATACCCCTCAATATGTAGCCCGCGAATTTTATGGGGTTTGGGGGGATTTTGATGTGAATATTTCGATAGACAAGAATTATAAAATCGGTGCTACCGGCGTATTGCAAAATGCGGCTTCTATTGGTTGGGGTTATGATAAACCCGGAACCGCTTTGAAATCCATTTCCACAAAAAACAGAACCTGGCACTTTGTTGGAAAGAATGTGCATGATTTTGTATGGGCAGCAGATCCCGACTATGAGCATCTTGTCAGAAACAGGGAGGGGGTGACATTGCACATCATCTATAAAAAGAAAGATTCGACTGCAGATAAAAACTGGGAACGGGTGGCAGATGCAGCCTATATTGTATTGCCCTACATGAATAAGCGATTTGGTAAGTATCCATATCCGGTATATTCATTTATTCAGGGAGGGGATGGAGGCATGGAATATCCCATGGCTACCTTACTGAAAGGGCCCGGACTGGGTACCGTATTCCATGAATGGATGCATAGCTGGTATCAGATGATGATGGGAACAAATGAAGCACAACATCCCTGGATGGATGAAGGTTTTACCAATTGGGCAGATGGAGAAGTGGCTGCCTATTATTACAAAGAGAAAGGGCTTTACCGTGAAAATCAACCATTGCCACTGAATCATGCCGGTGCTTACAGAGGATATTTTGCGTTGACAAAATCAGGACTCGCAGAACCTATGACTACGTTTTCAGATCACTACAATACAAATTTTGCTTATGGCATCAATGCATACTCCAAAGGTGAGATGTTTCTTGAACAGTTGGGATATATCGTCAGCGATTCTGTCAGAGATGCTATTTTACTGGCTTATTACCACAAATGGAGGTTCAAACATCCTGCACCCGGCGACTTTCTAAAGGTAGCCAAAGATGTAAGTGGCCTCCAATTAGACTGGTACAAGGAATATTGGATCAACACAACCAAAACAATAGATTACAGTATTGACAGTCTCTGGGAAGAAAACGGAAAGTCTGTAATCCGTCTCAGGAGAATCGGACAGATGCCCATGCCTATCGATCTTAAACTGACATTCAAGGACAGCACTTCTGAAATGCATTATATCCCATTGGATATGATGCTTGGAGGCAAGCCCGCCGAATCCTCTATAAAAAGATTTGTTCATCCGGAATGGAACTGGACCAATCCAACCTATAAGGTCGTATTTGACAGACGATTGTTTGACCTTAAAAAAGTGGAAATTGATCCTACTCAAAGAATGGCCGATACAGACGCCTCCAACAATGTTTTGAACCTTGATTGGTAACCCGGTTGGTTAGGCGACAAAATCATAACTAATTTTGCCGAATGATTGTTTTTACAGAAGATGAACTGAACGTTTTACACAAAATTTCGGAGGCCGGAGAATCATTAAATATTTCTGCACGGTTAATTGGTGGTTTTGTCAGAGACAAGCTTCTTGGCAGAGCAGATAAGGATATGGATGTGGTCTGCCTCGGAGATGGTATTTTATTGGCAGAAAAATTTGCCCTGGCATACAAACCAAAACCTCATGTAAGTTTTTTTAAAACCTTTGGTACTGCACAGGTAAAAATCACTACCATATCAAATCAAAATTTCCACGTAGAATTTGTAGGTGCCAGAAAGGAGAGCTATCAATCACACTCCCGGAAGCCGGAAGTCAGCTCAGCCACGTTTGAAGAAGATATCATGCGAAGAGACTTTACGATTAACACCCTTGCCATAAACCTCGACCAAAAGAATTTTGGTGAACTTATAGACTCTTTAGATGGTATGCAGGATATCCGGAAAAAGATAATCAAGACGCCTCTCGATCCGGATCAGACATTTATTGATGACCCGCTCCGGATGATGAGAGCCATACGTTTTGCCTCTCAATTGCAATTTGCCATTGACCTCGCCACATTTGACAGTATCAAGAAAAATGCTTCCCGGATTAAGATCATCAGTATGGAGAGAGTCATCGACGAGATGAACAAGATTGTGATGTCGGACAAACCATCTGCAGGCTTCAAACTGATGTTTGATACAGGCCTGTTGGATATTATCTTTCCTCAGATGACAGCCCTTGCCGGCGCAGAATTTATAGATGGCCACGGCCACAAAGATAATTTTTACCATACCCTTCAGGTATTGGATAACATTAGTGTACACACGAAAAATATCTGGCTGCGCTGGGCGGCTATCCTGCATGATATAGCAAAGCCTGTAACCAAAAATTTTGAAGTGGGCACCGGATGGACATTTCATGGTCATGAGGTAGTAGGGGGCAGGATGGTTCCAAAAATATTTGCCCGATTGAAACTTCCTCAAAACGAACACATGAAGTTTGTGAAGAAAATGGTCGAGATGCATTTACGGCCCATCAGCCTTACCAAAGAAAATATCTCAGACTCCGCTATACGCCGGTTACTCGTAGATGCAGGTGATGATCTGGAAAGCCTGATGCTTCTTTGCAAATCAGATATCACCAGTAAGAACAAACAGAAAGTAGAACGGTTTCTGAATAATTTTGAATTAGTAGAAAAAAGACTCAAAGAAGTAGAGGAAGCTGATAATCTAAGAAACTGGCAACCGCCTATCACGGGAGAAATCATCATGAAAGAATTCGGTCTTCCTCCATCCCGTGAAGTTGGTAAGATTAAGTCGGCAGTCAGGGAAGCGATTCTGGACGGTGATATTCCTAACAATTTTGCGGAGGCTTTTGAATATATGAAAAAAATTGCATCTGAATTGGGAATCAAAAAGAAGAATAATTCCTGATCTGAACGAAACAATTCATTTCTTTCTTCGCTAATTGATTTTTAATTTATCAATGATTCTGAAAACAGCAATCTATCCTGCTTTCAGCGCTGTTTACCCTTTTCAAAAAATGTATATTTGCTGAAATTGAAATTCTTATGTGGAAGAATAACATCCTTGAGACAATTGGCAATACACCATTGGTCAAAATCAATCATATCACAAGAAATCTACCCTGCACCGTATTGGCAAAAGTAGAATATTTTAATCCGGGCAATTCTGTTAAGGATCGCATGGCGTTGAAGATGCTGGAGGTTGCAGAGGCCGAGGGCAAAATCAAACCCGGTGGCACCATCATTGAAGGCACATCCGGTAATACGGGAATGGGGTTGGCCATGGCAGCCATTGTGAAAGGATATAAATGCATATTTACCACCACCGATAAACAGTCAAAAGAAAAAGCAGATATTCTGAAGGCAGTCGGCGCAGAGGTGATTGTATGCCCCACTAACGTAGAGCCTGAAGATCCAAGGTCTTATTATTCAGTCTCAAAAAGATTGGCACAGGAAATTCCAAACTCGTGGTATGTAAATCAATACGACAACTTAGCCAACAGATTGGCACACTATGAGCAGACCGGGCCGGAGATATGGGAACAAACTGAAGGAAAAGTAACTCATCTGGTAGTCGCAGCGGGTACCGGTGGAACAATTGTAGGGGCAGGAAAATATTTAAAAGAAAAAAATCCCAACATCAAAGTCTGGGCAATTGATACTTACGGTTCACTATTGAAGAAATATTTTGAAACAGGAGAAATAGATCAGTCAGAAGTTTATCCTTATATCAGTGAAGGATTCGGAGAAGATTTTGTTCCGGCGAATTATGACATGAAATATATCGATCTTTTTGAAAAAGTAACAGACAAAGACGGTGCCGTAATGGCAAGAAGAATTTCGAAGGAAGAAGGCATCTTCGTCGGGTACAGTGCAGGGAGCTGTCTTCAGGGGGTGATGCAATTAAAAAATCAATTAAAGAAAGAAGATGTGGTGGTTTGTATCTTTCATGATCATGGTAGCCGGTATGTAGCAAAGATTTATAACGATCAATGGATGATGGAGCGAGGTTTTCTGGATGTAAAGACATTTAAAGATCTGGTAAATGCACGCGGTTCACAAAAATTAATCACTATCAAAAAGGATCAACCAGTAGCCGAAGCAATTGATTTGATGAAGCAATACGACATAAGCAATCTTCCGGTAGAAAACGGAAGTGGAATGATTGGCTCATTGAGCGAAAGTGGTTTATTCAATAAAGTGATGGAAAATGCTGAAATCAAGAGCCAGCCCGTATCTGCAGTGATGGAAACTGAATATCCTGTAGTACCCTTTAATATGTCTGTAGAAAAAATCAGTCATTTGATTTCAAAGCAGAATGGTGCTGTCTTAAGCAAGGATGAAACCGGCGCCTATCACATTGTCACAAAATACGATCTGATACAGAGTCTGGTCAAGTAGTTTCACCCAACCACGTAGTTTTACGACCTTCTTTCATAGAAAATTTACGAGGTCGATGGTAATTATGGGAATTATAAAAAAGGGAATTATTGCTATTGTTCAGGGGTACAACCGCCATTACATTTGCATTAGAAGTTGATTGATTTTGTATGGCGTTAATCAATAATAGTTATCCAAGTTATCCAAAAACTCCAAAGATCCAAAGGAAAATCGATTTGCCAGTTTCCTTGAAAAATCAAACAAGATCCAATATCAGTCAGCTTCTTTCTTTTGTACCTTATCCTCTCCGGAGGTTAAACATAGAGTGATTTTTTTGATAGAATACAACCAATATCCTTATCAGAGAAATTAAAATCCAAATTCCAATATTACCCGAAAACTAACTGTACCGCTTCCTAAAAGGCGGTATTTTTGTTATCAGGGGTTGATCAGACTTATCGTTTGTCAATTAATTCAATAGACTTTTGAATGGTGGAGTCTGAAATGTTCTTAATTTCAAAAAAGCCCTCAGAGCCCCATATAAGCCGGGCAGTCAGCATTTTGATCTGCAGTGCTACCTGATGTTTCTGATTTGCGTTGTCCAGATTGATTTGAATAGAATCTTTCAGGGCAAAAGTTTTAAATGCTTCCAATTCTGAATTACTAATATTATACAATTTATTAAAACCAGCAGGATTTGAAAATTTGCTGATTTCAATTTGATTCTCCAGGTAGTTAAAGTAAACGAATTGATTGATTGTACCTTTCAGAAGAGCCCGCATTACGGGTTTTTCAAAGGCCATTGAATCAACAGGAACGAAAATATCCGGCGTAATACCCCCGCCACCATAAAGCACTTTCCCGGTTTGCGAAATGTATTTTTTCTCACCGGTATGATTTGTAGAATCTCCAAATTTCATCTCCCCGTTATTATATCGATCAATAATATCGTGAAAATATGCCTCATTGCCTGCTTTCCACGAGCGTTGAATACTTCGTCCCAACGGTGTAAAATACCTGGCCACGGTCAGCCGGAGTCCGGAGCCGTCACTCAATTCATACTGCTCCTGTACAAGGCCCTTGCCAAATGACCTTCTCCCAACAATGGTAGCTCTTCCCCAATCCTGGAGCGCACCCGCAAGCACTTCGCTGGCAGAAGCAGTACCTTCATTGATCAACACAACCAGTGTTCCCTTTTCAAACACTCCTTCTTTATCACATCTGTATTCTTTCTTGGGTGAATGTTCTCCTACCGTATAAGTGATCAGTTTGTTGTCGCTCAAAAATTCATCAGCAATGTGAGTAGCCTCTGTCAGAATACCTCCACCATTGTCACGGAGATCAAGTACGAGTGCTTTAAGCCCTTTCTTCTTTAATGAATCCATGGCTGTCATGAATTCCTTGTAAGTAGTTTCGGAAAACCTGCTGATCCGGATATAACCGATAGAATCATTCAGCATATAGGAAGCATCCACACTATAAAGCCTGACAGGGCCTCGCGTAATGGAAAGATTAAGAAGTTCCTTATTTCTCAGAATCACCACCGTTACCTCACTTCCGGCTTTGCCGCGCATCACTGCCTTTAGCTTTTCAATAGAGGTATGATTTCCTGCCACCAATGAATCGTTTACTTTAATGAACTTATCACCCGGTTTTAATCCGGCTTTTTCACTGGGGCCACCTTCGAGTACCCGAATGGTATTGGTTGTATCATTGATAATGCTAAATTCAATTCCTATCCCAAAAAATACACCTTCAAGGTCCTCATTTACTTCCTGCAATCTGCTGGCAGGAATAAATACAGAATGAGGATCCAGGCCATTCAAAACTGATTGGATCGCTACATCGCTCAGAGAATCTACATTTACATTATCTACATATTTTTTCCGGATCAGATCAAGCACTTCTTGTACCGGCTTGGGGCGTTCTACAAAAAAGATACCCTTGTCGGGCATATTTCCCTTGATCCTGTAACCAATGAACATGCCCGCTATCATACACAAACTGAGGATAAAAGGCAGCCAAACTTTTAATTTTTTTTTGTTGGCCATATTAAGGTTGTCTATTTTTATTTTTTAAGTGCGGCAAATTTCTATAATTAAGATGATAATAACATGCCAAATATAAAATTGATAGCAGACAGCGGCTCTACAAAGACCGAATGGTGTATCCTGAAAAACAATAAGCCAAAGATTTTCCATACTCAGGGTCTGAGCCCCTATTTTCTGAACAAAGAACAAATCAGTACCGTATTGTTGGGGGAAGTCAGAAAGGAGTTAAAGAAAGATAAGCCTGAAGAAATATTCTTTTATGGCACAGGTTGTAAAAGCACCCTAAACAAGAAGTTGATAAAAAGCGCAATTTATTCTGTTTTTAAGGAATCTAAAATCAGTGTTTCGGATGATCTGCATGGAGCTGCAAGAAGTCTTTGTGGTCATGAAAAAGGGATTGCCTGTATTTTGGGTACCGGTTCAAATTCTTGCTATTTCAATGGTACAAGAATTGTAAAAAACAGCCCAGGACTTGGTTTCATTTTGGGAGATGAGGGCAGCGGAGCGTATTTTGGAAAAATATTGATTCAACATTATCTGTATGAAATTATGGATGATGATCTGAGGGCAAAATTTGATGCAAGATTTGTAACTACACCACAGGAGATCCTTGATCACGTTTACAGAAAACCCTTGCCCAACAGATACCTGGCTGCATTTGCCATCTTTCTTGCAGAAAACAGAGGAAATTATATGATTGAAAATATAATTGCCGACGGATTAAATACATTCTTTTACACCCATCTGTTACGTTACAAAGATGCGGAGAAGTATCCGGTTCATTTTACCGGAAGTATTGCCAGCGGGTTTAAGGATGTGATCGTTTCATTATGTTATGAATACGGGCTTAATTGTGGAAATATCTATAAAAGCCCCATGGAAGGGCTGATTCGTTTTCACAAAAAGAATTAATGAGGTTCTGAATGGATCAATCAAAAGAACAATCACTCCATAATCTTGACTGTCCTTGTTAATTTCCCATCTGTGGACATTCCTTCTATGACTACCCGGAATGAGCCGGTAACGTCATTGTTGAAAAATTTCAGAGTAACTTTATTTTTACCCGGACCTATCATGACTTCAGGATTCCAATAGAGCGTCGTGCGCAGGTCTTTCAGTTCAGGAGAAGTCATTTCATAATTAGGTGAATAAAATTGTCTTAACACAGAATACCCTGTAATGGTATTCCGGGAAAGACCTTTTCCGGGCGCGTATTGAATATCATCACCCCTCCTGGTATAAACGGCAATGGCGCCATTGCCTCCACCACCGGAAGCGCCCATAAAAGGAGGATTCAACACTTTTACATAGGCAATATCAGAAACAGGTATTGTACTTAGGAAGTCTGTGGTGACGGGCATTTCGTCCAGAAAAAGTGCCGGACTACCACCACGCCATGTAATCGTAGGCGGATTGTCGGGAGTAATCATTACACCGGCAACACGCCCCTGTAAGTAGGTGAAAATACTCATGCTGGCTGCTGCAGTCGGATCATTGACCAGGTCAAAACTTTTGGCATCACCTCCCGAAAATAATCCGGAAGTATATTTCTCATCCATAATGGCCTCCCGGCTTTTTGTCTTTGCCTTTATAGTGACTGTTTCCAAAATTTTTGCATTCCTGAAATTCATTTCATCAAGCCATTGCTGTGACAACAGGTACTGAAGAGAACGGCTACTGGTATCAAAACTTCCCAATTCTCTTGCAGGAGTGATAGAGGTAACAGGCAAACGCTTTTCAGAAAATTGTACGGATACATTTTTCAGGCCTTTTCCTTTCGGTGGTTGATAATAAACGGTGGCTGTATCAAATAGCAGGAAATCTTTCACATCAAATCTCCCATCTGCACCAACGGGAGCCATCATCCATTCGCTTTTATTTTTTTGATTGACTATAAGGATAATATCGCCTGCATTTTGTAACTGCATCGGTGTAGCACCATACAATCTGCCCGAAACCGTCAGGTAAGAAGTATCTCTTGGAAATTTGATCTCCGGTAATTTTCCTGCTGCAATTTCTTCCCAACCGATCTTTCGCCAACCATTGGTCAACATTACTAAATCAAGCAGGTATTGGGTAGAATCTTCTGTATTCATAAAGTAGAATGCAGGATTATACACTCTACCTTTGATATCTCCGGTAAGCAACAAATCGGTGATGATATTTTGAGTAGTATCAAAGTCCAGCCTCGCATCGGTGACGGAAACAGAAAGGTTGGCTGTAAGGCTGTCCTGCACTGAAATTTCCAATTCATTTTTTGCCCTCTTATTAAGCCCCCAGTGGGTTACTTCCATATCCGATTTAAAACCGTAATCATTATTGTTGATAAAAGTAATCCTCTCTGCCACAGGATGAAATAAATTATCCAGTACCGTTATTCTCAAAATTCCACTCGGAAGTGTATTAACCGGAATAGAGGCCTCTATCATTCCGTTGCTCATTGTTCGTAATATATTAAACACCTGTTGATTGAACATGGTGCCAATAATCCTATAGGTGCCTGTTGCTTCATTCCCACCTCCTTTTAATAACAGGATCCTTTTCCCCGGCGCAAATGACACCTGCATCACAACTCCAGATTCTGAAATAGGTGTCAACGTCTCTGTATGCTCCTTCCCTGAAGGGTCTTTCCAGATCACTGCGTATTGCCTGCCTTTTTCCGGTGTGAAATTAAAATATCCCATCCCATCATGCATATCTTTTGAACTTTCAAGTAGCTTTCCATCCATCATCAGTCTGACTGACACATGAATCGGGTTTCCAAAGCCATCAGTACCTTTGAATGCTACTTTGGATGGAACGCCATAAACAAGATTTCCTCCTTCAGGAAATAAATTGAATTCGGCAGACTGGGTGGTCTTTTTTTTCTGCAATACTTTAGTAGAAATTATCGGAATATCCCTGTTATACAAAAAGGAACTATCAAAATTCAGCATCCACTTGGTGTATGCCTTTACATGAATCACGTTGCCGGTGAACTTTTCAGGAATGGGAATTTGTCCGAAAGAAATGCCTGAAACAATTGGTGCAGATGACCTGTGAATCAACTTTCCGCCTGCATCTGTCCAATCAAGATACAACGACTTACTAAGTTCTGCCGGAACGATTCCGCTCATCAGATAAGCTTTAAACCAGATCGTGTCTCCTGCCGCATAAGTGGACTTGTCAAGATGAAGATGAATCCGCTCGGGTACATAATTGTCAGCAAATTTTTGGTAGGTATTTTCAAATGTCTGTCCAAAACTTTTATTGGTGGCAAAAACCATCAAGAATAGCAAGGCAAGGACAGGGAAGGTGCGTTGATTCATCGATATTAAAATAATGAAATAAAGGGTCTAATTTACACACTCTATTATTTCTAACAATTTCAGCATGATAATTTTGCAGATTATTTAAATTTGCCAAATTTTGGAATAGATACTGTCCAACAAAATAGGTAAGTCATTAATTTTAAATCGCATTTCCGGGCAAAAAACTAAATATGGCATTTAAGAAAGTAACTGAAGAATCCTCCAATTATCATCATCTTGAAAAAATGTCAGTGGGCGAGATTATATCCAATATCAATAAAGAAGATCAGGGCATTGCCGCTTCCGTTAAGAAATCACTGCCACAAATAGAAGTATTAATTGCAGCCCTCACCCGTAAGATGCTGAAAGGAGGCCGCCTGTTTTATATTGGAGCAGGTACCAGTGGCCGATTAGGCATTCTGGATGCCAGTGAGTGCCCTCCAACTTATGGAGTACCTGAGGGGTTGGTCGTAGGTATCATTGCAGGCGGTGAACGCGCCATCATTCATGCGATTGAGCATGCAGAAGACAATGAAGAACAGGGCTGGAAAGACTTGTGTGAGTATAAGGTGAATAGCGGAGATTTTGTAGTAGGTATCGCATCCAGCGGCACGACTCCTTATGTGATCGGAGCCTTGAAGAAGTGCCGTGAAAACGGGATACTTACCGGAAGCATCTCTTGCAACCCCGATGCACCGGTAAGCGAAGTAGCAGACTTTCCAATTGAAATAATTGTAGGTCCTGAATTTATTACCGGTAGCACCCGAATGAAAAGCGGTACTGCTCAGAAAATGGTGCTGAATATGATCAGTACCACTGCTATGATCCAATTGGGCAGGGTGGAAGACAATAAGATGGTCAACATGCAACTCACGAATAAGAAGATCGTACAGCGTGGTATTCGTATGTTGATGGAAAAAGGAAATATCGGTGAAGAAGAAGCCAGAGCTTTGCTTTCTAAATTTAAAAATGTAAAAAAAGCATTGGACAATCTGAAATAAATCCTTCTTTTCCGCGCAGGAAACCCTTAACTTTAGGAAGCCGTTTTTTACTACTCTAAAACTCTTCCTGCCATGAAACAATCTTTACTCTTATTATTCATTTTCGCACTTTCCGGTTTATGTTTTGCCCAGCAATCTGATGGAATATTTGCAATCACCGGCAAACAAAACTCACCTTTCAACTGGTCAGATATCCGAAGCATTCAATCCGGTAAAAATGTTCTCCTATTTGAGAACGGAAAGACTCCATTTAAGATGATTGATGCCGGAAACGGGGATGAACTAAAACAAATTTCGGTTTCCTTTCATCAAAAAAATATTACCGGACGTACGATCGTACAACTGACTAATCCTACTTTTCTCATGAGTGCAGCTGCTGCCTACGACAAAAAGCATAACAAACTTTTCTTTGCATCCATGCACTCAGGTCACTTGATGTGGCTCGACATGAATGATCATTCTCAGTCAAAGTACTACGTACTCCAACAACCAATATTATCTAATGACGATTACGGAAATGAAGCACTGAATATTACACGCATGACGATCGGAGCTGACGGTTACGGCTATGCGATATCCAATGATGGCAATCACTTGCTCAGATTTTCTACCGGCAGAAGGGTTTCTTCAGACGATCTGGGAATGCTTCTGGACGATCCCTCCAACGGTGCCCTTAGTATTCACAATCAATGTACCGGATGGGGAGGTGATATCATTGCGGATGCCTGGGGCAAATTGTATCTGATGACAGCCTCAGGGAATGTTTTCAAAATTGATATAAAAACAAAAATCACCAAATTCCTTGGAGCAATCAAAAATTTACCACCTCAATTCTCTGTAAATGGAGCAGCCGTAGATGCCGGAGACAATGTAGTAATCAGCAGTGCAAATATTCAGGATGGATTGTATGTATTGAATTTGAATACGCTCGAGGCAAAAAAATCACCTTCTGCATTTAATAACATGAATGCCTCCGACCTGGCAAGTGGCTGGCTGTTGGGTCATACCAGATTACAAGTAGGCACAGCCGTATTGCCTCCCATTGAAGAGGCAGGGAACGACATGATCAGCATTTTTCCCAACCCGGTAAGAAATAAACTTCTCAGGATAAGTTTTGACAAAATACTTCCGGGGAATTATCTGGTAACGGTCACTGACTTACAGGGAAGGCTTATTCAAAACAAAAATGTGTACGTAAAATACAAAGGGCAGAATGAAAAGATTTCCTTTAACCATCAACAGGTAAGTGGGCTGTACCTTATTAAAGTAACTGATGTGGTCAGTAAAGAAATCTTCACAGGCAAAATATTTGTAGAGTAGTTCCGATTTTTAATACAGTTTTTGATGGTTTCCTGAATAGATTGTTGCTCCATTAATTAAATTTGTGAAGGAGAGTAACATTCCTATGCAGGATATCGAACCATATGACAACTGGCACCATTTGTATCTCTCGGAAGAGGATGAGCACTCGCCATTTTTTGGCCGGGAATACAGTGAATTTGAATTCTCCAATACTATTTATAATTACTACATCCATCCGCTCTGGGATGAATTTGGCAGTCGTACCTTGTATCTCAAGATTCTTATGGCGGATTATGAGGCAGGATATATGATAATTGAATTAATCGGTGAATGGAATGATGCCATCGAAAATGATATAATGACCCTGAAGAGAGAGGTAATCGACAGTTTTATTCAATTGGGAATCTCAAAGTTTATACTCATCGTTGAAAATGTTCTTAATTTTCACAGCAGTGATGACAGTTATTACCAGGAATGGTTTGAGGATGTCAGTGAAAGAAACGGATGGGTAACCGTTCTCAATATGCCGGATGCCACACAACATGATTATCTTAAGGCAAGACTTCATAACTACTTTCCATTGCTCCAAATCGGCAACTGGCGCACCATGAAGCCGGATGCATTGTTTCAGCAAATCGATAATTTTTTCTTCAGAAGGATAGGAGAGTAACCCACAAATTCAGATGTTTTCATCTTTTATTATTTTCCGTAATAATTTCTGCCTTAAATTTGTTCCATCTTACATTTCATTTAACCACTGCATTTTATGACTTGGAAACAAATGTTCACGTCCCCTGTTGGTAGAAAATACGTCATGGGTCTTACCGGCATATTCCTGATTCTATTTCTGATAATACATGCCACAGTGAATGCCTGTATCTTCCTCAATGACGGAGGGAAATTTTTTAATGAAGCCGCTCATTTTATGGCATACAACTGGATCGTCCGGATACTCGAGATAGGTCTATTTGCAGGATTTATTATTCATATTATTCAAGGTTTGATGTTGTGGAAAATGAACCGGGCTGCACGTCCGGTGAAGTACTACATGCAACGCTATACTCCAAAAATAAAATGGTACAGTCGTTCCATGGGAATTTTAGGCACATTGCTTTTGTTGTACCTGGTTATGCATCTCGCACAGTTTTGGATGGGTACCAAGCGCGAAATTTTATTTGGAGGCCCGGAATGGAATCTATATGCTCAAATGAAAGTAATCTTTACGAATCCGGTTTGGTTTGTATTGTACATGGTAGGACTGGCTTCACTTTTATTTCATTTATTGCATGGATTTCAAAGTGCATTTCAATCTCTCGGAATGAATGATAAGAAATGGACGCCCTTGATTAAAGGAGCCGGAGTTGCTTATTCTTACATCATCGTGATTTTGTTTGCCATGATGCCGATCGCATTTATGGCAGGCTGGTTAAAATAATTTTTTTGATATTCATTAAGTAATCATAATTCAGGATATGGCATTAGATGCAAAAATTCCACCCGGCGAATTGAAAAACAAGTGGCAGTACTACAAAGACCATTGCAAACTTGTGAGTCCGGCAAACAAAAGAAATATTGAAGTTATAGTAATCGGTACCGGATTGGCCGGTGCTTCTGCAGCCGCATCATTCGGAGAATTGGGATATAAGGTAAAAGCATTTTGCTTTCAGGACAGTCCGCGTAGAGCGCACAGTATTGCAGCCCAGGGTGGTATCAATGCGGCGAAGAATTATCAGAACGATGGCGATTCTGTTTTCCGGCTTTTTTATGAGACAGTAAAGGGTGGCGACTACCGCAGCCGCGAGGCAAATGTTTACCGGCTTGCAGAAGTAAGTGGAAACATTATCGATCAGTGTGTGGCACAGGGCGTACCCTTTGCCAGAGAATATGGTGGCTCTCTTTCAAACCGTTCCTTTGGGGGCACTCAGGTATCCAGAACGTTTTACGCTGCAGGTCAGACAGGACAGCAATTGCTTTTGGGAGCTTATGGCGCACTTGAGCGACAGGTAGCTACAGGAAAAGTAACGATGTATTCACGGCATGAAATGCTGGACCTTGTGGTCATAGATGGAAAAGCAAGAGGAATTATTGCTCGGAATCTGGTAACCGGAAAAATTGAACGTTACTTCGGTCATGCGGTAGTACTTGCATCCGGTGGTTATGGAAATGTATTTTTCTTAAGTACCAACGCGATGGGGAGCAATGCTACTGCAGCATGGAAGTCACACAAAAGAGGAGCATATTTTGCTAACCCATGTTATACCCAGATACATCCTACATGTATTCCCGTTTCGGGAGATTATCAGAGCAAACTCACACTCATGAGTGAGAGCCTTCGCAATGATGGCCGGATCTGGGTACCGAAAAAGAAAGATGACAACCGGAAAGGAGTAGATATCCCTCATGATGAAAGAGACTATTACCTTGAAAGAAGATATCCGGCTTTTGGCAACCTGGTTCCGAGAGATGTGGCATCCCGTGCAGCCAAGGAAAGGTGTGATGCCGGGTTTGGTGTAGGTACTACCAAGATGGCAGTTTACTTGGATTTTGCAGATGCGATCATGCGCTATGGAAAGATGGAAGCTCACAAACAAGGATTGGAAAATCCGGCAACCGAGACCATCCGTGAATTAGGAAAAGAAGTAGTAAAAGAAAAATACGGCAACCTCTTTGAAATGTATGAAAAAATCACCGGTGAGAATCCCTATGAGGTGCCTATGAGAATATATCCTGCGGTGCATTATACAATGGGTGGCCTCTGGGTGGATTACGAATTGATGACAACAGTACCGGGATTGTTTGCACTTGGTGAGTGTAATTTCAGTGATCACGGAGCAAACAGGCTTGGGGCAAGTGCATTGATGCAAGGTCTTGCCGATGGTTATTTTGTGATTCCTTACACACTTGGAAATTATTTATCCTCAGAAATCCGTACGGCACCTATTCCTACAAGTCACCCGGCTTTTGAAGAAGCAGAAAAAGCAGTAAACGACCGGATTGATAAACTGATGAATATTAAAGGAACCAAATCTGTAGATCATTTTCATAAGAAACTTGGCAAGATCATGTGGGATAAATGCGGAATGGCACGAAATGAAAAAGGATTGAAAGAAGCCATTATCGAGATTCAGCAATTGCGTGAAGAATTCTGGAAAGATCTTAGAATTCCAGGTGAAAAAGACGGTATGAATCCTGAACTTGACAAAGCAGGCCGTGTATCAGACTTTCTGGAATTGGCGGAACTCATGTGCCGCGATGCACTCAACAGGAGTGAAAGTTGTGGTGGACATTTTCGTGAAGAAAGCCAGACCGACGAAGGAGAAGCGCTTCGTAATGACGATGAATTCAGCTATGTATCTGCCTGGGAATACACCACAGAGAATGAAGTGATGCATAAAGAACCATTGGAATTTGAAATAGCAAAACCATCACAGAGAAGTTATAAATAATTATTATCTGCTACTGAGAATATAAATTGATAAAGCATATACTATGGAACATTACAACATGAACCTTACACTGAAAGTATGGAGGCAAAAAAATCAGAACGATCAGGGAAGGTTTGAAACATACGATGTAAAAGATATTTCATCAGAAATGTCATTTCTTGAAATGTTTGATGTGCTCAATGAAAAACTGATTGAGGAAGGTAAAGATCCGATTGCATTTGATAACGATTGCCGGGAAGGGATTTGCGGCGCATGCAGTATGTATGTCGATGGAAGGGCGCATGGTCCGTGGCAGAAAAATACGGTATGTCAGTTGCACATGAGAGCCTATAAAGATGGAGATACAATTGTAGTGGAGCCGTGGCGCTCGGCAGTTTTCCCGGTGATTAAAGACCTGGTAGTAGATCGAAGGGCTTTTGACCGGATCATCGAAGCAGGTGGTTATGTATCTATTAATACCGGCAATGCTCCGGATGCCAATGCCATTCCTGTATCAAAGGTAGATGCGGAGGCTGCATTTGATGCTGCCGCCTGTATTGGTTGTGGAGCTTGTGTGGCTGCATGTCCCAACGGATCAGCCGCTCTATTTCTGAGTGCAAAAGTTGCACAACTTGCATTTCTGCCACAAGGAGATCCTGAAAGAAAATCGCGTGTGGTAAATATGGTTGACCAGGCACAGAAAGAAGGTTTCGGAAATTGCGGAAATATTTATAATTGTGAAGCAGAATGCCCGAAAGGAATTTCGGTGGGCAACATTGCCAAGATGAAAAGAGAATACATGCGTGCCGCTACTTGTGCAGGCCCGAAAGGAATCAATGATTAAAATTATTGTCCGGTAGTTTCTCTGTTTATTTTCTCATCACTATTTCGGTGGGATACATTTTCATCCTCTTTGAATAGAGGAACAAATCATTACCTTACAGATCACAACCATAGACTCACTTTTTACCCTTAAATAATCAGGTGGCATTTTCGAAAGGAAATTAACTCATTTAATCTGACTTTCTGCCACCTTGCCGTTTGAATTATTATTCTTCAAAAACATTTCTCGGGAGAATTTGCTCCATTGAGAAATGACAGATATCAAAATAAAAATTAATTTACCACCTATTAAACCCCCTGAACCTGTTCTTAAGAAGCGACTTTTATTGTTTTGCTGTTTCCGGACTTATAATCGTCTTTACTTCACTGATCTTATTGGCAGGGAATCCGGCTTTCTTGGCATGTTCACGAATCTGATCCTCACTCTCTGCTTTATAAACACAATAGAACTTATTTCCAGTAACATAACTATGAAGCCATTGAATTTTTGGACCCATTTGATTAAGAACTGAGCAGGAAGTTTGCGATGCTGCCTTTAGTTCTTCATCTGTCATATTTCCCGCTCCCGGTATGTCTCTTTCAATCACATAGGTTTTCAATGTGGTAGTTTTATTTTCTGGCTTTGTATTACCAGACTGAGCTTTAACGGTATAGACTAATGTAAATAAAAGTACAAAAGCCATTGAGGCCAATTTGATTAACGTTTTCATATACGAATTTTTGATTGATAAACAATTATATAAAATTACCAACATGCATAAACGGTACCCTATAAATAATCATTCATAAAATGGCAATCGAATATTACAAATCGTTCAAAAAATGGTAAAAAATATCCACCTGGTCAGACTAATGATTCAACTATGAAGCAGATCAAAATATTTTTTTGGCAGAAGTCCGAATTTCTTCTTAAAACACTTGGTGAAATACGAAGGGCTGGTAAATCCTGAAGAGAAAGTTATTTGTGAAATAGAAAAGCGTTGTCTTTTCATCTGTTCTTTGGCCATGTTTAGGCGGTATTCCTGAAGGAGTGAATTAAAAGGTGCACCGGTTAGTGAAACTACTTTTCTATAAAATTGAGATTGGCTCATTGCCACCAATCTGCAATAATCTTTTATACCCGATTCAGTTTCTTGCCAGTATTTCTCTAACATAGAAAACATAATTTTCAAAAAACTCTCCTCCTGAGGGGATATGCTTAGGATATGGTGGTGATTGTTTTGATAGATCTCATAGGGTACCAATTCCTTTACGGTGGAAGAAATTGCCACACGGTAAAAGTCTGTAATAGAACAAAGGTTTCTGGCTAAAAGTATTGAGTCTCCAAACAGTTTGTTATTGTTGTCAACCGGGTCTCCGCCAGTAATACTTATTCTTACCCCAATCAAATCTTTATGGCAACTTTGTATCTCTCTCTGGATTGCCAGGGCGCAGGAGAGCGCCTTATTGGCTGACTTAAAGGAAGCGATAATTCCATTCCCTTCATTCTTCTCTACCTCAAACCCTTCGAATGCCAAAACAAATTTTCTACCGATTGATTTGTGGTGACTTATCAATTCATTTGCTTCTTCTTTTCCTAATTGATGACAAAGCAAGATTGGATCGTTGAGTTCCATAATCAATAATATCCGAAAGGAAGGATCGGAAAATACCTTCAAGCCGTCATCCGAAACGACAACACCATCAGGGTCTTGAATTCTTCCTAAAAAAGATTCCACCAATGAGCTACTAACCTCAATAATCTTATTGGGAATAAGCCCATGTGATTTGCTATGCAATTTGATTACAGCCTCCTTCTCAGGGGCATCTATCAGGCAGAAAACTGAATCTTTACTATTGTCAAACCAGTAAGTCAGGCATTTGCAACCAAATTCTGCTTGATATATTAGGTCACTTTGATGTGCCTCTGCTACATCTTTCGCAGTTACGCCAGGAAGTATATGAGCATCCATATAAATTGGCATATAATTATTTTTATATATCAAAATTAGTATTTTCCAGAACACTTTGCATTTATCAAATACTAAAAGGTGATCTTTTTAATTGAAGGATCGTTGATATTAACCATAAAACGACTTACTGTATTGAATACGAAAAAATTGTTTCTGGAAAGACGATTGAATCTCTTCAAAAAAATTTCATCTATGCTCGACATTCCACAATCACCTCAGACCATTTAAGGGAACATAAAACTAACTATTCGGATAGGTTATTCAATCGCATACCAGAATTGAAAGCAAGTAACTTTTTGATACCCTCCGGATTCGGGATTGAAGAAGGCTCTGAATAATCCAAAAAATTTAACCGTTAATCTCTTAAAACTGTTGAACCAGATTATGATATTCAATCTTTGCCATATAAGGGAAATAGGGTAGGACTTCTATCAATTCCTTTGTCTTTTGTTCATCTGTGTTCTTAAAAATCAGAACAGCATCTTTTTTTGAAACAGAGATAAAAAAGCTATCCAGAATGTTTTCCGCTTTCCACTGATTTACAAATTCCATTTCCCTTCGGGGTAACTCCGGATTGGATTTAATGGTTTCAACACCACTGTCAGAGAGTGTGATCAATACGAATATTTTATTCATTCCAATTGGCGTTAAGATGTTTGTTGTTTTAGTCTGTCAAATATATTTCTTAAAATTTTATCTTCTTTCATTCTCGCGGAAACCAGTCGAAAAATAATCTAAAGTGAAACCTGATTTTTTTTATCGGGTAGATGGAACAGCCAGTTTTTGTTTTGTTTAAAAATGTGATGATGGCCAAACCTGAAAATTTAAGTTTACCTCATAAAAAATATCGAAATTGCGAAGCAATAGCTTTTTAAAGATCTGTAAGCAGAATGGCCTGCAATACTAATCATCCTGCATCGAAAAAAGATTGTCTATGTAGCCTGATTTGCTTTGACGAAGGCCTGATTGCAGTGATTTATGCATTAGTTTTGTTTCATATCAACTGCATGGATGACTCTGAAAACTCATTTACTAATCCTGTATCTGTTTTTAAGCGCTTGTGTTTTTGGACAGCAACGTGCAGATTCTCTTTCTAATCTCAGGTACAAAAAAATCTTACCCACAAGCGGAGAAGTAATCCTTGACAGTCTCAGCATCATTCCCAATTCCGTTACTATTTTTTCAATACCTGAAGGAAAGTATCAAATAGATTACGTGAATAGTATCCTTAGATTGGATACGATTCCCGCAGACAGCATTGTGATCAACTACAGAGTATTTCCTTTCAAAATCAATCAGTCTGTACAAAGATTTAACTACGACAGCATCCGGTTTAATTTTGCTGCCGAGAAGCCCGTTACATTCTCCAACAATTCATTCAAAGACCGGATTATAGATTTTGGCCAATTGAACTACAATGGAAGTATTGGCCGGGGGATCTCATTCGGCAACAATCAGGATGCCGTTGTAAATTCTGTGCTGAATCTGCAACTCAGCGGATTCATCGGAGACAGCCTTCAATTTTCTGCCGCCATCAGCGATAATAATATTCCTGTTCAACCACAGGGCAACACTCAGAATATCCAGGACTTTGACCGGATATTTATGCAGATAAAGAAAGGGGGATGGCAGGCAAACTTTGGCGACATCGACCTACGGCAAAGTGATGATCGTTTTCTGAATTTTTATAAACGCTTGCAGGGCGCTTCCTTTTTGTCCGTAAACAATTTCAGGAATGGCAATAAAAATTCCTTTACGGCAAGTGGTGCTATTGCGAGAGGTAAGTTTACCAGAAATGTAATTACTCCTTCAGAAGGAAACCAGGGCCCTTATAAACTGTCCGGAGGGAATAATGAATTATACTTTGCGGTGTTGGCTGGAACTGAGAAAGTATATATTGATGGTCAATTGATGCAAAGAGGGGAGGATCGGGACTATGTGATTGACTACAATACCGCAGAAATTACCTTTACAGCCCGGCGAATGATTACAAAAGACAGCCGAATTCAAGTAGAATTTGAATATGGTGACCGCAGCTATTTGAATTCCATGATCTATGCAAGAAACCAATTTAATGTGAGAGACAAATGGTCTTTCAGTATAGCTGGTTATTCTAACAGTGATGCGAAAAACAGCCCTATCAATCAGTCGCTCACCGATCAGCAAATTCAGTATTTGTCCACCATAGGAAACAATATTGACAGCGCCTACTATTCCGGTGCAATCCTGGATACATTTGCAGCCAACAAAATTCTGTATAAAAAAATTGATACAACGGTCACAGGGTTTTCCGGAAAAGTATATGAATATTCTACAAGTAAGACCGATACTTTGTATCAGCTTTCATTTACCAATGTCGGTTCAGGAAAAGGGAATTATATCTCTACGGAAGGAAATGCAAATGGAAAAGTCTTTCAATGGGTAGCTCCTGCAGATGGAAAACCTTCAGGCGATTGGGAGCCAGTGATTTTTCTGATAACTCCCAAGAAGCATCAGATTTTTTCTGCTTCTGCAAGATATCAAATGAACAGGCAAACCTATGTGACATTGACGGGCGCTTTCAGTGATTATGATGTCAATACTTTTTCTTCAACTGGCAACAATGAGAATAAAGGGTACGCATGGCGGGCTGAATTTGAGAATCAAAAAAGATTGACAGATTCCCTAAAATCAAATCTCAGATTAATTTCCCATGTTGATTATGAATACACCGGTAACAAATTCAAGACTGTAGAAAACCTGCGCAGTGTAGAGTTTTACCGGGATTGGGGTATGGACATTATTATGCCTCCGGCCAATGAAAAACTTTTAAATACATCCTTCGGATTGGTAAATTCAAAATCAACGTTGATAAAATATGCATTCAGTAATTATCAAAGAGACCAGGATCTGAGTGGTGACCGCCATACCGTAGA
This sequence comes from uncultured Ginsengibacter sp., assembly GCA_964463015.1. Lineage (GTDB taxonomy): Bacteria > Bacteroidota > Bacteroidia > Chitinophagales > Chitinophagaceae > Ginsengibacter. Next base: position 95,520 of record CAYXAL010000004.1, read on the forward strand.
ATCTTTAATAGACAAAAGCGGATGGCACCTGGACAATAGAATAAATTTTACTTCGGTCAATAGCAATCTGCTGAAAGGAAGGTATCTGAAGCCCTATTTTTCGGCTAATAAAATATTCAGGAGTTTGCGCAATTACAAAATCAGTGCTTTGTACCTGGCAGAAAACAGTCAGCAACTCTTGAAAATGTACGACACACTTTCACCGTTAAGCCGTGGGTTTACCATGTGGCAAGTTGGTATTAACAGTGATGCAGGGAAACCCAATCGATGGGGTTTGTCCTACTATTTTCGTAAAAATCTGCTTCCTGTCGGGAAGGAACTGATCACATCCGACAAAAGCGATAATATCAGCCTCACCACAGAATGGACAAGAAGCGAACAGCGTCAATTGCGAATGAATATCATTTACAGAAAACTTCATGTTGCGGAAAGATTCAAACCGGTATTGAATCAAAGAGATGATGAAAGCCTGTTGGGGAGGCTTGATTATTTATTCAATGAATGGAAAGGTTTATTGAGTGGATCCGTATTTTATGAACTGGGAGCAGGGCAGGAGCAAAAGCGGCAATTTACTTACGTGGAGGTTCCGGCCGGTCAGGGGTATTACACCTGGGTGGATTACAATGGAGACGGCATTCCGCAATTGGATGAATTTGAAGTAGCGGTATTTCAGGATCAGAAAAGGTGGGTAAGAATTCTGACTCCCACCAATGAATACATCAAAGCCAATTACATACAATTTAATTACAGCATTTCATTAGACCCCGGCAGAAGAATTAAGGAAGGTCATAAAGGATTTGCAGGACTTATCAGAAAATTCAGTACTTCTTCAGCACTGCAAATAAATAAAAAGGAAATCTCACATGGAAGCTTTGCATTCAATCCTTTTACAAAAGGTTTTGGCGACACCAGTCTGATTTCACTTTCATCCTTTATGTCAAACAGTATTTATTTTAACAGGTCGGGCACTGACTTTGGGTTTGATATTACCCATAGAATCAACACAAATAAAGCAGTGCTGAGTTATGGGTTTGAAAGTAATTCTTTACGCGATCTGGGATCCAGAATCCGGTATAACTTTTCAAGAAGCATCAATGCCATGCTGGTGAATAATTTCAGAAGAAGAAAATTATCTGTGCCTGCTTTCCAGATCAGAAATTATGATGTGCATGAAATTAGTCTGGAACCTTCATTGTCTTACATTCATCGTACAGACTTTAGAATATCGTTGCTGTACTCGTACAATAAGAAAGAGAATTTTTCAGGAGACAGAGAAAAGAGCAACAGCAATTCAATCACTGCAGAAGTAAAATACAATGTATTTTCTAGCAGTGTATTGAATGGAAGATTTTCATTCAATAACATTTCGTACAATGGAAATGTGAATTCACCGGTAGGATTCCTGTTATTGGATGGATTACTCCCGGGAAAAAATTTATTGTGGAATATTGAACTTACTAAAAGAATCGCCGGCAATATAGAAGTCAATCTGCAGTATGAAGGCAGAAAACCTTCGACGAATCCTGTAGTACACACAGGCCGTGCCAGTATCCGGGCCATTTTTTGATAAGAGAAGTTCGGATTTTGTAAAAGGCAATTTGACCGGAATAAATTTCTGACGGTAAATAATGTTTAGCCTTTTACAAATGTGAAATTATATGTAGCGAGGCCCGTAGTTACCTTTCCTCTATACAATCCCTTTGTAAAGCCCCTGATATCAATTTTCATATCTCCTTCTTGTTTCACCTTGAGGTTAATCACCAATTTACCTGAGTTATCAAAAATCTGAACTTGTCCACTTACCAAGGATTTGCCAAAGGCCAGATTCAGGAATTGATGCGCAGGATTTGGATATACTTTCAGAGAAAACTCCGGATCATTATTTATAGAAACCACTTCGCTGTAATTAATACTACCTGACCTATCTACCTGGCCCAGGCGGTAATAGTTCATCCCTGAAAAAGGGTGTACATCATCGAATTCATAAGAAGCATTGCCTCCCCCGTTTTTACCAATTACAAATCCTATTTCTGAAAAGGCAATACCATCTTTACTTCTCTCTATTTTAAATCCTTTGTTATTCACTTCAGATTGGGTGGTCCAGGTGAGCAGATCATGATTTTCCTTATTCCGGATAATAAAACTTTCAAACACTACCGGAACTACGCTGTGGTTTTCAAATTGCAATAACCATTCGTAGGCATTTTTTCCATCTACTTCTGTATTTGGATCATATAAAAATATTGCCGCATCATTGTGGCTGTGACTACCATAGAGAATGCTTTTTTTTGCAGAATATATGGGAGCGGGTGTGGCGTTATCGATATCGGCTTCCCATTCCAACACAGAGTTATAGAATCTGCCGGGATTATCAGGATATAACTGATCAATTTCACTGGCAGCCATCCATACCGGAATTTCTGCCTGAGAAATTATATTCCCTTTCTCTACACTTGCAGATGGAGATGGAGAGGATGCAACCACACCGGCAATTTTATTTGCGTTTGTGGCATTTGATCCTGCATAGTTTAGTATATATTCCGCGCCTGCACTTTGACCGGCGAGGTATATTTTGGATGGGTTGATCCGGTAATGGCTCTGGCAGTAAGTCAAAACCGCATTGATATCATCATTTGAAGAGCCATTATTATATCTGGGTTCAATAATAAATTGTGGCGTGATCAGAATAAACTCTTCCTGCTTGCCATTGACATTAAAAGATGTTGGAAAAGTTGTTGTATTCCATGTTCTCCACGGAGGTGTACCCCAGCCAGAAGTTACAACTGCTTCCAATTCCCCCTGAGACCCATCTCCGGTTACACCCAAACCATGAAGAAAAATAATCAAGGGATACTCCTTATCCGGATTATCTGCATATCCGGTTGGTAAATATTCATAAAACCCATTGCAGTTTTGCCCAATCGGCGTATTGTACCTTAATGTTTTTGTTTGAGAAAATGTGCATTGACAGGTTGATCCAAGGCAAAGTAATGAATACAATAACCTTTTGAACAAAATCCGGTTCATAATAAAAATCGTTTATACAATAAATTAAAACGACGACCATTGTTGGTATTCACACAGGCCAAATGCAGAATCATAGGTAACTAATAATTCAAATTTCTAACTTTCATGAATGAAAGTGAATTGAACCAAACGTACTACATAGAAATACGTATGAAAGATGGAATATTCATTAAAAAAATTGGACTCTAAATACAACCCATATCTCACCTGAAAGATATTCAAAATTGGATTAATTTTTTAAGAATATTATTGTTGTTTTAAAAATTTGAATGTGAATGTTTTCCCGTCAGCTATTACTTTTCCGTTGTAGCTTCCACTTGTCAAATCATCAACAACTATACTTAATCCGGAAGAATTCTCAAATCTGATACCTTTAACAAGTCTCCCGGAATTGTCAAATACCTGGACTTGAATTTTTCTAAAATTTTCCTTGAATTGTAGATTTAGCTTGTTTACCACAGGATTTGGATAAACAACGATTGCCTGCTTTTGCTCTATCGAAACAGCAATTGTTTTACTATAGTTAATCCTGCCGTCAAGATCCTCTTGCGCCAATCTGTAAAAACTTTGTCCATTGTAAGGATGAAGATCGGTGTAAGTATAAGATGCACCATTTTCATTGCCTTTGGCATCTTTAAATCCTATTTCTGCAAAATTTTGCCCATCCTTACTTCTTTCAATTCTAAAGCCCCGGTTGTTTCTTTCTGATTGTGTGGACCAGAACAAGGATACTGTTGTCTCATTTACTTTTGAACTTAATTGCAAATCCGTAACCGGTACTGTACCCTGGTTATCAAACTGCAATACCCATTCATATGCATTTTTTCCGTTCAGTTTTGTAGCGGGGTCATATAGATAAATTGCAGCATCATTGTGCCCATGAGTACCCGGCAAAATAGATAACAAAGGAATATAAACCGGCTTAGGGGTAGCATTGGTTACTGCATTTACCCAACCTTTTGCCAGGTTCATGAAATTTGAGGAGCCATCAATTTCATCATATTGACTCGCTGCCAGCCAAAGAGGCAGATGAGCAGAAGAGATAATATTACCTGCTGCCTGTGTCGCTCCGGCAGCCGGTGAGGATGCCAAAACCCCAGCCAGTTTTTTTGCGAAGGTGAGACTGTAACTTGCGTAAGAAACAACTAGTCCACCGCCACTACTCTGACCTGCCAAATAAACTTTATGAGGATCAACCCGATAGTTTTTAAGGCAATATTCAATTACGTTATCAGCATCCCAAATGTTGGGTTCAACTTTGAATTGAGGAGTGATAAGTATGAATTCCGTCTGAGTTCCGTTTACATTAAATGATGTGGGAAAGGTAGTTGTATTCCAGGTTCTCCACGGGGGTGTACCCCATCCTGAAGTGACCACATATTCCAACTGTCCTTTACTCCCATTTCCAATAACTCCAAGACCGTGGAAATAGATAATGAGTGGAAAATTTTTTGTTGGTTGATTGAAATAGTCTTTGGGCAGATATTCATAATACCCATTACAATTGGAACTGATGGGTGTATCGTACTTAAGGGTTTTGGTTTGGCTAAAACCCGGGCAAATCCAAAAAATTGATATTCCACTAAGAACGATCCCTAAAAAGGATCTAAGAACTTTCGCTTTCATAAGTTTCAGATAAAGGATTGAAGTGTAATTCATTCTTATTGTTCAAAAACTCTATTTATTATTCTATTGTAACATCAAATTTATAGCGTTCTGAATTATCAAAAAAAAATCTTTATTCAGACTTTGTTCACTGCATTGTTTATGTTGATGGTAAGCAAGATTCAATGTCCTGTCATCTCGAAGATCGGGCATAAAAGACCTGATAGTGATTCCTTTTTTTATGCCAGATGTCTGATTGTTCTAATTTTTTAGGAACTTAAATTGAATAACCTGTCCATTGCCAACAATCTGGCCATTATAATAGCCTTTTGCAAGTCCCGAAACGTCAATTACAGGCGCACTTTCATTCTTAATTTCCCTGTCAATGCAGAGAATACCTGTACTGTTGTATATCCTGATGTTTCCTGCTCCAATCGTTTCTTGAAGACGTATTGTCAGCTTATTCATTACCGGATTTGGGAAAACACTCACCCTTCCAACGGTTCCTGCATTCACACTAATAACTGCACTCACTGAGGTTTTGCCGTCTTTATCAACCTGCATAATTCTATAAAAATTATTTCCCGAGAGTGGTTTCGTATCTGTAAATTCATAAGTAGATCCAAACAAAGACCCTTTTCCATTTACAAACCCAATGGAATTAAAGGTTGAACCATCCAGACTTCGCTCAACCTTAAACCCTGAATTGTTTTTTTCAGACAGGGTTGACCATTTTAGCTGAATTGTTTTATTCAAATATTTACCTGTGAGGGTAAGGCCCGTTACTGGTACAGGCGCCTGTCTTTCGAAACCAAGTATCCATTGATAAATATTCTTTCCATTTACTAAAGTGGCCGGGTCGTACGTCGCAATGGCCGCATCATTGTGGCTGTGCACTGTTGGGCCTGGTAATACATATAAATAGGCGCCGGTAGTAGGAGCCGGGGTAGCATTATTAATGTCATCCACCCAGGCTTGTGCATCTACTTTTTCTCTGGTTAGGTCGCCGGGGAAAATATTATCAAATTCACTGACTGACACCCATACAGGGATATCCGAACTGGCAATGGTCTGCCCCTTTGCAGGTGTGGATCCGGAAGTTTCCGGGGAACCATGATCAGACCCGGGTGTCACTGCTACTACAGCAGCAATACGCTTGCCATGCGTGGTACTGGAAGCAACATAATTCATCACATAATTTGCTCCGCCACTTTGCCCGGTCAGGTATATTTTAGCCTCATTGATCCTGTAATGCGCGATGCAATAATCAATCAAATCATTGATATCCTGTGTGTTTGAATGACCATTATAGTATGGCTCCACTATAAATTGAGGAGTAATCAGAATATACTCCACAGACTGACCATCTACGACAAAAGTGGATGGCAAATAATTCTGGTAAGAGCGCCATGGTGGCGTACCCCAGCCTGAAGTAACTATATATTCCAATTGTCCCGGCAATCCGTTTCCGGTGACTCCGAACCCGTGCAGGTAGATAATCAGTGGGTATTTCTTTTCTGTATTAGTCGCGTAATTAGCCGGCAGAAATTCATAATACCCATTAATATTACTATTAATCGGTGTGTTGTACTTTAATGTCCTGGTCTGCGAATGAGCGTTAAGGTGAATGAATAGAAACGCTGTAGCCACCAACAAGAACCTTTGAACGTAATTTTTCAGATTCATGTGAGAATTGTTTAATAATCAATAAATGAATGAGGGGAAATTCGTAAAGGATATTAATGCCCAAAAATATTTTTTTTTTACTTATTGAAGATAAAAATTTTATTATTCTGGATTCATATTGATTTTGGCCAGAAATTATTCAGGTAGGTTAAGATTTATCATAGAAAAAATTAAGACCCTCATTCTTTCCGGGCTACTTTAGATTTATTTAATTTTAATATTATGTTTTACCGGGGACATATCCTTATAATAATTTGCGGCATCCACTTCACCGCAAGTGCACAACAGTTTCAAAATAACAGCCCGGATGAGCTTATATTACAAAAAGCACTTGACGCCTTTTCACTCGCTTCTGAGAATAATGACTCAGCCCTTTTATTAGCCAGAGAAGCATTGTTTCAATCGCAACATTCAGAAAATAAACAGGCAGAAGCCCATGCGTTGAATTCACTGGGTTGGGTATTGTTACACAAAGGAGACCTGGATTCTTCTGTTTTGGTTTTTAAAGAATCTCACAGACTGTTTAAAAGGTTCAGAGATCCTGAAAATATAGCCAAGGTAGATATTAATTTATCGGAAGCGTTGACCCGACAATCTAAAACAGCGGATGCGCTAACCTACCTTTTTGAAGCCGACTCAATTGCCAATATTCAAAAATATGAAAATCTGCTTACCGACATTAAGCGTCAACTTGGTATTGTATATCGGGAGTCGGGTGATAAAGAAACCGCTACGCGCTACTTTAAAGATGCAATCAGGGGTTTCGAAATGCAAAAAGATAGCTTCAGACTTGTCAATACCTCAGTTAGTCTTGCCATATTGTATCGTGACATGAAATCCTATGACAGCAGTCTTGCACTGCTCGAAAATTGTCTTTCTCTCATCAACGAGCCAAATGGCAATATGTACCAAAAAGGTATGGTATATGAAAATATAGGAGAGACTTATTTCAGCATGGGTAATTTTCCGGAAGCATTGAAAAACTTTGAGACTTCCTACGCCATATTCAAAATGTTGGACACTAAAGGAAATATTGCCTATGAGGCCTATTGTCTGGGTAAAACCTTGTCGAGATTAAGCCGCTTCCAGCCTGCTGAAGTATATCTTCTGGAAGCATATCATATTTCAGATACATTGGGTTTGTCCAACTACTTAATCAGCATTTCAGGCGAACTCTCAGGGCTTTATAAAAAAGCCGGCAAATGGCAGCAAGCCTATTTTTTCCTTAACAGGCACGATATGCTTTCAGATAGTCTTGACCTCATCGACCAAATGGTAAAGGCCAGTGAACTCAAAGAAAAATATGAAGGAGAAAAGAAAGAAAATCAAATAGCCATTTTGGAATCCAAAAACCAGGTAATCAAGTGGTGGTTTATTTCGGGAGTTTTATTGACTCTTATGATTGTATCCATCATTTGGACAAACAATTACAGAAGGAAAGCTAAAGAAGAAAAAGTACTGAATTATTTTGCTACCTCACTTTACAACAGGAATAGCGTGGAAGATGTGTTTTGGGATATAGCCAAAAATTGTGTTTCAAAGTTTCATCTTGAGGATTGTGTGATCTATGGCTACGATGAGTCACGAAAAGTATTGGTACAAAAAGCTGCCTTTGGGCCTAAAAATCCCAAAGAACATCAGATCAACAATTATCTCGAAATTCCCTTAGGCAGAGGAATTGTTGGTTCAGTTGCACAAACACTGATTCCACAGATTGTCAATGATGTCAGCCGGGACAAACGGTATATCACTGACGATAAGTTACGTAAATCAGAAATTACCGTGCCCATTACCGTCGAAGGAAAACTGATAGGAATTATTGATTCTGAAAATAGCAGAAAGGGATTTTATACCAAAAGGCACATGAGAATTTTTAAGAGGATTGCAGATATCAGTTCAAAAAAAATCACCAGAAGCCTGGTTGAGAATGAATTGCGGACAAAAATTGCCCGCGACCTGCACGATGATATTGGTTCGGCACTAACGGGTATTCATATCACCAGCAAAGTAGCCCTTCAAAAGGAAGTACAAGGAGCAGATGTGACCGACTATCTGGAAACGATTCACAGGCAATCGGGCTCCATGCTGGAAAGTATGGGCGACATTATCTGGGCGATCAAACCGGAAAATAATAATCTGGAAAGTACCATTGCGCACATGCGGGAATTTGCTTCTGAACTCTGCGAATCCCTGGGGATAAATTTAAGACTAAATATTGCAGACTCTTTGTACACCACTCTATTGGCGGCCGATCTTAACAAAAACCTGTTTCTCATATTCAAGGAAGCCATTAACAACGCAGTCAAGTACAGTAAGTGTACAATCATTACCACAGAATTTTCGAGGCTGGATAATCATCAGATTTCAATGATCATAACCGACAATGGAATTGGATTTGATAAACGGAAAGTAAAGACCGGTAATGGGCTGATCAATATGCAGGACAGGGCAAAACAGATCAATGGAAAATTATTGATCAAAGATGCCAACCCAGGTACAAGAGTCGAACTGGTTTTTGAAATATAATACCCTCATATTGGGGTGTCTGGTGGATAATATTTTGAAGTACTTTACGCAACTGTATGTCAAAAAAAGTATTGATTTATGAAGATAATGAAACTCTTCGTCAGGGGCTGGAAGAGTTGTTACCCCTTTCGGAAGAATATATTATTTCAGGAAGCTATGGAAATTGCTTAGAAGTAAATTCGCAATTAATAAATGACAGCCCGGATGTAATATTAATGGACATTGATCTGCCCGGAATGAGTGGAATTGAAGCCATCAAAAGAATCCGAAAAGTTAATCAGACCGTAGCAATAATTGTACTGACTGTCTTTGATGACAATAAGAATGTATTTGATGCGATCTGTGCAGGTGCATCAGGCTATCTACTCAAAAAAAATGTTTCAGAAAAATTAATACCATTCATTCAGGATGTTCTGGAGGGTGGGGCGCCAATGAGCCCATCCATCGCCAAGATGGTCATCAGCGCCATGCAGCACACTCAATCTGATTACAAACTATCTGAAAGAGAACTTATAATTCTGCAACTGCTATGTAAAGGCAACAGTTACAAAATGATTGGCGCAGAGACCAAACTGACCTTTGAAACGGTGCGGTCTTATGTAAAAAAAATATACGAGAAACTGCAGGTGCATTCTGCAACAGAGGCTGTCTCAAAAGCAATAAATGAAAAACTGATATGAACCCCAATATTGGGGTTGCCTGTCTCAGTGACTTTCAGCAAATTTGGACTATAAAATACTCCGGATGAGGATTTTAGGTTTGTCCGTTTTTAATCCTGTACACTTTTGATGCCTCTGAACAACAAAGTTGACAACGATTCTTATGAGAAAGGCAAAACTACAATGATAAAATCACCTCTGAAATTACCAGAGATGATTTCCCGGCATTGTATAGGGACGATAAGGTTCTCCCAGCCTTTGATAGAACTTGTCGTTTGAAAAAGGCAAAATAGAAATTATTAGTTTTCCGATTTTTCTGGCGGTCTTCCATACCGGTTCTTTGCAATAACCTTAGGGTGGTTGCAAAGGCCGGAATATTTATCTGAGCCTTATTTACACTACACTATTGATATAGTTATACTAAAGGTTTACCACAGAGAAAACTCCTTAGGGTTTCCTCCGGCAAAGCAATAGGATACATAAGGAAAAGGATGCCAGAATCACCGGCCAATTCACGATAAGAGCCAATAACTCCAACTCGCAGCGGATAATATTTTTTTTATACCTGAATCGTTTATATCCGTGAGTGAAGAATTATTCATTGCCACCTACCACAATGTTGTTATTTACAATTGTCACCCTGTTCACATTTCTCGCTACTTCTTCCGCATCACTTTTGGCAGCCTGAGTTTCCACATGGCCCGCAAGTGTAACGATACCTTCTTTCACAGTTGCGGTAACGCCCGACAATTCGGGTTGAGCTTTCAGATTGTTGTTGATTGTGGTTTGCAAATCAATGTCTTTAGGCATGCAACCTGAAAAGGAAGTAGTCAATAGAAACGCAATGACGATGAGCATAGATAAGGATTTCATAACGCACTTTTTAAAGTGTATCACAAAAAATGTTCCTAAAGACACAATAGTCTTCCACCATCTACCGGCAGGTTTATTCCTGAAATATATCCAGCCGCAGGTGAGCAGAGAAATGCAATGGCTGCACCCAAATCTTCCGGAGTTCCGATTTTCCTTAAAGGAATTGTTTGCAAAAGCTGCTCTTCTACCTCCTGTAAAGACTTTCCGGTTGCCATGGACTGTGACTCCATCAAACTGTCATATCTGTTTGTTCGGGTATAACCGGGCAGCACATTATTCACTGTAATACCAAATGGGCCTACCTCTGTTGCCAATGTCTTTGCCCAGGATGCCACAGTCCACCTCACGGTATTGGAAACTCCAAGACCGGGAATCGGTTGCTTCACAGAGGTGGAAATAACATTTACAATTCGGCCAAATCCGGCACTCTTCATGCCTGGTAGTAGATTGGTTGCCAGTATTTGGTTGCAGATCAAATGGCTTTTAAATGCCTGCAAAAACTGTGGTGAATCGGCTTCGGTGATAGCCCCGCCTTTGGGACCGCCGGTGTTATTGATGAGAATATGAAAAATTTCTGTCTTCCTCAGATGATTACTAATTGCCTCACTTACTTTCTCCGGGAATGTGAAATCGGCAACGATAAAATCGTGTTTCTGATTTTGACTTTGATCCAACTGGCGCAAAGCTATCCTGAGTTTTTCTTCATTTCTGGCAAACAAAGTAACCGAAGCTCCGGACTTTGAAAGCTCAATCGCTGCAGCCAACCCGATTCCGGAAGAACTTCCACATACTAACGCTCTTTTTCCTGCTAAATTCAAATCCATAAAACAATATTAATTTTTCATTTTAACTGATCTACTACAAATGTATATACTTCAATAGCCAATCATTCTTAAAATAATTGAACTAAATTTCTTTCTTTTGCCAAAATTGAATTTTGAAAATGCCGGAGAAGGATTTATTTGAATATAATGAAGAGTCCATTAAAAGCCTTGACTGGAAAGATCATATCCGCCTGAGGCCCGGAATGTATATCGGAAAGTTGGGCGATGGAAGTAGTCCTGATGATGGAGTTTATGTTTTATTGAAAGAGGTGATTGATAATTGTATCGATGAACATACCATGGGATATGGCCGTCAGATCAATGTAAACATTGAGAATAAAACCGTCACTGTAAGAGATTTTGGCAGAGGAATTCCTCTGGGCAAAGTGGTGGATGTGGTAAGTAAAATCAATACCGGCGCCAAGTACGACAGTAAGGTATTTCAAAAAAGTGTAGGACTCAATGGAGTTGGTACCAAAGCGGTCAATGCATTGAGTCAGTATTTCAAAGTGTCCTCCATAAGAGAAGGGAAAGAAAAAACAGCCGAATTCGAAAGAGGCCAATTAACCACCAATAGTAAAGAGGTAAAGACCTCCGAACCCAATGGTACAGAAGTTACTTTTATTCCCGACGAAAAGATCTTCAAAAATTATAAATTCCTCAATGAATTTGTGGAAAATCAATTCTGGAATTATTGCTATCTCAACGCGGGGTTGACCATCAACTTCAATGGGAAAAAATATGTAAGCAAAAACGGACTGCTCGATTTGCTCAACCGGAAGACCAATGAAGAAGAACTCAGATATCCCATCATCCATTTAAAAGGAGACGATATTGAAGTTGCGATCACTCATAACAATCAATATGGGGAAGAATATTACAGTTTTGTAAACGGACAATTTACGACCCAAGGCGGAACCCACTTGTCAGGATTTAAGGAAGCATTTGTAAAAACTATACGCGACTTCTACAAAAAGGATTATGACTATACCGATATCAGAGGCAGTATCTGTGCGGCTATCAGCCTGAGAGTGCAGGAGCCTGTATTCGAAAGCCAAACGAAGACTAAGTTGGGAAGCACATTGATGTTTGAAAAAGGTCCGGCAGTTAAGACATTCATTGCAGATTTCTTTAGCAAGGAATTGGATAATTACCTGCATAAAAATCCTGAAACTGCGGATGCGCTCAAAAAGAGAATAGAACAGAATGAACGCGAAAGAAAAGATCTGGCCGGGATCAAGAAGTTGGCCAATGAACGCGCAAAAAAAGCAAACCTGCACAACAAAAAATTGAGGGATTGCCGGTATCACTTCAACGAAATTTCCGAAGGAAAAAATAAAGAGGAAGAAAATGAAAAACGTCTTGAATCCACTCTTTTTATAACTGAAGGCGACAGCGCCAGCGGCAGTATCACGAAGAGCCGTAATGTAGAAACACAGGCAGTATTCAGCCTTCGCGGCAAGCCTCTGAACTCATTTGGCCTTACAAAAAAAGTAGTGTATGAAAATGAGGAATTTAATCTACTTCAGCATGCGCTGAATATAGAAAACGATTACGAAGATTTGCGTTATAACAAAATCGTCATTGCCACAGATGCAGATGTTGATGGTATGCACATCCGTTTACTGCTGATGACATTCTTTTTGCAATTTTTCCCTGACCTGGTTAAAAATGGTCATGTATTTATTCTGGAAACTCCATTATTCAGAGTACGTACCATGCCCGGAAAAAACAAAGACAAACAGGAAACTATTTACTGTTACAACGAATCAGAAAAACAAAAGGCAATTGAAAAATTGGGCGGCAAGCCTGAAATCACCAGATTCAAAGGGTTGGGTGAGATATCACCAGAGGAATTCGGAAAATTTATCGGTGAAGATATACGTCTGCAACCGGTTATGATATTGGCAGAAATGCATCTACAGCAAATGCTTGAATATTATATGGGAAAGAATACTCCTGAACGTCAGGAATTTATTATAGAAAACCTGAAGGTAGAAATGGACGTATTGGATTCTGAAACTGCCGTACCAATTAACCAATGAAACTAAATTAAAATGCATATTGTTTTTGATAAGGAGGATGCCGGAAGGCTGAGGGAAAGTTTTGAGCTTGATCCTTCTTTAAAGTCAGAAGTCGTTGTTTTGGATGATGATTACTCAATTGGTCCGTTGAAGGATGAAGATCTGGAAAACGGAAGTAATTTCAGAGATGCATGGCTTGCCGGTGTATTTTCAAAGCCTATCGATGCGGTAAAACCGAATGTATTGGAAAATATTTCAAGTGCCCTGGAAACAAATCCGGAAGAGAATGTCCTATTGTGGATTTCGCCCAACAATCGGGATGTATCGGGCTATTATTTTCTGATAAGTAACCTGAAAAATTTTGGTCAGAGAATTTCAGTTATTTGGCTGAACAATTTGCCCTTTATCAATGAGAAGGGGCAGGTTTTTTATCCCAGGTATCTCAAGGAAATTCCCGCAAAGGAATTTCTGAAAGCGAGAAAGCTTGCAGTGGAAGTTTCGCCGGCGATTTATGAAACTGACCCGGATGAGTGGCAAAAACAGGTAGATGAAAATAAATTATTACGAGTATTGGAAGGAGCAAAAAAGCTATCTGGTAAAGAGGTTACATTTTTTGACAATGAACTGAAGGGGCAAATGAATTTTGGATGGCAAAAATCGGTTAAGGCAATTAATCAGGTACTTTCAAAATCAAAATATACGGTGCCTGAAAGTTTCTTACTTTGGAGATTGAGAGAAATGGTCAGAGAAAATATTTTGGAAGTACGTGGAGAATGGGTCAATTCGGCAAATTTTGAATTAAAGAAACCCGGCGGGGAAATTGAATCAACCATCGATGGATAAGTTTCTGGTCATAGGGTTAGGCAATCCGGGTAATGAATATGCACATTCCCGGCACAACATCGGATTTGATGTGCTTGACAATTTTGTGCGTTCAAACGGTTCCTTCTTTTCACCTGACCGGTTGGCCGATGTGGCCGAGGTAAATCTGAAGGGAAGAAAATTTATCTGCATAAAGCCCACCACGTTTATGAACCTAAGTGGCAGAGCCGTAAAGTACTGGTTGGATAAGGAAAAAATCCCCATTCATCATTCATTAGTCATTGTGGATGACCTGGCTTTACCACTGAGCAGGCTTAGACTCAGAAAAGGTGGCAGCGATGCAGGGCATAATGGGCTACATGATATTGCAATGGCATTAGGTACAACAGAATATCCAAAACTCAGATTTGGGATTGGAAATAGTTTCCCAAAAGGCAGACAAGTAGAGTTTGTATTAGGCACCTGGATGGAATCTGAAATACCTTTGGTGCAAAAGAAAATTGAGAAATGTGCAGATGTGATCAGAGACTGGGCACTTGCCGGAATTGAAAGAACCATGAACGAAACAAATAATTTAGAATTTATATTATAATTGAATAGCACTGTTTTTCAATTAGTTTTCCATATTTTCGTGCTTCCTTTGAAGAGCCGATTAATCTGCTTTAACGATGAAGATATTTTGTATTGGTAGAAATTATGTAGAGCATGCAAAGGAATTGGGCAATGGGGTTCCTGATGAGCCTGTTGTTTTTATGAAACCCAAAAGTGCTTTACTTCAGTCACATACTCCGTTTTATTACCCGGAATTCACAAATGAATTGCATTTTGAGGTTGAACTGGTTGTTCGTATTTGCAAGAACGGTAAGTACATACAGCCCAGGCATGCTTCTAATTATTACAATGCTGTTTCTGTGGGTATAGATTTTACAGCAAGAGATTTGCAAAATCAACTCAAAGAAAAGGGATTACCCTGGGAAAAAGCCAAAGCATTTGATAATTCAGCAGCCGTAGGTACTATGATAGATATCAAGCCCGGCACCGATATGAAAAAACTTAACTTCTCCCTGAAAAAAAATGGAGAGTTGGTTCAATCGGGAAACTCTGAACTGATGATTTTCTCGATCGATCAGGTGATAGCGCATTTATCTAATTATTTCTCACTGAATATCGGCGACCTGGTCTATACAGGTACTCCGGCAGGAGTAGGAGAGTGTGTGGTGGGCGACAAACTTGAAGGTTTTTTTGAAAACCAAAAGGTATTGGAAGTGGAGGTCAGGTAAACATTCTTTCCTGTTCTCTTCCTGAATGAAGATTCCTTTTGCTATACTTTAAACTGAAAGTGTATTTCACTTAGGTATTGGATTTATTTTGAAAAGGGAGATCGCATAAGACAGAGTTGAATTATACAATCTCCCTTTTATTATTTTAGTCCGGTAGTATCCTGTAATAAATATAGGATTACTTACCTCCTGAAGTTTTCAGAATAAAATTCTTTACATTATCATGCAATTGCTGCAATGATTCCCGGTGAAGATACACCATGTGGCCAGACTGGTATTTATGATATTCTATATTTTTCTGCAATGATTTAGGCATAGGCAAATGCTGCATTTCATAGACGCCTTCAAAGTATGGAGTACCCAGATCATAGTATCCCATGTTCAGCATTACTTTCATGTCCGGGTCATAAATCATTGCCTGCGCCAAGTCATTCATTACATTTGGAAATCCTACATATCCTCTTCTCTTGAAATCCCACATGCCTACGTTGCCAAATACTTTGTAATTCAGATTATTTCCAAAATGCAATTGATCCCTGACGTAACTGTTGAAAGCGGCAGTAAATGCGCCTGTGATATATGAATCCATAGGATCATAATCAGGGCTTCCGCTTAACGGATCAAAATCATCCCCTTTGTACCGACTGTCCAATCTTCCGGTTATCTGAGAGCTATCCCCTAACAAATTTTTTTCAAAAACGGGCCCTGAGATCCTGAGATTTCCTTTTTCAATCAGGGTTTGATCCAAACCTGTATAGTCGTGTAACTTTTTTGCGACAGCATGAAAAGTAGCCTCATCCAGAGTAGCGCCTTTTGCGAGAGCCAGAGTATAATCTGTCAAGGCAAAATGTTCTACTTCCTTCAACAAACCCTCCATATCCTTACCCTGATTGGGAATTTTGTGATGATACCATGCTGTGGCCGTAAAAGAGGGGAGAAGCAATACATAAGGTAAATCTGATCCTACATTTGCTGAGGCAAGTTCAGACATATTGCTGTAAGATAATAATTGAGAGAGTAAAATAACGCCATTCAGTGCAATCCCTCTTTCCTGAAGCATACGTGAAACAACTGCTGAGCGAAATGTACCATAGCTTTCACCAAATAAATACTTCGGTGAATTCCAGCGTCCGTTTTCTGTGATAAATTTTTCAATGAAGTCTGTAAAGGCTTTTCCATCCTGATCTATTCCGAAATAATCTTTTCCCTCACCTGCTCCACCTCTTGCCTTTGTAACCACCTCACCGAAACCTGTACCCGGAGCATCAATAAAAACCAGATCACTTGCATCAAGTAAACTGTAATCATTGTTGACCGTTTTGAAAGGGGCCTTCGTGCGCCCGGATTCATTGATAAAAACTTTCTGAGGGCCAAAACATCCCATGTGCAACCAGATCGTAGCGCTCCCCGGTCCTCCGTTATAAATAAATGTAATTGGCCTTTGGCTCTTGTCGTCGTTTGATTTAAAGTAGGCTACATACGACATAGCCAGTACCGGTGTGTCGATTGCATTTCGCATGACGAGAGTCCCAGTCTTGGCTTCATAACTAATGGATTGTCCTCCTACGGTAACGGTACCATTGGTCACGGAAGTCTGTGATGTCTTGTAGGTGAACTTTTCTTCAACCTGGCTCTTTTCAACAGGATGAGTTGGAGTGGTTGGTTTTTCTTTTCGTTGTGCATTGGCTGTGATGCTAATGGCAAGCACCATCAGGCCTGTAAATAAGAATCGTTTACTCATTGTACTTCAATTTTTATGGTTAAAACTCTTTAATATAATTACTTGTGAATCCCATTATTGAATAAAAACAAAAAAGGCAGACGATTTGCCTGCCTTACACTTTTTGAAATTAATCCACTCCACCTTTGCGGGTTGGAGTTTGCATTTCCGGCCATTTACCGGGTTGGCCATTCCATGGGCTTACCGGCAAAACTGATTTTTCACGATTGAAGAAAGACGGGTCTTCACTTGCCATGTAGGCAAGAGTCGCAGCCAGTACCACATTTTTTTGTACATCATCAAAAACAATTTTATCATACGTATCCCTATTGGTATGCCAGGTATAAATACCATAATCCCAACTCAAACTACTCAATGAAAAGCCCGGTGCACCTGCGGCTACAAAGGATGCAAAATCTGAACCGCCTCCACCGGGGAATCCGGGAAAGTTTGTTTTAATATCTCTGCTGATGCTGTCAGGCACGGCATACAGCCACCGGTTGATATATTCGTAGGCATATAAAAATCCTTGCCCTGAAATGTCAACTACTCTTCCCGTACCGTTATCCTGGTTGAAGAGAGCCTGTAAACCTTTGATGATATCCGGGTGATCTTCGACAAAGGATCGTGATCCATTCAGTCCCTGTTCTTCGCTACCCCAATGACCAACAAGGATAGTGCGTTTCGGATGAGGGTAATACTTCTTCAACAAACGCATTGCTTCCATCATGACCAGAGTGCCGGTTCCGTTATCAGTAGCACCCGTACCTCCATCCCATGAATCAAAATGAGCAGACAGCATTACATATTCATTGGGCTTTTCGGTTCCTTTTATTTCGGCAACCGTATTAAAGGTTGGTTGCATACCGGTTTCCCTGCTATCAGCCTGTATGCTGAGTTTTACAGGTGTTCCGTTCTCTATCAGTCGGTAAATAAGTCCATAATCTTCGAGCGCAATATCTACGGAAGGAATTGTTTTCGTATAAGCGCCAAAAATTTTATCCACTCCAAAACCTTTGCTCCAGTTGTTGGTAAGAATACCCACTGCTCCTGCTTTCTCAAGCACGGAAGGCAAAGTGCGGGACGTGTATCCGGATTTGCGCACTCGGTTGTTCCATGCCCGGCTAAGGCTATCACGGTCATGATTCATTTGCTTAACGGAATTTTCTGTCCCGAATTCTTTCCAGTTTGCATCCGACCTTCCGGTAGGTTGTTCCATGCTGATCATTACAAATTTCCCTTTCACTGAAGGAATCCATTTCGTATAGGCAATACTGTCAGCAAGATCCGGGAGAATTACCACATCGGCCGTCACCGTCTTTCCTTTGGTGGATGGACTCCATGCCAATTGAGTGCCTTCCAGGGATTTCACCCATGGAGAAATCATATCTATGTGCGTGATTCCGCGTTCCCATCCTCGCCATTCACCCCATTTTTCATTTCGGGCCTCAATACCCCAGCCCTTATACTTTTGAACTGCCCAATCATGAGCTTGTTGCATCTTGGGTGAGCCTACCAGTCTTGGACCAATTTTGTCCATCAGCTCATGAGCAATCTGTTTTAGCTGGGAATTGTTGGTTTCTTCATCTACAAACTTCTGCACAACAGGATCAATGTGCTTTTTGACAGGCTGAAAGAATCTTTGTGCATTTCCTGAAGGTGCAAGCAGTAGAAAAAACGAAAATGGAATAAAGAATTTTTTCATAATGGAGTTTAAGTTTTAGTATGATTAAAGTTTCTAAGATACTACACAATGCCTGATATGGACTAATTTTGTGAGAAACGGTCTTTAAATAGCATTTTATGAATACGGATATTGCCATTAAAAGGGTATATGAAAAACCTGAGAAGTCAGATGGCTTCAGAATATTGGTCGACAGGCTATGGCCACGTGGCCTCACTAAGGAAAAGGCATTGGTGGACTTGTGGTTAAGAGAAATTGCTCCCTCCACTGAATTAAGAAAATGGTTTAACCATGATCCGGAAAAATGGAAAGAGTTTCAGAAAAAATATGCTGCTGAAGTGAAAGCAAATAAAGAAGCCTACGATTCTTTGAGAGCGAAAGTAAAGTCAGGAAAGGTCACGCTGGTACATGCTGCAAAGGACGAAATACACAACGATGCCGTGGTATTGAGAAATCTGCTAACAAAGTAATTTGAATATTTTTTAAGATTGCCGGTTGGCAGTTTCGTGTAAAATTTATTTCAAATGATTCTGTAGGTTGGGATTGAAGATTATCTACCTATGCGCGCTGAATATAGTTTGGCTGAATTAAGGACGCTTACCTTTTCCCCGGTTTTTCTAATATCTGTAAACCCTAACGGGGAAAATAATTCATTGAGTTGGGAAAACATTATAGGGTAGGGTACCCACTGATTGCTCTTGGCGGTATCGTATTCAACTAACACGAAAATTCCCTTTTCATTCATGCATCCTTTTAATTTATCAAGAAGTTTTATTTTATGTTGAATAAAATGAAGGGAATTCGCCATCAGAATCCCATCAAGGTTAAACAATGGCAAGGAGTCACTTTGAAAATCAGCCTTAATAAACCGTATAATGGTATTACTTGATGAATCTATACTTTGCGAAGCAACGTCTATTGCAAGAATTTCACTTCCCGGTTCCAGGCAACTACTCAGGGCAATGGTAAATGTGCCTGATCCACAACCCAGATCTGCCCACAGTTGTGCCATATTGGATTGGGTTATTGCCGGCCGGATTAATTGTTTCGCCTCATTTACATTCATCAAATAAAGTTTATTTGAAACTAACAGAAAATTGTTTTCTGCAATCCCTTCGAGTGGACTCGCTCAATTCACTTTGAAATTGTATTTATTATTTTTTGCCCAGTTTACAAAAAAATCCAACGAAGCAGGGTTCTTCATAGCTCCTTTATTGGCGGCCTTTTCTACCAATTGGCCCATCAGTATTTTTTTTACAGGTGCTTCCATTTTTTTTCCACTGATTGTATAGGGCAGGTCTGTAACCTCTACGATTTCATCCGGAATGTGACGCGGGGAGCAGGCTTCTCTGATTTGCTTCCTGATTTGATTTTTTACATCCTCTGTTAAAGGCTTCTCATCCTGCATTAATACAAACAATGGCATGAAATCTCCACCATGAAGCAATTCGATGTTTACAACCAGGCTATCCTTCACTTCTGCTATTTTATCCACAGCCCTATAAATTTCAGCAGTACCGATTCTTACACCTTGCCTGTTGAGCGTAGTATCTGATCTGCCAAAAATAATCACTCCGTTTTCTCTTGTAATTTTTATCCAATCGCCGTGCCGCCAGACATTCGGGTAGCTTTCGAAATAGCTTTCACTATATCGTTTAAAATCAGGATCATTCCAGAAAAATACGGGCATACATGGCATAGGCTTTGTAATGACCATTTCGCCAACTTCCTCGGTTACCGGATTTCCTTCTTCATCAAAAGCATAGAGAGCACATCCCAAAGTTCTGCATTGTATCTCACCTTCATAAACCGGCGACCATGGATTGCCGCCTACAAGTGCGGTACAGATATCGGTGCCTCCACTCATGGAACAAAGCCATACATCCCGTGAAATATCCGCGTACACATAATCAAACCCTTCGGGAGGCAATGGAGACCCTGTCGATCCAATTGAGCGCAATGAAGAAAGATCGGTTTCCATCCCCGGCTTCAATCCCGATTTCATACAGGCAATGAGGTATGGTGCGCTGGTGCCAAAATGATGTATGGGAATCTGTCCTGATAATTTCCACAAAAAGCTGAGATCCGGGTATCCGGGGCTACCGTCAAAAAGCACAATCGTAGCGCCTACTAACAAGGAGGCCTGAACGAAATTCCACATCATCCATCCTGTGGTAGAAAACCAAAAGAAATTTTCTGCCGCGTGCACATCGTTATGAAATGAAAGATACTTCAGGTGTTCCAGCAACATCCCACCGTGGGAATGCGTGATTGCTTTAGGCATTCCGGTAGTGCCTGATGAATATAAAATCCAGATCGGGTGAGAAAAAGGAACAGGCAAGAAGGTTAATTCTTCAGAAGGTAAGCCGATGGCATCTTTCCAGAGGATAACGTTGCCGGTCTCTGGAAGGTCCGCCTCTTTATTGAGATAGGGTATAAAAATTATTTTTTCTATTGTTGGAAGTTGCTGGCTTATTGCTTTTACAACCTCCATCCTGTCATAAGATTTCCCATTGTATGTGTAGCCGTCTGTAACAATCAAAATCCGGGGTTCTATTTGTCGGAAACGATCCAATACACTTCCTGATCCGAAGTCAGGGGAACAACTGCTCCAAATGGCCCCAATGGAAATAGTAGCCAGCCATGCCACAGTAGCCTGTGGAATATTGGGTAAATAGGCTGCGACCCGATCACCCTGCCCGATGCCTGCATTCTTAAAAATTTTCTGAAGGGAGGCTGTCTGTTGTTCTAATTCATTCCATGAAATTTTTGAAATAGTCTGCCTTTCTGATGCAAATATGATTGCAGGTCTTTCTGAAGTTTTGTTGCGGAAAATATGCTCAGCATAATTTAATGTAGCACCTTCAAACCATTTTGTGTGCGGCATCTTATCGGCAGATACTACTTCCTTATAAGGTGAATGAAACTGAACATCAAAATATTCTGTTATAGTCTTCCAGAATAAGGCGGTTTCATCCACAGACCATTGCCACAATGAGGCATAACCTTTAAACGTCAGATTGTAATTCTTTTTAAGCCAGGCAATATATTTTGCGAGGTTAGCCTGATCCATAAATTTCCTGGTAGGTGTCCAGAGTATGCGGGGAGCCGACATTGTATAATGATTTTAGGGTAAGGTACGGAAAACGATGAACAAGTTCACAGTTGAAAAAGGCAAATTTGTTTCCTTTAAACTTCAGTATGGATAAACATCCGCTAAATAGAAGAAAGAGGATTAATGTTGTCCGGCCTGAATATTAAAAGAATCCTTTGTTGAGATTCCCTGGCGATGAAGTTTACGATTTACCCAGGGTGGCATTGGAGAGTGGTCGGCCCATAAGCCAATTTTCGCTTCCCTTGCAATCTTTTCCAATGCAGTCAAATCCTTGTCAGAATTGTATTTCGTAAAATGCCAGGCGTATCCGGCTTTAATCATTTCATGACTCAATTCCCGTCCATCCTCCAAAAAGCTGAATGCAATCGCCCTGCCATGCTCATCTTTTTCATGTATTTCCAGGCGTACGATTCTGCCAAAGCACAACTCTGATAAAAATTTTTTTGACTTTCTATAATAAGGCATTCCTCTTTCGGGTGCATCAATCCCTTCCATTCTGACTCTCATTGTCTTATTTCCATCAACAAGAATGTCGTAGGTATCACCATCCACAATTCCAATTACTTTGCCACTGATAGTATCTGATTGTTTCTTGTCGGGATCATTTCTCTGACAAGAAAAACCCAATAAAAAAAAGAGTGTGAGAAGCAGTCCTGTATTCATTCTGCCAAAGATAGTTTCAATTTCCTGAAAGATATTACTTCATGGTTTATCTATCCTGAATGTTTGTTGAATCAGACGTGGCCGGATTGGCTAACTTTGCAATAAAAGATAACTCAAAACCTATGAAGGTAAAAATATGGTCAGATATCAGATGCCCCTTTTGTTATATCGGAAAACATAAATTTGAAAAGGCCTTAAGCACATTTCCTTACAAAGAAAAAATTGAGGTGGAATGGCACAGTTTTGAACTTGATCCTGAATTACAAACGAACGCCCGGACAAATACATACGAACATCTTGCAGAAAGTAAAGGAATTTCCGTTCAGGAAGCAAAAGACATGTCGCAATATGTAAAAGAGGCTGCCAAAGGATTTGATATCAGATTTGATTTTGACAGAGTCGTTATAGCCAACTCATTTAATGCACACCGGTTGATCCATTTTTCAAAAAACAAAGGATTGGAAAATGAAGTTGCAGAAAGTTTGTTCAAAGCCCACTTTTCACAAGGTAAAAATATTGACGACTCCGATACATTAATAGAAATAGCCTGCGCATTGGGTATTTCAAAAGCAGAGACCAAAGCGATGCTCGGTTCCGGCAAGTACAACGAGGAAGTATTGGCAGATGAAAAAGAGGCCGGTTATCTGGGGATACGGGGAGTTCCATTTTTTGTATTTAACGATAAATATGCAGTTTCGGGCGCTCAGCAGCCTGGGGTATTTTCTCAGGTGCTTTATCAGTGCATGAAGGAGTATTCCCAATCTGACAATAGAGAGATTACAGAAAACGGGGACACCTGCGATGTAACCGGTAATTGTAAGTGATGTAATAAATATTGCACTATTTCACTAAGAATGAATCAACGTGCATAAAACCCTGCACAGATATTTCAGCAGGGGAAAGCATTCAATAATCAGAGTCTGATTTTTTTATTTGAAGACTTGTTCCACTTTTTCGGCTACCGGATGTGATATCTCAAAATTTAACCCCAACAAAGCGGCAATCGTCTGAGCAAATTGTTTTTGATAGATCTGTAACTTTTCTTTGGATTCTCCCTTTGGTGGTAAACCGGGCCCCATTACCGCAAACCAGATTTCATCAGCACCTTCTATATTACTGCCATGATCGGTCCATTCAGATTTGATCTTATCACCTCTGCCATGGTCAGTAGTAATAATCAATGCCGTTTTGTTTCTATACTTTGGACGATCCTGAATGTGCGACCAGATATCTTTTAACCAGCCGTCAAATTGATGTGCGGCATCCAGATAGGAGATGTATTTACCTTCATGCGCAAATTCATCTGTTTCACCGTAAGCGATATACAATACTTTTGGTTTTACTTTTTAGAATGCCTCCATGGCGCTGTAATGTGAATATACATCCGGACATTCGCCCATCCCAAAAATCTTATAACAATCTTTCAGCATTTTGTTGATGAGAATTTCTTTGTCGTTGGGATGCTTCCCTCCAACACTGTCAAAGGCAGAATAAACAGGTAACCTGCTGACTTGCTCGTTCAGAATCCTGTCAAATGCATTCCATGCACCAAATGCAATTACTTTATTCTTAAATCCGCTTTGTTTATTAATAAATGCCAATACATTCTCATTGGGGTTGGGTTTAAAACTGTTTGAATTGATGAGTGTATCTACAAACCCACAGAAAATTTCGCTGTAGCCCGGATAGCTGAACCAATAAGGGTTTGAAACATTCACCATATTCCCAAAATGTCTGTTTCCATATATCTGCCCTTTTTCAGCAATGGTACTCCAGAAAAATGGTAGTAATCTTTTGCGTCTTTCTTCAGAGGACTCACTCCAGTATTTTTTGAAAATGTCTTTGCCACGCCCCTCATTGTATTGATTATTATTGGCTATGGCAGAGTCCATTCCATCAAATACTTCCTGCCATCTGAAGCCATCAGTAGTGATGACTACAATATTTTCAATTTTGTTTTGTCCTGAAGCAGTACCAATGATTATTGCAGTAAGAAGTGTCAGGATAATCTTCATAGATAAAATGTCGTTTTAGTTTTTGGAAATGATCAGCATCCATCCCTGATTCTTTTTTACAGGGATAGCTTCAGTGGGTTCAAAAGTCCTTGCCTCCTGAAAATTACGAACCTCAGGTGCTGTGATGGTAACATTGGAAGGATTCAAATGGAGTGCATCCCAGTCAATTTTGAGATGTATCACAGTATCTTCTTTTGCCCAACTGGCAAGGGATACCAGTACTTTATTTTCTTTTCTATAAATAGTAGCAAGCACATCCGGATTATCTGTTTTTACCGGATTATCATGAACCCAGTATCCGATCATGTCTGAGCCAACCATTCCAAAATCATCCCATACTTTCCAGATAGGGCGGGGGTCTGCATTGTCACTCCAGGGCGTCCGGTTTGTCATTCCATACACCATGCCCCTCCATGGATTGCCACCTCTCTGCAACATTTCACCCATAAGACCAAAAGGAATACCACTCACTTCAGTCAGGAAAAAATCAGGCCCATTGTTTTCATAATCAAAATATTCACCAAACCAAAGCCTGTTCAGATAAGGGAAATGCTCCATATACAAATTGGCACTGTTATTAAACCCGTCATTTTTATTGTATTGGTTGGCGGAATGCAGGTCTATGATTCCCGGGTGACCGCCTTTTGTAAGCACACGCTTGATCCTTTTCATCGTGATTCTATCAAAAGCGACATCATCAAGATAAATTCCGTCTATGCCTACATGTTGGGTCAGCCAGTTCATTCCTTCCACATAATAGTTATGCCAACGGTTCATGCCACTGTTTATAATGGCTGCATCTCTAATTTCAGGTACAAACCAGGCGGCAATATAATTACTGTCTAAATGTTCCTGTAGCCAACTGTAACCACCACCTTTCCCGGGAGAGTATATTTCTGTACCCAGGCTACGTAACACATAAGTTTCATAAGCATGGTTACTCAACTCTCTGATTGTATTATAGATCTTTACTTTCAGGCCGAGGTGATGAGCAGAATCAATATAGCTTTTCATTTCAGGCCAGGCAATAAAAGGGTAATTAATCCAGGGATTAATAGCAGTAGCATGATGAATATTAATGATTGTGGCTCCGGTTGCCTTCACTTCGTGCACAGGTTTATAGGCATGAAAAAACCTGGTTTCCCATTGAAAATCTGTATTCAGTAAATGAAAAGGTGTAATGAGCAGATTGAAATTATAATACAACGTATCACCCTTCTTCAATTTACGGCTGCCACTGTAGCAATGCACTGTGGTGGTAGCCTGACTACTTTCAAAAATCTTAATACCGCCCTTATTTTCATTTCCCCAGGACGAAGGTAGTATCAACGGTTTAAGCAAATAAAAATTAGTGTTTAACGGCCTCACATAATGCTGGTCGCGAAGGGAGAACTGTATTCCTCCATTGACATTGCCTAACCATGCACCATCCTGATTCTTGTGTGCAACGTCCCATTTCCATTGAAAATCATGTGGCCTGCTACCTCCTTTTTGCCCAAGTCCCATCATGTACTTCGTGAAATCCTGTGCCATGGGTATCTCCATGAATATGTCGTCAATGGACATGTCTTTCATCGCCACAAACCTGACCGAGTATGAATTAAAACCGTCAAACTCCAGTGAACCATTCACGATCATTTTCAGATTTCCATACTGCGAAGTAGAGCGCCATTTAACTGTACCTTCCGATTGATTCGTAAACGCAAAAGTCAACCGGATAGGTTCAACCAATTTACCGGATGATCTGACTTTAAATTGAATATTATGTGTAAGCAAATCGTTTGGTCTTTCTGTATAGGAGGTCATCCTTTCATTAAAGAATGTCTGAATTTTATCCGGAAGCCCATTAAGGTTTATGACCAACTTTCTTCCCAAAAATGAAATTTCTCTTCCTTTTACCTTGAGTGGCGTATAGGGAGCTATTACAGTATTTTTTTGGGCCATCGTGCTGTTAAGCCAGGGAAGCCTTGTCATTTTCCATGGTTGAATGGCATTGCCCTCAATCACGGTTGATCGGGTTACTGTCAGTTCAATTGAAATTACCTGAGTTTTGTAGTTATTGGCAAGAACCTTTACCCGGCCAAGATAGATACCCGGCATTGCGTTTTGAGGTACGGAAATATTGCACCATAATGGCTGAATAGAATCTGCGTGAAGTCTAATATTCTTGAAAAAAGACTTACCCTCATAAGAAACTCCGCCAGTGTTCACACAAAACATTTCTGAGGTACGAATGACATTTTTATCACTATGTAAGTCTTCAAATTCCACCCTCAGGTTTTCCAAATCTCTGATTGCATAGACACCAAGCTGATATGCAAAATTTTCTCCCCGTGCAGCTGTATCCTTAAAATGGTTTCTGTCATAAGAGATCCATTTTGCAGGTATAAAAGTCTTGCTCCGAATAGAAAATAACCTGCTTTCCGGAAAGACAATAAATCCCTTGGATGCATTTTGTTCTATCAGTTGATTCACTGCAATGTCTGTAGCTTTCACCTCCATCGGGTAAAATGAATTAAAAGAATCTACCGCCTCAAATCTTTTTAAATGGGCTATTGAAGGTGCAGTTTTCTTTGATGTATCTCTCAGCCAATTTCCATTGGGATGGTAGTCCGGTTTCAGGTACATACTTTTTGGATAGTTGGCACTTCCCTTATTCTGGTAAGGCATATAATAGATATAATAGGTACCCGGGCCACTCACGGGTTCAAAGGATACGATACAAGTGTCACGTGTAAATTTTGAAATAAAAATATTTTGAATATTTCGTTGAGTAGCACTATCGGTAATGATCAACTCTTTATCTTCCGGGTGGGCATCCATCCTGGCCCATGGAAGTACCACTGTAGCTGTATTTCCCGGTTGCACCACCTCTACGACTGCTCTGTGATTGCCCAGAGTATCACGGTTCCAGCAATTATTACAATAAGAGAATAGAGAATTTTGAGAAATACAGGTAAGGCTTAGGAAAGTAAGGAAAAAAAATACCGATAATTTTTTCATAGAAAACAATTCTGATTTTAGATGGAAATAAAGGTATCAATTAATAGCAAAACAGGCATTCAAAAACATTATCGTAACTAAACTACTTATGTTGTATCACACTGAAAAAATGTTTAGGTAAAACCTTCGGAGCATTCCTGAAATATATTCTTCAAGAAATTCTGAATACTTTTCTAAAAAAAGCGACTAAAGAATCTTACGGGAAAATAAAACAACTCATATTGCTCCCCTGCAGACACTTTGTGTCAGCAATCAATGAACAAACGAAACCTTCATTAAATTAAATCGACAAAAAAACCGGTCGAAACGAGAATGATGACCGGTCTGAATTAGGAAATTTCCCAAAAAAATTTGGCTTCCTGAAAGATTACAAATGAGCCTGCAACTTTTTTACAAAATTTGCTTTAGGCTGGCTACCGACAAGTTTGTCAACAACTTTTCCATCTTTTACAAACAGGATAGCGGGGATGCTGGTAATTCCGTATTGAATACTGAGTTCGGGATTTTTATCAACGTCCACCTTACCAATATTTACTTTGCCTTCATATTCTTTTGATAATTCTTCAACAACCGGACCAATAGCACGACATGGGCCACACCATTCAGCCCAAAAGTCAATCATTGATAGTTTATCAGAAGAGAGTACTTTTTCCTGAAAATTTGAATCTGTAAATTCCTGAGCCATTTTTAATAATTTAATAATGTGAAAAAATTTCTTACGATATTTTTGAATTCATGCAAAGTTACTGCCAACGACAAAATCAGGCAATAATGTCAGTAACTTTTGCCTTTCCTATAAATAATACTTTCTTTCCTGACTTAATTTAAAGGTCTGGAGATCGCTTGACACCATTTCCTTTACCATTTCCTGCAGGGTATATTTAGGTGCCCATCCTAATTTTTGTCTGGCTTTTGAAGCGTCACCGATCAACAGATCCACTTCCGTAGGCCTGTAATACATAGGATCAATTGCAATAACTTCCTTTCCCTGCGCTACCTGGTATTTTGGATTATTGCATTTCACCACATACCCCTTCTCCAGTTCCCGCTCTCCTCTGAATTCAATCTCAATTCCGGCTTCTGCAAAGGCCATTCTTGCAAAATCCCTTACGGTAGTTGTTACTCCGGTTGCGATAACGAAGTCTTCAGGTTTCTCCTGCTGAAGTATCATCCACATCGCTTCTACGTAATCTTTGGCGTGTCCCCAGTCACGTTTTGCGTCAAGATTACCCAGGTAAAGTGTGTCCTGCATCCCAAGCGCTATGGCAGCTACAGCCCTGGTGATTTTTCTGGTCACAAAGGTTTCGCCTCTTAATGGGCTTTCGTGATTAAACAAAATTCCGTTGCAGGCAAACATATTGTATGCCTCACGATAATTTACGATGATCCAGTACCCATACAATTTTGCTACTCCATAGGGACTGCGGGGATAAAATGGTGTAGTTTCCTTTTGAGGTACTTCCTGAACCAACCCATATAACTCTGAAGTAGAAGCCTGGTAAAGCTTTGTTTTTTGCTCCATCTTCAATATCCTTATAGCCTCCAGCAATCTGAGCGTACCAATTCCATCTGCATTGGCCGTGTATTCAGGTGATTCGAAACTTACTTTTACATGGCTCATGGCACCAAGATTGTAGATCTCGTCCGGTTGGGTCTCCTGTACTATCCGAATCAAATTGGTACTGTCTGTCAAATCGCCATAGTGAAGTTTAAAATTAGCCTTATTGGCATGAGGATCAACATATAAATGATCAATTCTATGAGTATTTATAAGGGAAGACCTACGTTTAATCCCATGTACCATGTATCCTTTTGAAAGCAATAATTCTGCAAGGTATGCACCATCCTGGCCTGTAATACCGGTGATAAGAGCTGTTTTCATAATTTTCAATTTCTTAATGCGTGCAAAGTAAAGTAATTCATCTCAATACAAACCACGTAGATTTCCGGAGGCAGAATTAAGCTGACAGAATATGAAAAATATTTAAAAAGACACCAATAAATAGGGCAGGAAAGGCGTTTAAACAGTAATCCCGGTCATTATAATCTTTCAAAGATAAATGCCGATCCCATGAAAAAACTCTACTTAATTTATATACTGATTGGTGTAATTTTATCTCCACAACGTTTACTGTCACAGAGTTGCGCCACATTAACCGCTGCTTTTCAGACATACGAATCGAGATGTGCCGCCACCGGAGCTATTAAGATTTTTGCTACCGGAGGAAGTGGTGTTTATAAATACAAAGTAACCGGGCCGGTTAATTCCAACTTTACAACCAGCGATTCCATTACCGGACTTTCTGCAGGAATTTATAAGGTAGAAATAGCGGATGTAAATCTCAATTGCAGCAAGACTTTTGACAACATCACTATTCAGGGAGATTATGCAGATCCCCGGTTTGTGCTAACTACGCAAAGTGTAGGCTGTGACAATGGCAGCAATGGTCAGATTAGTGTGACTGGCTTACAATTTGGGCGAGCCCCCTATACCTTTAGTATTGTAGCTCCATCGCCAATGGGTGTGGGCACTTCAAACTCTACCGGTGTATTTACGGGACTTATTGCAGGCGACTACAGCATCCGGCTAACCGACTCATGCGGAGGAATACAAACAAGAACTGTAAGTATTGATAATTATACATGGCGCATTGATTCATATAGTTTTACAAAATTTTCCTGTGATTCTGCTTCAGGATACCTAAAGGTGATAGACAGTAGGGGAAACGTGAGTACCGTTACTGGTATCCCGGGTATGAAGTATGCGATAGTCACCGCAATTGGCGACACCCTATGGTCGACAGATCCGAATTTTGTATTTTATGTGAGGGGAGTCACTTCCATTCAGGCATTGGCCATGGACAGTTGCGGAAACATCAAAAAGATAAATACATCCTTATTCTTATTCCCAAGCCTTGGAGCTACAGTAAATATTTCAGATAAAAGTTGCAACACTTTTACAGCTACGCTTACAAGTATCAAGAACTTTTTCAATCCTACTTATTGTATCTATGACCAAAACGGAGATGAAGTAGATTGCAACAATACGGGTCAATTTATAGGGCTTCCTTATGGTGATTATTGTATCAAAGCTCATGATGATTGTACGGACAGTACGATTACGAGATGCATATCGGTCAAAGCGCCGGTGCCTTCTGTAGGCAACCAGGTATTGATCACAAATAAGACCTGCAACACCTTTACTGCAACCATTACAGGCCAGACAAATCTCACAAGCCCGACCTACTGTATTTTCAACAGCAGCAACGTTCTGATGGGATGCAATACCACCGGTGTATTTAACAACTTACCTTATGGCGATTATTGTATAGCTACAAGAGACGGTTGTATTGACACTACGATTACACGTTGTTTCTCTGTACCTAAACCACTCCCAAGAATTCCAAATGTAATTACACCTTCTTACGTGAATTGTGTCAATTTTGGGCTGGATATAAATGGTGACAGTCTCACCTTGCCAACCTTCTGCCTGACAGATACACTTGGAAATATTATCGCATGCAATAACGATGGTATCTTTGACAGCATTCCACTGGGGAGTTATTGTGTCACAGTTCATGATGCGTGCCTGGACACTACCATCCAAAGGTGTTTCAATGTAGGGCCTCCTGTTGTGGCAAACGACATGACAGTTTCCATATCAAACAAAACCTGTACAACCTTTACAGCTACGGTCAATACTTCTAATTTATCGGGAAGTTTATATTGTCTTTACGACAGTACAGACCAACTTTTAAGTTGTGACAGCTCGGGTGTATTTACAAATCTTACTTATGCAAAATATTGTATTAAAGCCAAAGTATCATGTCCGGACACTACGGTTATTACCTGCTTCATCACAACGCCTCCAATTCCTGCTGTGGACGCCGGCGTAAATACCAATGGAAGAACATGTAACACATTTAATGCAAATGTGACAGGCCAATCAAATTTGACAAATCCTGCTTATTATTTGGTGGATAATAAAGGAGATACAATCGCGACAAACACTTCAGGCAATTTTACAAACCTTGCTTACGGAGATTATTGCATACTGATAAAAGATGGTTGCTACGACACAACCATACAAAGATGCTTTACAGAGTTACCTCCTGTATTTGATTTGACTGCTTCCGCATCCAAGTCTTGCAACTATGGATTTTCAAAGTTCAACTTAAGCCTGAATACCTATCCGGCCAACATATATCTTTACGATACTTCCAATACACTCATTCTTTCATCCGTTGCCAATGGACCGTTGGTGATAGATAACATCCCCGAACTTCCGGGGCATATTGGTGTAGTTGTGGCAGTAGATGCTTGCGGTAACAGAGATACCGTCAATGTAACCTGGGAATCTGCATATCTGAATCACAGAACTTCTGTAAAACAGAAATGCCCGGGTTCAGCGTGGGCCAATGGATCCGGAGATATAAATGCTACAGTCACTACCAACTCCGGGGCATTGACAGTAAGAATTATCAGCAAAGACGGGTCCGCACTTTCTCCTTACCTGACTCCAAACTTTGTAGTTGATTCAGTATTTACTTTTCAGGATCTCGGGCCCGGAACCTATGTCCTTCGATACAACAGCAACGATGGATGCAATGTATATATGTATGATACAGTGATTGTAAACCCTTATACTTATCCAAATCTGAGCAGGTCATCTGCCTACCAGTGCGATGTGAACGGGTTCAGTGTAGGTGCGGTTGTTTCAAATGGAGTAGGGCCTTTTACTTATGAGATTATCGGTAGCTCGCCTTCTACCCCTTCGATTATTGCCGGACCTCAAAGCAGCCCGATCTTTAATATCAACAATGGATTTAATTATACACTGGTTCGGTTAAGGGCATTGGATGCCTGCGGAAATGCTACTTTGGGAGATGCCAGTATTTTACCTCTGGCCAATTATGGGATTACGGTCAATGAAAATTGTATTGGTGTGGCCACTACTCTGAAAATCGACACAGTTTATAACAGTACCGTTTCCTGGTATTTCAAAAAGAAACCTACTGATACCGATAGCACCTATCTTGGAGATGGATTTCAATTTACTGTAAATCCATTGGGCTATGCAGATACCGGATACTATTATTGCTCCGTTGTGATCAATAATGGCTGCATAAAAAGAGTATATGCTTTTAATCTGAATGGAGATTGCTATCCAGTACTCCCTATTTTGCTGGTCGAACTGAATGGTTATCTGGAAAATAATAAATCCTACCTAAGCTGGAGTATAAGGAATGACGCCGGTTTAAAGAGGATTTGGATTGAAAGAAAAAATGGGGATGCTTATCAAACGATTGGAAAATTAGAGGCTCATGAATACACAGCTCCCGGCCTATATAACTTCACAGATGAAAAACCAGAAAGGGATAATTATTACAGACTCAGACTTGAATTTGAAAATGGAAAAGTAGTCTATAGCAAAATAATTTATTTACAGGGGTCTTCATCTGATCTGATTAAAGTATTTCCAAACCCGGCAGTAAGAGAGGTTCAGATTGAATTACCTGACATGATAAATGCAAAATGGTCTATCGAATTAAGAAGTGTATCAGGGCAAAAGTCGTTGGTTGAGGGTCAGGTATCAGGCAGGCATTATACGATTCAGAGATTGCCATCTATGGCTTCGGGTTTGTATATTCTTAAAGTAACAGATCTTAATTCAGGGAAAGAATACAACTACAGGATAGTGTTTCAGAATCAATAGGTGAATGCGCTTGTAAAGGTTGCACCAGATTGCTCAATGGTTTTATGTACTATTTTCGTTGTAATGCTTTAGGATTTAATAGTGACTACCTGTCAGAGAAAATATTAAGTGATTCATATCTTACTTAAACCATTTCTTTGCACTCTCTCTCCTGTGCGGGCAGCCCGGCCAGCAACAAGGCCTCTTCTTCCCATTTAAAATATCTTCTTTCAACCGTTCTACATGTTCTTTTCTGGTGGTTGCTTGTTTTACAATGGTTGTCCAGCAAATCCACTCATTGCGGGCAAGTGGAGTAAGCTTATTCCATTTTTCCAGTAATGATTTATCAGCCAAAAGTTCTTTTTTTATATCATCAGGTACGGTATGCACTACACCTTCTTCTATAGTCAGGGTGCTCATAATACTATATTTTAATTTTTGCTTTGTCTTTCCAGTTCCACCATTTCAGTTTTTCTTTTTCCTGTAATTCCGGGGGAGTTTCTGCATAATACACTGCACATCTGAACACATACAAAAGGCATCTGTCCTGCTCACAACCTGCCAGTTGATTGGATTCACTATAAAGCACTTCAGGGTTTTGTTGCCTTAAGTCTGCAATACTTCTGATGCCGATATCGTACAAATCTTTGGCGATGGATTTTCCTACGCCCGGAATTTGCATCAATTCTTTTATGGAGTCTGTCATCATTCTCGTAAGTTTATCTTTAATCTAATTCCATTCCTTTCAAGTCAGAATTTAGGGGATACTTACTACTTTTACTATTCCTGTTTATTTGATACTTCTGCTTTGACAAGTCTTCTGCCCGTAGGCCTGAGATACCATGAAATGCAGGTTAAAATTAAAAGAAAAACAGGAGCAATAAAGTCTGATACGCCGTGACTCATAGCCAAATGTGCTATTATGACTCCGGACATGACAAAGAAAAATCCTGCATAAGCCCATTCTTTTACCAGAGAAAACCCGGGCAATAAAATAACAAACACGCCCAAAAGTTTCCATACTCCCAGGATTCTTGAAAAATAGACAGGAAAATGAAGATTGTGCATAATGTCCACAAATCCGCCAAACTGAAATATTTGCTGAACACCACTGGCTACCATGGCTGATACCAGCCATAAGGTAGATACCCAATAAATGATTTTATTTTGTTTACTCATAGTAATTCTATTTTAAGGGATTTAATATTTCCTGTAGTTTGTTATGTGCCATATTAATACCAAAGGCAAAGGGCATTTTCAATTGTTCTGCGCGGTGTTGTTCCGATTGATAAATGATATGCATGGTGAGTTTACTCGTGTTGTCATTCAGCCTTTCAAAAGTTAACACTTCCAACTGCGCACCGATAGGTGCATTTTCCATCTCAAATGTCCGGATGATCTTTTCGTTGGGTTTGAATTCGTGTATGCAGCCATGGGCGCTGAATACCACCTTCCCTCCGTTTGTAGTTTCAAAGCGATAACTACCGTGATTTTGATTTTCCATCTTAATCACTTTAGTGCCCATCCATTGTTCTACCAATTCCGGATCCTCATGGGCTTTAAAGAGAAGTTCCAGCGGCAATTCAAATTCGCGCGTAATAGTCAAATCCTGCCCACCTTCCGGAGCTTCTATTTTTGTCTTTTGTTCCATTTTGGTCTATTTTTTTTGTTTGTAATTTTTCATAACAGTTTCTAATTTGTTGAAACGCTTATCCCACAACTTGCGGAATGATTCTAAAAATTTGTCTATCTCTTTCATCTTATCGGAATTCAGGTGGTAAATCATTTCACGACCATTCTGTTCCTGCTTCAGTAATTCACATTCGGTAAGAATCTGCAAATGTTTGGAAACTGTAGGTCTGGCAGAATCAAAATTGCCTGCAATGGCTCCTGCGGTCATGGATTGGGTGGCTACCAGTAATAATATGGCTCTTCTGGTAGGATCGGCTATTGCCTGGAAAACATCTCGTCTCAGATTCATTATGTAGCTATTTGGCTACAAATATATATGAAGCTATTTGACTACACAAATTTTTTTAATGGAATGCTCTGAGGTTTTGATTCGTAGATGGATTCTCCTTCAAACAGCAAGCATTTTGTATTATACAGCTAAATTCAATGGTAGTATATTTCCCTGACTAAGGTTGGTACAGGGGTTATTTAAATATTCAGAAAAAGCATAGGTTGTTTTTAGAAAGTCACTTTTATTCGGCAATTGCATCCAGACTTTGCTCCAGCACTTTGATTTTTTCAATAGCATCTGCCTTTTTCTTTCTTTCCAATTCTACTACTTCCGGTTTTGCATTTTGAACAAACCGTTCATTGGATAATTTCTTATCCACACTCTGTAAGAATCCACGCAGGTATTCCAGGTCTTTTTCCAATTGCGCCTTTTGCTGAGTGTTATCTACCTTGCTTTCCGTAACGATAAAAATCTTTTCTGTACCGCATACCACCTGAATGGAATTGCCTTCAGGTACTTTATTGAAAATTAATTCAGTGGCATGAACCTGAGTTTTAAGAAGTGTGCTGATTGAGTCAAATGCTTCTGGTGATTTGGTCTGGATGTACAGGGTTACCGGCTCTTTTTGCGACAGTTTGTATTTATTACGGGTGTCTCTGATGGTACTAATCAGATTTTTAAGATGATTGGCAGCTGACAAAATAGATTCGTCTGTTCCGGTAACCCCGGAGATTTGAGCTATGGCCAAATCGCTGCTTCTTTCCTTCAATTGATGATATATTTCCTCTGTAATAAAAGGCATAAAAGGATGCAGCAATAGCAAAAGTTCATCGAAGTATTTAATAGTTTGTTGGTGTACTTCTTCAGAAATAGAACTTCCGTAAGGTGGTTTTATCCATTCGAGATACCAACTGCAGAAATCGTCCCAGATAAGTGAATAAATAGTCTTAAGGGCCTCAGACAATCTGTAATCTTTAATCAGGTTATCAATTTCCTGCCTAGCTTCATTCAATCTGTTCTCAAACCATTTCAAAGGAAAAGATTCAACATTGTCATTCTCAGTCTTCTGGCCAAAAGATTCGTGTGCACTCCAGAGCCTGATTAGTTTTAGCGCATTCCATAATTTATTATTAAAATGCTTACCCTGCTCCAGGCTACTTTCATCAAAGAGTAAGTCATTGCCGGCAGGGGAGGATATCATGATACCAAAGCGTACTGCATCTGCACCATAGGTATCTATCAGTTTAAGCAGATCAGGGCTGTTACCAAGGCTCTTACTCATTTTTCTACCAAGATTGTCGCGCACCATTCCGGTGAAATACACATCGGAAAAAGGTTTCTTACCGGTAAATTTCAGCCCTGCCATAATCATCCTGGCTACCCAAAAGAAAATGATGTCCTGACCTGTTACGAGTACAGTGGTAGGGTAATAGTATTGAAAGTCTTTATTCCCGGGTTGAGTGATTCCATTGAATACTTCAATAGGCCAAAGCCATGAAGAAAACCAGGTATCCAACACATCTTCATCCTGTCGGAGTGAAATTGAAGAATCCAGTTTATAATATTTTCTGACTTCTTCAATATTCTCACCTACAAATAAATTCCCCTGATCGTCGTACCAGGCAGGTATCTGTTGCCCCCACCAAAGCTGGCGGCTGATACACCAGTCTTTTATATTTTCGAGCCAGTATTGGTATGTAGCAATAAATTTTTCGTATGGATGAATATGAATGGTTCCATTCAGCACTTCCTCCAGCGCCGGTGATGCAAGGTCTTTCATTTTGACAAACCACTGCGTACTGATTTTTGGTTCTACTACAGAATGAGTACGTTGGCTATAACCGATTCTCGAATCATATACCTCTTCTTTAACCAACAATCCTGTCGCTTTCAGTTGCTCTACTACTTTTTCTCTGGCTTCAAATCTGTCCATTCCCACAAATACCTCAGCTTCCTTACTGAGTGTGCCATCGTCATTGAGCGTATCAATTACGGGAAGATTATGGCGAAGGCCGATATTAAAATCATTAATGTCATGGGCAGGTGTTATCTTGAGCACACCCGTTCCAAAATCTTTATCCACATAGTCGTCAAAAATGACAGGCACTTCCCTGTTGACAAGTGGGATAACTACCTTTTTACCCTTCAGATTTTTGTAACGCGGATCCTGAGGATTTGCACATACGGCTACATCGCCCATGATTGTTTCAGGGCGTTGGGTAGCGATGGTAACAAATTGATTTTCTTCTCCGGCTACAGGGTACTTTACATAGTACAGTCTCCCCTGAACATCCTTATATTCTACTTCTTCATCACTTAGTGCAGTCCTTGCTACAGTATCCCAGTTGATCATTTTTGCCCCACGGTAAATCAGTTCTTGCCTGTATAATTCTACAAATGTTTTAATAACAGCAGCATAATAGTCTTTATCCATGGTGAATGAAACTCTGTTCCAGTCCACGCTGCAACCCAGTTTTTCAATCTGACTGTAAATTATGCCTCCGTATTTTTCTTTCCATTCAAATGCATATTTCAAAAACTCCTCGCGGGTGAGATTCTTTTTGTCAATTCCTTTCTCACGCTTCAGCATATCCACCACTTTGGCTTCCGTAGCGATGGATGCGTGGTCACTGCCCGGCACCCAGCATACATTATATCCTTTTGCACGCGCATGTCTGGCCAGAATATCCTGAACGGTTTCATTGAGTGTATGCCCCATGTGCAGCACTCCCGTCACATTCGGCGGTGGAATTACCAGCGTAAATGAAGGCCTGTGATCAGGCGTACTATTGAAATAACCTTTTTCCTTCCAATGTTTATTCCATTTTTTCTCTATAGCTTCGGGTTCAAAGTTCTTACTCAGTTGCATTTGCGTATCTCAGTTATTTTGGTGGCAAATTTAAAACAATCACAGTTTTGTACATTGCAGGTTACAAAAACATTCACAGTCCTTGTTATATGCGGTTATAGATATTGAAACTACAGGTGGGTATGCGGCGCAAAACGGTATCACAGAAATTGCAGTTGTCATTACTGATGGGCATTCTGTACAGGATTCATTTTATGCCATGCTGAATCCTTTGGTTCCTATTCCGCCATTTATTGAATCGCTTACCGGAATTACCAATGATCTTGTAAAAGACCTACCACCTTTTGAAAGTATAGCAGAAGAATTGTATTCTATCCTGCACGACAAAATCTTTGTAGCACACAATGTAAATTTCGATTACTCATTCGTAAAATACCATCTGGCTCAGTGTGGCTTTCATTTGGATTCAAAGAAATTGTGTACCATTCGTCTTGGCCGTAAAGTTATCCCGGGATTAAGAGGCTACGGACTTGATAAGATTTGTACTCATTTGAAAATTGAAATCAATGGAAGACACAGTGCACATGGAGATGCAACAGCTACTGCGAAAGTCTTTCATAAGCTAATGAAAAAAGGAGGTGATAAATTTTTAAAGCAATTATTAAGTACAGGAAAAGGTGAACTATCACTTCCACCCAATCTGAATAAAGAATCCATTGATCTTCTCCCACAAAAACCCGGTGTCTATTTTTTTCATACAAAAGATGGAAGAGTCATTTATGTGGGAAAGGCAAAAAATATAAAAAGCAGAGTCAAAGGCCATTTTACCAACAACAAAGCCGGACAGCAAAAGCAGGAATTTCTGAAGAAAATATATGCTGTCAGCTATCAGGAGACCGCTACCGAACTTATGGCTTTCGTATTGGAAGGGATTGAAATAAAGCAAAGGTGGCCTGAACAAAATATCGCTCAAAAATGGACGGAGAGGGTGTATGGCCTGTATGCATACACAGACTCTGCCGGATACCGGCGGCTATTTATTGAAAAGCAATTACAGCAGGTAATGCCCTTTTTCACTTTTGGCACCCTTTCAGAAAGCTATAACTTCCTGAGAAAACTGATAAAGGAATACAACTTGTGCCCCTACTTGTGTTTTCTAAGTAAGTGGAAGGATGGATGCAAAGAGGTGGGGAGTTATTGCCATGGAGCCTGCCGGATGGAAGAATCGCCGGCAGAATATAACGTGAGAGTGGATAAATGCATCAAAGAAATCTCTGAGCAACTTCCCTCATTTGCAATATTAGACAAAGGAATGAAAGCGGGTGAAAGAAGTTGTATTCTGGTAGAGAAAGGGAAATTTGCAGGAATGGGATACATTCAGGAGGAGAATTACGAAATCGAAAAGTGGAAAAGCATGATTACACTTTACAGGGATAATCTTTATGTGCGTTCATTGATAATGAAATATGCCGACAAGCATCCCTACCAGATATTCTCATTCTGAGGAATGTATTTTTCAAGAAGACTAACAAATTCTTTTCGTGATACGGGCTTAGCTCCCATGGAAGAGAGGTGGTTTGTTTGTTGCTGGCAATCTATGAGCATACCATGCTTTGCCTCAAATTGACGTACAAATCTTATGAATGCAAACTTGCTTGCATTGTTTACTTTGGCAAACATACTTTCACCAAAAAACACCTGACCAATCTGGATTCCGTATAATCCACCTACTAATTCCTTTCCCTGCCAAGCTTCAGCGCTATGCCCATATCCCAACTCAAATAACCTGAAATAGGAAGCTTCTATTTCATCAGATATCCAGGTACCAAGTTCTTGACGTGATCGCTGTACCATTCTGCATGCGCGCACTACTTCGGGAAAGGCGGTATCCATCGTAAATCTGAATTTTTTCATTTCCGGTCTCATGCTTCTGCTAACATGCAAATTTTTTGGAAATAACACCAATCTGGGATCCATGTGAAACCAGCAACGGGGATCGCCCTCATTGTACCAGGGAAAATAACCCATCTTATAAGCCTTGATAATTGTTTCAGGTTTTAAATTGCTTCCGATCACAGCCAGATCATCGGTTACAAGTTTTGAAGGAGAGGGGAAATTATCATCGTTATCATCAATAAAAAACAGCGAATCCATTTACCTGAATAAAAGTTTTTTTAGAAAGCGGGTACAGACTCCACCGTAGCTCCTATGCCTCTCTCTGTAATTTTATCACACATCGGTTTGAGCACGTCATAAGTGCCTTCCTTGACCGCATATTTTCCCTGAGTATGGATAAGTAATGCACACTGTTCAGCCTGCTCCTGGGTATGATGGCATACATCAATCAGTGTTTCAATAACCCACTCAAAAGTGTTGACTTCATCATTCCAGACAATCAGCCGGCACTCCTCATCCGTTCCTGTATCAACGTCTGACTCTGCCCACTCAGTCGTCTTCGGATTATTCATCTGTTGCTTTTCTTTTCTCAAAATTACAACAATAAAAAAAATCAGTCAGCTAAAAATCCGGGTGTTTTTTTTCTGCCATTAACATACATCGATTCATCTAATATGAGGTTAAAATAAAAATTGATGTTTCCTTCCTTAAAAGGATCGTATTATTTTGCATACTAATTTCTCCACGTTATGAAGTTTTTTCTTACACTGCTTGTATTTCTCTCCGGTTATTCGGCTTTTTCCCAATATTATTATACCGATATTCTTACCGTAAGAAAGCTGAACATGGAATACCAAACCATTAAATCGGATGGATATCACACTGTACGACTCGAAAGTTTTGAGGGGGACGACACTCCAAGTGAAGGCTTTTCTTGTGTAAAGAAAATCAGCCAGGATTATTCCGGTTCGGAAATGCTCTCAAAATCAAACGTCACCGGTGAATCCCTGCTAAAAGCAACTTATAAAGATGGTAAGATCATTCAGTCAGTTAACGAAACCGCTTCCACCACAAGCACGACGCAATATACCTATGATGCGAATTCACAACTGACAAAAATAAGTATTCTGACCTCCTCAAATACAGACAGTTCAACCTTTAGTGAAGACAGAATCTACACCTACGATGTTTCCGGAATACCGTCCACCCTGGTAAGAATGCGCAATGGCCAACAGGTTTCACAGATAGATTTCAAGAAAGATGAAACGGGGAATATTATAGAAGAGACTCCTGAGAGCAACAGCAAAGACAAAAAATATTACTATTACTACGATGACCAAAACCGGCTTACCGATGTCGTTCACTATAATATTCTTGCAAAAAAATTACTGCCGGACTTTATGTTTGCATACAACGATACGGGACAAATACGGCAAATGATCTCAGTGGATGAATCGGGTAGAAGTTATTTTGTATGGAGGTATTCTTACACATCTTCCGGACTTCCGGAAATTCAAAAATGTTACTCCAAAGAAAAAAAACTTCTCGGAACCATTCAATATGAGTATCAATAATTATTGAATCAGTTGGGCGATATCAAAGATGATCAGAAATATCGATCCGATCATCACCAGAAACATCAGCACTCTTACGGATAATAGCTTTTTTTTCACACTGCGGCTCGCCAGGATGATTGCAATAAAGCAACAAATCATAGAAAAAATATGGATGCCTTTAAAATTTTGCATCAAGGCCGGGAAATAATTCAGGAAAGTCTGAATCTGATCATTTTCGCTCATTGGCCCATATTTCAAACTTACCGAAGACCAGGCAATAAATAACACCAATGGAATTAAGAAAAACAAAATAGCCAGTGTAGCTGTAAAGCGACGTGACACGTGGGATCTCGAAGTGGACATTGCAGAAAAGTTTTTCTAAAGTTAATACTAAAAT
>CAYXAL010000004.1:137461-255836 GCA_964463015.1 uncultured Ginsengibacter sp.
CGATCAATTTTTACCTGCTATTTATTTTACATTAACTAATCGAATATCAAAAAATGGACAACTCAAACACGCCGGTTTCCGTACAGGAACCAAAACCAAATTCCAAAGGAAAGAACTTAATCATCGGAATTCTTTCTGCTGCAGTTTTAGGACTCGGAGGCTACTTCGTTTTCGATCATAATAAAAATACGCAGCAGATCGAGACCCAGCAAACAGAGGTAGCAAAAATCACTTCTGAAAAAAGTGAACTTCAAAGCAACTTCGATGCATCCCTTGCCCGTTTGGACTCCCTCACCACTATGAACACTGATCTTCAAAAGCAGTTGGCAGGAAAAGATGAAGATATAGCCAAAATGAAAAAGGAAATTCGCAGCATCTTAAATAAAAAGAATGCAACTGCTGCAGAACTTACCAGGGCTAAGAATCTGATAGCTCAATTGAATGGCCAGATCACTGACCTGCAACAACAAATAGCTACCCTCCAAACTGAAAATGGAGCGCTTAAAGAACAAAATGCAACCCTGACTTCAGAAAAGGAAACACTGTCCCGCAATCTTGATTCAACCAATGTTATCAAGACAAACCTTGAACAAAAAGTGGATGTTGCCTCTACATTAGATGCTTCAAACATCAACATCACTCCTATTAAAGTAAAAAAGAACGGTAAAGAAGTCGTAAAATCAAGCGCTAAAGCAGTGGACAAATTGGTGGTAAGCTTTGATGTAAGAAACAGAATTATTCAATCCGGCACTACAGATATCTATGTAATTGTAATCGGCCCGGATGGCAAACCTGTAACTTCTACACC
This sequence comes from uncultured Ginsengibacter sp., assembly GCA_964463015.1. GTDB lineage: Bacteria > Bacteroidota > Bacteroidia > Chitinophagales > Chitinophagaceae > Ginsengibacter. The sequence continues at coordinate 138,270 of CAYXAL010000004.1, forward strand.
CGGCTCCGGTACATTTACTACCCGTAATGAAGGCGAAAAACCTTTCACTGCAAAACTCCCTGTCAACCTGGAAACTGCCAAGACCAAAAACGTACAATTTGGGTTTGTACCCGGTGGACACTTTTCCAAGGGTGAATACAAAATTGAAATTTACCAGAATGGCTTTCTGATTGGTGAAGGCACACGCTCCCTTAAAAAGGGCGGTATCTTCGGATAATCTTAATTCTTATCCGCTATCCAATCAACCCGGTTAATTCAATATCCTCATAACATTTACATCCATAAACATCCCGCAAGTTGCGGGATGTTTTTTTCGCTGATGTTTTCAAATACAATTAATTTAGCGCAACTCAAAATGATAATCCACTAAATTATGCTGCGTTATTTTCTTTCAGGACTGATATTCATTTCAATGGCCTCCTTCGCACAAAAGAAGGATGAAAACCTATTACACAAATTGCAAATCCTAATGGATGGTTTTCATGGAAAAATGGGTGTGTATGTTATAGACCTTAAAACGGGAAAAACTACCGGTATTGACCAGGATACAATTTATCCCACCGCAAGCATGGTCAAAATGCCCATCCTGGTGGGGATTATGCATAAGATACATGATGGTGAGTTAAAATACCATCAGAAAATGACCTATACAGATTCGCTTTATTATTCTGAAGGGGATGACATACTTGCTTCCTTCAAAAGTGGTGAACAAATTGAATTGTCCAGGGTTATTTCCCTGATGTTGAGTTATAGTGATAATTGTGCAAGTCTTTGGCTGCAGGGACTTGCAGGTGGCGGAAGTGTGATTAACGGATATATGGAAAGCATGGGATTTAAAGATACCCGGGTAAACAGCCGTACTGAAGGCAGAAAGGAAAATTGGAAAATATATGGATGGGGGCAAACGACTCCAAGGGAAATCGCTACTCTGATGAAAATGATTGTGAACAAGAAAATTATTGATCAACAGATCAGCGAAAGAATGTTGAGAATGATGGGGCGCCAGTTTTGGGACGAGGAAGCCATTTCACAAATACCGCCTGATATTTTTGTAGCCAATAAAAACGGAGCAGTGGATGCCAGCAGGGGAGAGGTGTTGTATGTCAATGCACCGCATCCCTATATCTTCGCAGTATGTTCCAAAGAAAATAAAGATACAAGCTGGGAATATAACAATGAAGCATGGGTGCTGATCCGAAAACTTTCAGCGACAATATTTCACCATTTTAATCCGAAAAATAAATGGCAACCATCACCTCCGCTTCAATAAAGATGTTTTTTTGGTATGAAGGTTTTTTCTGATTTCGATCTTACCGCATACAATACCTTTGGAATAATGGCCAGAGCAGAGTTTTTTTCTGCGATTCAAAGTATTGATGAGTTGCCTGCTCTGAACGATAGATTCCGGAAAGAGAATAAATTGGTCTTGGGAGGTGGCAGTAATTTGCTGTTAACAAAAAATCTGGCTGGAATCGTTCTTCATAATAGAATTCCGGGGATAAGTGTTTTCGAAGAAGACGATACAGGTGTTTTCCTACAGGCTGGAGCCGGTGTGGTATGGCACGATTTGGTGATGTATGCCGTAAAGAATGGTTGGGGAGGTTTAGAAAATCTTTCATTAATTCCCGGTAAGGTAGGTGCGGCACCTATTCAGAATATTGGCGCTTATGGTGTAGAACTGTGCGATGTGTTTGAATGCCTGGAAGCTTTCCACCTTGAATCAGGAGAAGTTCATTTATTTAGAAAATCCGATTGCGCATTTGGTTACAGAAACAGTGTTTTCAAAAACAAATTCAGAGGTCAATATGTTATTCTGAATTTAACCGTAAGGTTAAAAAAAAGTCCGGAATTTAAAATTGAATACGGCGCCATCCGGCACCAATTAAGCAAGATGAATGTAAGTCAGCTTTCGGTTAAAGCCATTTCTGAAGCTGTGATTGAAATCAGAAGAAACAAATTGCCGGATCCGACTGTAATTGGAAACGCAGGAAGTTTCTTTAAAAATCCTGTGGTAGATTCGGATACTTTTCATTCCATTCAAAACAGGTTTCCCGACGTGCCCCACTATCTTTCCGGAGTAAATTATAAAATACCCGCAGCATGGCTAATCGAACAATGCGGATTCAAAGGCCTGAGGGTTGGGAATACAGGCTGTTTCGAAAAACAACCTTTGGTAATCGTAAATTATGGAAATGCGACAGGCCAGGAGATTTTTAATTTCAGCGAAAACATTATTAACAAGGTACATGACAGATTTGCCATCACTCTGGAAAGAGAAGTAAATGTGATTTAAAACGTGATGGAATTATGGGTCAGAAAAGATTTTGATTCCTTTTCTGAAAAAGTCAATGCGTATGATCTTCTGAATTTTCTTTTAACCTCGGTTGGATTGAACAGGATCCCGTTTCAATCTGCCATACGATGCTGAATCTAAAATATGAGACCTTGTTGGCTATTTCTTCGACAACCTATACAACCTTCCCTGATCCGTCACTGCATAGAGATTCCCGTCTTTTCCCTGAGTGATATCACGAAACCGTTGTCCTTCATTGGCAAGCAAGCGTTCTTCGCCGGTTACTTTGTTATTCACAATCTTAAGCCGGTCGATATGACTACCGCTCAATGCACATACGAAAAGATTGTTTTTCCATTCAGGAATATTATTACTACTGCAAAAAACAATTCCACTGGGAGAGATGACAGGATCCCAATAATAAACCGGTTGTTCCATTCCTTCCTTTTGAGTAATTCCCTCACCAATTTTCTTACCCGAATACTCAAGGCTGTACGTGATGATCGGCCATCCATAATTTTTACCAGGCTGTATCCGGTTAATTTCATCACCGCCTCTCGGACCGAATTCAGACTCCCACAAATCTCCCGTGACAGGATTAAAAGCAAGGCCCTGTACATTTCTGTGACCATAAGACCAAACTTCCGGGAAGGCATCCGCCCGATTTAGAAAAGGATTGCCCGGAGCAGCCTTACCGTCTTTCGTAATTCTTAAAATCTTTCCGAGAGCAGAATTCAGATACTGTGCCTGAGGGCGGGTTTCAATATCGGAACGCTCACCGGTAGATACAAAGAGATTTCCCGTTTTATCAAAGAGAATTCTGCCTCCATAATGCAAATTGCTGTTGTGTGCGGGATGCGCTTGATAAATCACTTTGGCATCTTCAAATGTCTTTTCATCATTTGACAATCTCCCTTTGGCCACTGCAGTCAGATTTCCTTCGGGAGTGCTTTGGGCGAATACCCAGTAAATCATTCTGTTTTGCCCAAAATCAGGATCTAAAGTCAATCCCAACAACCCGCCTTGTCCCTGTGAATTTACCGCAGGAATTCCAGTAATCGGTTGGCTTACATTTCCTTGTGCGTCTGCAATAACCATGGTGCCTGCCTTTTGCGTAATCAAAAAGCGCCCATCAGGAAGTGTTGTGATACCCCATGGTCTTTCTAATTTTGAAGTGACTACTTCCGATTGGTATGGAGTAACCGTTTTCATACCAGAGATTCTCGTCTGTCCGGGAAATGCAGGCTTATAGTCTGTATTGGGTTTCAATGTCTCTACAGATGGCAGGGTGTCGGTATTGGAAGGATCATGGTTGAAATCGTTTTTTATAGAATTGCACGCACTCAACACGGTAGCCAGAGACAGATTTAGGATCATTGTGATGAAGCTCATGGTAATAAATATTTTCGGGATTATTGAAGTTATGAAGAATTATGAATCAAATTCATTCTCATCAAATGTCTGATCGTTAAAATTGAGCATACTGCCCATCAGATCCTTGAATTCTACTTTTCCTTCACCGACTGTTTTGTTGATCATAGAATGAGTGGCCAATCCATGAAGTACAAATTCCATCAATAAGGCGGCTTCCTTTTTGTTTGCCGAAGGATAGTACTTTTTGACAAGGGCAGAAAGTCCATTCACCTTATTCAGAGCGACCATTTTATCTTCATCTCTGCAGTTAAAGAATAACTTGACCTGATTTCCACCATCAAACCATTGCGTAATGATTTTGTAGGGATTCTCCTCTTTTCCTTCTTTATTTCTTCTCTTTTTCAGAATTTCGGGATCAGGGAAATATTTGGCAAACTGGGTTCGGATTGATTTTTCCAAAAGGTTATAAGCCACCTGGTAAGGGCCTTCCTGCTCACCTTCATACACCAGTTCAATCTTGCCTGTAATAGAAGGAATAATTCCGGTAAGATCGCTGATCCAGACCTGTGTCTGAGGTTCGTTGTTGATGATTGCCCTTCGTTCGGCAGCACTCACGGCATTTTCGTAGGCAGAGATGGTAAGTCTTGCAGAAACACCGCTTTTCTTGTCCACAAATTCGCTGGAGCGCGCTTCAAAGGGCACTTGTTCAATCAATCTTTTTACAAGGTCACTGACTACTACTCTCTTTTCCTGTGTAGGGTGGAGGGATGCTTCCTGTTCGGTAATGAAAAGTGAATTTTCAATGGTAGTAGGGTAGTGCGTAAGAATCTGACTCTCTATCCGGTCTTTGAGTGGGGTCACAATAGCACCACGATTTGTATAATCCTCGGGATTGGCTGTAAACACAAAGAGTATATCCAACGGCAATCTAAGTTTGAATCCCCGGATCTGAAGGTCGCCTTCTTCAAGTATATTAAACAACGATACCTGAATGCGCGCCTGTAAATCAGGAAGTTCATTAATAACAAAAATACCACGATTGCTTCTGGGAATAATGCCATAATGAATAACGCGTTCGTCAGCAAAATTCAGTTTGAGATTGGCTGCTTTAATGGGATCTATATCACCAATCAGATCTGCCACACTCACATCGGGAGTAGCCAGTTTTTCACCATATCGTTCACTTCTGTGAAGCCACTCAACCGGTGTGTCGTCATTCATTCTATTGACAAGTTCTTTGGCGTAACTGCTCACCGGATGAAAAGGATCGTCATTTATTTCACTGCCTTTCACAATGGGAATATATTCATCCAGCAAAGAGGTCATGAGCCTCGCCATCCTGGTTTTGGCCTGACCGCGAAGTCCCAAAAACAAAATGTTATGTCTGCTCAGAATTGCTCTTTCTACATCCGGGATTACGGAATCTTCATACCCGATAATACCTGGAAATGGATTCTCTCCGGAGGCTAATTTTTCCAATAGATTTCTCCTGATTTCTTCCTTCACAGGTAAGCTGTTATACTTGAGTTTTCTTAATTCACCTAAGGTCTTTATCTGTATTATGTTCATCTGTTCTTGTCTGTAAGTTTTAATATAATGTCTTTCGCCTGCCGCTTTCAAAGTCCCTGAAAATAAAAGCTCCCAGTCTGTCAAGTGAAGCAAAGAAGGCTTTACCATTATTGGTTTCAGTAAATTCAGTTACGAATCTTTGCAGATAAGGATCGCTGGCTATCATGAAAGTAGTAATTGGTATTTTCAGTTTCTTGCACTGCGCAGCCAGATTCAGGCAACGATTCAGAATTCGTCTGTCCACTCCGAAGCTGTTTTTGTAATAACGCTTTCCTATTTTCAGGCAGGTAGGTTTGCCATCTGTGATCATAAAGATCTGCTTGTTCTGATTTTTTCTTCTTCGCAGTATGTCCATCGCAAGGTTCAATCCGGCTACTGTATTCGTATGATAGGGACCAACCTGCAAATAAGGCAAGTCTTTGATCTCTACCGTCCATGCATCATTTCCAAATACCACTATGTCGAGCGTGTCTTTGTGATACTTGCTGGTGATTAATTCACTTAAAGCCATTGCTACTTTTTTGGCAGGTGTTATCCTATCCTCACCATAAAGTATCATACTGTGAGAAATATCAATCATCAATACAGTACTGGTCTGAGATTTGAAGTCGGTTTCCCTGATTGTCAAATCATCTTCATCCATCGAAAAACTTTCTATTCCATGATTTATCTGCGCATTGCGGATGCTGTCTGTAAAATCAATCTGTTCCAGGCTGTCGCCAAACTGAAAGGGTCGGGTCTCAGGATTAATTTCGTCGCCGGCTCCGGGTTTAAAAGTTCTGTGATTGCCCGGACTTGTTTTTTTCAGTTTTCCGAATATTTCTTCCAGGCTTCTTTTCCGTATGGATTGTTCTGTTTTGGGGGTAATCACAATCTGTCCGTGTTGCTGATCTTCCTGAATATAGCCTTTGTCTTTGAGTTCCTCAATAAAATCACCCATACCATACTCTTCATTGGTGAGTTCATATTGTTTATCAAGTTCCGTAAGCCAACTCAGTGCTTCGGCTACATCTCCACTTGTATAGGTGAAAAGTTGTGTAAAAATATCCAGCAACTTTTCAAAACCGGTTTTCTGATTTTGATTGGGATCAAATTTTGAAAAATGAAAGTACTTCATAAGGCTTACTCCTTCGTGCAATTTACGACACAATCAGATGCATAATGAAGAGTGAATGTTAAATGAAGAAGGTTGAGTGAGTGAGGAGGAAGAAAGTTGAGGAAGTTGAGAGGATGGTTGAGAAGGTTTAGGAGAGTTAGGTCTGCCCCATGGGTTGAGTTACTATTTTCCATCCCTCAATTCCCGCTCAGAGTTTAGCGATTAGAAATGCACTATGAGTTGTGATCGGCAAATGAAAACCGAAAAACACTCAATCGGAAAAAGCGAATCAACCCACAACCCACAATCCACAATTCACTATTCGAAATTCATAACACATAATCCATAATTCACAATTCACAATTAACAATCACCCTCCGCCTATTGCTTCATCACTCTGTCAATAATTTTTTTATTGGTGTAATTCATCTTGACAGTATATACCCCGGAAGGCCATCCGCCGCCATTCACAAAGATTTGCTTGTAAGCATTCCCGTTATAGGCCTGTTGCCAAACCAACTGGCCGATACTGTTATAGATCTGAATACTCTGTAGGCCTACCGGCTCCTCATAGTTTCTGATTATAAACTGATTTATGAAAGGACTCGGGTAAATTAGATACCCTTTTTCTTTCAATAAAGCAGGTACCTTTATTCCATATATCTTCACATTGTCCAGATAGACATTATTCCGGTTATTGCCTTTAGAGGTAAAGAACACCTGAAAATCTGAGCTATTCACAATTGGTGTCAGAAATACAGATATATTTTGCCAATCCTGTTTATTGGGAATGAAACTTGTATTCTTTCTATCCATCGGATCCTGAACAGTTACCATCTCATTTCCGAATTTTTTGAATATAGTATTAAAAGTCTGTCCACAATCTGAAGTGATTTTCACTTCAAGTGTATCTTCCGGATCTCCAGGCCCTCCGGGATAATTGCTTCCCGGCGCATAAGCGTAATCAAATGAAATAAACAAACTGTCATAACCCGCATTACCACCAACGATCGGAGAAATGAGGTTATCCATATTTCCCTGCATGTCATTATTAAAATTCCGGATTACAGAAGATGCATTACCATCAGTGGCTGCTGACGTATTCCTTTCCCAGGAATGATCATTTCCATTCTGCTGCAATACCCATTGATTCGGTGGAAAGGTAGTTGCCTCAAAACTCTCCGTTAGCGGATTGGTAGTATTTCCCATCACATAAAACATTTGCCTTAGGGTGTCATTCATCGGAGCTTCATCCGGTTGGCCATTCGGTGCTGAAGAAAATACAGTAAGCCGGTGAGTTCCCGGAGGTAAACTTTGCAATGCAGGCAAATTCACGGTGTGAGAACTGTTCTGATTTAGGGTACCCGTCCAGGTTAGTGTATTTATAGGTTGTTCATCTACACTGTAACTGATATTAAGTGAAGTGAGCGGATCCTTGCCATTCGTCTGAAAGGTAACGCTCGGGACAGGTGCATCTCCGCAATTATATGTGGGTAAATTGGTGATCGCTGTCACTTCTACATCCCTGTCCAGTGATACCACAGCAGAGACATTGATGTCATCCAGATAAAGGTTGTTTCCGTAAGCATTAAGTCCCCTGAATTTTAATAGCATTTTCTTTCCGGGTACGATATAAGGCGTCAGGTTAATTTTTTCCAAACCCCATTTTTCAGGATTTGTAGGCAGGGCTGTAAAAGAGGTTGTCATAAAACCAAGAACTGTCTTTAATGCATTTCCGGTTTTCTTGTAAATCAATTCATAGTTAGCACCATCATTATTGGACAGGTAAATTTCCAACCCATCCCATGTTGATACATCTTTATCATCATATACCGCATAGGCATACCTGAATGATAAAACCGAGGAATCGGCAGAACCAAGGTTTATCGCCGGCGAAATCAGATCGTCTAATTGTCCTGAGGCATTCATACTGAAATTCTGCATAGATGCAGATCCGGCAGATGCATATCCGGAGGTGGAATTATATGACCAGGTACCGTTGTTATTCGGATTCCAGAGTGACCAGCCTGTAGGTGGAAATGCGCTGTTCGAAAAATTTTCTGTGAAAGGCGCATTTAAAGATCCTCCAACAATATTGAAAAAAGACTGCAGGGTGTCGTTGCCGGTAAATGCATCTGCTCCTCCATTTGGACTGGATGTATAAACCGTCATCACATGATTCCCCACAGAGGAATTGATATTACCCAAAGAAATCCGGATATCTTCTCCCGGAAGAAGTGCTGAATTGAATATCTGTTGAAATTTTATACTTCCATCGATCATTACCGTGACAGTGTAGTTATTTAAGGTGGTAGTTCCATAATTTCTGATCTGAGCAGTCAACGGCGCATTATTCAAAACATAGGTCCGGCGTTCCGGACTGCCGTAGGGTGTCATGCCCACTAAATAAACATCATTGATGGATGTCGGTGCAATAGCCCCTATAGAATTTGCTACATTCGTCCTATAATACTCAATGCAACCTTCCACACGTTTTCTGTGACCGTTGGAAAACATAAACAAAGCCCTGTCATCAAAATAATTCATAAAGCTTCCATACATTTCTCCTTCAGGCAGTGCAGTACACCCATCCGAATAATTCATACTGGGATCTCCATAATGTGCGTTTCCGTTGCTATCGGCTTTTTCTTCGGGAGTGTCGTCTCCTTCCGGTCCTGCACCTGCGGGCAAGGGCCATCCGGCCTGGATTCTGAAGTCGTTGTTGTTGCATGTGTATGAATCCCCAAAGGTGTGATACAAATAAAAATAATGACCTATCTCATGCACCAATGTACCTCCTTCGGAGTAGGCAGGATAGTAACTTCTCGAAACATTGCTTGTGTAAGGCATTGTACCAATCCCAATCACCACACCCTGCGGGCCCTCTGTAGTAATATACGGAAAGGTGGCTATCCCTAAAAGCCCATCGTCATCACCGGTAAAAGTGCCAACCCATACATTCAGATATTTATCTGTATCCCATGCATCCAATCCACCTGTAGCATAGGATTTGATACTGACTCTGTCGGGTGTGGTATTTGTTCTTCGTTCAATGCCTGAAGTCAATGATCCATCAGGAGCACGTCTTGCCAGGACAAAGCGAAGCGGGATATTTCCTTTCCGGTTATAAATCGCTTCCGGAATCACCATTTTGAACTTTTCCAGTTTCACACCATTGTATGCCTCGTTTAATATTTCCACCTGGTCATAGACAGACCTGTCTGTTACCCAACCAAGATGTGTGGCATCATCCACAAGGTGAAAAACTACCGGAATTACGATTGTATCCGAAAGAATCCCCCGTTGCATTGATTTTCTTTTCAAAAATTCCTGATATCTTTCTTCCCCTTGTTTTCTCCATTTGTCCAGAATGGAGGGGTCACGGCTTATCGCCTGGCTAATTGCCTCCATGGTGCCACACTTGACTTTGTGATTGACCGGGATCACACCTGCAGGAATTATTTGCGCCTGAAGGGAAGTGGAAATCAGGAAAAGAAATAAAATTATTCTGAATGATTTTAGCAGAAATCCTGGGATTGGCATTGTTCAATAAGTTTCAGATGATAGATAAGCCGGATTAAATTTAATAGGTAAATTTAATATTAAAATAATTGAAAAGTGAATAGTCAATTTCTGTTAAATAAAGTTGAATCCCATGAAAATGTATGAGAATCTGAGTCCAGGAAAAAAAGCGCTCAAAAAAAGTACGGATTCCTCTTGAGTCACTTGGATAAGATATATCTGCAATCTGCCCAAATTGTTTCCAAAAAGTATTTATAACAAACCCATTCGGAATACTATTTATCTCAATTGTTATTATCTTAGCCCACTCACAAAAAGATCTCTGATGAAAAGGATTCTGACAATCGTAATATTAATTGCTGTTTTTGTATTCGGATGGTGGCTTTTTTTTAATACAGGCAAAAAGAGTGAACCAAAGAATGGAGAGGAACCAACTTCAGTACATGTAAATAAGCACTCACAGGCATTTAATGACAAAGTAGCTGCATCTGTAAATAGCTATCTGGCACTCAAGGATGCATTTGTAAATGCGGATTCTACCGATGCAAAGACACAAGCAGGGTTGTTTGTGGAGGCGATTAATCAAATTCCCCTCGATCAGTTGAACCATGATGATGCTTCCGTTAAGGCGGCTGCACAGCAACAATTGAGTGATGTAAAAGCCAACGCGCAACCCATTGTTGCAGGTGAAAATCTTCAGGAAATGCGACAAGATTTTTATATGGTTTCTGAAAATATGTATCCCTTTTTGAAGACGATAGGATATGAAGGAGAGAAACTCTATTGGCAAAATTGTCCGATGGCATTTGGGGATGGCCAGGAAGCCAACTGGTTGAGCAGTACAAGACAAATCAACAATCCCTATTTAGGTAAATTTCATCCGGTTTATAAAAGTGCTATGTTGCATTGTGGAGAAGTGAGGGATTCCATTTATGCCAAATAACCTGAATTTCAATTTTCGGTTAAAAGGTTTAGATGCAGCGTAAATGCAATATTGCAAATTTCAGCGCGACACAATCTATCCTTTAATCTTAACCCTCATATTCCAGAGTTTTTTCCGGGAGCGACTGATTGCCCTGCAATCCGCCTGTGTGGATACAAAGTATTTTACTGCTTTGAGCAAACAATTTTCTGCTCAGCAAATCCATTACACCAAACATCATTTTCGAAGTGTAAACAATGTCAAGAGGAATGTGATGCTGCTTATAAAATTGGTTCATAAACCTGATCAACTGATGGTTCCACTTCGCAAATCCTTCAAAATGATATTCCTGAATTATTTTTAGATTTTCAAATTTCTCAACATTCATTTTTGAAATCCGTTGTGGAATATCGGTCATGTTTTTAATAGCAGGAAATCCGACGATTGATTCATTCCTGTCTGCGAGCAATAAACCGGCTAATGTCGCAGCGCTTCCCACCGGAAGGCAGATATGGGTATAAGTATTTTCAGGTATCCAACTCATGATGGCTTTGGCTCCTTCTGCACCATCCCTTCCATATCCACCATAAGGCACATTGGTATGCAGCCCAAATTCTGATAAAAGAAAATCATTGTTTGCTCCGGAAGAAATACGGTCATACTCAATCCTAGTCACAAAATGCAACTCCATTCCCATTTCTCTGCAAAAATCCAGCGTCGGATTCTGATGATTTTCACCACGTACAAGGCCAATAGATTTCAATGAAAGTGCTTGAGCCGCATAGGCTGTCGCAGCAAGATGATTGCTGAAAGGTCCACCAAAGGTCAGAAGTGTACGATGAGGGGAATTCCTGCACTCCTCCAGATATTTGCTGAGTTTGAAAATTTTATTTCCCGACAATTGAGGATGGATCAAATCCAACCGCAACATATCCACTCTGTATCCTGAATCATTCTGTTCTTCTGACAAAATATTCTCAATGGTTGGTTCGCAAACACCGGGAATGTCACAATCCATATATGGCATAATAGTTTCTTGCTTATTTTCGCAACATAATGCATTTGAACACAAAAAATATTTAATAAATGAAACCTACTTTATTGGTATTGGCAGCCGGTATGGGCAGCAGATATGGCGGTATCAAGCAAATGGATGCCTTTGGGCCAAACGGAGAAACAATTATTGACTATTCGGTGTATGACGCGATTCAATGCGGTTTTGGCAAGATCGTGTTTATTGTAAGGGACGAATTTAATCAGGCTTTTCAGAATTTATTCGAACCTAAAATCGGAAATAAAGTTGAGACCAGATACGTGAATCAGGAAAAGAATATGTTCATAGGCAACTTCCAAATGGTGGAAGAAAGAACAAAGCCCTGGGGTACTGCCCATGCTGTTTTGTGTGCAAAAGATGTCATTCATGAGCCCTTTGCTGTGATCAACGCCGATGATTTCTACGGAAGGGATGCGTTTGAAAAATGCGTCGAATTTTTAAATAATGAGGTTTCGTCAAAAAAGCAGTGCCTGGTTGGATATGAATTGGGCAATACAGTATCACCACACGGATCTGTAAGCAGAGGTGTATGTGAGATTGATGGCGATTACAATCTGATGAAGGTTACCGAAAGAACAAAAGTGTATGTAGAGAATGGAAAGATATTTTATATGGAAAGTGATTTACCGGTGCCTGTATTACCAGACACCCCGGTGAGCATGAATTTTTGGGGTTTTGATGCTTCTATATTTTCCCTTCTTCAGGAACAATTCGAAGAGTTCCTCTTGCAAAACGGAAAGGATCCGAAAGCAGAGTTTTTTATCCCCCTGGCAGCAGATAACTATATCCACAGCGGCAAAGGAGTCATAAAAGTAATTCCCACCAATGCAAAATGGTTTGGCGTGACATACAAAGAAGATGCTCCCGTAGTACAACAAAGTATTAATAAACTGATTGAAGAAGGGGTGTACTCAAAGAACTTATGGTAATTAAGATCAACCTCAAAAGCCGCCGGGAACTTAAATACGGCTTATAAATTGCCAATCATCCAGACCTCGCATCCGGTGTGGCCACTATTTCCCATTGGAGTCTGAAGAAATCGGAACCCAAAGGCCTCGTACATTGCGATGGCTCCTTTTAATTCCGGCATGGTCTCAATGTACATTTTCGTGTAACCATTGGCTTTAGCTGTATCAATGCATTTTTGTAATATCATTTTCCCAAAGCCCTTGCCACGATACGCTGCCGCCAGATACATCTTCACCAGTTCGCAGGTTCCTTCTGGTAATCCTTCGGTAGGATAGATACCACCACCACCTGCGATATTACCGTCAATTTCAAGAATGAAATAGGCTGATTGGTTCTTCACGAAGAGGCTGCTCAGATGATTGGTACTTTCATCAAAATAGACAGTGCCCGGTTTATTCGCTTTAAATTCTTCCAGAGAATTGCGAATAATCCGGGCAATGTAAGGATCATCTGATGCTCTAAGAGTTCTTAATAAAGCAACATTTGACAAGACTTATTGCTTTGCTGTTTTTAAAGATTTCCGTTCGTACTGACAACATTCTTCCAGCTTATGATAAGCTTCATCAGAAGCCTTTACATTTTCAGTATCGTACCCTTTGGCAGCAACTTTTTCTTCAATCTTCTGACGATTGGTTTTGGCCGGATCAAATTTCACATTCAACACTTTTGTTTTCTTATTCCAAAAAGCGTAAGAAGCGCCTGCGTCTGTGGCACTCTTTTCAATGTTCTTTTTGCACATCCCGCAATTGCCATTTACAACAACTGAATCTGCGACTTCGGTTGATTGTGCATTTACCAGAGAAAAAGCAAAGACTGCTATAAATAACAAAGCGGTTGATTTGAAAACTTTTTTCATTTTTAGATGTTTTTGTTCGGGGTAAAATTAGCTCATTTTAATCACAATAATTCCTAATTCACCATGTTCCACCGGATACCCATTCTGAAGATAAATCCCGGGGTAGGATACCTTGGAGCAGCAAAACTGTTTTTGGTAAACTCCAGGGTCTTTTTGATCTGAGCAGTATTCAGATTCTCAGTCTTTAAAAACATGGTGAATGACTTAATCCTGAAATTGAAGAAAGCATTCACAGTGGGAAGGTTGCTGATGGTAATGCTGTCTTGTGGTAAAAACCTTCCGGCTACCGGAGAGTAATTGTCTGCCTTGTATGGAGAATTGTAACTCACATCCAGGCCTGCACTCAGATTCAGGTTTTTAAAGAAATTTCCTTCGAAAGCAATTCTTTGCCTTGTATAAAATAATGGAACATGAATCGGATTTTTTCCTGCAGTCAATTGCAAAATAAAATCGCTGTATAGATTCAGGTGGCCTGTTATCTTATTTTTTGTGGATAAGCTGCCCTGAGTCAGATTAATAAATCCGGAATACTGAACTTTATCCCAGAAATTAGTGAAGTAAGCATAATTGGCAATAGAAATATTTCTTACAAATAATTGAAATCTCGGATTATTGGCCATAAAGCCCAGTATGGTTATGTTCTCTCTTTTAGTCAGTGAGGTACTGTCAATATTGAAAGCAGAATTTGATTGAAACACAAAAGAGGGCGACCGGCTTGTATTTTCACCAAACAGCCTTACCGTACCCCATTTGGGATTCAGATACCGTTGTATGGATGCGGAAGCCTTATAATCACCTGCATAGAAACCAGCAGCGTAGAGTTCTCCGTTTAATTCCATATCCCATTTCTGATTGCGTGTTTTATTTTTATATGCACCGTGAAGTACGGTATTGTAATAATTACGCGACACCGGGGGCAGCGGATACACGATCAAGATAAAGGAGGGGATATATACACGGGTAAAATCTCCTTTGTAATTTTCCAACCGTACGCCGGCTTCCAGATACTGATATTGATTTTTTGTTTCCGGAAATTGTCTTATGCTAAAGTCATTGCTGATAAACTGCCACTGATCCATAAAAGACACATCCGAAGCATTCGGTTTGATGGTTAGGTTATAATAGTCTGCAAAAAAAACAGAATCGCTTTTTGCTGTTTCAAAATTGGGCAATTCATCTGCAAACTTGTAGGTGGACTGGATAAACTGAGCACTATGTTGCAATCTGAATTTAGGATAAAACAAATATTCTTTTGTGCTGTCATTGATCATGATAGAATCCTTCTTCCCAAAGTCATAACGCTGACTCAGGTAAACATCAAGATCATTGTACCTGTTTCCCGCTGCTATTCTGGAAGAAAAAAATGCAGGGCCTTTTGCCGAATTATTTCCTAACAAGACAGGAATGGTTTCACGCCTCTTGTATGTGGGATCCGACAAGAGCGACAAATCGGCAATTCCTCCATTCTCTGCAGAAATCAACTTATTCCCTAATATCACAAACTGAGCCGCATATCTTTTTCGTCTTCCCTGATAACTGGTGAAAAACCGGTAATTATTATGCTTTACGTTTTGGTTTTGAAATACGCCGGGATTTGAAATCAGCCTGTATTCAAAACCGGCATTCCAATTGGGTTTAATATTTTGAGTGTGCAGCAACCGGATGACCTGTTCTTTGTTTGAACTCTGGTAAAAGTTTATGCTTGTATAGGGTCTTGTAGTCTGAAAAAAACGAGTATTGGAAAGTGTAAATTTATAGACATCATAGGCATGAAACCCCGGATCCCACCCCGGTTTGGTAAATGGTTGGAAAAGTACAGGATAGGCTGCATTGCCATTGCCACCAATTGTTACATATCCCGACGGCAATGAAAAGTTTTTGCCAAAATCATTAATGGTCGTATCCAAAGAATGACTCGTCAGCGAATCAAAATTCTTATAACTGATGGTGATGCTGTCTGCCAAATCATCCCTATGCTTGAATCCGAACGTATCCTTATTGGCTGATGAATTATTCAGGTTGGGAATTTGTCCCTGGTCACCAATGGGCCTGATCGGCCTTCTTCCAGGCAATTGTGCATTTACATCCGTAAATGCAACCAGTACAATAGATAATGTAATGCAAAAACGGAAGAGCAATATTGTTTTTTCACAATGCATGAAGACTTATAACTGTCTGATCATTTCTTTGAAGATCAGGGTAAGTTTTGGTTCTGCTTCTTTTGCCGCCTGAAGTACCTCCTCATGTGAGATGGTGTTTTCTTCCTCTCTGATACCCACATCTGTAATCACACTTACACCAAATACCGGCAATCCCAGGTGAACGGCAGTAATTACTTCCTGCACTGTACTCATTCCCACAGCATCTCCTCCCAATAACCTGATTAATTTATATTCTGCCCGGGTTTCAAAGGTAGGTCCTGTAACACCGGTGTACACACCCTCTTTAACCGGAATGCTATTCCTTTGTGTAATATCTTTTGCCATCCGGATCAGATCTTTCCGGTAAGGTTCACTCATGTCGGGAAATCTCGGGCCGAGATCAGATTCATTTTTTCCTATGAGCGGATTGGGAGTAAACAGACTTATGTGATCGGTGATAATCATAATATCACCTACTTTAAAATCCAGATTGGTACCGCCGGCTGCATTGCTTACTAATAGATTTTTGATACCCAAAAATTTCATCACTTGTACCGGAAAAACTACCTCCTTTATGTCATAGCCTTCATAAAAATGGAATCGCCCGGCCATGGCTACTATAGGTTTTTGATAAATGTGTCCGAAAATCAATTTTCCGGAATGCCCCTCTACTGTACTTACAGGAAAATGAGGAATTTCATGATAAGGGATTTCGGTTTCCACTTCTATTTCTGAGGAGAAACTTCCCAGCCCGCTCCCTAAAATGATTCCTGTGGAGGGTTGTAGCTCTGTTTGGGATTGAATAAATTGAACCGCTTCGTAAATTTTTTTTGTCATATTTGCCTGGTTGATGCCAAAGATAGTATTTACCCGAGTAGTTGAAAAAAAGGAAGCTGCTTTATGAGACTATTTTTTGAAAATGTTATGGAATAGAAATAATTCATCACGCCGAAGCATATTTTCATAAATTAGCCATTGAATATCCGGATTTATTTTTCAACCTGGTTGGATAATTACTGAATTTGAATTAAAAATTATAATGGCTCTAAAGGGATCAATGGACCGGAGAATATTCTCCATTCTGTACAACAATTTTTCAATGAAATTTTTACCTGTTCTGTTCTTTTCTCTGATATGCTTTTGCTCATCAGCTCAGCAATCCTCATCTTTTTCAACTGCTGAAATATTTCAAAAAATCAAGAAGTTAAATGTGCTGGGAAGCGTGATGTATATAGCTGCACATCCTGATGATGAAAATACACGGCTTCTTGCCTACCTGAGTAATGATAAATTGTACAGAACCGCCTATCTGAGCATGACCAGGGGAGATGGCGGCCAGAATCTTATTGGGGATGACCAGGGCGTAGCTCTCGGGCTGATTCGTACACAGGAACTTTTATCTGCACGTCGTATTGATGGCGCAGAACAATTCTTTACCCGTGCCTTCGATTTTGGATATTCTAAGGGGCCCGATGAAACTTTTGGGATTTGGTATAAAGAAAAAATTTTGAGTGATGTGGTTTGGGTAATCCGAAAGTTCAGGCCGGATATTGTCATTACACGGTTTCCTACGACCGGTGAAGGCGGCCACGGACATCATACCGCATCGGCCATTCTGGCCCAGGAGGCATTTGATGCAGCAGGAGATACGACCCGTTTTCCGGAACAATTCAAATATGGAGTCACAACCTGGAAACCTGTGCGGTTGCTTTGGAATACTTTCAATTTCGGATCGGTAAATACCACCAACAACCATCAATTTAAGGTAAACACCGGAGGCTACAACCCGCTGCTCGGTGAAAGCTATGGCGAAATCGCCGCCCACAGCCGGAGCCAGCACAAAAGCCAGGGATTTGGCGTACCCTCATCCAGAGGAACACAATGGGAATATTTTAAGACTATTAAAGGTTCTGCACCTGAAAATTTATTAATGGATCATGTCAATACCACCTGGTCGCGAATTGGTGCAGCAGATATAGGTGAACTTGTGACGGATATTCAGAAGAATTTTTCTTTCCAGCATCCTGAGCAATCTGTTTCATCACTTTTGAATGTGTATCACAAAATATCGTTACTGCCGGAAAGTAACTGGAAAATACAAAAACTCAGGGAAGTGAAAGATCTTATTCAGAATTGTTCCGGCCTCTTCATAGAAGCATTTGCAAGAGAACATTTTACCGTTCCCGGCGGAAAAGTCAATCTGACTTTCAGCGCCGATAATCGTTTGGGCATTCCAGTTAGTGTGACTTCAGTCAGCTTTCTGGGCAGCAGTCATACACTATCCCAGGTGCTGCCATTGGATGAAACGGTAAGTCAGGCATATAGTTGGACAGTGCCGGACACCACACCCATTTCACAACCTTATTGGCTGATCTATCCGATGAGTAAGGGTTCGTTTACAGTGAAGAATCAACAACTGATCGGTAAACCGGAAAATGATCCCCTATCTATGCGGGTAATTTTGGACTTTGAGGGGACTCAGATTCCATTCAATATTCCTGTTCGGTTCAAAGCAAATGACCCTGTAAAAGGAGAGGTTTATCAGCCCTTGTTTGTGATTCCATCCGTTGAAATTTCTTCCAGCCCACAGGTCGCACTTTCAATCAACCGGAATCCGGTGGCCGTGTTGACCCACACAACAATCAATGATTCATCCATCTCAACAATAAGGGTGAGTGATCAGTATTCTTCAAATATTCAAAAGACAACCATCCATGGAATAAACCAATATTTCAAACGGAATCAGACCAATGTGGCTGATACAATCCGCTTCCATGCAATGGAAGATCATAAATCGTTTGATCAATATAAAGTATTAATCAGTTATCCCCATATTCCCGATATCATCTATTTCCCGGAGGCAATGACCAAACTCGTATCTGTGGAAATGAAAACATCCGGAAAAAAGGCGGGATATATTCCAGGAGCAGGAGATAAAATACCAGAAGCATTACAACAGATGGGATATTCTGTTACAACACTTGCTGAGGGTGACTTTACGAAAGATAACCTTTCAAAATTTGACGTGATTGTGAGCGGAGTTCGGGCTTACAATATTCATTTGTGGCTTAATGATGCGTATGTTCAATTGATGGAGTATGTAAAAAACGGGGGAGTGCTGCTGGTGCAATATAATACCAACAACAATATCGGACCCGTTAAGGCAAAGATCGGACCCTATCCTTTTGATATTTCAAGAACCCGTGTTACCAATGAAGATGCCGAAGTGACTTTTCTCAATACCGGAAATGGATTATTAAATTATCCCAACAAAATCACACAGAGAGATTTCGATCATTGGATACAGGAGCGGAGCACTTATCATGCAGCAAATTTTGCAAGCCATTACCAGCCTGTATTGTCCATGCATGATGAAGGGGAAAACCCTCAGGAAGGAAGCCTGATTTATTGCAATTACGGAAAAGGGAGGTTTGTATATTGCGGACTTGTACTCTTTCGGGAATTGCCTGCGGGCGTACCGGGGGCCTTTCGGTTGTTTGCCAATTTAATAGCGAAACCAAAGCCATGAAACAGAGAAATGATAGTAAAAAATGGACAGCCTGGTATATTGCTGTTTTAGTGTTTCTGGTGGCTCAGATTGTTCTTTATAGTTATCTAACCAGGATATTTCAATGATAAAATAAACTAACAGTTATGAGTAACCGTGATTGGATAGTTTTAATTATCACTCTCGTTTTTATTATCGCCTATGGGGTGTACAAGAGCCGAACCTCCAAAAATCTTGATGGCTATTTTCTCAGTAACCGCGATATGCCCTGGTATCTTGTACTGCTCAGTATCATGGGTACGCAGGCAAGTGCCATTACCTTTTTGAGTGCCCCCGGACAGGCCTATTCCGACGGGATGCGTTTTGTGCAATACTATTTCGGGCTTCCACTGGCTATGATCATTATCTGCATTGTATTTGTACCGGTTTTCAATAAATTAAAAGTTTATACGGCTTATGAATTTTTGGAGAACAGATTTGATCTGAAAACCCGGACATTTACATCGTTTCTTTTTCAGATTTCCAGAGGGTTGTCCACCGGGGTGAGTATTTATGCTCCTTCCCTGATTCTGAGTTCATTGCTGGGTTGGAATATTTATTATACCAATATGATTATGGGTGGGTTACTGATCATTTACACAGTAACAGGTGGTGCCAGAGCTGTAGCACACACACAAAAACTGCAATTGCTGATCGTACTCGGCGGAATGGCGGTAGCAGGTTATCTGATTGTAAAAATGATGCCGGAGAACATTCACTTTGCTGATGCATTGAAAATAGGAGGTAAGGGTGGAAAGATGAATATTATTACTTCCGGATTTGAAAATGGGTCATTTAATTGGAAAGACAAATACAACATCTGGAGCGGATTGATTGGCGGTTTGTTTCTGGCATTGTCTTATTTCGGAACCGATCATAGTCAGGTGGGCAGATACTTAACCGCACAAAATGAAAAGGAGAGCAAAAGAGGGTTGCTTATGAATGGAATTGTAAAAGTTCCGATGCAGTTTCTGATTTTACTGATTGGTGTTTTGGTATTCGCTTTTTATCATTTTCAAAAAGCGCCTTTACATTTTAATGAAACACAGGTGGAAAGAGCGAAACTGACTGCATTTGGCCCACAGCTTGCTGCACTTGAAATAAAGTACGCCACACTGGAGCCGGAGCAGTTTGATATTCAGCAGCAAGTAAGAGCAAAATATCTGGCTACAATTAGAGAAGCACTTCCGGGCGAAGATGTGAACGACACAAATTATATCTTCCTTCGGTTTGTGCTTGATTACCTGCCACAGGGCCTGATCGGGCTATTGATTGCCATTATCTTCCTGGCAGCATGGGGGAGTATCGCAGCAGCACTGAATTCATTGGCTGCCTGTACAGTCGTCGATATTCATAAAAAGTATTTCAATAAAAATATGAATCCCAGCATGGATTACCGGATTTCAAAGCTCTATACACTGTTTTGGGGAATTTTTTGTATTCTGGTAGCGCAGTTTGCAAGCAATATCGGAAACAGCCTGATAGAAACTGTGAATATTTTAGGTTCACTATTTTATGGGGTTATCCTGGGTATATTCCTGGTTGCATTTTGGTTAAAATCAATCAAAGCAAATGCACTATTTTTTGGGGCTATTATTTCCGAAGTGTTTGTATTTGTCATTTACAAACTGGATGTAATCAGTTTCCTCTGGCTGAATGTGATCGGAGTGCTGTTGGTCATCACCTTTAGTTTCATCCTCCAACGTATATTTGCAAATCAACATTTAATAACTTCCCGACAGAATCAAAAAAGATAGCTCATGCGTAATTATTTTAGACTCCTCCTTCTTGGAAGTACAGTTTTTTTCTACTCTCAGATTGCGTATTCACAAACAAGGACACAATCCGGCACTCTTGAATATAACGGCGCAAAGTACCCTTGTGAGATTGTGGATTATGACATCCCTCCGGATGATGTGGAAACAATTATTAGAGATAAAATGAGAGCCTCAGGACAATCTCCTGAAGAGAGTAAGGGATTTTTGGTTTATAGAAATGTACAATTACACGATCTTGGTATGGAAAAAGCACATGATTTCATATTCAAGATTGAGAGAAAAAGCAGGAAAGAAAAGGATAAATCTACGGTTTCCATTGTGACTGCCTTGCCGGGAGAAATACCGAAAGAGAAAGTGAAAGGTGGCGGTAAAGGTCTTGCATTGATCACACCGTCGACCAAGGTAGGATTGTTTTTTACCAGCATGCATCCTGCAGTAAAGCAACAGGCTCACAATCTGAATGTGTTGGCAAAAACAGAGGAAATTGAGAAGGCAGAAAAAAAGATGGAGAAACTGAAAAAAGAACAGGCAAATCTTGAAAAGAAAATAAAGAGTTATCAGGATGACTTGCAGGCCAATCAAAAGTCTCAGGTAGCACAGGCTACTGAGATTGAAGCCTTAAAGACTGCTTTGGATGAACTAAAAGGAATTCCTCATGAGAAGAAAGTTATTCCTGAAACTACCACCCCGGTTCAAGAAAAGAAAGAAAGTAATCAATAAAGTTCAGATATTCAGAATAATTTTTGCAAGTTCAATCGTTTCTGGGTCACCGGTGTATTTTCCTTTTTCGTCGGAGAGTTTTACGACATGATTCCACTCCCCATGTTCGGGGTGGGTGTCGGTCATTTTGATAACAATATTCAAAGGTGTTAAGCCTACATCATTGGTAAAATTGGTTCCTATACCGAAAGATGCACCAATCCTTCCCTTGCAGGCTTCTGCAATTATTTTTACTTTGTCAAAATCAAGTGCATCAGAAAAAATAATAGTTTTTGAAACCGGATCTATACCGAGACTTTTGTAATGTTGAATCGCTTTTCGTGAAAATTCAACAGGGTCTCCGCTGTCGTGCCTTATACCATCAAACAACTTGCTGAATTTCTTGTCAAACGCCCTGAAAAACACATCAGAGGTGTAGGTATCGGACAATGCGATTCCAAGATCACCACGATAAATCTGAACCCAGTTTTCCAGAGCAAGAGGATTACTCATCTTAAATCCATACTTGGCTGCGTGAAACATAAACCATTCATGCGCATGTGTGCCGATTGGCCTTGTGCCGGATATCATTGCCAAATGTACATTGCTCGTCCCGATAAAGCACCCACTGCCATTCCTAATCATAGACTCTACAACGATTTTCTGTACTTCATAGCTATGCCTTCGCCTTGTGCCAAAGTCGGCTATGGTAACGCCAAGTGATTTGTATTGTTCAATTTTATTCTTTGCAGTCACTGCTACCTGCTCATTACTTTTTCTGGTTCCGATTTCTGAAATGACCTGTGGTTGTTGATAATACAATTCACAAATCAAAAACATAATAGGAACTTCCCAGAGAATAGTTCTGTACCAGTATCCTTCAATCTCTACCTTAAGATCACTCCCATCTTGCGAAACTTTTACTTCATCTGCATCGTATCTGAATCCCTGGAGAAAATCAAGATAGGTAGGAGGCAGATAGGGGCAGCTTTTTGCAAGAAACTTTTTTTCTTCAACAGTGAGTTTAAGCTCCTCCAGTTTTTTAATTTCGGATTTTAGAATTCCACCAAATCCAGGAGGGAACCGGTGGTATCCGCGATTGATAAAGGCATATTTGGCTTTGGCTTTCGGGTATAGGTTTACTACTGCATTTTGCATGGTAAACTTATAGAAGTCGTTGTCTAAAATTGATTCAATTTTCATTTAAACAGAATTCTGTTCAGGCTGATAAAAATAAAACAGATTGTTCAAAAGTAAACTGTATCAACAAAGAATAACAATAATATTATTTGTCTGCGATCCACAAATCGCCATAGGAAGTATGCTGATCTCTGAATTTACAAATACCAGTCAGAGCCAATTCTCCTGAGTCAGGCCAATTCCTCAGCTTTATAACCGGCTTTTTCAACTGCTTTTTTTACATCATCGTTGCTGACATGATCACTGGTTACTGTCAATATTTTTTTGGGGTCGGAAGTATCCACTTTCCAGTTTCCTTCCCCAAAACTTTCATTCATCACCGGAGTTATTTTCTGAATGCATGATCCGCACATGATGTTAGTTTTCATTTTTACTGTATTCATAATCCTAAATTTAATTTTTCTTTTTTTAATAAATATCACCTTTCAGATTTACAATGAAATCTATTTAAGTTTCAGAGTTTTTAACCGCAAGCTGTTTGTTACCACACTGACACTGCTGAGTGCCATGGCTGCTCCTGCAATCATTGGGTTTAATAAGAATCCCGAAACGGGGTAGAGTATTCCGGCTGCAACCGGTATTCCCAGTACGTTATAAATAAATGCCCAAAAGAGATTTTGTTTGATTGTCTGAGTGATCCTTGAAGACAATTTTATGGCTTTGGGAATACTCTGCAGATCGGAAGATACCAGCACCATTTTAGCCACATCCATTGCAATATCACTTCCTTTGCCCATAGCGATACCCACATCTGATTGTGCGAGTGCACTGCTGTCATTAATTCCGTCACCCACCATAGCCACTTTCTTTCCTTGATGTTGCAATTGTTTGATAAAATCAGTTTTTTCAGAAGGGAGCATTCCTGCTTTGAAATGAAGGATGCCTGCCTGTTGTGCCACTGCCGATGCCGTAGATTCATTATCGCCGGTGAGCATGATCACATCTATCCCTAAGGATTGTAATTCCCTGACGGCTTTGGACGAAGTAGGTTTTATGGCATCTGCAATTGCAATTACAGCCAACACTTCCTTTTCATCAGCAAGCCCGATTACTGTCTTTGCTTCACCCAGCCACTGCTTTCCTGTTTTTTCCAAAACCGGATCTGTGTGGTTTTGGCACTCCCGGATAAATGAAGTACTCCCAAGGTAGTATTTCCGGCCATCGTGAGTGCCTTCAACTCCTTTTCCTGTAATACTTTCAAAACTGTCTAACTGTAATGGTTGTATGTTTTCATCTTTCAGATACCTGACCACCGCTTCGGCAAGCGGATGTTCAGAATGAATCTCCATACTGTATATCACATTCATCAAATGTTGCCGGTTACTTCCGGGCAGCCATTCAATATCTGTAACACCAGGTTTACCTTCAGTAATGGTACCTGTCTTATCGAGTACGACCACGTTCGTTTTCCTAAGAGATTCCAGGCTCTGTGCATCTCTGATTAATATACCATGTTCAGCTCCCTTTCCAATACCAGCCATGATAGCTGTGGGCGTGGCCAGGCCCAATGCACAAGGACAGGCAATGATCAAAACCGTGACCAGTGCAAGAATCCCATGGCTTACGGCCTGGTTTCCTCCGGCGATCATCCATACAATCAGGCTCAGTAATGCAATGGCCATCACGACGGGAACAAAGATGCCGGCAATCTTGTCCACCAATTTCTGTACAGGGGCTTTGCTTCCCTGGGCTTCCTGCACCATTTTGATAATTTGCGCAAGCAATGTATCGCTTCCTATTTTCTCTGCTCTATATTGAAAACTTCCTTTCTGGTTGATGGTGCCTGCCAATACTCTGCTGTCTTTTTCTTTTACGACCGGGATCGGTTCTCCGCTGATCATACTCTCATCTACAAATGAACTGCCTTGAGTGACTATTCCATCTACTGCTATTTTCTCACCGGGTTTAGCAAGCAGAAGATCATTAATACTTACCGAAGCAATCGATTTCTCAGCATAAGAACCATCAGGTAAAATTGCTGTCACCGTATTGGGTTGCAACCCCATTAATTTTTTTATGGCTCCGGATGTATTTCCTTTCGCTTTTTCTTCAAGCATTTTACCGAGCAGGATAAAGGCGATGATGACAGCCGCAGCTTCATAATACACATGAGCCTCCATACCGCGCGAAGTCCAGATTGATGGAAAGAATGTATTCACCAGGCTAAATAAAAATGCAATGCCCGTACTAAGTGCAACCAAGGTATCCATATTCGCAGAACGATGGCTGGCCTGTTTCCAAGCATTGACGAAGAACTGCCGTCCAAACAGAACAACAACGGGTGTGGCCAATGCCAACATGATATAATTTGCGTAGGGAATATGCATGAAAAGCATGGCAATGGCTACCAGAGGTACCGAAAAAGCAATTGCTCCGATAGTGCGTATGCGAAGCTGTCTGTATTTCTTTTTATGTACTTCTTCCAGCGCGTCTGTCGCATCCGGTGTATCTTCAATCATAAGATCGTATCCAATACCCTGAAGTGCGGCTTTCATTTGACCGGGGTTTGTCACGGTTGGAACATATTCTACTGCAGCAGTCGCATTTGCATAGTTGACAGAAACACTGATTACACCCGGGAGGTTGGTCAGTGTGCTCTCTGTACTCACAGCACATGAAGCACAACTCATATTGAGAACCGGAAAAATTTTTTTTACCGTAGCAATGTCATAGCCAATATTCCTGACTTCCTTTACTACCTTGGAGATAGTTTCTGCTCCATCATTCGCCGCAATAACTGCCCTGTTATTATTTAATTCAACCTTGTGTTTCAAAACACCCGGCACATTACCGATCGCTTTATCTACGATTAAGGCGCAATGCTCACTCTCTACACCTGAAAGTGGCAAATTGATTACATCGGAGTCTTCGTTACGTTTCATAAATGCAAATTTCACCAATGTATTTTCCAAGACGTTACACTTTAAAGGTGAAGTTTTATAATTATCCGGAATTGTTTGTAATCAGAGTTACGAATCCGGGTTATAAACCTGAAGATTCTATCAAACCGGCATCTGAATGATAATTGAATGCCACAAATATTTCAGGTTGACCCTGCAGGATGAATGGAGATGATCGAATTCAATGCCAGGTTCTTAAAGTTCAGACAACCTTATTCCTGCACAAAAGAGAATCCAATTATCTATCACCAATCTGATTTACAATTTCACACCGGCAGTCAGTGTAAAGTAGTTGCCCACATTATTAAGCATAGCCGGGTAATTGGGTTTATCCTGTAAAACATAGGGGTAGTGTACGTCTTTCTGGTGAGCATACGTATAGGTAATATCTACAAAAAAGCCTCCGCTTCTGTAACCAAACCCTCCGGAAAATTTAGTAGTACTTGCATCATTTTGTATGTAAGGATTTCCATAGTAACCTCCACCAAACCTTACCATCAGCGTATTAAATTTTAACTCAGCACCGATTCTTGCATTCACTGCAGACTTGTACATATTATCTATCATTTCATTGACAGATTTATAATAGGTCTTGTAGTCTTCATTGTCGGATGCGGAATGGAAGGCTGCCTGTTTGTAATCTACGTACTCCACATCAGCGGTAATAAAGCCTTTTTGCTGTTGTATTTCTTCACCGGTACTGATAAAATAAGTGCCACTGAGCATAGCTCTCATCGGTGTACTCATATTGTACTTTGAGCGAAGCATGTTCCCATCGTTGAGATCAGTAGAACTTTGTTGCAATGTACCCGGCCCGGCATAGCCCTCCAGGTCAGTGATAATTGTCAGGTTGTATAAATCTGTGAGCTGATAAAAGGTGGGGGAGTGAAATGCAAAGCCTAATCTTACTTTAGGGCTGGGAGAGTAAATGACTCCAAGCTTTGCGTTAATGCCTACGCCTTTTGTTTCAAGAGTTTCATTCGCTTCAAAATAATTGAAATTGCTGACTTTATTTGCCAGATCGCTCTCGGTATAGTTGGCATCACGCCTGTATTTCAGAAAAGGAAAAGATACAGATCCTCCGAAATACCATTTATCCAAAAGGTTTATACCAACGCCAACAGACGCAACCGTAATCCCTCCTTTTGTTTGGATATCCATGGTTTGATCTAAGCCAAATGAAGGATTGGCCATGCTTTGATATCCTTCCACTTCTCCACCAGGTCCTGCAAGCGTATCGATCAGGTAAGTATTAAATGCCATAGATGCACCAAATGGATAGTTTTTTGCAGCATTGTTCGCATCCGTTACGTGATCATTGATTAATTCTTCCAGATATTTTTCTGAATAGGATGAGTTATTATTAATACCATGATAGTAAATCGAATTATTGAAATCGGCCAGACGATTGAATCCAAGCCCTACTGTTACGTTTCTTACTTTTCCACGGTTTGAGCCAGATGGAATTACCAATCCTGTAGTATTCAAAGTAAGTTTTCCGCCACTGGCATGTGTTCCGTTACCAAGGTAGGAGGCTTCATTTTTATTGTATCGGTAGGTTGGTGAAAAAATGAAGTCGCCTGTCTTGTAATATCCTAATCCTGCCGGATTCAAAAATAGAGAAGTAAATTCTCCTCCAAGAGAGGCGCCCGCGCCTCCTATGGCCTGATTACGTGCAGTACCGCCCTGCCCTGTCAGGTAGGAGTATCGCAAGGCATCTGCGGGTTCCTGAGCAAAGATGTTCAGGGAAATGAAGAGAAATAGAAGGCTGAAACAAATAGATTTCATGGTACGCAATTGATATATTTCTTACAAAAAAGCAAACAATTAATATCCCAACGATCTTGGACTATTAATTGTTTGCTACAAGATCATTTATTTAAAATTTCCTCACCGGTGCATGGCCTCCGCCATTGTTGTTGGAAGGAGGGTTGCTCGGTGGAGGTGTTGATCTTTCAAAAGTTCTTGTCGGCGCAGGGTTTATATCACGTGGAGGAGTGTATCTGTAATTTTCAGAAGGAGTTGTTGAACGGAATTCTCTACTCCTGTTATTGTTGTTATTGTTTCCAGAACTCCTGTTAAAAAACCTTCTGATATTTCGGGATGGCTGTGTCGCATTATTATTTCTTGGCGCGGGAATATTTCTTTCAATGATTCCACCGGAAGAAGGGTTATTGCCGGATCTTCCCATTGTTCTGATCGGAGCAATATACGGTTTGTTACCATTGCCTGTACCGGGGGTAGTATTATTTAGTCTCAGAACATTTGATGTTACCCTTCTTGGCCCGTTATCCAGATTTACTCCGATGGGGCCGTACCAGGAATTATAATTGTAATAGTTGGAATAGTAGCCATGTCCGCCGTAGGGGTTTCCAAAATACGGAAAATAGGAGTAGCCGAACTTGTATCTGTAAAATGGATTGTAAAAAGGTGAATAAGCAAATGGATCCCATAGTCCCGGATAATTAAAACCATACCCCATACCAAACATCGGGTAGGTCATAAATGGATTGTAAGGATTGTAAAAAGGGTCGCCAAATGAGAGATTAAAACTGAGTGAAGATCTGTAAAGCGGATTACGGATGCCTTGCCGGATATACCAGTCTTCCTGAGAATCATTCCGGTATCCATAACTGTCTTCATCATCAGAATTCTGTACACTTACATATCCATCATTTTCCTGTGCGGGTGAATAATATACATCATCCGTTGTCTGCATACTTCTGTAAGAAGAACTGCAGCTCAATAAGAAGATGGAAAATGATGCGATTAATATTGTAAATAACGTCTTCATACTTCTTGATTTTAGTTTAAAAAGAGATACCTAATTTTGCGCTTTTTAACAACGTAAATTTAATACATTTTTTTTGTAGGTATTTATTGATACAATGAAATGAGTGTTAAATATTTATGAACATCGGGTGAATAGCTAAATTTACGTTTCAGATATTTTATATGAGCAAAGAGATTACAAGCAGAGAAAAGGATTACTCTCAATGGTACAATGACCTCGTCATCAAAGCAGGTTTGGCAGATTACAGTGCTGTACGGGGATGCATGATTATCAAACCATACGGCTATGCACTTTGGGAAAAAATGCGAGACCAATTAGATACCATGTTTAAAGAAACAGGACATGTGAATGCCTATTTTCCTCTGTTTATTCCCAAAAGTTTTTTGAGCAGGGAAGCGGCACATGTGGAAGGATTTGCAAAAGAGTGCGCCGTTATTACGCATTACCGTTTGAAAAATGATCCCGACGGAAACGGAATTGTTGTAGATCCGGAAGCAAAACTTGAAGAAGAGTTGATCGTAAGACCCACATCAGAAACAATCATTTGGAATACGTATAAGAGTTGGATTCAGAGTTACAGGGATTTACCTCTCCTTATTAATCAGTGGGCGAATGTGGTGCGATGGGAGATGAGGACCAGACTGTTTTTGAGAACCACTGAGTTTCTCTGGCAGGAAGGCCACACTGCACATGCCTCTGCAGAAGAAGCAATTAATGAAACGAGGAAGATGCTGGATGTATATGCTTCCTTTGCTGAAGAATGGATGGCCATGCCCGTGATAAAGGGAGTGAAGAGTGCAAACGAACGTTTCGCAGGTGCGGTGGATACCTATACCATCGAGGCCCTTATGCAGGATGGGAAGGCATTGCAGTCGGGTACATCACATTTTCTAGGTCAGAATTTCGCAATAGCATTTGATGTGAAGTTCAGTGACAAAGACAATCAACTGGATTATGTTTGGGCTACAAGCTGGGGAGTGAGTACCCGGTTGATCGGAGCCTTGATCATGGCACACAGCGATGATGACGGACTGGTGCTTCCTCCAAAACTTGCTCCTATACAAGTGGTGATCGTTCCCATTTATAAAAGTGATGCCGACAGGCAGAAAATTGACGAGAAAGCAATAGAAATTGTCAACAATCTGAAGGCACTGCAAATAACTGCCAAATATGATAACGATGAAAACAGAAGACCCGGTTGGAAGTTTGCCGAGTATGAAATGAAGGGTGTTCCGGTAAGAATTGCTATCGGAGTACGTGATCTTGAAAATAATGTTGCAGAAATAACCAGAAGGGATACACGAAAGAAAGAAACTGTATCTCTGGATGGCATCGCCAATTTCATTAAAGTGTTATTGGATGAAATTCAGCAATCAATTTATGATAAGGCAAAATCTTTCAGAGACGAAAACATAACCCGGGTAGATGACTGGAATGAATTTGTCAGCCTTCTGGATACCAGGGGAGGGTTTCTGTCTGCGCACTGGGATGGTACGGTCGAAACGGAAGAAAAAATCAAAGAGTTGACAAAGGCTACCATTCGTTGTATTCCGTTGAATAATGCAAAGGAATCCGGCAAATGTATTCTTACCGGAAATGAGAGTAGCCAGCGGGTGTTGTTTGCGAGAGCATATTGATTTCAAATGGTTTTTTGGGGATTGCCTGATGAATTCAAAAAAAATATTGTAAAGTTGTGTGCCAAAATGAATGACCAATGTCTCAGCATGACCTTCTTTCACAGGAACTTCAATTCAATTCAAAAATAGCCTACTTTTTAAAGGAAACCGTAAAATGGAGCAGGTTTCTGTCTATTGTTGGATTTATCACAGTTTTCTTACTTGTCGTGATGGCGGTCTTTTTACCGGCGATGATCCGACACTTCAACAGCATTGAATATTCAGAACTATCCGGTGTCACCGGAAGGGCAAGTATTATGGTAAATTTTATCATTCTGGCTATGTTGATTCTTGTGCCTTCGTTGTATCTGCTGAAATTTTCATCACGTATGAAAGAGGCATTGGAACAATCCAACCAGATGGCAATGGAAAACGCATTTGAAAGCCTCAAGTCTTTCTTTAAATTTTATGGTATTCTGACGATTATTTTACTGATTCTATATTTCTTAGGAACCGTTGGATTTATCATCGGAGGAAGCGCCTGAAAATTATTTTATCCACACTTCTTTTTGGAATTAAAGACCGAAAGCCGATATTTTTCTTTCATGGCATGTTTTTTGGGTTTTAATGTGCAATCCGGTTAATATGAAAAACTCCCTTACCCCAGTCGTACTGGTTTTGTTATTGCTGCCTATTGCATGCAACAAAAAACAACACCCATCAAAAACAGCTTCAATAATTTATAGCGTTGAAAAACCGCCTGCCTCTGAAACCAATTCTTCACCCAAAAGCTATCCTTCAAAAACTCCCGAGACTGTCGATTCAAAAAAAATTTTTCCGAATTCCATTTATGTCAATGATGATGCTGCCAAAAAGAGTGTGGATGGAAGATTATATTATGATGTGGAAGGTCACCGCTATTGGAAAAATTACAAAGACGGCCGGTATTACCTCTTCAATAAATCGATGTATGACAACCCTGATTTTCGCCCGCCAAAGAAGAATATTTAATTACGATGAGATATTAGAGCAATATTCACCCAAATACAAAGAGTAAATTCTTGATTGTTTTTTCTGATCTATTCAGGCCTTGCCGAAAGGATAAAAAAAAGTTTTTAGCAGATAATCTTATCTCGCCATTTCAAATAAAATCACAAGTCCTGCAGGAATATCAGGAGTTGATAATTTTATTTACAAAAAAAGGGCTAAAAAATCTGACGAGAAATTCTAACCCTTACAAATATTAATTACAGAAGCAGACTATTTTCCTTCAAACCTGCTACTGGCGCGTTCACTGACCATACCGTTAAATCTAAGTGGCCGCATCGTTCCCTGAATCGGTACTTTCAACCGGGGGTTTTGTTTTAGCCTTTCAGATACAGGAATTGTCCTTCCATAAGATCCGGTAGAAATAAAACTGAAGATACTTTTCAGATTGGCATCTGTAGGGTCTCCCCATGGAAGTCCGATATAATCATTTGCAAGTTTTTCGGGTGCGATTCCATTAAAATATCCACCCTGGTTTGCGGCATTTCTTGTTTCAAAATTAATCGCGTATAAATCCGCCAGATCTTTCTCAACATTGTTCTTAAAGATAGAAAGATGGAATGTAAAGAACCCTACCGGCTTACCATAGGTAGTGTCTCCGACGAGGCGAACATTCATATAGGGCTTTAGGTTATTCATTGTCAATTCACTTGCAGATGCTGTCTGGTGGCTACCAATAAAAAAGACATTCTCAAGGTTCAGATTTCCTCCTCCTTTGAAATAAACTTTATCGGGCAATCCTACAGCCGTTCTCTGTGCAGTGAGTTTATCATTGTAAAGGTATCGGTACATTTCTTTGCCTGTAACTGATGCCGGTGCGATCATGCTGTCCAGGTATTCGGCAGTATTTACCGATCCTCCTCCATTGTATCGCAGATCTACGATTAGGTCTGAAATATTATTTGCTGAAAATTTGGAAAATACCCGGTTTAATTCCTGCCTGGTGAATGTCGCCACTCCATTGTTGGTGACGTTTGAAAAGGTATAAAAAACAAAATAGCCGACTTTTTTTCCATTGATGGTATAAACAGAATCAAACAATACGGGATTAATCTGATATTGAGCTTTTGCCAGCGTGGTTGTCACCGATGTGTTGTCGGATTTCTTAAAGGTGAAGGATGCCTGTGGATCATAGTACACTGCATTGATCACCCGTTTGACATTTGGGCCATCGGGTCCATCATAGGTCACAGGCTGGTTATTAATGGATGTGATGGTCCATCCTCTCATGACGCCTGCCTGGCCTGAAGGTGAATTTTTGTCGCTATACAACACCACGAGCACAATATTGTTATTGGCGTCGTATGCATAAGATATATCCAATCCCAGATCTCCTGCTACACCTTGTTGAATTTCTCCGGCTGTTTGTCCGTTGTCAAGAAAACTGTATTTGTCATACGCTTTACCCGTACCATCTTTGGCGAAGGTTTTCATGTGTTGCAACAGTGCGTTTGCATCACTGTACGCTGAACTAAGTGGATCTACCCCATTTACCTGATTGTACCAATAATAGGTGGGCAAATCATATTGTTTGTCTCGTCCTCCATCAACAAAACTTTTCATCATCGTATTATACATCAAAAGTTTTAAGGAGTCTGCATCAGACAGTTGGCTATTGGGAGGAGTAGGGTTGGAATCTCCCTTGTCTTTTTTGCATGAAACGAATACTAAAGAAAAAATCGCTATTGCTGTAATTAGCAATGGAATGTGCCTTTGTGGTTTTTTTTTCATTGAGTACGATTAAATATTTTGGAACAAAATAAGGAAAATATGAAATGTAAGAAACACTTTTAATCATCATTATTATTTGATTAACGTAGTGACTGAATTTGACAGTGTCAGTAAAAAAATTAAAATACAACGTTTTGTTAATCCAATCAGGCCTATCTGCATTTCTTTTTTAAGTATTTTTGGCTCTCAAAAAATAACCGGTTTTTCATGAAAACGTCAAGCATAATCATTCTGGTGTTGATAGCAGCCGCTATCGGAGGCTTATTGATGTATTCTGTAGATTTCAGCACCTATGATACCATCAGTTCTGCAAAACATAAACAAGGAGAGTATGTTCACCTGATTGCCAAACTTGACAAGAGTAAACCTATTCAGTACGATGCATTAAAAGATCCGAACTTCCTTTCCTTTTATGCTGTGGATAGCCTGGGTGCTTCCACAAAGGTAGTCTATCACAATCCGAAGCCTGCCGAACTTGAAAAAAGCGAGAGGGTAGTATTGAAAGGAAGAATGGAAGGGGATGTTTTTCAATGCGACAACATATTATTGAAATGTCCGTCCAAATACAAGGATGAAAAATCCCAGTTAGAAAAGTCGGTTACCCAATATTAATCTGCAACGATGAATTTTGAAAATGAACACTTACTGCCGGGTCAGGCAGGGCATTTCTTTGTACTTCTTGCATTTGTTTCTTCCATTCTGGCAACGATTGCATTTTATAAATCTCACAAGTCTCCGCTGGAATCAGAGAGAGCCTCATGGCTGAAATTGGCACGGAGTGTCTTTTTTGTTGAATTTGCTTCCTTGCTTGCAGTCTTTGCACTCGTGTATTTTATCTGTTCAAGCCATTACTACGAATACCTGTATGCATACAAACATTCTTCCAGAGAACTGGAACCGAAATATCTGTTGGCCTGCATTTGGGAAGGGCAGGAGGGGAGTTTTCTTCTATGGTCAATGTGGCATTGTGTGTTGGGGACTATCGTAATTCTTACTGCAAAGAAAAGAGAGGCCTTGGTGATGACGGTTGTCAATGCTGCCCAGTTTTTTTTGATCATGATGTTATTGGGCGTTTATGTGTTTGGAGAAAGGGTTGGCAGCAGTCCCTTTATGCTGACACGGAATGAACTGGAAGGCCCGATATTCAGTCAGCCAAATTATTTGTCCTTTATAAAAGACGGTGTAGGACTGAATGTCCTGCTCAGAAATTACTGGATGGTTATTCATCCTCCGGTATTGTTTCTCGGATTTGCAAGTACCTTGATTCCAGTTGGGTTTGCTTATTCCTCTTTGAAAAATAAAGATTGGGGCAGTTGGGTTAAACCCGTTTTACCCTGGGTATTATTCAGTGCCCTGGCATTGGGTACAGGCATCATGATGGGAGGCAAATGGGCGTATGAATCATTATCCTTTGGTGGTTATTGGGCATGGGATCCGGTAGAGAATGCTTCTCTGGTGCCCTGGCTGATCCTGATAGCCGGACTGCATTGTATGGCAATTTATAATTCAACAGGAAGAGCGTTGCGGGCGTCGTATGTATTTACATTACTATGCTATTTGTTTGTATTGTATTCCACGTTTCTTACACGCACAGGGATTTTGGGAGACACTTCAGTACATAGTTTTACTGAAGCCGGAATGATGATGAATATCCTGATCGGACTCTATGTGCTTGGAATTACAATCCCGCTTTTTATCTTATTTTTTAAAAATTACAAACACATACCGGCAATCAACAAAGAAGAAAATATTGCATCCCGGGAGTTTTGGATGTTTATCGGATCACTTCTGCTTTTTCTAAGCGCCTTTTTCATTATTGCAGTCACCTCACTTCCTGTGTACAACAAGATTTTCAAGACGAATCTTGCAGATCCGCAGGACAGAGAATTTACTTACAATAAAGTATTGGTATTGGTTGCAATCGTTATTGGCCTGCTTACCGGATTTGCACAGTTTCTGAAATACCGGAATACATCAAAAAAATATTTTGTAAAAAAAATCATGTGGCCCGCCGTTTCAGCGATTGGGTTATCCACATTGTTAGCCATTGTTTATCCACTCACTTATCAGAGCAAAGGGCCTGGATTTCTGATTGCCATCTACGCAGCCTTATTTGCATGTATATTTTCAGTTATAGCCAATGCGACTTATGTCTTTAATGTCCTAAAGGGAAATCTAAAATCAGCAGGTAGTGCAATTGCCCATTTTGGATTTGCTCTGATGATTGGCGGAATGCTGGTTTCTTCTTCCAATAAACTTGTCATCAGCGACAACAGTAAAACAGGTTTGTTTATTCCTTTTGACAAAGATCCTACCGGGCGGAGTACAGAAAATCCTATGGAAAATCTGACACTTTTGAAAGGAGTGCCAACTGAGATGGGAAAGTATATTGTGACTTACTATGCAGACAGCGCGTCTTCGAAAGAAAAAACAAGAACTTATTATAAACTCAGATTTGAAGGAAAAAAGAATCAGGGAAGCGAAGGTGAAAATTTTGTTTTGGCACCCGACAGTTATAAGATGAAGGATAATAATCTTACAAGTAATCCGGATACCCGGCATTATCTTACCCATGATATCTTTACCTATGTATCTACCATATCGGCACATGATCCTGCCTCAGATACCACTACATTCAAGACGCATGAAATAAAGATTGGTGACTCGATTTTTTATGACAAGGGATACATCGTATTGAATAACATTGAAAAGAATCCGGACAATGAGCGATTTCATTTTGCCCCGACGGATACGGCATTGGTGGCTGATCTTACCGCATTCAGTAATAAGGGAACAAGTTATAAATTATATCCCGGTCTTCGAATCAGTAATATGAATATTGAATTACTTGACGACACTTCTATTACTCAAAATCTATATGTACGCTTTAGTGGAGTGGCAGAGGGCAATAAGTTTAAGATTGGTATTAAAGAAAACAGTAAGCCTACAGATTTTATTGCCGTAAAGGCCTATGTATTTCCCTATATAAATCTTGTCTGGGCTGGGTTAATTATTATGGCAGGCGGTATTTTAGTATCTCTTTTGCATCGCAGCCGGGCATCGAAAACCCTTGCGGCATTGTCTATGATTCTGGTGTGGGGAGCATTGATCTTCTTGTTTCTGTTTGCCAATGCCTGAGAATACCACTGCCGGATTTATTGAGTAAATTATTTGCTTTCAGGTATTAACATTTTATCCATTTGGAAAATTGAGCCAATGGAATAATTTTATCAGAATGAAAATTGTTTCGTTCATAAGGATTGTCTGTATATCAGTCGTTTGTGGTGCTGCATTGATGAATCATGGACATGCACAATCAAGATTTGGAGTCAATGATACCATTATGACAGGTGCGGTAGTTTATATGGGCGATACCATTCCTGCGCAGATTCTGCCTTACATTTATATCTGGAAAAACGGTAAACCGAGCAAAAAGTGGACACGGTTGCGCAGTGCGGTGTATGT
The DNA here is from genome assembly GCA_964463015.1 of uncultured Ginsengibacter sp. Classification (GTDB taxonomy): domain Bacteria; phylum Bacteroidota; class Bacteroidia; order Chitinophagales; family Chitinophagaceae; genus Ginsengibacter. Next base: position 174,843 of record CAYXAL010000004.1, read on the forward strand.
CACCTATCCCTACGCCTATAAGGCTGGAATTGTGTTTAATGATATTCAGAGACACATCGCGAATAACCCGGACAGGGTGGCCGTTTCCAGATACATCAACAGCCGCGAACGTGAGTTAAAAAAGGAATTTACAGACCCGATGAAGAATCTTTCAATTTACCAGGGAAAGATTTTGATGAAACTTATTAACCGCGAAACGGGAGGAACAAACTGCTATGATATCCTGAAAGAATTGAAAGGAGGATTCACTGCCCGATTCTGGCAGACTGTGGCCTTTCTGTTTGGCAGCGATCTGAAACAACCCTACGATGCTTACGGAAAGGATGCCGATATCGAAACCATCGTTCAGGAAGTGCGCCGTATGTATGGCTATCAGAGTTAGCAGATACCCCTTTAGATTCCGTCTATGAGCACAACCATTTTTTTTGGATAGTTGCCAATACACTTTTGATCAAAGGATCGATTACGAAAGAATAATCTTCCTTTAGCCATTACCTTTGCCGGAATATAAAATCATACAGATGAAATTAGAAGTGTTGGCCATTGGCGTACATCCGGATGATGTAGAACTGAGTTGTGCCGGTGTATTGCTGATGGAAAAATCAAGAGGAAAGAAGACCGGTATTGTTGATCTTACCAGGGGAGAACTCGGTACCCGAGGTTCGGCCGAGTTAAGAAAACAGGAAGCAGCAGATGCGGCAAAAGTTTTAGGAGTGGAAATACGGGAAAACCTGGATATGGCAGATGGATTTTTTGAGAATAACAGGGAGAATCAAATTAAGCTGATTCGTGTCATCCGTAAGTATCAGCCGACAGTTATTTTGTGCAACTCAATTGACGACAGGCATCCCGATCATGGAAGGTCAGCAAAACTGGTAGATGATGCAGCTTTCCTGGCAGGATTAAGAAAAATTGAAACCGCAGAAAATAATCAACCTCAGGCAGCATGGCGACCGTCTTATGTATTGCATTACTTACAAGACTATTACCATGAGCCATCTTTTGTTGTGGACATATCAGAAGCCATAGACAAGAAAGTAGAAGCAATCAGGTGTTATAAAAGCCAGTTTTATTCTCAGGAATACGATAAGAAGGAACCCCAGACTTATATCTCTTCCCCCGAATTTCTGAATGGAATCATCAACCGGTCTGCTGCGTTTGGGAAAATCATTGGTGTCAAACATGCGGAAGCATTCGTAACAAAAAAGCTAGTGGGTATCCAAAATCTTGACTCTCTGGTATTAAATGCAACCTGAATCTTCCGGTTTTTTTGATAAAATTAGTAGCTCCTTTGTTGTGTTTTACAGAAAAGGGTATTAATTTTATTATTATGAAAATTGAATTCAAAGAATTCATCCCCAAGGAGTTCGATGACAATTCAAGGGTATGGATATACCAGGCAAGCAGATCATTTACAGGTGAGGAAATATCAAATATTTCAGAAAGACTGAATGCCTTTAATCAACAATGGCATAGTCATGGAAGTTCAGTTCATAGTTTTGTACATCTGTTTTTTGGGTGGTTCATTGTTTTAATGGCCGATGAAAGGGAAGTTGCTGTTGGCGGATGCAGTACAGATAGCTCAACTCGATTTATTCGTGCATTGGAAAAAGAGTTCGGAGTTGAATTGTTCAATCGTCAGGTAATGGCATTTTTCATCAACGATTCTGTTGTAACAATTCCTTTGTCTAATGTAAATAAAGCTATAGAGGATGAGACAATTACAGGAGATACCTTGTATTTTAATAACACGATATTGACCAAAAAAGATTTGTTAGAGAAGTGGGTTATTCCGGTCAAAAATAGTTGGCTGGCATCAAGAATTCCCAACTTTACTCCAATCCCCAAACAACGTTAATTGAATTTGCGATAAAAACTTTGAGTTGCCATGGATAGCATTTCCCGGTCTCCGGAGCTGTCGCCAAAACAAAATATTTCTGCATATTGCGTCAGATCGTATGCATTCCGGATTCTCACAGCTTTTTCTGCGGTATTACAATTCTTTCCTTTAAGCTTTCCGGTCAATCGACTTTCCGATACTTGCAACTCTGAAGCTATGAGTGAAATCTGGCGTTCTGCGCACCAATACATTACCCAATCCGAAGCTGATGCAGTGACTACCACTATTTCAAACTCGGCCAATCTTAATTCTTCAATTTTGTTGAGAGCTTCTTTCTTCACCAATTGTGGTAATTTATGCCGTGAAAACGACTGGCATATTTCGGTAAATTCCTGATATTCCATATTCCCAAAAAAATGACTTAGCAATTTTTCTTTTGCCTTTTGTCTTGACACCATCCCGACCTTTAAACCAACTAAATAGAGACTGATTGCCAGCATTCCTGAGTAAAACCTGAAAGTGCCGAAATGATATCTGATGAGCTCAATCATCGTGTCGGCCTTTGTAATGGTGCCATCAAAATCAAAGAATGCAATTTTTTTCAAGTCGCTCATTTAAAAAGAGTTACATCCTTTACATATAGTATTACATAAAAACTGAGTACCCATAATAAAATTGTGGCCTGGATAAACCGATCCCGATACAAAATTTTGACAGGCGACTCCGAATCACGATGTATGTAGATCAGTTGCAGGTATCTGAAAATTCCGGCCAAAACGAAAAGACAAGTATAGTAAAGCCGGTAGGTGCCCAACCGTTCAATTACCTCAGGTGACATGGTGTACATGAAATAGGCAACAATGATGACCGCACAAATCAGGGATAAAGCAATATTGATAAATTCAAGGTTGTATCCTTTTATGGCTGCCCGCATATCATTCCCCGATTTGAGTTTCAATAAGACATCGTCCCTTCTCTTAGACAAAGCCAAAAATAAAGCCAGCAGGAAGACCATAATCGTCAGCCATTCACTTAATCCGATTCTTGCAATGACTGCACCGCCTTTTACCCGCAATACAAAGCCGATGGCAATAATGAAAATATCCAGAATGGGAATACGTTTCAATCCTGCAGAATACCCCAGGTTGAGTAACAGATAAATGGCCAGGATAAAGAAAAACTTATCACGAATAAACCAAGCGATTGCAAGGCCTGCAGCCATCAGGACAAAAGCAAGTACCAATGCCGTACTCTTATTGACCGCACCGGATGCCAGCGGCCTCCGGGATTTTACAGGATGCTTTTTATCATCTTCAATATCTCTGTAATCATTGATTATATAAATGCTGCTTGCAACAAGACAAAAACATACAAATCCTTCAAGCACTTCAATAATCAGGTCTAAATGGAATAATTCACCTGCAAAAAACAAGGGGAGGAAGAGAAATGCATTCTTTGCCCAATCTTTTGGCCGTATTAACCGAATATAGTTTTGCATATCTTTTCGTTTTTACGAAGTTGATTCCTTTTGCTGATATAGTTCTTTCTCAACAAGCCAAAGCATCATCGGAATAAAGATCAGAATAACGGGCACAAGAAACAATCGTGTCTGATAGGCTACCACGCTTACATAATGAATCGCAAACCAGACAGGTACCATGAAAATAAACCATTTTCTCAGTAATAGCGGAAAGGATCTGAATTTATAAAGTATAATAAAAGGAATTACACCAAATGTTCCGATCAACTCCATATAAGCCTTTACACCTACGGCGCTGAATAAATTCAATTTGAGCATAGGCAGGCCCGCCGGTACTTTCCATACCTGTTGAGGCTGGTAGCCGTAATGGATTCTGAGTCCGACAAAGATGGAAATGAAAATAATGTAAAGGAAGATGGTGAATATCCAGATATTTCTATCCGGCCATCTGATATTCTTTATATTAAATTTTTTGAAAGAAAATGTAGAAAAATCCATCTGTGAAATAAAGTACAGGGCAGGAATCATTAGACCTGTTTCCCTGTTTAGTGCAGCAAGAGGCGTGATTAAAAAAAGCCAACGCCGGTTCCATTTATACAAAATCAGGTTGGCCGTAAGTAAATAAAAAACAATATCCAGATAGGTATTAAACGCAAGATCTGCCGCTGCTCCGGCATTCCCAATCGCCAGGGCCAGAAAGTTGATTCCGAAAAATATCAGCCAGTTGCCTTTCACAAAATAACTCCATAGAAGCCAGGCTAAGTAAAAAATAAAGAAATGTTCTGCAAACCTGAATAGAATGAAGATCAGCATATACTTCATCACTCCGGGTGTCTGCATCAATGTCACAAACTTATCCGTTTCCTTCTCCGTGCCCGAGGTACTCTGAATGTTGAAATGAAACTTCTCTTCGATCGGATATACCTTGTCCACCGTATGATCATATATCCACATTATTCCCTCAATGGTGAAAGGGCAGAGGATGCGATATTGCCAGGGGTTGAAAAATTCTGAATGGCCTGCAATCAGCGCCTTGTGGCGTTCATAGGTGAGTAACCCATTGCTGTAATAGAAACTTCTGTAGATAGGAAAGACAGACAATAAGGCAAGACAAAAGCAAATAAAAAGCCTCCGGCCTTTAGCCTTTTGCGGCCACAAGGGTATAGTGCGGGTAAACATACATGCGTCGTTTATATTGTTCAATGATCCTCATGCCATTTTTCTCCAACAAAGATCTGGCATGATTCATACTCATTTCATTTCCGATTTCACCGGCAAAGACCAGGTCATGCATTTTATTAAAAAGTACCAGCAGACTTGCTCTGTTAATATCCTTCAAAACCAGTCTGGCGCCGGGCTTCATGAGCTTGCAAAGGTTAGAAATAAACTGCATCTGATTTTTCTTTGGTACATGGTGCAAAACATCGATCAGGTAAATAATATCGGACTGACCCAGTTCCTCCGGAAAATGACTACCATCAAACGTTTCGAAGTGGGATTTTATTTGTTGCTGCCCGGAAAACAAGGCCTTTGCATTCTCAATAAGATGTTTGGAGATTTCAATGCCGTAAAGACTCTGAGGTTGATCGGCAAATTTGCTTAACAACAATAGAAACTGGCCGCTGCCGCATCCTACATCGCCGACACGATCACCGGGTTGTACTTTCTGAATCAGATCAATGAATGGACAGATGTATGTTCTGTATCTGACCTTTAGGGTATCAAACAGCCCGCCGGAAAACCGGGTTTCTTTCAGAAAGGAAACAATGTCTTTATTGTGCAGTTTGTCCTGGCTCATAACCTTAAATGGGCAAAGTAAATATTATGCTCCAATAAAACCAAACAAAGCAGGTAAGTTTATGCCAAACCCTTAATGTACAAAGTGAGTAAGCCTTTAACGTAAGGATTAAAAGCGAGGGCCTTTATTGATTATTTTGTTGTAGTGCTTCCCATCTGAACACCCAATTTTTCATATTCAATATCATTGGGTTCCCATAATTCAATTTTGTTGTTTTCAGGATCCATGATATGCACAAATTTCCCATACGAAAAACTTTCTATTGTATCCACAATGACAACTCCATTTTCTCTTAATTCATCTACCAGAGCCTCCAGATTTTCTACCCGGTAATTGATCATAAATTCCTTTTGAGATGGCTCAAAGTATTTTGTCTTCTCATTGAATGGGCTCCATTGTGAAAACCCTTTTTTTGTACTGTCGGCTCCCTGGAACCATTCAAAGACTGCTCCATACTGATTGGTATTGAGTCCAAGATTTTTCTGATACCAGTTGCGCATTTGATCGGGGTCTTTGCATTTGAAAAAAATGCCGCCGATACCGGTTACTTTTTTCATTTTACCAGTTTTATTTACGCGGTAAATTAATGAATTCAAAGCGAAACCTGAAAAGAAGGATGCCAAAATTAAGACTGCTATGGTTACAGATTTCTTCATATTCACTGAATTTGTTTTAGATGTCTGAAAAAAGTTACAGATGTTCCTTCGCCCACATTATCATCAGTTCATTTCTTCTGGAGTTCCATGCTTTCTTATACAATTCCCTTACGATGTCTAACCATTTTTGTTTGCGATTATCTTTATCTCCCACATCTGCCGTGCCACCACTTGTTACATAATCTTCCCGGGTGGTGCTGGAGATTCTTCCGTATTGCCCTGTTCGGTCTTTCAGGTCTGCATTGGTGATGCGCAGGTAAAAATCAAGTTGTTCCGGTGTGCAGGTTTTATCGGCAGGCCACATAGCAGAGTCTTTGATATAAACCGTAACTCCATCTTTAAAAACATAAGGTTCCTGAAAGTCTTTCGTATATTGATCTTCATATACTACACCTTTCACCGGAAACTGTGCATTTGACTGGTAATCGATCCAGTTGAGCAGTTTGAAGGTATAAGCAGTGTCAACGCTGTGTTTCACTTCCCAGCAAGTTGTTGCAACCCACATTGCCAGTTTTTCCGGAGAAGGGTTCAATAAAAACACTTTTCCTGTTTTGGGCATTTGGGTATAAAGGTCTTTGCCTGTCTGATACTCATAAAGTTTCACCGGAAAGCCCTCCCATCCGGGAATTGTATCGGTGGTGTACAACAAGGTTTGTACCATGTAGGCATGGCTTAGCACCACTTTTGCTTGTTCTACCAATACCGGAAATTCCTTTTTCAGATATTTTCCGGGTAATTTTTTTCGCTGCGCCAACAGGGAAAAAGAAAAAAGAATTAATAATACCGGGAGAAACATAAATCGCATAAGCAAACTATTTATGAAAGAGTAGAATAGAAATATTTTGATGGCAAAGTACCAAAGATAGATCTTTGAATGTGTACATAGTGAATATTGGTATTTGGCACACGATGTGTTTTCCTGACCTTGGGGGGCCTTTTGGCCTCATATTTGTTTTAAAAATTAGCTCTTGTTATTTTTTAAGTTGAAAAACCATTTTCTGAAAATCTAAATTTCTATCTTATTCATGAAAAAATCCGCATTCTTCCCTCTGCTTTTATGCCTTACCATTTCAGCTTATTCCCAGAAAGCATTTTTTCCAAAGCCATCCCATATTCTTATAGTCATTGAGGAAAATCATGGCCTGGATGATATTATCGGTTCACCCAATGCTCCCTATTTGAATCAATTGGCAAGTGAAGGGGCATTGTTTACCAATTCGCATGGGGTGATGCACCCGAGTCAACCCAATTACATTGCCTTTTTTTCAGGTTCAACACAGGGTGTCGTATCAGACAACTGCCTTATTAAGACAACTCCCTTTAAGACATCCAATCTTGGCGCTGCCTTAATCAAGGCCCACCATACCATCGGTGGTTTTGCAGAAACGATGCCTTCTGTGGGATTTACAGGTTGCAGGAATTTAATCAGCGACCTGACAGGAGCATATTTATACGATAGAAAACATTGTCCATGGGTCAATTGGCAGGGAAGGGGGGTAAACAACTTTCCAAATTCTGTGGGAAAGCCTATGACCGAATTTCCCACCGATTTTAACCAACTACCTACTGTTTCATTTGTTATACCCAACCAGGATAATGACATGCACAATAATCACGGGGATGATGAAATGATCAGACGTGGAGATGATTGGCTGAAGTCTTATGTAGAAAAATATGTGCAGTGGGCAAAGTCAAATAACAGTCTGCTGATTGTAACCTTTGATGAAGACAGAAATACCAAACAAAACCATATTCCCACCATCTTTGTTGGTCCAATGGTGAAATCAGGCAAATACGATGTATGGATAAACCACTATAGCGTGTTGCGTACCATAGAAGCTATGTATCATCTTACCAAATCCGGCCCGGCCAGAGAAAAAGCAATTACCGGCGTCTGGAAAAAGTAAGCAATATATCGGATAGGGGAATATGATCAGAAATGGTTAGCGGTCAGAAAAGTCTATTCATCAACCAACAAAGTGCTTGTACTTTAAAAATTTCATTAGCATAATTGGTATTCATTTACTCCTCTGATAAATATCGGAAAATTTAAGCTGACCTACTTTTCAGTTTCCAATTTAAAATTCTGATCGCTAAATGGCGGATGAGTCGGAATCGTGATTATATTAAAACCGTGTTGGGTTTCAGTGTGACAGTTATTACATGTAATAGTAAGAAGTTTATAGCTCTCTACAAAGGTGTCATACTTTTTTTCCTTTATGGCATTGGCAACACTCACAATAGGCTCATCGATCATTCCTATTGATTTTGTTTCGATTCTGTCTGTACAGTATTTTCTTATATCTGCCAGCGATTCTTCAATTTCATTTATTTCGAAATCAGCCAATTTCCAATTCTTGTTTTTCCCCGCAAACCATAGTTTGACATGGTGCACCTGTATGTTACTCATAAATTCTCCTAATCCCGGCTTGTAGGAACTGTCCAAAACGGCCTTCAGACTGTCTATACGGTCTGACATTATTTTGCTCTCAGAGTTTCGTTGCTGACAACTGGCGAAACAGAATATGATACCTGTAAATAACAAGATCTGCTTCACATTAGCCCGATTTAATAAATTATACAGACTCTGGTTTGCTAAAGGAAAAATGCTATTTAGCCTTTACCAGAGAAACATTTCTTTGAAAGAGAAAGTAATAACTGCCAAAAAGCAATGCCGAAAAAATTGCGGTAGAGGCGATACTCCATGGATAGAAGGGTAGGCCATCTTCCATACACAAAATTAACCCCTGCCATGTCTTAGGTCTGCCCAGTCCTGCCATAGGTGATGTGCTGGCCCAAACCAGGAAATTTGAAATCAGGAAATAAACAGTTGGGGCTGTTACAGAGGCTAAGGCAATTTTCTTTAAATCAAATCCTTTAATCATAAATCCAAATACTGTAAGTCCGCCAAATAATAAATAGTTCACCAACTGTCCCTGGTAAAATCCGGGCATTACAGAAAGACCATTTATGTACAAAAGCTGATAAAGAAGGTCAGAAACAAACATTGACAATAAAGGCAGTAGGAAAGCGTATTTTTTTTCACTGACGATTGCTCCTCCAAATATAGCCATCGCTATCTGTGGTGCAAAACCATAAGGCCTGCCTGGCATCACACGGTAAAGAGATGCGATAATTATCAACAATACAAAACTTACGATCAATTGTTTTGAAATCTTCATATCTGTTTCTTTTGCAGCAAATTTAATAAATAATGGTTGGTCTCCTGTCAATATTTTTCATCGGGCTTTATGAGTTCAGGAAATTGATTTTGAAACCGTTTGATTCGCGGAATGGATTCATGGATTACATAAGGGCTGTTTGGGTGCCGTTTCACATAGTTCTGGTGGTACTCTTCGGCTTCCCAGAATTTTGTAAAGGCTACTAATTGTACAGCAACTGGACGGTTATATTTTCCGGAGGAGTTGAGTTGGTTGACATATTCTTCTGCCATCTTCTTTTCCTGAGGATTCCGGTAAAATACAATAGACCGGTATTGTTCTCCAAGATCAGGCCCCTGGCCATTTACCTGAGTGGGATCCTGAGAGGCAAAATAAATTTTCAGCAGGGTAGGGTAGTCAATTTTAGTTGAATCATAATATACGTTTACCATTTCTGCATGGCAGGTAGGGCCACTTCCCAGGTCGTAATATGTGGGGTTGGGTTTCGTTCCACCCGCATATCCCGAAACTGCTTCTTTTACTCCTTTTACACTCTCAAAGATGGCTTCCTCACACCAGAAGCATCCTGCTGCAAAAGTAGCCTGGCTCAGATTCTTATCCGGGATAACAATTTGTGCTGAAGGAACAGCAGGCTGTTGACCGCAGGAGATAATAGCAAGGCAACACCCGGCAGTCAGGGAAATCAGAGATTTCATATTTCTTTTTTGTCAATGTACTGAGAAAAATAAATTGTTGATGTTAAAATAAATCACATCACCAGCAAATTGCATCCACGTACCAGACTGGTATCACTTCTTCCCAACACTTCAAAGTCTCCGTTCTTCTGCAATCTGCCAATATCTTCTGTAGCAATAAAACTGCAACTGTAGATATTGGCGAGGTCAACCACATTGATCAATCCGGATGCGGGTTTGTCGTCCGGAAAAATCAGTGTGAGCGGATCATTCACATCCCTTATCATTATTTTCATCCAGGGTGGACAATGGAAGATGCCATTGCCGAATGAATACGCCTGCGAAAGCAATTCTGTCATGCCATATTCGGAGTGGACTGCTGAAACTCCTAATTTTTCAATGATATATTGATGAACTTCTTTTCTAGTAATTTCTTTTCGCTTGCCCTTCATTCCACCTGTTTCCATGATGATGGTATGTTTCAGATTCATTTGAAATGAAGATGCAAAGTCGAGCAATGCATAGGTGACCCCGATCAGCAAGGTTTGTTGCCCTTTGAGTTCATTATACACCAACGTTCTGTAAAGTTTATCGTATTCATTCAGGTAAAACCCACTGTTTGGATTTTTGCTTTCTCTGATCCAGGTATCCACCATAGCCACCAGGCTGCTGTTGCTGCGTTCTAAATATCCGGGCAGAAGCCCGATGACACAATAATTGCGGAGGTCGCCATAAAACATTTCAAAACCTCTGGTAAAACTTTTTTCATAGATGCTCCACTTCTTCAATAGATGCCGGCTGGTATTTTGTCGGGTGGTACCACTACTCTCAAAGGTAAGTTCATGATTAAATTCTCCGCTTTTAATTTCGTGCGTTTTAAAGAATGAAATCGGAAGAAAAGGAATTCCTTTTAAGTTGTTAATTGTTTCAGGTTCTATTCCTAAATGATCTACAAAATCTTTATAAATCTTATTTTGCCTATATTGAAACCTGAAAATATTCAGCGCAGATTTTTCAAAGCCATAATAAGAGATATCAAATATGGCAGATTCTTCGGGTGATATTTCAGAATTGTGTTTCAGTTTAATAAGTAATTTTACATTTAAACCACAAAGATGAGGAACTATATATTCATAACATTGTTTGTTTTTCTGGCGATGGGTTGTGGAAAAGATAAATTTCAATCCAAACCCGATCTGAAATTTAGGAGTGTAAGCACTACAGAATTACACAGAGAACAATTAATCCGGTTTACACTTGAGTTTACAGATAAAGAGGGGGACATCAGTGATTCCGTTTTTGTGCAAAAAGTAGTTCCAGATTGCCCCGCTACTTCTTTTGATCAATGGTATGCCATGCCTGTAGTACCCCCATCAGACAATATGAAAGGTGAGGTAGTGCTGACCTTTGGCTATAATGTTACCGGTTATTCAGATATTCTGGGCCCGCAATGTAACCAGGACGATAATGCCACATTTCGTTTTGTATTAAAAGACCAAAAGGGGAATGTCAGCGATACTGTCAACTCACCTGTCATCACCATATTCCAGTAATTTGTGATCCTGCAGCGGATTTTTCATTTCATTTTATTTGGGAGTATTTTTATCTCTCTATGTGCGGTAGCGCTGTGCATGCAGACGAATCTTGTGTTGGGATTGCCCTTAAACTCTTTTTGGTTTTATGCCTTTGTATTTGGCGCAACGCTCGTTCAGTACAATTTGCATTATGTATCCAAAACGATTGCCATCGACGGATCTCCAAGATTAAATTGGACCCGGCACCAGAAAAAAACGCATTATATCTTAATCTCTATCGGAACTGTGTTGATTATTGCCAGTCTTTTTTCATTTTCATTGCAACATTATTTTGTGTTGGCGGCATTGGGTGTCATCGCTTTTTTATACAGTTTTCCATTAATCCCATCAAGAAGCGGGTATAAACGACTGAAAGACTTTGGCCTTCTTAAAATTCTGACGCTATCCTTGTTATGGACGCTGGTCACAGTTTGGTTTCCGGTAAACAGAATGCCTTTTGATCCTGTGGCATTTGCATTTGTTTTTGCAAAGCGATTTGTTTTTATGTTTATTCTTTGCCTTTTGTTTGATATCAGAGATGAAGTGGTGGATAGAAAACAACAGATCTGGACACTCGCCGTAATGCTGGGCGCATCCGGATCTTACAAGTGGTGCTATATCATTCTTGGTATTTTTGTTTTGATAACAGTGATAGAATTTCTATTTTTTGGCGGACAGTTTTTAGTACCCCTATTACTCTCTGCAACAGCCACTGCCGGAATGATTGAATATTCAAAAAAACACAATTCAGATATTACATGCCTGTTTGGAGTGGATGGAATGATGCTGCTTCAATCATTGCTTGTATTTCTTTTCACTTTAAAATAATAATTTTGTCACTCTTCAGAAATCTTAATCATGGCTAAAAGCAAAAATCCGTTTGCGCTGGACGCAGAATCAATTCAGTTTCTTAAAAATTATATAGACACTCCATCACCGGTAGGTTCAGAATCGGTCGGGCAGAAAGTGTGGTTGAATTATATCAGCAATTTTGTGGATACTACTTTCACAGACCCGTATGGTACAGGTGTAGGAGTCGTTAATCCGGATAAGTCGTTTAAAGTCGTGATCGAGGCTCACGCTGATGAGATCAGTTGGTTTGTTAATTACATCAATCCGGATGGATTTATTTACCTCAAGAGAAACGGGGGGGTAGATCATCAGATAGCGCCATCGCAAAGGGTAATCATTCACGGACGTAAGGGGCCTGTAAAGGCTGTATTTGGATGGCCTGCCATCCATACCCGTGCCGGAAAAGACGATAAGGAGTTTCAGACCAAGCCCGAAAATTTATTTCTGGATTGCGGAGCACGCAATGCCGGCGAAGTAGAGAAACTTGGTATTCATGTAGGCGCTGTCGTTACTTATGTAGATAGTTTTGAAGAATTGTCTTACAACAATTTTATAGCCCGTGCCTTTGATAACAGAATTGGCGGATTTATGATTGCACAGGTTGCACGCCACCTGAATCAAAACAAAAAGAAACTCCCATTTGCTTTGTATGTGGTCAATGCGGTGCAGGAAGAAATCGGACTTCGTGGTGCAGAAATGATTGCCAGACGAATTAAGCCGGATGTGGCCATAGTCACAGATGTAACACACGATACAGGTACACCGATGATCAATAAAATGAGTGAAGGCGATTGCAAATGCGGAAAAGGACCGGTACTAACGTATGGTCCGGCAGTGCATAATAAACTCTTGCAGTTTATTGAGAAAGTTGCTGAAAAAAATAAAATTGATTTTCAACTGCATGCGGTAAGCCGCAGCACAGGTACCGATACAGACTCGTTTGCCTATGCCAATGATGGATGCCCGTCGGCATTGATTTCAATTCCATTAAGGTACATGCATACGACCGTAGAGATGCTGCATAAAAATGACATTGAAAATACCATCAGGTTAATGTATGAGAGTCTGCTGGCGCTGACACCCAAAACCAATTTGAGTTATTTTTCCTGAGTAGAAAATAGTTCAGGTCAATGGAATCAATAATGTCATTGACTTTACTTTAGACCAAATTTCTGCATGCAGAGTTCCGAATCCGGCTACAACATCAATTTTGAGAAAAACATGAGAGAACGATTATTACAGGCATTCAGGTTGATGTGTACTTCGGTAGCAACAGCAAAAATTTATGAAGCCAACCGGCAGGTGTGTAAGTATGTACACTCCACTTCCCGCGGGCATGAAGCAATTCAGATAGCTATGGGGATGCAACTGCTGCCCTGCGATTTTGTAAGCCCATATTACCGTGATGAAAGTCTATTGCTTGCCCTTGGATTCTCTCCTTATACTTTAATGCTGCAATTGCTTGCGAAAAGAGACGATATTTTTACCGGAGGACGTGAATATTATTCGCATCCAAACTACAGAGGTGCCGATAAGCCCACAATCATTCACCAGAGCAGCGCCACAGGCATGCAGGCCATTCCGGCAACCGGTGTAGCCCAGGGACTCCGGTATCTTCATCAGATCAATTCGCCACTCTTGAAATTTGGAGACAATGGAGAGAAACCCATTTCTGTTTGTTCATTGGGCGATGCAAGCGTCACCGAAGGTGAAGTCAGTGAAGCGTTTCAGGTAGCTGTACTGAAAAAACTTCCAATCTTATTTCTCGTACAGGATAACGACTGGGGAATAAGTGTTACCTCAAATGAAGCGAGAAACATGAATGCATTTGAGTTTGTATCCGGCTTTAAAGGTATGAAACGTGTAAGCATTGATGGTAGTGATTTTGAAATATCCTTTAACACGTTGCAAAGTGTAGTGAGTGAAGTCAGAAATGATGGAGGTCCTTATCTGGTGCATGCAAGAGTTCCGCTCCTGGGTCATCACACAAGCGGAGTAAGAAAGGAATTTTACAGAACTGAAGAAGACCTGGCAAGGCATGCCCAACATGATCCCTTCCTGAAATTGAAGTCACGGTTATTGGAGGAAGGAGTAAGTACTGAAGAGTTGGAAAATATCAGAACTGTGGCAGAGGATGAAGTTGTCAAAGATTTTGAAAAGGCAAAAAATGCTCCCGATCCGGATGTTGCTTCTGTTTCAGATCATGTGTTTGCACCTACCATGATAACTGAGGAAAAGGGGACAAGGTCACCTGAAGGAAAAGAAAAGATTATGATGGTGGATGCAGCTTTATTTGCTATTCGCGAAATAATGGAAGAACATCCTGAAGCAATACTTTTTGGACAGGATGTAGGCGAACGTCTTGGAGGTGTATTCAGAGAAACCGCTTCGCTGGGCAGACAGTTTGGTGAAGAAAGAGTTTTTAATACAGCCATACAGGAAGCCTATATTGTGGGCAGTACCGCAGGGTTGAGCGCCACCGGAGTAAAACCAATAGTCGAGATTCAGTTTGCAGATTATATCTATCCGGGAATCAATCAACTTGTTACCGAGGTTGCAAAGAGTTGTTACCTGAGTTGTGGAAAATTTCCGGTCAGCACTGTGATCAGAGTCCCGACAGGTGCATACGGAGGCGGCGGCCCGTACCACAGTGGAAGCATTGAAACCACCTTATTATCCATCAAAGGAATTAAAATCGCCTATCCATCCAATGCAGCCGATATGAAAGGATTGATGAAAGCTGCTTTCTATGATCCCAATCCGGTGGTGATGCTGGAACATAAAGGATTGTATTGGAGTAAAGTACCCGGTACAGAAGCTGCCCGGTGTGTGGAGCCCGGCAGAGATTATATTCTGCCCTTTGGAAAAGGAAGAGTGGTGATGGAAGCGATGCCAGATAAAATAAAAGACGGAGAAAGTGTTTGTGTGATTACTTATGGAATGGGGGTGTATTGGGCTATGAAGGCTGCGGATAAATTGAATGGCAAAGTAGAAGTAATTGATCTTCGAACTCTGTTTCCATTAGACGAGGAGTTGGTATTTGAATCTGTAGCAAAACACGGGAAATGTCTTGTATTAACAGAAGAGCAACAAACTAATTCATTTGCAGAAGCGCTTGCAGGAAGGATTTCAACGAATTGTTTTAAACAATTGGATGCGCCTGTAAAAGTATTGGGGGCACTCAATTTGCCCGCGGTACCGATGAATGAAAATCTGGAAAGAGCTATGTTGCCGGATAGTACAAAGGTTTATGAAAGTCTGTTGCAACTTCTTGCTTATTAATGCTGAATATCACAGTTTATATTTTGGCTGTATATTCCTCTATCTGATAATTAATTTTATTGACCAACTGATTGGTGTCAAAAGGTTTTGGCAGGAAATCATCTGCCTTGCAAAATTTCATCACATCACTTTTATTGGTGTGGGCAGAAAACAGAATGACCGGAATGGATTTGGTTTCAGGCAATGCTTTGAGGGAATTGCAGATTTCTATTCCATCTACACCAGATAAAAAAACATCCAGAAGGATGACCTGAGGATTATACTCCTTTGCTTTTTTGATGACATCTTCGCCCTGAAGGGTTGATAAGACATCAAAGCCATACCTTTTCAAAATCGTTTCAACAACCCAGATAATATCACGGTTGTCATCTACAATAAGGACCTTTTTCATATTCATTAGCAGGTTTACAATTGAATGTATTACACCAATAACTAAACCAATTTTTATTAAAACAGGATGTGGACTGAGGAAATAATAAATTGTCTGCGTATTCAAAAATGAGTTTAAATTTAGATGTTTATAATCTATTGAGATTCAAAATGAAAAATGTATTATTTTTTTTGTGTGTTTTTACTATCCACATTTCAAGCCAATTGTATGGGCAAAAAAAGATGAATATGAAATCATTAAAGCAAGCCATTACTAAAGAACTTTCTTCTCAAAAGGGGGATTTTGGGGTTGTATTTTATGATTTGCAAAGCAAGAAACATATTAACATTCATGCGGATGAATTGTTTCATGCGGCCAGTACGATGAAGTTGCCTGTAATGATTGAGGTATTAAGGCAGGCACATGAAGGAAAATTCCGGCTAACGGATTCCCTGGTTGTAATCAATCAATTCAAAAGTATTGTGGACAGCAGCCTGTACCAGTTAGATTCGTCGGATGACAGCTATTCTCCATTGTATCATGAAATTGGCCGGAAAGTTTCCATTTATGATCTTACCTACCTGATGATCATTCACAGCAGTAATCTGGCTACCAATCTTGTCATAGACCTTGTAGGTGCTGAAAATGTAATGAGTACAATTCATAAAATGGGAGTCAAAAAGATGAAAGTACTGCGAGGGGTGGAAGATCAAAAGGCCTATGACCTGGGAATGAACAACGTGACGACGGCCTCCGATTTGTCATTACTTCTTAGAGATATTGCGTTGAATAGAATTTTGAGTAAAACGGATTGTGAGGCGATGATCAAAATATTACTGGATCAGAAACACAACAAAATTATTCCGGCCTTATTGCCTCCGGATGTAAAAGTTGCGCATAAGACAGGAAATATTACAGGAGTATTGCATGATGCAGGAATTGTATTTCTTCCGGATGGCAGAAAATATATTCTGGTATTGCTATCCAAAAATCTGTTGGATGAAGGAGCGTCCACGCAAGCAATGGCAAAGGTTTCAAGAATGATCTATGACTATGAAATCCGATAATTTCCGCTTGGTCGTAAGTTATATAATTTATATTATGTTAAATAGAATAATTTGATATTTGAAAGACACATTACTTCTACCGTTCAAAAAAATTAAAGCCGGATATTCTTCAGTAACCACTACTCCATCTTCCCAAAACTAAATCCAGGAAATAAATGGCTTGACGAAACGTAATTTCGTTTGCTCCAAAATGCGATTGGTAAGAATTGCTTTAGGTATCAATCCTCTCAAAAAATTCCTTTAGTTTTTTAGGATCAAGTTTACCATTTGTACGCACACTGCTGCAAAGATCAATCCCAAATGACTGAACGGTTTCAATCGCCTGCTTCACATTATCTTTATTGATTCCGCCGGCAAGAAACACCGGGATTGAAATTGATTCTCTGATTTCCCTGCTCAATTTCCAATTGTGTACTCTTCCGGTTCCGCCCAATTCCTTTACTGCCAGATTCGGATTTCCGCTGTCTAATAAAATGGCATCTACAAATTCTGAAACTTCAATGGCTTCTCTCACAGAATCATTATCAATCACATGGATAACCTGCACCAGTTTCACACCCGGTAACTCGTCCCGTATTTTTTGGTATTCTCTGTTTCCCAAAGCATCTACAATCTGAATGACGGATGTATAGACACGCTTGTAATGTTGAATAATATCCGGTGATCTTGTTTTGCTTGTTAGCAGAAAGGTGGATACCGGCGGTGGAACAGCTCTGGCAATCTGATAAATGAGTTCGTCCTCAATAGCACCCGGCCCACTGGGCATTTGCCCTACCAAACCCAATGCAGAAGCACCGTAATCAATTGCAATCTTTGCTTCCTCAATACTACTGATGCAACAAATTATTACTCTTGGGTTTACCATATATTTTCGGATAAATGTGATTGTGCTTATAATCGGCTATTACCAAGGATTTCAATTCTTTTTGCATTTAAGCAAGAAGTTGATTGATCGTCCGGTTGCAACATTCGTATTAAGAGCAACTATACAATTTATCTATTTGATTTTTTGCCAAACTTTGTCCGGGGCGATACTCTATATGCGTTTTGAAGTATCCTTCTGCCCCTCCTAACGTACTCCATTTCCTATTTTATTTTCGTTCCAAGTTTGTACCCATAGGACGCGAAATAGAGTATAAACAAATAACACGGCACCATAATCCAAAATGCATTTTGTAGTCCCACATAGTCACCTAAAGATGCCCATGCTTTAGGTAAGATAGCCCCTCCTGCGATACCGATTATCAAGAGTGCTGAACCGGTCTTGGTAAATCTGCCCAACCCATGAATTGCCAACGGCCATATTGCAGGCCATACCAGTGCATTAGCAAAACCCAGCAAGGCAATGAAAAGTATCGATGTATATCCGGTGGTGAAAATCGCCAATATAGAGAATAAAACACCTAAGATAGCAGATGCTTTCAGGGCGGTCGTCTGGGACAAATACTTAGGAATTGCAGCTATTCCAATCAGGTATCCAACCAACATGCCGATCATGGTATAGGTAGTGAAATGCTTGGCTATATCCAAACTGATACCAATGGCTTTCCCATATACCTGAATGATGTCTCCGGCCATAACCTCCACACCCACATAAAGAAACAAAGCGATGAATCCCATCCAGAGATATGGAAAGCTGAATATCGTTTTACCATCCTTGTTAGTAGTATGGTGTACCTCTGACTCACCTTCTGCCTTCACCTCAGGCAATCCGGAGAAATAAATAAAAATGGCCAATACGACCAACACGGCTGCAATGACAATATAAGGCACGATTACCCGGGAGGCCAGTGCATCCAATTCAACAGCTTTCTGCGCAGCATCCAGCGTTTTAAGCTTATCAATGAGGGCATCAGAATTTTTTAATAAGAAGGCTCCCATAATCAGAGGAGCAAGCGCTCCTGCTCCTTTATTACAAATACCCATCACACTGATTCGCCTGGCAGCACTATCGATCGGGCCAAGAATGGTGATGTAGGGATTCGCTGCTGTTTGCAGCAATGCAAGTCCGGTACCAATTATAAACAAGCCTGTCAGGAAAAAACTGTAAGTTCTGCTGTTGGCAGCAGGAATGAAAACCAATGCCCCGACTGCCATACAGATCAGCCCCAGCATCATCCCCTTTTTATACCCTGTTTTTCTCAATACCCATGAAGATGGAAATGCCATCACAGCATAGGAAATATAGAAAGCGAAGGTTACCAGTACAGCCTCAGATGTTTCCAGTTCGCAAGCTATCTGCAAATATGGAATTAGTGTACTGTTGAGCCATGTTACGAATCCGAAAATAAAAAACAGAATTCCGATAATGGTAATCTGAGAGGTATAGTTTACTTTTTTTCCAATTGTGCCTTCAAGCATATTTATGTGGTTTAATTTTGGTTTCAGGTCAAAATATTTTGTTCTGAGTTATGAAAATAAACTTTATTAATTATTTGTGAATGAATAGGCACTATAAAATATTTTTCAATGCAAAAAAAAGAGGTTGGCACTTTAGCGCAACCTCTTTTCTGATTATTTGTCGATATCAGGATCGACTTTCAAATTTCTTGTCAGCACCATCATACATATCCTGATATTTTTTCAGATTGTCTTTATCTCCCAGACTCTGGTAAATATTCTGCATCAGGTTAACGATTGATTTATACCTGGAGCGGTCTGCTTTCTTTCCACTGGCGTCTAATTCTCCAATAGCCTTTGAAGCAAATGGAATGGCCTTATTCCAGTTGTCTTTTGCTTCCGTATTCAGGCTGGTCTTTGCAGCAGGGTCTTTTACTTTTAATGCACTGTCGCGCGACTCAATTCCCTTATTGTAAAAGTATTGGGAATAGAGCCAGTTTGTGTTTACGTCGTTCGGATTTAAAGCCATGGCTTTATCAAGTTCAGTCTTAAGGGTATTTTTCCAATTTTCCTTATCGTTGATCACAGTACCTTCATCGCTGTTGTACAGATAGCCAAATATTTCGTTGGCATAACTGAAATGATATTTGATACTGTCCGGATGTTCGGCAATCAGATCTTTATACACAGCCAGTACTTTTGGTTTTTCATTCTTCTCTCTATAGTAATCCATCAATACCAGGTTGAAGTAAGGCTCTTTCGGGAAAACTTCGTTACCGAGTTTTGCGTACTTCATCATTTCAGCCTCATTGCCAGCCTCTTTATAATGCAATTCCAGCCATTCGTATGGAAGTTTGAATCCTTCGTCATTGGATCCAACCGGCCCCGCAATCTTTGCATCAGCTAACTTCTTGAAGTATTTAACTGCTGTTTCATCGTCTTTTGCATTGATGGCCGCCTTACCGATATTCAGTACAAGGGTTGTATCTACTTTACCAATTCTGGCCCATTCATTTGCCGAGATGTACTGTCCTACTTCATCCGATTTGATAAAGTTGTTCATAGCATCCTTAAAATATTTCTTATCACCGGTTGTTGCTGCCTGGTTGAAATTTTCAACTGCTGCCTGATAGTATCCGGTGTACATATCAAAAACGGGTTTAAAGTTGTCTTTCATTACAGCCAGTTTTACTTTCATATTCCCGGAGTCGGCCATGGCTTTTTGAAATGCCTGAAAAGCATCTGCCCTCGCATCCCCGTTCACGAGACTGTGTAATGCGGCACTGTCTGCTATGCCGGCGTAAACTTTACTTTTAAGGTATAATGCCTCAGCATCATTCGGGTTTTTCTCTAATAAAGCGTCTATCTCTGTTTTTGCACTTCCATAGTCTTTGTTATCATAATACTTGGTCGCTTTCTTCAGGCTTTGTCCAAAGCCTACAGAAACCAACATGGAGATAATCGCTGTGAATACTAATTGTTTCATGTGTCTTAGAATCTGTTTTAGTGATTACAAATTTATAGGATATGTTTATTTATTTCCATCAAAATTTTGGTCTTCATCCGGTCTTGTACCATCGACATCCGGTTTTGTATCCCGACCATTATCAGATGCAATTCCATTTTCTGAGGTTGCATCGTCTGTTTCACCTTCCGCACTATTTTCTTCAGATTCGCTTTCATCAATCTTGGTAATGGCTGCGATTTCATCGCCATCATCCAGCCTGATGAGTTTAACCCCCTGTGTTGCCCGTCCGGCTTCTCTTACAGAACTTACGGAGGTACGTATAGTCACACCGGATTTGCAAATAATCATGAGATCCTGGCTTTCGGTTACACTCAACAAACCAATCAGGCTACCGGTTTTTGGCGTAATATTAATTGTCTTTACCCCTTTTCCGCCTCTGTTTGTAATCCGGTATTCGGCTACTTTGGTTCGCTTGCCAAACCCCTTGGCACTTAGTACCAAAACGGTGTGCTCCTGATCATCGCTGTGAACACATATCATACCAATGACCTCATCGTTGCCGGTATCCACACTGATTCCGGATACACCGATCGCTCCCCGGCCGGTAGGCCTTACTTTTTCTTCCGGAAAACGGATCGCTCTTCCGCTCTTCACTGCCATCATGATTTCATGTTTTCCATCAGTAAGGCAAGCATCCAGCAATTGATCTCCTTCATTGATCGTAATAGCATTCACCCCGGTCAGTCTTGGCCTGCTGAAATCTTCAAGCCTTGATTTCTTGATGATGCCCTTTCGTGTACACAATATGATGAAGTGATATTCTATGTATTCCTTATCATTCAGGTCTCTGACGGCAATCACTGTCCTGATTTTGTCGCCCGGATTAAGGGATAGCAGATTCTGAACCGCCCTGCCTTTGCTTTGTTTGTCACCCTCAACGATTTCATAGACTTTCAACCAATAGCATCTACCCATCTCGGTAAAGAAGAGTAAGGTATCGTGCGTACTTGTAGCAAATAACTGCTCAATATAATCTTCATCACGTATCTGTGCTCCTCGTGCTCCACGCCCTCCCCTCTTCTGTTGCCGGTATTCGCGCGCGGATGTCCTCTTGATGTAACCCATGTGAGAAATGGTCACTACCATGTCTTCCTCCTCTATCAGGTCTTCTATGCTCAGATCATTGGCCAGATAAACAATTTCTGATTTTCTCTTGTCACCAAATTTTTCTTTGATTTCAAGAAGTTCATCCTTAATAATCTGAAAACGCAGTGACTCATTCGCCAATATTTCTTTCAGACGTTTGATGGTTTCCATCACTTCTCTGTGTTCTTCACGAATCTTATCCCGCTCCATGCCTGTAAGTCTCTGCAATCTCAGTTCCAATACGGCTTTTGCCTGAATTTCGCTCATTCCAAAATTGCTCATTAACCCTGTCTTTGCTACTTCAGGAGTTTCAGAATTGCGAATCAGTGAGATGACTTCATCAAGATGGTCCAGGGCAATCAGAAAACCTTCCAGAATGTGTGCGCGTTCTTCTGCTTTCTTAAGTTCGAACTTTGTGCGTCGTACGATTACTTCATGCCTGAATTCTACAAACTCTTTTATCAGATCTTTGATGCTCAGCAATTTTGGACGGCCCTTGACAAGGGCTACATTGTTGATACCAAATGAGGTTTGTAATTCGGAATATTTATAAAGTTGATTGATGACTACCTGTGCGATGGCATCTCTTTTAAGCTCAACGACAATGCGGGTTCCTTCTTTGGCATTGCTTTCATTGTTGACATCAGAAACCCCTTCAATAATTTTATCCTGAATCAGGTGTCCGATTTTTTCTGTCAGTGCATCCCTGTTTACCTGATACGGTACAGAAGTGATAACGATTGATTCTTTGCCATGTGCATTGGTTTCTACATTGACATTTCCTCTCACCACTACCCTGCCGCGTCCGGTATGCATAGCTTCTTTCACACCATCATAGCCGTATATTATTCCACCAGTCGGAAAATCGGGCGCTTTGACAAATTTTGTCAGTTCATCTATCGTAATTTCTTTATTGTCTATGTAAGCGATACATCCATCTACCACTTCTGTAAGGTTGTGCGGCATCATGTTGGTAGCCATTCCTACAGCGATTCCACTCGCTCCATTAAGTAGCAATTGCGGAATTCGTGTAGGCAACACTGTTGGTTCCCTGGTGCTGTCGTCGTAATTGGGTTGCCAGTCGATGGTATCCTTTTCAATATCCTCAAGCATGGATTCTGCGATACGTTCCAGACGCACTTCCGTGTAACG
The DNA here is from genome assembly GCA_964463015.1 of uncultured Ginsengibacter sp. Taxonomy (GTDB): domain Bacteria; phylum Bacteroidota; class Bacteroidia; order Chitinophagales; family Chitinophagaceae; genus Ginsengibacter. Next base: position 197,724 of record CAYXAL010000004.1, read on the forward strand.
CATAGCCGCCGGCTCATCTCCGTCCTGGCTGCCGAAGTTACCATGGCCATCCACAAGCATATATCGCATACTCCAATCCTGCGCCATCCGAACAATGGTGCCATAGATTGATGAATCACCATGCGGGTGATATTTACCCATCACATCACCGACGATACGGGCAGATTTCTTATGTGGTTTGTTGAAGGTATTTCCCATTTCGTACATGCCATACAATATGCGGCGGTGTACCGGCTTGAGGCCGTCTCTTGCATCGGGCAACGCACGTCCCACGATCACGCTCATTGAATAATCAATGTATGCGCTTTTCATTTGTTCTTCGATGTTTACCGGGATAATTTTACCTCTGTTCGTACTGTCTTCCTGCAATTCTTCTTCGTTATTTTCCATAATATTTTAGTATGGGCAAATATACCGCTATTCAATCGGCTTTTTATTAATTATCAGCACTTTTAAGAAGACTTTTTTTCACAATGTCTGCCCTCTTTGTGGATAATTTCCCCTCCCCTGTTTTCCGGAGAAAATCCTCAGATTTTTACAACTTTTAAAGTTCCTCCCTTACAAAATTTCACTACCAGTCCGGAAGTCAAACAACTCAACAACTTAACATCTCAACAACTTAACAACTTTACCCCCTCAACCTCTTAATCCTGTAACCTTAAAAAACATCACCCCCGATTCTTGATTTATGTTCTTTAGCTTTGCGCTCCTATGAAATCAATTCTTTTATTTGGTGCAGGCAAGTCGGCTACTGTACTCATCGCTCATCTTGGGGATTATTGTCAAAAGAATAACTGTCGTTTTTTGGTTTGTGACCAGAATGTACAATTGGTAAGGGAGAAAATCAGTGGATTTTCCACCTCGGAAGCTATCGACGCAGATGTTACCAATGAATCACAACGCAGGCAATTTATCAGCTCGGCAGACCTTGTGATTTCTATGCTACCGCCGGCATTGCATTTTCTCGTAGCCAAAGATTGTGTGTTTTTTTCAAAACATCTTCTTACCGCTTCCTATGTGGATGAGAATATGCTATCGCTTGCCGAGGAGGTAAAGAACAGAAATATCCTATTTCTTTCAGAAATGGGATTGGATCCCGGAATCGACCACATGAGCGCCATGCGTATTATTCATGACTTGAAAAAAAGTCAGGCAGTGATTCAATCTTTTTATTCTCATTGCGGTGGGTTGGTGGCTCCTGAGAGTGATGATAACCCCTGGCATTATAAAGTCACCTGGAATCCGGCCAATGTAGTTATGGCAGGCAGTTCAGGAGCGATTTACCGGCAGAATGGAAAAGAAATTAAGATACCTTATGTGCAGGTTTTTGCCCAAACAGATCAAAGCATCTCCGTGGACAATCTGGGCAAACTTGCCTGGTATGCCAACCGGAATTCACTCACCTACATGTCCACCTATGGACTTGAATCTGTACAAAACTTTATTCGTACCACTTTAAGATACCCGTCGTACAATCATGCGTGGAATGTGATCGTACATCTGGGCCTGACGGAAGTAAATGACAGCAATCAAATCAAAGACTGCCACACCTTTCTGGATTGGTTTACTCTAAAGAAAGAGAAGTATATCTCAGCCAACGGAGAAAATAAAATCGTATCCAACCTGAATGAACCGGAACTGAAAGATCAGTTTAATTTTCTCGGACTTTTCAGTAATGATCTATTGCCTGTGAAGACTTCTTCCGCCATTCTGTTGCAGGTGTTGTTGGAAAAAAATCTGGTCATGCATGAAAATGATAAAGACATGATAGTGATGGTCCACGAACTGGAATATGAAATAAATGGCAAACAAAAGAAGACAGTGAGTTCACTGGTAGTGAAGGGCACGGATCGTCTGCATACGGCTATGGCAAAGACTGTAGGGATGCCCCTTGCAACGGCTGCGATTCTGATTCTTGAAGGTAAAATTGCAGTAAGAGGATTGCATATTCCGGTAATTCCGGAAATCTATATTCCTGTTTTGGGAGAATTGGAGAAATATGGAATAGCCTTTCAGGAAGAGGTAATCGAATAAAGTCAGATGCTGTTTTAACCCGATTGTGCAGTGACATAATCACGATAATACTGAAGTACTTTTTCTAATTTCAAAAACGGAAAATCATCTTGCAACTGATTGATTTTTTCAATTTGCTGCATTACAAATTTCAGATGCTCTTTTGTTCCCGGAAATTTTGGCTGATGGGATGCGCTGTTCAGGATTTCCCGAACTCTATGCATAATTTTCAAAGTCTCTGCATCCATTGCAAAGTCTGTAAATTTCTCAAAGACAAAACGGATTGCCATATCGTTGGGATGAGCCAAATCCTGTTTAAAAAATCTGTAATCCCGGAGGATGTCTATTACCAGTTCATAGGCAGGAAAGTATTGTAAATTCCACTGTGCTGCCAGTGAATGAACCGCAGAGATCACCTCTGCCTTACTCCGATTGTTTTGTACAATGCCATCCCGGATATGCCTTACAGGGCTTACTGTGAAAATAATCTGAATATCCGGATTGAGAGACTTCACCTCATTTATTGCCTTTGAAAGGCCTTCTGCGATTTCAGATGAATGGATTAGTCTTTTTTCAAAGGATTGTGCAGGAAATTTATGGCAATTGGCTACAAGCTCCCCATTCTCTAATCTGAAATATCCGAATGCAGTGGCCGGAGTAATGAATAAATGATGCGATGATTTCAAGAAATCATGTGCCTGAAGAAGCCGTTGGTTGATATTACTCAAAACAATATCCTGATCCGGATAGCTGAATTCAGAATGATGTTGCCAACTGTGATAAAGTCCGTTATGGTGAAGCATATTCTCCGGTGTGAAAAGTTCCTTTCTTACTACGCGTGTAAGAATGCTGGAAATGACAAGCGGATGATAAACAATACCTGAAGGGTTCTGAAAAACGTCAAATTGTAATTGTTGGAGTTGATTGCCTATTTCAGTACTGAAACAAGATCCTACAAACATTATTTTGTCTGTGTAATAAATCTTTTTTCTCAGAGGGGCAATTTGAAAAGGGAGTATCCATTCCATCACACGAAAATTTGAGAGGCGATTTTTTCTGCTTTACCCAATGCATCCAGATTCAGATGCTCCAGATATCCTTTTTGCCTGAAGTACCGCACCATCCATCCTGTATCCAGATTTCCCACAAGATCATTGCCCGACATAGGGCAACCGCCAAATCCGAGAATAGCGCCGTCAAATCTCTGGCAGCCTTCGGCGAGCGCAGCTTCAACTTTTGCAGCCCTGTTTTCAGCAGTGGAATGAAGATGTACGCCAATTTCATGGTCAGGAAATGCCGGGATGATTGTCTTACATAAATGCCTTACCTGTGCAGGTGTAGCCAGCCCTACTGTATCGGCAAGGCTGATAATATGGACTCCCAATTTAGCAATGGATTCTGCTGCCTTAATAACAACCGATTCATTGTACAAATCGCCATAAGGATTACCAAAGGCCATTGAAAGATAAATCACGAGCGACTTCTTGTTATCCATACAGATTTGCTGTATCTCTTTGACACTTTCAAATGATTTTTCAATTGTGCTGTTCGAATTCTTCATCTGAAAAGTAGGAGATACTGAAAACGGATATCCCAGGTATTGAATTTTTTCAAATCGGACAGCATCCTCTGCACCACGAACATTCGCAATGATGGCTAATAATTTTGTATTCGTATTTTCGATATCAATACTTTTTGCCACTTCACTTGTATCAGCCATTTGAGGTATCGCCCTGTGCGAAACAAAGCTTCCGAAATCAATCGTGTCAAAACCAACTTTTATTAATTGATTGATGTATTCAATCTTCTTTTGGGTAGGAATAAAAGCCCCCCAGCCCTGCATGGCATCACGTGGACATTCTATAATTTTTACTGGCCGCATTTATGTTCGATAATAACTAGAGAAGATTAATCCACTTGTCATTCAAATGACACAAATGTAAGTAACAATTTCCCCAATTAGTCAGATGGCAGAATGCCAATTTGCTGCGGGCATGAAATATTGTATATGCTTAAAACAACATACAGGTCTCGATTGTTTCCATAATAAGATTCTCCCTCTTTATAATGTATTGCATACACCTGTCTCAAAATATTTCCTCCGTCAGTTTATAACAGAGAAAAGAGTGTGGATATACCCATTCGGGCGAATAAGTTATTAGAGGTGAAATGAAACTCCCGGGTCAATAGTAATTTCCGGAAGGAATATCATCTAGATTGATTTATGTGGTTATAAAGAATTCTATCCCTCGAATTATTTACCCTTGCTCTGAGTTCATTAAAAAAAATTAATCTCTCCTTTTCATTTGCACCACTAATGGGTATGGATTTTTGGGTGATGATATCCATATTTCTTTTCAAATAGCTATTGAACCGGATGTTTGTAGTGGTCATGTAATTTAATACCGTATGGTTAAGGTAGGCAATGTGTTTATCTCCCATCTGAATGATTTGCATATTATCACCCATAATTAATTCATTGATGTACATATCATAGTTGGCCGGCAGAAAGTGGCTGGGTTGTTGATTACGCATTAGCTTTACTCCATACTCGGCCTGCAATTCTATATGGTCAAGGAGTTCCATAATTTTGTTAAACAGACAGGCTACATCTTCCTCAGACTTAAATACCCCTGTCGTGTGGTAAAATTCTATTTGACGGATTGTGCTTGTTATATTTTCAACATTCCATATTTCTGTACCTGGAATTGTTGCAAAAGTTGAACTTATTTCGTTCCAGAGTGGAAAGTATTCGCTATAATCATCAGCTACTGAAAATTTTTTCCCTTTCCATTCTTCATAAAACAAAATTGACTTCATAAAGAAAAAAGACTTAAATGCTGCAATCTCAGGAATGAGAAAATAATAAAAGAAGGGAAACTCTTTGGCCAGGTACTACATTCGGTGTGGTGAAAAAGTCTTGACACGTTTAATGACAGCAAGACAAGACTCAAGCCAATTATAGTAATTGAAATCAGAATTGTTGATTAAGGTGCCTGTGAAAATAAACGATTCAGAACTCAGTTGCAGAAGCTGGTCAAGAGATATTTTAAATCTTTCGCAGAGTTTTTTTATTTCATCAAGGGTGATATGTGTCTCCCCCCTGATTCTCCTGTATGCACTGTCATGGCTAACATTCAATACACACGCGATTTCATCAACCAGGGCGATATGGGAAGGGAGTAAACTTTTGATATGCCTAAAGAAAATCTGCTGTGCGCTTTCATTCTGCATAAAAAATCCTTTTTTGAAAAAACCCTAATCAGCTCAGCTTTTGTTTAGTAAATATCGCAAAAAAATTTATTCCGTGGGTCACAATTACCCAATTATCCCCAAATCGCAATTGGACAAATCAGGTGAAGAGGGAATAATTACGAAGTAATAGTATCTCCATGTAAAGTTCAATTTGGAACCCACCGGAGGTGCGAAGTAGTTTTACATGCAGGATCGGACAACCCAAATTACATTCTGTGAAAAATGACAATGTCCCGTGGCTGTAAGTCTCCCATGGCAAATGATTAAAGATTTTAATCTTCAGGATTCATAAATATAAAAGTCACTTTTTATGGAAACATATCAAAAAATTGAAAGAATAGTCGCCCACTCAAAAGGCCTATTAGTTTGTGTAGGATGCTTCCTGCTTATCCTGCTATTACTGATATTGATAATCAAAAGCATACCCTTTCAATCTTCAACATCTTTGTTCTTTGGAATATGCTTGTTTTTCGGATGGATCATCTGGACATTTTTTGAATACATTTTGCACAGGTTTATCTGGCATGGGAAAAAACCGGATGGTCGGCGACCTCAGTCAGACCCTTTCAATCATCTGTACCATCATAAGCATCCTGGCGAAATCAGGGTGAGCAAAACAAACAGAATAATAATCTTGTCAGGCACTGCTATCCTGCTATATATTTCAATCCGGCTGCATGACTATTTTACAATATTTACGGGCTTTGTAATTGGATTTGCCTCTTACACATTCATGCACTATTTGTTGCACCAAAAGATTACCCAAAAAGTTCTGGCAAGGCATGTGCGTTATCATATCTGCCATCATTGTAAATACCCTGATAAATGTTTTGGGATTACGGTTACGTGGTGGGACGATCTCTTTGGCACCTACCCGCCAAAAAAGGGAGCGATCTCCCAAAAAGTAATTGACTTCTATTTTGGTAATAAGAAAGATTAGAGGGCTGTTTAGGAAAACTGAGGACAATCCAATGACCAGGAGGCATTCATTGGACAAAAAAATGAGCATCATCAGGCGCATTAAGATTCAAGGAGCATAAATGTACATTTCAAATTGAATCGCCTATCTGATGATCCTGTTTTAAGGCTTTACGGTATATCTTAACTGATTTAACACAATGAATCCTTATAAAGTCATTGGATTTCACCTCACGCAGTCCGTTGCCTCATCACTTCATACAAGATCATGGCTGTGGCTGCAGAAACGTTTAAGGATTCAAAATTATTTTTCATGGGAATCTGAAAGATGAAATCTGATTTCTTGTACAAGGCCGGTCGTATACCTTCATCTTCGCTCCCCATAATGATGGCCAACGGAAATCTCATGTCAAGATCATACAACGACGATTTCCCTGTCATTTCACTGGCCATAATCTGAATTCCATTCAATTTACAAAGGTCAATGGCTTCTTCCAGTGTCTTCACTCTGCACACCGTCAAATGTTCCAATGCTCCTGCGGATGCATGAATGGCATCTTCATTCAACGTGCCAATTCCTTTGTGAGGAATTACCATCGCATGCACTCCGCAACAATACGCTGTCCGGGCAATGGCTCCGATGTTACGGATGTCCGTAATACCATCCAGTATCAGTATCAACGGGGCTTCTCCCTTTTCTACTACCCATGAGATTACATTCTGCAAATCCTGATAATGAATCTTTGATTTGAGTGCTATGCATCCTTCATGACCTTCTGCATTAAAACTTTTTAATTTTTCGATGGGTACTTTTTGTACAGGTACATCCTTCAAAGCAGCAGCCTGCCTTATAGATTCATAATTTCCCTGATTCAGTATATAGATCCGTTCGATTTCTGTCCCGTCTTCAAGGGCTTGTAATACGTTTTGTTTCCCTGTGATCAGAAGGTTTTTTTTGGGTCTTTGTTGCCGGGAATGATTAAAGTGCTTCACAGTGCTAAGTTAATCCTATAATGACGCATAAATAACAAAGGCCTCAAAATTAAGAGGCCCTGTCGGTAATTTGGTTAAAGTACTTATTTTACGTTTAATGCTTTTTTTATCTTGCTTACATAATCCAGGCGCTCCCAGGTAAAGAGTTCCACTTTTACCTTCTTCTCCGGTCCGTTTGGAAGTTTAAAAGTCTTGGTGACTACTTCATTTTTCCTGCCCATGTGCCCATAGGACGCAGTTTCCTGGTAGATTGGATTGCGGAGTTTCAATCTTTGCTCAATAAAGAACGGCCGCATATCAAAAATCTCCAGCATTTTGTTGGCAATTTCACCATCGTTCAGACTCACTTTAGACGTGCCAAATGTATTCACATACATGCTTGTTGGCTGAGCTACCCCAATGGCATAAGAAACCTGTACCAATACTTCATCACATGCACCTGAAGCTACCAGGTTCTTTGCAATTTGTCGGCATGCATAGGCCGCACTTCTGTCCACTTTACTTGGATCCTTACCGCTAAATGCTCCGCCACCGTGAGCGCCTTTGCCGCCGTAAGTATCTACTATAATCTTTCTACCGGTCAACCCGGTGTCTCCATGGGGTCCACCAATTACAAACTTTCCTGTAGGGTTGATATGGTATTTAATTTTATCATTAAAGAAATGAGCGTATTTCGGATATCTCTTTTTCATTCTCGGAATGAGAATCTTCTGCACATCCTCAGAAATTTTCTTCAACATTTTTGCTTCTTCGTCAAAGTCGTCATGTTGTGTGGAAATAACGATCGCAACAATTCTTTGTGGCTTATGATCATCCGAATATTCAATTGTCACCTGGCTTTTAGCATCGGGTCTCAGGTATTTCATTTGTTTGCCCTCTCTGCGGATAGCAGCGAGTTCCAACAAAAGACTGTGCGCTATGTCCAGAGGAAGAGGCATGAAATTGTCTGTTTCATTGGTTGCGTATCCAAACATCATCCCCTGATCGCCGGCTCCCTGATCTTCCTTCTTTTTCCTTTCCACTCCCTGGTTGATGTCGGCTGATTGCTCATGAATAGCAGAAAGGATACCACAGGAATTTGCCTCAAACATGTATTCACTCTTTGTATAACCGATCTTTCTGATTACTTCACGGGCAATTTCCTGCACGTCCAGATAAGCACGGGACTTCACTTCACCAGCCAGCACTACCTGTCCGGTTGTTACCAATGTTTCGCAGGCTACTTTGCTTTGTGGGTCGAATGCAAGAAAATTATCAATCAGCGCGTCACTTATCTGATCTGCAACTTTATCCGGGTGTCCTTCACTCACAGACTCTGAGGTAAAATAATAGGGCATGATAGCATTAAATTTAGTGGCGCAAAAGTAAATATTGATGACGAAGATGCAAAATGATAAGCAAATATTTCTTTTAGACATCATTTCGTCCGTTCATTGAGCCATTTTCGCGCTGTTGGATTATTTTTTATTGTTGATTATCTCATTTGATTACTTTTATTCAAAATCTGTTGTCAATGAAAAAAAATGTATTTTTTGTAATGCTGTTGATTATTTCACAGCAGGTATTCTCTCAGGATCTATATATGCCACGCAATATCCAAAAAGCTATTGCGAAAGAAACGCGTACTACAAATGGGTCACCCGGCAAAAATTACTGGCAAAATAAAGGTAAGTATGAGATACAAATAAAAGTGACTCCGGAGACGGCTGTTGTTTCAGGTACTGAAGCAATTGAATACTTTAACAATAGCCCCGATACTTTGAAATCGATCGCCATCCGGTTTGTGAATAATGTCAATAAAAAAAATTCTCCGAGAGGTGGATATCTGCCTGATGAAGCGATGACTTCCGGGTTGGTAATAGAGTCATTTAGTATCAATGGAACTTCCTACAATGTAAATGCATCCAATTGGGGCACGGTAGGAACAGTAAGGTTGAAGGAAGCAATCCAGCCACACTCTGTAACAAAGTTGAACATCCGATGGAATTACCCGCTATCACCGGTGGATGGACGTGAAGGCAAGATTGATTCCACTACGTTTTATGTAGCATACTCCTACCCCCGCATTTCAGTTTATGACGACTATAACGGCTGGGATATGCTGGATCATACAGGAAGACAGGAGTTTTACAACGACTTTAATGACTACAATTATTCTGTAACGGCTCCAAAAAATTATGTGGTTTGGGGAACAGGCGATCTGCTCAACCCGGATGAAGTACTTCAAAGCGAATTTGCAAACAGGCTGAAACAGTCCTACGAATCCGATCAGGTGATTCATATTGCCAATCAGGAAGAAATGCAGGCAGGCAGAGTAACGGCTCAAAATGACTGGAATACCTGGAAATTCACTGCAAATGATATCACAGATGTTTGTATAGCGCTTAGTAAACATTATGTGTGGGATGCATCCAGCGTGGTTGTTGATAACAAAACAAAAAGGAGAGCTTCTGTACAGGCTGCTTATAATGCCACTGCTCCGGATTTTAAACACTCGGTTGAATGGTCACAAAATGCACTTCGCTTTTTCTCCAATGAATGGCCCGGAGTATCTTATCCCTATTCTAAAATGACTGCAGTGCAGGGTCATGCAGATATGGAATACCCTATGATGGTAAATGACGGAAGCAGTTCCAATATGCGTTTTGCCCAATTGGTACAGGATCATGAAATCGCACACACCTATTTTCCCTTTTATATGGGAATAAATGAAACCCGCTATGCATTTATGGATGAAGGCTGGGCCACAACTTTTGAATATCTGATCGGTATCAAAGAGTTCGGGCAAAAAGCAGCGGATATGTTTTATAAAATGTTCAGAGTACAAAGATACATTTCTGACCCCTCAGCTGAAGAAGACCAACCCATTATCAGCATGTCGACCCAGGTAAGCGGTATGGGGTACGGAAGCAATTCCTATGGCAAAGCATCTTTGAGTTACCTGGCACTGAAAGATATGCTTGGCGATGCACTGTTTAAAAAAGCACTGCATCACTATATGGATCTATGGCATGGTAAGCACCCGATTCCATGGGATTATTTTTATGCAATGAATGCGGGATCAGGGAAAAATCTGAACTGGTTTTTCAATAACTGGTTTTTCACCAATCATTATATTGACCTGAAATTGGACAAAGTAACCCAATCCTCAAAAGAACTGGTTATTGACGTGAAGAATGTGGGCGGGTTTGCTATTCCATTTGATATTGTGGTTAGGAAAAAGGATGGAAGTGAATCCAGAGTTCACCAGACTCCTGCAGTCTGGGAAAAAAATCAAAATGAAATTATGGTGAAAATTCCATTTATAAAAGATCTAAAATCTGTATCGCTTGATGGTGGAATATTTTTGGATTACACACCCGGTGATAATGAGAAGAGTCTCTGATTTTGAGGATAATCAATTCACATCTACCTTAATAAATAAGGTTTAAAATAATCAGGAGTAGCGTCTTTTATTCTACTCCTGATTATTTTAACTATAGTTTGCTGTAAACAATGTAAAGCCTAATGCGTGACGCTGTCTGATTGGTGCCACTTAATTTCACTCCGCCATCTGCTATATTAATGATCGGGAAGATGAAATTTTGAATAGACTGGCCACACCGATCGTTATAGGATGTGCTGTTTTGAATATAAAACGGCGCTGATAACCTCAATGTAGAATTTGCTTCGTTTTTGGTCACAATTCCTTGTACATATCTTGAAATGTTGAATGAATACCTGGAAATTAAATTTCCATTTCCATCTGCAACTTTCTTCGGCTTACCTCCCAGGTATGAGAATCCTGACTGCATTTGAGTCATTGAAAAATCACAGGGGATTGGAATATACTTGCCGGCATTGTTTGGGTCTTCGATTTCAATATACATCTGGTCGGGTGGTGAGAAGACAGAAGCTAAAGGGTCATACACCTGATCTACGATTAGTTCTGCACGGTTGATCACACAATTTGGAAATCCGGTAAGCGAAGGTATTTTCAGTTTGGCATAAGATCCCGGAGTGGCATCAATAAAAAGTAAACTATCTCCTCCGGTTGGCTGTGCAAGATGCTGCGTAATTTCAGAAGTACCTCTATCTCTGTGAATATAATTAGCCTGTGCTGAATTCAGGTTGAACGTCAGATTGATAATTGATGTATCCTTAACTGTATCTTTCTTTGACCTTACATAGATGGCAAGTCTGGTTTGAGTTGCGTTCAGATTGAAATAATTGAGCGACTGCCCTCCTACCGACTCATCAGACGTAATGGCAAATCCTTTAAAGTATTCTTTGAAAGCTGAATCTGTGGAAATATCCGGGATTGCCTTCAAAAAATCTGTTCCCCAACTGTTGTTGATTGGAATACGCAATTGTTTGGCATCGTCCTCCCTGAAGGCGTGAATGCTGTCTTTCAGTCGGGCTGGAATATAGGAAGCCTGCCCAAGCAAGTCAGGTTTGTGATTGAAGTAGTCACAGGTTCTGTAGGCAGAATCCAGTTTCATCTTGTCTGACAGTTCATACACATTTACGTGTTGTAATACGTTCGTGTCACCATAACTGTGGTCATACTTCAGAATCAGGACGACCGAGTCAACCACCATACTCAGGGTATCGTGTGCGGGCAAGGTAAATGGATAGGAAGACGGCTTCAGTTCCACATACATATTCGCAAGTGAACTTCCAAAGAGTGGATTGCTGCTGATGATGCCAAGCGCCTGAAGGTCGCCGCTGCTTACAGAATCACACTCACCGGAATTATCGTAATTCGTTGCGATCACATTCAGAGTTGTATCAAATGTATTGATATTATCCACCCCGGGAATCAATCCCGATCCAACGGAGGTGGTATCTATTTTTGTACACGCAGAAAAAAATATTGCAAGGAGCAGCATCAGGGTTGTTGCTCTAATATGGGCTTTGTACACTCTCACAAATTTGAAAAAAAATAAAGGAGATTATTGTGCGGCAAGGTCGTGATACAATTGTAAATAGTCTGTTAAATCAGAATCTTCCACATACCTCAAAACCTTCTTGCCTCTGACTTTGCTGAAATTATCAATGAGTTTCTTATCTACCTTTCCGGCACCGAAGGTGATGGCGTCAGCAAAGTGTGCACCACCATTAAACAAATCTGTATTGGAACCTTTATCAAAGAATTCAAGGTCTTTATCTTTTACGTTGATATTAATGGTTGCAAGATTTTTTAATTCCGGTCCGAGTTTCTCTTTAAATGTTGTCTGCCCAATCGTATAGATCACCTTACAATTGCTGAACACAGGCTCTTTCTTGTAGGCAGTACGGATAAACATGGGGATAAGTGAAGTCATCCATCCGCTGCAATGGATGATATCAGGCGGCCATCCAAACTTTTTGACAGTCTCCAATGCTCCTTTGCAAAATAATACCGTGCGAAGTGCATTATCCTCAAACCACTTGCCTTCCTGAGTATGAAACAAAGTCTTTCTCTTAAACAATTCTTCATTGTCCAAAAAATAAACCTGCAACCTTGCATTGGGGAGTGATGCTACTTTAATTACCAACGGATAATCATCTCCGCCCACGCTGACATTTATACCCGACAACCGTACCACTTCGTGGAGACGATGGCGTCTTTCATTAATCATTCCAAACCGTGGCATAATACAACGCACTTCCATTCCGGAATCATTGCTCTTAATCGCCAGCTTGTTTACAGTCTCTGCAAACTCTGTCATTTCAAGATAGGGTGACATTTCATTTGCTATGAATAAAATTCTCTTTTTTGTGGACATTAAAAGCAGATTTGTCTATTCAAAAAAATTTTTGAGCCGCAAAAGTACCGATTTTTTTGCTTTTATCCAGTTATTGTACATTTAACGCCTATTTAAACTGCATGATAATCATAAAAACCAGTGAAAAACTTAAACAATTTCTAAAGGTTGAATCTACTTCAAAGAGATCAATTGGATTCGTACCGACCATGGGGGCTTTGCATGCAGGTCATATTTCACTGGTAACGCTTTGCAAACAACAAAATGACCTTACTGTTGTAAGTATTTTTATCAATCCTCTTCAGTTTAATGAGCAAAAGGATTTTGAGAACTATCCGCTAAAAACAGAAGAAGATATTGTGGCACTTATCCACGCAGGTACCAATATTTTGTATCTCCCCTCTGTGCAAGACATGTATCCTGCCCGTGAGGCCTCTGAAGTCGTATATGAACTTGGCTATCTTGATCAGATTTTGGAAGGAGCGCATCGCCCCGGCCATTTTCAGGGAGTAGCCCGGGTAGTGGACCTTCTGCTACAGACCGTTCAACCACAAAGGTTATACCTCGGCACTAAAGATTTTCAGCAGATCAGGATCATCCAACGGCTGATCGATCTCAAAGGTTTCAAAACGAGCATTGTGCCCGCGCCTTTGGTAAGAGAAGAAAGCGGACTGGCCATGAGCAGCCGCAACGAACGTTTGTCAATCGTTGGCCGACGGAATGCCGCCATGATTTACCAGCAGTTGAAATGGATTTGTGATAAAATCAGAGAACAATCATTTAGCAGTCTTAAAACACTGGCACGTGAAAATCTTGAAAGGAATGGTTTTGAAGTAGAATATATCGAACTGGCTTCACAAAGTGACCTAAGAATATTAAAAGACTATGAGAAAGGAATTCCCTTGGTACTCCTTGCGGCTGTCAGGATTGAGGGAGTCAGATTGATTGACAACATACAATTGTAGCTGGTGACTTTGAAGCGACTTCCTTACGTTTAGATTGAAGAAAAAGTGATGGGAAAATATTGGTGATTTATCTTCTTGAAAAATATTTTACCTTTTGCATTCAAAACCACAGAAAAAAACGAGCACAATTATGAGTAAAACCAATGTAAAGGATATTCAGGATCATAGAGTAAAAAAAGAGATTCATTTTTTAGAAGGCCCACAGAGAAGGGTACATGAGTTTAATTATGTGTTGAGTGTGATGACGGAATTTATAAAGGGTTTCCGTGCCCTCCATTTCGTCGGGCCATGCGTTACCATTTTTGGTTCCGCCAGATTTAAGGAAGACCACCCATATTATATTCAGACTCGAAAACTGGCAGGAAGTATCGCCCGCCTTGGGTTTACGATCATGACAGGCGGTGGCCCGGGACTCATGGAAGCTGCAAACCGTGGAGCAAAAGATGTGGGAGGAAAAAGCGTAGGATGCAACATTGTGTTACCTCATGAACAGAAACACAATGATTATTTAGACAAATGGGTAAATATTAAATTCTTTTTTGTACGTAAGATTTTGTTGATCAAATACAGTTATGCTTTTGTTGTAATGCCTGGAGGGTTTGGTACGCTTGACGAATTTTATGAAGCACTGACATTGATCCAAACCCGAAAAATGGAGATGTTTCCGATCATCATTTTTGATAAGGAGTTTTATCAAAAGATCATTGAGCATAATCAGACGATGATTAATGCGGGCACCATTAGCCCTGTAGATGTCAATTTATTTTTGATAACAGACTCTATTGAAGATTCTGTGAAATATATAAAGGAAAAAAGCATTGCGGCTTTTGGCTTGAAATACATGAAGCCTAAAAAACCTTTTTGGGCATTCTTTGAGAAACGGTAAACACAGTTATAGTTTGTATTTTAACTCCAGCATTTTTAATGCAGTGAGTGCAGCCTCTCTGCCTTTATGGCCATGAACTCCTCCGAGTCTGTCGTCGGCTTGCTTCTGATCATTCACCGTCAGTACACCAAAAATGGTGGGCACCGGCAATTGAAGGTTTAATGCGAGAATTCCGTCAGTGACCGCTTTACTTATAAAGTCAAAATGCGGGGTCTCTCCTTTCATAACGCATCCAAGCGTGATAAAACATTGCGGTTTTTCAAAACGCTGGCTGTAATTATTCCAGATTGACTTGACCGCAAATGGCAGCTCAAATGCTCCGGGCACCTGAAAGAGCTTGTAGTTTTTGAAATGGTTTTCTTTTAAAACTGCGACACATCCTTCTACCAATCGATTCACAATATCAGGGTTCCATTGTGTATGCACAATAACAATACAGGCATCTTTGGGAAGGATGCCTGTATTAATTAAATTCAGATTTTGACCTTGAGAAGCCATAATTTCAAACAAATTTTCTTAATCGGTGAAGTCGCCCAATCTGGCAAGATATCTGTCAGCATTGGCGCCTTTTTCAGTGGTCGGATAGTTTGATTTTAAGTCTTTAAAGAGTTCAATTGCTTCCTTATTTTTCCCGATGGATTGAGCGAAAGCCGCAGCACGGAAAAGAAATTCGGAAGAAGTAAATTCATCTTTTGTATTTACGTTGGCAGCCTTTTTATAATAGCTCAAAGCATCGTCATTCTTTTTCAATTCAGCCGATGCATCACCCAGCATACCATAGGCACGGCTCTCAATCTGGAAAGCGCCATTGGCATCAAATTGCTTAAGATGGCTGATTGCCTTGTCAAACTGTCCAAGACTCAGGTAACATGCGCCTGCATAATACTGACACAGATTAGCCGCAGGTGTACCTCCGTAATTATTGATAATTTTTAAAGCACCGGCGTTCATGCCATCTCCGTTCAATACCTTGGCGGCGAGCTGTGCTTTAGAAGAGTCGGTACTGGTGGTAAATTCTGAAAAATATTTTTGCGTTACAAATACCAGGTCATTTGATTTTTCAATCTTCGGAGCCTGAAACATGTATTTATATACAATCCATCCTACAAGCACAATGATGATGGCAGAGCCGATATAAAGAATGGATTTATTGTTGTTCTGCCAAAAGCCGCGAGCCTTTTCTACTACATTTACTTCCGGCTTTGACGCCACATGATGAGCCATTGATGTTGGTTTTATTGAATATTTGTTTTGTGATTGCTTAATCTGTTATAAAAGGATAATTATCTTCTGCGTAGATGTCTTTGAGAAGTTCGTCATCATCCGGCCATGGGCTTTCTTCTGCAAAACGAATGGATTCATCTACCTCTTCCTTTACTTTTTTATGGATCTTTTCTATTTCTTCATCGGTAACTTTCCAGTCTTGTTGAAGTTTGATCCGGGTTGTTTCCACCGGATCTTTGAGTTTATATTCTTCCATCTCTTCCTTAGACCTGTATTTGGCAGGGTCACTCATACTATGACCTTTGTACCGGTAGGTCTTGATTTCTATCAGAGTCGGACCTTCTTTGGCACGTGCTCTTTCCACTGCCTTTTCTACTCCTTTATGTACTGATTCCGGCGTCATCCCGTCAATTTGTACAGAAGGCATGTCGTATGCACATCCTAATTTATAAATATCCATTACATTGGAAGTACGCTTTACGGAAGTACCCATAGCGTAGTTGTTATTCTCGCAAATGAATATCACCGGGAGCTTCCAGAGCATTGCAAGGTTAAAAGTTTCATGTAAGATTCCCTGACGGGCAGCCCCATCGCCAAAAAAACATAGCACTACATTGTCTGTACCCCTGTATTGTTCTGCCAAAGCAAGGCCTGCACCGGTACCAATCTGAGCTCCCACGATACCATGTCCGCCAAAAAATTTTTCCTTCACACCAAAAAAGTGCATACTACCCCCTTTTCCCTTGCTGCACCCTGTTGCTTTGCCATAAAGCTCGGCCATACAGGCATTGGGAGTCACACCTTTGGCGATTGCCAGTCCGTGATCGCGGTATGCGGTGATGAAGATATCGTCAGGATTGGTAGCCGTCATGCAACCTGCTGCGACTGCTTCCTGACCAATGTAAAGATGACAGAAACCCCTGATTTTTTGCATTCCATACATCTGACCTGCTTTTTCCTCAAATCTTCTGAGCAGCAGCATCAGTTCGTACCAGTATAAATAAGTTTCTTTAGAAAACTTGCTAGCCAAATCTTTAAAATTTTAGGCCGCAAAGATAGGATAAAATTGAAAATAAGAAGGGTATGAAATAGTACCCTTTGGTACATTAGGATTTCCTTCGGAATGGTTTAAAGTTATTCCATTAAAAAAGCAGGTATTAAGTACCAACTCAATTGCCTGCTTTTCTTCTTTAGTTTATTAAAGACAATCATTCCGAAAGGGAGAAAATAATTTATTGTACCGATACTTCCTGCCTCTTTACGATTTGCTCCTCACCAATCAGATGGTTGACTACCTTAACCGCTTCAGAAATATAGATATCATTCCCAACAGCCTTCACAAATTGTTCTTGTGTTTTTTCTTTGGCTGCATCTCCATTGATTTCTTTTAAATCAGTCGTCAGACTTTTCACATCAAGTGGTTTATCGGGCTTGCCAAATTTTTCCAATTCTTTTACCAATGCCCGTGTCTCTGCAAGCCTCTTTTCGTATTGATCAATTTGCAGGGGAACTTCTTCATTTTTGAATTTATCCAATTTCTCAGTGACAGCGCGGATCCCTTCAAATTTAGGGTCAGTCCGGATTTGCTGGGAAACCTGTTGCACGATATTATTGAAACTGAATCCGGGATCCCAAACCGCGTACCTTGCCCTTGAAATGGTATCCCAACCCAGAGCATCCGGTGAATCTTTTTCTCTGATTTTTGAATTATCGTAACTATCCGGAATGATTATATCCGGAACGACACCTTTCAATTGAGTAGCGCCTCCGTTGATTCTGTAAAATTTCCGGAAGGTTAGCTTTATATCTCCCAATCCCTCGGCAGGTTTATCAAAAAACATACTTTGACTCTGCGGATCCAGGGGCACACTTGTTTGTACAGTGCCCTTTCCAAAGGTGCTGCTTCCGATAATTATTCCGCGATGATAGTCCTGAATTGCGGCTGCAAATATTTCTGAAGCTGATGCACTCATTTCATCCACCATCACGGCCAATGGGCCTGTATAAAGAGGATCTTTTTCTGGAGAGTCCAGAATTTTTGCCCGCTCATCTCTGCCCTTTACCTGAACGACCGGTCCGCTTTTCACAAACAACCCAACCATCTCAACCACATCCTGCAAAGAGCCGCCTCCATTGCCACGCAGGTCAATGATGATACCATTTACACCGGCATCCTTGAGTTTTTGAACTTCTACAGCCACATCGGCAGAGGCATGATGCGGATTGCCTGGATTTCTGAAGTCAGCATAGAATTCCGGTAACCGGATATAACCTAACTTACGGCTTCCGTCTTCTATTACTGCGCTTTTAGCATACGTATCCGTAAGATCGATCTGATCGCGCAGAAGGCTAACTACTTTAATAGCTCCATCAGATTTCTTCACCGTCAATCTTACTTCTGAACCTCTTGTTTCACCGCGAATCAATTTCACTGCATCAGAAAGTGCATAGGAAGTAACATCTACAGGAGGCTGACTCCCCTGCCCTACTTTCAGAATCACGTCGTTTACTTGTAGCTCTCCGGACTTCCATGCGGGCATTCCCTGTATCAGGCTCGATACTTTTATCTGACCATCTTCCTCTTTGAGTTGTGCACCAATTCCATAAAATGTCCCACTAAGCATTTCATCAAAAGTCCGTTTATCTACCGGAGCGAAATAAGTGGTATGGGGATCCATAGTACTGGTGATACTGTTTACAAAAGTTGAAAACAAATCGTCGGTGGTATTGTGGCTGCGATTGGTTTCAAAGTAGCGATCCATGAGTTTGCTCACTTTAGCTACTGCATCTTTCAAAAGTTCAGCGTCTGATTTTTTTGTAGCAGATTTACTGCTGTCTCTTTCCTGCTGCAAGTCCACATAACGTATCAGAACCTGATACTTCATTCTCTTGCGGGCATAATCAAACCGTTCTTCCGGAGTAGCAGGATAATCACGCTTGTCACCATCTGTTTGTAAATATTCTTCTTTTGAAAAGTTCATGGGTTCGGCCAAAGCTTTTCTGTAAAGCCCTTCCAAATCATTGAAGCGTCTTAAAAAAACATCGGTTACACCATAGAAGGATTGAATAGGGGCGCCGTGAATTTCATCATCAATTCTGCCTGCGTAATTCTTTTCAAAGGACTGGATATCCCCCTTCATAAATATTATCTTATCCGGGTCCAGGGCAGATTCAAAATTGTGCAGGACTTCTGCAGAGAAAGCATCATTGATCTTCTTTGGCTGGTAATGGCCTTGCTCTAAGACTATGCCTACGTTTCTTAATATCTTCTGATATTTTTCTTTAGGATCCTGTGGCCCTTTATCATTATTTCCCAATACTCCATAGGTCACAAAAACACCTGCGACAATCAACAATAATAAAACCGGAATAAACTTTTTGCTCATAATAAAAGAGGTTATAGCGTTCATAAGTAAAATTACCCGAAAATAGATTTTTGCTAAAGATGGACTTTTTAATTAACAAAGGTTTGGTAAAATAACATGAACGGCAAAAAATATAAAGCTATTGTAAAGCAGATCCCTTCTAAGGAAATTTTCAGGGATAGTTCACAAGTTTTACAAAATTCAAAAACGGGTGTTTTTATTTAATCAACTCCCACAACTGACTCTCCCAGGGTTGAAGTGTAAAGTTGGATAACACCCTTTCTTCACCTGTGAGAACGTTTTTCATTTTACGGTATTGCATTGTATTTTCCTGATAGTTTAAAATTTGAAATTCAAAAGGTTCTCTGGAAGTATTCATGGCTACCATGATGGTTTGTCCGCCATGTTGCCGGAAATAAACATATTCCCCTTTGGTAGAAACATATTGTATCAATTTCCCCTGAGTGATAGCCGGAGATTTTTTTCTGAAATCAGCCAAGGTCTTCACCAGATTCCAGATGCTGTCTTCCCGCGGTGTACGGCCCTTTGCTGTAAACTTATTGACTGAATCACCCGGCCATCCACCCGGAAAATCGAGCCGCACATATCCGTCGTTAGGATAAGTGAGGCCTTCCATTCCGTATTCATCTCCATAATACAATTGAGGGATTCCTCTGCAGGTAAACAACCAAATCAGAGCAGCTTTGTATTTTAATACATCCTTGCCGATGACACTAAAATACCGGCTGAGGTCGTGATTGTCCAGGAAGATGACATTGTTCATTGGATTCTGATAGACAAAATCATTCGACAATGTGTTGTAGAGTCTGTTGACACCATCCGTCCATCCAAAATCTTTGGTTCCCACATCGGTGATTCCCCAAAGTGTCTGAAAATCTGTAACACCCTGAAGGTTACTTTTGAATGGGATGTTGAATACATTTCGTGTAAAATAACTTTGATTGATGACGCCATGCACCCAGGTTTCACCAAACATAAATAGCTTCGGATATTCCTCCAGCAATGCCTTATTGCATCGGTTCATAAATTCCAGATCATTGTAAGCGTATGTGTCAATACGCCATCCGTCGATTCCGAATTCCTCTACGGTCCAGATGGCATGTTGAATCAGGTAATTCGCAACGTAAGGATTATTCTGGTTGAGATCAGGCATGGAAGGAACAAACCATCCGTCCTGCATTTTCTTACGATCAATTTTGCTGGCGTGTGGATCGAAAATTGTTTGTTCTTTATATGTGGTGTTGGTATATTTTTCCCAATGATGAAGCCAGTCTTTCATCGGAGGATCCAACACGGTAAAATGGTAACTGCCGATGTGATTATAAACAGCGTCCTGAATAATTTTCATTCCGCGTTTATGTACGGCATTTATGAGAGATTGGTAGGCTTTTTCTCCGCCCAATCTTGGGTCAATCTTATATTGATTGGTAAAGGCATATCCGTGCTCAGTACGGTTGGGCATGTCATTCTCAATCACAGGGTTCAGCCACAATGCAGTGACACCGAGTGACTGCAAATAGTCCAGATGATTTTGAATACCCAACAGGTCGCCTCCATGCCGCATGAATACAGAATCTCTGTTGAGAGTCTGGTCACGCATTCCTTTGACGCGGTCATTGGACGGGTCGCCATTGCTGAATCTATCGGGCATGATAAGGTAGATCAGATCTGAAGATGTAATGCCCTGAGCAAAGGATTTTCCGTTTCCTGACCTGCGTGCATTTAGTTCAAATGGAATTTCCGTTCTCTTTTTCTTTTGGATTGCCAGTAATTCATAAATACCAATCGGGGCGTCTTTGGTAATATCAATATCAAGAAAAAGATAATTTTTGTTGTCCGTTCTATGGATTTTCAACAGAGTGATTCCTTTTTCCCCGATCAGGACTGTGTCCGAATTTCCAATATCTTTTCCATGAAGCATCAATTGAATTTTATGATGTTTCATTCCCGGCCACCAGTTTCCGGGGTAGCATTCTACCTGCTGTGCCTGAGTTGCAGAGCAAAGGAAAAGTGCAATCCAGATCAGTAACCCATTTCGCATAGCCGGAAATATATTTTTCATTGTGGAAATTTATTTTGAATGTTATTCGATTATTAATTTCAGAGGATCATTCAGATCATTCGTCATTTTTGCATTGTCCTTTACAATCAGATTGCAAAATCCGGCAATGATCATACAGATGCCTCCAATCACAAGTGCATAGATCGCCTGTTCGTGAAATAAGTATTTAATAGCCGGACCTACAGTCAATGAGGCTATGAGTTGCGGAATAACGATAAAGAAATTAAAAACACCCATATAGAATCCCATCTTCCTTTCAGGGAGAGCGCCTGCGAGGATTGCATAGGGAATGGTAAGTGTGGATGCCCAGGCGATTCCGACTAACACCATTGGCAACAGCAGCAATTGATGGTCTTTAATAAAAATTAAAAACAACAATCCGATCCCACCCAGAACCAGACTGATGAGATGTGTTTTGATTCTGGAAATTTTATTTGCTATCCCGGGCAACAGAAATGCAAACAAAAAAGAAATAGCGCTGTAAACAGTAAACATTACACCCACCCAATCTCCGGCATCCCCAAAAGCCTTACTCGTGGTGTCTGTGGTACCATACACACTCTCTGCAATGGCCGGTGTGCTATAGAGCCACATGCAATAGAATCCGATCCAGGTAAAAAATTGTACGACTGCCAGTTGCATCATTACTTTTGGCATGTGAAACATACCTTTTGTAATCTCAGCAATTCCTTTCACCAGTCCTTTGCTTTTAAGTTTCTCTTCCTCCCACTTCTCAATATCGTCGGGTGGAAACTCATCCGTTTTGATAACTGTCCATAACACAGACAAAAAGAACACCACTGCTCCTGCATGAAATGAATACCTTACTGAATCCGGAATTTTTCCTTCAGCAGCCGTATTGCTTACGTGAAAGAGGTTGGTAAGAATCCAGGGTAACATTGAAGCTATGACTGCACCCAGGCCGATGAAGAATGTTTGAGTGGCAAAGCCCAGTGTACGTTGGGATTCGGGCAATTTGTCTCCCACAAAAGCACGGAAAGGTTCCATCGAAATATTGATGCTGGCATCCAGCAGCCATAAGAGTAATGCGGCCATCCAAAGTGCGGTTGACTCCGGCATTAAAATTAATCCAATACTTGCCAGCACAGCACCGGCAAAAAAGAAGGGGCGCCTCCTGCCCCACTTCCTGTGCCAGGTACGGTCACTCAGATAACCGATAATCGGTTGTACGATCAACCCTGTCAGCGGTGCCGCAATCCACAGGTAACCGATCTTATCAATCTCAGCACCGAGCGTCTGAAAAATTCTGGAAACATTGGCATTCTGCAAAGCGAATCCGAATTGAATTCCAAAAAAACCAAAGCTCATATTGATGATTTGCCCGAAGCTCAGGTGTTTTAGTTTTGGCATATTTATTTGCGATTATTGATTTTTCTGATTATAGAATAAGTTGGATGAAAATAGAACAAATCTCGTTCGCTCAAAAAAATTCCTGAATGTATTTGTTGTCAATTTTAAATTATAAATCCCCCTAAACTCTAAACCTTAAACTTCAAACTCCCCCTACCCGATTTCAAAATTATCATTGAGAATTGCCCCCTTCTTGATTACAACGATCCCGTCCTTTATAGTGTAGAGTTCATGGTCAAAATCCTGTAAGTGTGATCCGCCGCGAATTTTGACATTGTTTCCAATCCGTGCATTTTTGTCAATAATGGCATTTTCAATATGGCAGCTATCTCCGATTCCCAATTTTGGAATTCCTTTTTCATGCGCATAAGACATATCCTCTATCGTTTCATAATAATCGGATCCCATTGCATAACATCTGAAAATTTTTGTGCCATATCCGATCCTGGTCCTGATACCAATCACACTGTTTTCAATTTGCTCTGCGTGAACGATGCAGCCTTCACTTACAATGGCATTCAGAAATGAAGTAGAACTGATCTTTGCCGGAGGTAACATTCTTGCTCTTGAAAACACCTTGCTGTCGTTATCAAATAAATTGAATGGAGGTAATTCCTGAGTGAGTGCGAGGTTGGCTTCAAAGAATGACGAGATGTTTCCGATATCCGTCCAATAACCTCCATATTGATAGCTGAAGACATTGTATTTGCTAATGCATCCTGGAATTATTTCCTTTCCAAAATCCTTTGCATTGGCATGTTCAGTGTTTAATAAATCGAAAAGAATTTTCTTTTTGAAAATATAAATACCCATACTGGCAAGATAAATTCTGCCGGAGTTTTTCATTGATTCATTGGTTTCACTTACCCAATCCGGCAGCAGTTCTGCAGCAGGCTTCTCAATGAAAGACATGATTCTGTTATTTTCATTTGCTTTCAGAATACCAAACTCTGTTGCTTCTTTTGCGATAACCGGTATAGTGGCTATGGTAATGTCTGCATTGTCCTTTTCATGTGTCCGGAACATATTTCCAAAATCCATCTGATAAAGCTGATCCCCTGAAAGAATCAATACATGATCAAACTGAAGACTGTCCAGATGCCTGAGCGATTGCCTTACTGCATCTGCTGTGCCCTGAAACCATTGCGGGTTATCGGGTGTTTGCTCTGCAGCGAGAATATCCGTAAAGCCACTGCTGAATGCGCTGAACTGATAGGTGTTTTTGATGTGCTTGTTAAGTGAAGCGGAATTGAATTGTGTTAAAACAAAAATCCTGTTGATATTGCTGTTGATACAGTTGGATATCGGTATATCCACCAATCTGTATTTGCCTGCAAGTGGTACAGCAGGCTTGCTTCTGCTTGCGGTAAGAGGATATAGTCGGGTGCCTGCTCCACCTCCGAGAATGATGGCTATGAGTGATTTGCTTATCCACATATTAGGTTGCATTTTTTTTTACAAGTTAAAACTAAATCTATTCAACAACAATTTTTCCTGCTCCGGGATCAGGTGTTATAAAGGTTAATATAGATCTGCGCACTGCTCTCCCAACTATGATCTATCTCCATGATATGTTGGATCACACTTTTTAATTTTGGCTTGTCCTCATACAGTTGTAGTGTGCGGTAGATGGCATGGGAGATGTCTCCAACAGATGCATCATTAAAACATACTCCGAAACCCTCAGGTTCTCCATAATCCTTTACAGTATCACGAAGTCCGCCGGTTCTCCGTACAATAGGTATCGTACCGTATCGCAGGGCGTACATCTGGTTGAGCCCGCAAGGCTCTACCCGGCTTGGCATCAGCAGGAAATCTGCTCCTGCATACATCAGGTGACTTAAGGCTTCATTGTATCCGATCTGAGAATTGTAATATCCGAAATAATGGCTACGCATGGCTTCCAGATGCCCTTCTACAGCAGGGTCTCCGCTACCCAATACCAAAAAATTCATTCTGCCTTCCATATATTGAATACAGTCTGAGATGGTCTGCGGCAGAAGATCGGCTGCTTTTTCGCCAACCAACCTGCCGATAAATACAATCAATGGCTTATTGATATCCAGATTAAACTGATCGCAGAGTAGTTTCTTACTTTTTTGTTTATGGGTATGAAAATTTGAATTATTAAAATGAAATTCGAGGTATTTATCTGTCTCAGGATTCCAAACTTCTGTGTCTATTCCGTTTAAAATACCGAAGCATTTTCCTCTTTCGTATTCGAACAGGCTTTCTAATCCATTGGCATTATATCTCAGTTCCTCAAGGTATCCATGACTTACTGTATTCACTTTGGATGCGCATTTTACTCCCGATGCCAGAGAGTTGATGGTGTTACTCCAATCCAGCATACCCCATTTATAGGTATCCCAGGGTGGAAGCAGATTTGCCTGATCCCAACCCATCCACCCCTGATATTGGGCATTGTGAATTGTTAGTACGGTTTTAATTCCTGATAAAAAATTGTACGGATAACTATACTGAATCATAAAAGGAATCAGCGCCGTATGATGATCGTGTACATGGATCACATCGGGTTTGTGTTGCCAATGGCTTAGCCAGTCAGTCACTGCTACCTGAAAAGAAACGAATCTGTAATTGTCGTCTCCATATCCATAGACTTTTTCCCGATCCAGCAATCCATAAATATCCACAAGATATAAGTCAAAGCCAAGGACATTGGATCGCTCTTTAATCACCGTATATTCTAGACGGTAATTGGCTATTCCGATTGAGCCTTTGTGTACTACATCAAATTCATGGTCAAACAAAAACCGGGTCCTGTACATCGGCAATACCACTTTGGCAATATGCCCCAGCTTTTGCTGGTATTTGGGTAATGCCCCAACAACATCTCCGAGTCCGCCGACTTTTGCTACCGGATAACATTCAGCGCTTACGTGTAAAATTTCCATAAGATGAAAATACAGGTTTTAGTTCACTTTTTAATTTTCAGACGGTTTCTTCAAACAAATATTTTACCGCTGTAAATTTTGTATTACTTTCATTGCAAAAAAAATTACACGATGGCCACACCCGCAATGAATATTTCCTCCGCCAAAACAAAAACCAACGGGAAACTTCAACCCACCAACTATGGAGCACTAACCACACTTGTTACGGTGTTTTTCTTTTGGGGGTTTATTGCGGCAGGCAATAGTGTTTTTATACCATTCTGTAAACATTACTTTCATTTGGATCAATTCCAGAGTCAGCTCATAGACTTTGCATTTTATCTGGCCTATTATGTCGGAGCCCTGATATTATTTGCTTATGGAGCTTTTGGTGGCAGAGACCTTGTTGCTAAATGGGGTTACAAAAAAAGTATCGTGTATGGATTGTTATTCTCAGCCCTTGGTGCATTGGTAATGATTATTGCAGTTAATGCGAATGCTTTTGCCGGAATGTTGGCAGGATTGTTTGTGGTGGCACTTGGATTTTCATTGCAGCAAACTGCAGCGCAACCTTTTGCCATTTTGTTGGGCGATCCTTCCACAGGAGCCAGCCGTGTAAATTTAGGCGGAGGCGTCAATTCATTCGGAACAATGATAGGCCCTTTGATTGTTGCCTTTGCATTGTTTGGAACTACTGCTGCCATTACCGATGACCAGATTGCCTCATTGGGTCTGAGTAAAGTCATTGTATTATATACCTGTGTAGGTTTATTGTTTATCGGTGCGGCCGTATTGTTTTATTTCAGCAAGAAAGTGCCTTCAGGAATAGCTACTGAAGAAACTGAAAGAGAAACCAAAACATTATACACTCTGCTCATTATGACAGGATTGCTGATCATCATGTTTGTTCCTGTTTTTAGCAGTTACAATACGACAGAACAGAAGACAATCACAGAAATGGAGGCGGTCATTTCCAAAGATTATGCCTCTATTGACAGCATCGTGAAGGCATCCACAAATACAAAGGGGATAACCTCTGCGGACTTTCTTAAAAACAAAACCTCTGCCGAGGTAGAATCGCAAATGACTATTCTCGAAAAGGCAGACGTAACTGCTGCCTCCGCAGTGCGCCAGATAAAGAGTGAAATCGATGAAAAGTCTAAAAATCTTAATGAAATAAAATTGCCCATTGAGGGATACCGGATGAAATGGTTGTTTGGAGCGCTGGCAGTGGTTGTATTAAGTCTTTTGTTTGCCAATTGGAAGGCAAAGAGAAAACCTGAAGGCTGGGGAGCCATGCGTTATCCGCAATTGGTACTGGGAATGCTTGCACTATTCTTGTATGTAGGGACTGAAGTTACCATTGTAAGTAATTTGAGTGAACTCATTAATAAACCTGCATTTGGAGGATTTTCTACCTCAGAGGCTGCACTTTTTATTTCAATGTATTGGGGAAGTCTTATGATTGGCCGGTGGGTAGGTTCTATCAGTGCTTTCGAATTTAAGCCTTCAACAAAAAAATTATTGACATTCATTGTTCCGTTGGTAGCATTCCTGATTGTTTTGGGAGTAAATGCTTTGTCTAAATATCATGTTCATCTCCTTTATTATTACATAATTTGTGTACTGGTGCAAATGGGCGCTTTCTTTGTGAGCAAGGATAAACCCGCCAGAACGCTGATGATCTTTGGTATTTTGGGAGTTACATCGATGGCCATCGGATTATTCAATACAGGAATAGTGGCGGTTTATGCATTCATCAGTGGCGGTTTATTCTGCAGTATCATGTGGCCGGCTATTTTTACACTGGCAGTGACAGGGCTTGGAAAATACACTTCACAGGCTTCAGCATTTCTCATCATGATGATCCTGGGCGGAGGAGTCATACCTCCGATTCAGGGCAAACTTGCTGATTTGTTACAAAGTAAGAGCGAAGTGGCCGGATATGGCATTCACACTTCCTATTGGATCCCTCTGGCATGTTTTGCTTACATAACTTTTTATGCCTTTATTGTAAAGGGTATTTTGAAAAAGCAGGGAGTAAACTATGAGGATGCGATTTCACCTTCCGATTCAGATTTATCGCCTGAGGGTGCATTGGCCAACGAAAACTAATGATTTGAAGTTAATATTTGAAGAACATATAAAAACAGAAGTCTGGAAATGAGTACACAAACCTATACAGAGGCCGAACTTTTGAAAGAATTTGCGATTGGAATTGATATCGGGGGAACAACTACCAAATATGGTATTGTCAACCATCGTGGTGAAATAATCAGTAAAGGAGATATCGTTTCAAAAGGTTATGAAGATATTCACGACTTTATTGGCGCGCTTTACAATAAACTGTCTCCGGATATTGATCGGATCGGAGGAATGGACAACATCAAAGGGATCGGAATCGGCGCACCCAATGGAAATTTTTATACGGGTACCATTGAGTATGCGCCAAACCTGCAGTGGAAGGGTGTGATCCCGATAGCCAATTATTTCTTTGAAAGATTCAAGCGACCATGTACACTTACCAATGACGCCAACGCGGCCGCTATGGGAGAACTGATGTACGGTGCTGCAAGAGGTATGAAAGATTTTATTATGATCACTCTGGGGACAGGTGTCGGAAGTGGGATTGTTGCCAATGGCCAGATGATTTACGGGCACGATGGCTTTGCCGGAGAATTGGGGCATACTATGATAATTCCGGATGGAAGACAGCATTGGGCTACCGGACTCAAAGGTTCTTTGGAGGCTTATGCATCAGCTACGGGTATTGCCATTACAGCCAAAGAATTACTGGACGAAAGAATCAATGTACCGAGCCTGCTCAGAGATACGCCTCATGATAAAATTACTTCGAAGGTGGTGTTTGAAGCAGCTATGAAGGATGATGCAATTGCTAAAGAAGTATTTGAATATACAGGCAAAGTACTGGGAATGGCTCTCGCCAATTTTGTGATGTTTTCCTCTCCAGAAGCGATTATTCTTTTCGGCGGTGTAATAAAGGCAGGAAAAATTCTGATGGACCCCGTAAGGAAAAGTATGGAAGAAAACCTGTTGCCTATATTCAGAAATAAAGTAAAACTAGTCTTCAGCGAATTAAAAGAATCAGACGCTGCCATCCTTGGCGCCAGTGCATTGGCATGGGAAAGAAAAGATGAATCTCCTTCGGACCTGACTAAATAGAAAAACTTCTGCGGAACAGAAGTTTTTAAAATTTTAAAACCTGGAGGTTACAGTTTGTCAGGGTTTAAATGTGTGCTCATTCGAGCGAGTTTTCATGGGGATAATATCTTAATTCTTCATTGGTATTGGTAAAAAAGAAGTTGACTGATATCAGATTTTCATTTGGAATTTAATAGGATATTTTTTGGTTTCTTAAGGACTTTGGATTATTTGATTAATGCCTAAACATCAATCAACTTCTGAGACAAAAATAGAACCCAACGGCCTTGCAGCCAATAGCATTAATGACCAATTTTAATAGAGTTGATTTTACCGCCACCATCGGATTATTCCTATCCGGATACATCGTAAATCTACCTTGTCCCAAATCTCACACTTTCTGAAGTTTTTCAGCAGCATCTTTGTTCAGCAGTATTTTCAGGAGGAAAATCACAGCTGTTATTGCAAAAATCCCCCCAATCACCCAATTGATGATTGATTGATTGGTATTTAGTTTCTGTACGATAAGTTTTCCCCCGTAAATGAAAACGAGATTTCCAATAAATGTTCCAATCCCAATACCCACAATGTAAAGGTTGTAATAACTGATTTGTGGTATCAGTATCTTTTTTGTAAATAACACTGTGCTCCATCCAAACCAAAATGGAATCTGCATCGGGCTGATAGCGCTGAGCATTACACCCAGTAAAAACCTATGGATGTTATTATTCAACATGACATTCTTTTCATGATGTGGTTCCATCGCAGCAATAAAACTGCCAACGGCCAAAGCCACAACAATCCCGAGCGTAATCCACTCCATCCATCGAAACAATTTTTTTTGTTTTCTGATCCAGTTGATACCGATAAGAGAGAAACGGACATAAATCATTTCTACCAGCAACGAGCCCAAAGAAAAATAGATGGCATTGAGAATACTTTCCTGAACACTTATCTGCATTGCAGCGACATTCAGAGTACCCAGTGGTAAGGATCCCAAAAAACTGACCAGTAACCCCCAGAAGAATACTCTCACAAGTCCCATAAAATGAATTATTTTTTTACAGCCATCACCTTCAGGGATACTTTCACATTGTTTCCGAGAACTGTACTGCTTTCGCCTACGTTGTATTGCAATCTATTGATAGCGAAGTCTCCGGTAAAAAGATAGCCATTATTTTTACTTTCGACTTTGAATGGGAAAGCAATTGACTTCGTGATACCTTTTATGATCAGGTTACCTGTAAAATAATAATATCCTTCATTGCTCTTGTTTGTCTTGTCAATCTTTGTGGATACAAGGCGCAGATGCGGATATTTTGAAGATTCAAAATAATCTTCCCTCAGGCTTTTGTCTCTGGGTTCATTATCTGTATCCACTGTAGCAGACTTTACGGTTACATTAAAAAAACTTTGCGAGAGCTGGTTCGGATTAAAAGCGATTTCACCCTCCAGGCCATTCAGGTCTCCGCCTGTGCTGATACCAAAATTTTTTATAACAAAATGGACTTTACTTCCATTATCGACTGGTATGAGGGTTTGAGAGTAGGAACAATGAAATATCAAAAGAGTTATCAGCGTCAATATAGGCCTCATATTTTTTGAGTTTTTGTTTTATTCAGATATTTATTATGGAATCTTCTGATCTGCCTCACTGGCAATTCTAAAATATTTTTTTGTCTTTCGCAAAAATCGCCATCCTTTCAAAAATGGCCAGTAAGGAGTGCCATGCAAATGATTATATCGGCTTATCGAAAATAGTTTTTTCCAATGCATCATTATTTCCAGATAGGCTTCCCGTAAAGTATATCCGGTATCATAAAAGTGATTGGGTTCGGCTCCGCAACCATTGTATTCCAGTATCACAAAGTTTTTTCCATTCTTAAGATCTTCAATACTGTTGCACATAATATCGTATCTGCCGTAAAAAAAATCATTGATGGAAAGACTGATACCATCAAGAAGCTGATGCAGACTCTCGTCTATTTCACCTTTCAGGTCTATAAATTGCGCTCCTCTGTTATGATTGGCAGCAATGCTCAATTTATAATGCTCCCCATTGGCAAGTATCCTGTCAAAATTTTTACCATGCTTTCTTTCCAAAGCCTCTATTCTTTTTTTTGATTTTGAATTTTGCAAAATCAGTTCCTTGATGGTGTGTATTCCATCACCGGA
Organism: uncultured Ginsengibacter sp.; assembly: GCA_964463015.1. Classification (GTDB taxonomy): domain Bacteria; phylum Bacteroidota; class Bacteroidia; order Chitinophagales; family Chitinophagaceae; genus Ginsengibacter. The sequence goes on from CAYXAL010000004.1 coordinate 228,757, forward strand.
AATTTGCATGGGCACTTTCTGAAGAAAGCCTGTGATTTTGCCTTTTTTCTCCCAGGGATAGCGGTAATAAAAAAGACTCACTTCAAGCGGATAGGAAATGTATTGCTGAATGAAATATTCCACCGGTATATTTTCATGATAAAATTTCAATTGTGCTTTATCTTCAATCTTCCGGACGAGAATACCCTGCCCACCTATTTCCGGCTTGACGATCACCGGGAAAGTGAGACCAAGTTTTTGCATTTCTTCTGTAATCTCATCGAGCGATTGACCGGGTGTTACATTAAAGTAAGTGGGGCATAAATCTGGTGGAAGCAGTTCGTGCATCTCTCTTTTGGGTTCGCCTTCCAGCCCACCAAACGTCAATTTAGGATTGCTTGGTGTAAAAAACCAGATAGCTCCGGAACGAACGATATAATAAAGCCAAACGGGAGTGAGAGGCGCATATAACAATTTAAATGGCCATTGCTCCCAGTTTCTTATTTTATTTATTAATTCCAAAGAAGAATGGATAGTTCTGAGTTTGCTTCAAAATTGAAATTGCAAAAGTAACCCATCATTGTTCATCCTTTGCAGTCATCCGTTACTTTATTGTATTTTAGCAAAAATAAAACAGAATGAAGATACCTACCATGGCTGAGTTGATGGCAGAAGGAAGGCAGGCCGATATCCTTTTCTTTGTGGGCTGTGCAGGCAGTTTTGACCAGAGGGCACAAAAGATCACACTGGCATTTACAAAAATTCTGAACAAGGTAGGAATCAATTATGCGATTTTAGGTAAAGAAGAAGTTTGTAATGGCGATCCTGCCCGAAGAGCCGGTAATGAATTCCTCTTTCAGATGATGGCGTACCAACTCATACAACTGCTGAATAATTACCAGGTAAAAAAAATTGTGACTACCTGCCCGCATTGTTTCAATGTAATAAAAAATGAGTACCCGGCACTTGGAGGCCATTATGAAGTAGTACATCACGCCACATTCCTGCAGCAATTGATCGATGAAGGCAAAATCAGGATGAAAGAAAGCGGAACATTTAAGGGGAAGAAGATCACCTATCATGATAGCTGTTATCTGGGTCGCGCAAATAATATTTATGAAGCGCCAAGAAAAGTATTGGAAGCGTTGGATGTGTCGCTCACCGAAATGAAGCGATCCGGAAGCAGAGGATTTTGTTGTGGTGCAGGAGGTGCGCAGGTATTTAAAGAAGAAGAAAAAGGAAAAGTGAGGATCAATACTGAGAGAACCCGTGAGGCACTCGACACCGGTGCCGGAATTATGGCATCTAATTGTCCTTACTGTATGACAATGCTTACCGATGGATTAAAAAGTAACAATGCCGAAGATAAAATGCAGGTATTGGATATTGCCGAATTGATTGCTCAGAGTATGGAATAAATTTCATACTGCATACAAATAAAATTAACTGCCAACCTGAAACGGATTTTCCTGAGCGGGGACAAATCCAAAAAAATCAACTTATAATGACACCCGGAAGTTTATTCAATGTTATACTCAAAATATTTGGGTTATTCTTTTTAAGAGAAATTATTAATACTATTCCGCAATGGATTCCATCTCTATTGTTTATAGCAGAGAATGTGGGTATAGGAAAAGGCATCTGGTATTTCATCATTACGTTTGTCATTCTGGCTTTTTACACTTTTCTTGTCATCATTCTGCTCTTCAAATCAAATTATATTGTTGAAAAGTTGCGGCTAGACCGGGGATTTAACCAGGAGGAATTTTCATGGAAAATTTCTATGGATCAGACGTTGACGATTGCTCTGATCATAATCGGAGGTATTATCCTGTTCGCAGAAGTTCCGGTTCTATGCGGTCGTATTTTTGCCTATTTTATGGAGAAAAAAGTTACCGTTGTGGGTATGCTGGCAAAAGACTACTCTCCCACTGTGATCTCAATTGTGAAAATAATTTTTGCGCTCCTGATCATTGGTGAACGAAAACGCATTGTTGATTTTATCGTAAAAGGACAACCGGAAGAGATCACAGCAGGAACAATTCAGGGTAATAAAGAGTGACCATCTCCGATTCTCCGGCAACAATAAAATACTGAATTTTCAGTATCAGGTAAGGCAGAAACGTAGTATGGCCTAATTCAAGGCCTTCCTTTCATTTACCTCTACCACCGATCCGTTATCATTTTCATAGATCGCTTAAAGATAATTACCAAATTCTTAGTTTTGTCCGGTAACTATTGGATATGAATTGTCCGGAAATAAATTTAGTTGATTATGACAGAAGAAAAGAGCCTCAATTTTATTGAAGAAATTATTGAAGAAGATCTGAAAAGTGGAAAATATAAATCCATTCATACCCGATTTCCTCCTGAACCCAACGGGTATCTGCATATTGGCCATGCCAAGAGCATCTGCCTCAATTTTGGTCTGGCAAAAAAGTATGGTGGCCAAACCAATCTGAGATTTGATGACACCAATCCTACCACAGAAGAAACAGAGTATGTTGACAGCATCAAGGAAGACATCCGGTGGCTGGGATTTGAATGGGCAAATGAACTGTATGCCAGCGATTATTTTGAAACATTGTATGGATTTGCTGTGGCATTGATTCAGAAAGGACTTGCCTACGTGGATGACAGTAGTTCTGAAAAAATTGCTTCTGAAAAAGGTTCACCTACGACACCGGGAACGGAGAATGAATTCCGGAACAGAACGGTTGAGGAAAACCTTCAGTTATTCAGGGAAATGCGCGCAGGCAAGTACCGGGATGGCGAAAAGGTATTAAGAGCAAAGATTGATATGGCATCGCCCAATATGCACATGCGGGATCCTGTAATGTACAGAATCAAATATGCGCATCATCACCGCACTGGCGATGCATGGTGCATCTATCCGATGTACGACTTTGCACACGGACAGAGCGATAGCATTGAAAAAATTACACATAGCATTTGTACCCTGGAGTTTATCCCTCATCGTCAGCTTTATGATTGGTTTATTGAAAAGCTGGAAATTTTTCCTTCTCATCAGTATGAATTTGCGAGACTCAATATGACGCATACGGTAATGAGTAAACGAAAATTATTGCAACTGGTAAATGAAGGCTATGTATCGGGCTGGGATGATCCGCGAATGCCTACCATCTCCGGAATGCGGAGAAAAGGTTATACACCTTCTTCGATCCGGACATTCTGCGACAAAATTGGCGTAGCCCGCAGAGACAACCTGATTGATATCAGCCTGTTGGAGTTTTGCGTTCGGGAAGAATTGAACAATTCTGCAGAAAGGAAAATGGTGGTATTAAATCCGGTAAAACTGGTTATTGATAATTATGATGAAGAAAAATCAGAAACTATAGAAACAGAATCACTTCCTAACAATCCGGATAGCAAACGGTTTGTTACATTCTCCAATACGCTCTGGATAGAGCTTGAAGACTTTATGGAAATTCCGGTAAAAAAATGGTTTCGACTTGCTCCGGGCCAGATGGTAAGGCTAAAGAGTGCATATATTATACAGTGCGAATCTTTCAAGAAAGACAATGCCGGAAATATTGTTGAAATTCATGCAAGTTATTTTCCCCAGAGTAAGAGTGGAAACGATACAAGTGGAATGAAAGTGAAAGGAACCATTCACTGGGTGGATGCAAAAAATGCTGAAGTGGCAGAGGTGAGATTGTACGACAGGCTTTTCGTTTCAGAAAATCCGGCGATGGAAGATAATTTTCTTGACCATCTCAATGCCGATTCTCTTCAAACCCGAAAGTCATATATGGAAGCCGGATTGAGCAATGCAAAACCCGGCACACATTTTCAGTTTGTAAGAAATGGGTACTTCTGCGTGGATCGGGATTCTACCCCAGAAAAACCGGTATTTAACCGAACCGCTACTTTAAAGGAAGGGTTCAAAGTCTCAGCAGGTTAAGGAATACCAACTGTATTTTTTATACCGGCAAACAAGGTTTTCCAGATCAGGTTGAAAAAGGATTTGTAAATATTTCTTTCATGAGAAGGGATTTCTTTTCTCAGTTGTCCATTTTCAGGGTTTTCATTCTTGACTATGATGTTTGCCAATAGACTGATTAGTCCGCGACGGCGGATTGTGTCCGACAAGTGGTCTTTTTTCATTACATCTACTTTCATGTGGTTGTATTTCATCACAAACGGACCACCGGCTTTGTAATCGTTGCCGTGAAAGTCAAATTTGATCTCTTCAATAATTCCCTTTTTGATCCGTAACATAGCGAGAGGCACGGAAATTTCGTTGAGTATTGTCGCATCAAACTTTCCTATTTCGCCGTGCACATCAAAGGCGCCGTCTTTTTTACCAAGATAAAAATTAAAGAAACCGCTTAGTGGAATTTTGTTAAGTACTTTAGAACTAAAGTTGACAATCAGATTGTTGTCTTTTGCTATCTCAGACTTAATATTTGTAATGTTGGAAATGCGCATCCGGGTATTATAAAATCCGATGTTGCCCGTTTGTTTACCGGAGGCCTGACGTTCGCGATACTGAATGTTTGCGTTAGTGACTTCTGCATTACCGATTTGGACCGGGAATGACAATGTCTCAAGCATTTGTGAAGGATAATTCCCGACTTTGCTCTTTTGCTCAATGGGCTTATTCAAATCCCGGTAAATTTTTGCAGAAAGGTTTTTGATAGTTAACCGGTCAGCAATTAATTTGTGGTTGAAAATATCATCTACATCAATTCCATTAATGTTTAATTCCTGAAGGGACGCCTCAAATCTGTCTTTCTGAAACGGATAATGGTTTGCAAAAGAAGACTCTCCCAATAACGGATTGCAGAATGCGGATTTGATGAAAATGTTCTTATTGAGGGAGTTTACATGAATCCCATCAAAGAGAAATTGATATTGCTTATCTGCGGAAGTGAGTTTTATGTTAGCAATATCAAGGTCTGCTTCCTCAATATACCTTAACGGATTTGACTCAAAATTTGCTATTTTTCTTGCAGAAACTCCGCGGATATTCAACTTGATCTTGCCAATATCGAATTGGTTTTTTTCTTTTGGAATGAAGTTGACATTACCAAAGCCTATTGACTGAACATGGAAGCTATATACATTTCTGAATCCGGTAACTGTGTCCGTAACATCTGGTTTCTCAGAAATTTTCTGGCCGATATCACTTATGTTTTCTTTAGGCGGTTCATGAAAGTTTATCTCACGGCATTCAATTGCTTCTGCTGTCAGTGCCTTGTTTTTAATAATCGCATCTGTATTTATTCCGGAAAGTTTCAAACCGGATGCATCCAAAAGTGGCTCTCCCGCCGATATGGCATCATTAAACCTGTTGAGAATAATTTTTTCAAAAGTGAAGGAATGGGTATCTCCTGAAAATGCCAGTTTCCTGATAATGAATTCGGGCCTGTTGAAATTATAGCTATAAAATGAATCAACAGCAAAGGCTGCATTTTTGCAAAACATGGTACGTGTGGTATCCTCTTGATGCGCACTGTCGACAAGTACATCCGTCAGTTGAATACTTCCGTTAGAAAAATCAAAACTTTTCTTTCCTGAAAAAAAGTTTCTGGCAGAGACATTTATTGTGTCTATGAGTATATACTTCAGATGGATGCGATGAAGTTTTCCCAGTATTTCCCTGAACACGCTTTTTGCTTCCGATTCCAGTTTTGTTTTCTTCTTCAGCGGCTTCAGCGTGTACATTGTAATCTGTGGGTGGTGTATGATTACTGTGTCTCCGATGATTGCTTTTCCCCGGAGCGCATCTTCCGGATTGATGCCTCTTATTGTAATTGATTTGACAAAAACCTCCAGCATTACCGGAGGCATTTGTTCCTGTGACATAAGATGTATCCGGGCTGTATCGGGTATTACATGTACATTTTTCAGATGAGCATTACCGTTAGCCTCGTCCAGATGCAATGAGTCGTAGGTGATGTTGTAGAGACTGTCTGTCTTGTTGGTGATGACCGCTTTGGCAACACTTTCCGCCAATCTGTATTTGTAATGCTGCCACAGGAAATATCCCGCAGCGATCAGGGCAGGGATCGAAGCGATCAGGATAATTTTTCTGAGGGGGGATTTGCTTTGCTTCATAGCGGTACTCTAAGATATGTATCATTCACAATATCAATATTTTTTTTGCATATTTTGCTAAAAATTTTATCAAAATAAAAAACTCGATTATTTTTGATGTGTATGATATTGGATGATCAACGGCATATCGCACATCTGGATCTTGACACATTCTTTGTGTCTGTAGAACGCCTTCGCAATCCGAAGTTGAGCGGCAAGCCTGTGTTGATCGGCGGTACGGGTGACCGTGGTGTGGTGGCTTCATGCAGTTATGAGGCACGAAAGTTTGGTATTCACAGTGCGATGCCGATGAAAATTGCCAGGAAACTTTGTCCTCACGCCATTGTCATTCGCGGAGATATGGAACTGTACAGTAAATATTCTTCTTTGGTCACCGGGATAGTCAGTGATACAGTGCCTCTTTTTGAAAAATCATCCATTGATGAGTTTTATGTGGATATGTCGGGGATGGACCGGTTCTTTGGTTGTAGTAAATATGTAGCCGCACTCAAGAAGAAGATAGCCCTTGAATGCGGTCTGCCCATTTCCTATGCGCTTTCGTCCAATAAATTGGTCAGTAAGGTAGCCACCAATGAAGTGAAACCGAATGGCCAGATAGAAATCCAGTATGGAAATGAGAAATCTTTTCTGGCCCCATTGAGTGTTTCCAAGATGCCGGGCATCGGGAAGCAAACGTCTTTTCTTTTAATCAGAATGGGAGTTGAAACGGTGAAGACATTGAGCGAGATTCCTGTAGAAATGCTGCAGAATCTTCTTGGCAAGAATGGCGCTGAACTCTGGCGGCGTGCCAATGGAATAGATGATTCCCCGGTGGTTCCCTATCACGAACAAAAATCAATTTCTACAGAAAATACTTTTTCCCAGGATACCATAGATACTCATCTTCTGCATCGTGAGATTGTGCGTATGACGGAGAAGATAGGTTTTGAACTCCGCAGCCAGAATAAACTCACCGGCTGCATCACGATCAAACTCCGGTATTCTAATTTTGAAACATTTACCAAGCAGCAAACCATTGCCTATACCAATGCAGATCATACGCTGATCGCAGCAGCTACCGAACTTTTTAAGAAGCTCTACGACCGCCGTATGCTGATCCGGCTGGTGGGCGTCAGGTTTACTCATCTGATACCCGGAAATTATCAGATCAGCCTTTTTGAAGACACACAGGAAAACATCAATCTTTATCAGGCTATTGACAGTGTAAAAAAAAGGTTTGGAGAAAATTTATTAATGAAGGCCTCAGGATTGCATACCTGAAGGTTTATAAAATGAAGGATGGTAGTCATTGGTTGTTTGACAGATAATCTGCTTCGACAAATGAACTTTCCCTGTTTTTTACTCTCCTTCTGTAATTTTTAAAGAGACTGAGCCACCTCAATCGCAATACGCCGAAGATTCCCTCCTTCACAATTCCCTTATTCATCTTGGATACCCCAAACTGCCGGTCCTGAAAAGTAATGGGAACTTCTTTGATCACAAAGCCCAGTTTCCAGGCAGCAAATTTCATTTCTATCTGAAAGGCATAACCTACAAAAACTATCTTGTCCAGATTGATGGCGGAGAGTACCTCGCGGCGATAACAGACAAACCCTGCTGTAGGGTCTTTGATGGGCATGAAAGTGATAACCCTTGTATATACAGAAGCACCCCGTGAGAGCGTGACTCTGGACGGTGGCCAGTTTACAATCTTTCCACCCCTTACATAGCGGCTGCCTATGGCCATGTCAGCTCCTCCGGTTTTGCAGGCTATATACAACCGGTCGAGGTCTGCAGGAGCATGTGAAAAATCGCAATCCATTTCGAAGATGAAACGGTAGCCTTTGGATAGTGCCCATTTAAAACCATGAATGTAGGCCGTACCCAATCCGGATTTATTTTTTCTTTCCTCCAAAAACAATCTGCCAGGATATTTTGGAAATAATGTCTTTACTACAGTAGCCGTCTCATCGGGAGAATTATCATCAATGATCAATACATGATAATCCTGTAATTGAAAAATGGCCTCAAGCATCTGAGCGACATTTTCCTTTTCATTGTAGGTAGGTATGATAACAAGTTTTTCCAAAAAATGGCAATTGATCAATAATTACAAATTTACCCGGCAAGCTGTATTAAAAATTTTATAATATTATTGTTTTTTAGTGAGTAAAGTCCTGTTTAAGATTTCCGTAAGTTTTTGTTTGGTGTGCAATGGAAATTCTCCACGTATCATCCAGTCATAATATTGACGCTCTTCAGTAAGCACATCCGTCACTCTACGGCCTTTATGTTTGCCAAAATTAAAAATTTCCATGCCTTCTGAGTCTAAAATCATCCTTCGGGCAAAATCAACGACTTTTTCCTCACCTACCTGATTCAGGATAGAATCTAAAGTATCGCCCAATTGTTCGTACCGCTCTATCTGAGATTGCAAAATCTCCCAGGTAGCCGTAACGTCGGCTTCTGCGCTGTGTGCATCTACCAGGTCTTTGGAGCAGTAAAATTTATAGGCAGCAGAAAGAGTTCTCTTTTCCATCATGTGAAAAATATGCTGAACGTCAATCATCTTTCGGTTGCTCAAATCCATCTCTATTCCGGCACGAAGAAACTCTTCCATCAATAACGGAATGTCAAACCGGTTGGAATTAAATCCACCCAGATCGGCATTGTCAATGAACTGTTTTAATTCATTGGCTACTGCTTTAAAGGTTGGTGCATTGGCCACCTGATCCTCTGTGATCCCATGAATGGCAATACTTTCAGCCGGTATGGGTATTCCGGGGTTAATAAATTTATGCTTGCTTTGTTTAGATCCGTCAGGGTTGATTTTTAAAATAAAGATTTCAATGATCCTGTCGTTGGCGATATTGACACCGGTGGTTTCAAGGTCGATAATAGCCAGAGGCCGTGAGAGTTTTAAAGCCATTTTTATTGTTTCAATATTGATTTGACTAAGGTAAATGTAAGGATTTCAACAGATCCAATCCATCATAATTGCCACTACTCATAAACAGAAAGTTGGTATTATTAATTCCGATCTCTTCAAGTGCGGATTTCAATTCATTTTTATCAGTTGCAATAATAAGATTTTCTTTGGCGAATCCGGCTTTTACTCTTTCAGGATTTAAAAAGGGCATACGCTTTATTTCCAGGGCATGCCGGCTGTAAAATACGATGGCTACATCCGCATCATTCAATGCTGTGTGATATTCGTTCAGAAAGTTTTCGTTCAGGCTGCTGTAGGTATGCAGTTCTAAAACTGCAACCAGCTTTCTTTCGGGAAATTGTGCCCGGACCGCTGCTGTACTGGCTCTCACCTTGCTGGGTGCGTGAGCAAAATCCCGATAAACATTCATATTGTTCCTTTCAAAAATGACCTCAAGTCGTTTGGCTGCCCCTTTAAAAGTTGAGATAGCATCCAGGAAAATTGTTGTATTTATTCCCAATTCATTACAAACCAAAAATGCTGATTCTATATTTGAGAGATTGTGATTTCCAAACACTCTGAGTGGCGCCTGTTGGCTTTCTTTAATAAGGTAAGTAATCCCTTCCCTGACTGTATGCCCGGGAATGGAATAGGGTACAAAACGCACATCGTCTCTGGTAGTGCCTTCCACCATGGTTCTCAAAACTTCATCCTGCGAATTATAGATCAACACTCCACCAGATTCAATCTTATCAATAAATATCTTAAACTGCTCACAATAGTTTTCAAAGGTTGGGAATACATTGATGTGATCCCAGGCGATTCCGGACAACACGGCTATGTGGGGGAATAGAAAATGAAACTTGGGCCTTTTCTCCACCACACTGGCAGGATATTCATCCGCCTCACAAATAATCAAAGGCGCATCGGTAATTTTCACGCTGTTTTCAAATCCTTCCAGACGCGCTCCGACCAAATAATCAAAATCCTTACCTGCGGTTTTCAAAACGTGCATGATCATGGACGTGATGGTGGTTTTGCCATGGCTTCCACCGATTGCGACTCTATTTTTCACCAGGCTTTTTTGATAAATAAACTCCGGAAATGAATACACCGGTATTTTTAATTCCAAAGCTCTTATCAACTCCGGGTTGTCATTCCTGGCATGCATACCAAGAATAACCGCTTGTGTGTCATTTGTGATTTTTTCAGGAAACCATCCGAATTGTTCAGGGTATAGTCCTGCCGCCTTCAGGTTAGACGCAGCCGGTTCAAAAATATCGTCATCGCTTCCCGAAACTTCGTCTCCTTTTTTGTGGAGTGCTATGGCAAGTTGATGCATCACACTGCCACCAATTGCTATAAAGTGTACTTTCATCTATCTGAATAATTCGCCAAATTAACAATAGTTTGAAAATATTATCGTTTTGATTTGGAAACTCATAAAACATAACATTTAATTTTGCATTTCAACCATTTCACTATGAAAAAATTCATTTTAGCAGTCGTATTGATTGCTTTTACCGGTTTAATTATCAGCAGTTGCTCAGGTAGCCGAAGAAGTAAAACCGGTTGCCCGATGACGGATAATATCATTCACTAATTTTTTTGACCATGAACTGGATTCCCCTGCAGGACGAAATGCAGCTACAGAAAATTATAGAAAAATCCAACGAAAGAACGCAGGTGATTTTCAAACACAGCACACGATGCAGTGTCAGCAGTATGGTAAAAAACAGGCTGGAAAGAGAATCCCAACCTCAAGGAATAGACTTTAATTATCTCGATTTAATCCGATACAGAAGCCTGAGTAATAAAATTGCAGATGATTTTAAAATCCGTCATGAATCTCCTCAGGTTATCCTTATTAAAAACGGACTGGCCGTTTTTGATGAAGATCATTCCGCGATTCAAATGGAAGATATCCGGATAAATGCGAAATAAGAAATATTATTTTATAGCAAAAAAAACAGCGACCACCGGGCCGCTGCTTTTTTTTGAGGTGTTTTATTTTACTCCTTAATAAATTTGAGTGTTTTTTGATTCTGAATCTTCAGGAAATAAACTCCGGAATTCAAATTGCTGATATCAATTGACTGTCGGTTGCTTTGGATAGTACCGCTTTGTACGGTCTTTCCAATGTTATTTACAATCACAAATGGTGTATTGAATTGTACAGCGTCATTGGAAACCAGTTGAACAGATGATTTTGCAATTGTCGGGTAGAGTGCAACGGCATTCAGGTTGCCTGACTTCACCGAAACTACATTACTGTATGTGGCATGGCCATCCATGTCTGATTGACGAAGTCTGTAGAAATTGACACCATCCAACGGATTTGCATCTGTAAATGAATAATGCTGAAGCCCTACAGAGTTACCCTTACCGGCAACATATCCTATATTGCTCCATCCGGTGCTGCCATTGGCTGACCTTTCAATATCAAATCCGGCATTATTAATTTCTGTAGCTGTTGTCCAATTCAATTCGACCTGACCATTCGCTGATTTACCTGTAAAAGAAACCATTCTTACAGGTACCACGGAGCACTCGCCGGTTAAGGTAGGTGCGTCACTGATAAAATTGGAGGAGGAAAAATTAAGAGTAAAGTTGTTTAAAGTAGCATCGTTTCCATTTGCAGTACGATCGATCAATTTGGAAATTGCTGTGTTATCCCCTCCGGCAGTACCTTGGTTGAAGTCGTAGTACGCAGTAAGTCCCGGAGAATTTGGTGGTACGGTACACTGGTAATTTGCAGAGATTTCACCGGATGTACGGGCGTAATCCCAAATCCGTACCTCATCCATATCCCCATTGAATGTATAACCGTAATACCCCGCATAAGTAGCTCCTATAGCCAATTGTGCGCCGGAAGTAATTGAATTGACTGAGGTGGCAGTTGAAACGGCGGACCCGTTAATATATAGCACCATCGTATGTGTTGCTTCATTGTAGGTTACAGCCACGTGGTACCACGTATTGGCTACCAATGCTGAAGGATCAGTCACCTGTGGAGGATATGCAGAATTTTGCCCTGAAACCACGTGCCCCTGAAAAATATAAAGCGCACTCGCCCCATTATTTTGAGATAAAAAATTGTAGGCACTGTTTCCTAAATCCACCGTAGGTACCCGAATCCAGGCCTCCTTCGTATAGGAGGTTCCAGTGCCAATGATATCCGTTGCAGTTAGTGCATAATCATTGGTCCCATCAAAGTTGAGTGATTGCCCCGGCTGAGCAAAAGACAACTGGATGGACGTCATTATAAAAAATAAAACACTTATGGATTTGAAAATTTTGGATCCATAGTTTTTTTTACTGGGTAATGTTCTTTTCATCGTGGGAATTTTAGTGAATAAAAAATTGTTGATGGTTCCAAAAGAATATCAGATTTGGGCGTAAAGATGCCAAATTTGAATGACAAAAATCATGCTATTAATTTTCAAATAGTCACAATTGTTAATAACTATTGCTTCCGGTACTCTTTAACCATTTGCAGAGTCAACGTTCTTTACACAAAAACCTAATGGATTGTCTTGAATATTCTGTTCCACCGGATGCCATTACCATAACTAAACCAAATCAGCGATGCCTTTCCTACTATATGATCTTCGGGTACAAACCCCCAGAATCTGCTGTCCAGAGAGTTGTGCCGGTTATCACCCATCATCCAATAATAATTCATTTTGAATGTGTAGCTGGTTGCAGGCTTACCATTGATGAAATAGGCTCCGTTTTTTTCTTCAAACTGATTGTGTTCATAGGTAACAATGCATCTCTTGTAAATCAGTACATTGGATGGATTCAGGGGAATGGTCGCTCCTTTTTTGGGAATCCAAATCGGACCAAAATCATCCACTGTCCAATTATAGGATAGGTCATGAGGATAAATATAAGGGCTCTTATCAATATCCTGAAGAGGAGCGTTTTCTATTGACTTGACAATAGGGAAGAGTTTTAATTCCAGTTTCTCCTGGTCGCTCATACTGATAATATAAGCCTTGCCTCCCGGAAGCGGATATACCTGATTTTTATTTCTGTCATCAATATTGTCCTGAATTCCTATGTCATTTAGCCTGTCAGGATCCAGGGGGGCTGTCGTTGTCACCAAATAACTAAACTCGTGATTAGGAGGTAATGGTTGAGCAACGCCATTAATGTAAATGATTCTGTTTTTTATCTGAAGCGTATCTCCTGCAATGCCTGTACATCTCTTAATAAAATTTTCTCTTTTGTCAACCGGCCTGGTAATAATCTGATCACCAAATTGTGCCAATACCATTTTCCGTGCCTGGTCCTCAGAAACATGCTGGTCTATCATCAATTGCCTGATCACCTGATAGTAGGTAGTCTGTGAGCCATACGCGGGATCGTTTATCAAAGTGTCGTTGACCGGAAAGTTAAACACCACCACATCTCTTCGTTGAACCGGACGAGCAAACCATCTGATATAGGGCAACTCTATCCATTCTACATAAGACTTGGTGTTGGTTCCGATAATCGTATGATGCATAAACGGCAAAGCGAGTGGCGTATTCGGAATTCTTGGCCCGTAAGCAAATTTGCTTACAAATAAGAAGTCATTTACCAAAAGTGTTTTCTCCATGGATGGAGTCGGAATGGTATAGGCTTCAAAAATAAAAGTACGTATCAGTGTAGCAGCTACAATCGCAAAAACAGCGGCATCCACCCATTCTCTGATAAATCCTTTCTTATAATTTTTAACCACCATTGTACCCGCATACCTTTCCATAGGGCTTTTGCCGAGGTATGGAAAATAAATAAATGGAAAAAACACGGTGAGAAAGTGATGCCACAATCCAAACCTACCAAAATGCTCTACAAATTTGATATTGATCCAGATGGTTACAAACTGTCCTGCGATAGGGATCAGCTGAAGGAAAAACCAAATCTTTTTTAACTCCATTTTTTCCACCATACACCAGGTATTGTAAAGAGGTATCAATGCCTTCCATGGTGTGATGCCGGCCTTTTCAAACATCCAGTAAAGTCCGATGAGGACAGCTATTGTAGCAATAATAAAAAGCAGTAAAATCATACTCATTGAGTCGTGTTTAAAGAAGATGCTTCCAAATGTAGCATATTAAGAATGTGCGCAAAAGTATGCAACTAAATACTTATAAGTAGTTTAACATTGATTAAAGTTCAATTTGAAGAATCCGGCTGATCTCTTCCGGCTTGTTCATAACCATGAGATGGCCTCCTCCTTTTACGACATAGTCAGCATTGAGGTATCTGATCGGAAAAATCCTGTCTGCAGACCCGTGGATATGAATTGTATTTTTGGGGATAAGTGTATTCTGCCAATTAATAATTTGATGAATGGCCCATTGACTGTACACAGGATTCAGGTTTTTACGGTACGCTTCTGCCAGTTGTTTTTCTTCTTCATTTAGTACACCCAGGTTGTAATTTTCAATATTGCTGAGAAAGCTGTAGGGCTTTAGCGGGATGATTTTATCCAATTTCAGTTTGCCTGCTATACGCATATACTTTGGCAATTCTATGCGGCTCTTGACACTTGAAATCAGGATGATCTTTTTAAGGGTTATTAATTTACTGATTTCAATTGCCATCATTCCGCCAAAGGAAACGCCGATGATCACAGAATCCTCCTGCTCTATTACACTGGCCATTTTCTTTGCATAACCTGTTAGTGTTTCATCCTTGGTAGGAATAACCCAGGGGATATGCACAGGCGTGTAATTCCCAAAGTTCAGATGTTGGAAAATGCGTTCATCGGCACCAAACCCACTAATGCAATAAACGTTCATGGCAGGACTCAACGATTGGGAAGTACATAATTCTGAACATCCTCAGGCCGTATGTTTTTTCCTGAAAGGATCACGAGTCTTTCTACTACATTGTGGAGTTCGCGAACATTTCCTGTCCACTTATGCTTCTGTAGCAATTCAATCGCTTTTTTGTCAATACTTTTTCTGGGTTGTCCATAATCGGAAGCGATATCCTGAAGAAACCTCTCTACAAGAATAGGTATATCTGAAGTACGTTGGTTAAGTGAAGGCACATGGAGGATAATTACACTCAACCGATGGTACAGATCCAGCCTGAAATTTTTATTCTCAACTTCCTTGAGGAGGTCTTTGTTGGTGGCAGCTATTACCCGCACATCCACACTGATGTCTTTGTCGGCTCCTACTCTTGTAATCTTTCCTTCCTGAAGCGCCCTCAACACTTTTGCCTGCGCTTTCAGGCTCATATCGCCTATTTCATCCAGGAATAGGGTACCCCCATGGGCCTGTTCAAATTTTCCAATTCTTTGTTTTACTGCTGATGTAAAACTTCCTTTTTCATGCCCAAACAATTCACTCTCAATTAACTCACTTGGAATTGCTGCGCAGTTAACTTCTACAATAGGCTGTGCTGACCGAAGGCTTTTTTCATGAATCCAGCGCGCTACCAGTTCTTTACCCGCACCACTTTCTCCGGTGATCAGAATCCGCGCATCGGTGGGTGCTATCTTTTCAATGGTCTCTTTTATTTTTCTTATCTGGGGGCTATCGCCTACAATCTCCTGCACCTTGCTCACCTTGCGTTTCAGCACTTTTGTCTCTGCCTGAAGTGTGGTCTTGTCCATTGCATTCCTTAGGGTAATGAGCAGGCGATTCAGATCCGGAGGCTTACTAATAAAATCAAAGGCTCCTTTTTTGACAGCTTCCACAGCCGTATCAATATTCCCATGACCACTGATTACGATAACCGGTGTTTCCGGGTTAATTTCTTTGGCACGTTCAAGAAATTCTATTCCATCTATTTTAGGCATTTTGACATCGCACAATACAACATCAAAGTTTTTTTCCTTGAAAATCCGCAATCCTTCTTCTCCATCGGCGGCATCGGTAATCCGATATCCTTCATAGCCCAATATTTCTCCCAGGGTTTTCCGGATAGCAGCTTCATCATCAATAATTAAAATGGAAGGCATGTGGGGGGAAAGGGTTTAGGGTTTAGGGTTTAGAGTTTAGGTTCTCAATATTGTCAACCGTTGTGAAGATGAATGATTTTTTAGGCTTCACAATTAAGTACAAAAATATTTAAACGTTTTCTTTTTCCATCATCAGATAGGCTTTTATAAATCCGTCTAATTCCCCATCCATTACCGGACCTACGTTTCCCACCTCATAATCTGTGCGATGATCTTTGATCATTTTGTAGGGGTGAAAGACATAACTTCTGATCTGACTCCCCCATTCTATTTTTTTCTTGGAAGCCTGGGTAGCATTGGCCTTTTCTTCTCTTCTTCTCATTTCTTCCTCATACAACCGGCTCTTTAGCATGGCCATCGCCTTTTCTCTGTTTTCACCTTGCGTACGTGCTTGCTGACACTCTACTATAATTCCGGTGGGTTTATGGGTAAGTCGTACAGCCGTCTCTACCTTATTTACATTCTGGCCTCCTGCCCCACCACTTCTGAAGAAAGCCCATTCCACATCTGCCGGACTTACTTTGATATCGATACTGTCATCTATAAGCGGATAAACATACACACTGGCAAAACTCGTATGCCGTCTTGCATTGCTATCAAATGGAGAAATGCGTACTAATCGATGTACACCACTTTCAGCCTTTAAGAATCCAAAAGCAAAGGGGCCGTCAAATTGAAGTGTAGCGCTTTTAATACCGGCTCCATCCCCCTCCTGAAAATCGATTTCGGTTACAGACCAACCATGCTTTTCTCCATACATTCTGTACATACGCAACAACATTTCGGCCCAATCCTGGCTTTCGGTTCCACCGGCTCCGCTGTTTATCTGTAAGATTGCCGGCATTTCATCCTCCGGCTGATTCAGCGTACTCTTAAATTCTGCATCTTCAATGGATTCAATGGCTTCATCAAAAGCAGCCTTTACTTCCTGTTCTTCGGTTTCGCCCTCTTTCCAAAAATCAAAAAGTACGGCGAAGTCATCTATTTTTCCTGAAACAGATTCATACATGCGCACCCAATATTCATTGGACTTGATTTCCTTCATCACAGAGGTAGCGCGCTCCTGGTCGTCCCAAAAACCGGGCGACAGAGAAATCTGTTTATCATTATTTATTTTGGCTATACGATTATCGACGTCAAAGAAACCTCCTCAAAACCTGAAGCCGGTCTCTCATATCTTTTAATTGGTCTAATGTCATGGGGCAAATATAAGGTTGAAAAATGTTAATCTCATTTTTACATTTCAGAGATGCATATATATCCTTGTTTATCTCAGGATGAATCTAATATTCAACATGGCGGATATTGAAAAGATGCATGAGGTAAATGGTGCAAGGATTGGCAATAGCCTTAATTTTTTTGAGCGGCCTCAATTACAATTTTCATTTTTTTGTATCCGGGAATTTGATCCTTTTCAATCTCCATGCAGATAAGGGATGGGGCGGTTTCTCCTACTTTGTCATTGTGATAGGTTGGGTTATACCGGATATAAATTGTGTCCTTAATTATCTCAGCCGAGCAGTCTACGGCATTGACCCACCTGTCTCCTCCACCAATGACAAAAAGGTATTGAGCAGTGCCCTTGTACAATACATCCGGGTTTCTTTGATTTAACCCCGGGTTGGCAAATTTCAGGTTACAATGTAAAGCCTCCTGTTTGCTTTCAATCCATTTATTGTTGTTAAGGGGATTATCCCAATCCACAGGCTCAAAGGAGCAATCAAAAAATCTTATTCCACCTTTTATTTTGCCGGGTTGAGACTGGCATGATCCGAAGAGGGAAGTCATTATCAACATCATTAAAATAAGTCCTGGGCTATGCGTGTTCAATTGGTTGTCATTTCAGTAAAGTAAACGTTCAATTGTGTTGTTCTGTTGTGTTCCTGTTTTGTATAGCTTAATTTAAAAGATATGAGAAAACTAAATATTCAGGAAAGAAAAATACTCATAGGATAACCGGGAATGTTGAAGGGGCAGCAACAAAAACACCGCAACATGTTCAGATGATTGCGGTGTTTAAAGTATGGTTCAGGGTTTAATATCAATGCTTATTGGCTTTGTATCTCATGTCGGGTGTACCGTCTTTTTTCAATGGCCCTTTTGATTTATTTTCTTTAAATCTTCTGTCGGGTGTGCCGTCTGCCTTCAGGTGTTTTGAAGAAACTGTGGTTGATTTAACAGAGGGGCTTTTTACTTTGGATTTTTCCGATGTTATATGAGCAGTTGTCGTTTTTGGTGTTGTGGATTTTGCAGTTGTGGTGGTTACCGCTGCTTTTTTGTGTGTGGTTTTTTGTTTTGTTTGTGCACTTGCAAAACCGAATGACCCTAAGAATAGAATTAGGGCAAGAATGATCTTTTTCATTGTTTTTTTAGATTTAGAACATAAAATTAGGGGATTCCAAATCACATTATTCCGGGTATCCGGGCAAAAGTGCGTTAATAAAAACTAAAATTTTAAACAAGTGTTTAAATTCAGCTTTCGCGCTTTACTACTGTGTTCACCGGGGGTGAAGTAACCGGGAAGGGTTAATGCATCCCCGGGTATGCCCGGGCGAATCTTCCCTATTACTTTATGGAGGCATCACGAAGTATTCTATATAACAGGGAAGATTGTGCGGTTGTAAAGTAACTTTTACATCACCACTTACGATAATGGTCAGGCCATCCGAATGGAATTCTTCCGGTAGGTTTTAAGAAGTGATAGCTATTGTCATTGCTACTTTTCCGGCAGCAACTAAAGGTCAGGGCCAATAGTGAACAAGAGAAAAACCGGGAAATTCTATTTTTGTCCATGTGGATAGAGCGTACAGGCCTGAAGGCATCATTCAGTCATAATTCAATGCATGTTTTCCAGAATTATTTTTACAACAATATGCTTCGCAAATCAGTGTGCGAAAGAATCAAATGAATATATGATGTGAGGATAATATTCTTTTACCCAAATTTGCAGGTATGACCAGGGTTGGAATTATTGAAGACAATTATTCATTGCGAAACAGCCTAAGCGGATTGTTCAACTTTCAGGCGGACATGAAGTGTGTGCTTTCGCAAGGGGATTTACTTCATATTATACCAGAACTTACCTCTGCAAAACCTGATGTAATTTTACTGGACATCGGATTGCCAAATATTTCCGGAATTGAAGGGGTACAGATGATTAAGACCTATTTTCCCGAAATGCTCATCATGATGTTTACTGTATTTGAAGAGGAAGATAAAATATTTAATGCTATTCGACTCGGAGCTTCGGGGTATCTTCTCAAAAAATCATCATCAGAAGAAATTATTTCTGCAGTGCGTGAATTGTATGAGGGTGGCGCTCCCATGACTGCCAGCATTGCACGTAGGGTCATTCATTCTTTTCACGAACAACCTACTTCTGTTTCTGAAGATTACCGGTTGACATCGCGGGAAAAGGAAATACTTCACTCACTGATAGAAGGATTGAGCTATAAAAAAATTGCCGAGAAATACATTGTCAGCATTAGTACTATCCGTACGCACATTACAAATATTTACAGCAAACTGCATGTAAATTCAAAAGCAGAGGCTGTTGCCAAAATACTGAGAAAGCAGGATGGTTCTTCGAAACCTCTCATCTAAAATTCAGATGTTTGTCCGATTTTCCGGAACAAGGGATGACAATACCTTTATTCAACAATAGTAGAAAACAAAATTGTTAAGTCCAAACTGTAATGTGTCCACTCTGATTCAACCTCTTCCCGGGATGTTGATTCAAAAAATGGAAACATAATCATTGGTGACGTTGTTTGGAGCACCAGACCGGAGATCAATCATGAATATCCATGGTTCGTTCCTGCGGCTTGGAACTGTTATTCCAAAATTCAACACACTATGAAGAAGATACTCAGGAAAGATTATAAAAATGAAAGAGTCAGATTTTCAATCCTAATAAAATCTTCGCAAAATGAAACAGATATACCTGCTATTATTCTTCATCTCCGTTGTTTTGAAATCCTATACCCAACCAAGCATTAATATTTTACCGAAGAACGGCGATATTATCACCAATGAGTATGCCCATACTGCGGGAGTCATTCAGGGTGCGCAAGGTGCAAATATGGTATGGGATTATTCTGCACTTGCTGACAGCGTACCTGCAGGTACCTTTCGATTTGTGAATTGTGCAGGCACGCCTTATGTTGGCGACTTTCCGGGGAGCGGAATTGCCTCAGTTTTAAATGACACCTTGTATAGCTACTTCCA
Organism: uncultured Ginsengibacter sp.; assembly: GCA_964463015.1. Lineage (GTDB taxonomy): Bacteria > Bacteroidota > Bacteroidia > Chitinophagales > Chitinophagaceae > Ginsengibacter. The sequence continues at coordinate 248,922 of CAYXAL010000004.1, forward strand.
GTCAAAAACCAATAGCTTACCCGCTTTGGGCGGAGAGTCGGCCACAGAAGAATTCAGGTATTACCATCCATTCGGCTTAATCCAGGTGCCATTTACCTATCAGGATAAATTTATTGATTCGGTGACGATGTTTATCATCAAACCTTTTTCTGGGTTCACCAAATTAAAAGATACAATTTGGGTGACAGGATATGGCACCTTAAAATTACCGGGCAAAACATTCAATAATGTATTGCAATGCAAGGAAATCAGTTGGTCACAGGCAAATATAGATTTTGGAGGCACTTCTATACCTCTTTCACCTGCGACAGATACAACCTTTGCCTATTATGCCAATGGGATACCCGGCGCGTTATTGTTTTATAGTATCTATCATAATGGTATCAGCATTATTTCCTACCTGGAAAATTTCTCCTCTCTTCCACTTCATTTTATTTCTTTCAAGGCTGAGCCCGAATTTTCCGGAGTGAAATTAATGTGGCAGACTGGTGATGAGTCTAATACCAATATGTTCCGGATAGAAAGAAGTTTGGATGGCTCCACATTCAGTACAGTTGGTGACCTACCAGCCGCCGGAAATGGATCCCATGAATACAGTTTTACAGATTCAGACTTACCCAATGTCTCAGAATTGTTTTATCGCATCCGGGAAACTGACCTGAATGGCAGTAGCATTTATTCAACCATAATTTCCTTCAGACCTCAGAGTGCCGTACAACTATCTTTATTTCCTGATCCGGCAAGCGATCGGATTACCATCACCGGAACCGGGAAATATTCCAGATTGAAAATCTTTAACCTTTCCGGACAGCAATTGGAAGATTTCAGGATAACCGAAAACCGGATAACAGTTTCCGTGGCTTCTCTCCTGCCGGGCGCCTACATTGCAGAATTAAGTGATGGTACATCTGTCCGCAAGATCAGATTTCTCAAGGATTGACTGTTGACCCGAATCAATATATGCGAGAATAAACCGGTGGTGATCAATTGTAGGCTCCCCCATTTTTAGTGCCATCAGCAATTAGAGTTTTCAAATGTATTGATCTCCTCCCATATTCAGTAGCAGCTTAAATTATAGAATCGGGGCTATTTTTATTCTTTTTAAGCCTACGTACGCAATGATGTGTGGTCATTATTTTGATCCTTTTTTATTAGGGATTCAAACACATCATTTCGTACGTAGGAGCCGCCGGCAGGCATTATTAAAATTTAATTTATGCCTGTTGGCGTTGCCACCATTCAATAAATTCTGCAGGTGTTTTATCGTCCAAAGAACTATGAGGCCGGAACTCATTATATTCTCTTCGCCATGCCTCGATCTTTTTAGTTGCGTCCTGTAAAGATAAGAACCAATGGGCATTTAAGCATTCATCCCTAAAACTCCCATTGAAAGATTCTATAAACGGGTTATCAGTGGGTTTGCCCCGTCGGGAGTAATCCAGCGTGACATTATTTTCATACGCCCAGCGGTCAACTTCTTTAGAAATAAATTCACTTCCATTGTCCGTTTGTATTCTTTGAGGCACTATGGCCCGTTCTGCCTGTATTTTTTCCAATGCCATCACAACATCTACTCCCTTCTGCGATTGGCCAGCAACTATGGCCAGGCATTCGCGACTAAAATTATCTACTATAGTTAATGCCCTGAATTTCCTGCCTTCAAAGAGTGCATCGCTAACAAAGTCCATCGACCAGCATGCGTGTAAACTATTGTTTTCAGGGCGTTCCAGCCGGTGTGCCCCGGCTTTGCTGCGCCTGGGACGTTTGCTTCTCAGATTAAGACCATCCTCTTTGTATACACGATATACCCGCTTGTGATTGTCCTTCCATCCCTCACGCCTGAGCAGGGTATAAACCCGCCAGTGCCCATACCTGATCCTTGTCCCGGCAATCTCCCTGATACGGCTTCGCAGAGGCTGATCCGCCCTTCGGTGATATTTGTAATAAAATACCGAATGGTAAATCATCATTACATGACAGGAACGCCTGATTGATATTTTGTATTGCTGTATAAGATAATCTGCCAAAGAGCGCTTCTGAGCAGGCTTCAAAGCTTTTTTTTATTACATCCTGAAGCATTTGTTTATCCAGGCTTAAATCTGCCACCATCTGCTTTAAACGGCTGTTTTCTTCTTTGAGCATCCTGAGCTCCCTTAATTCTGATACGCCCAGACCACTGTATTTCTTCTTCCAATTATAAAACGTGGCTTCTGATATACCCATATTACGGCATATCTCTTCTACCTTAACTCCCTGGTCTGACTGGCGTATAGCAAACACGATCTGGGCTTCTGTAAATTTTGACTTTTTCATGTGCAATATTTCATTTTTCAAATTATGAATATTGCCCCAATTCTCTACTTTTAATTGCTACGGTTTTTCGGGAGGAGGTCAAGTTTTTCGGGAGGAGGTCATTACCAACAGATATCCTCCTGTAAACTTAGATGCCTATCAGAATTACCTGACCAACTTTATAAATTCACTTCAGCAAAAGAATGTGTTGCAAAATGTAAGTTTTGAAATCGGAAATGAGCCTGATTCCAAAAGATTTTTCTGGGGTTCTCCTGATGATTTTATCAAAATTGCAAAATCAACTGCAGCAGTTCTTGAAAACTATCAGAGGCCGGTTTACTGTTGTGGCTTTACTGCAGAATTTGCCAACGGAGGAGCAGCGCAACGACATGAATATCTTGAGCTGATTCAGGATCCTGATTTCAGGAAGAAAGTAAACTTATCTTTCCACTTTTACCAAAACAATAAATTTGAAATTCAGCAAACAGATTTACCCGGTTTGAAAAATTCCATCATCACGGAGCTTAATTTTTATGCAAACATGAAAAAAGGTTCAGACAAGCTTGATATTGCCAATTCGCCGTTATTTGGTTCTCTGCTTATACAAATGCTTAACTTCGCCTATAAAAATGATATCAATAAAATTTATCTCTTCAAGCTCATTGATGTAGCCAATAAAGAAGGGGCGTTGGGTTTCTTTGATGAAAACGGAACTCCCAAACCTGCATACAATGAATTTCTTAAAGTATTTAATGTTGTAAAAGATGGCTTCCGGGCAGAAGAAAGTGGTTCAGAAATAAAACTGATTGGTGCGGATCAGACTATTGTCTATTCAAAGAATAAAGGAGTTTATACGAATCAGATGTCAGACAGAAATGGAGGCGACAACAAGAGAAGAAATATAAATAAAAATGCCACAGGTTTTTTCATGGGCGACTGGAAGACTGTGGACAACTAAATTGTCAACTGTAGTTTTTATTGATAATAAAATATCTGGCAATGTTTATTTCGGATAAGCAGAAAAAATACCATAGGCATGTAAATCAGCAGATGTATGAACTAAAAAACATGATATAATCCAGAGAGAGTATTTACAATAACTTCCCCTTCCTACCACTGAGAATCCTCACCTTTCTGTACCAATACAAACAAGCCGTCTTCATTGACATATCCTTTTTTATAAACAGCCATACGATTTTTATCAATGCCAATCATTACCTCAGCAATGCCAGTCCGGATATGGGTTTCGCAGGATTAATCGATTCAATAAGATTCTGCAAACGCCACCAACATTGATGTATTCACAGAAAAAGTAAAGAAATGACACACATTCATAACGTAACCGTCTTAGCCAAATTAACGGTACCACTACGTAGGGTGCACATAAAATCAAGGTCGCGGAGGAAACAGATGTACCTGTAGCTCAGTCAAACAACTCACTCAGCCAATGTTTTTTCCTGTATTTGTGATAGTCTGAATTATTTGAGTGCGATTGATTCCTATAACCCTGTTCATGTTGTTGGAAATATGGGCTACCCTTTTCATTTGACAACGCTTTGTCAATCATCTTATCGAGTTCACCTCGGTCGAGCCAAATACCTCTGCAGTTAGGGCAATAGTCTATTTCAATTCCTTGTCTTTCTGTCATTACCAGATCAGTGTTTGGGCAAATCGGACATTTCATAATTTTAATTTGTTTTAATTCAATAATAGGTTGTTATAATCTCATTGATTTCTGATCATTGAAATTTCAATTGAGCATTTTCAAAATAAACTGAATTGACAGGAATGGCTGTCATTGTTTTGTAAAATCAACCCTGGACGATTTATTTCCATTCATCCTGAAGGATCAGACTTACATTGGTATTGCGAATTTGTCCTTTCATCAGAGTGAGAGTTATATTTGCTTACTAAGTAAAATCATTATGACGGGTATGAATACAAGACTTAATTTGATTTTCCTGGTATTGATCCAATTCTATAGCACAATTCTGAATGCACAAACCTATTCAGCAGAAGGAAAACTCCTCGCCCCTACCCCACCGATGGGATGGATGTCATGGAATCTGTTTGGCGAAAATATTAACGAAGGCCTACTGAAGGAAATCACCGATGCGATGGTGAGTACCGGAATGCGGGATGCCGGTTATCAATATATCTTTATTGATGATGGATGGCAGGGCGGCCGGGATAACAAAAACAATATGATTCCCGATCCAAAAAAATTTCCTTCCGGAATGAAGTCCCTTGCAGACTATGTTCATTCAAAAGGTCTGAAAATCGGTATATACAGTGATGCGGCACCCCTCACCTGCGCCGGTTATACAGCAAGTTTAGGGTTTGAAGTGCAGGACGCAAAGACGTTTGCTTCCTGGGGAATTGACTATCTGAAATACGATTATTGTCATGCTCCCTCTGATGCGATCACCGCACAGGTAAGGTATAAGACAATGGCAGATGCCCTGAGCAAGAGTGGCAGAGACATTGAATTTGGTATTTGTGAATGGGGAGACCGCAAACCATGGTTGTGGGCGGCCAATGCAGGTGGGCAATTGTGGCGTACAACCGCTGATGTCAGAGATAAGTGGAGTGCCCTCCGGCCTTATAAAAATCAGAGTGAACTGCATGGACTTGGTGCAGGTATTCTGAACATTATCGATGTCAATGCTGAACTGTATCCCTATTCCGGACCGGGCCATTGGAATGATATGGACATGTTGGTTGTAGGGTTATACGGGAAAAGAGGCCCGTCGAGTGACCTGGGTGGCACCGGTTGCACGGATGTAGAATACCAGACGCAAATGAGTATGTGGTGCATGATGAATTCAGCACTGGCCGCTACCTGTGACATTCGTAATATGAATGAAAGCACAAAAACCATTTTGCTGAATAAAGATATTATTGCAATTAATCAGGATACCCTGGGGGTGCAGGCTGTCAGAAAAATCAATACCCGGGATTGGAATGTTTTTCTCCGGCTCCTTTCCAATGGCGATTATGCAGTGGCTGTCTTAAACAGAAGCGACAATACTGCGAAATTCAAATTAAATTTGAATGACCTTGGCTTGTGTGGCAAATTTGAATGGTATGATGTATGGACCCAAAAAGTGGCAGCGAAAGGTAGATCATGGTACGGTGATGTATTGAGCCATGAAACAAAAGTGTTCAGACTAAAATCTATTAATAAATAATTTCAGAATTGAAACACCAAAATACCTGAACCATGAAACCAGTCATCCTTTTGTTTTCCTTTGTTTCGCTTTCTCTTTCTGCAATTGCGCAGGAATATAACCCATCAAAGGGAAACCTTGAGAAACGTCAGGAATTTCAGGATATGAAGTTTGGAATGTTTATTCATTGGGGGCTATTCAGCGAACTTGGGGATGGCGAATGGGTCATGAACAATAGAGGGATTACCAAAAAAGAATACAGCGTTTTGGAGCACTCATTTTATCCGGTACATTTTGATCCGGTAAAGTGGGTAGCCACGGCTAAGGCTGCCGGTATGAAATATATTGTGTTTGTAACCCGTCACCATGATGGATTTTCCCTGTGGGACACTCAATATTCTGATTGGAAAGTGACCAATACGCCTTATGTAAAGGACGTATTGAAAATGCTTGCAGAAGCATGTAAGAACCAAGGTATCCAATTGGGTGTGTATTATTCGTTGCTGGATTGGAACAGAAACGACTATCCTTATGAAACAGGGCGTACCGGGCAGAAAAGCGGAAGAACTGCCAAAAGCAATTATGCATCCTATCTGCAATTCATGAAGAATCAGTTGACAGAATTATTGACAAATTATGGAGACATACTTTCGGTTTGGTTCGATGGTCATTGGGACCAGACCAATGTAGAAGGAAGCAAAGACATGAGTTCAAGACTGGATTGGAAATACCCGGAGATTTATGGATTGATACATCACCTGCAACCCGATTGCCTGATCGGTAACAATCATCATCTGAGCCCTCTTCCGGGAGAAGACTTCCAAATGTTTGAAAAAGATCTTCCCGGACAAAACAAATCCGGACTCAGTTTTCAGAAAGCATCTGATGTGTTGCCCCTTGAAACCTGTGAAACCATGAACAACTCCTGGGGTTTCAATATCACAGACAATCATTACAAATCGACCCGGACGATTATTCATTACCTGATCAATGCTGCAGGAAGAAATGCCAATCTTCTTTTGAATGTCGGTCCACAGCCGGACGGAGTGATTGGTGATAATTTTACCGACACACTTCTACAGGTTGGAAAATGGATGAATAAATATGGAAATTCTATCTATGGCACCCGGGGAAATGTGATAGAGCCTCAGGATTGGGGCGTTGTGACTGAAAAAGGCAATAAGTATTATGTGCATATATTGAAACCCGGAAATGATAATTTCATCTTTCTGCCCGCTTTTAATAAAAAAATTGTGGATGCCAAATCTTTTGATTCATACCTGAAGGTGAAATACAAACAGCAACCTGAAGGATTGTTTATCTACACTACAGGCCTTATTATGGATGAAACGGATACGATTATTGAACTGACATCAAAATAGAATCCCGGAATCCCTGATTCAGGGAAGAATCTTATAAATGAAATTCTTTCTGCCATTAAAGAATTGTGCCC
>CAYXAL010000005.1:0-11455 GCA_964463015.1 uncultured Ginsengibacter sp.
TAAAACCTTTTGACAAAATCCTGGAAATCGGAACCGGTAGCAGCTACCAGGCGATTGTATTGGCAGAAATGGGAGCCCGGGTTTTTACCATCGAGCGGCAGCGAAAATTATTTGAGCTACAAAAGAATTTTTTTCTAAGATCACGTTACCCATCCATAAAATATTTTTTTGGAGATGGCTTTGAAGGACTCCCTACCTATGCTCCATTTGATAAAATATTAATCACAGCAGCCGCTCCCTTTATTCCACCCAAATTAATTGATCAACTAAAAGTGAATGGGCTGATGGTTTTACCGGTTGATGAAGATGACGGACAGCGTATGCTTCGAATTACAAAACTCTCCGATAGTGAAGTAGAAAAGGAAAAATTCGGAAACTTTTCTTTCGTCCCAATGTTGAAAGGAAAAGAATTGTAGTCTTATCAAAAATCAGAATGCTTTAAATTGTGTACAAATTTCAGTACATGAACAAATACTATTTTTTAATCTTTTCATTTTTCACTTTTTCTACCTTGTGTAATGCACAGGTAGAATCAGGATTTTACAACTACAAATCTCAAAAAGATATCCATGTTAAAAACGGAGCTGTAGTCAGCGCACATCCCCTGGCGAGCGCTGCCGGTCTGAAGATCCTGAAAGAAGGTGGAAATGCTGTGGACGCTGCTATTGCAACTCAACTTGCATTGGCAGTTGTTTTTCCAGCCGCAGGAAACATCGGAGGAGGCGGATTCACCGTCATTCATCTGGCAAATGGCAAAAACATCACCATTGATTACAGAGAAAAAGCCCCAGGGAAATCATTCAGGGATATGTATCTCGACAGTGTAGGCAATCCACTTTTAAACCTGTCGCAAAACGGGCATCTTGCAAGCGGTGTACCGGGTACCATTGCGGGGTTATTTGAATGCATGAAATACGCAAAACTTCCTTTCAGGAAATTGATCGCACCGGCTATCGCTCTTGCCGATAAAGGATTTGTCATTACAGAAGAAGAAGCTTCCTCTTTGAACTACTACCAGAAAGATTTCAAAAAATACAATACGGTTCAGCCTGTGTTTGTCAAAGAATCAGGATGGAAGGCCGGTGACACGTTAATTCAGAAAGACCTTGCCAAGACCCTGAAACGAATCAGCAACAAAGGGCAAAAAGGGTTTTATGAAGGAGAAACTGCAAAACTCATCGTAGATGAAATGAAAAGAGCTGGTGGCATCATCTCTTACGAAGATCTCAAAAATTATCATGCCGTTAACCGGACACCCATTGAATTCAATTATAAAGGTGCCAAAGTCATTACGATGCCATTGCCAAGCAGTGGTGGCATCATATTGGAACAGATGCTGAAGATGAGTGAAATGAATCACCTTTCCCAACTGAAGTTTGAAACTCCCGAATCAGTAAACCTGATGGTAGAGATTGAAAGGAGGTGCTATGCGGATCGGGGTAAATACCTGGGTGACCCCGATTTTTATAAAGTGCCGGTAAAGACCCTTGTCAGCAAAGATTACCTGAAAGAAAGAATGGCAAATTTTGTTCCCGGAAAAGCCGGCAATAGCAAAGACATTAAAGAAGGCGTCATTCCCGAAAGTGAAGAAACTACTCATTTCAATGTCCTGGATAAAGAGGGAAATGCTGTATCTGTGACGACGACGATTAATGGTGGATACGGTTCAAGAGTAGTTGTGGGCGGAGCTGGTTTTTTTCTGAATAATGAAATGGACGACTTCAGCGTAAAACCCGGAGTGCCCAACATGTTTGGCGCAGTTGGCCAGGAAGCCAATGCCATTGCGCCCAATAAAAGAATGCTGAGCAGTATGACTCCAACCATTGTATTGAAAAACGGGAAGCCCTGGATCCTTGTAGGAACACCCGGAGGTACTACCATCATTACCAGCGTGTACCAAACCATTGTGGACATTATGGACTTTGGAATGACGCCACATGATGCAGTCAACATGCCAAAATTCCATCATCAATGGCTGCCTGATGTTGTCTATCTTGAAAAAGGATTTGATACAAACGTGGCAAGGCAACTTGAAGATATGGGTTATAAAATTGTGCGAAGAGGAGCCATCGGAAGAACCGAGGTAATAATGGTTAATAAAGATGGAAGTATAACTGCCGTCGCCGATCACAGAGGCGATGATTCTGCAGCGGGATACTAAAATGGGTTGTGGGTTGTATCATTCTGAAAATAGTTGATCACATGAGTGATTTCATGTGCGGCCTCATTTGTTCGTCGGGAACTTTTTCATACATGGATATTTTGACTACCCAATTCGGAAATTCATATTGAATGCCCAGGTCTATGAAAAAATGATTTAAACCATTTTGCAGGGTGCCCAATTGCAAAAGTGTCGAAGCAAAACTTCTGGATACATCCGCCTCATCAAATTGTCCGGACAAAACATATTTCTCAATGCCATTTGGAGAAAATTTTTGGTTGTTTATCTGACTGAAATATCTCTTATATTTTTTTGCTGCTACCTGAAAATCCTCATCCTCAGACATCACGGCAGTCCAGATATAGGCTTCGGGTGAAGGGTATTTTAAAATAACACAACTCAGTGCACCCGGCAGCTTGATCTTACTTTCAAAAACAGCAAAGTCTTCAGACTGAGATTCTTTCTTACCCAACGACTCCTGAAAATGCCTGAAATAATCCTGTACAACCTCATTGAGGGCAGGTTGAATGGAGATCACAGGTTTGGTAGATGGTTTGGGCTGGGCGTTGAGACCTGAAATAAGAATTATCATGCCTGTCAGCATAATCGCAGTTTTCATAAGATATAGTTTTTGGTTTTGGATTATAATTGCGATATTAATACAATTTTTGAAAATTCAATAAAAACTCTTAAACCTTACCGCATAAATAATAGACCTTTTAACGAATTGTAAATTTCTGTATATCAACCTTTAATTATTTTTGTTATTAATGTTCACACTTTGCTGAAAAAAGTTTTCAAAATATTCCTAAAGATCTTGCTGAGCCTACTGGTACTGTTGCTGGTATTATGGATATTGTTGCAAACTACTTTTTTTCAGAATTTCCTGATTCATCGGATCACAAAAACATTAAGCAAAAATCTCAATACCACAGTCTCCATAAAACATGTTGACTTCGATTTGTTCAACAGGATGGTTCTTGAGAATACCCTTGTATTAGACAAAAAAAAGGATACTTTGTTGTATGCCGGCGCACTGCGTGTAAACATCACCGACTGGTTTTTTCTGAAAGATAAAATTGTACTTAATTATGTCGGCCTTGATGATGCCATCATCAGGCTGAACCGGAAGACTCCTGAATGGAATTATCAATTCCTGATAGATTATTTCGGCGGAGGCTCAACTTCCGGAAAAACCGAAAGCAAGCCTTTACATCTCGACGTCAAAATTATTCACCTAAAAAATACCCGTATTTACCAGGAAGATGCATGGATAGGTACCAATATGTTTGCCAGTGTCAAAGACCTGAGAATTGATGCAGAAAAATTGGATCTCAACAACATGGTTTTGAATATCAATCAGATTCAAATGGACCATCCGGTATTTGCGCAATATGACTACAACGGGCTACGCCCTCCGGATATAGATACCTCAAACAATGCAAATAATGGCGCTACTCAGGACAGTGTGAAAAACAACAACGAAAAGAGCTGGATGATTACGGTAAAAAAAATTACAATTAATCAGGGAAAGGTCGCAGTGGAAAAAGAATCGGAGAATCTACCTGTAATGGGGCAGTTTGATGATTCGCATATCATCCTATCCGAATTAAATGCAACAATTAAGAATGCTGTTATAAAAAGCGATACTCTCAGAGCTGATCTGGATTTTTCGGTAAAAGACCGTGGCGGGTTCAGGATTAAGAAGTTTAATTCCAAATTCAAAATGGCTCCCGGACTGATGGAGTTTACCGGACTTGATCTGCAAACCGACAAAAGCCGATTGGGAAATTATTTTGCGATGCACTATCATTCGTTCAATGAAGACATGAACGACTTCATCCATGCAGTAAAAATGGAAGGCCGTTTTGATAACGCCACATTAAACAGCGACGATCTCGGCTATTTTGCTCCCGATGCCAAATCATGGGGAAGAGTATTTACCATCCGGGGAAATGTATCGGGGAAAGTGGAAAATCTTACTGCATCTAATTTCTCCATATCCTCAGGAAATCAAAATATTCTGCAGGGAGATATGAGCCTGCGCGGTTTGCCCGACATCAATGAGACCTTTATTGATCTCAGGATTAAAGAAATGCGCACTACCTATCCGGAACTGGCCAAGCTCATCCCCTCTCTTCATACCATACAGCAACCCAACATCAGTGCGTTTGGAAGAATAAAATATACCGGAAGTTTTACTGGTTATTTTAATGACTTTGTAACTTTCGGCGACCTCAATACAGACATCGGAAACCTTAAAACCGACCTGCATCTCAAAGTGAAAGACAATGAAATTCCAGTTTATAGCGGCAAACTCACTACCACCAACTTTGACCTGGGGCGATTTATTCACAACAATCAAATCGGAACCATTGCCTTCAACGGAAAGATTGATGGAAAAGGATTTAAGGAAAAATACATGAACATCTCGGTTGACGGGGCGATTCAACGCGTGGTATATAACGGATACCCATATACGAACATTATTGCTCATGGAGATATTAAAAAAGATCTATTCTCCGGATCAGCCAGCATTGACGACCCAAACATTGTTATAGATACGCTTGTGGGAACCATTAATTTCGGAAACAAGAATCCGTATTTTAATTTTTTTGCCGACGTACTTCAGTTTAATCTGAAAGACCTGGGGTTTACAAAAGATGACATCTCACTGATCGGACGTTTTAATTTTGACTTTAAAGGTAAAACCATCGACGACTTTATAGGTAGCGCACGCGTGTCTGATGCACGGTTATGGGACAACGGCAAGCAACTCTCATTTGATTCCTTAGTGATAGCCTCTTCTGTTTATGACAGCAGCAAACTGCTCTCTCTTACTACCAACGAACTGGAAGCCTCTATCAACGGAAATTTTAAAATCCGGGAACTAAAGGAAGCATTTCTTTTATTTCTTCACAAATATTATCCCGCATACATTCCCAAACCTAAAGAATATGCCGGAAATCAGAGTTTCTCATTCATGATTCATACAAATAAGATAAGTGAATATGTGAATCTTTTAGACCACCGTATCAGTGGCCTTAATGACGCACTTATTATAGGAAACATTGATATAAAGAAAAATATTTTTGGCTTTAATGGTAATATTCCCCAGCTTAATTTTTCGAATATCCGGTTTAATGATATTGCTATTGAAAGTACAGGAGGAAAAGATTCTCTCACCCTGGTCTTTAATTCATCTGATGTGATAATTAATGACAGTTTGCATTCTCCGGGCACGCAATTATCTATCACCGCCTCCAACGATGTTTCTAAAGTCAACATCCAGACATCGGCCAATAAGACGCTGAATTCAGCCAATATTAATGCAGAGATCAGAACAAAGCAGGATGGGTTCTCTCTGATATTTCTTCCATCCACCTTCGCCCTGAATCAAAAACTGTGGACCATTCAAAAGGGTGGCGAAATCCAGTTGATCGGAAAAATGATTACGGCACATCAGGTGAGGTTTCATCAGAATAATCAGGAGATTTCAGTTTCCACCCACCCTTCAGATATTGGCAACAGCAACGACATCTATATTCAAATGCAGGATATCATAGTTGAGGATATCATGCCTTTGGTTTTAAAATACCCAAGATTGCAGGGGCTTCTTTCAGGAGATGTCATCATAACAGATCCATTTAACAATGCAGGTGTTTCATTCAAGACCACTATGAAGCAATTCATATTTGAAACAGACAGTATCGGTGTGGTAAAATCGGAAGGTAATTTCTCCAATAAAACCGGGATGCTGAATGCTTCTTTGGTTTCCGACAATGACCCTTATCGGTTTAAAGGAAAAATCGGACTGAATGTATCAGACTCCACAAGCCCTATTTCCGGAGAAATTACTTTTGACCAATCCGGGATTCATTTGCTTGGAAACTTTCTGACAGGAATAGTCAGTGACGTAGAAGGCAAAGCCACCGGAAAACTTGAACTATCAGGGATACTCAGTCATCCTGAACTTACCGGAAGTATTCAACTCGATAACACTTCTATGACCATTGATTACACCAAATGCCGGTACACAATGGACAACAATTCAGTCATTACATTTAATCCGGATGAAATAGATTTTGGCACCATCACTCTCAACGATGCACACAAGAAGAAAGCAATTCTCAGTGGAAAAATTTATCATAATTTCTTTGATAATTTTTTCTTTAATGAATTGCACATAAAGACCAACGACAATTTTCAACTGCTGAATACCACATTAAGTGACAATAAAGATTTTTATGGAAATGTACGGGGAAGGGCAGAATTATCGCTCAATGGATTCGTAACTGATATGCGAATGTCTATCAAAGGTGAGCCTACTGACAGTAGCAACATCTCTCTCCCCATTGGCGAATCTGTAGAAAGTGGCGGCCTCAACTATATTGAATTTACTCAATTCGGGAGGGAAATGACAGTAGATACCCGTGCCAGAGAAAATACCAATATCAAAGTAGATATGGAACTCACCGCCAACCCTCTTGCAAAGATTGATGTAATCCTGGATGAAACGACCGGTGACGTCATTCAGGCAAGAGGCAATGGCAAACTTTTTATTACAGCAGGCACGACGGACCCTCTTACAATACGGGGCAGATACAATGTACAGGAAGGAGATTACACTTTCAATTTCCAGACTGTGATGAAAACGCCTTTTAGTTTACAACAAGGATACATCGAGTGGCAGGGTGATCCCTATCTGGCTCAGTTAAATATTGATGCAGTGTACAGGGCAAAGAGTGTAAATCTGGATAATATTCCCACCAGTACAGGGCTATCCAATACAACAGGAGATATAGACATCTTGTTTAAATTAAGAGGTACCTTAAAAAATCCGAGCCCGCAATTTGAATTTCAATTCCCTTTTGACAATCCGCTCAAGAGTGATCCGATCGCGAGTGAATATCTGAAAACCAGGTTTCAGTCTGATAACAATCAACTGCTCAACCAGGTGGCCTCTTTGTTATTGTTCAACACCTTTCTTACTTCCGATCAGGGCCTGCTTGCCGGAAGCGCTACCGGAAACTTCGTTTCGAAAACTGTTGGCCAACTCTTATCGGCGACACTCTCAAATTCACTCAACAACTGGTTGCGTAAACTTATCAAGACAAATAATGTGAGTTTCTCTACCAACATAAATGCTACCGAGTTTAATCAACGATCTATCAATGAAAGGCAGATTCAAAATATCGGAGATTTTACACTGCGCACTTCACTTATGCACAATAAACTTCTTATCAATATCGGAGGGAATGTGGATAGACTCAATCCTGCATTCAACAACACCAATAGCAATTTTCTCTTTACCCCGGATGTATCTTTTGAATACCTGATTTCTCCCAGTGGAAATCTTCGTGTTGTAGGTTTTAATCGCAGTGATACCGATCAAGGCAGCTTTGCCGGAATCACACGAAGCAACCGTACAGGTATTCAATTATCGTACCAGCGCGACTTTGATTCTTTTGAAGAATTCTTTACAGGTCAGAAGAAAAAGAAAAAAAAGCTCCGGATTTTACAAAACAACAAAGTCGATAGTTCAGGAATCGGGCAAAATTAGAAACCGGGAATTTCTTGTTTGGAACCTTTACCGTGTGGCAACCATTTCATAAGTGCAATTGATCTACTTTTGCCGCCATGACAGATATGAGAGCGTATTATACACACTGGATTGCATCGGAAGAGGTTAAATTAAAAAAATTACAAACCCGAAGATCTGTATTGGGCTGGCTGAGGTTAGGTCCCATTATTGCCATATTCTTCACCTTTTACCTGCTTTGGAATGCAGGTTGGATGTATGTGGCTTTTGTCTCCGCCATCTTATTATTCATTTTTATCCGGTTGGTTCATGCTGATCTTAACCATCTGGAAAAAATTCAATTCTTAAAAACAAAAATCCGGTTACTTCAACAAGAACTAAAGGCACTGGATGGAGAAGCGGCTTTTGAAAATGGTAATCAGTATACAGATCCTGTCCATCCGTACACATCGGATATGGATATTTTTGGTGCATACTCTATCTATCAATACCTCAACAGAACAACCTCTGACCCCGGTGGCGCTTTGCTGGCGCAATATCTGAAGGCACCGGCTTCGATAGCTGAAATTGCGGAGCGACAGGATGCCGTTAAAGAATTGTCCACTTTATCTGAATGGATGAAAGATTTACAAACGAACGGCACCATCCGGAAATTCACTCTTGAAACTAAAAACAAACTGGAAGACTGGATAAAACAACCTTCTGTTTTTTTAGGTTTTAAACAATGGAGTTGGTTACGATATCTATTGCCTGTAATCATTTTATCTGTTCTTGGACTATTCCTTGCCGATTACCTAAGCGGTTCTGTTTTGGTTTTTGCATTACTTGCCTATTCTGTGATCATCTATCAACTGGATAAAAAAGTAGCTCCCGTACACCGGCGGTTTGACGATATTGCTCTCCGGTTAAAAATGTTAGCCGTTTCCATTGAAATGATAGAAAGAAATAATTTCCAATCTCCTCTTTTAATCAGGACAAGAGCTAAGTTGATTCAGGAAGGATTGAAAGCGTCTTCAGCCATTAAAACACTGAGCAAAATACTGGAAAGACTCGACTTGCGGTACAACCTTGTATTGGCTCTCCCGCTGAATCTGTTTTTGTTCTGGAATGTACAACAAGTCTTGGATCTTGATAAATGGAAAACATCCTTCTGTGACAAATTAAAGGAGTGGTTGGATGCCATTGCTGAATTCGAAACACTGAGCAGTCTGGCTGTATTCAGTTTTAACCACAGCAGTTATATCTATCCTGAAATTTTGGAGGAATATTTTAAAATAGAAGGTGAGGATATCGGCCATCCATTAATCCCTGAAACCAAGCGAGTGGACAATCCTGTAAAGATTTTATCCTCCGGCAAACTCATGTTGGTAACCGGTTCCAATATGGCAGGAAAAAGTACTTACCTCCGCAGCATCGGTGTGAATTGTGTTCTGGCTTTTTGTGGCGCTCCGGTATGCGCTTCCTCCTTTAAGATATCGCATGTATCACTGATTAGCAGTATGAGAATATCCGACAACTTACAGGAAAGTACCTCTACATTTTATGCAGAACTGAAAAAATTGAAAGTGATTATTGATAAAGTAAATGCCGGTGAGAAAATATTCATTCTGCTTGATGAAATTCTCAGAGGCACCAACTCTATCGATAGGCATACCGGATCGAAAGCGCTGATCAAACAACTGATTGAAAAAAATACTGCTGCCATTGTAGCCACGCATGACCTTGAATTAGCAGAAATCAAAGAACCCTATGCAGAAAATATTATCAACTACCATTTTGATGTACAGGTAGAAAATGAGGAATTATTTTTTGATTACAAGTTAAAGGAAGGTATTTGCAAAAGTATGAATGCTACCATTCTTATGAAGAAAATCGGGATTGAGATCTGATATTTTGATCAGAGTTTTTTCGAGCAAAATGAAAGGTACTTAATGCCCTCTCCCCCATCCAAACCAGTCATTGAAATTGGCGAAGATCAAAAGCCCAAAGAGAATGACCATGCCTACAATCTGCGCATACTCCAGAAACTTATCACTTGGTTTGCGTCCTGTAATCATCTCTACCAGAGTAAATACGACATGCCCCCCATCCAATGCAGGTATGGGAAGCAAATTCATGAAAGCAAGTATGATTGAAAAGAATGCTGTGATTTTCCAGAAGGCTTCCCAATCCCATCCGGTATCCGGAAAGATGGAAGCCATCGTCTTAAACCCACCGAGTCCTTTGTAAGCACCGGTCTCCGGATTTAATATCAGTTTGAATTGCTGTACATAATAGTTCAATTGCTCACCGGTTTTTCGTACCCCCGCCGGAAAAGACGACAAGAAACTGTAATCCATTGTTTGTTGTTTGAGTATGCCCAGACTATCAGCCTGATCTCCATTGATCACATAAAATCCAATCTTTCCTTCCTTATCCACCTGTACAGGTTTGGTTAGTTCTTCCTCTCCCCTCAATATTTTCAAATCTACGGTATTGCCTGCATGGCTTTTCAGCACCGGGCCTAATTGATCAAAATACTTCACCGGCATACTATCCACGCCGATGATCTGATCAAATTTTTTCAAGCCTGCATTAATTGCATTCTTCGATTCATTCTGATCAAACGCGCCAATGATAATCAGTTGGCGAGGCATCACAAGCGGTGTGCGTTTCCCTTTCTTTTCGACCAACTGCTCCACAAAATTTACCGGGATATGAATATTTTCTTTCTTCCCATCGCGGATGACTTCAATATCTTTTCCCAGCAGGATCTTTGCATTCAATTCATCAAAATACTGAACCTTCTCACCATTTACTGCAACGATCTTATCTCCATTTTGCAAACCGATTTTATTCATCAGACTGTCTGTCACCCAGATACCTTCATGCACACTGGACATGGGCAACTTCTTCTCACCCCAGGTATAGAGAATCATGGCATAGATAAAAAATGCTAACAATACATTCATTGTCACACCGGCCAGCATGATGATCAGTCTCTGCCATGCCGGTTTACTTCTGAATTCCCACGGTTGTGGCGGTTGCTTCAACTGCTCCTTATCCATACTTTCATCTACCATTCCGGCAATTTTTACATAGCCTCCGAGCGGGAGCCAACCGATTCCGTATTCGGTATCTTTTACCTTCTTTTTGAATATGGAAAACCATGGATCAAAAAACAGATAGAATTTTTCAACCCGGCATTTAAACCACTTGGCTGTGATAAAATGGCCGAATTCATGGATCAGAACAAGTATAGAAAGTGAGAATAATAAATAGACGGCCTGCAATCCTACAGAAGGCCAGTTGATGGCTAAAATTTCAGAGCTTATCACGTTTCAGTCAGATAAATTTGTTGGTTATTATAAATTAATCAGCGAAGCGGCAAAATTACGCGCCTCGGCGTCGCTGTCAAAATAATCGGCAAGATTTGGCTTTTCTATATAATTAATTTTTTCCATAGCCTTCTCCACCATTGCGGTCATATCCAAAAAGCCTATCCGGTTATTCAGGAAAGCCCATACTGCAATCTCATTGGCTGCATTGAGAACAGCCGGCATATTTCCTCCCTTCTCCAGGGCGGTCCTTGCCAGTGCAAGATTACGAAATGTCTTATAGTCGGGCTCCTCAAATTCCAATACGGATAGCTTTTTGAAATTGATTCTCGCATGATCCGATTTCAGTCGCGAAGGAAAACTCATCGCATACTGGATGGGAATCTTCATATCGGGAAGCCCCATCTGGGCTTTCACACTTCCATCCTCAAACTG
>CAYXAL010000005.1:11555-88565 GCA_964463015.1 uncultured Ginsengibacter sp.
GAATCTTCATATCGGGAAGCCCCATCTGGGCTTTCACACTTCCATCCTCAAACTGAACCATACTGTGTATAATACTTTGCTTATGAATGATTACTTCTATCTGATTTGGTTCCAGATTAAACAACCATTTGGCCTCTATCATTTCAAGCCCTTTATTCATAAGCGTAGCTGAGTCCACTGTAATCTTTGCTCCCATGGTCCAATTGGGATGCTGCAGGGCGTGGTGCTTCTTTACATTGACAAGAAAATTAGGCTTCTTACCCAAGAAAGGGCCGCCACTTGCCGTCAGGATCACCTTTTCTATTTTATTCCTTGTCTCCCCGATCAGGCACTGAAAAATAGCTGAATGTTCGCTATCTACGGGAATAATGGGAATTCTTTTCTCAACAGCCAGCTGCATTACCAAATCGCCGGCAACCACCAAAGTCTCTTTATTCGCCAGAGCAATGGTTTTGCCTGATTCCAGTGCTTTTAGTGTGGGTTTAAGTCCTGCAAAACCCACAATAGCCCCCAACATGACATCGTAAGTATCGAATTCTGCCGCTTCTTCAATAGCTGCCTCTCCGGCAAATACTTTGATATCTGTAGAAGCCAATGCCTCTTTTACATTCTTGTATTTTTTCTCATCACCGATAACCACTGCATTGGGTCTGAAGGTGAGTGCCTGCTCTATCAGCAGCTTTTCGTTATTCTGTGCAGTGAGTATTTCTGTTTCGAACAGTTCAGGAAATGCTTTTATCACTTCCAAAGCCTGCGTGCCGATGGATCCGGTCGAGCCAAATATTGCAATTTTCCTTTTACGATTTTCTGCCATACGTCATTCTTTCTGGAATATTGGAAGGTGGCAATTTACTGTAATAATTTTTGAATGGCCTGATGTACTTTTTCAAACTGAAATGAATTTACCGTATTCTGCATGGATTTCACTATGGATTCATTCTGCAAGTTTCCAATAGACCCCTCAAGCGTATGATGCAATTGGCCCGTAAATTTAAATGCGCCGGAATTTACCTGCTCCCCGATTTTTCCATAAGCATCGCGCAATGGCATACCATCCAAAACCAATTTATTCATCTCCTCAACCGTAAACAGGTATTTATACTTTTCATCATCCAGCAGATTCGATTTTACCCGGATGTGCGTCATCATCAGATGCATCATCTTCAGACAATCTTTCAATTTCGAAATTGCAGGGAAAGTGATTGATTTTGTAAGTTGGTAATCTCTCTGATACCCTGAAGGGAGATTTTGCAGAAGTGCCTGTAACTGTGCAGGAGCGGTCTGAATGAGATTGCTATGAGCTCTGATCAGTTCAAACACATCCGGATTTTTCTTATGCGGCATGATGCTGCTTCCCGTAGTGAGATCGTCGGGAAATGCAATGAAGTCAAAATGCTGATTCATAAAGATACAAGCATCCATACTGCATTTGGAAAGCGTAAAGGCAATGTTTGCAAGTGCCTGCAATAAGATTCTTTCAGTTTTACCTCTGGTCATTTGAGCATAAACCACATTCACATTCATGGCCTGAAAACCCAGGAGATTCGTGGTTTGCGTCCGGCTAATCGGAAAAGAACTTCCAAAACCGGCAGCACTGCCCAGCGGATTTTTATTCACAATATCCCAGGCGCCTTTGAGTGTGATCAAATCTTCTGAAAGGCTTTCACCATAAGCGCCAAACCACAATCCGAATGATGAAGGCATCGCCAATTGAAAGTGTGTGTATCCGGGTAACAAATCATTCTTATGCTTCTCACTCAATTCAATCCATAAATCAAACAACCCCTTAGAAAGCCGCACAATAGTTTCTATTTCATCCCGCAGGTACAATTTAATATCAACCATCACCTGATCATTTCTTGACCGGCCTGTGTGCACCTTTTTACCGGCATCTCCACAGAATTTCGTCAGCAACCATTCAATCTGAGAATGGATGTCTTCTACTTTTTCATCAATGCAGAAGCTTCTGGATTCTATCTCACGGTAAATTAAAATCAACTGCTGTTTAAGAATCTCAAATTCTTCTGACGAAATTAATCCTGTGTCCTGAAGCATTCGGATATGTGCCAGATTGCCCAACACATCAAAGGGAGCCAGTTGCAGATCAAATTTTCTATCATCGCCTACAGTGAACTCATCAACCTCTTTTTTAGAATCTGTATCTTTTTGCCAAAGTTTCATAAATCAAAAATTATTTTCAGAAATCAATCTAAAATTCTGTTTTGCAGAATCTATCCTTTCTTTTTGCACTCAGTAGGATATTTCCTTTCTCTGCACTCAGGGCGACAGTGGGTTGTCATGGTGAGTGGAAACGAACCCTGACAGAGCATCTGATTTTCTTATTTCATCCTAATCCCCGGCTTACCGCCCGATTCGCTCCTAATCTGCTTTCCCCATCTGTTCAATCCAATTCACATACTTAGAAATTCCATTTTTTATTTCATGAAGGTAGATGAATTCATCCGCAGTATGGCTTCTCGCCGAATCGCCCGGGCCGCATTTTACTGCCGGAAAGGGAATCTGCGCCATATCCGAACAGGTAGGTGAACCATACATTTCCATTCCCAGTTTTTTACCTGCCCTTACCATTACATGATCTTCCGGAATAAAAGAAGGTTTTAACCGAAGAGAGCGGGGATTGACCTCGCTAATCAGATTTTTTCTGAAGATTTCCACCACCTCATCAAATGTATATAGCTCATTCACCCGTACATCTATTACAAACCTGCAACTACCTGGAACCACATTATGCGCCTTGTTGTCTGTCTCAATGGATGTAACGGCAGTGTGTACACGACCCAGCCATTCAGATTCCTTTTGAAAGTTAAACTTCTGAATCCACTCGATATCTCTCACCGCTTTATAGATGGCATTATCACCTTCATCACGGGCAGCATGGCCCGATTTGCCATGTGCTGTACAATCCAATACCAGCAGTCCTTTTTCAGCAATGGCCATATTCATTAGGGTAGGTTCACCTACAATCGCCATGTCAATTTTCGGAAGAGAGGGCAACAATAGTTCTACTCCATTTTTTCCACTGATTTCCTCTTCTGCTGAAGCAGCGAAAACAATATTTACGGGGGCTTCCATTTCAATAAAATAAAGAAAAGTCGCCATCATAGATACCAGGGAACCTCCAGCATCATTGGTTCCTAATCCAAACAACTTCTCCTCACGGATGACTGGAGTAAATGGGTCAAGTGTATAATTTTTATTTGGGGGCACCGTGTCGTGATGCGAATTAAGCAATAAAGTTTTCTTTGAAGGATCAAAATGTTTTGACCGGACGATCACATTATTCATAATCCTTTGCACCGGGATATGTCTGCTTTCAAAAAAACTTTCAAGGATATCTCCTGTCTTATCCTCCTCCCTGCTCAGGGATGGTGTACGCACCAACTGCTTCAACACTTCCACGGTCTCCAAAAAAAGATGCTCTATCGTTTCTTCCTTTCCCATAATCAACCAAAAATTTTTGTACCTGATTTACCTTCAATAAGATCCGTTAGCCCGGATGAATTCCCCACGATCACCTGATTCACACCTTTTTCTGAAGCCTCAAATGCGTTCTTGAGTTTGGGTAAGATTCCTTCAACCAGTTGATTCTTTGAAATCATCAGATGGTATTGATTCCGGTCTATGGAAGGTATAACTGATTTATCATCGTTCACATCAGCCAATACCCCGTCCTTCTCAAAACAATAGATCAAGGATGTCGGGCACGAAGATGAAAACGCAATCGCCAAGGCAGACGCAATCGTATCGGCATTGGTATTAAGCAGATGCCCCTCACTATCGTGTGTAATGGGAGCCACCACAGGTATCCAATTATTTTGTAACAAAACATCCCACTTATCCAATGGAATATCTTCTGCGGCAATATCTCCTACCCAACCAAAATCTACTTCACCGACGGGTCTCTTCTTCGCAAGAATTAGTGAACCGTCAGCGCCACAAATTCCAATTCCGTTGCAATGAAGCGCCTGCAGTTGAGCCACAATCTTCTTGTTAACCAGGCCTGCGTACACCATCGTTACGAGATCTATCGTCTTATCGTCTGTAATTCTGCGGCCCTGTATATAATTGGGCTGTATCCCCATCTGGTGGCCGATGGTGGTGGCAATTTTCCCACCGCCATGTACCAGTATCTTCTTTCCGGAAATGTGTGAAAATGAAATCAGAAATTCATGCAGCGCCTGCTCATCATCAATTACATTTCCGCCGATTTTGATAATGGTTAAAGTTTCCTGCATGGCTTAGCTGCTTTTTAAAATGGTAGATAATACTGCCTGTGCCGACCACACACGGTTCACTGCCTGTGCTGTAACAAGACTACAGGAGCTGTCCAGGATTTCATCGCTTAATTCTACATTCCGTCTTACAGGAAGGCAATGCATGACTTTGGCCTGATTTGATGTCGCCAGTTTTTTTTGAGTCAACATCCAATCCTCGGTTACCGGAATTATTTTACCATAATCATGTACACTACTCCAGTTTTTCACATAGACAAAATCTGCATTTTTCAATGCGGACGGCTGATCGTAAACAACCTCCGCATCACCTGAAAATTCATTATCCAGTTCATAACCTTTCGGATGGCTGATTACAAAATCAGCCTTTCCCCACGCCTGCATCCACTCTGCAAAGCTATTGGCCACACATTGTGGTAATGGCTTTACATGAGGTGCCCACATTAAAACTACTTTTGGCTTTCTTTGATTCAACAAGAGTGAATTTTCATAAATGGTGATCGCATCAGCGAGACTCTGCAATGGATGCCTTGTAGCGCTTTCAAGACTGATCACAGGAATTCTTGAATATTTCACAAATGCATTAATTACTTTTTCGCTGTAATCTTCTTCTTTATTCTGAAGCGATGGAAAGGTTCTTACGCCCAGCACATCAAAATACGAACCCAATACTCTTGCGGCATCCTTGATATGCTCCACAGTCTTTCCGTTCATTACTGCGCCTTCTCCGAACTCGAGTTGCCAACTGTCTCCCGAAGTATTCATCACAATGGTTTCCATTCCCAGGTTCATCGCTGCTACCTGAGTGCTGATGCGGGTTCTGAGGCTTGGATTCATAAAAATCAAACCCATTCTTTTACCAATTCCAACTCTTTCGTGAAGCGGATTTGCCTTTAATTGTAAAGCAGTATCTATCAACTGTTGTACATCACCGGCATCAGTGACCGACAGGAAGTTTCTCAATATCCTTATGATTTAAAAATGAAGTTTCAGCTTCAACCGTTAAATAAAATAATTCTACCTCTACCCCTGTGATATTCAATGGAGGCAACAGCCGGATAACATTTGGTTTTGCCTCTCCGGTAAAAATATGATGCTTTACCAGCAGATTTTTTTTCAGGTCTTTCAATTCTTCCGGTACATCAAATCCAATCATCAGTCCTTTGCCTCTTACCTGCTGAATGAGCAAATTCTCATGCAACTTATTCATGAGTAACCTTCCCATCCTTTCTGCATTTGCCATCAGTTTTTCCTCTTCCATCACTTCCAACACAGCCAAAGCAGCCGCACATGCAAGAGGATTGCCACCAAAAGTAGTACCCAGCATAAAGTGGCGTGCTGCTATCTTCGGATGAATGGCAATACCGGCTACAGGAAAACCATTGCCCATCCCTTTGGCCATTGTATAAATATCTGCGTCTATCCCGGCATGGTCGGCAGCAAAGAATTTTCCGGTGCGTCCATAACCACATTGAACTTCATCGGCAATCATTACACTTCCATAGCGATCACAAAGAGACCGGATCAGTTTTAAGAATTCTGCATCTGCCACCCGGATACCACCTACTCCCTGAATACTTTCAACGATTACCGCTGCCACTTCATTTCCGGAGTGCTCCATGGCCTCCGAAAATTTTTCTTTATCATTGAACGGTAGAAAAACGACATTTTCATTTTCGTTTACCCCTGCCCGTATAGCGGGGCTGTCAGTAACAGCTACGGCCAACGAAGTACGACCGTGAAATGCTTTGGAAAAACTGATAATCTTTTTTCTCCCATTATAAAAGGATGCCAGTTTCAAGGCATTCTCATTGGCTTCTGCTCCTGAATTACAGAGAAAGAGCTGGTACTCGTCTCTTCCGGAAATATGGCCAAAGGCAGTAGCCAACTCCTGCTGAATAGGAAGTTTTACTGAATTGGAATAAAATGCAATTCTGTCCAATTGGTCTTCAATCCGTTTTTTCCATTTTGGATGGGAATGACCTATACTGATTACGGCATGGCCACCGTAAAAGTCAAGATACTTCTCCCCTTTTTCATCCCACACATAACAACCCTCTCCCTTCTCAATCACAATATCCTGCAATGGATATACATCAAATAACTTCATTGGATAAATAATTTAAAAATAGTTTGCTTTTAGTTTCAATCCTGCTGTTTCTTCAATTCCAAACATCAGATTCATGTTTTGCACTGCTTGCCCACTGGCTCCTTTCAGCAAATTGTCTATCACAGAATGAATGACCAGGGTATCGCCAACTTTTTCCAGATTGATAAAGCAATTATTGGTATTCACCACTTGCTTCAGGAATACGGGCTCTTTCACTACTTTGACAAACGGATGGCCTTCAAAAAATTTTTCAAACTGGTAGTTCAATTCCGGTAACGTTTCATTGCTCTTCAATTGGGAGGTAATAAAAATACCTCTCGTAAAATCACCTCTCCATGGTACAAAGTTCACGACCGGCACTTTTTTATTTTTTGAAACTTCCAACAAGGTCTGTCTTATTTCATCCAGATGCTGGTGATTGAGCGTCTTGTATGCCTGCACATTATTTTCACGCCAGGAAAAGTGTGATGTTTCGCTCAACGACTGACCGGCCCCCGTACTCCCTGTAATACCGGTGGTATAAACTTCTTTAAGTTGATCTGATTTTGCCAATGGCAACAACCCCAACTCAATTGCTGTAGCAAAACAACCCGGATTGGCAATGTTCTCTGCTTTACAAATTTCTTTTTTATTTATTTCAGGAAGCCCATATACAAATTTTCTACCTGCGATTTCCGCTTTCTTTTTCAATCTGAAATCCTGTCCCAATGAAATTACCTTTACTTCCTTTGGAATTCTATTCTGTTCCAAGAACTTAACCGAATCTCCATGTCCTACACAAAGAAACAAGACATCCACATCATCTTTCAACTCAGAAGTGAATTCAATGTCAGTCTCTCCGGAGAGGTCTTTGTGCACAGCAGACAACTTCTTGCCTGCATTGCTTTTGCTGTGAACGAAACTGATTTGCACGTGAGGATGGTGCACCAACAGACGGATCAATTCCCCTCCGGTATATCCTGCTCCGCCTACAACGCCAGCTTTAATTTTTCTTTTCATCATTTGCTTTACTTATCGAATGATAGATCGAAGTCTGGTTTCCAAATATTTTGCTGAAGCCTCTTACATCATTTCCATCCCAACTTTTATTCATTTCACCATAACTGCCAAATTTAGCATTCATTAAATCAAAAGGAGATTCAATCCCTGTGATCTGAAATCTATAAGGCATCAGTTGCACAAATACCTTGCCCGAAACATGTGCCTGGCTTGACTCCAGAAAAGATTCAATATTGCGCATTACCGGATCAAGCAATTGTCCCTCATGCAACCAGTTGCCATAAAATTCCGACAATTGGTTTTTAAAACTGATTTGCCACTTACTCAACACATGCTTCTCAAGCGCCTGGTGCGCTTTGATAATAAGCATCGGAGCGGCGGCTTCAAAACCCACTCTCCCTTTGATACCGATGATGGTATCGCCTACGTGAATGTCGCGGCCAATTGCATAGGTACCTGCAATTCTCTGAAGATATTCTATCGCCTCTACCGCATCATTAAATTTTCTATCATTGACTCCATTCAGTTCTCCATTTTTAAAATGCAATTGAATGGCCGAATCTTCTTTTGCTGTAAGCGGCGTGGGCCATGCTTCTTCGGGGAGCCACCCATTGCTCTGAAGGGTTTCTTTGCCTCCGACACTGGTACCCCAGAGGCCCTTATTGATAGAATATACAGACTTCTCAAAATTCATCTGAACTTTTTTGGATTTCAGATAATCAATTTCCTGTTGACGTGAAAGGCGCAGATCACGCACCGGAGTGAGTATTTCTACTTCAGGAATCATAATGTGAAAAATCATATCAAACCTCACCTGGTCATTCCCTGCTCCTGTACTTCCGTGTGCTACTGCTTCTGCGCCAATCGTCTTCACATGTTCTGCAATCTTGAGTGCCTGAATAACTCTTTCTGCACTTACACTCAGAGGATAGGTACTGTTCTTCAATACATTTCCAAAAATCAGATACCGGATGATTCTTTGATAATACTCTTTGCGGGCATCTACCACAGTATGGCTTGCTACACCAAGTGCATAAGCATGTGATTCAATTTTCTCCAATTCTTCCTTTGAAAAACCTCCGGTATTTACGATGATGGAATGAACTTCGTAATTCAGGTCATCCTTGAGGTACTTTACACAAAAGGAAGTGTCCAATCCACCACTAAATCCCAATACAATCTTTTTCTTCATTTATAAATTCATTAAAAAGGATAAAAACGACTTTTTCTTCAAAGCACCTTCTTTCAAAGCCTTGCGTTCTTTTTCCAATCTTAACTTCTTCCAGTATCTGTAGAGTTTAAATTGCTTCAGACGCATAAACCTTTCATAGGTTTTTGAATTCTTATTAAATTCTTTGGCGGTTTCAGCGGGCTCGGGATGATCTTTCGGATCATAAAGCATGGCTGTACAGAGGCAGTTCTTGCGACCTTTACTCATCAGAATATCATAATTGACACAACTCTTGCATCCTGCCCAAAAATTTTCATCATCGGTAAGTTCGCCATAAGTCACCGGTTCATAACCCAACTCGCTGTTGATCTTCATCACCGCAAGCCCTGTCGTCAATCCGAAAATTTTGGCATCCGGATACATCTTTCTGGAAAGGTGGAAGATTTTGTATTTGATCCGCTTGGCAACACCTGTCTTTCTGAATGGCGGCGCCACAATCAATCCACTGTTGGCTACGAATTTTTCATGTCCCCATGCCTCGATATAGCAAAATCCAACCCATTCACTGGAAGTAGTGAGGGCAATAACAGCCTTACCTTCTATCATTTTGTTGGAGACATACTCAGGGGTTCTTTTTGCAATTCCTGTACCTCTGACTCTGGCAGACGATTCCATCTCATCTGTGATGGTCTTTGCGTAAATTATATCTTCAGGAACTGCCACACGAACAATAATATTTGATTGTTCCACTGTGCAAGATTTTTTTTTATTAAAAAAAAGGAATCAACTCATGCCGGGGACTTATTTCACTGATAGGGGCTGTTGGGAAATAGCTCGTCCTATCAGCATCCACGTCGGCTAACGGGGCAAAAGAAACGGGGTCGTAGTGTATGTTTCAAGTGCTTTAGATTTGAATTTGCAAAGGCAAATGTAGAATAAAAATAAAATCTGCCGGTTTTTTTTTTGATAGGAAATGTTAAACAAAGTTCATACTTAAAAATCCTTCTTGTTTTCAGGAAGTATAAAACGGATTCCTGTTCTGAATTTTGGACATTTATGTTCAATCAGGCATTACCCGGACATTGGCCTCAATGGCAAGGCAGACATGTGTATATCCCTGAAAATCTTTTTCCAATAAACCAGTCCCGGAAAGGGTCAGCCCAAACTTCATAATGCAAATGGAAGTTAAGAAATCTTATCTCAGATCTTAAGACGTAATTTTCTCTTTTCCAGCCAACCGGTTATCAATACAATAATCAATGCAAACACCAGACATTTTAGGATACCGACGACCCCTGTTCTTAAAACAATTGGCAACCGCCAATCCAACAGAAGCATGAAGATAGCCACATGGAAATAGGGAAGTAAGTAACAGGTAAGTGTACTGGTACCGGCAGGCTTTAATATACCGAACCATCTTACTTTCCCTTTCTTATCCGCAATAAAAATGAGCAGAGAAAAGGAAATAAGTGTGATACCAGCTGTAATGGTAATCCATGAAGGAGTAGCTCTGATTTTTGAAATGCCCCATAAAGGCCTTGATAACAAACCCAGCAAAATATACAAAGCTCCAAGAACAAGAAATATCCTGATTACCATACCAAATGATTGTGGTTGTTTTCTGTAAATGACAGAAGCCAATACTCCTGCCATGACCAGTGCAGCATTGGAAGCATTTCCAAAATCCAGAATTCCATACTGAGTGATCCCCGACAAATAATCCATCCATCCTAAATGGGTGGCCGCATTAAACATCAAAAAGAGGATCAGCCATCCTGCAATAAATCCAATTCTTTCACCTACCAATAATACGATCGTGGCACAAACCAGATAAGCCCAACCGATCAAGCCCAAAATTCCCCACCACTGAGTCTGCATCCAAACCCGATCATTCCCTGCATCCCCCTTGTATAAAACTGCCATACTTATCAACAGGATCACACCCCCGATTTGTAAAACATTTTTTAATCGTTTCATTTTCTCTCCCTTGTAATCCAGCCAGATCATAAAGAACGCGAGCGTGATCAGAATCTCCCAGATTGCCTTTGGTAAAAAGGCTGTAAGGCTATAGTTTTCAAGATTCACATGAAAAAAACCCATCACAATCAATGCCAGGGATCGCATCAGAATATGAACAAAAATATTCACTGATGATTGTCCTCGTATAGCCCTGCTCTCAATAGCCAATGGAATAGACAGGCCAACGATAAAAAGAAATGCCGGAAAAATAATATCGGAAAACCCCATGGCATCAGCCTGTGCCGGAGCATGTTCAAGCCACTGAGGCACTCCCTTTACGGTACCCAGGTCATTCACAAAAACCATCAGAAACATGGTGATGGCACGTAAAATATCAATAGATGCCAGCCTTGGACTTTTCATGCAGTGTAGTTTTTGGAGTCTTCCCATTCCTGAATTGCGATCTCCACTTATTTTTCTTTAAAATTGTATTTCGTCTGACAATATCCGTTAGTTTATCGGATGCCTTCTACAACCTGTCTTCCTGCTTCCACTTCACCAGTTCATCTGCAATTTTTCTGTCATTACTCAATCGCGGAACTTTATTCTGCCCTCCGAGTTTGCCCTGACTTTTCATATATTGAATAAATCCTCCTTTACGAATCGGAACAATATTCAATGGCTCAAGAATATTACCAGTAATCAGATCATTGTAATAAATATTTTTCCGGCGAAGATGGTCGTCAACTTTTCTTGCGAAGGAAGCCATATCTTTTGGTTTGTTTTCAAATTCTATAAACCATTCATGCCGGCTTTTACCTTTGGATTCTGAAATAAACGGAGCCACAGTAAATTCAGTGACCTTCACATTTTCTTCATTGGCAGTGGAGATTAAAGAATCTTCTACTTCTTCTGCGATCACATGTTCGCCAAATGCACTGATAAAATGTTTGATGCGACCTGTCACCACAATTTTATATGGGTTCAATGAGGTAAACTTCACGGTATCGCCCAGGTTGTAAGCCCATAAACCTGCATTGGATGAAATGACCAATGCATAATTTTTATTTAACTCTACTTCTGCCAGAGACAATCGTTTTGGAGAAGAGTTCCCAATCTCATCTGCCGGAATAAATTCGTAATAAATACCACTGTTTGTATTCAGTAGCAAGCCGTCTTCATCGGTACTGTATTGAAAGGCAAAAAATCCCTCACTGGCGGGAAAGGTTTCAATGGCATCAATTTTTTTTCCGATACTCTCAAACAATTTTGCCTTGTAAGGTTCGAAGTTGACTCCTCCATGTACGATCACACTCAGCGATGGAAATACTTCAATGATTTTCTTTCCGGTACGCCTTTGGATTTCATCAAAATACATCTGCATCCAAGGTGGTATGCCGCTGATCAGTGTCATATTTTGTTTAATCGTCTCATCCACAATTTTAGACAATTTCTCTTCCCAATCTTCGATACAATTGGTAGAAAAAGAAGGCAATTGATTGCTACGGAGATAGCGGGGAATGTGATGATTGACAATACCACTCAGTCTTCCGGTAGGTACACCGGCTATTCTTTCCAACTCCGGAGAACCACTCAGAAAAATCAACTTACCGTCAGCAAAATCCGTATTACCGGTTTGCGCCATGTAACATAGCAACGCATTCCGTGCAGTATTGATATGATTGGGGATAGAATCTTTCGTAATGGGAATATATTTAACACCACTCGTGGTACCACTGGTCTTGGCAAAATAAATGGGCATTCCTTTCCACAAAATATTATGTTTCCCCTCTTTGATCTTTTCTATGTAAGGCCTGAATCCTTCATAATCCCGGATAGGCACTCTGTCGATAAAGTCATTGTGGTTTTCTATTTCAGCAAAATGATGCTCCTTGCCGAACTCAGTATTTGCAGCAGACTTAATGATGGATTCAAAAATGGTATTCTGATCCGCAAGGGCCGTCCCCATAGACTTTCTCACTTGTTTGTTGATATAGATAGCAAACGGCTTTGCAAAGAAGGATTTAATTTTCATTTTCTAAATATCACAGAGATTCAAATTTACTAATTAAAATGTTGCCATCTGAACCATTAGTCACAATGACAGACCCATTCCTTATCAAGATCTATTACTGTGATGACAAGCAGCCCATCGTTTTCAGGCGTTACCACCACACGGATATGCTGCCCTTCATCCGAATAACCTTCCAAAACATATGTTTCATCACCTTGTTTACTTAATCCTGATTTTCCGGTATTCAACTTTCCCTTCTCAATGACCTTCTTTATTTCTTTTTCATTGATAGAACGGCAGTCCATCCGGCATCTTGCATGCTTGGTGAAAAGCAGATGGGAGGTGTCTCTAAAATTTGCTTCTTCATTCTTATTGGATGGGATATACCTGAGAAGAACCAATACCACCACAATCAGTACCAGAAATATCCATCTGTAATTTCTTCCTACATTTTTCATTTGGTGCAATATAGTATCTCTTAAAATATCTATCGCGAATTACAAGATTCCAGTGCTTAGATTTGTATGATTAAATAATTTTTGAATGACTCCAAATGTTCCTGCTAAATTTAGAATACATTCCAACAGGTCAACGGGTTTTCTTTGCCTATTCTTGATATTCTTCCTTACTGCCTGTCATACGCCACGCAGGTTGACTCATGAAGTATCAACCCTTCAACTGAAATTTTTGAATCAATATATCATTCCCAATCAGTTTGAATTTGATAACACCATTGTGGGTGGCTTATCCGGAATAGATTATGACAGTACCCGTAAAATTTATGCCTCTATTTGTGATGACCGTTCTGATATTAACTCCGCACGGTATTACACTTATCAGGTGAGCATACAAAATGACCAAATAGATACCGTAAAATTTCTGAACAAGGTTTCCCTCCGGAATTATCACAACGAACTTTTTCCATCCTATCTGCAAAACAAACCCGGCTCTGTGGATCCTGAAGCGCTCAGATTTTTCGGAGATCAGATCATCTGGAGTGACGAAGGGCTGCGGCAGATCATACCAAACGACACCGTTTTAGTAAATCCAAGGATTTTTCTTGCACAGCAAAACGGTACTTTTATCAACACATTCCCCATTCCGGACATCCTGCACATGAATGCCGATGAAATGGGGCCGCGCAATAACGGAGGATTCGAAGGAT
Organism: uncultured Ginsengibacter sp.; assembly: GCA_964463015.1. Classification (GTDB taxonomy): domain Bacteria; phylum Bacteroidota; class Bacteroidia; order Chitinophagales; family Chitinophagaceae; genus Ginsengibacter. The sequence goes on from CAYXAL010000005.1 coordinate 25,227, forward strand.
TGACTATTTCACCAGACAAAAAATACCTGATGGTGAGTGTGGAGGAACCCTTGCTTCAGGATGGCCCACGTGCGGGGACCGGCGATTCCTCGGGAGTGGTACGTCTGATAAAATTTGACATTCAGAGAAAGAAGGCAATCGCCCAATATGCCTATCGCATTGAGCCGGTGGCCCACCCGGTAAATCCACCTTCAGGATTCAGAGTAAACGGGATTTCAGACATCATGTATCTCGATGCCAATCATCTGTTGGTAGTTGAGAGGTCCTTTTCTACCGGAAGAATTACCTGTACGATTAAGGTATTTCTTGCAGACCTATCCCATGCAAAAGATATCAGCCAATTAAATTCGTTGAAAGGTGAATCTTATTCTGAACTACCAAAAAAATTGTTATTGAATATAGATGACCTCGGAATATTTATTGACAACATCGAAGGTGTCACCTTTGGCCCGAGGCTATCCAATGGAAACCAGTCGCTGATATTTATTTCAGACAATAATTTTAATTCATTCGAAAGAACACAACTCTTGCTCTTCGAATGCAAGTATTAATCTAGTTATCAATCGCTGATTATTTCTTTCCCTCATCAGGTCGTGGAGGAGGAGGAGGAGGCACATTGCCGGGATGCGGATTTCCGTGGTGGCAAGTGTAGCATGTCACATACTTCAACATATATTGAACAGAGGAAGTATCTGAAGGCGCTACCATAGAGCTGTCCAATGCTTCCTCAATCTGCACAAAATGATTCTTATTAATATCAATACTCATCAGCATCATCTTTCGGGCGATCTGTTTTTCAGGCTTCGCATCCGAAGCAAAATCCATCTTGCGGGTTTCGTTATTCCACACATGACAGTAATTGCACTTCACACCCAATGATCTGGTAAAGTGGTGCATCACACTATCCAGTCCATCTTCTGAAATATTCTTTGGCAGGATGTGCAGGTTTCTCCATTCAGGCTGATAGCTTGAAGTAAATGCCTGCAGCATAAAAATCACAAAGGTTGCAACCAGGATAGTCAAAAAACTTTTTTTCATGCTTTATTCTTTTTTATTAAATACTTTGAATTGTCATGGTGAATTTAGAATAAAAAAACTATTATGCTCACAAATTATTTTGATCTTGAACTTTTTATCTCTCATTTCATGCACTCTATGGTGGTTCGAAAATATATTATTTTCAAAATCACATTTTCAAAATTTAACTTAATAAACTTTTTCAACCGGGTGTGAATAACTAAATTAGAGCATGTAAAATATCGTCTATATTTTTCACTCATTAACCCTATTGATCATTTCAAATTAACCCTGTTGACAGATACCATTATTAACTTAGACACCATCAATCCGATTGATTTTTTTGGTGTCAACAATTCCAAATTAGACATTTTAAAAAAATCATTTCCTCATCTGAAAATTCTCAGCCGCGGCACACAAATCAAACTCAGTGGCGCTCCGGAGCAAATTGCCAGCGCCAAAGAAAAGATTACACTCGCTGTTCAATACTTAGAGCGAAATGGCCACATGAGTGACAATTATCTGGAGCAAATTCTCGGAGGAGACGATGAAGTAATCATTGATCATTTTAAGGAACGGCATCCCAATGAAGTGCTTGTCTTTGGCCCCAATGGAAAAACGGTACGAGCCAGAACTTCCAATCAAAAAAAGATGGTAGAAGCTATTGACAAAAACGACATTGTCTTTGCAATCGGCCCGGCAGGTACCGGAAAAACCTATACCGCAGTTGCACTTGCTGTAAGGGCACTGAAAAACAAACAGGTGAAAAAAATAATTCTTACAAGGCCTGCTGTAGAAGCCGGCGAAAGCCTCGGGTTTTTGCCCGGTGATCTGAAGGAAAAAATTGATCCCTATCTGCGCCCACTTTACGATGCCTTGGACGACATGATCCCGGCCGATAAACTGGGATACTATATGACAACGCGTACGATTGAGATTGCACCTTTGGCTTACATGCGCGGGCGTACATTGGACAATGCGTTTATCATACTGGACGAAGCACAGAATGCTACAGACCTTCAGTTGAAAATGTTTCTTACCCGTATCGGTGCCAACGCGAAAGCCATCATTACAGGGGATATTTCACAAATAGACCTTCCTCCGAAAGTTAAAAGCGGATTGGAAAAATCTGCAAGGATTCTGAAATTCATCGACGGCATTGGCCACATCGAATTGAACGAAGAAGATGTGGTAAGGCACAAGTTGGTAAAGCAGATCATCAAAGCGTATGATCGGGAAGCTGAAAAGGAGAAGAAGGAAAAGTGATCAATGCAGCTCTTGCTACTATGAATCTGAATGACAGGAAACAAATTGCAAAGGATAAGAATAAAATTCCTGGCCCTGCAATCAACTAACTGTCATAAAAAGAGATTCTGAATAAGTACCTGTAAAACAAATGTTTCTTCTACCCTGCCATTTTCACAATTCTTCCATAATCGGATGACTCAATGGCCCTCCGGGCCTGTAAAATGTGCCTTTCGTTGTGATATATCACAAACCTGAAGGTGTCACCGAGTCTGAATTTAATCCATCGAGTGAGTGTGATAGAAGTTTTAATCCGGGTGAGATTCTTGTCTTTGGCCTCGTCCAGCAGATAAAGCAGTTCCTGCTGCTGATTCAGAAATTTCTGAATTACATCTACAGACAGTTCAGTGCCTGATGGATTCATCTTTTTGAAGGTTTTTATCTTCTTCATTTTTGGAGTAGCCATCATCATCTTCGCAAACTTATCGCCCAGATACCCGCTCGCAAAAACGCTTCCCGTCCAGCGTTCATGTTTGCCAAGTTGTTTCCTGATTTCAGGCAGATAAAAATCCATATAACGGTTTAAATGTTCAATACACTCGAGAGCGCTCCAGGATTCTTCACTGGTCTTAAAATTTAAAGCCGGTAACGGAAGTTGTTGAAAGGTTTTTGCCTCTGCGATCAGATTTCTTGTCGTCCGGCTCAGATCCCCGGTCAATTGAGCGTTTGAAATTTTCATAACCTATTTTTTTTACAAAATAACTAACCTGCAAACTTTTAAACATTGATTGAAATCAAGATTTTTTTAACCGGCTCAACGTTTCCGGTGTCATTCGCAAATAGGACGCAATATACCTGGACGGAATCTCCTGAAACAACTTTGGACTGCGCGCCAGCACTCTTTTGTAGCGCATTTCCGGCGACGAGATGAGTATATCCACCTCACGCTCAAACTGCTGAAGGACAAGCCCCATCAGCATCTGATCCCAAAGTCCTGAATGTTGCGGGTCGTTTTTTATGAACGACATAAACCGGTGATAGCTAACCATCCGTACTGAGGACTTCTTTAATGCCACTATATTCAGGACAGTTGGTTTATCTGAAATAAAACTATCAAGTGCTACTACAAAATCATTGGTATATCCAAACCGGATGGTAAGTTCTTCATCCAAAATGTATATACGGATGCTTCCTGATTCAACAAAATAGATATTCCTGTCAGTTTTTCCTTCCATGACAAGGAATTCATTCCGGGGTAGAAGCCAATTCTTTTCCCAAAGATCCGCTGCATCCATCGCCTGCTTCAAATCCTGTATTATACTCATAGATTCACTTCAACTTAAATAATTCAGTAAAACATCCCATAATCATCTCTTATATTTTAATTAAAATTACATTTGCCTATTCAAATTATGAAGCATGAAAAAACTTATTCCCTTTTTTACCCTGGCTCTGATCATCATTGCAGGGTGCAATAGCAGCGGCACTTCCGGAAATCCTAAAGAAGTCCTTACCAAATTCTTTACTGCACTTTCCAAAAAAGATATTCAGGAAGCTAAGAAATATGTCACCGCAGACAGCGAAGGCATGATCAATATGATGCAGATGAGTATTAAGAATATGGACGCTCCTGAAAATACCGATCAGTTTAACCCGGACAAAATCACCATAGGCGACGCTACCATAGAAGGAAATGAAGCCCATGTACCGGTTACTGAAAAATCAAGCAATGAGACAGTAAACTTCATTCTCCAGAAAGAAAAAGGAGATTGGAAGGTAGCCTTCGACCTGGGTACTCTTGCCCGTATGGCTCAGGAAAAGATGAAAGAAAAGGGAATCAATGGAGCCAACCTTGACTCACTCATGCAAAAGATGCCAAAAGATGAACTGGAAAAAGCCCAGAAGATGATGGACAGTGTAGCATCTCACATGAAAGAAATACCCAAAGACCAATTGGATAAGGCAAAGAAGATGCTTGACAGCCTGGGAAAAGTAAATCAGTAAGAAATGAAGAATAAAATTTATGTTGCCTGTTCCTTCCTGATGGTTCTCGTTGCAGCATGCACATCAGAGGTGTTGGATAAGAGTGATGCATTGGCATCGGGCAGAGGGTTTATTGAGGCCACACTGAAAGGCGACTATGTAAAAGCCGAAAAATATATTCTTCCGGACAGTACCAACGAGCAATATCTCGATGGATTGAGAGACTTCAGTAAAAATCTTACACCTCTCGAACGCGAAAACTACCGCGATGCAGACATTATCATTGACAGTACAAAATCTGTCAATGACTCAACTGACCTGATTTATTTTAAAAACACTTATAAGAAGGAAGCTACAAGATTAAAATTAGTCAGACGAAGCAATGAATGGCTTGTAGATTTCAAGTTCACATTTCTGGACAATCAGCATTAACCGGTTAATTGGTCGCCATGAAATTGATATTGATCGCCGGACTTGGAAGTTTTATCGGAGGAGCGGTGCGATAAATGGTATCCATTCCCTTTCAGAATCGTCTGCTCTACGTACTCCCATTCGGCACAATGATTGTCAATGTCGTCGGATGCTTTTTGATTGGTTTTTTGTTTTCACTTTTTCTGAAAGATATGTTCTCTCATGAATGGAAAATATTTCTCGTCACAGGTGTGCTTGGAGGATTTACTACCTTCTCCTCTTTCAGCATTGAGACGGTTGAAATGTTCAGGGAAGGCGCCACAACGAAGGCAATTCTTTATATATTTCTGAGTGTCGCAGCAGGAATCCTGGCTACGCTCGGAGGAATTTATTTATTTAAAAATTAGAACCATGAAACAAAATCCACAATATGTATTAAATCCATGGCACGCTGCCAGTTTTGGCAATAGCGCACCTGAAAGGGTAAATGCCCTGATAGAAATTCCGCAGGGCAGTAAATCAAAATATGAAATAGATAAAGCAACCGGGCTGCTGAAACTGGACCGGATTATTTATTCTTCCTTCCACTACCCGATTAATTATGGGTTTATTCCGCAGACCTTAGGTCAGGATGGTGACCCACTGGATATTCTGGTAATGTGTACCGAATCCATCCATCCCCTTTGTCTGGTAGAGGCTACTGTGTTAGGCAATATGCAAATGATTGATACCGGAATGATTGATGACAAGATCATAGCTGTGGCATCCAAAGATCCGGGAGTAAATTACATTGAAGACCTGCAGAAGGTGCCGCAACATTTTCTGAGTGTACTTCGAAATTATTTTGAACAATACAAAGTCCTGGAGAATAAAGAAGTGCGTATTCACGATTTCCAGCCTAAAGAGAAAGCTTATGAAATCATTAATGAATCGATCATCCGTTACAAAGAATATTTTTTATAACCGTGTAGTAATTTGAATCTTTATTCATTCTTATGACTTGCAGGTAGTTTAGATTGAAACAGAAAAATTGATCCAATAAGGATCCCGGCGGAGACCCGATCCTGTCCCTGATCAATTACCGGCCCTGTGCTTCTTGTCTGTAACAATATTTTCTACAGTCCAGATAATTCGTTTTTCCTGCGGATGTTGCCTTACCATGCAATGTTGCTTGCTGCAAATACGGCAACTGTATTCGAGACATGGATCGGTATGTACAAACATCTCTACATCTGTACCGAATTCCTGCTCAATTATTTCTCTCAGTTTGGTAATCTCATCATGGGCTTCTCTAACATTCAGGTACCAGGGCACAGTAAGATGACAGTCACAATGCAACGTACTTCCATATTTTATAAACCGGACATTATGAAGGTCTATCCAGTTCTCATTTCTTTTCTTATTAAGTACTTCCACGATTTGCTCCAACAGCCGGGTATCCGATTCATCCATCATCCCACTTATACTTGGTCTCAACACTCTGACTCCTGTATAGATTATAAAAGTTGCTGCAATAATGGCAACAATGCTATCCATGTAATAGATCCCTGTAAAATACATCAGAATCAACCCAAGGATGATTACGGTGGTGGAAAATGTATCCGTCTTCAAGTGTTTGCCTGCCGCCACCAATTGGAGTGAGTTATTCTTCTTCCCATTCTTTACACAAATATATCCGGCCACATAATTTATGATGGCAGTGGCAGCGATCATGACAATTCCAAGGTCTAACTTTTCAAGGAAATGCGGATTAAAAAGATGGGATATTGCCTTATAAATAATCAATACTCCGGCCAGGAGAATAAAAACACCCTCCGCTGCCGCTGACAGAAATTCAGCCTTCCCATGCCCATAAGGGTGGTCGGCATCCTTTGGCTTGGCAGCGACCAATAAGCTATAAAGCCCGATCCCACCGGCAAGAATATTCACAATACTTTCCAGAGCATCAGTAAGAATGGACAATGATGAAGTCAAAAACCAGGCAGCCAGTTTGATACAAAAAAGCACCAATGCCAGTACCAGTATCATAGTCTGTAGTCGTATATTTTGCTTGGCCTTAATCAACAAAAATTTAATTTATCATTTCATTTTAGCCGTCACTCCTTTGCGATCAGCCTTTCAACATTTTTTTATGCAACAAATATAGATGAACAACTACATTTGCTGAGTGCGTAAAACATTTACTATACTCGGCAATTCTCTTCGCCTGACTTTTCAGGAGATAAGCGCTAATAAGTTACGGACTTTTCTCTCATTAATCGGAATCAGTTTTGGAATTTTCTGCATTATTGGGGTATTGGCTACGGTAAACAGCCTTGAGATGAATATTCAAAATCAGTTGAAGAGCCTGGGTACGAATACGGTTTATATTGATAAATGGAATTACAGTGGTGGACCGGACTATCCGTGGTGGAAATATCAGAAAAGACCCGAACCCAAATTTGAAGAGGCCGGATATGTACGTGAGAGAAGTCAGTTGGCTGATAAAATCGCATTTGAAATAAGCACAAGAGTTAATATATCTTACCAGGATTATGCATTGGAAAGCGTAAACATGACTGGGCTTACTCCCGAAAAAAATGAGATCACCCCTCTGAAAATTGAGTATGGCAGATTTATTTCCGGAAGTGAGTTTCAGTTTGGAAGCCCGGTTGTCATCATGGGATATACCAATGCTGAAAATCTGTTTGGAGAGCCTGAGAGAGCTGTCGGAAAAACTGTAAAAATAAAAAATTACCAGGCCACAATTATTGGCGTATTGAAAAAAACAGGGGCAAGCCTGATCGGAGAAAATATGGATCAGAATATTTTTGTTCCGTACCGATTCGCCAGGCAAATGGTAAGTGAAACGGATGCTTCACCGGTGATCATCGTGAAGGGAAAAGACAAAGTAAGTTCTGCAGCTCTTTCCGACGAGTTGGAAGGCATTATGCGCTCTATAAGAAAATTGAGCCCCACACAGGAAGATAATTTTACCCTTAACGAAATCAGTGCGTTGAGTGACAGAGTGAGCGGCGTATTTTCCAGTATTAATCTTGGCGGATGGGCCATTGGAATATTAAGCCTGGTAGTAGGTGCATTCGGAATCAGCAATATAATGTTTGTCACGGTGAAAGAGCGTACACCAATCATCGGACTCAAAAAAGCCATTGGTGCCAAGAAAAGAAGTATTCTTTCTGAATTTCTGTTGGAAGCAGCGATTATCTGTATCCTTGGCGGATTGATGGGATTAATTCTTGTATTTCTACTCACACTCGTATTATCCGGGCTTATGAATTTCCCGGTATATATTTCTACCGGCATACTTGCCCTTGCCATTGGCATCTGTATCGCTGTTGGAGTCATTTCAGGATTCATACCTGCCTACACAGCATCAAGACTTGACCCAGTCGTGGCCATTCGTTCCAAATAATCCATGTACGAAATGTACCTTTGTATTTTGTAAAATCATACCATTAATAATGGCACTAATTCTGGCTATTGAATCCTCGTGTGATGAAACCGCAGCAGCAGTAAGCAGGGCCGAATATATTCTGAGCAATGTCATTCGGAGTCAGCAAATCCACAGACAATACGGAGGCGTTGTCCCCGAACTGGCCTCCCGCGCTCATTTGGAAGCAATCGTACCTGTGGTAAAGGAAGCTCTTCACCATGCCAATTGCCAACTTGAAGAAATAGATGCATTTGCCTTCACACAATCTCCGGGATTGATTGGGTCGCTTTTGGTAGGGGCAGGATTTGCAAAATCATTGTCGCTGGCAATGCAAAAACCTTTGATCGCTGTACATCACATGCAGGCTCATGTGTTAGCCAACCTGATTAAGAAGGATGGATTAGATAACCCGGAATTTCCTTTTCTGTGCCTTACTGTTAGTGGCGGACACACTCAAATTGTACTTTGTCATGATCCGCTTCATCAGGAAATCATTGGTCAGACATTGGATGATGCGGCCGGAGAAGCATTTGATAAAGCAGCACGAATGCTGGGGCTTCCATATCCCGGTGGGCCGTTGATAGACAAATATGCAGCAGAGGGTAAGCCAATGTATGAATTTCCTGAACCAAACATAGAAGGGTTGAATTTCAGTTTTAGTGGACTGAAAACGGCTATTCTGTATTTTATCAGAGATCATCAAAAGAGAAATCCTGAATTTGTCAATGAGAATATTAAAGATATCTGTGCTTCTGTGCAGCAAAGAATCGTTTCCATTCTCCTCAAAAAACTCAGGTTGGCTTCTGATTCAACAGGCATCAAACACCTTTGTATCGCGGGCGGAGTGAGCGCCAACAAAGGCCTCAGAAATGAATTTATTAAAATGGGCAGGGAAAGGGGATGGAAGACCTATATTCCACCTTTTGAGTATTGTACAGACAATGCAGCAATGATTGCCATTACGGCATTTTACAAATTTCAGCAACAAATGTTTGCATCACTCAGAGATATCCCCTCTGCAAGAGTCGTATAATGGCAAACGATTTTTTTCAGTTTAAAAAATTTACCATCCGGCAGGATCGTTGTGCCATGAAGGTCTGCACAGACTCCTGTCTGTTTGGAGCTGTGATAGCAGATCAGTTACACAGAGGAATATTACAAGCGCAAACCATTCTGGATATCGGTGGTGGTACAGGACTCTTGAGCCTGATGGCCGCACAAAAGTGCAATGCCCATATTGACGCTGTTGAGATTGAAGAAAATGCATGCGCACAGATGAATGAGAATTTTCTTGCATCACCATTCTCAGAGAGATTGCATGCCTACCATGCTGACATAAAATCTTTTACAGAAAAGAAATATGACCTTACCATCTCCAATCCTCCTTTTTTTGAAGAAGATCTCAAAGGTGAGGATGCTGCCGGCAGCCTTGCCATGCACGATACAGGGTTGGTCTTATACGAACTCTGGTTCGAAATAAAGAGAAGGCTAAATCCCAATGGAAATTTCTCTATATTAATTCCTTATCGCAGGCAAGATTTTACAGAAAACCTGATCGCAAAGAGTGGCGGAGCTGTCACAGAAAAAATATTTATACTTCATTCCGAAAGGAAGCCTCCATTCCGGATAATCCTCAAAGGAAATTTGGGTATACCTCTCCCAACCAAAAACTCAAGATTGGTTATCAGCAAAGAAAAGCATTATACCGATGAATTTATTTCCTTGTTGAAAGATTATTATCTGTATCTATGACAGGCCGGCATAAGCTTTCATGTAAGCGTACCTGTCAGTAAGCACACCATTACGGGTGATATTTGCTTTGGTCAATATTTCCGATCCGGTTTGAAGATCATCTACCACATACTTAATCAATTGTTCACCAAAATAGCGCGAGGCATCTTTGGGCAATTCGTTGGGCAAATTTCCTACTGCAATCACATCCACACTATCTTTAAGATAAGGGGCTGTGCGCTTGCCGGATTGCCGGTCAATCCCATAGATCATTTCTTCAATGGATACGTCGCCCTCATTTACCGGAACAGACCCATGCAGGTCGTCAGAGATGTCGGATATAGTCTGAACATTAAAATTATCGCGAAGCAAATCCTGCTTTTCAAATAAGCGTGGCATGCTTTCTTCCCAATACACTCCATTCAGTAGAATATCTGTCTGGGAAAGATAATTTTTGAAGAGGCAATTATACTTTGATGGTTCCTCATGAAATTCTTCACGGTCATATTTTCCCGTCACTTTATGGGCATACAGATCAGCGCCTTTCAGATTCACATAGACGGGATAAGTAAATTTTTCTTTCAGAAACTCATCCGGTTCTACCTGATGCATACCCATCAGGTTGGTGACTTCAAGAATTCCATGCGCTACCCTTCCACTTCCTGTCACCACAACTTTTACATTCGGAAGTTTAAGCCCAAAATAAGATCCTACAAGTTCTTGAAAACCCGCCTGCTTATACACCCGCTCCAGATGAAATGTACCGGTTCTTTTACCGTAGGCGAGCATTCCATTGTGCGCACCCACTACGCCAGCAAAAAAGCCAAACCCCAGAAGCCTGGTACCATCTTCGTGTTCCAGAGATTCGTAATCAATCAGTGAAATTTTTTTGTCCACAATTGCACGGATCAATTTCTGATTATGCAGTTGTAATTTTTTGGTGTGGGAAAAAAAGAAATAAGTTTTCTCCGGAATCAGCATTTCTACAGGCACTTCCTTGATGCCAAATAAAAAATCGCAATCTGAGAGGTCATCTGAAATTTCAATTCCTTCCTGAGCGTAGGCCTCATCCGAAAAACAACGGCTTGAGGAAGGCTGAACCTTCACTTTAATCTTTTTGTGATCCTGAATCCATCTGCATTGTTTTGGTGTAAACGCTACCCTGTTGTCTGCCGGAACTTTTCCTTCCTTAATTAATCCTATCTTCAAAATGAGTCTGATTTATTATTTGTAATGCGAGTATTTAAAGTGGCCAAAATTACGACTATGAAAGATTGAATCATATTATGAATCCATTGACGGTAATAAAATAATAATATTTTGGAGGTAAGAAAGGATAAATGTAATATTGCAGCCCAATTCAAAAAGAAGCCCGGGTGGCGGAATTGGTAGACGCAGCAGACTCAAAATCTGCCATTCGCAAGGATGTGCTGGTTCGATTCCAGTCCCGGGCACCAAAGACCTTCTCTAATCAGGAAGGTTTTTTTATTGGTAATGAGTTTTGCATTGTTCTAAAAAGTAGGTTATCAACTTGCAGGGCACAAGATTTTTACCAACAATAGCTATGAATTATCCGGATCAGAACAGGATCAGAAAAACAAAATAAGAGCCTTTTGCCGGACTCGAACCGGCGACCCTTTCATTACGAATGAAATGCTCTACCAACTGAGCTAAAAAGGCGGGTGGTAAAAATAAAAACAAAATTTCATCTTCGTCACGAATGATTTTCCTTACAAGCCATTTGATCCTGAAGCACATTTGAAGAATACATCCTATGATTATTCAATTTTATAATCTGAATCTTCATACTTTTTCTTCAATGTTAAATGACTGTTTACTTATTGTAAAAATTCCTGCACAACTCGTCAAAAGGAATGTAGTGGCACTCACTTTGATACATCCTTTAATGATTTTTTTTTAATTGTTAACCTTAAAAACAGGAGGAAATTATGAACATTATTAAAAGAGACGGACTTCAAACCATGGTTCCTGACTTATGGAACAACTTTTTCAATCATGACATCTTTGGATGGGATTCAAACTTTGCAATGGAAGGCCAAAGCCTGCCCGCTGTTAACATCAAAGAAACCAATGATGAATATCTGGTAGAAATGGCAGCACCGGGAATGAAGAAGGAAGACTTCAAAATCCAATTGGATGGCACTGCATTAACGATTAGCTCTGAACACAAGGAAGAAACCAAGAGTAAAGAGAACGAGAACTATAACCGCCGCGAATTCAGCTATCAGTCATTTTACCGTACATTTCATTTACCCAAAGATGTAGTGGACTCTGAAAAGATTCAGGCGAAATACAAAGACGGCATTTTAAAATTGCAAATCCCCAAACGTGAAACTGCAAAACAAAAGCCGGCAAGACTTATCAACGTCCAATAAATAATTGCCCACCTATTGATCCGCCTCATTTTCGGGGCGGATTTATTTTTTACTACGGGAAATTTTAAAATATCAACATAAGAATCCACACTATAACTCAGCCACTTAAGAATTGCCAGGTTCGCTTTAAACCTTAAATCGGGATGGTGGATAATTTTTTGAAAACAGCAACACCATTATTGTCCATGATTTGTTTTCTTTGCAAAATTCTACAAATGGCAGACACAACCAAACAGGCAATTCTCATCTTAGAAGACGGTCACATTTTTTATGGTAAATCTTTCGGAAAGAGAGGTACTACTACAGGTGAGATATGCTTCAATACCGGGATGACCGGTTATCAGGAGGTATTCACCGATCCCAGTTATTACGGCCAAATCGTCATTATGAACAGTGTGCATGTAGGCAACTATGGTACAATGGAAAATGAGGTGGAGAGCGATTCCGTAAAGGTGAAAGGAATCATTGGCCGAAATCTTGAACAACAATATAGCCGTTTTGCCTCACAGGAAAGTATGCAGCAATATTTCGAAAGGCAAAATATTGTGGCCATTGACAGTATCGACACGCGCGCCCTTGTCATCCATATCCGGGAAGCAGGTGCTATGAACTGTATTATATCCAGTGACATATCGGATGTGGAGGTACTGAAGAAAATGCTCAGCGAGGTGCCTTCTATGAGTGGCCTGGAACTCGCATCCAAAGTATCTACGACAGACGTTTATACCCTTGGAGAAGAAAACGCTCCTCTGAAAGTAGCTGTGATCGATTATGGAATTAAGAAAAATATCCTGAACTGTTTGGTAGAACGTGGTGCCTATGTAAAAGTGTTTAATGCCAAAACACCATTTGAAACAATTGAAAAGTTTCATCCTGATGGGTATTTTGTAAGCAACGGGCCCGGTGACCCTGAGCCAATGGGTTATGCCATTGACACAGTAAAGAAAATTCTGAATGAGAAGAAGCCATTTTTCGGAATTTGTCTGGGACAGCAATTGTTGGCGCTCGCCAACGATATTCCCACATTTAAGATGCATCATGGCCACCGAGGACTGAATCATCCGGTAAAGAATGTCATCACAGGTAAGTGTGAAATCACTACCCAGAATCATGGATTTGGTGTAGATCCGGAATCTGTAAGAAAAAATAAAAACATCACAATCACCCATGTGAATCTCAATGACGAGAGTGTGGAAGGAATTAAGTTGAACGACCGGCCTGCATTCAGTGTGCAATATCATCCGGAAAGCACACCCGGCCCTCACGACAGCCGTTATCTGTTTGATGAATTTTTTGAGATGATGAAGGAGAGACAGTAAGATTTATGCAGGATCAACGGCCGATTTTCTTTGAAATTACAAATTCCGAACTGCAGTTTATCCGTCCTTAAATTAATATTAATTTTATCGCATGAAAATAGCGATCATCAATGGGCCCAATCTCAATCTAATCGGATCAAGAGAACCCGGAATTTACGGAAGCGAAACTTTTGAATCCTATTTTCAGAAATTGAGAAAAAAATTTCCACGCATTGACTTTGACTATTACCAAAGTAATGTAGAAGGAGAATTGGTAAATGAAATTCAAAACGCCGGAAAAAATATGGATGGAATCATTTTGAATGCCGGTGCTTATACACATACATCGATTGCCATAGGAGATGCTATTGCTGCGATCAAAATACCTGTCGTAGAAGTTCACATCAGTAATATTGCGGCAAGAGAAGACTTCAGAAAACATTCCTATCTCAGCGCGGTTTGTGCAGGCACTATTTTCGGATTTGGATTGACCGGATATGAATTGGCAGTGATCGCATTGAGTGACAAATGAATTGAGTTTAAAGTTTAGGGCTTAGGGTTTAGGAAAAATAAGTTGGCGGTTGATAATGTTGAGGGGGTTGAGGAAGTTGAGTTGAGGGGGTGAGAGTGTTGGGGAGTTGAGTTGATGGTTGAGGATGTTGAGAAGATTGAGATAGGTGAGACACTTTAAGCTAATGTCCCAAACCTGAAACCTCAAAATTCAGAGTTTAGCTATGAGAAATGCGCTGTGAGTTAAAAACGATAAACGAGGCACGAGACACAAGAACCATCCCTTACATATCCCTGTCTTCATTCATAATTCATAATTCATAATTCAAGTTCAACCCACACCGGAGCGTGGTCGCTTGTTTTTTCCCAACCTCTTACATATTTATCCACACCGGCAGATTTCAGATAACGTAATGCTGCCTCATTAAGTAAGAAATGATCAATACGCATTCCGGCGTTTCGGTTGTAAGCGTCCCTGAAATAATCCCAATACGTGTAGATGCGCTCATCCGGAAAGAGATACCGCAAAGCGTCTGTCCATCCAAGTTCCAGCAACTTTTGAAATGCTTCTCTTGATTCAGGTTGAAACAAGGCATCGCCAGCCACCCGCTCAGGTTTATATACATCCATTTCCTGAGGAATTACATTAAAATCACCGGTGATGAGCACAGGTTCTTCCGATTGAAGTAATGTCTCCGAATAATTATGCAATCGCTGCATCCAACTTAACTTATAATCAAATTTCGGCCCCGGTACCGGATTTCCATTGGGTAGATAAAGATTACCAATGGTAATACCGTCCACATCGGCTTCAATAAACCTGCTTTGCTCATCCGATTCATCTCCCGGCAATTGGTTGCAATGTTCATTTGCCTGAAATTTTTTTGTGAGAATCGCCACTCCATTCCAGCTTTTCTGTCCTTTCCAGATCGCTTCATAACCTGCTTCATGAATAGCCTCCAGAGGGAATTTTTCCTGAGGTGCTTTCAGTTCCTGGAGGCAAGCCACATCCGGCTTAGACTCGGCAAGCCACTGCAATAAAACCGGCAGGCGGCTACTGATACCGTTTACATTGTAGGTCGCTATTTTCATAAATACAAATTTAAAACTGAAAGGGCATTGTCTAAACCAAAATTCACAATCTTGAAATAGGCAAGCACAATTTGAATTCATTGATAAAAAAACCTCCGGCTTTATTTCCAGAGGTTTCAATAAAATAGCCAATAGCTTACAAGGAAATAGCTCCTTTCTTATCTTTAAAATACCTGTAGATAAAATACAAAAAATGTAGAGCACCAAAAGTCAAAGAAAAATAAAATAGTGCGGTGTCCTGCTCTCCGACAGGAGTTGAATTATGATGTGCAAATGCAAGAATTATGAGCAAAATAGCCAGAATCATTCCACAGGTGCTGATAATGCTTTTATCTTTCATGTGTTTTTCACCACCATTCAAAACACTCTTGCGTACACCATATCCGATATAAATATCAAGGCCAATCAGCATCCACACCAACAACCTGATCCATGTATCAAAGGGCAGAAACACCATCATTCCGAGGCAAACCAAAATACCAAGTATAGGAATAAAGGGTACCAACGGAACTCTGAATGCCCGTGGCGCATCCTTCATGGTACTACGCATCACCAGTACTCCTGCGCACACAAGGATGAAGGCAAACAAAGTACCAATGCTTGTCATTTCCCCTACAATCCGACCTGGAATAAAGGCTGCGAAAGCACTCACAAATAACATAAACAACAGGTTGGATTTCCATGGAGTTCTGTGTTTGGGATGAATGTCAGAGAAAGTTTTTGGCAATAAGCCATCTGTACTCATAGAATAAAACACACGACTCTGCCCAAGAAGCATTACAAGAATTACTGATGAGTATCCCAATAAGATCGCAATGATGATCATATTATTTAACCAGGGAAAATCCGGATGGGGTACCCCATTAATTACCGGCCCCATATAATCAATTGCTTTTGCTACCGGAGCCAATTCACCACCTTCAAAATTGGTATAATGCGTTACACCGGTCATTACATAAGCAAACAAAATGTAGAGAACCGTGCAAATAATCAGAGACCCCAGAATACCGATCGGCATTGCCTTCTTGGGATTTTTGGTTTCCTGGGCAGCCGTCGAGACTGCATCGAATCCTATGTAAGCAAAGAATACCACAGCAGCTGCACGGATAATGCCAGACCAACCAAACTTACCAAATGAACCCTGATTTTCTGGAATCCACGGATGATGATTCTCAGGACGTATATAGTTGAATCCGATTACAATAAATACTACCACAATGGAAACTTTCAGGATTACGATCAATGCATTCACCCAGGCTGATTCACTTGTACCTCTGATCAGAATGAGTGACATAATCACCACGATAAACACACTTGGAAGATTGATAATCCCCCCGTCAAAAGGAGTCTTCATCAAAACTTCCGGAAGTGAAACACCATAATTTGCCATCAACTTCCCGAAATAACCTGACCAACTGGATGCAACTGTGGCAGCACCTACGGCATATTCCAACACCAGATCCCATCCGATGATCCATGCGATGAACTCTCCCATTGTAGCATAGGAATAGGTATATGCACTACCAGCAACTGGAATCATAGAAGCAAATTCGGCATAGCACAAACCAGCCAATCCGCAACCAACGGCTGCAATAACAAAAGATATCATGATACCCGGGCCGGCATAATCTGCTGCAGCCATACCGGTAATGGAAAACAAACCGGCGCCAATGATAGCGCCAATTCCCAATGCAACTAATGAAGTCGAACTTAACGTACGTTTAAGTGTATTCTCGCCGGTAGCACTTGCTTCGCCCAGTAATACACTCATTGGTTTTTTGATAAAAAGCCCCATAAAATGTGTTAGGTTTTGAGGTGATATTTAAATATGATTCCGGAAAAATACAAATAAATCAAAGAACAGATTTAAAAGATTTTCACATTCTAACCCAAAGTTTCTTAAGAATCGGGATGGTTGCCTGCGTAAAAAAAATAAATTTCAGCACCTAAAAACAGTCTTTCAATCCATTCAGCATAAATAATTCTCTTGAGATAATTATCAGGTATTTATTAGTTTTGGCTCTATTGTCAAATTCTGTTTATGAATAAAAAGAAAAGCGGCTTGTTGGTGTTGATTGTCTTTACAATCGCCGCTGTGGTACATCTGATTGACATCTATAACCTTAATTCCATAAATCCTTTAGCGCTGAGAATCCTCCGGTGGATTTTTATTGCTTCGCTCGTTTTGTATGCGCTTTACAAAAAATCATTGACCACGTGGATTCTTACCAGCATGGTGATTGGTGTTGAGATCGGACTTGATTTTCCTGAATTTGCAAAAAATCTGAAAGTACTCAGCAACATCTTTCTCCGTCTGGTAAAAACAATCATCGCGCCCATCCTGTTTTCTACTTTGGTAGTGGGTATTGCCGGGCATTCCGACTTAAAGCAAGTCGGTCGTATGGGTTGGAAATCCATTGTATATTTTGAAGTGGTCACCACCCTTGCTTTGATAGTCGGACTGATTGCCATAAATATTACACACGCCGGTCTTGGTATTCATATCCCGCCCGGCTTTCATGAAGAACTCCCCCACACGGCTCCTCAAACCTGGCAGGATATCATACTCCATATTTTTCCTGAAAATTTTATCAAATCCATCTATCATGGAGATGTACTTCCTATTGTAGTTTTCAGTGTAATTTTCGGGATAGCGCTGGCCATGTTGAATGAACAAAAGCGGAAGCCCATGCTGATGTTCAGTGAAAGCCTGGCAGAGACTATGTTTAAATTTACCAACATCATCATGCACTTTGCACCTTTCGGCGTGGGTGGAGCGATTGCTGTCACAGTCGGGCATCTCGGAGTCGATATCCTTGTATCGCTCGTGAAATTGCTACTCACCTTATATGTAGCACTGATCGTATTTGTTGGCGGAGTCCTTTTTAGCATTGCATATTTCTTTAAGATACCAATCCGGCAGTTTATCAAGGCCGTTTCAGAGCCCGTCTCCATTGCTTTTGCTACTACAAGTTCCGAATCCGCCTTGCCAATTGCCATGGAAAACATGGAAAAATTTGGTGTACCCAGAAAAATTGTTTCATTCGTGCTACCTACAGGATATACGTTTAACCTGGATGGTACTACCCTATATCTGTCGCTTGCGAGTGTATTTGTAGCGCAGGCGGCGGGCCTTCACATGCCCATCAGTACGCAGATCATCATGGGCCTTACATTGATGCTCACCAGCAAAGGAGTGGCGGGCGTACCGAGAGCATCTCTCGTAATACTTATCGGGACGGCAGCTTCCTTCGGGCTACCTTTATGGCCGATCATGGCAATCCTTGGCATTGATGAATTGATGGATATGGCCAGAACTTCGGTGAACGTAATCGGAAACACTCTGGCGAGTTGTGTCATAGCCCGGTGGGAAGGAGAATTTGATCATGAAAAAGCGATGGCATTCGTTCCGGATTAAAAACAAATTGTTGAAGTAAAAACTTTTTGTTGTTTCTTTATCCTGAAAACAATCAAAATCTTACCCTTGTCATTTTTACAACTTTTGGGAATACAAATCAAGGATCTGCTCAATCCGGAGTTTTACATTGAAAACGGTGGTTTATGGATGATCCTTTTCATTGTCTTCGCAGAAACCGGATTATTTGCCGGATTTTTTCTGCCCGGGGATGCCTTACTTTTTGTGACCGGAATATTCAGCGACCAGATCGTTGGAAGCGCATTATTTAAAGCGAACAATCAATGGATAGATCTCGGTGTACTGTGGATAATGATTACTATAGCCGGGATACTCGGGAATTTTGTAGGTTACTGGTTTGGCAAAAAGAGTGGCCCATTTTTGTACGAAAGAAAAGACTCATTCTTTTTCAAAAAGAAATACCTGATTCAGGCTCATGAGTTTTATGAAAAAAACGGCGGGTGGGCAATCATCGTAGCAAGGTTTGTACCTTTTGTAAGAACCTTCGCACCTATTGTAGCCGGTATTGTGAAAATGGATTACAAGAAATTTACATTTTATAATATAATCGGTTGTATGCTGTGGGTTGGCAGTATGTTACTGGCAGGGCATTTCCTGCAACAACTAGTTAAGAGTAAATTTGGATACGACCTGACGGAACATCTGGAAGTAATCATATTGATTATCGTGGTCGTCACAACTTTTCCGGTCATTTATAAAATGGTTAAGCCAAAGCGTAAAGCATCCAAAATATAAAATGCTTACCCGGTTATTATGAAGCAACAACATTTGGGTATATTCTCTCTCCCGGTGATAGCAGCCGCATTAGGTTATTTTGTGGATATATACGATTTACTCCTTTTCAATATTCTGCGCATCAAAAGCTTGTCTGACCTGGGTTATAGTATTGACGACATTGACAGCAAAGGTGAATGGATACTGGGCCTGCAAATGGCTGGCCTGCTTGCCGGAGGAATACTCTGGGGAATTCTCGGCGACAAAAAAGGTAGAATCAGGGTGTTATTCGGATCGATTGTTATTTATTCCATTGCCAACATAGCTACAGGATTTGTACAAAATGCCACACAATATGCGCTTGCCCGATTTGTAGCAGGAATCGGATTGGCAGGAGAACTTGGGGCCGGTGTCACACTGGTAACCGAACTTTTAAAGAAAAAAGAAAGAGGCATAGGCACATCTATCGTTGCAGGAGTGGGCATTCTGGGTGCAGTTGCTGCCTTTTATATTTCCCAACATTATCACTGGCGTACGTGTTATTTCATTGGCGGAGGACTTGGGTTGGTACTGCTTCTGCTTCGCCTTGGTGTATTTGAATCAGGATTGTACAGCGCGATGAACAAAACCGTGTCAAAGGGAAATTTTGTTTTGTTATTTACCAACAAACTACGGTTTAAAAAATACATTTTCAGTATTCTGCTTGGATTGCCCACATGGTATATCGTCGGCATCCTCATTGCCTTTTCCAACAAATTCGGAAAGGAAATGGCATTGTCCTCAGACGTAGATCCCGGGCGCGCAACAATGTATGCCTATATTGCACTCAGTGTCGGAGATATTTTAGCCGGGTTGATTAGTCAGGTTCTGAAGAGCAGAAAGAAAACCCTGTACATATATTATGCACTCTCAGCAATTATGATTGCCTGGTATTTTCTGCAAAACCCGGACAGCAATGTTTCAACTATGTACTGGATCTGCGGAGGCCTTGGATTTTCAGCAGGATTCTGGGCCATCTTCGTTACGATGGGGGCCGAACAGTTTGGCACCAACCTGAGAGCTACGGCAGCAACGACCATTCCCAATATGGTACGTGGAGCGCTTACCCTGATGCTTATACTTTTCAACGCATTGCAAAATGCTTTTTCGTTTGTACAAAGTGGTTGGATTACCGGCATTCTTGTACTTCTTATCAGTGTGTATTCAGCGACTCAGGTCGAAGAAACCTTTCATAAAGACCTCAATTATCTGGAAGAGACGAACAGTTAATACTTTTGCTGAATGAAAATTCTGATAATACGATTTTCTTCTATTGGCGATATTGTACTTTGCACACCTGTATTCAGATGTATTAAGAAGCAGGTAGAAAATGTGGAGGTACATTTTCTCACCAAAAAACAATTTGCTTCTGTCACAGCTACCAATCCTTATATTGATAAATTTTTCTACCTCGAAAAAAGCGTCGATGAAGTCTTGCCTGATTTAAAAAATGAAAACTACGATTACGTAATTGACCTTCATAACAATATCAGAAGCATCACCATCAAAAAAGCATTAAAGACAAAATCTTCCACGATAAAAAAACTCAATTTTCAAAAGCTCATTCTTACCAAAGCCAAAATAGACATTATGCCTCACCGGCATATCACACAACGCAGTCTAGATGCAATTCGCATTCCAGGCGTGAAGGATGATGGTGGTGGACTTGACTTTTTTATTCCTAACGACCAGCGGATTCGTGAAGAAGACTTACCGCATGGGCATGTCTCAGGATTTATGGCCATCGTCATAGCTGCCAACCACTTCACCAAAAAAATGCCGTTACACAAACTCAGGGAACTCTGCACTGAATTAGACTTCCCGATTGTTTTGGTGGGAGGACCGGATGAAAAAACTGAAGGTGATGAAATCGCTTCTGTTGATGAAATAAAGGTTTATAATGCTTGCGGGAAATTTTCTTTATTTGAATCTGCGGATATCCTCAGAAAGGCGAGAGTGGTTATCTCTCACGATACCGGGATGCAATACATTGCATGTGCCTTACAAAAACCTGTACTGGCAATCTGGGGTGGCACCTCCCCCAGACTTCAGGTGGAACCCTATTATGGCAGTAATTTTATGACACACTATCAGGGCATATATGAAAATATCTTTTTAGACCTATGGTGTCAGCCATGCAGTAAATACGGATTGCCCCGATGCCCTCTGGGGCATTTCAATTGTATGAATAAGCAGGATACTAAATATATAGCAAAGCGCGCTCTTGAAATGGCAGCTAAATTTCCTCTCACATTGGGAACCTAAGATCGACAATTAACTTTACTTTTCCCGATAATTCTATTGGTTCGATTTACTTTTATTTGAATGTTCCGGATTTTCCTATCCATATCGTTTTTGATTCTCTGCAACTATTCTGACTGCCAGAGTGTAAAAGTCAGTATCCGGTATTTACAGATGCAAAATTCTCCAACGAGTGATACCATCTATTACCAACCACAGCAAAAACTAACATGGAGTGATTTCAAAGGAATGCCTCCTCCCAATCATTCCGGAGGCGCGATCACCGCATCAGGATACGCGTACCATGCACAAATCCATCATTCCGATCATTCCATAAAAATTGATGTAACGGTAATCTGCTTCTTCTCAAAACAAAATTCCTGGAGAAGAACCGGCTTACAGGATGCTTACCATCTAGAACATGAACAACATCATTTTGATATTACTTACCTGGGTGCTATGCAATTTATAAACTCCGTAAAGCACGCCTCCTTCAATTCAAAAAATTACAATCGTCTTCTTAACGATATATTCGATCAATCCTATTCTGCAAACAACAATCTTCAAAATCAGTACGATAAGGAGACCAGGAATTCAATAGATGTAAAAAATCAAAACATCTGGAATAAAAAGATAGACCTGATGCTCAGCAAGCAATTGACATCTGCCTATTAATGCGAAGAACTTGACCCGGAATTACCTAGTAGGGTAAGCTTTCAATTCAAATCACAGTGAGTGGAGTGTTTAATAATAGTTAAAACGACTGAGGTGCTTGTCTTTTTGCAGCAGCATAATTACATGTGTGACGTCGAATACTAAACTTTGCAACCTATTAAATCGGAAATGAAATCAGCATGAAATATTTTGTCGGTATTGCCTTAATGATGGCCAGCTTTGGACTGAAAGCACAAGTAGAAAGAGAACCAATCCCTACACCGGATATATCTGTCATTCAACTCCCGGCACAAAATACAATCTTAGGAAAGGTGCTTGAGTTAGGTACCAACAAACCTCTGGAATCCGCTTCTGTTCAGCTTTTCATTAAGGTAAAAGATTCAATCACCGGAGATTACAAAGATTCGCTGATCGCAGTGATGCTCACAATGCCGAACGGGGATTTCAGTTTCAACAAAATTCCTTTTTACGATTCACTTCGCCTGGATATTTCTTCAGTGGGTCATGCAAGTGCTTCAGTCAACATCCCAACAAGAAAAACAGATTCAAAACCTCCGATTCGCTACGATGCAGGAAATATTGTAATGGCGAGAGAAACACAAACGCTGGAAGGCATTGTGATCACAGCCACCACCCCACCAATGAAAATGGGTATTGACAAAAAGATCTTTGATGTAGGCCAAAGCCTTACCGCAAAGGGTGGTACAGCCGTAGATGTCATGAAAACCATCCCTTCATTATCGGTAGATATAGATGGAAATGTAGAACTAAGAAATTCCACCCCAACGATTTTCGTTGATGGAAGGCCTACCATACTGACTCTTGATCAAATTCCATCGGATGATATTGACCGAATAGAATTAATCACAAACCCCTCAGCAAAATATGATGCCAGCAGCAGTGGTGGGATTATTAATATCATTCTCAAAAAGAATAAACGTCGAGGATTCAACGGGCTCGTCTCTCTTACCGGAGGCACTCCAGGCGTATTCAGAGGCAATGCCAATCTGAACCTCAGGCAGGGTAAAGTAAATTTTTTTCTCAGTGGTGGATATAATACTTCAGATGGAACATCAAAAGGGAGCAGTGACCGGATCAATAAGATGAATGCCATTGCACAGGATTATTTCTCGCAGGAATCTGAAAATGAAAGATTGAGAGAGTTTAAATCAATCCGCGGAGGATTTGATTACTTTATGGATAACAGAAATATCTTCACACTCACTCAAGGTTATACCCAGGGTGATTTTTCAAACAATGAAAACCAGACCCAGGAGTATCTGGATATCAACCATAATCTAACCAGGTATGGATTGAGAAATTCAAAAAGTGCTTTTACCTTCAGACGTAACAACAGCCAAGCAAATTATACGCATAAATTTCCCCACGACGGAGAGGAACTCAATGCCAGCCTTAATGTAAACTATGGTGGTGTGGATAACCATACCAAAATTATTAACTCCTATTTCCTGCCGGATAATACCTCCGATGGAGATCCGCAATTGGTAAGGAATGAAGGCACCAACAGCAACAATCAATGGGAAGCCAAAATAGATTATACAAATCCTGTTACTGAAAATAAAAAAATTGAATCAGGATTGCGCAGTTATGTCAACAATTATGAAAGCCTCTTCAACACATTTTCTGTGAACGGGAGTACAGAGACCAAACTGCCTCTCAGCAACCATTACAAATACACTGAACAGGTGCACGCTGCATACTTTACCTTTACGAACAGAATCGGTGACTTTGGTTATCAATTGGGATTGAGGGGAGAATACTCTAAGTTTGATGGCACACTGATTGACAGTGCGCATAAATTCGGATATACATACCCGTCAGCTCTGAAAAATATCTGGGATGCACTCTTTCCCAGCATTTTTCTCTCCCAAAAAATTTCTGACAAGGAAGAACTGCAATTAAACTACAGCCGAAGAGTTCGGAGGCCGGATTTCTGGCAATTAAACCCCTTCGTGGATATTAACGACCCACAGAATATTCAGCAAGGTAATCCTCAGTTAAAACCGGAGTTTCGGAATTCATTTGAATTCAATTACTCAAATTCCTATGGAGGAGGGAATAATTTCCTTGCAACCCTGTATTATAAAAATACCCAGGGAGACATCACCCGATACAGTGATACAATAACTACAGAACAGTATGAACAATTGAACAACTCTGCAGTAGATCCCAACGCCATCCTTAATACTTTCATCAATGCCAACAGTACAAACAACACAGGCCTGGAACTGACATTTCAACAAAAGGTATTCAAAGGATTTGAAGTAACCCCTTCCATCAGCATGTCGTACAGAAAGGTAAATGCGAAAGTGAAATCTATTGATCTGAGCAATGAAGGGTTTGACTGGGAGGCTAAAATGCAGATCAATTACAAGGTGAATGCCAATAAAGAAACTTCATTCTGGAAAAACTTTTCATTTCAGATGAATGGTGAATATGAGTCTCCACGTGTAATCCCTCAGGGAAAACGGCTGGAAAGCTACAGCATAGACCTTGCACTTCGTAAAGACTTGTTTAAGAATAACAAAGGGACTGTCATTTTCAGCATCAATGACCTGTTCAATTCAGACAGGCATGGCGTCATTTACGATACCCCCTCTTTCTACCAGGAAAGCTACAGCCGGTGGAGTGTACGCAGCTTCCGGCTTACTTTCAGTTATAAATTCGGAGATGCCAATTTCCAACTTTTCAAACGTAATGGGGATAATGGAAATAATGACTTTGAAGGTTAAAAATCATAAATCAAATTCAATTTCATAATTTCTGACCCAAACGGAGCTGTTGCCAACCGGATAGTTTTCATCAAATCATCTTAAATAAAAAAACGGAAGCGGACAACCAGTGCCCGCTTCCGTTTTATTTTGAATCAAAAATCACAATTTCAATTCAGCATTCATCTTCCTTACAGCGTCTGCACTCTTTGCAAAGGCCGCCTTCTCCGCATCATTCAACTTCAAATCGCGGATTTTTTCCCAACCATTCTTCCCCAATACAACCGGTACGCCGATACAAATATCTTTCTGCCCATATTCACCTTCGAGATATACACTGCATGGAATAGTTCTTTTTTCATCTCTGATGATTGCTTCTGTTAGCGCAGCACCGGCGGCACCCGGAGCATACCACGCACTAGTGCCAATCAGTTTGGTAAGTGTGGCACCACCCACCATCGTAT
This sequence comes from uncultured Ginsengibacter sp., assembly GCA_964463015.1. GTDB lineage: Bacteria > Bacteroidota > Bacteroidia > Chitinophagales > Chitinophagaceae > Ginsengibacter. The sequence goes on from CAYXAL010000005.1 coordinate 50,644, forward strand.
CGGCGGCTACTTTTTGCAAGGTGGCTTCATCCAACAATTCACTCACCGGAATACTGTTGCAGGTGGCCAATCTCGTAAGAGGAATCATTGTCGTATCGCCGTGACCACCAATTACATCTGCGTTGAGTTCATGCGTAGAACAACTTAAAGCCTGTGATAAATAATATTTGAATCGACTGCTATCCAATGCTCCTCCCATTCCGATAATTCTGTGCTTAGGAACACCGGAACTCTTTAAAGTGAGATATGCCATTGTATCCATAGGATTGCTGATCATGATAATGATGGCATCCGGTGAATATTCGAGGATATTTCTGGTAACATCCTTGACGATTCCCGCATTAATGCCAATCAACTCTTCACGTGTCATACCGGGTTTTCTGGGAATACCCGAGGTAACGACCACCACACTGCTTCCTGCTGTCTTCTTATAGTCGCTTGTACTGTTCACAATGCGTGTATCGCTTCCCAGCCATACTGCACTCTGCATCATATCGATTGCTTTGCCTTCGGTAATGCCCTCTTTAATATCCAGCATTACCAGTTCGTCACACAGCTCTTTCCGGGCTATGTTATCTGCGCAGGTAGCGCCTACGGCTCCTGCACCTACTACGGTTACTTTCATGAGAAAAAATTATTGTATAAAAAAAATGATTTCCCGGCAAAGGTAAACAATGGAATACGAGAGATAAACTTAAATATATGAATGCTGAAAAAGGCCAGGATTAAAATCTATAATACAGTTATTACCTTACAATCTTAAAATCCCGGAACTCCAATTGGGGAATGGTTTCTACGACCACACGTCCTACTACCGCATTTTCAGGTCCGATATGACACCACTCAATCAACTGACTCAGCCTTTCTTCATCACCTTTTGCAATAATCTCTACATAATCACTTTTGTTTCTGACTTCACCACAGATTTGAAGTTTTTTTGCAACATCACTGGCAGAAGCTCTGAAAAATACGCCCTGTACTTTACCTGTAATTATAATCCGGATAGTCTGCATTTATAGCTCATTTAAACGAATAGTCGCATCTTTACTATACCCACATTTCGTAAATATACGATTGCATAAGTAAATACTTATTTTTTAAATAGGGCATTAGTGCTCTTGCTCCAGACATCACTCATTCTATCTTTGTATTCAGAAACGGTACATAAAAAATACCAAATTTAAATTCCAATATCTTCTGAAAGATCAGAGAACCAACAATCCAAAGAGAACCAAATCCAAAATCTGAACTGAAAAACCAAAACGACCAATTATCCTAAAAAGAGTACAAAAAACTACTCTTGAAAAACAACATGAGACCAAACCTTTGAAAAATTTGAAATCTATGGAAGACCACCAAATGGAATTTAAACCTGAAAAACCACAAACCCAGGATTAAATGAATTTCAAGGAGCCGGAGCAATCCGGCTCTTTTTTTTGTTATTTATTTCAAATTCAATCCTGATAAAAATTCATTAAACATCTTACCGTTACACTCAATTCCAATGTGTGTACTTCACATCGCCAGATTACCCAATGCCCATGTGTAGATTTATTGCTAAGAAGATTGACAAAACCATTCCAAAAAAGACTTCAAACGAATCCCAGTCTGGACAGCATTTCAAATTGCAAACATTTAAAACAGATAAGCATCCGGTTCTCTTTGGAAGCTGATCATACCAATACCTTTTTTACAATTTTTAATATTTATTTATTGTTTTTCAATAAATATTTTATATTTGTCGTATAATTAAAACCCTACCAATTATGTCAAAATCAAACAAGCTGATTTTCACAGGATTAACAATCGTAGCCTGGATCATCTTTGTTGGCCTGAGCATCGAAGCGGGTGGATTGCTGGTCAATTTTGTCTTTAGCCTTTATAATCCTGAATTCATTTCTAACCTCTATCAGAAACTGAATCTTATGGAAATGTACCACCACAGCAGATGGGCATTTTTCTGTATGTATTCTTTTATCCTGGCTATCGCTATTTTGAAGGCATTTATGTTTTACATAGTCAGCATGCTGGTAACTAAATTTGATTTGTCAAAGCCATTCAACACCTTTGTTTCCAATCAGATTTCAAAAATCAGTTATTATACTTTGTCGATTGGTTTAATAAGTTATATAGGAAAGCAAAGTGCCAATCATCTGCAACACCGGGGATATGCCATTGCCAATCTGGAACCATTCTGGGCAGACAGCCAGGCATTCATACTGATGGCGGCTGTGATCTACATCATAGCAGCTATTGTCAAAAAAGGAGTCGAAATCCAAACCGAAAACGATTTAACTGTCTAAGCCATGCCTATCATTGTGAACCTGGATGTGATGATGGCCAAAAGGAAAATCTCACTGAATGAGCTTTCTGAAAAAGTAGATTTGACATTATCCAACCTTTCCATTTTAAAAACCGGTAAGGCAAGAGCCATCCGGTTCTCCACACTGGATTCTATTTGCAAGGCGCTGGATTGTCAACCTGGAGATATTCTTGAATACCAAAATGATCAGAAAGACAAAACCAATCCTTAAATCTTGACGGCAATTTATATTGATCTGCTTATTCAAACCGAACACTACTCATTGCAAATTCACAATGAAAAGGCATCTATTGTGCCGCTCAGGAAAACAAAGGAAGTAATTAATTCAAACCGGTAAATTGAATACAAACAGGAACCGGCAGATGAATTTCATCCGATTGGATGAGTTTACCACTTGCCTTATCTCTTTTAAATACTACAAAATTATCAGATTGCTGGTTGGCAACCAATAACCAATTGCCTGTTGGATCTATGACAAAATACCTTGGGCCTTTGCCTCCTGTAGGTTGATAGTCTATATTTTGAATCTTACCTGTGGACTGGTCAATGCTGAAAACTCCAATTGTATTCTGGTCTGCCCGTTGGGAAGTGTATAAAAATTTACCATCCGGTGAAACCAGAACCTCTGCACCATCTGTTTTCCCTGAAAAGGAATCCGGAAATACATTTACATTCTGAATCTCTCTGAAATTTCCATTGTCATACTGAAAAACGGTCACTGAGGGTACTAATTCATGAATGAGATAGGCAAACTTTCCGTTTGGATGGAATGTGATGTGCCGGGGTCCACTTCCGGAATCGCAAACAATTTCTGAACGATAAGTCAATGGATGAATGCTGTCCTTATTGAATTGATAAATCATCACTCTGTCTTTCCCGAGATCAGGTGTTAATAGGAATTTCTGATCAGGAGAAAAAACAGATTCATGCACATGTGGGCCTTGCTGGCGTTCAGGGTTTACACTTCCTCCCTCATGTTGAATCAATTGTTTTGAACCGGACAAGGCGCCATCTTTTCCTAAAGGGAATACGGCGACACTCCCACCACTGTAATTGGCAACTGCAAGAAATTTTCCTGAAGCATCCGTCTCCAGATAACAAGGATCATCTCCACCTGTGGGTAAATTATTCAACAAATGCAATTCTCCTTTACTACGGTCAAAGTGATACGCACCCACACTTCCCGGAACGTTACCATTCGTCTCACTCACTGCGTAAACATGATCTCCATGAATAGTCAGGTAAGACGGATTCTGAATGGTACCGGAAGTGCTTAATAGCACTGACTTGCCATTTTGTGAGTTGAATTTATAGACATATAACCCCTTACTACCGGAATTTGTGTAAGTACCCACAATCATATAATTCTCCATATTCTGAGTTTTGCATTGACCTAAAGTACCGGCGAGGATGATGCCAATTATTACTGTAAAAGAAAATCTCATAGCAATTCGAAATTATTTATGCTGACAAATAGTTTAAACCGAAAAAAGTAACCGGTGGTATTCATCGTCAATTCTCCACCAACTGATAAATAGAAGGAATATTTCTGCCGAATCCATCATAATCCAACCCATAGCCTAGAACAAACTTGTTTGGAATCGTAAATCCGAGGTAATCAATTTTAATGTCGTGGATAAGTGATTCGGGCTTGTGAAGCAGTGCAGCAATTTTCAACGAAGAAGGGTGTTGATGATTTAGCTGAGGCAAAAATTCACTAAGTGTTTTGCCAGTATCTACAATATCTTCCAGAATAATTACGTGACGATTGTATAATTCTTCATCCAGACCGATGGCGGTAATAACTTTTCCTGTGGACTTGGTTCCCTTGTAACTGGCCAATTTGATAAAACATATTTCGGCATCAATATCCAGATGCTTAAACATGTCGGAAGCAAACATAAAGGCACCATTCAAGATGGCAATAAATAAAGGCCTTTTGCCCGCATAGTCGTTTTTTATTTCCTGCGCCATTCTTTTGATCTGCGATTCTATTTCTTCAGCGCTTATGAAGGGCTCAAATTGTTTGTCATGAACGGAGATGGCATTACTCATTTTCGGATAACCAGTTTTTGTCCTATTTGTAAATTATCGGATTGCAGTTGATTCCAGTTTTTCAAATCATTCACGCTGACGCCGTATCTCTTGGCAATCGAATACAAACCTTCCCTGGCAGTCACCACGTGAGTAGTATTATCTGTTTTCACCTCCCCCACAGCGTTCTCTGAATCTGTCCTGGGTTGAAGGTACACAATGGTGTTTGCTGGAACAATGTCAGACACTCCGAACTGATTGAATTTGCAAATTGATTCCACCAATACGCCATTTTCACGTGAAATATCTTTCACAGATTCTGTCTGCGTAGTTTTGATGAAGGGCTGTTCGCCGGTTGCAGCTTTCTTTTCAAGAAAAATAATCTGTGATTTTTCCAGAATGCCATCCTTATCCAAATCATTGTACTCAAGCAGTTTGCTCAGCTTAATATTGAATTTCGTAGCGATGGCTAAAAGGGACGTGCCGCCCGCTACCTGCACAGCTTTAGATTTATTTAAGATAAATGTAATCCATGCACTTTCGTAATGTGTGGGTTGTAGATTTTCCTTTTCCAGATTCTTTTGTACGGTTTGATATTCCTTATTCTGAACACCATACATCATTCCGGCAAGTGTGTACTGCTCAAGATTGTATTTTTCAATATAATTAATCAAAGTAATGGCATATTTGGGATTGGTAGCATATCCAGCTTTGCGCAATCCGGTAGCCCAACCTTTATAATCTGTAGGCGACAAATCAAAAAGGAAGGAGTATCTGTCACTGTTCCGGAGAAAATCAGAATGATCCCGATAGCTATCCTCATCTGAAGAATACACCCGGAAGCACTCACCGGGAGCATCGTCGTCGTGGCTCACAGAAGGTCCGTTCCAGTTGCTTTTACACTTTATCCCGAAATGATTATTGGATCGCTTATATAAGTCGCTGTTGCCTGATTCAGTTTCCAGAATCCCCTGTGCCAGCGTAATAGCAGCAGGTACACCCGCCCTTTTCATTTCAGAGATGGCCAGATCCTTATACTTTGCAACATATTCATCCGGAGTCATTTTCTGCCCCAGGGATACCAGGCTGCATAATAAGAAGGTTAAGAATAATAATTTCTTTGCCATAAGAATAATTCTGCCGGATTATTTTTTCATGATCATCATCAGGCCATCTCTAACAGTCATGATCACTTGTTTTACCCGTGTGTCTCCTGCTACATACTCATTGAAAGACTGGATGGCCTTTCCATTCTTACCTCTTACCTCATCTTCCAAAACATCACCGTGAAATAATACATTGTCAGCCAATATGACACCCGTTGATCTTAACTGCGGTAAAGTTAATTCGTAATATTGAATATAACTCACTTTATCGGCGTCAATAAACACAATATCCCATTCCTCATTTAAACCGGTAATTATTTCTAACGCATTTCCCCTGTGTAAAATTATTCGGTCAGCAACATCTGATTTCTTAAAAAAACCTTCCGCAACATCGGCATCCTCATTTCTCAATTCTATGGTATGGAGTTCACCACCCGGTGCCAATCCCTTTGCAAGGCAAAGTGCACTGTATCCGGTAAAAGTGCCTATTTCCAATATTCTCCGGGGCTTCACCAGACTACTGATCATCTCAAGAATCTTTCCCTGAACAGCTCCACTCAACATGGTCATGTGTGGCAACCTGTATTCAAATGTAAAGACTTCTATTTCCTCTAAGAGATCATCTACAGGGCTGCTGAATTTCTTAACATACTCCTCTGCTTTTTGATTAACAAGTACCATAACAACTCAACTTTTAACGATTTTTTTTCTCTTACTGAAGATGAGAAGTCCGGCAAATGTGAGTAACCCATTTACAATAATCAACTCCTCGGCAAAAACGTAACCATTGAATAATACTTTTGAATACGTATCAATAAAATAAGTTACCAATGGCGCTGCAATACATATCAGAGGCGTAGCACGATCAAATACAAAGCGCCCTTTGGCAAACAATACAAAGGCAAACAAGCCGATCAAAGGCCCGTAAGTATAGGTGGCTACTTTAAAGATGGCCGTAACAACAGCTGCATTATTAATCGCATTAAACAGCAGAATAACTGCAAGTATCAATACTGAAAAGAATATATGAACCAGGGTTCTTGTTCTTACCAATTTCTTTTCACTCTGTTTCTTCTTTCCGAAATTCAAAAAATCCACACAAAAAGAAGTCGTGAGTGACGTCAATCCCGAATCGGTGGTAGCAAAAGTGGCTGCCGTTAAACCGAGCATAAATACGACAGCCGGCAATCCTTTGAAGTGATTGAGCGCTATTTCGGGAAAAAGATAATCTGTACGAGGCAGGTGAGTGGTGTGATCCAACGGAATTGCGATCCCTTCACGGCTGGCATAGATATATAACAATGCGCCTACACTCAGGAAAAATAAGTTGATAATCACAAAAATTCCGGTAAAGCTCAGCATATTCTTTTGTGCCTCCCTGATATTCTTACAACTCAGATTCTTCTGCATCAAATCCTGATCAAGGCCAAACATCCCGATAGTGACAAAGATGCCGCCGATAAACTGCTTGCTGAAATGAAACTTATTGGTAATAAAATCGTCGGTAAAAAATATTTTGGAATAATTACTGTTCTTAATTGTATCAAACGCTTCGCCAATATTCATTCCAAGACTTGACATAATAAAATAGATAGATAGAAAAACAGAGGCAACAAGAAAAAAGGTCTGAAGTGTGTCTGTAATTATAATTGTTTTCAGGCCACCTTTGAATGTATATCCCCAGATTAACAGCAGGCAGATGACGATGGTAAGCCAGAAAGGGATTCCCATTTCATCAAAAATAAACCGTTGCAATACGATCGCAACCAGGTACAATCGGAATGCCGAGCCAATGGTGCGGGAAACCAGGAATATCGCTGCAGCTGTCTTATGACTCACATTACCCAATGTACGCTGGATAACCTCATAAATAGAAATCAAATGCATCCGGTAATACAAAGGCAATAAAACAAAAGCTACAATAAAATATCCCACTGCATTGCCCAACACAAACTGAAAATACCTGAACTGTGATCCGGCAGCATTTCCTACCTCACCCGGTACAGAAATGAAGGTAACTCCGCTCAGAGCTGTTCCTATCATTCCGAATGCAACAAGATACCATTTGGAAGAACGGTTAGCAATAAAAAATGTTTCATTATCACTTGACTTACGTGAGGTAAAATAAGAAACCAAAATCAATACCAGAAAGTATCCGATGATGAATGACAACAATACTGTAGGTGACATAAGCAAAAAGGTATGAGTAAATTAATTGAAGAGTTGTTACTTTTATTCCTGAAATTTTATCTGGTAAATATAAATATGAAAATCAAAAACCTGACAGTTTTTTGCGGATCAAAGAGTGGAAACCATTCTGTCTATTGCGAACATGCCACCCAACTTGGTCATTTACTGGCATCTAAAAATATTACATTAGTCTATGGAGGTGGAAACAAGGGCATGATGGGGGCCATTGCCAATGCTGCATTGCAGGAGCATGGTAAAGTCATTGGAATTATGCCGCATATCCTGGCAGGATTGGAACATGCGCATAACGGACTCACAGAACTGGTTGAGGTCGCGGACATGCATACACGAAAAAAGATGTTGTACGACAGGTGTGACGCTGCGCTTATTCTTGCAGGAGGATATGGCACTATGGATGAATTTTTTGAAATGCTCACATGGAATCAACTGAATATTCATGACAAGAAAATATTTATTGTCAACTCAAATGGATTTTATGATCACTTGGTCGCATTTCTGAAACAGATGGAAGACGAAAATTTTCTGTATCATAAAGTGGTAGATCGCCTTGTGATTGTCTCTGAACCATCGCAATTAGAATCCTATTTTTCCTAAATAAAAATTATCAATGAGTAAAACAGTATTCATTACAGGCGCTACCTCAGGAATCGGAAAAGCCTGCTCCTTTGCATTCGCAAAAAAAGGTGACCGGATTATTATCAATGGCCGACGTGAGAAATTATTGACAGAGTTGACAGAGCAACTAACAAAGGAATTTCATACACAAATTCTTCCCCTACCCTTTGATGTCCGCGAAAAAGAAAACGTTTTTGATGCTATTCACAACCTACCTCCCGAATGGAAACAAATTGACATTCTGATTAACAATGCGGGGCTGGCACTGGGAAAAGAACACTTTGATGAAGCTCACTTACACGATTGGGAAACCATGATCGAGACAAACATCAATGGATTACTTTATGTATCAAAGGCTGTCATTCCCGGAATGGTAAAAAACAATTCAGGGCATATTATCAACATCGGCTCCATTGCGGGTGATTTTGTTTATGAAAACGGGAACATTTATTGTGCCACCAAATCGGCTGTGGAAGCGATTTCACAAGGCATGCGGGTGGATCTCCTATCGCACAACATAAAAGTTACAAACATCAAACCCGGCGCAGTCGATACAGAATTTTCTCTGGTCCGTTTTAAAGGAGATGAAGAAAAAGCTTCAGGTACTTATATCGGATTCAAACCTTTGACAGGTGATGATATTGCAGAGATCATAGTGTATTGCGCTTCATTACCTCCCCATGTTTGTATTAATGATTTGACAGTTACACCAACCGCACAGGCTAACGGAATCTATATCCATAAGGTGTAGAAGCCCATGATATTTTAAATTACTGATTATGAATTGCTTCCTTTCATAAAATGCAATATCAAATCTGATTTTCCGTTTTAATCGATCGCTGTTTTTTCAGAAACTATTATGATAAAATAGAGATGCAATGCTTCCCAGGCTCATAAAAATTCAGTAATATTGTTAACCCGGCTATCACCAGGAATATGAAATACCTCTTTGAAAAACTAACCTTGTCAACAGTTTGTCTATTCGCATTCGTTCAGTTTTCAAAAGGGCAGGACAGAATCGTGCAGAAGCCATGTTTTGATTCTGCATTGCAAAAGCAGTCAGATAGCATTAAGGCTTATTTGAAACAGAAAGGGTTTGTCACTGTGAAAGAAGCCACGATGACAATGCAGAGTGAATATGAAATGCCGGTAATCGTACCATTGACTGAAGGGACATGGTATCAGTTTGTGTTTATTGGAGACAGAGACAGCAAATTGTATGAAGTGAGAATGTATGATTGGGCAGAGAGGCAGGTAGCTTATCAAAAAAACGGGATTGAGAATAATCTGATTATGTTTCCTTTCATCCCCAAAAAAACGTCCTACTACGTGATCAAGCCTGTGCAGGTATCCAATATTAAAAAGAAAAAAGAATTATGCGGATATATTATCCTATTTAAGAAGGTAAAATGAATTGAATCCGTTTTTTTGTTTGCTTGTTGATAACCTGTCCGGTCTGTTTCTACAGTCCGGACTTTTTATTTGCCCATAGGCCATTCCATAAATCATGAGTCAGATGAAATGGGCATCTGCGACTATAAAAAATCCCCGCAGCAAATGCAACGGGGATATAATACACATCTCAACAAAAAAATACTCAACGATAAACCCATTTATTAATCCGGTTTTTTCCCATCCAGAAATGAATTGATGGTACTGATTTCTGCTTTATTATTTTCGTCAGACCTGACGCTGTAATTGGTATAGAAACTTTCTACACTGGCAATAGAATTATGCAATTCCATATTGCGGCGAAGGTATGCGGGAACAGACTCAAACTCATTGTTAGGATCGGAAGCATTTGTATTAAAGGAAAGATTCCTTAATCTGCTAATGCGATCCACAGCCCTGCGCTTTAACTCTTCTGCTTCGTCCGCCATCGGCGGCTCCTCAGCATCAGAAATCATGATAGGCATCGTTTGGTGTACTTTCTCTTCCTCACGTGGCTCCGCCGCCTTATTGGAATTTTTTTCTACCAAATGCATTTCTTCAGCCGGTTCGTCTTCCTGCTTTATACTCTGCACCGGAGAAAGTTTTTCCTGGGATACAGATTCACGTTCCGGATGTTCCTCCTCGTAAATGCGTGAAGGCTTCACCGGTAATCCTCCTGACGAGGGAGGATTGCTAGCTTTATTAAATTCGTTTTTTGTTTCTTTGTTGTCAGTAAAAGGCACTTCACTGACAGGGCAGTTAGATTCCGTTTCAATTCCGGTTTCTTCTTCCGAAGTTAAATCAAGATAGACAATATCCCTTCCCGATTTTTCCACAGTGTTTTTACGGTCTTCAGTTCGTATATCTACGATGCTCCATTTCTTTTCGGGTACCTCTACCATTTCAGGCATCAGCTCTTCTGTAAGTATATCCTGCTGCTCTTTCAGCGTCTCATTTACCGCTTCCTCATTCAGGATTTTTCCATCATCTTCTTCAATAGGATTTGTTCTGGAAATGATCTCTTCCTTTTCCTTCAAAGATTCTTCTTCAAACAGGAAGAGTGGTTGGACATTCGTTTTCTTTTCCACCGGGCTCAATTCAAGTACTTCCTTCTCGGGAAGTTTTTCTTTGGGGGCCTCAGCTTCTTCTTTTCTGTTTTCATCATCAAACCCTGTAGCTATAAGTGTAATTCCTATTTTGTTTCCGAGGTTATTGTCGTACCCAAGACCGAGAATCACATCGCTTCCTTCGCCGGCCTTGCTCAAAAGGTAGCTCTGGATGGTATCTACCTCATCCATTGTAAACTCATGTTCTCCTTCTGCAGAATTAATATTAATCAGAATCCATTTAGCTCCTCTGATATCGTTATCGTTCAGCAACGGAGAATTTAAAGCCTGCTCGATGGCCTTCTGCGCTCTGTTTTCCCCTTCACATTCAGAACTACCCAGAATCGCCACACCTCCATTACGCATCACTGTGCATACGTCGGCAAAGTCGACATTGATCTGGCCGGTACTGTTGATTACATCTGTAATACATTTAGCTGCCGTAGCAAGTACATTATCTGCCTTTGCAAACGCTGCCTTCATTGTAAGATTTCCAAACTGATGACGCAATTTATCATTGCTGATCACCAGCAGTGTATCCACATGATTTTTCAGATTTTCGATCCCGCTCATTGCCTGCGCAATTCTTTTCTTTCCTTCATAAGCAAAGGGGGTAGTGACAATCCCTACTGTCAATATTCCAAGATCTTTACAGATTTTCGCAATGATGGGCGCTCCGCCTGTTCCGGTTCCACCTCCCATACCGGCTGTAATGAAAGCCATCTTGGTATTCACCTCCAGAATGCGTTTTATTTCTTCCAGGCTTTCCTGAGTAGCCTCCCTTCCGATTTCCGGATTAGCTCCTGCTCCCAATCCCTGTGTCAGATGCGGCCCCAATTGTACTTTATTGGGTACACTGCTGTGAGCCAATGCCTGTGCATCGGTATTACAGATAATAAAATTTACTCCTTCTATATTCTGGCCAAACATATGATTAACGGCGTTACCTCCGCCTCCACCGATACCAATCACCTTTAGGATGGATGATTGTTCTTTTGGCAAATCAAACTGAATCATGATTTATTTTTTTGTTGGTTAGTAAGATGATGTGTATGTTATTTTAAAGATTACAACTTGGCGTCTTCTTCTTCTTTGAAAAGTTCGATCAAACCAATCTTGCAACTATCCAGGAAACTCTTCAATGTTTTTCTTGGCTTTACTACATTTCTGGATACTTCTACCGGCTCTTCTTCAACAGACTGTTCGGTCACAGAAGTTGTAATCTTCTTGAATTCGTGCTCGAACTTTCTGCGTTTGTTTTCATAATCGTTGTAGCCTTTCAGAATAAGTCCGAGACAAGTAGAATACATCGGCTTTGCCAATTCATCAATATGGCCGGCAGCAAGATGTTCATTCGGCAATCCGATTCTTGCATTCAGCTTAGTCTGGTATTCTGTAAGCTGTATCAGATGTTTCAATTGCGAACCACCTCCTGTGAGGATGATTCCCCCATTCAGCGTTCTCTCAAGACCAACTTGTTTTAAATGGTAGGATACGAAATCCAATATCTCTGCCATTCGCGCCTGAATAATTCCGGCCAGCGTCTTCACTCCAATCTCCTTTGGTGCAAGGCCACGGAGTCCCGGAATTGTGATAAACTGGTTTGATTTGGTTTCGTCTGCCAGGGCACTGCCAAACTGCACTTTCATTTGTTCGGCCTGAGTCTTCAATACTCCTAATCCGTTCTTAATATCCATCGTAATATTTTCGCCACCAAACGGAATCACTGCCGTGTGTTTCAAAATTCCTTCATAAAAAACAGCCAGGTCGGTGGTACCACCGCCGATATCAACAATAGCCACACCGGCTTCCAGGTCGTGATCGCTCATTACTGCCGCAGCAGAAGCCAGGGGTTGAAGTACAAGATCTTTGATTTTTAAACCTGTTCTCTCCACACTGCGGTTGATGTTGCGAATCGCATTCTTGTCGCCGGTTATGATATGAAAATTTGCACCAACTTTTACTCCGCTGTATCCGATTGGATCCGGGATGTTCTGAAAATTATCTACTGTAAATTCCTGTGGAATGACATCGATAATCTGATCACCGGCCGGTATGTATGTTTTGTACTGATCGCTGACCAACTGATCAATTTCATGTTGAGAAATTTCATCTTCAGTGCTTTGGCGTACAATGTCACCACGGGTCTGAAGGCTCTTGATGTGATGTCCTGCTATACCTACATACACTTCTGAAATAGGCAGATTGGGGTTGCTGGCATGGCAATTCTCGAGTGCTGTCTGAATCGCTTTAATGGTCTGATCAATATTCAGCACCATTCCATGCTGAACACCGTTACTGTTGGCACGGCCAAAGCCTAAAATTTCAAGTTTGCCAAATTCATTTTTTCTTCCTGCGATTGCGGCAATTTTTGTAGTACCAATGTCAAGTCCTACGATAATGGGTTGTTCGTTGTTCATGATGTTTGTCGATTTAATGCAGTTGTCCTGCGTTTGTTTATGTGTATTAATATTGTTCATCGTTTTCTTCTTTTGGAGGCATTACGGCCTTGGGAACTTTTTTCTCCTGCGGTGTAATCTTTTCTCTTTCCTTCAAATCCTTATTAGCTTTCTCTTTTGCAGGTTTACTCACTTTTACCGGTTTGGAAGTCACCACTTTTGCCGGAGATTGAACCTTTGATTCAGAAATTGGGGGATTATCAGAATTTACGGTCACATCAGATTTTTCATTAGTGGAAACAGATTCGCTTTCTTCTTTTCCCGGACTTTTTACCTCTACGTTTTCTGTAATCTCTACAGAGGGCAATTGAATGCGAGTAGTATCACTCATTTTACTCTTCGCTGCTTCTATTAAATTTTTCATTATCCGTATAGATGCGATGGAGTCCATTCTGATTTGAGCCGCATCTCTTTTTTCTGCAACCACCTGTCCCTGATAGCGAAGGTCAACCACTGAATAACGGTTCCATCCCGTTTTTAACTGCACTTGTTTGTAGAAAGCGAGGAGTTTATTAAATTTTTCCTCATAATTTTCGGACGTACCAAACCGAATGATCTGATTGCCCAGCTTTGGTATTAATTCAAACTTATTGTTGGAATTTATATTTACCTGATCCACCTGTGCCATCCAGAAATCATGATTGAGAATAAATGAACCAATCTCCACTATCTGTTGAATCATCGCACTATCTGCTTTACTTAATTTGTTTGGAGCGACATCAAGCCCTGTGAATACAGGAAGTTTCGCTGAGAGCCTGTCGCTCAATGGCAACACTACAGACGTTGCAGAAACATAAAATGAATTGCCATCCGTAGTAAAGACACGAGCGACAGGACTGTTCTCTTCCACATTCACCTGAAGGGTGTTGGAATTGTCGATAAACAGCTCAGCTTTCTTGATCCATTTGTTTTTCAGTAATTGTTTTTCCAAAGAGGTTAGGTTAAGAGATCCAATGGATTGGTTTTTCAAAGAGTTTACGGTACCCGATTCCAGCATTGAAAGAATATCTGCTTTGGTAACAAACAATCTGTCCTGAGCACCGGTGATTGATATTTTGATGTCAGAGAGTTTATCTTTGCTTTTGTTGCCTATAGCAGATACTGAAAGTATCAATATTCCTGCTCCGGTAAGCAATAAGAGTACCGGCCTTAGTATCCTGAGAAAATTTGATTTTCTATTTTCCGGCATGATTTAATGATTTAATAATTTTTCTTTAATGGGATTTACCAATCTGTCAATATTTCCTGCCCCTGCGGTTATCAATACATCACCACTTATACTATGTGGAAGCGAGGGAACATATTGTTTATCCATCCAACTCAGAATCTTCTCACTATCTATAATGCTTACACGGGTATCTTTCAGCTCATGAGCAATCAATCCGGAGGTTACTCCCTCTATGGGCAATTCTCTGGCCGGATAAATAGGCAACAATATCACCTGATTGGCAATTGACAGCACTTCGGCGAACTCCCTGTACAGGTCTCTGGTACGGGAATAGAGATGTGGCTGAAAGATCACCGTCATCCACCGGTCATTAAATAAACTTCTGGCGCTTCGCAAGAGTGCCCGCAGCTCCTCGGGGTGATGAGCGTAATCATCAATGAATACAACATTGGTCTTCTCTTCCTTTGCCTGACGGGCATTGATGATATACTCAAACCTTCTTCTCACACCGCGGAAAGAAGCAATAGATTTCCGGATCAAATCATCCGAAACTCCCAATCGCTGAGCAACAGAGACTGCTACCACTGCATTCTCCACATTATGCATTCCACCCATTTCCAGTCTGAGATCCTTTACTGACCATCCGGGCCCTGATACCGAAAAATGATATCCGCCATCCTCCATCACAATATGAGAGGCTTTCACATCTGCGCCTTCATTCTGTAGTGAATAGGTAAGGGTCGTTTGAGATAGATCCCTCTTCATAGTCAACCCAAACTTGATAAGCAATAAACCACCATTCCTTACCTGACCGGCAAAACTGTGATATGCATCCCGCATTTTCTCTACATCACCATAGATGTCCAGATGATCGGGGTCCATAGCTGATATCACAGCAATATCCGGAAACAGTCTTAGAAAACTTTTATCATACTCGTCTGCCTCTACCACATTTACCCGCGAATCAGACCCCCAGTAATTCGTATTGTAGTTAACGGAAATCCCACCCAGAAACGCATTGCATCCGATACCGCTCTCACGCAGAATATAGGCTGTCATAGTACTCATAGTCGTTTTTCCATGTGTACCTGCAATACAAACATTATAACCATCTGCAGTAATGTCGGCCAGCACTTCACTTCTCTTTTTCACCGTATAACCATTCGATTTATACCATACCAGTTCTTTGTGATCAGCCGGTACTGCCGGTGTATAAATAACAAGGTTTGCGCTCTGATCCAGTAGATCCGGACTATCCTCAAAATGAATTTTCGCTCCCTCCTGCTGAAGCGTAGTAGTAATTTCAGAAGGGGTCTTATCATAACCACTGACTGTTGCATTACGATGCATAAAATAGCGGACGAGAGCACTCATTCCAATGCCGCCTATGCCTATGAAATACACACGTGATATGTTCGTTCTTAAATTCATTTTATTTCAAGTCATTCAAAATTGTTTTTGCAATAGTTTCATCAGCATCCAATAATTTTTCTGAAGCAATATTTTTTTCAAGGGATTGGATCCTTTCGCTGTTCGAAATCAAATCAAAAATTTCCGGGATTAATTTTTCCTTTACTTCAGCATTTGGCACCATGATCGCAGCACCATGGTTCACCAACGCTTTGGCATTGACCGTCTGATGGTCTTCTGCTGCAAAGGGATAAGGCACCAGAATACTTGCTTTCTCCTGTGCTTTTAATTCGGCAATGGTCATTGCTCCTGCCCTTGCGACTACTACGTCTGCGGCCCCATAAGCCATTTCCATATCCCGGATAAATGCACTGGAAACGATATATTTCCTTTCCTTTTCCAGCCTCGGCAAATCGGGTGAAAAATTCTTTCCTGTCTGCCAGATTAGTTGCAGTTCATTTTCACCAAATACCTCTGCATGATCCATCAACGTATCATTTATACTTTTTGCACCCAAACTTCCACCCAGGGCGAGCACAGTTTTTAGAGATGGATCCATACCAAAGAATCTCAATGATTCTTCTCTATCTTTTTTCACTGCCAGTGACTTTCTGATTGGATTTCCTGAGACTACCAGATTGCTCTTCGGAAAATATTTTTCCATTCCCATCGTGGCTACAAAAACTTTTCTGGCCTTCCTGCCCAGGATCAGGTTTGATTTACCAGGCAAAGAATTGCTCTCATGAATATAAGTGGGAATATGACGAAACTGGGCAATTCTCAAAACCGGAAAACTTGAATATCCTCCTACACCTATTACCGCATCCGGTTTGAAATTTTTCAAAATTTTTCTCACCTGAAAAAAGCTCTTTATTAATTTAAAGGGAAGTGCAAGGTTTTTGAAAATCGAACTGCGATTGTATCCTGCAATTTCAATTCCCTGAATACTGAATCCTGCTTCAGGAATTTTCTGCATTTCCATCTTCCCCCTGGCTCCGACAAATAAAATTTCCACGCTCTTATCCAACCTTTGCAAAGCCGTAGCAATGGCGATACCGGGGAATATGTGTCCACCCGTGCCTCCGCCCGCTACAATAATTTTTTTATGTTGGTTAAAATTGTGCATTTTATGATTCTGAGTCTTTCAAATCATTTATATTTTCTTCACTGGAATTTGCGGCAGCAACTTCCAACCCGGTAGATTTACCTTCCATCTTTTCTACGTTCCGTGCCACACTTAAAATAATTCCCACTGCCGCGCACGTAAATAATAAACTACTTCCACCCATGCTCACCAATGGCAATGTGACTCCTGTGGTTGGAAACAGATTGACATTTACAGCCATATTAACCATAGCCTGTATCACAAGTGTAAAACTTAATGCTACTGCCAAAAAAGCGCCGAAAGCGTAGGGGCATCGCTGAAATATGCGAATGCTTCGATACAGAAACAAGAGATAAATCAATAAAATAATCACACCCCCTGCCAAACCATACTCTTCAATAATAATTGCATAGATAAAATCGCTATAAGGGTGAGGAAGAAAATTGCGTTGCTCGCTTTTCCCCGGTCCCTTTCCAAAAATTCCTCCTGTAGCAATGGCTATTTTAGCCTGTTGTACCTGATAAGAACCTTCACCACCATCTGAATACATAAAATTCTGCACACGTTTGATCCATGTCGGAATCCTTCCTGCGGAAAGTACAGCCGGCAAGTCTTTGGAAGTATTCGTCTTTGTATCATAATAATGTGATGCCAGGGAAAGCAAAATGATTACCGGTATCAATGCAGCACCGATTACATACAACAGATGACGAATACTTACCCGGCCTATAAACATCAGCAATAAACCAATACCACCAATCAGTGCCGCCGTAGAAAGATTTGCAGGGGCAATCAACGCACAGATAATCATCACCGGAATAATTAATGGTAGAAATCCCTTCTTAAAATCTTTGATAATATTCTGTCGCTTGCTCAACACCCGGCTCAGATAAATGAACAAAGAAAGTTTGGCAAGATCGGATGTCTGAAAAGTCAAATTAATCACAGGGAGTTTAATCCATCTGCTTGCGTCATTAATGTTGCTGCCATATTTCAAAGTGTAAATCAATAATGGAATACACAAGATGAACAGAATGGTAGAGATTCTGCTGTAGAACGTATAATTTACGCGATGTGCAAAATATATAATGATTACTCCAAGCAGTATGTAGCCAATCTGCCTGAACAAATAGCTCTCAGTACTTTTGTTCATTTTATAGGCAAGTGAACCAATGCTGCTATAGACAACCATGATACTGACCATTGTCAACAAGATCACGATTGCCCAGATAACCTTGTCACCTCTGGTTTGCCGCCAGAGTTTGCCTGCAGCAGATTCTACCTTGTTCAGGCTACTTGTCGTATTGATTTCAGCAGTATCCATGAATCAGTGCTTTTATAAATTTTTTACGGCATTAATAAATTGATGCCCCCTGTCTTCATAATTCTTAAAAAGATCAAAACTTGCACACGCAGGAGAAAGCAATACCACATCACCCTTCCTGGCAATGCGGTAAGCCGTCAGAGCAGCTTCTTCCGCGCCCGCCGTATCGATGATGGTATTCACAATGCCTCTGAAACTTTCATGAATCTTTTCATTGTCTGTACCAAGGCAAACAATGGCATGAACTTTTTCTTTTACCAGGTCATTCAATATTCTGTAATCATTCCCCTTATCCACCCCTCCCAGGATCAGCACCACCGGCTTTTCCATACTCTCAAGAGCATACCATGTACTGTTCACATTGGTTGCCTTGCTGTCATTGATAAAGTCAATACCGCCAATGGTGGCAATAAATTGCATCCTGTGCTCGAGGCTTTCCATAGTGGATAAAGCTGTACGAATACTTTCTTTCTTTACACCGACGGCAACCGCTGACATTGAGGCCGCCATCGAATTGTAGGCATTGTGTTTTCCTTTGAGTGCGAAATCATCAACACTCATTCTTATTTCTTCATCCTTGAATCGTATGTGCATTTCATGCTCACTGATGTATGCGCCTAACGGAGATTTTTTTCTCATACTAATTGGTAAGGCTTTTACTTGATTGATAAAATGGGTTAAGTATTGTTTTGTCACCTCGTCGTCATCATTATAAATAAATACATCTTCAGATGTTTGATTCTTAATGATGTTAAACTTGGCTTTGATATAATTTTCGAATTTGTATTCGTACCTGTCAAGATGGTCTTCAGAGATGTTGGTAATTACAGAAACATCCGGCCTGAACGTATCTATGTCGTCCAATTGAAAAGAACTAACTTCTGCCACATAATACTTTTTGGGATTGATGGCGATTTGTCTTGCAAAAGAATAACCTATATTTCCCACTACCGCTACATCAAATCCTGCACTTTCAAGAATTCTGTAAGTCATAGCCGTAGTTGTTGTTTTTCCGTTACTTCCTGTGATTGCAATGACCTTACTGTCTTCTTTATGCCTGAAGGCAAATTCAATTTCGCTGATCACCGGAATTCCTTTTGATCTTACCTTTTGGACTATGGATGATTTTTCTGAGATGCCGGGACTCTTTACCACAATAAAAGCATCGAGAATATTTTTTTCCGAATGCCCGCCTTCCTCAAAAGAAATTTCATTCACCACCAACTCATTTCTGGCCATTTCACCAAGCACGGCTCCTTCACTGACAAATACAGGATACCCCCGCTGCTTTGCCAATAAGGCTGCGCCTATGCCGCTTTCGCCGGCTCCAAGTATTACCACCTTGTTTGTCATTCCGTTCTTTAATTGGGATTACAATTAAAAATGGTTTTTCAACGGTATGAACTTAATGGGTCAGGACTCATCTTTTCAAAGGATATCGGAAATCAACTATCTTTTCAATCTTACAAAACCACTCTTCTCTTGTCACCTCAATTTCAATGTAACCACTGCCGCTGCAATTGAAAAAATTGCTACAATCCAAAAGCGCACAGCAATCTTACTCTCATGATAACCCAGCTTCTGGTAATGATGATGCAATGGACTCATCAGAAAAATCCTTCTCCCCTCTCCATACTTTCTTTTCGTGTACTTAAAGTAGGCTACCTGAATCATCACACTCAGGTTTTCTATCAAAAACACAAAACATATTATCGGAATCAACAATTCTTTTCTTACAATAAAGGCGAGTGAAGCAATGATGCCTCCCAATGCCAGACTGCCTGTGTCGCCCATGAATACCTGTGCAGGATATGCATTGTACCAAAGGAAGCCTACACATGCTCCCACAAATGCAGCGACAAAAATGGACAACTCACCCAGATTGGGTATGTACATAATATTGAGATAATCGGCTAAAACAATATTGCCGCTTACAAATACAAACACACCCAAGCCTATGCCGATGACTGCACTGACTCCTGTAGCCAGTCCATCCAGTCCATCCGTGATATTTGCGCCATTGCTTACCGCTGTCACTATAAAAATCACTATCAGGATATACAGGATATAGGTATAATCCTCCCATTGGGCCGGAAGTAGTTTCGCATAATTAAATTCGTGATTTTTTACAAACGGTATGGTTGTAATCGGAGTTTTTACAGTGACAAACCGGTGCATTACACCATTGCTCACTACGGTATCTTCGCCCATCATGTGCTCACCTCTTGCAGGTACATAATTGACTGTATCCTTACTGCCGATAATTTCCCTCTTCACTACCACACTGGGATTAAAATAAAGTGTAGCGCCAATAATAACTCCCAACATTACCTGTCCAAAAATTTTAAACTTTCCCGCCAGTCCATCTGCATTTGATTTTTTGTATTCATTGCCCTTTGCCTTGGCAAGCCTCCTGGCTCTGATCTTTAGATAGTCGTCGATAAAACCAATAATGCCCAGCCATACTGTACATAAGATCATCAACCGTATGTACACTTTGTTCAGATTAGCTAATAACAAAGTAGGTACAAGAATTCCCAGGAGGATGATGATTCCACCCATGGTAGGTGTACCACTCTTCATTTTTTCGCCGGCAAGCCCCAACTCACGGACAGATTCCCCGATCTGATTCTTTTTCAAAAGCCGGATCAGGCGCTTTCCATAGATCGTGGTAATAAGCAAAGACAATATAACTGCTACCAACACACGAAAGGTTGTGAAGTGGAACAAACCACTCCCCGGAAACTTTATTCCGTTTTTTGCAAACCATTCGAAGAGATGATACAGCATTGCTATCTATTTATTTAATAGTTGAAACATTTCTTCCAATACTTTCCTGTCGTCAAAATCGTGTTTTACGCCTTTCACTTCCTGATATTTTTCGTGTCCCTTACCCGCAACCAGGAGAATATCACCGGTATTGGCAAGTGCCACTCCTGTCTTGATTGCATCCTTTCTGGAAGAAATGGACACATATTTTTTTCGTGCTGAAACCGGAACTCCCGCTTCCATATCCTTAATAATATCGTCGGGCTCTTCAAACCTCGGATTGTCTGAAGTGAAAATGACTTTATCACTGTACTCACAGGCTACAACAGCCATTTCCGGTCTTTTTGTTTTATCTCTGTTGCCACCACATCCAACTATCGTAATGACTTTGCTATCGCCGCCTTTCAGGTTTTTGATTGTAGCGAGTACATTCAAAAGGGCATCGGGAGTATGTGCATAGTCCACTATTCCGATTACCTTATCGTGAGCAGATACATAATAGTCAAATCTACCTTCTGCGCCCTTTATATTGCTGAGCTTCAGAAGTATCTCATTCTTTTCACGGCCCAGGCAGATAGCTGCACCGAAAACAGCAAGAAGATTATAGGCGTTAAATCCGCCAATCAGTTTGAAATGAACATCAATGTCATTGATCATCATGTGAAGGCCCATCAATGAATTGTCCAGAATCCTGCCTTTAAAATCGGCTATTCCCTTGAGGCTGTACACATATTTTTTTGCATGCGTATTCTGAAGCATAACCAACCCTCTCCGGTCATCGGCGTTTGAAACCGCAAAAGCAGATGAAGGCAGTGAGTCAAAAAAAGATTTTTTGACACGGATATATTCATCAAACGTTTTGTGATAGTCTAAATGATCGTGGGTGATATTTGTAAAAATCCCTCCGGCAAATTGTAAACCATCTACCCGGTGCTGATGAATAGCATGAGAGCTAACTTCCATAAAAATGTAGCCACAGCCTTTCTGATACATCTCTGCAATCAGTTGATTCAATGTCACGGCGTCTGGTGTGGTATGTGTGCTCGGAAGTACGGTATCACCAATCTGATTTTGCACAGTGCTGATCAAACCACAATAATCACCCATTGAAGAGAACAACCTGAACAACAAAGTCGCTACCGTTGTCTTACCATTTGTGCCGGTGACTCCCACCAGTTTAATTTTGGTGGTAACTCTTCCAAAGAAATTATGAGCAATGTATGCTGATGCTCTTGCAGAATTTTCTACCAACACAAAAGTTACACTGGAATATGCTTTCTCAGGCATTGCTTCACAAACAACAACCGATGCCCCATTCTGTATTGCTACATCTATGTACTGATGGCCATCTGTCACTGTGCCTTTTACTGCAATAAAACAGGAAAACTCACCAGCTTTTCTCGAATCAATCTGAACGTCTCTGACAGAGATATCATCAGGTCCTTTCAATTCAAGCACATGCACATCGGTCAATATTTCCTTTAAAATCTTCATCAGTTCAATTCAAGTGTAATTTTTTCACCTTTAGTAAACAATGAGTTTTGCGCCAACGATTGTTTGGCAACCTTACCACTACCCTTTATACTTACTTTCAGACCTTTATTTTCCAACACGTACAATGCATCTTTAAGCCCCATTCCAATCACATCCGGAACCTGATTCTTTTCAGTGGCTACCGGACGATCAAGAGTATGGGCTGCGCCATTCTTCAGATAAGCCACAGCCCATTTTTGCTTGTTGTCAACCACCGGAGCATGATAATGCAATGTTGTAAATATGTTATTGAGATCAGTGGCACTTCCGGCAAATTCATAAAATGAACTATCCCGAGTGGCATCCAGATGTTGCACGGGCACAGTCGCCATTCTTGAAGTATATAACCTGTCTGCCACCTCTTTAAATACAGGACCTGCGACTACACCACCATAAGCCAACTTTGAATCGTGGCCATTCTGAATAACTACGGCAATAGAATATTCCGGATTATCAAAGGGAAAAAATCCCATAAAAGCAGACTGATAAATCTTGTTGCTCTTGTTGTACCCTTTGTTGTCAAGGGCTGTAACTGCCGTACCTGTTTTACCACCAAACAAATAATATGGGCTTTTCAATGCTCTTGCTGTACCATGCTTACTCTCTACCACATCCAACAGGCATGCTTTGACTTTACCCAGTGTTTCCTTACTGCAGATCTGATCTACCAGAACTTCGGGCTTAAATTCCTGAATTACATTGCCCATTTCGCTGATAGAATTTACCAGATAAGGCTTCATCATTTTACCATTATTGGCAATCGCATTGTACACCATCAGCATTTGTAATGGTGTCACCAGTTCTTCATAACCATGTGCCATGAATGGTATGGTAGTTTTTGTCCAATACTTGCTGGAAGGTTCTTTAATATAAGGACTGGCTGTACCAACAATATCGATTCCTGACCTGCGATTTAACCTGAAGTGTTTTAAATGATCAATAAATTTCTGAGGTTGATTGTGATAATATTCGTCGGCAAGTTTTGCAAAAGCCACATTGCTCGACATAGCAAAGGCTTCTTTAACGGTCACTCGCCCGGTACCCCTGTGTGAATCGCGGATGGTGAGTCCATAAAAGTTTTTAGAACCGCCTTCACAATCAACAATCGAACCCGTATCTACATATTTATCTTCCAGCAGGGAAATGAGTGTATTCAGTTTGAAAATAGAGCCGGGCTCTGTTCTTCTTCCCAAACCATAATTATAATCTTCCCAGTATTGTCCGTCAGGCATTCTGCCAAGGTTTGCAATGGCCTTAATTTTCCCGGTTTTTACTTCCATTACAATGCAGGTACCATGCAGACTGTTATTTTCCTGCATCATCTTCATCAGGGCATTCTCAGCTACATCCTGAATATAGGTATCAATGGTAGTTACAATGTCTTTACCATTTTCAGGATCTATCTCTGCACCATCTACCGGAATATAAGCACCTGCGATATAGCGGACAAGCCGCTGACCGGTTTCACCCTTGAGAACACTATCATAGGATCGTTCCAGACCCACATTCTTACTCGTATCTCCACGAGACAACCCGATTGTACGGTTAGCAAGAAGTACATACGGATTTACCCGGTTATCTCTTACCTCTATTATAAAGCCACTTTTATTGCGGCCTTGTCTTACCAGAGGGAAATCGCGCAACTCCGTATATTCTTCAAAGGTTACTTTTTTCTTAAGTGGGAAGTACCGCAACTTCTTGCGGTATCCATCTATGAGTCTTTTTCTGTATTCTGCTTTTGATGCATCGCCAAACAGGTGCGACAACCGGTAGCTTAATGAATCGACATGTTTGTAGAAGCGTTTACCTTCTTTTTCCCTAAGCCCATCAGCGCCAAAGTCAATATAAATATCAAAAACAGGGATGGATGTGCTCAGCATATTTCCATCTTCGCTGAAGATGGTGCCTCTCTCCGCATCGGTCTTAATGTACTTCAGGTGCTGCTTATTGGCTAATGATTTCCAATAGTCGCCCTGTATCCGCTGGATATAGAAAGCACGGCCAATCACCACTACTCCAAGTACAATGATACCCAGAAAGCACAAGTGCACCCGCCATAATATATCTTTCTTAATATCCATTTTCTATTTTGATACAGTATCTTTTAATAAAACAGGAGGAGCAGTCAATACCTGCAATCCCAATGGTGCTACAGCTTTTGCCAATTCACTTTCTTTACTTCTGAAAATCACATCCCGCTTTACAGTCTTATATTCAAACTCCATTTCTTTCAAATGTTTTTCCGTAGCACTGATTTTCCTGACCAACTTATCTGCATAGTGCCCGTTGGCTATATAAAAAATAGCCAGCCCCCCGGCAAAGAAGTAAAATGGAATGTTCTTTACAAGCCACTTATTATACTTTACTTTCAGCCTTCTTTTTTTTACCTTCTGGTCAGCAGCAGTCTCTATATTTTCAGATGCCTTCTCCATTTATATCCTTGTATTCCTGATTTTTATTTTACCGTTTGTTTACCTATCCTCTTTTGAAAACTCCAAACAAGGGCCTACCTCTTCTCTGCCACTCTCAACTTGGCACTTCTCGAACGGGGATTAAACTTCAATTCCTTTTCGGAAGCCACAACAGGTTTTTTGGATACAGACTTTAATTTCAGAGCTTCACTTCTCCCAAAAACATCCGTAACCTTCTTCCCTTTTACATTCCCAAACCTGAAAAAATTTTTCACCATGCGATCTTCCAAAGAATGAAACGTAATGATCGCAATTCGCCCGCCCGGCTTCAAGACAGCAGTGGCTTGATTCAGTAAATCCTCCAAAGCATTCAGTTCATCATTAACCTGAATCCGGATAGCCTGGTACACCTGAGCAAAATATCTTTGGGGGTTACCTTTGGCCAGAGGCTGCAGTACTCGATTCAAATCATTTAATGTCTGAAATGGTTTGCTTTGCCTGGAGAGTATGATTGCAGATGCAAGTGTTTTCGAATTGGTTACCTCGCCATAATTCTGAAACATTAAGTGTAAATCATCCTGCGACATTGTGTTCAGCACATCGGCTGCTGTGTAATCAGAAGCCTGATCCATTCGCATATTCAACATGCCATCAAACCTTGTACTGAAACCTCTTTCAGCAGTATCTATCTGAAAACTACTCACGCCAAGATCTGCCAGAATTCCGTCCACAGATACGATGTCATGAAGTCTCAGAAATCTGTTCAGGTGTCTGAAATTATGGGGCACGAACAAAACCCTCGGATCATCGGGAAGATTGGCAGCAGCATCTTTGTCCTGATCAAAAGCGATGAGCCTTCCATTCGCTCCCAACCTCTTTAAGATTTCTTTTGAATGTCCACCACCACCAAATGTTGCATCTACAATGGTTCCTGTAGGATGTATCTGCAAACCCTCTATCACTTCTTCAAGCAAAACAGGGATGTGATATTCGCCCGGCACTTCCATTATTCAGAGACATTTTTGCCTGCCATGACCTCTTTCGCAAGGTCACTGAATGATTCCGGTGAAAAATTATCAAAGAACTGCTTGTATTTCGTCTTATCCCAAATCTCAATTTTATCTATTGCAGATACCAACACGATGTCTTTATCCAGCCCGGCATATTCCATCAGGTTTTTTGGCAATAGCAGCCGTCCGGCTGTGTCAGGTTCTACCGGGGTAGCCCCATTCAGAAAATACCGCTTAAACTCTCTCACCTTGGGGTCAAAATCATTGAGCTGACTTAACTTTTTAAATATGGGATTCCAACTTTCAGCAGTGTAAAGACTCAGACATTTTTCAAAACCCCTGTTAAGAACAAAAGGCACAGCCCCCTCCGGCATTTGTTTCTTAAAACCTGCCGGCAACAAAAACCGCCCCTTGGCATCCAATTTTGCTTCATATTCACCGATAAATCCGCTCATGAGAGTATTTTGCGCCTGTTTAAAACAATATTTGCCACAAAATAACACTTTTTACCACTTACAGACCATTTTTTACAAAAAAGATTTTTTCCACAGCTTCCAAAAGCCATGGAATGCAATATAGCACCAGCGTTGTGACAGATCGACCAAGAATTATCTGTGAATTAAATGTAGAAAACGTTGTGGATAACACAACAACAATGTGAATAACGAACAGATTGTGTGAATTATACGATTGCTTTTTTCTTCTCGCTCTTAAACTCGAGAATAAAACTACTGCCTTTACCCAAAGTACTCAACACCTTGATTTTTCCGTGATGGGCGTCCACAATGGATTTGACATAACTCAATCCCAATCCAAAACCCTTTACATTATGAATATTGCCGGTATGTGCACGATAAAATTTTTCAAAGATGCGCTGTACAGTTTCCTTACTCATTCCTATCCCATTGTCTTCGATCTTTATCCGCAGGTGGCTATTAAAATTGGATGTAGTGACTTTTATCACCGGAAGTTCGCTGGAATATTTTACAGCGTTATCCAGCAGGTTGTTGATAATGTTGGTAAAGTTCACTTCATCAGCCAGGATACAATCGTTGGAGGCATTTAATGAAACAATAAGTTTACCGTTTTTTTCCTTTAGCGGCAATTCAATATTATTCAAAGCGGTTTGTATCATTTCGTGTGCATGTGCCGGCTTCAGTGTGAGTTGCATGTCTTCCTTATCGAGTAATGCTGCATGAAGGATACTCTCCACTTGTTTATTCATCCGTTTATTTTCATCCTTGATGATTCCGGAAAAATATTCCACCTTTTGCTTATCGGCCATTACTTTCTCATTCTTCAAAGCATCCACAGCCAGCGAAATGGTAGCCAGAGGAGTTTTGAATTCATGTGTCATATTATTGATAAAATCAGACTTGATTTCACTGAGTTTCTTTTGATTGAGCAGGGCGCGTATCGTGATAAAAAATGCGGTAAATATGATAATGATAAACAAAACAGAGCCAAGCACCATCCATATCATTTGCTTCCATACGAGTTTGTCCACATTCTCATTGGGCGTTACCAGGATGAGAAACTCTTCAGGCATCAGTCCTTCAGTATAACTTCCGGATGGCGCAGTCAACGGAATAACAAGATTGGAATTATGTGCTGTATCAACATAACTTTCATAAAACCCTTTGGATTGCAATTCATCACTGATCATGGAAGATGAGCTGATGGCAAATTCAAAATGAAGATGATTGATCCCGTATTTCTTAAAAGTCTTTTCTATTCTTTTGCGTACATCCTCTACAGAAAACTGGCTCGCGATACTATTTGAAAAAACATTGAGAGGGAACAACAAATCAGTATTTTTTCTCCCCTCAAAAGGTGATTTGCGTGCATGTTCTTCAGACAAATCCTGAGCTACCGAAATAGCCACCATGTCAATCGACTCTTTAAATTTAATCTGTTTATCGCGGTAGGCCTGGTAGGTCCAGATGAGTTGAAAGAAAATAATTCCCAATAAGGAGAGAACGACGAGTACAGTAATAATCGGGAAAATTTTCTTCATCGGGCTGCAAATTTAGCTTCAGAAACATCTATAAACTTATGATTCATCTGTTAATACACTTTTTTAACTTAGCCTTGCGTTTTGTCAGAGAAAGGTACAGTTTTGGATTTCAATATTTTCGAAAGTAATAATTTTGATGGTATGGCAGCCCCTGAAAAAGGAACTTTATTAATAGCAAATCCATTTTTGAAGGATCCGAATTTCCTCCGAACTGTAGTATTGATCTGCAATCATGATGAGGATGGTTCCTTCGGCTTTGTATTGAGTAAAAAATTACCCTTATTGCTTCATGAGATCGTCCCTGACTTTCCCGATGGGCAGGTTCCGGTCTATATTGGCGGACCGGTACAGCAGGATTCCCTTCATTTTATCCATCAGTATCCCGAACTTATTACCGGAGGGGAAGAAATAATGGATGGAATATTCTGGGGAGGTAATTTTGAAAGCCTGAAAATTCAAATGAAAAACAACGAACTGAGTACAGATAAAATCAGATTTTTTGTGGGATACAGTGGATGGTCTGCCGGACAATTGGATGGCGAGCTCAAGGAAGATAGCTGGATCACCACCCTGGCTACCCGAAAGTTGATATTTGAAAGCAACCCCGGGGAAGTCTGGAAAGACGCTTTGAGAAAGATTGGGGGCAATTATGAGATGTTGATCAATTATCCGTTAGATCCTCAATTGAATTAATCCGGGTTTCTTTCATTCTGCTTAAGGAATAATCTGATTTTTATGGAGAGTTCAATCGTTTCCAATTCTGTTTCACTTCGTTAAACGTCAGGAACATTGTTATACAAAATTCTCATTTTACCAGCCAGACTTGCGCTTCACTTTTACTGCAGAAATATTAAGATAAATCAAAAAACTTTTCTGAAAATGAAAGGGCCACTGGTTCTTGCAGCCAATCATCCCAATAGTTTTCTTGATGCAATCATTATGGCTTCTGTTTTTCATTACCCCGTTTACTCATTGGCCAGAGGCGATGCGTTTGTCTCGGGATTTGTGAACAAACTTCTTCACTCATTAAACATTCTTCCCGTTTATCGCATTACGGAAGGCGTAGAAAATCTGGAGAACAACTATGACACATTCGAAAAAGTTCAGAAACTGCTGAAGGATCACAAAATTGTTTTGATCTTCAGTGAAGGCCGGTGTATCAACGAATGGCATCTGCGCCCATTAAAAAAAGGCACTGCACGAATATCGCTTCAGGCATGGGATTCCGGAATAGATCTGAAGGTATTACCAGTAGGAATAAATTACAGCAGTTTTCGACACTTCGGAAAAGCAATTCATATCCATTTCGGAAAGACGATATCAAAAGAAGATATGAACGGTTACCAGTCGGGAAAAGGGTTAAACACATTCAATCAGATTCTGAAAGAAGAATTAGAAGGGTTGGTGTATGAAATACCCGGTGGTGATCAACAAAAAAGGAAAAAGATTTTTGAAGTAAACTCTTCTGTCTTTATGAAGATTCTCCTGGCAATCCCTGCCACGATAGGATATCTTCTGAATTCCCCGTTCTACTACAGTGTACACTTGATTATCCGGAAAAGAGCACTGGATCATTATGACAGTATCATGGTGGGTGCAATGTTTCTGTTCTATCCAATGTACGTGCTTTTCATTACACTTATCGCATATATCTGGAGTGATAGCGTATATGCATTACTGTTACTGATTATTTTCCCGCTTACAGCGCTCAGTGTACTGCACCAGAGAGATGTAGTAGGATAACAGGTAAATTATCGGCGATGACCTGTTTCGCTAATACAAACGCTCATCCTTTTTTTATCACCCGTAAACTGTTCAGAAAGGTATGGCCACTGATTTTTTGAAATCTGATATAAATACCCTTCCCCTGATTAAAAAATATTATCCGCCTGGTCACTGCTGAATTAATATTACTTACCAGGGAAGGGGAAAACTTTTCCAGACTCAATTTGTCATTGATAAATACATTAAACATATTCAATCCCTGAATGTTTTCAGAAGTTTTCGCCAAATCGTAAACCTGCCGGGCAGGCGCATTATACAAGTCAGCAAATCCCAGTTCTATTTCATACAATCCGGGTGGCGCATCTATCCGGTACCCGGTAATATTTTCTCTTGCCGTCTGAAACAATGGGGTTTGCCAGGTATTTTCAATCTGTGTGGTAGTGCCAATTCTTCCGGGAGTCTTTCTGAACACATCTCCATCCACATAGCCCCAACTGCCGGTGGTGTATGGCTTGTCTGCATTCCAGATTTTTCCATCTTCACCATCGTAATATTCACAATTACTTCCAATGTTTATAGCGAGGTCCCAATTTCTTATTTGGGGCGTACTTGTTGACAACGGAGAAAATGAAAGAAAAATTTCGCAACGATCTTTGGCTGATTTGTCCGGTACAACAGCTTCAATCTTATTTATTCCTTTCTGCAAATAAACATTCCAGACGAGCGAGTAATTTTCCGTTTTTTTTATTTCCAACTTTCTGTCATTGACAATTAATTGTACCTTGGGTTGATTGCTATACACTTTGACCGGATATTGGAAACTGTCCTTGTCGCTTACTGCATTTCTCAGCGTCCAGTCATGTGAAGCAATTCGCACTACGGCAGTATCCTTTCGCAAAAAAGCCTGAAAATAGTAATAAACATCCTTGGGGGTTCTGTTGTTATACACCAGACCTTTATTATTGGTACGTGGCATAGATTCCTGTCTGGAAGCCACATTAAAGTCAATGAAATTCCATTCTGCCGCACCAATAATAAACTTACGTTTTAATATCTTTGGTAAATAGTGTTCGAGATATTTCTGTTGGTACTCTATAGAGAAATCAAAAATTTCAGGACGCAAAGAATGAAGTCTTTGGTCTGAACCTGCACCAAATTCGCTGATGATAAGTGGCCGGCCGGGGAAGTCAGTATTTTCTTTATCTACAAAATCTTCAAAGCCCTCCAATTGGCCTGTGTACCAGCCCTGATAAAGGTTCCACCCCAACACATCTGTAATACCGCTAAGTCCAATCTTATTATTCAGGGTCGTACCACCGCAAGCCATGACGCTCAAACGGCTCTTATCTTCCCGTTTTAATAAATCTTCCAGGTGCTTTGCCAACGATACGGTCTTCCCATAAAATTCAGTCTGCTTATCTTTTTCAATTCGACCGGCAATTCCATTAATGGTTTCATTCATAAACCCCCAGAACATCACAGAGGGATGATTGTAATGCTGACGAATCATTTCTGTCAACATACTTTCAGCATTTCTCCTGAAGGTTTCATTGTCACCAATGATATCTACTACCGGAACTTCTTCCCACACAATCAATCCTAATCGGTCACAGGCCTTCAAGACTTCATCATCTTGCTGGTAATGGGCCAGTCTCACAAAATTGGCACCCATGTTCTTGATGAGCCGCATATCTTCCCGATTCACACTTTCCGGTATGGCAATCCCGTAAGGATACTTATCCTGATGCCGGTTTGTCCCCATCAACTTGAGAGGTTTACCATTGAGCATAAATCCATTTTTGGTGTCCGCACTAAACCATCTCAGCCCAAAAGGAATTTCTAATGTATCTACAATTCTGTCATTCCTTAAAAGTGTGAACCTCGCTTTGTATAAATGCGGATCATCAGGCGACCAAAGATGTGGCTCGTTTATTTTAAGGTTATTGATTGTAAAATTTCTTGAATGCAGTACAATTTCTTTCGAAAGAATATTTCCTCCGTTATCCAATAATTGAACTTTTACTTTCAGCGGCTTATCCGTCACTTTATTAACCGATCCTTTAATATGGATTATGGCATCCCGGCTATTCACTTTTGGAGTAGAAATAAATATTCCAGGTGATCCGTAATTATCCATGTCAAAATGCTCCTTCTCCAGAGTCACCAGCCAGGTGTTTCTGTAAATACCTCCAAAAATGGTGAAGTCACCTGAAAGTGGTGGAATATTGATATTTCTATTATCCACCAGAACCATCAGGGTATCCCACGCATTTAACTTCCCTGAAGGTAGTTTCACATTAAACGCCGAATAACCACCACTGTGAGTAGCAAGCAAAGATCCATTGAGGTACACTTCTGCGTAAGAATTTACAGCATCAAATCTTATATACAGATCTTTATTCCGCAAGGATTCAGGAATCAGGAACACTTTTCTATACCAGCACCTTCCTCTTTTGTAGTCTTTGGTAGCATAGGCATCCTGATTCCACGTATGAGGAAGTTGTATTTCCTGCCAATCACCGGGGCTTGCCGTCTTCACACTATCTGCCGGAAGAAATTGCCAACCATCATTGAATGAATGAATCTCGCGTTGACAATAGACAGATACAGAATAAAGTATGCTGAGTAAAAATAAAAGTCTCACTTTCATACCTGGAAGTCTTTTACAGTAAAGATAGTGAGAAGCAGGATGTGAATGCACTGCTACCGGCCTCCGGAATTTATCCAAAATCGTAGAATAATCTGACAATTACTTTTGGAGAGGAAACTAATATTACCTAAGAAGCAGGTACTACCAGTCATTAAGAATCCACTTCAGCCTTCTGAATCTTTTGTACTTTCTTTCTTTCATCTTCATTGAGTATCACCTTTCTCATTCGTATATGCTTAGGTGTTACCTCAATGCACTCATCGGCCTGAATGTATTCCATACATTCTTCCAATGTCATCAAAGTTTTTGGAGCAATACGTGTAGCATCGTCGGCACCACTGGCGCGGTGATTCGTTAGTTTCTTTGGTTCTGTGGCATTTACAACCAGGTCGCCCGGTTTGATGTGTTCTGCTATAATCTGGCCTATATATACATCCTCGCCCGGATCTACAAAAAACCGACCCCTGTCCTGCAATTTATCAATGGAATAGGCAGTCGTCCTTTCCTGGTTTTTGGAAATCAATACACCATTATTTCGGCTCTGAATAAATCCTTTCCATGGTTTGTATTCTACAAAACGATGTGCCATCACTGCTTCACCAGCTGTACTGGTAAGCATGTTACTTCTGAGGCCAATCAATCCTCTTGAAGGAATTTCAAACTCCAGGTGCTGCATTTCTCCTTTCGTTTCCATCACCTGCAACTCACCTTTTCTTTGTGTAACCAAATCAATCACTTTACCACTGTATTCGGACGGAACATCTACCACGAGGTTTTCATAAGGTTCACATTTTTTCCCGTTAATTTCTTTGACTATCACCTGAGGTTGTCCTACTGTGAGTTCATAACCTTCCCTACGCATGGTCTCTACCAATACACTCAGATGCAAAATACCCCTGCCATATACCAGAAAGCTATCAGCGCTGTCTGTAGGCTCCACTCTCAGTGCTAGATTTTTTTCCAATTCTTTATCTAATCTTTCTTTCAGGTGTCTGCTGGTGACAAACTTACCATCCTTGCCAAAGAATGGTGAATTATTAATGCTGAACTGCATATTCATGGTAGGCTCATCCACGCTGATGATAGCAAGCGCTTCGGGTTTTTCTGCATCAGCAATTGTTTCGCCGATATTAAATCCTTCTATCCCTACCACAGCACAAATATCTCCTGCCTTTACCTCAGCCACTTTCTTTTTGCCCAATCCTTCAAATACGTACAATTCCTTAACACGTCCTTTTTCGACAGTACCATCCAATTTCATTAATGCAATTGGTTGATTTTCCTTAATGATACCACGTGTAACTTTTCCAATGGCAATCCTGCCCAGGAATGAAGAATAGTCAAGTGAGGTTATCTGCATTTGCAACGGACCTTCTTTTTGTTCCGGTGCAGGTACTTTTTCAAGAATGGCATCTAATAATGGATAAATATTTTCTGCCGGAGTGAGTGATGTATTAAACCATCCCTGTTTACTGCTTCCATAGAGGGTGGGAAAATCCAATTGCTCTTCCGTCGCATCCAGATTAAAGAATAGTTCAAACACCGCATCATGCACTTCTTCAGGGCGGCAGTTGGGTTTATCCACTTTATTGATTACCACAATTGGCCTTAGATTCAATTCCAATGCCTTTTGTAATACAAATCTTGTCTGCGGCATTGGTCCCTCAAAAGCATCTACAAGCAAGAGCACACCGTCGGCCATTTTCAATACACGTTCAACCTCACCACCAAAATCACTGTGGCCCGGGGTATCAATTACGTTAATCTTTACATCCTTGTAGGTAACTGAAATGTTTTTACTGAAAATAGTAATCCCCCTTTCACGTTCCAGTTCATTATTATCCATGATGAGTTCACCAGACTCCTGGTTATCACGGAAAATATGCGTACTGTGAATGATTTTATCAACCAGGGTAGTCTTACCATGGTCAACGTGAGCAATAATGGCGATATTCCTTATTTCCATATAAAGTTTTTCGGATGAATCCTTCTCTTCTTAAAAAGGGGTGCGAAGTTACTGCAAATAGAAAAAGCATACAAGAAAAAAACAGAAAGTTAACAGTTGAAAAAGTAGCTTTGGTTATTATAACTTCAAAGCTGAAATCTACATGAAACAACAAACGCCTTCACTGCTCTTTTGTGTTACAATGGATTTGGCAGGATATTTTAGCTATTCGATACTTCTGTTGGGAGAATTCACTGACATAATCTGGGCACCGGTATCAGCCATCGTATTCTATCATACGTTTGGAAGAAAAAGCTTTGGAAGACAGGGTGCAGTGTTCGCATTTCTGGAAGAACTACTCCCAGGTGCAGATTTTATTCCCACATTTACTATTGCATGGGTTATTAAGAAAGTTATCAGAAAATCAGAATCTACAATCGGCTATTCCGGTTTAAAATATCAATGACCTTTTGATTGTCTGTACTTCCCAGCGAATGATTTGGCAAACAGGAAGATATTTATTTTACCTTTTTCCAGTTCGTCAAACAATTCTTTTCTGAATTTTGATTCATCCACGTCTTTTAAAATGATATTCTGAAACAACGAATAAGCCTTCTGCGCTATTAATTCCTTTTTATCCATCGTCAGGATACCTGATTTCATCTTCTTAAGATAGTAATACAAGCGGCTTGTACCTTTTCTTTCGGAAGCTACCGTCTGAAAAACAGGAATCATCTTTTCATGGCTCTTAAAAACAGGGCCAATCATCTTTTTCAGATTGTTATAAAACTGGTCTGCATCAGGACGGTCACATTTATTAACCACAAAAATATCTGCGATCTCCATCAATCCCGATTTCATGGACTGAATGGTGTCACCACCTTCCGGAGTTAATACCACAATGGTTACATCTGCCAGTGCTGCTATGTCCACCTCACTTTGGCCCACACCTACCGTTTCAATGATTACATAATCAAATCCCACATTTCTTACATACTCCGTAATTTCAAGAATGGACGGATGTAAACCGCCAAGCGATCCACGACTTGCCAATGAGCGAATAAATACGTTGGGTGTATTATACCATTCATTCATCCGGATACGATCGCCCAGGACAGCTCCTTTATGAAAAGGCGAAGAGGGATCCACGCACAGTACAGCAACCTTTTTCTGATCCTGAATAATTTCAGATAGGAGTGCATCTGTCAGCG
The DNA here is from genome assembly GCA_964463015.1 of uncultured Ginsengibacter sp. Taxonomy (GTDB): domain Bacteria; phylum Bacteroidota; class Bacteroidia; order Chitinophagales; family Chitinophagaceae; genus Ginsengibacter. The sequence goes on from CAYXAL010000005.1 coordinate 86,207, forward strand.
TACTTTTTCCTGAGCCGGGAGGACCTGTAATACCAATTATAGTAGCTGAATTAGCAGCCTGCAAATCCAACAACTGTTCATAGCCGGCAGACTTATTTTCGATAAGGCTGATATTACGCGCCAACGATTTTAGATCAATATTTTTACCATATTCTATCATACCTGGCAAGTTGGATTTATCCTACTTATGCGAAGAAAGTAATTTTAATTTATAAATACCTGAATCGTTTATTAGTTTCCGGTCTTTGACTATATTTGAAAGAGAGCCTCCAAACATCAAACCTTATGACAAACTTTATCCCCATCTTCCCCCTTTCCATCGTAGTTTTTCCGGAAGAAGAACTGAATCTTCACATTTTTGAACCCAGGTATCAGCAATTAATAAGAGACTGCCTCAAGAAAAATAAACCTTTTGGAATACCTGTAGTGATTAACAATAAGATGAATGAACTGGGTACGCTGATGGAAATAACCAAAATTGAAAAAGAGTATGATACCGGCGAAATGGATATAAAAACACGGGGTAGCAGAGTATTCAGAATTTTGGAAACGATACACGAAGTACCTGAGAAATTATACAGAGGGGCTATCGTCAACTACCCGGATAACCATCATGAAGGAAGAGAAACTCTAATGAAAAAAGTACTTACTTCTGTAAAATTGCTACATGAAATTCTGAAGATTCAGAAAGACTTCAAAAAAGAAGATCATCATCTGAAAAGTTATGATGTGGCGCATCATGCAGGACTCTCTATTGAACAGGAATATGAACTGCTGGAACTGATGAGCGAGCTTCACAGGCAGGAATACCTGAAGCGTCACCTTGCGAAGATCATTCCTGTACTCGCAGAGGTAGAAGCCCTGAAACAAAAAGTAAAGATGAATGGTCATTTCAGAAACCTCAAATAGGATTTGAATGACGTAATAAATCAGAATTCAGTTACTTTCGCTTCAACAAACTACTGAAAATTTTGAGTGATATTACCCTATGCTTTGATTTCGGCAATAGCCGGTTAAAATATGGCGTCTTCAGAGAAGACAATTTGATCACCACAGATGCACTCTCTGACAATCGTATTGAGTCATTTGAGAAACTGCTGGACAAATACAAACCCAAAAGAACTTTACTTTCATCAGTAATAGATCATGACAAGCAGATAGAAGAACTATTAAGATTACATTCCGACTTACTCATACTTAGACCTGGAGTATTACTTCCATTCAGCACGCCGGTTGCCCGTCCTGAAACAATCGGAGCAGATCGTTTAGCTATTTCTGCGTATGCTTCCACATTTTTCCCAAATCAAAACAACCTGGTCATTGCATTGGGGTCTTGCATCACTTATAATTTTATCAATAAATATCATTGCTTCCTTGGCGGAGGGATATCTCCCGGAATGGAAATGCGTTTTAAGAGCATGCATCAGCATACCGCCTTATTACCATTGGTAAAACCGGATTGGAATTTTCCACTGATCGGATATGATACTCGGACAAATATCCTTAGCGGAGTCATGCTGGGTATGGCCGAAGAAATGAATGGAATGATCAGAAGGTATGAAGAAAAGTTTTTGAATTTTAACGTGCTTTTAACCGGCGGTGATTCTGCTGATTTTGCCCCCCATATCAAATATAAGATATTTGCCGACCCTGCTTTGATAGTAAAAGGTTTATATGCGATCAGCAAATACAATTATGAAAATAAGAAATAGTGCAGTTTTATCTCTGTGTTTATTAATACCCGTGTTTGCTTTATCGCAGATCAATTCTCCTTATTCCAGGTATGGAGTAGGAAATCTGCTGCCCCAGGGTAGCATAAGCAACAGGGCGTTGGGCGGTATCGGTGCAGCGATGTCTGATCCTACTTCATTAAACACATTGAACCCCGCATCCTATGGTAGTCTGGTTTATACCAACCTGGATTTAGGATTTGAATATGTAGCCAATAACCTGAAAAGTAAAGAACCGGTTGAGAATTTTAAATCAAAATACGCGATCATCAGCTATCTGAATTTAGGAATACCTCTGCTGAATGGTAACAAGAAAGCTGCTGCAAAACATGTAGGGTGGACATTGGCCCTCGGGCTGAAGCCGGTTACAAGAATTAATTATAAAATACAATCTTCGGAAAGAACATCCATCGATAGTATCTCTCATCTTTTTGAAGGAAATGGAGGCATTAATCAGGCTTTTATAGGAAGTGCCCTTCGGTTGAAAAACTTTAGTATTGGTTTCAATACAGGTTATTTGTTTGGTGAAAAAGATTACAGCACCCGTCTGCTCTTTAATAACGACACAGTGAGTTATTACAAGGCCAACTATCAAACCAACACCCGATTTGGAGGTTTATTCCTGGATG